>NZ_JAOCMB010000005.1:0-2015710 GCF_056172655.1 Chryseobacterium sp. GTID13
CTGTATGGAACTTTGAATTATTTCCTGTATTTTTTTATCAATGGTACTGTTAGTCAGTTGTGGCAGATCATTGAGATAATCTTTTATAAGTAACTGCCTTTTTATATATTGGTTAGGCTCTGAGGGAAGGAAGTTAAAAGTTTTGAACAAGCTGATGTAGTATTCAATAAACAATTTGCAGTTGTATAATAATTGATTACATAAGCTGTCGTGCAGGTAGAAATTTTCTCCTGGCAGTCTTGAAAACCGGATCATAGCATCCTGTATTCTTTTATTAAGCAGCGTAATCAGATGTGTGTGCATAGCGTTAGTGGGCTAAGCCACGCCTGAAGCGTGGATGCTTTCAAAGTTAAATATTGAATGGAATGTTTAGTAAAATCAGAAATAGTAAGTTTTTGCTATTTTTTCTAAAGATGTAGAAATTTATTTTAGCAATGTCCCCATTCAGTGGCAATTTTTATTTTCTTACCTATTTTTGGAGGTTAATTTTCGGTAGCTATTCGTAATCATCAACATAAGACAGAGGCTATCCGGGAGGAAAGATTGGCGTAATATCATCTGCTTATACCAATGAAGCTTACTAAGTCTCCCATAACAGAATTTACCTTCTCAAATAGAAGCGGCATCCTTTTGAGCGTTCTTTTGGGCGCAAACGATATAGCGGATAGCCCGGTCCGTCAGCATTAGAGAGTCTGCTTATCGGGGTAATCCAAGCGGTAAAAGCCATGGTGGAAAATTTTCAATGTTCTGCTTTGCGACATTGAAATGGCAATATTAGGATGCTTGGTGCTATTAGACGCCCTTAAATATGTACGGTTAGATTAGCAGTAATTATAATAACTACGATTGCTTCCAACAATAAATAGCTCGCGATTTAAAGCCCAATCAACAAACAAGACATTTTCTAACCCGAATTATACCATAGAAATACAAAGAAACAGTGGTCTGCGTTCCTTTTTTGAATAGAGCCGGTTGTAAGTGTATTGAAATTTTTATATCTTTGATAACGAGTTACAAGGAAGTGTATTGTAAAACAACGCAGTAAGTACCATTACTAATTCATTACCTCCTTTTTTCAAAATCCTCTCAAGCGCCCTTTCAGTAAGGATTTAGCAAATTTGTTGCTATTTTATTTTAAAATAGCTTCAGCCTGTTTTTCACTAAAGCCCATCTCTATCCACTCCGAAGCAGAAAGCCTGTCTGGATTGAATTTTTTGAAACAGTAATCTCTTTCTTTTCATTAGTGAATTTTTCAAAATGTTTCTCTTTTGCAGTTTCCGGAAGGAGGATGAAAGATTCCAGTTCTGCGAATTTTTCAGCAGAAATTGCATAGCATTTTTTAATTGTTCTTTCGATTTGAATTTACCTCCTACAATTTGTTTGTAATTGAGGATAGTAGAAACCTGCTTCTCTGAAAACCCTAAATGTTTCCATTGCATTTCATCCAGGCCATTAGGATCGAAATCAGTCAGATTCAGAGAAACGGAATGTTCAGTAATGAATTTAACTTCCGGAAAATGTTCTTTTTCCCTGCTGGTGTATTTTTGGAAAGCCAGCAGCACGATCAGCAGCATTCCCATGAATGCCAGTTTCTGGTAATAGTTTTTTCTCATCATGAAGTAAACTTATCGATAAAAATAAGTTGAAGCAATGAGGAGATGCAAAAAGGGTAGTTTTGTACAATAAATTCATTTAAATGATTTTTAAATTACATCTGTGTACATACTTGTATAGAATTATTTGAAGAAATAGGGGCAGGAATATTCTGTGAATATCTTTAAAATAATTTAAAATGAGCCATTGATGTATACAAATTGATGCTCATTAAGATGAAAACTTAATAAAGAATAATTCATATGATAAATGTGGAATGATTTTAATATGAAAGAATGTATAGAATTTTAGCCACTAATTTCACAGATTTGCACGAATATTTATGTTAGACTTTATGCAAATTGTTAACATTTATGTGCAGTCATATTTACACGTAATCATTCGTGCAAATCTGTGAAATTAGTGGCAAATCTTATAAAATTATTCTGAATCTTTATCTGCCAGCGAAGCTTTCAGCTTCTGAAGCTCAGCTTTTATAAATTCAAGACGGTCAATGAGTGTTACCGTTTCAGAAATTTTACTGTTGGTGGTTAAGGCGATTCTTGCCCCATCCAGTGTATACCCCTTTTCCTTTACCAGATGATAGATCATCTGCAGGTTCTTGATGTCTTCAGGAGTAAAGTAGCGGTTTCCTTTTTTGTTTTTTTAGGTTTGATGATAGGGAATTCCTGCTCCCAATACCGTATCAGAGAAGTGTTTACATCAAAAGCTTTGGCCACTTCTCCTATGGAATAATACAGTTTGTCAGGTAAATTTATTTTCATTTTACAAATCCTAAAAGTCAAAGATAAAAATTTTTTGAACTCGGATGCAAATATGCACCGGTATTATCTCTGCAAATGTTCTGTAGAAGGGAATTCTTTTTATTGGCTATCCTTTTTCGGTTGTGTTTTACCTCTTTTTACAATATATTTACACTGGTTTATAAACGACAATGAATCCTATCTCTGTTCTTCATATTGAACTTTTCCAGTCCGGCAGGAATACCTCGGATTTTTATTTCAATACCATGAAGGAGCATCTTGTGGTGGGGCACCGGCATATTGAAAAGCCGCACCGGCACGATTTCTATGCTGCTGTTCTTTTTACCAAAGGGAAAGGCACTCACGAGATCGATTTTCAGAGGTATGATGTTTCAAAAGGAAGCCTGTTTTTCCTTTCTCCGGGACAGGTCCACAGCTGGGAGCTTTCGGAAGATATTGACGGATATATTTTCTTTTGCTCACAGGAGTTTTATGAAATGCATTATGTCAACCAGAAACTGAGAAATTTCCCGTTTTTTGGTTCTGTGTCATTCCCCAGGAAATTACAGTTGGAGATTGCTGAATTGGAAAAAATAAACCGTCTTTTTCTGGAATTGGGGAAAGAGTTCCACGCCCAGGATTTTATGAAGGAAGGATTTATTCTTTCTCTGATGTCCCAAATTTTCATCAATGCGGCAAGGCTCTTTTCAAAAGATCATGATATACATGCTTCTTCTGCCAGTCTTTCTTATTTTAAACATTATCAGGACTTTGAAAATCTGATAGAACAACATTTTACAGATCAGAAATCAATTTCCTATTATGCGTCTTTAATGGGAATTACCCCCAAACATCTCAACAGGATTGCCCAGTCTGTTGTTCAGAAAACAGCCACCGACATCATTACCGAAAGGGTAGTGCTGGAAGCCAAAAGAATGCTGATGTACCTCGATGAAAGCCTTGTGGAAATTGCTTTCCGGCTTGGCTATGAAGAATATTCCTACTTTGTAAGAGTATTCCGGAAAAGCTCCGGAATGACTCCTACGCAGTTTATGAGAAAATACAAGGTTTGAAAGTTCACAGTTCAAGGTTCAATATTTAATCCCGTGCCTGTAACTCTAATCCCACCACCGCGAATCCCGCAACCCGCAACCCGTAACCCGTAACTTATATTCCGTAACCCACACCCCGTATCACAACAAAAGCTTAAACGGTCCCTCAAAAGTAGTCTCAAACGAATCCAGCATTTCTCCTTTTTCATCAAACACGCCAATGACCATATTCTGCTTGGAAAACTTAATGTCTTCTTCAGGGAAAGTAATATTGATATTTCCTTTCAGAATCTGATCGCCTTTCAGAATGATTTTTTCTGAGCCGAAATAAGTAATTTCCGCATTGGCCGGAGTCATGACTTTGATGGTAAGAACCTTTTTCTCATTAGACTTATTTAAAAGAGTATAAATAAAAGTATTCGTGATCTTACCGTCTTTAATGAAAAATGTAGATCCTGCCGGTTTGATGAATTTAGCTTCCATGGAGCCACGGTCGTACATCAGAAATCCCAGAAATCCGATTAACAGTGCCAGGAATACCGCTGTAGCCTTCATTCTTGAGGTAAATCTGAAAGGTTCCTGATTTTCAATTTCCGCTTCTGTGGCGTAGCGGATTAATCCTTTAGGAAGTCCCACCTTATCCATTACTTCATCACAGGCATCGATGCAGGCTGTACAGTTGACACATTCCAACTGCTGTCCGTTTCGGATATCAATACCCGTAGGACATACAACCACACACTGATGACAGTCGATGCAGTCTCCCTTTCCTGCAGCTTTTCTGTCTTCATTATTTCGCCATTTCGAACGGTTTTCCCCTCTTTTGAAATCATAATACACATTGATGGTCTGCTTGTCGATCAATACACCCTGAAGCCTTCCGTATGGACAAACCAAGGTACAAACCTGCTCGCGGAGCCATGCAAACACAAAATAGAATGTCATCGTGAAGAATATCATAACAAGGAATTTTACCGAATTGGCTTCCGGACCTTCCTTCATAATCCGGAATACTTCTTCATATCCTACAATGTACATGAACATGAAGTGGGCGATAAGTAAGGATATGAAGGCAAAGGCAGACCATTTCAGTATTCTTTTTCTGATTTTTTCAGCGTCCCATTCCTGTCTGTCCAATTTCATCTGCTTATTTCTGTCTCCTTCTATCCAGTATTCTATTTTACGGAATACCATTTCCATAAAAAGCGTTTGAGGACACAGCCATCCGCAGAATATTCTCCCGAAAACTACTGTAAACAACATGACAAAGATTACTGAAGTTACTGCCCCCAGTGCAAGAATAAAGAAATCCTGAAGGTAAAAGGGCTGTCCAAGGATAAAAAACCTTCTGTCAATTACATTGATCAGGAGAAACGGATTACCATTGATCTTTACAAACGGCAGCCCGAAAAATACAGCCAGCATGAAATAACTTGCATAATTTCTGTAGTTGGTATATTTTCCTTTTGGTTTTCGGGGAAAGACCCATTTTCGCTTTCCCGTTTCATCCATAGTTCCTACTGAATTTCTGAATGTTTCATTTTCGGTTTCTATCAATTTATCGCTGCTTGATTCTGCGCTCATTGTGTTACTTGGGTTAAGTTGAAAAAGTATTAAGGGGATATTTAAGGCCGGATCAAACGGTTTTTCAGTCAGTTTTAAAAGGAAAAAAAGTATTGATCTTACCGTAGCAAAGGTCTTGATAAAAGTATTTTTGAACTAATACCATCTGCTTCAAAAATAGGACGATTAGGACATTTCGTATTTTAATTTTTATTATATCAAAATGAGTAAATGTATTTGAATCTTATGGCTGATGTTGTAACTTGCAGTTTTTTAAAAAGAGGAATGAAAAAGATACGCAGCCTGGGTATAATTGGTTTGGTTTTCGCATTGATAAACTGTCAATCAGTAAATTATAGCAATATGTTTTATGAAGATGTACAGCCGGCGAAGGTTTCAGAACAATTCAGTTTTACAGAAGGACCGTCTTCAGATAAGCAGGGAAATGTTTATTTCACTGACCAGCCTAATGATAAAATCTATTACTGGGACTGGAAAACCAATAAAATTGTTGAGTTTTTAGGAAAAACAGGCCGGGCAAACGGAACTCATTTTGATAAGGACGGAAATCTCATTACCTGTTCCGATGATCAGGGTGAGATCTGGAAAATTTCAAAAGATAAAAAGATAGAAGTAATCCTGAAAGGCTTTGAGGGAAAAAGGCTGAACGGGCCCAATGATATCTGGAATGATGCCTTCGGAGGAATGTATTTTACAGATCCTTTGTATGAAAGGGACTACTGGGTGGATTTTAAGCAGGAAATTCCTCATAAAAGTCTTTACTACAGGACAAAAGAAGGCAAAACCGTTAAACTCGAAACTTTTGTGCAGCCTAACGGAATCGTAGGAAGTGAAAAGTTTAAAAAGCTTTATATTTCAGATATTGATGCAGGAAAAACTTATGTATATGATATCCTGGGAGAAGGGAAACTGTCAGAGAAAAGGCTCTTTTGTGAAATGGGCTCAGACGGTATGACACTAGATAAGCATGGGAACCTTTATTTAACCGGAAAAGGAGTGCATGTTTTCGACCGTCACGGAAGGAAAATCTATCATATTCCTATCCAGGAAGACTGGACTTCTAATGTAACCTTTGGAGGAGAAAATAATGATGTGCTCTTCATCACAGCCTCAAAATCTGTCTATACTCTTCCGACCAAGGTGAAAGGAGTAAAGTAAGATTACTGGATATTACAAAAATAGCTCATGAAAGAATCCTTTTCATGAGCTATTTTTTTATTATAGCCTGCAAAACAGGATTGTTAGCGATAATTTGTTGCTTGGAAAAATTAATAGTTTTTAAATCGGCTAGCTTGGTAGAATCAATGCCAATTGATTCTGTCTTTGCAAACTTAAAAATAGACCGTATTGAAATGAATCTTTGCGTTAAAAAAGTGCACTTATATTTTAACGCAAAGTTTTATATATTGTGGTGTTGAGTTTTTAAGACAACAAAGAATGCAACTACGTTGCTGATGAAGGAGAATGGGTAAAGTAACGTCTAATTTTTTCTGAATTTTCAGTATTTACCGATTAATCAGTTATCAGATCCATTTCACCGGCCAGGAATATCACCGCATTGCTTCTTATTATTGTTTGATCTTCTTTCAATTCCACTTCCATGCTTCCTGTACGCTCAGAGCATTGGAAAGCATTGAGGATTTTTTTATCGAGTTTCAAAGACCAGTATTTGCATAAAAAGCTTTGTACGCCTCCTGTCACAGGATCTTCATTGGAACCTGACCATGGCCAGAAGTAGCGGTATTCGAAATCGTATCCGGTTCTTGCAGAGGGTGCAGTTACCAGAACCCCGCTGATTGTGGTTTTGATCTGTTTTAATGCCGCAAAATCAGGGCTTAGCTCTTCCAGCTGTTTACTGCTTTCTATTTCTACCATCAGGATATTGTGATCCTTATTGTATTCGCAATTGATGATGTTCTGGATTCCTATTGCATTTTTTAAATCATCAGGAAACGGGGATTTCTCGGTTTCATGTACCGGAAACACCATCTCAATCTGGTTATTGTTTTTTCTCAATTGAAGAATATGCCCAAACTGTGTTTTAAATGTTAAGGTATCAAGATCCGGATATTCCGAAAACAAAACTTTCGCAGAGGCCATCGTAGCATGCCCGCATAACGGAATTTCAGTAACCGGAGAAAAGTAACGGATAGAAAAATCAGCAGGCCCTTTTTGAATGACGAATGCCGATTCTGAAAAGCCGAATTCTTTAGCAATCTGAATCATATTTTCTTCAGGAATAGCTTCCTTTAAAATACATACAGCAGCGGGATTTCCTTTAAATAACTGGTTGGTAAAGGCATCTGCAATGAATGTTTTAATTTTCATATCTGAATTTTGTTTAATCTGATGTTCTTTAATTAATAAGCAATTTCCATTTTCACTTTCTTGCCCTTCAGCTTTTCATTACTTAATTTCTTTAAAACAGCAACGGTTTTATTTCTGGCAACCGCCACATAAGAAGTTGTATCTTTCACTTCAATAATGCCGATGTCTTCTTTTTGCAATTCTCCTTTCTTGATAAGATAACCTACAATATCCACCTTATTTACTTTATCTTTTTTCCCTGCACTGATGTAGATGGTCTGGAAAGGAGTTCTCTCCGGAACTTTATTGAAACCTGCTACACTTTCTTCAGGAGTGTTGCCTTTAATAAACGGGAAATTTTCATCTTCAGTCATGATAAGGTAAGCAAAACCTTTGGCATTCATCCTTGCGGTACGGCCGTTTCTGTGGATAAAGGCATCTTCTTTGGGAGGAAGCTGATAATGGACAATAGATTCCACTTCAGGAACGTCAAGGCCGCGGGAGGCGAGATCCGTGGTTATTAAAATCCTTGCAGAATCATTCCTGAATTTCAGAAGAGCACGTTCCCTCTCATCCTGTTCCATTCCTCCGTGGAAAGTTTCCCTTGCGATTCCTTTTTCTCTTAAAAGTTCGGAAATACGGTCTACGGCTTCACGGTGATTGCAGAAGATGAGTGTTCTTTTGTTTCCTATTTTACATATTAAATTAAAAAGAGTATCCAGTTTTTCCTCAGGAATGGTCATTACCTTTCGCAGCTGAATATCCGGTTTTACTTCATTTAATTTCAGGAAATTAATAATCTTTTCATTTTTTAATCCTGTAAATGCCGGAATTTCATCCATAGCTGTTGCAGAGGTTAAAATTCTCTGGGAAAGACCTTTTAGTGAGCCAGTAATGAATTCCATGTCCTCATGAAAACCCAGTTCTAAAGCTTTGTCGAATTCATCCAGAACCAAAGTCTGAATGGTTCCAGGATCAAAATTATTGTTTCTTAAATGATAAACCACGCGTCCCGGAGTTCCGATCAGAACTGCCGGAGCTTCAATTAAATTGTTGACCTCAATCTTCTTATCATGGCCGCCGTAACATACGGAAACCTTGAAATCCGTTCCCATCGACTTGAAAACCTGCTCAATCTGCAATGCCAGCTCTCTTGCAGGAACTAAAATCAGAGCCTGGATTCCCGAAACATCTTTTTTAGGTTTCGAAGAACAGGAAATAAAAAAGCGAGCGTTTTACCTGAACCTGTAGGGGATAGCAACACAACATCTGTATTGTTTTCTGTCGTTTTATAGGTGGATTTCTGCATCTGATTCATGTCCTGAATCTGCAGCTTCTGATAAATTGATTGTAGTTCCATGGTGCAAAGGTAGTGAATTTAGGTGGCAGGTAGTAGATGGCAGGTGTTGGGTGAGAGGGATTAGGGTGCAACCTTGGTTACATAAATGTAGAATATCAACACGCTTCAATCTTTTATTTTTTAATCTTCGAATCTTTTTAATAATATTAAAGCTTGACATTCAGTAATTTAATGAATAACTGAGTAAACAGAAAAGCCTTGCTAATTTCAAATAAAATCCTTATCTTTGCACCCACTTTTGTGGCAAAAGGTTTGAAGAGTAAATTACTTATAATTAATTACTTCCGTATTTTTTAATCCGCATTTATTCAGACCGTTAAAAAAGAAGGAATACAAATTTTATTAGAAAATGTCAAAAGAGACAAATTCAGCAGAGGTTTTATTAAACCAAAACGTAGCACCGGAACAATTTGATTGGGATTCATTCGAATCAGGTCTTGATGCAGATGCGAGAAAAGAAAAAGCGATTTAGAAGAAATCTACAACGGATCTCTAAGCAGCCTTAATGATAACGACGTTATCATCGGTAAAGTTGTAAGATTAACTGATAAAGAAGCTATCGTTGACATCGACTTCAAATCTGAAGGTGTTATTTCTCTTAACGAATTCCGTTACAACCCAGGATTGAAAGTTGGTGATGATGTAGAAGTAATGGTTGACAGAAGAGAAGACAAAACTGGTCAATTACAATTATCTCACAGAAAAGCAAGAACGCTTAAAGCTTGGGATAGAGTAAACGAGCTTCACGAAACTGGAGAAATCGTTAACGGTTTTGTTAAGTCTAGAACTAAAGGAGGTATGATCGTTGACGTACACGGAATCGAAGCATTCTTACCAGGTTCTCAGATTGATGTTAAGCCAATCAAAGATTACGATCAGTTCGTAGGTAAAACTATGGAGTTCAAAGTTGTGAAAATCAACCCTGAGTTCAAAAACGTAGTAGTATCTCACAAAGCATTGATCGAAGCAGATATCGAAGGTCAGAAAAAAGAAATCATCGCTCAGCTTGAAAAAGGTCAGGTTCTTGAAGGTACTGTTAAGAATATTACTTCTTACGGTGTATTCATCGACTTAGGAGGGGTAGACGGATTGATCCACATTACAGACCTTTCTTGGTCTAGAGTGAACCACCCATCTGAAATCCTTGAAGACGGACAGACTGTAAAAGTTGTTATCCTTGATTTCGATGATGAGAAAACAAGAATCCAGTTAGGTATGAAGCAATTAGAGGCTCATCCTTGGGATGCTCTTTCTGCTGACCTGAAAGTTGGAGACAAAGTAAAAGGAAAAGTAGTAGTTCTTGCTGACTATGGTGCATTCGTAGAAATCGCTCCAGGTGTAGAAGGGTTGATCCACGTTTCTGAAATGTCTTGGTCTACTCACTTAAGATCTGCAGGAGACTTCGTGAAGGTAGGTGATGAAGTAGAAGCTGAAGTATTAACATTAGACAGAGAAGAAAGAAAAATTTCTCTTGGTATCAAGCAGCTATCTAAAGATCCATGGGAAAACATCGAAGCTAAGTATCCGGTAGGATCTCAGCATGTAGGAACTGTAAGAAACTTCACTAACTTTGGTGTATTCGTAGAGTTAGAAGAAGGTATCGACGGATTAATCTACATCTCTGATCTTTCTTGGACTAAGAAAATCAAGCACCCATCTGAGTTCTGTGCAGTTGGTGATAAATTAGATGTTGTAGTTCTGGAACTTGACATCCAGGCTAGAAGATTATCTCTAGGTCACAAACAACTTCAGGAAAACCCTTGGGATAAATTCGAAACTAAATATGCTGAAGGTACGATCCACGCTGGTAAAGCTGTAGAAGTTCACGATAAAGGAGCTTCTGTACAGTTTGAAGACGTAGAAGTTGAAGCTTTCTGCCCATCAAGATTATTAGAGAAAGAAGATGGATCTAAAATCAAGAAAGGTGAAGAGGCTGACTTCAAAGTAATCGAATTCAACAAAGAATTCAAAAGAGTAGTAGTATCTCATACTGGTATTTTTAGAGACGAAGAGAAGAAAAACGTAAGAGAATCTTCTAACAGATCTAATAATACATCATCTTCTTCAAACAACGAGGAAAGATCAACTCTTGGAGATATCGATGCATTAGCAGAATTGAAAAGAAAAATGGAAGAAGGTAAATAATCTTCGAACCGTTTGATCATATGAAGCCGCTCATTTGAGCGGCTTTTTTTGTTTTTATATTTTCAGGAGCTTTTCCCGCTATCCACTCATACTCCTCGCGCCATGGCTTTTCCTGAACTAAATCCCTCACTTTTCCATTCATGCTGCGGGGTAACCGTTACTATCGGGGCTATCTGTAATAACGGGATAAACCTAACAGGTTTGTGCCAAGCCCAAATCCTCCACTTTTATCCCTTTAACTTTGAATATTTTTAATTTTTTTCGATTATGTTAAATTATTTCACCAATTAAGGAAAATATGTTATTTTTAGCCAGCTAAAACAAACTTTTAACTATGAAAAAAACATTTTTATTTTTATTCATGGCATTCACGATGTCATGGAGCGGCCTTAAAGCACAAGGTCTTGATTACATTTTCATGCTGGATAACGGAAGTTCCATCACCAAACCTGAATACGCTAATATGAAACGGGGAGCCATTAAACTGATGGAAGAGCTCCTAGCCTGTAATAACAAAAACAGAGTAGCTGTTGTACAGTATGGAACAGGAAAGTATGGCGATACCAGCGGGACATATACACCCATGATTTATATCGAATCCGATTTTACCAGCGATCAGTTTATCGCCCAGAACTTCGAGAGACGTCTGGATTTTGGAGACCTTTTTCATGAATCCTTAGGAATGATTGGCGATGCACTGGATGGAAATCCAAATGGGAGTATTATAAGTCCTCAGACTACCTTAGGCCAGATGCAGGATCTTAGAGTGGTTGTATTTACAGATGCAATGAGAAATCTGGGCAATGCTCTTACAGGCTCGTACCTTGTAAATTCCAGCAGCCCGGCTTATGGAACTCAGGCAGCATTTGTGAATGAGCTGAAGTTCAAATATAGCAGAGGAGCAAGGTTTACCGTGGTCCATACCAATACAGTGATGTCAGCAATGAGGGCAGCAGCAGCTATTGCCTCACATGGTTCAGGATCATATTCCGGGGCGGTAGAGCCTGTTCAGGGAGATCCTAATATTAACTCAACTCCAAGAACATATTTTAACAGACCTAATGGGTTTGAAGTTGTTTCTGGTGAAATGAGTTATTGGAGAGACCTGGCACAGAATATATGCGATACAAATGGTATGGCAACAGTAGATTTCAGATACGAGCCGGGAGAATGTATAGGATATACACAAGGTGTTGGCGGATACCATCATCTTCCAGCCGGGGCTACCTTATTGAATTTTAAGCTGGAACTGGTAGGCTTGCAGAACGGAACGGTTTTCCCAATTCCGTTTAATCCTTCATTCGGGCCGGGTAACTTTTTTGTTTATTATCCACTGGCTTCAGACTTTTCGGCTGCTATCAATGGCGGGGCAACAGGACCACAGAAGTTCAAACTGACAATGGAATACTCTTATAACGGTCAGACTGAAGTAGCGTATGCCTGGAATAATTATCCGTTTTTTGATTATGACATTAATATGGAATGCCCTGTATTAAAAACAGCAAAACCATCAGCAGAAGAAAAGCTATTCCAACTTACACCTAACCCTAACAATGGATTATTTAAAGTAATCCTTAATAAAGAAATTAAATCAGGAAAACTGGAGATCAGAGACCTGAACGGAAATACCGTTTACAATAAAGTATTACGTGATGCAAAGGAAATAAATGTAGATCTGAGCTCACGAAAAGAAGGAGTTTATATTGTGAATATGACGACGGATAAAAATGAAACCTATTCAGAGAAAATCATAAAGAAGTAATCAATTAATATCAATAACAGAGCTGCCTGAAAAAGGCAGCTTTTTTTATAAATAGCCTGATAGTGGGGGGATTGGAAGATTGATAAAATGTTCTTATTATTTTTATTTTATTATATGAGTTTTATTAATGAAAATATTTTAAAAAAATAAATATTAATTGTGGATTATTTGTAAATTAGCGGCTTTATAAGTAAAAATGAAGAAAATAACTCTACCTCTTTTATTTGCTGCATTTGCAGTATTTCCTTCCTCTTTATTTTCACAAGATAACGAGAAGCTAGTTAAAGATTATATTTCTCAAAACAAAACAAGAGAATATAAGAAAAATGACCTTGCCGGTTTTGCTATTGACAATGTTGATCATTCTACGTCAATGAACGGGCAAGTTGTGAAATTCCAGCAGATGTATAACGGATTACCGGTGTATGGTACTGCAGGAACAGCACTTGTAAAGGAAAATAAAGTAGTTTATTATACTGATAACTTTGTAAAAGATTACAATGGTGTTACTTCTGCTACTGCAGGGATAACGAAAGAAGCCGCATTACAGAAAATTGCTGAAGATTTAGGCAGTGAAGAAGTTTCCAGGCTTCAGATAATGAACTTTTTCGAAAAAGGGCCTAACAAATTAACTGCAGCTAAGCAGCGACTGATGTACGCTACGGATGAATCTCAAAACCTAAGACTGGTTTATGAATATCTGGTTCACGTACCTAAGACAACCAACCACTGGAATATCCTTGTTGATGCAAATACCGGTAAAATCCTGAGCAAACTTGATCTTAACCTTTCATGTAACTTTCATGATGAGGCCTATGCTCATGATGAAAACCATATGGCATCATTACCACAGAATCAGAGCTCATATCCTGTAAACAACAATAACTTGGTTACCTTAGCTCCGGATAACGCTTCATATAACGTTTTTCCTTTACCGGTAGAATCACCTACATTTGGTTCTAGAGCCGTAGTTACGAACCCATGGATTTTAGCCTCTTCACCGGAAGGATGGCATTCTAATGTGACTACACATTACACTACCACAAGAGGAAACAATGTATATGCGTACGATGATAAAGATGCTAATGAGCAAACTTTTGGCGTTTCTCCAGACGGTGGAGCAACAAGAAATTTTAATTTTGCTTATGATCCTAACGCATTAACGTATGTAAATTTACCTGCTGCCACTACTAACTTATTCTATATAAGTAATATGGTACACGATATTTTCTATAAATTCGGATTTACAGAGCCTGCAAGAAACTTCCAAAGTAATAATTTTGGAAATGGAGGTCTTGATGATGATGAGGTTTTTGCACAGTCTCAGGACGGCGGCGGTTTCAATAACGCCAATTTTGCTCCTTATCCGGATAATTATAACCCAATTATGCAGATGTATTTGTGGCTGGGCTCAAACCGTAAACTATTCTATAAAGCTCCGTCTGATGCAGTTGCGCGTGTAGTGAATGCAGGTACAGCTCAGTTTGGACCGGCTTTAAATGATATAGGAATAAATGGCGATGTGAAGCTTGCAAGTGTTATTGATGCGTGTACTGCATTACCTGCTGGTGAACTGACAGGGAAAATCGGACTGATAGAAAGAGGAGGTGGTACAAACTGCAGTTTCGCTTTAAAAGTAAAAAATGCACAGAATGCAGGAGCTATAGGAACAATTATTTATAACAATACAGCCAATGGTTCTACCTTAATCAATATGGGGGTACCGATGCTACAATTACTATACCTTCAATATTAATTACCAATGCAGAAGGGGAATATATTAAAAGTAAATTGGCTTCAGCCATAACAGTGAATGTAGATCTGAGAGCAGATACAAAATACGATGGTAGCTTTGATAATGGTATCGTTACCCACGAATATGGTCATGGAATTTCCAACAGATTAACTGGGACAGGATATAACTGTTTGAATTCAAATGCAGATAAAGAGCAGATGGGCGAGGGATGGTCTGATTTCTTTGCAGTAATGCTGACAAACAAACCGGGAGACAATGCTTCAGTTCCAAGAGGTATGGGAACCTATCCAATAGGACAGCCTACTACAGGTTTGGGAATCCGACCAGCTAAATATTCTCCTGATTTTACTATAAATGATTATACTTATGGTGATACCAACGGAATGGAATATACTAACCAGAACAATGTTCTTGTTCCGGATGTACACTCTATAGGATTTATTTGGGCAACCATGCTTTGGGACCTGCACTGGAAATACGTTGAAAAATACGGATACGCATCTGATGTTACAGCTAATGCCAACAGTGGAAGTGCCAGAGTACTTCAGCTGGTAACCAATGCATTGAAACTACAGACATGTAATCCTACTTTCATTAACGGAAGAGATGCTATTCTTCAGGCTGAGCTTGCAACAACTGGAGGAGTTGATAAATGTATGATCTGGAGAGTGTTTGCAAAAAGAGGTCTTGGAGCAGGAGCTTCAGCAGGTCTTGCAAACGACATCAACGACCAGACTGAAAGCTTTACGCTTCCTGAAGGTTGTTCTGCCCTTTCAACAGAAGAAGTAAATGCTGTTAAAAACAAAATTTCGATCTATCCGAATCCTGCTAAAGATGAATTCTTCATCAACTTCCCAAGCAATACTGTCGGAAAGGTAAGCTTAGAAATTTATGATATGTCCGGAAAACTGGTTTCTTCGGAAGATAAAATTTCACCGGATGCTAAAAAAGCAGTTTCTACAAGTAACCTTGTCAACGGAACCTATATGGTAAAAGTTAAGGGTTTTGGTATCGATGCTACTTCCAAAGTAATCGTTAAGAAATAATAATTTACATAATCTCAATCAGAGAGTCGCCGCAAGCAAAGCTTGCGGCGATTTTATTTATCTATCATATTGACGTCTCCGGTAATTTCAATTATTATGTTGTAACTTTGCAGGCTGTTAAAAAAATATGAAGAAGAAAAATATACTCAAGGGAGTTTTATTCGTAGGGATCGGGGCCAGTATATACGGAATGCTGGCTACATTTGTGAAAATGGCTTATCATGATGGTTTTACAACATCAGAAGTCACTACTTCACAGTTTTTACTGGGACTTGTGGGTCTGTTAATCCTGAATTTCATCCAGACTATTACATCAAAGCAGAAATTGTCATCACCAAGCGCCAAAGAAGTAAGAATGCTGCTTCTTGCCGGAACATCTTTAGGTTGCACCAGTCTTTTCTATTATATTGCCGTTCAGTATATTAATGTTTCTATAGCTATTGTGCTGCTGATGCAATCCGTTTGGTTCAGTGTTGTGGTGGAAAGTATCAAAGAAAAAAACTGCCAAATGCGAGAAAAGTAATTTCTGTAATTATTGTGCTTGCAGGTACCATACTTGCTACGAACCTTGTTAATATGGATATTAAGCTCGACTGGCATGGCATTTTTGGGGATTAATGGCTGCCGCATCTTATACGATGACTATGTTTACATCCAATACGCTGGCTACACATCTTCCTGTATTCAGGAAAAGTATTATTATGCTTTGCGGGGGAGCGGTCGTGGTCATGGTATTCCTGTTTTTTGCCCAGATCGGACCTTTATATTCGGAAGGATTAAAATCAGTATACCTTAATTTTACAGAGAATACGGAACATATTCATTCATTTAATTATTCAATATTCTGGACATACGGATTTGTTCTGGCCTTATTTGGAACCATTATTCCGCCTATTTTATTTAATATCGGGTTTCCGAATGCGGGACTTGGATTAGGAAGCATTGTTTCATCTTTGGAACTTCCGGTGTCTGTAACGATGGCTTTTGTTCTGTTGGGCGAAAAAGTTTTATTGATACAATGGGTAGGAATTATTCTTATTCTTTTTGCTATTGTACTTATGAATCTGCCTTCCAGAAGTGAAGTGAAATCTGTGGAATTTTCTTAACAAAATAAAATTAAACTAAAAAAATACCCGGAAACCGTTTCTTTTGAAGCGGTTTTTTTAATTTTATTACTTTAAATAAAGCGCCCTATGAAATATTTCAGAAAGATAACATCAGGTATTATGCTGGTCGCGGTGCCTGCTTTTTTATTTTCACAGATCAAACCTCTGGATGCCATGCTATCCGGGTATAAATATCCTTACGAAGTTCATTTTCTCGATCTTAAATCGCAGGACAATGTGCTTAAAATGGCTTATATGGATGTTCAGCCGCAGAAGCCCAATGGAAAAACAATCATGCTTCTCCACGGAAAGAATTTTAACGGAGCCTATTGGGAAAAGACGGCAAAAGACCTTTCAGATAAAGGATTCAGAGTGATAATTCCGGATCAGATCGGCTTTGGGAAGTCTTCAAAACCTAAAAGTTATCAGTTTTCTTTTTCCCAGCTTGCTGAAAATACAAAAGCAATACTGGATAAACTGGGGATTGATAAAACAATAGTTTTGGGACATTCAATGGGAGGGATGGTCGCTGCAAGATTTACCCTTCTTTATCCTGACAAGGTACAGAAACTGATTCTCGAGAATCCTATTGGTCTTGAAGATTATAAAACGTTTGCAGCCTATCAGACCATAGACCAGGCATATCAGTCCGAGCTGAAAAATACTGCCGAAACCTATAAAGCCTACCAGTTAAAATTTTATTATGATAATAAATGGAAAGAAGAATACCAGCCGTGGCTCGATCTTATTGCAGGATGGACCTTGCATAAAGATTATCCGCAGGTGGCCTGGGATGCAGCTTTAACCTCGGATATGATCTATAACCAGCCTGTCTGCTACGAATTTAAAAACATCAGAACGCCTACACTTCTGATTATCGGAACAAGGGATAGAACAGCAATAGGAAAGGATAGGACACCTAAAGATCTGCAGCCTAAAATGGGGCAGTATCAGGAATTAGGAAAAAAGACCCAGCAGGAAATTGCCGGCTCTAAACTTGTTGAACTTGAAAATGTAGGGCATCTTCCGCACATAGAAGTTTATCCGAAATTCTTTAATGCGCTGTACGATTTTATAAAATAGAGGAAAATAAAAAGAGACTATCTGAAGCAGATAGTCTCTTTTTGTATGTATTGTTGTCTGAATTACTTTTTCTTGTAAGCAGCATCTTTGATTCTAGCTTTTTTACCTCTAAGGTTTCTGAAGTAATAAATTCTAGATCTTCTAACTCTACCTCTTCTGTCAACTTCAATTTTCTGAAGTGCAGGCATGTTTATCGGAAATACTCTTTCTACACCTACATCACCACTCATTTTTCTGATGGTAAATGTTTTTGTAGCTCCTGTACCTCTTAATTGGATAACGGTACCTTTGAAGAACTGAGTTCTTGTCTTCTGTCCTTCTTTAATCTCGTAATACACAGTAATTGTGTCTCCTGCTTTGAATTCAGGGAAATCTTTTTTAGTAATGTACTGATCTTGTACGTACTTTAATAAATCCATTTTTAATAAAATAAAATGTTAAAGCTAAGCAACTTACACGGTCTTCGTCAGAGGTTGAATAACAGGTCGCAAAGATACAAAATAGTTTTTGATTCTACCAAATATTTAATGTGCTAAAAACTATAATTTTTTCACCCAGGATTGGCCCCAAAATTAACAGTTATTTTAAATTCCCATCTGACGCAGTTTATATAGGAAATCTACTTTTGCCCGAAATTAAAATATCAGATCAATTGCTAAGAATCTGATTGATAAATCTATAAAAGTAAATAACTATGAAACACTATTTCTTCTTTTTCTGTTTTGCCGTCCAGATGGCATTCGGGCAGGCATTGTTTCCTTACCTGCAGAACCCTACGCCGAGCTCGATGATTGTCAACTGGAAAACGGCTTCTAACAATGAAACCACCGTAATTTACGGAACATCTCCAACCAATCTGAATGTAACTGTCACTGGTACTACCAATATTTTCTCCGATACCGGTTATAACAACAATTATTATTACCACACAGCAAAAATCACGAGCCTGCAGCCGAATACCAAATACTATTATAAAATAAAAACAGGAACCAGCGAGTCGGCAATTTATAATTTCAGAACCCTGCCTTTGCCGGGACAGGCTGCTACTGCGGATGGTAAAATACGTTTCCTGATCATGGGAGACAACCAGATCAAAGCAGAACCGAGGTATGATTCCCTGACTTTAAATGCATTCAAAAAACTGAAAGAGAAATTCGGTGCCGGTTCCGATCCTTCGGATAATGTAGCCCTTACCTTTATGGTAGGGGACCAGGTGGATGTAGGAACACTCGATCATTATGAAAATGTCCATTTTAAAAAGAATATTAAACTGTCACCTTATCTTCCTATCCAGACAACGGTAGGAAATCACGAAACTTATGGAACACTTGGGATGAATTCCTACTATGCCCATTTCTATATTGATGAAATCAAATATAAAAATATCAGTTCAGGGAACGAGAATTATTATGCACAGCAGGCAGGAAATGTTCTGTTTATAAGTTTAAGTTCAGAGCATACAGGAACGGCACAGCAGACATGGCTGTCACAAATTTTAAATGAAGCCAATGCAGACCCTACGGTAGATTGGATTATTTCCCTTAGCCACAGGCCTTACCAGGCAGAGCAGTACGTAGGAGATATTTCCACATGGGTGAGAAACAATGCCGTACCATTACTGACAACTTCAAATAAGTACTTAATGCATGTTGGAGCCCACCATCATTTATACCACAGAGGTCAGTTAAAAGATACCCCGAATTACCAGATTATTTCCGGAGGAACGGCATGGGACCAGTACTGGGGAATGTCGAATGAGCAGGATTTTGATGATGTGCAGAAAACACTGACAGACTGGACCTACCAAATCGTGGAAGTAGATGTGCAGACCGGAAAAGTAGATATAGAATGCTATTCCATAGGAGGAGTTTATAACAGAAAATACAATGAACTGGTGGATACTTTCCACAGGTATAAAAATCAGCCAAAACCTTCAAAACCATCGGTTACCAATACTTTTTCTGCACCGGTAACTTTACCCTTGACATTGAATGGAAATGCATTTACCTCTTCAAATGGAGAATTGCTGAATACCACACAGTTTTTAATCAGTAAAGCATCCAATTTTTCAGTAATTGAAAAGGAATTTTACCGTGACTATGAAAACTGGTTCGGAAAAGACGGAAACGGAACACCGGACAGAACTAAAAACCTAAATGCCGGAGTTGACATCACAAAAGCAACCATTGCCGCGAATTCTATTTCAAACGGAGTCTATTATGTAAAGGTTCGTTACAGAGACAGAAACCTGGAGTGGAGCGACTGGAGTGATGTAAAGCAGTTTGAGGTGTCAGGAAGTGTAGTTTCCAATCCTACATTTACATTAGATAAAACTGAATATACTCAAAATGAAGCGATAACAGCCACTTATACGGGAGGACCCGGGAATCAGCAGGACTGGGTAGGAATTTATAAGAAAGGACAGACACCGGCAACCACAACTTCTCAAGGTTACCTTTATACCAACGGCCAGACGGCAGGAACAGCTGTTTTTCCGAATGGTCTTGCTAATAAAGGTCAGTATTTTGCAGGATTTTTTGCCAACAACGGCTACACAGAAATTACCCCAAGAAAAAGTTTCTACGTAGGCCCGAAAGTAGTATTGCAGACTACAGCTGATACTTATCCTGTAGGAGGAACGGTAGTCATCAATTACAACAACGGACCAAATCTGGTGAAAGACTGGATCGGGATTTACAAAATGGGTCAGACGCCGGGGACCAATGCTTCTATCAAATGGAGCTATGTATCCACCCCTTCGGGAACACTGAATTTTACAGGCCTTCCGAAAGGATACTATTATGCCCAGTATCTGCTGGAAGATGGATATACCGGAATCGGGGACAAAGTATTCTTTAAAGTAGGGGATATTGTCACAGAACTGTGGATCAACAAGCCTGTTTATACATTAGGTGAAAACATCACGGCTTCCTGGACGGATTCTCCCGGAATTATCAAAGACTGGCTGGGAATTTATCCTCAGAGCATCCAGACTCCGGACGATAATTTTGTTTCCTATACCTATTTTGATGGAGTTACCCAAGGGACGAAAACAATCCAGGGAACAGCGCTTCCTGCGACACCAGGGAACTATTACATGGTAATGTTTACCAATGATTCCTATACCGAAGTATCCAACAGAAAGGAATTTCAGGTGATAGCCGGAACACTCGGAACAGAAGAGGTGAAAAGTACAGAGAAAAATGTAGTTCTGTACCCGAATCCTACCAGGCCGGGCGAACCTACCTTCATCAAAAGTGATTACCCGATTGATAAAATCGAGCTCGTTTCAGCATCAGGACAACTTTTGTATGAATCAAAAAACATCAACAACCAGCGGTTTTCTCTGGTGAACGAAAATCTTCCGAAAGGAGTATATTTTGTAAAAGTTCACTCAAGAAAATTATTTACTTTGAAACTGATTATACAATAATATTTTCAAATTTATAACTGAAGTAAAAGTAGGAAAATATTCCTGCTTTTATTTTTAGTCTGTAGATTTCAGTGCCCAGGTTACTAACGGAATCTGCATGAAAAGTCTTGCAAATCTTTGGTTGTCTGTGTTTAAGCCAAAAGAATCTCTTCTGTTTTTGTACTGAGCAATATTTCCGGGTAATACAGCTGTAAAAAAACCTGCCACAATTTTTCCCATTGTTTTCCTGTATTTTTCAGGAGCTATGATTGTAGCGGTGCCTAAAAGTATTTCTGCAATTCCTGAATATACAACAGTGTCGTCTTTCTTCAGAGGAACCCATTCAGGAACCTGTGCCTGAAATTCTTTTCTTGCAAAAGTAAGGTGACTTATTCCCGCGGCGATCAAAAATGTACCGAGAGCAATTCTTGAGATGTCTTTCGTTTCCATATGATAATATTTATGATGTTGATGGTTTTAAATAACCAAAATTCAGACCACGGGGAAAGCAATAATTTAATGTAGAAAATCCATCATAAATTCAAAAAATTCCCGGATACTGTAGATATGAGAAAATTTATTAAATTTAACCGACAGAAAAATCTAATATTTCATGATAGATAAAAGAGTAAAAAATGCAAAGGAAGCCATAGAAGGTATTCAGGACGGAATGACTTTAATGCTGGGCGGATTCGGTCTTTGCGGTATCCCTGAAAACTCCATTAATGCTTTGGTAGAAAGCGATGTAAAAGATTTAACGTGTATTTCCAACAATGCAGGCGTCGATGATTTCGGGCTTGGATTGCTGCTTCATAAAAGACAGATCAAAAAAATGATCTCCTCCTATGTGGGAGAAAATGCAGAATTCGAAAGACAGATGCTTTCCGGGGAACTAGATGTTGAGCTTACCCCACAGGGAACTCTTGCAGAAAAATGCAGGGCAGCTCAGGCTGGAATTCCTGCTTTCTATACTCCTGCCGGATATGGAACTGAGATTGCAGAAGGAAAAGAAGTGAAAGATTTTAACGGAAAGCCTCACATTCTGGAACATGCCTACAAGGCAGATTTTTCAATCGTAAAAGCCTGGAAAGGGGACCATGCCGGAAACCTTATTTTTAAAGGTTCTGCAAGGAATTTCAATCATCCTATGGCGGGAGCGGCAAAAATTACCATTGCTGAGGTAGAAGAACTGGTAGAGCCGGGAGAATTGGATCCCAACCAGGTTCACATTCCGGGAATTATGATCCAGAGAATCTTCCAGGGGGAAAAATTTGAAAAAAGAATAGAGCAGAGAACAGTCAGAAGCAAAGAATAATCTGACAATAACTTGTTTAAATTTTTATTTTTGAACCATTAAAATAGAATAAGTAATTAAGAGTATTAAGCATAAAGCTTAAAAAATCAGAATGATTCAACTTAACTATACTTCATTCCTTAAATTACTTCTTAATGGTTTAAAAAATAATATTTACAATAATAAAGCGCTGAATTCATTCAGCGCTTTATTTTTATGCTTGCGGGTTGAGCATTTTCCTTTCCCCGATCTGCTGTCGCCACATGGCATAATATAAGCCTTTTTCAGCAATTAAATTATCATGAGATCCCATTTCCACAACCTGTCCGCGTTCAAGTACATAAATCCTGTCAGCATGCATGATTGTACTAAGACGGTGGGCAATAAGAACCGTAATCTGTTCTCTTTCTTTCGAAATACTTTTTATAGTAGAAGTGATTTCCTCTTCGGTAATACTGTCCAATGCAGAAGTAGCTTCATCAAAAATCAGTAAGTGAGGTTTTCTTAAAAGTGCTCTTGCAATGGCAATTCTTTGTTTTTCCCCACCACTCAGCTTCAGACCGCCTTCACCAATAACCGTTTCGATGCCTTTTTCTGCCCTTTCCAGCAAGGCGGTACAGCTCGATTTCTCTAAAGCAACGGCCAGTTCAGATTCCGTAGCCTTTGGATTCACAAAAAGAAGGTTTTCTTTGATGGTTCCAGCAAAAAGTTGCGTATCCTGCGTTACAAAGCCAATCTGATTTCTCAGTTCGTCAAAATCAAACTCTTTTCCATTGATCGTATTGTAAAAAATATTCCCTTCCTGAGGTCTGTAAAGTCCAACCAGCAATTTTACTAAAGTACTTTTCCCGGAACCGCTCGGCCCGACAAAAGCGATGGTCTCCCCATTTTTAACATCAAAAGAAATATTATTTAAAGCCTTATACTGAGCAGATTGATGCTTGAAAGAAACATGTTTGAATTCCAGCTCCTCAATAGCCCCGATCTGTTTTGGGTGAGAAGGCTTTTCTTCCACATCTTTTTTCATTAAACGGTCAAAATTCTGCAGCGAAGCTTCGGCTTCACGGTAAGAAATAATGATGTTCCCGATCTCCTGCATCGGGCCGAAAATAAAGAATCCGTAAAACATCAGCGACAGATATTGTCCCGGAGTCACAATATTCTTAAAAATCAAATAGAGAAGAGTCAGCGTAATAAGCTGTTGAAGGAAATTCACCATTGTCCCCTGGATAAAGCTTAAAGAACGGATGCTTTTAACCTTTCTGAGCTCAAGGCCAAGAATTTTGTAGGTATTATTGTTCAGACGGATCACTTCCTGGTTGGTCAATCCTAAACTTTTCACAATTTCAATATTTCTAAGACTTTCCGTGGTACTTCCTGCTAAAGCGGTAGTTTCAGAAACAATGTTTTTCTGGATACTCTTTATCCTTTTGCTGAGCAAATTGGTCACAAATGCAATCAGGAAAATTCCGCAGATATACACCGGCATGATCGACCAATGTAAACGGATGGCATATACCGAAACGAAAATAATACTCACCAGGATTCCAAAGAAGATGTTGATGAAATTATTGATGAATTTTACAGAATCCTCTCTTACTTTCGTTAAAATAGACAAAGTTTCTCCACTCCTCTGGTCCTCAAATTCCTGATAAGGCAACGCCATTGAATGCTTTAAACCGTCTGTAAAAATCTTCGCCCCGAATTTTTGTGTGATTACACTTACCGCATAATCCTGAAAAGCTTTGGCAATTCTGCTCACCATCGCTGTTCCGATCAGTAATCCTAAAAAATAAAAGGCACCGTGATAGGCTTCACTTCCATATAAATATTCGTTCAGGCTTCTTGGTAAAAGCTTTTCCTTGTCAAAAAAATTAGGATGCGTTACCAGCTGATCTAGTATGTTACCGGTAATGGCCGGTGCAAACAAAGAAAAAACCTGATTAATGGCCGCCAGTAGCAAAGAAATGACAATTAACCATTTGTAGGGCTTAAGGTATCTTAAAAGTATTTTCATTTTAATAAATAATGCTGCAAAATTAGAGATATTATTTTGACTTATGATATTAATAATAAAGACCTTTTGTATTCAAGTGAAAAGAATTAAATTGCAGTCTAAGTTTTTACTATGCTTACAAAAGAACAAATTGCCAAAAGAATTTCAAAAGAACTGAAAGATCGTTATTATGTAAACCTGGGAATAGGAATCCCTACTTTGGTTGCCAACTATGTTCCTGAAGGTATTTCAGTAGAATTCCAGAGCGAGAATGGAGTTCTCGGGATGGGGCCTTTCCTTTCGAAGGAGAAGAAGATGCAGATATCATCAATGCCGGAAAACAAACCATTACCATACTTCCGGGAGGTTCATTTTTCGATTCTGCATTCAGTTTCGGGATGATCCGTGGCCAGAAAGTAGATCTTACTATCCTTGGAGCAATGGAAGTTTCAGAGAACGGAGATATCGCAAACTGGAAAATTCCCGGAAAAATGGTGAAAGGAATGGGTGGTGCCATGGACCTTGTGGCTTCCGCGGAAAATATTATTGTTGCGATGATGCACGTAAATAAAGCCGGAGAAAGCAAAATCCTTAAAAAATGTACTCTTCCGCTTACAGGCGTGAACTGTGTGAAAAGAGTAGTAACCGAATTAGCTGTACTCGACGTTACACCAGCCGGTTTCAAACTGGTGGAAAGAGCGCCGGGTGTTTCAGTAGAACATATTATACAGTCAACAGAAGCAGACCTGATCATTGAAGGTGAAATTCCTGAAATGCAATTCTAATAAAATAAAAACCTTGTCACTGACAAGGTTTTTTATGCATTTGAATGACATTTTTAATATACATCAAAAGGTTTTTCTCTCGCAGATTCAGCAGATAACGCAGATTTTTTTATTGATGAAAATTTAGATAATCTCAAATATTTTCAAAAAGTGCTGAAACACTATTAATCCGACATAGGAAAATGGAGCGTCAAAAAAATAAATGCTGTGAACGTTAAGAAAATTCTACTGTCTGAGTGCGGCACAAACATCGAACTGATGCGACAATATCAAATCCGCACGAGTTTTAGAATTTTTAGAGAACAGCATTTATTTTTAGCGGAATTTTCCCAGTCTTGAATTTTTGTTTCTTTTGTTTCAAGATAAAAGAAAAGCTACTAAATTTTCCATCCCAGATTAAAAATGCAATACAAAAAAACTGCTTCAAAAATGAAACAGTTTATATATTTTAAAGCTTTTCAAAAAGCTGAATTATTTCCCATCCTGCGCCCCAAAAACCTTCTGTAAAATAGAAGTCGTCCTCATGGCAGGAGTATTTCTAATACCACTTTCTTTGTCAGCCACCATTTTGAAAACACCATTAATAGTTTCAGTGGTAACATACTCATTAAGATCAGTTGTTACGGCTTGTCCCGTGAAAGTATTGTACTTTGAAATCAGATTTTTCCATACCGTATCTGCACCCACTTTACCCAATGATGCTTTTACTTTTGGCTGGAAAGCTGTAAATAACTGGCTTTGTGTCTTTGTTTGTAAATAATTGGTGGCTGCATTATCACTCCCCAACAAAATATTTTTGGCATCTGTGATCGTCATAGAGGTAATGGCTTTTGTGAAAATAGGGGCAGCCTCTGTTACCGCATCCTCAGCAGCCCTGTTTAATAATTTTACACCTTCATCGGCAAGACTTCCCATTCCCAGAGAGCGTAATGTGGTGTCAATCTTTCTTAGCTTTTCAGGCATTAAAATTTTTACGGCTTCATTCTTTAAAAATCCATCCGTTAAGGCCAGTTTCTTCACACCGTCAGTTACTCCGAGGCTTAGTGCTTCTTTTAACCCTGAAGAAATTTGTGAAGAAGTTAAGCTCCCCAGATTCACAGGAGAACTTTGGGTTGGAATTGTAGTAGTTGAGGTAGAAGTGGTTGTGGAAGTTTTAGTTTTTGAGGGATTATCAAGATCAACGCCGGTTTTGTTTTTAACGGTAGATTTAATAATATCTAAAAGTTGAGCCTGCGCAGAAACTGAAAATAATAATACTGCGGCGAATAGAATGTTTTTTCTCATTGTATTTTTTTGCAAATTTAGATGATTTATTATTTAATAAGTTAAATGGCTAAAGAGTTTTGGAAAATAATTATCTTAGCTAAAACCTTAATCATACTTAAATGCGACGTTTCCTTTTTATGTGTTCCGTTATTTTTTCCACCGTTTTTCATGCTCAGAAGAGGCCGGATTTAATTCCTTATCCTCAAAGTCTAACCATGCAGGAAGGAAAGTTTATTATTCCTGAAACGCTGATCCTGAATGATAAACTTCCAAAAGAAGAAACAGAGTATTTCAAAAAAGGATTGGTCCCGGTGTGAAATTTCAGAGCAGCAGTAAAACGGAAGGAATTCATTTGATGTACATGCCTTTTCCGCAGCCCAAAATTCCAATTCATCCCGAAGAAGATAAAGAAAAGTATACGATTGACATTTCTCCTAAAAAGATTTTCATCACTTCCAATACCAGGCAGGGTTATTTTCTGGCTCTTCAAACCCTGGCCCAGCTTTTTGAAGAACATAAGGAAGACAGGGAGATTCCAGCTTTAAGGATTGAAGACCAGCCTAAATTTGCATGGCGCGGAATGCACCTGGATGTATGCCGTCATTTTTTCAATGTGGATGAGGTTAAACAGTATATTGATTATTTGGCTATGTACAAGCTGAATACCTTTCACTGGCATCTTACAGACGATCAGGGCTGGAGAATTGAAATTAAAAAATACCCAAAACTCACTCAGATCGGTTCAAAACGTAAAGAATCGATGGTTGGTGCTTATGTAGACAATACTTTTGATGGAAAACCTTATGGTCCCTATTTCTATACTCAGGAGCAGATTAAAGACGTCATCAAATATGCCCGGCAAAGACATATTACCATCGTTCCGGAAATTGAAATGCCCGGTCATGCTTTAGCTGCTTTGTCAGCCTATCCCGAACTCGCCTGTACAAAAGGACCGTTTGAATCCGCTACAAAATGGGGTGTTTTCGACGATGTTTTTTGTCCGAAAGAAGAAACATTCACCTTCCTTGAAAACGTTCTTGACGAGGTCATTTCTCTGTTTCCATCACAATACATCCACATCGGCGGTGACGAATGCCCGAAAACAAGATGGAAAGAATGTGCCCATTGCCAGGAACTGATCAGAAAGAATAATCTTAAGGATGAGCATGGACTGCAAAGCTACTTCATCCAGAGAATTGAAAAATATGTCAACAGCAAAGGAAGAAAGATCATTGGCTGGGACGAAATCCTTGAAGGCGGTCTGGCTCCAAATGCTGCCGTTATGAGCTGGACAGGCGTAAACGGAGGAATCGAAGCTGCGAAATCTTCACACTTTGCGGTAATGACTCCGGGAGCTTACTGTTATTTTGACCATTATCAGGGCGATCCTCAATCGGAGCCGAATGCTTTCGGAGGTTTTACCCCTTTGGATAAAGTCTATTCCTATAATCCTGTTCCCGAAGAATTGAACGCTGAACAGGCAAAATACATCTTAGGCGTTCAGGCCAATCTATGGACGGAATACATCACCGATTTTAAGCAGGTGCAGTACATGATATTTCCAAGACTGATGGCCCTTTCCGAAGTAGGATGGGGAACAGCAGATCCTAAAAACTATAAAGAATTTGAAGGAAGAGTGATCAGTCAGTTCAAAGTTCTGGATAAAATGAAGGTGAATTATGCCAGAAGTATTTATAACATTTCCGGAAAAGTACTTCCTGCCGGTAATGGTATCTTTTACGAGCTTAGCGTATCACAAGATCCTAAAGGAATAAGATATACAACAGACGGAAGTGAACCTTCAATAAACTCACAGGTTTATCAGGGACCGATTGCTGTTTCAAAATCTTCAACCGTTAAATCCGCCTATTTTGAGGAAGGAAAATTGAAAAGTGCTGTTTCTTCCCAGGAATTCAGGATTTCAAAAACAACAGGAAAAAGATCACCTTGGAACAGCAGCCAAGTGAAAATTACTCTTTTGGCGGTGCTTTCACATTAGTGGATGGAATTATCGGAAACATAAGACAATTGGGTAAAACATGGCTAGGTTTCCAGGGAAAAGATGTGGTGGCGACCATTGATCTGGGACAAAAAACCAACTTTTCCGAAGTCTATTTTAATACCCTGGAAAATAAAGGGAGCTGGATCCATCTGGCTAAATCTGCACAGATCTTCGTTTCTGATGACGGAAAAAATTTCAAAATGATTAAAGAGATCGGAAAAGACGAAATTCAGAACTCAAAAGGAAAAATAAAGCTGAATGTGGGAAATCAGAATGCTAAGTACATTAAACTTAAAATAGAAAATGCAGGTATTATTCCTGCCGGAAATCCCGGTGCAGATTCAAAAGCGTGGCTGTTCGTTGATGAAATTGGTGCTGATTAGAAATCCGTTTCAGAATAAACCGGCTTATCATGATAAAGTAAAGACCACAGAGTATAAACTGTGGTCTTTTTCCTTTTCTCCTAGCGGGAAAATTCATAATTTGGAGCCAAATAAATCTGAATATGCAAAGTAGACGAAACTTCATTAAAAAAACGGCTGCCGTCTCTCTGGCACTTGCTGTAAACCCACTGGATCTGATGGCCGGAGAACTGTCTGAGAAATCTGTAAAAGTAGGAAAACCCATTGTTCTTTCCACCTGGAATTTCGGATTGAAAGCCAACGAAGAAGCCTGGACTATTCTGGGAAAAGGCGGAAAAGCGCTTGATGCAGTGGAAAAAGGAGTTCGTCTCGTGGAATTGGATCCCACTGAAAGAAGTGTAGGCTACGGAGGACGGCCGGACAGAGACGGAAGGGTTACCCTTGATGCCTGTATTATGGACGAAAACTATAATATCGGTTCCGTTGCCTGCCTGGAAAACATCAAAAATCCTATTTCTGTAGCAAGAGCAGTGATGGAAAAAACACCTCACGTTATGCTGGTGGGAGATGGGGCACTGCAGTTTGCATTGTCACAGGGGTTTAAAAAAGAAAACCTTCTTACTCCCGATTCAGAAAAAGAATGGAAAGAATGGCTTAAAACCAGTGAATACAAGCCGGTTGCCAATATTGAAAACCACGATACCATCGGAATGATTGCTCTGGATGCACAGGGAAACCTTTCTGGTGCCTGTACTACCAGCGGAATGGCCTTTAAAATGCATGGTAGGGTAGGAGATTCACCTATTATCGGTGCAGGGTTGTTTGTAGACAATGAAGTTGGGGCAGCTACAGCTACTGGTCATGGTGAAGAGGTAATCCGTACTGTCGGGACCCATCTGGTGGTCGAACTGATGAGACAGGGCAGAAATCCGCAGCAGGCCTGCAAAGAAGCTGTGGAAAGAATTGTAAAAATTGCTCAAAGAAGGAATAAAAACCTGAAAGATATCCAGGTTGGATTCATTGCCTTAAATAAAAAAGGAGAATATGGCTCCTATTGTATCCAGGACGGATTTAATTTCGCGGTATATGATCAAAAAGGCAACCGTCTGGAAAAGCCAGAATTTGCCCTGAAATAATTGCTTATCTAAATTTAATAGGAGAGGGCTTTAGCCCGCTTGCAAAAATAAAAACATCAGCTGGCTTTAGCCAAAATTTAGAATATGAAAAGAATAATCATTGCATCTTTATTTCTGGTAACAGCATGCAAAGAAGAAAAGAAAGAAACTCAAACACAGGTAGTGCAGCAGGAATCTTTCCCCAAAGAAATTAAAACCTCCGAAAATAAGCCGAACGAAGCCGAAGAAGCAGAGAAATGGCTGAAAGAAAGTATCGAAAATTACTTCAAATCAGATCTTAATATGGACCGGGAAATGCAGAAAATCACAACCAAGGACTATTACGATTATAAAACCGATGCAATGAATGTCGATATGGATGTTGACGGAAGCCTTACTTTAAAGGAATTTCAAGACAAATGGAAAAATAAATTTGACGTCAGGAAAGCAGGAGTCAACAGTGGTTTTTTAATAAGCGGTCAGGATTGGGAAGAAATTAAAATTTCAAAGTGTGAGCAGGTTTTAAAATCCGTTCCTCTTTCAGAGTCGGAGCCGGCTGTATTCATATTTGATGTGATCCTTTCCGATGAAAAGCTGAAATCACAATATCCGGTTGAAATAGAAGTTATAAAACAAAACAATTCTTTTCTGATTGCGAATGTGTCTCAGGAATAATCTCAAAATATAAATAAGTAAAATGTCAAAAATAGAAATAGCGTGCTTCAACCCGGAATCAGCAATGATTGCATTTGAAAACGGAGCCGACAGAATCGAATTGTGTGATGGATTAAGTGAAGGCGGAACAACCCCCAATTTTGAAACAACAAGAGATCTCAGAGCAAAAATAAACATCCCGGTTTTTGTAATGATCCGGCCAAGAGGCGGAGATTTTACCTATTCGGAGGCTGAATTTGAACAAATGCAAAAAGATCTGCTGCAACTGAAATCTCTGAAAGTAGACGGTTTTGTGTTTGGAATTCTTGACGAAAATAATCAGGTAAATGTAGAACACAATAAGATTTTGGTTGAGATGGCTTATCCTCTTCCATGTACTTTTCACCGTGCTTTTGACAGGGCAGAAGGGCTTGAAGATTCCCTGGAAAAAGTCATTGACTGTGGTTTTAAAACAATCCTCACTTCAGGTCAGAAACCCAATGTTTCAGATGGTAAGGAAAACCTTAAAAAACTGGTTGAACTTTCCGGTGGAAGAATCGAAATCCTTGTCGGAGGCGGACTTCGCTCAACCAATATTAAAGAGATCAGAGAATTCACAAATGCCGGTTACTTTCACTCTTCAGCCATTACAGACGGCGGATCTTTTGCCAATCCAGATGAGGTTGCTGCTTTGAAGAATAGTTAATTTCAGATCTGATATAAATACCTGTCTGTCATTCTGAACGGAACGGAGTGAAGTGAAAGAATCTCAATTATAATATAGAAGATTCTTCGTTCCTCTGAATGACAAACGCAGTTTAAAATCCAAATTATAATACGTTTAATCGGTCTTTTAATGAATAAATCTATCCTTTTTGCTTTCTTTTTTATTCAAAGTATGATGAATGCACAGCTTACGGAACGAAGCCTCTCTTCAGAAAAATGGCAGTTCAGAAATACGCAGGAACAGAAATGGCTCCCTGCAAAGATTCCGGGCACTGTACATCTTGATCTGATGGATAACAAGATCATTCCTGATCCTTTCAAAGATGAAAATGAAAAAAAGTACAGTGGATAGAAAACGAAGACTGGGAATATCAGGCTAGTTTCAAAATATCATCAAAAGAACTGCAAAATGATCATGTAGACCTTATTTTTAACGGTCTTGACACTTTTTCTGAAATCTATCTGAATGGAAAGCTTCTGAAGAAAACAGATAATATGTTCAGAAAATGGGAAATTCCTGTGAAAGATTTTCTGAAAGAAGGAAATAACGACCTGAAGATTAAATTTATATCAGCAGTAAAAGAAGGAAAAAACTGGCAAAAAAAGTTCCGTTTACGATGCCGGAATCGCCGAGGAGCTTTGTAAGAAAAGCTCAGTATCAGTTTGGATGGGACTGGGGGCCGAGACTGGTGACCGCCGGAATATGGAAAGATATACAGTTGAAATGCTGGAATCTTGCTGAAATCCGAAACGTTAAATACAATCAGAACTTTTCAGGAAATATTTTCAATTTAAAATTTGAAGTAGAAATCAATGCTCAGAATTCCGGAGATTATGTATTGAATATTAATAAGCAGATCCAAACAGTTTCCCTGAAAAAAGGAATCAATAAAATAAGTGTTCCATATAAAACGGACGGGATGAAACTGTGGCAGCCTAATGGTTGGGGAGATGCCAGTCTTTATGATTTTAAAATTGCGCTTTCTAAAAATAATCTATCCTTAGATCAGAAGAATATAAAAATTGGACTCAGAACTGTAGAACTCGTACAGGAAAAGGATGCAGCAGGAAAATCTTTCTATTTTAAAGTGAATGGAAAGCCGTTGTATGCAAAAGGAACAAACTGGATTCCGGGTGACAGCTTTTCACCCAGAATGACCAAAGAGAAGTACCAAAAGCTCATCAAAGATGCCAAAGATGCCAACATGAATATGATTCGTGTCTGGGGCGGCGGGATTTATGAAGATGATGAATTCTATAAAGCCTGCGACGAAAATGGTATTTTAGTCTGGCAGGATTTTATGTTTGCCGGCAGCTTTTATCCGGCTGATGAATCTTTTTTAAATAATGTAAAAGAAGAAATAAAGGACCAGGTCAACAGGCTTCAAAATCATCCCTCCATTGCTTTATGGTGCGGAAATAATGAAATTGATGAGGCTATTGTCAACTGGGGATATCAGAAACAGTTCAAATATTCAAAAGAAGACTCTTTACAGGTTTGGAAGGATTATAAAAAACTGTTCCATGAAGTGATTCCAAATACTTTAAAAGAAAGTCTTACTACAGACAAGAACATTTACTGGCCAAGTTCACCGTCTATTGGATGGGGACATAAAGAAAGTCTTACAGAAGGGGATTCCCATTACTGGGGAGTCTGGTGGGGAGAGCAGCCATTTGAGATATATAATGAAAAAGTGGGCCGTTTCATGTCAGAATACGGTTTTCAGGGAATGCCAAGCGTTGATGCTGTAAAATCCATGTTTTCCGGAACGCCTGATCTCAGTCTTCAGAATCCTGTGGTTAAAGCCCATGAAAAGAATACAAGAGGTTGGGAGATCATCAGCAAATATATGGAAAGGGATTATAAGGTGCCTTCGGACTTTATAAAATACAATTACGTTTCTCAGCTTCTTCAGGCCCGTGGAATGAAAATGGCTGTTGAGGCACATCGCCGTTCAAAGCCTTACAATATGGGCACATTATACTGGCAGCTCAATGACTGCTGGCCGGTAGTTTCATGGTCGTCCATTGACTATCTGGGAAACTGGAAAGCCTTACATTACCAGATGAAAAGAAGTTTTGAGCAGCAGGTAATCTTAACCGAAGAAAAAGACAATATTTTAAACTTTTATGCTGTTAATGACGGATTAAAGACTTTCAGTAACCTTAGTTTGGAAGTAAAAGCAATAAGTTTCGATGGTAAAATTTTAAAAGAACTCAAAGCGGTTTCAAAAGAGAAAATGCTGGAAAGTATTCTAAAATTTGAACCTGTTAAAATTGAAAAATTAATTCCTGATTCTGATAAAAATAAAACCTTCCTGCAACTTACCTTAAAAGATAAAGATGGAAAAATAATTGCCGATAATCTTCATTTCTTTGCTAAACCTAAAGACATGAAATTGACACAACCTGCTATTAAGATAAAAAAAGTATCAGCAGATGAGATTGAAATTTCCACTGATGTTCTGGCAAAAGACGTTTATCTTATGGGAGACACCCATTTCAGTGATAATTTCTTTGATCTTCTGCCTGATACTTCAAAAAGGATCAGACTTTCAAAACCTTTAAAAGATATAGAAGTAATAAGCCTTTGGGATACATTATAATTTAAAAATAAGAAAAGAAAATCTGCTCAATCAGCCCAATCCGCGAGAGAAAAATAACCTTATGCATAACATGAAATTTTGAATGTATATTATTGTATTTTTAAAGCTATAACTAAAAAATCAACCGTAACTTTACATTCAATTTTTTAAATAATATGGTAAATTTTGTTCTGATTGCGGTGTGCATTATTGCAGGAATGGTATTCAAAGCAACAAAATCTATCCATCCCGATGCTCACAAAGGCATCAATACCTGGATTCTTTACCTTGCCCTGCCCGCAGTTTCTTTCAAATATCTGCCCAAAGTGAAATGGACCACAGAAATGCTGTTCCCGATTGCAGCCACCTTCCTGATTTCCGTTTTCTGCTTTTTCTTTATGATGTTTTACAGCAAAAGTAAAGGGTATTCCAGGCGGTCCAGGAGCACATTGGAACTCACAAGCGGTTACAGCAATACTTCCTTCATCGGTTTTCCTCTGATCAGTGCATTTTATGGAGAAAGCCTTTTAAGCATAGCCATTATTTGCGATCAGACCATGTTTTTTGCCCTTTCCACATTGGGAATTATAGCAGCAGTAAAGGGTGGCAGCAGATCAGGAAAGGTAAGTGCAAAATTTATTTTAAAGAGACTGATTACTTTCCCTCCATTGATAGGATGCATCGCAGCGTTGGTATTATCGCAGTTTATTGATCTTACGGCTGCAGAACCTTTTTTTGATAAACTCGCAGCAACAGTAAGCCCGCTGGCTTTATTTTCCGTGGGATTACAATTGAAATTCAATGGCTGGAAAAAGCTGGTCCCGCAAATGTCGGTTTCCATGCTTTACAAACTAATCCTGGCTCCGGCTATCGTTCTGGCACTGGCTTTATTTCTCAATGTAAAAGGAGATGTGGCAAAAATCACTGTATTTGAAGCAGCAATGCCAACTGTTGTCACTTCAAGTATTATTGCAGAACAGTTCAGGCTGAATACCAAACTTACCAATCTCATCATCGGTTTCAGTATTATTGTCGGGTTTCTTACCTCTACAGTCTGGTATCATATAACGCAATTCCTTTTCTAAATTGTCATACCGATCTTGTATACAAAATGAAGCGGCTGAATGTTTTTAAATATTCTCTCGCAGATTGAGCAGATGTTTATGGATATTATAATCATGGATAAACATGCTTAATAATACCCTTATATCTTAATAAATAAAAGCATAATTATATAACGCAAACATCTGCTCAATCTGCAAAATCTGCGAGAACAAAAAAACAATCAGACATAAAAAAAGAAACGATCAGTTTAACCTGAAAAACAACATAAGGCTGCTTTACCCTCTGATCTCAATAAAAAATTGCAGTTCTCTGAAGAAAAATTTAATTTTACACTTTAAAAATTTCCCTTGCAGTACGCCCAGATAGTTTTACCGCTTAATTTAAAAGGATCTTTCACCTACAAAGTCCCTGAAGAACTAATGCCCATAATTCAACCGGGAATGCGGGTTCTCGTACCTTTTGGGGGAAGAAAATTTATACCGGAATTGTTTTTGAGCTTCATGATAACGCACCGGAAAGTTTTGTGGCGAAAGAGGTCATCAGTATTTTGGATGATAAACCTATTCTTCCCAGGGAGCAGATCAGCTTCTGGAACTGGCTTTCAGAATATTATCTATGCGGGCTGGGAGAGATCTACCGTTTTGCGTTTCCCTCTTCTTTAAAACTTGAAAGTGAAACCTATTTAAAATTAAAACCCAATATAACGGTTGATTTTGAAAACCTGGACGTTAATGAAATGTACCTTATTCAGGCACTGGAAGTACGTCAGCTTATCAATCTTACCGATATTGAGGCTTTTATTCCTAAAAAAGAGATCATCAAAACGATCAATTCTTTAATTGATCTGCAGTATATTGAAATTGATGAGAAAATAGCTGAAAAATACAAAGCTAAGGAAGTAGCCTATGTCAAAGTCAGCGATGAGGTTTTAGGTAACCAAAACCTGACGGATATCCTTTTAAAACTCAACAAAGCTCCGAAGCAGAAAGATCTTTTCCTTGCAATTTTAGAAAAACAGACCGAACATCCGGATACGCCGATTAAAAAATCTGAATTGTTTGAGGACGGATATTTCGGAGCCTCACATTTTAAGGCGCTTGCAGATAAAAATCTTGTTGAAGAGTATCATATGCAGAAAGACAGGATTGAAAGTTATGAAGGCGAAATTGAAGAGCTGGAAGAGCTTTCCGAACTGCAGAAAGAAGCTAAAACAGAAATTGACGAAGCTTTTGAAGAAGGAAAAAATGTACTGCTGCACGGCGTAACTTCCTCAGGTAAAACCCATATTTACCTGGAAAAAATTGAAGAATGTATTCAGCAAGGAAAAAATGTTCTGTTCCTGCTTCCTGAAATTTCCCTGACCAAGCAAATCACTCAGCGGCTGGAAAAAAATATGGCAGACAGCTGGGTTTTTATCATCAGAAACTAACCGATTTTGAGCGGGTAGAAGTTTGGCGGAGAATAAGGCAGAACGACATTAAAATTCTTATAGGAACCCGGAACGCCCTGTTCCTGCCTTTTCAGGATCTTGGACTTGTGATTGTGGATGAAGAACATGATTCTGCGTACAGACCCAGAGAAGCTTCTCCCTATTTTAATGCAAAGGATGCAGCGATGGTTTTAGGAAATTTTTATGGTGCCGGAGTTATTCTGGGATCGGCGACCCCTTCTGTGGAAAGCTATTATAACGCCAGAAAAGATAAAATAAAATATATTTTCTTGAATGAAAGATTCGGGAATGTGAATTTACCTGAATATGAGCTCATCAACTTTAAAGAAGCCCAGGAATCCAAAAAAGTGTCCGGGAACTTTTCTTTACACTTAATAGATGAGATCAAAAAGACGCTGGATGAAAAAAATCAGGCCATCGTACTTCACAACCGCCGTGGTTATGCCAATGTTATAGAATGTGAAACCTGCGGCTATGTCAATTACTGTTCGAATTGTGATGTGGTGATGACCTACCATAAGGCCGCCAACGAAATGAAATGCCATTACTGCGGCCAGAGAGCCTCAAAGCCGAGAACCTGCCCAAAATGCCATTCCGAAAACCTGAATGAAAGAGGAGTAGGGGTAGAACAGATTCATGAGGAAGTATCCAAAATATTTCCTGATAGTGAAGTAGACAGGATGGATGTAGATTCCATGCGTAAGAAGTTCGCCTACGAAAAGCTGTATGAAAAAATAGAGGAAGGCGAAACAGATATTGTTGTAGGGACACAGATGATCTCAAAAGGCCTTGATTTTGACCATATTGAGCTTGTGGCTATTCCCAAAGCAGACTCACTGCTGTATGTACAGGATTTCAGGGCAGAAGAAAGGGCCTACCAGCTGATCACCCAGGTTTCAGGAAGAGCCGGGAGAGTTTCGGGTAAAGGAAAAATTTTAATCCAGACTTATAATCCGGAACATTCTGTTTTTCAGCTGATCAAAATGAATAATCCGGCAAAAATCTATAAATATATCCTTACCGAGCGTCAGAAGTTCCACTATCCGCCGTTCACAAAGCTGATTATGATTGAGCTGAAGCACAGAAAAGAAGATAAAGTGAACCGGGCTTCCCAGTTTCTGGGTTCCATTTTAAGAAAATACCTTCCGGAAGAATGTGTTCTGGGGCCGGAAAGAGCTCAGATTGCAAGGCTTAATAATTTATACCAGTTCCAGATTATGCTTAAACTTCCCCGCGGGAAAAAGTATGATGAATTTAAAAAAATGGTTTTATTAAGTTTGAATGAATTCGATGAAATCACTGCTTATCAAAGTATTAAAAAAGATATATTTGTGGATTTTTAACAATTTTTAACAAACTTTAGACTCTTTTATAAGACCTCTGTAATCCTTTTTATAACAATAATTTCTACTTTTGGACGTTGATTAAGTGTTTGACTCTTTAACTTTTGATTTAACTTATCATTTTTTACACTGTCAAACTATAGAAACAAAAAAAGATAGATGGTAAATTACAGAAAATATATTTCAGGTGTAGCGGTATTGGCTTCTGGGTTTTTCCTTGCTCAATCTACCGTTTCTACAGTTCTTTACTCACAGGCTTACGAAAATCAAAAAAATACTTTAAACCTCCCTTCTCCCGTTACTTCAGTAGCGGAAAGAACGGTTTTGTCTGCCAAAGAGCTCGTAGATATTAATGTAAACACAATGATGGCGGATCCTGTGCTGAAAAATGCAGACTGGGGATTCGTAGTGTACGACCCGAAAACGAAGAAAGTAATCTCTTCGTACAACGAAAATACCCCTTTAGTTCCGGCTTCTACTACCAAATTGCTTACCACGGAAACAGCTTTGAACCTTTTAGGCGAAAACTACCGCTGGATGACCCAGCTGGAATATTCAGGGACGATTGATGAAAACGGAACTTTAAACGGAAATCTCTATCTGATAGGCAGCGGCGATCCTTCTTTGGGAACCAATAAAGCCGGTGCATGGTCATACAGAGACATTATTTCAGACTTCATGGGCGGACTTTCCCGCGAAGGTATCCGAAAGGTAAACGGTGATATTATCATCCAGACAGCGCTTTTCAAAGGCAATATTACAAGGCTTCCGGAAAATGTTGTATGGCTTGAAAACAATAACTATTACCTTCCTGTAGGAACTACACGCGAAATCAATCCGGCCAACGAGAAACTGATCATGAAAAAATCAGGACTGGTTTCTGAGAAAAAATACTTCTATATGTCTCCTTATGCCAACCAGATGGTATATGCAGACAAATATGAAGGAGACGGTCTTTTAACGACGAAACTTCCCGATGCTCCGGCTTATCTTGCCAATACTTTAAGAACAACACTGGTAAAAAGCGGAATTGGTGTAACAGGAAAAGTAACTCCGAGAATGACGGATGCTTCTCCGGAAAGCAGAAAGCTGGTTTCAGCCTATAAATCTCCTACTTTAGCTGATATTATATTCTATACCAACCAGCACAGTGATAATTCCCTGGCAGAAGCTTTACTGAAAACAGTAGGTTTCCAGAGGCTGGGTGATCAGACTTCAGAATCCGGCAGAATAGTGGTAACAGGCCACCTGAAGGATGAAAACTTTGACATGATGGGATTAAATTATATAGACGGGAGCGGACTTTCCAGAAGTAATAATGTAACGCCTATTGCCCAGGCAAAGTTTTTAACCTCTTTAATGGATGAGAAGTATTACAAAGCCTATTTCACGTCACTGCCGGTAGGCGGACAGTCCGGAACTCTGAAAAGAATGTTCATCGGTACCGGAAACGGACAGGTTTTTGCTAAAACAGGAACTCTGAATAAAGTAAAAACACTGGCAGGCTACCTGAAGACCAATTCAGGAAAAACCCTTGTGTTTTCTTTAATGGTAAACAACTACTCAGGATCTGTAGATATGGTAAAGAAAAGAATGGAAAAAATTCTTGAACCGGCTCTGGATCTCTAAAAGATATTATTTTAATATTCTAAAAACCTTTTAATCAATGATTAGAAGGTTTTTTTTATCTTTGGTTACAATCTAATATTCTGAGTATGAGAAAATTTTACCTTCTGATCCTGGGACTTTTGTTATCACAGCCATCCTATGGACAGATCCATGACCAAAATATTGAAATGAAAGGGCTCATTGCAAAAGAAATGAATTCTTTTACCCAAAAAATGACCGCCTATAACATTAATCCCAATACTTTAAACTACGATCTCCAGTATCAGAGGATGGATGTCACTTTAGACCCTGCGGTGTATAATATTGCAGGATCTGTTACGTCTCATTTCAAACCTAATCTGAATATGAGCAGCATTTATTTCGATCTTACTGATAATATGACTGTTTCCCAGGTGCAGTATCACGGAAGCAATCTTACCTTTCAACAGCTGCCGACAAAAGAAGTAAAAATAGATTTCCCGGCTTCTATTCCTGCCAACACATTGGACTCACTGACCATCCATTATTCAGGAGCTCCGACTCCCGGAAATGCTTTTTCAACTACCATGCAGAGCGGGACACCTATTTTATGTACTCTAAGCGAACCTTATGGCGCACAGGACTGGTTTCCGACAAAGCAAAGCATGAATGACAAGATTGAAAGGTTTGATTTTAAAATCACAACCCCTTCACAATATAATGTGGCAGCCAACGGAAAATTAATGTCCGAAACCATACTTCCCGGCAATCAGAAACTTACTTTCTGGAGAACAGCTTATCCTACAGCAGCTTATCTGATCGCACTTTCCATTACCAATTTCGTTAAAATTAATGATACGATGGGAAACCCGCCGTTTCCATTTGTTAATTATGTGTACCCATCCACCAATGCCGATCCTACGAGTATGGCGAATATTGAATGGACCAAGCAGATAATGAGTACTTTCGAAACTTATTTCGGGCCTTATCCGTTCCGCAATGAAAAATATGGGCATATGCAGTTTAAATTCGGGGGAGGAATGGAGCATCAGACCATGTCGTCTATGGGAAGCTGGAGCAAAGGACTTATTGCTCATGAGCTGGCCCATCAGTGGTTTGGAGATAAAGTAACCTGCGGGGCCTGGAATGATATCTGGCTGAATGAAGGTTTCGCCACTTTCGGAGCTGTTCTGGCCAACGAAAAATTGTTGATGACGAATACCGAGTTCAGGAATTTTCTACTGGGAGAAATCAATAATATTACCTCTTCTCCCAATGGTTCTACCTATGTTCCGGATGCTGATCTTTCCAACGTAAGCAGGATATTCAATAACAGGCTGACCTATGCAAAAGGAGCTTATATTTTAAGAATGATCAAGTGGATCCTGGGAGATGCTGTCTTTTATCAGGCACTTAAAGATTATCATGCAAGACCGAATTTAGCTTATAGTTATGCAAAGACTCCGGATTTTAATGCTTCGCTGCTTCAGTCTACGGGAAAAGATTTTACAGAGTTTTTCAATGACTGGTTATATGGCGAAGGCTATCCCAGCTACACTATAAAATGGAGACAAACGGGAAATCAGATTCTTTTTAAAGCGTCTCAGGTACAGAGCAGTCCTACCGTAAGCTTCTTTGAAATTCCGTTACCAATCAAAGTGAACGGAACCGGTGGTCAGACTGCTTATTTTGCATTGAATAATACTTCTAACAATCAGGGATTCCTGGAAACGGTCTCTTTCCCTGTGGCCAGCGTGGAATTCAATTACGAATACCAGATTTTGGAGAAAAACTCTACCGTGATTCAGGATAATACATTAAGCGTATCGTCTGTAGAGAAGGAAGAATTTGCTTTATATCCAAATCCGGCAAAGAATGAATTATTTATAAAAGGGGTTAATAAGCCTGCCGATTATTCAATTTATGGTATGGACGGAAAATTAATAAGAAAGTCTGTTTACCAGCCGGGAAAGGCAATTGGAATTTCAGAATTGGTTCCTGGATCTTATATTTTCTCGATTGATGATAAAAATATTAAGTTTTTAAAACAGTAAAAATAATTCTTAGATATGCAAAAACCTTCAGAAATGAAGGTTTTTTTGTATTTAAAAAAGAGGATAAAAAGTATAGAGCGGACGCTCTGCGGATAATAAGGCATATATAAATTCCATTGTTAAATTATTTAATGGTTAAACTATAAACGGAGTTTTCAGATAAGAAAGCTTCTTTGTTTTCTGGCAGCTTTTGCAGCTCTTTTTCTGGCAGTTTTTACTTTATATCGGAACCATTTTTCTTTGAAAAGCTTACGCATTATATTGTCAAAATTTCTGGTTACAACCATATTTTTAAAACCGCGCCACTTTTCCAGAAGACTGGAAGGAAGTGCTCTTACGGAAACGGAATATCCTTCAGTTTCATACTGGATATAATGCCACCATCCGGAAGGAATATAAAGTGTTTCGCCAGGCCCCAGTACTGCTTCGTAACCGTCTAAGTAGAGCAGGGCAGGGTATTCCCTGTAATTCGGATCTTTAATATTCGGTAGGCTGTGAAAATTATAGGGCAGCTTATACATAAGGTCCGACTGCTCCCAGGGAAAAAGCCAGATTCTCTTGATCCCGTGAAACTGGGTAATAAAAACATGGGACATATCAATATCAATATGATTTCTGGTAATGGAACCTTCACCCCCGAAAAACATAAAAGGAAGCCATTTTAATATTTTCCCGTCCGTTACATCATTGTAATGGAGATCATCTTTAAGTTCCGGTCTGATCGTAAGCAGGTTGAACAAGAAAAGCCTGTGTTCCGTAGGAGCTGTACTTATCAGATCAAGATATTCCGCAAAGGTGGTCTGGCCAATCGGGCTGCTCGCCACTTTATCCAGAGATTCAAGCTCGCTTCCGTAAATATTCACTTTGTGGTCTCCGGCTATTTCCTTGAAATATTCATAATTCCATTTTTTGAAGGCAGGACTTTCAGGATCGATAAAATCCTCCATAATAACCGGCAAACGAGGCTTCATATGATTATTTTTAAAGCTTTCAGAATCTAATTTCTTTACTTTTTGTATCGGAGTCAATCTCATATTCCTGAATTTTAAAAAAACAAATATAGCTATTATCCTACTAAATTAGTAGACTAATATTGTTAAAAATGAAATTGACCCCCGTTTTTAGAATTAAACTTATAAAAGCTGATTCTTTAAAGGCTTTTTATTAAATTAGCACATCTAAAAAATTACTAAAAAATGATCTCTGAAAAATATCTTCAACATTTACAGAATGAACTGCAAAACATTGAAAATGATGGTCTTTACAAAAGAGAAAGAATCATCACTTCCCAACAGAGTGCAGAAATTGAGGCCAATGGAAAGAAGCTTTTAAACTTCTGTGCCAATAATTATCTGGGTCTGTCCAATAATCCGGAAGTAATGAAAGCTTCCCAGGACATGATAGAATCTCACGGTTACGGAATGTCTTCTGTACGTTTTATCTGCGGAACACAGGATATTCACAAACAACTGGAGAAAAAGATTGCAGATTTCTTAGGTCTTGAAGATACTATTCTTTACGCTGCCTGCTTTGATGCGAACGGAGGGGTTTTTGAACCATTGTTCACGGAAGAGGATGCTATTATTTCAGATGAATTGAACCATGCTTCTATCATTGACGGTGTACGTTTATGTAAAGCGGCAAGATACCGTTATAAAAACAACAATATGGAAGATCTTGAAGCCCAGTTAATTGCTGCTTCAGAAAAGGATCACCGTTTCAAAATTATTGTTACAGACGGTGTTTTCTCAATGGACGGTATTGTAGCCGACCTTAAAGGAGTATGTGATCTTGCAGATAAATACAACGCCCTTGTAATGGTTGATGACTCCCATGCAACAGGTTTCATCGGGAAAACGGGCCGTGGAACCCACGAAGCTAATGAGGTAATGGGAAGAGTAGATATTATTACTTCTACCTTAGGAAAAGCTTTGGGAGGTGCTCTTGGAGGGTTTACTTCCGGTAAAAAAGAAATTATCGACATGCTGAGACAGCGTTCACGTCCTTATTTATTCTCAAACTCACTGGCGCCGGGAATTGTTGGAGCTGCTCTGAAAGTTCTGGATATGATCTCTGAAGATACTTCACTTCGTGATAAAGTAATGGAAAATGCAGCTTATTTCAGAACGCAGATGGTAGCTAAAGGATTTGATATTCCTGATGGTGATGCTGCCATTGTTCCGGTAATGCTGTATGATGCCCCTCTTGCCCAGAAAATGGCTGAAAAGCTTATGGATGAAGGAATTTACGTAATCGGATTCTTCTATCCTGTGGTTCCAAAGGGAAAAGCGAGAATCAGAGTACAGCTTTCTGCTGCCCATACAAAAGAGCATTTGGATAAAGCCATTGCCGGTTTTGAGAAAGTAGGAAAAGAACTGGGAGTTATTTCTTAATTAAAATTTAACCATATCAATGCTTCGGCTTTGCTCGGCATGACCCTATTTATAATTGCGTTTTTTTTGATAAAATTAAAGCAGTTGGTGTAAATAATGTCATGATGAACAGAGTCGAAGTGTTTTTTATATTATTTCTACCAAATATTTTTGTTATTAACATTATATTTGCCATTATTTTAAAAAATGCTTTATACTATAATCAAAGCACTGCATATTATCTTTATGGTAAGCTATTTTGCGGGAATTTTTTATCTCGTAAGAATTTTTGTTTACTATAAGGATACGGATGAGTTTGCTGACGAAAAAAGAAAATCCTCAGAGAACAGTATACTTTCATGGCCAGAAGACTGTGGAACATCATTACGGTTCCTGCGGGCATCATTATGGCAGTCTGCGGAATTATTATGATTTTCCTGAATACCGGGCTCATGAAAATGCCGTGGTTTCATTTAAAGCTTACTTTCCTGATCGGCCTTGCCGTTTATCATTACTGGTGCTGGAAAAAAGTGCTGAAACTGAAAGAATTAAACGGGGAAACCATAGAAACGCCCAATATCAAACTGCGGCAGGCCAATGAAATTGCTACGTTTATTCTCTTCCTGGTAGTTTTTACAGTGATCCTGAAATCTGCAGTGATTGAATACTGGTGGCAATTAATCGCCGGATTTTTCGTTCTTGTATTTCTGATCATGATGACCGTTAAACTCGTTAATAAGAATAAAAAAACAAATAATTGTTTAAGCCGAATGTATACATGAATACGTTAATACACGAATACATCAATACATTTTCTTTTACATTGTACAAAAAACTATGATTGCAATTTTAAAAAAGGAACTCTGGAGTTACTTTGGGAACTGGAGCGCATGGGTAATCATTGCTGCATTCAGTCTCATAACAGCTCTTTTCCTGTTTTTTTCGAGAATGATTCCAATATTTTCGATATCGGGATGGCGTCTTTACAAAGCTATTTCGTACTCGTACCATGGCTTCTGATGTTTATTATCCCTGCACTTTCCATGAAAACCTTTGCAGAAGAACAGCAGACAGGAACACTGAACTGGCTGTTTTCCCAGCCTTTGAAAGTTTCGGATCTGGTAACAGGGAAGTTTCTTTCAGTATGGATCGTGGGGATTCTCTGCCTTATTCCGTCATTGATTTATCTTTATACGGTTTATGTTCTTGGGGTTCCTGAAGGAAATATTGACCTTGGAATGACCTTTGGCAGTTACATCGGGCTGATTATTTTAATCGCTGCTTTTGCAGGAGTTGGCATATTGGCTTCATCCCTTTCCCAGAACCAGATCATGGCGTACCTTTTAGGCGTTTTTATGTGTTTTATTATGTATTTCGGGATAGAGCAGCTTGCCAGCTACAAACTGTTGGGCGGAGCAGATTTTATTCTTCAGAATGTAGGGTTTTATCAGCACTTTTTAGGGTTTACCAGAGGTCTTATCGATCTTAAAGATGTTGCCTATTTTATCCTGATCATCGGTGCTACCTTATTATTGTCCAACCATTTTATCTCTAAAAAGAAGTAGCATTATGAAGAAGTTCAATATTAAATCTCCTCTGGGAATTTTCTTAATTGCAGTAGTCCCTTTGGTTATCCTGCTTGCGTATTCCGGAATCAGATTAGATTTAACCAAAGAAAAAAGATATACCCTTTCGGATAATACGGTAAGAGTACTTGAATCGGTAAAAAAGCCGCTTACGGTAGATGTTTACCTTGAAGGAGACTTTCCGGCAAGCTTTAAACAGCTTCAGAGTGAGACGAAATTTATGCTGGAAGAGTTCAGGAAGATCAATCCTAAAATTGATTTTAAATTTATCGATCCCATCAAAACAAAAATGTCTCAGGATACCCTGATGGCAATGGGAATGCAGCCTTCTGTTCTGCCGGATGTTAAAGACGGGAAAATTTCTCAGATTACCCTTTTTCCTTATGCTGTTATAAAATATGACAAAAGGGGAGTATCCATTCCGCTGGTAGTACAACAGGCCGGGATAGATGCGGATCAGCAGCTGACAAGATCTATAGAAGGACTGGAATACAGCCTTGTTTCCAATATCAAGAATATTGCAGCTAATAAGAGAAAAAAGGTTGGGATCCTGGTCAATCAGGATGAGCTTGGGCCGGAAGAGTTTCACAGTTTTATGCAATTGGCCCTTGAAAATTATGATGCAGGTCCTATAGTCCCAAAAAACCAGACAGAACTTACTCTTGAAGATCTTCCTCTACTGAAACAGATGAGTGCTTTGGTCATTGCAAAACCGAGAAAAGCATTCACCGATAATGAAAAAGTGATCCTTGACCAGTTCATTATGAACGGCGGAAAAACACTTTGGATGATTGATGCCGTTAATGCTGAAATGGATACGCTGACAAGATCCCAAAAGGTAATGCCTTTTCCGGTGGATATCAATATGACAGATTTCTTTTTCAATTACGGAATCAGGATCAATCCTGCTTTGGTAAAAGATGTTAAGAAATTTGCACTGCTGAAACTGGTTACCGGTGAAGTAGGAGGGAATCCTCAGTACACAAGCCTTCCATGGCCTTATTTTCCACTTGGAATTGCTGAAAATGATAATCCGATCACGAAAAATATCAACCCGGTAAAATTTGAGTTCCCGACTTCCATCGATACTTTAGGCGGAAGAAAAAACATTAAGACAAAAGTTCTTTTCGAATCCAGTGAAAGAACGCTTCTGAAGCAGGTTCCTAATTATGTAGACCTGAAGGAAATTGCAAGTGTTGACAGTCTTGGACAAATGGAAAAACCAAGCACACCGAAGATCTTCGCCGTTGCTTTGGAAGGAAAATTCAATTCTGCCTATGCTTCAAGAATTGAAAGAAAAGGTTATCCCGGCTTCAAAAGCCAGAGCCCTGAAAATAAAATGATCGTGATTGCAGACGGAGATGTAGGAAGAAACAAAATGCACAAAGGTGAGCCGCTTCCGATGGGAATTGACCGCCTGACGAACCAGGAGTTCGGTAACGAGCAATTCCTAAGAAATGCACTTGACTATCTTCTGGACGACAGCAACCTGATGGCTCTCAGAAACAGGAATATTGAAGAAAGACTTCTGGACAGGAACCGCATCACGGAAGAAAAAACAAACTGGCAGTGGCTGAATTTATTATTGCCTTTGGTAGTTATCGGCCTGCTGGGAGGATTGTTCTTCTGGATGAGAAAGAAAAAGTTTGGATAAATAATCATAAAGCCACTGCAGTGTATAGCAGTGGCTTATTTTTTTGGTATAAAAAAGTTTTTTTAAAATTAAAAAAAGAGAGACCCAAAAGCCTCTCTTTATAAATACAGTGTATTTTTACATTCTAAAATACAATTTACCACGGACTGATCCCGGTTTCATCCTCAATATCATTGCTGTAGAACTGTCCTGTGGGTGCATTTTCATCAGTCAGGGTATGTTTTATGATAAAAGAAGCTGCACTTTCTACAGAGCCCGGACCGCTGTGACCATTAAAATCTGTGGCAGTATATCCCGGATCAATAACATTGACCTTAAAAGGAGAGTCTTTCAGTTCATAGGCTAAAACAGTAGTATAAGCATTTAAGGCTGATTTGGACGGGCCATATGCCGCTCCTTTTACATGGTAATACTTCCAGCTTGGATCGTTATGTAAAGTCAATGATCCGAGTCCTGAAGTAATATTACTGATTCTCGGGCTTTCCGATTTTTTAAGCAGTTCTAAAAATGCCTGGGTTACACGGATCACTCCAAAAAAGTTGGTGTCAAATACAGTCTGAATTTCTGAGATAGATGTTTCAGTCGCAGTCTGAGGATTTACTCCCAGAATTCCTGCATTATTGATCAGGATATCCAGTTTTCCCTGTTCTTTCCCGATCAGGTCTTTAGCGGCTGAGATTGAATCTGGTTGGGTTACATCGATCTCAATGGCTTTTATATTTTGAAAACCTTTTTCATTCAGCTCTTTTACAATGGCTTCTCCTTTTTGAAGATCACGGCTTCCTAAATAGACCAATAATCCTTTTTCCGAAAGCTGTTTCGCGGTTTCCAGGCCAATACTTCTGTTGGCTCCTGTTATTAATACTGATTTCATTTTTTCTTTGTTTTAATTGATGATGTAAAATTCCATCAATTAAATTTAATCCTGTTTGCCAAATGACAAAAAGTAAAAAAATCAATTTAAAACTTTAAGAAGTCAGAAGCTCGACATCTAATGTTTAGCAATATTTTTCCTGATTCTGCTGAGTGAAGATTGGGTAATCCCAAGATAGGAAGCAATATATGAAAGTGGAATCTTATTAGCCACAGTAGGATAGATCTCCAGAAATTTCAGATAGCGGGTGGTTGCATCTTCGGTAACCAGCGGGCTTCTTCTTTCTACTTTCTGCATCAGTGCCCTTGAAATAATTTTATGAACAATGGCTTCCCATCCTACGATAGTCTGCAAAAGCTCCAGCCAGTCTTTTCTTTGAAAAATAATAAGTTTACAATCGGTAACAGCCTGAACATAAGTGCTGGAACAGATCTCATTATCAAAACTTTCCAGGTCTACAACGAGATTGTTTTCTTCAATAAAATATTTGGTAATTTCCTCTCCCTTGTTATCGTAATAGCAGACTCTCAGAATTCCGCTCACGACAAATCCCACCTGGCGGGCAATTTTTCCGGCTTCTGAAAAATATTCGTCTTTCGGAAGGTCTGTTTCTTTTGCCTTACTGGTTATAAAGTCAATCTGCTGTTGGTTCAGATTTCCGAATCTTAAAATAAAATCGAACAGTTCTTTCATGAATGCAAGGTAGTTAAAGTTATTTTTGCTGCGTTTGCCATTTGACAAAAAGAATCTGGAAATAAAATTGATTTAGTATTTTTTTTAATTAAATAACCTCCTGAATTCCAGCGGAGACAGATTAGTCTTTTGCTTAAACAGCTTACTGAAAGACTGCGGATGCTCAAACCCCAATTCATAAGCAATTTCACTTACCGACAGGTGAGTGGTGCTGAGGCGTTCTTTAGCCAGGTCGATGAGTTTATTCTGGATATGCTGCTGGGTATTTTGCTGGGTGTGAATCCGCAGTAAAGATCCCAGATAATTGGGTGAAATATTCATTTCTGCGGCTATGGTCTTTACAGAGGGAATTCCGTGTTCTATAAGATTTCCGCCGTCAATATACCGGGAAAGCACCTCCTCAAATCTCTCCAGAAGCTCGTGGCTGGATTTTTTCCGGGTGAAAAACTGCCGTTCATAAAAACGTTCCGAATAAATAAGCAGGAGTTCAATCTGGGCAGCAATCACTTCCTGGGAAAATTTATCAATATTGGACTGATATTCCCGTTCTATATTTTTCAGAATGTCTACAACTACTTTTTCTTCCCTGTGTGAAAGGAAAAGGGCTTCATTAACATTATACTTAAAAAAGTCGTAAGATTTTATCTTCTTTGCGAGCGGGGTATTCCAGAGGAAATCCGGGTGAATGACCAGCAACCAGCCAGTGGGCTCTACCACCACATCAGGTTTCATTTCCAGTTTCAGAAACTGAAGGGGAGAAACAAAACATAAAACTCCGGAATCAAAGTCATATTCCTGCTGACCGTAGTTAAACTTAGCATTCACATTACGCTTCAGACCGATGGAGTAAAAATTCTGAATCCATTTCAGCTCACTGTCATCCGTAGGATAGTTCACCTGGCTGTAATCGATCAGACTGATCATGGGATGTTCAGGACCGGGAAGGTTACAGAAGGCATGAAATTCAGAAATTGTGTTAAAGCGGAATGGAGGTTTCATAATGCTAATTTAGTAAATTGTATAATGTCAAATTATTAATGTGATTGATGTATGTCATCCTGAGCGTAGTCGAAGGAGGTGGTAATAATCTTAATCTAAGCTTTTATGTAAAATGCTTCGACTACGCTCAGCATGACATCGTTATAATATCTATGTCCGGAACGCAGTCGAAGAATTGTGATTCTCAGGGCAAATAAGCATTTATATCACTGTAGATACTGTCAGGGCTTCCCATTGTTGGGCATCATCGGTAATGATCTTGATCTTTGCATTCAGAAATTCAGAAGTACCGCTTCCCAAAAGAAAATGAACCGGTGGGTTCTTTACTTCACTTAGAGCAATCAGGGCCTCTGCACCTTTTTCAGGATCATTAGGCTGATTTCCGTTGATCTCGTTAAGATGGGCCTGTTCGGAGTTTCTGGCCGTTTCATAAGCCTGAATTGGATTTGCCGGTGTTTTTACAGAACCTTTACTTAAGAAATCCGTCCGGAAATAACCTGGATACACCACCGTTGCATGAACCCCGAATTCTTTAATTTCTTCAGCCAGAGATTCGGTAAGTCCTGCCACTGCAAACTTTGTTGAACAATAAATTCCCCAGCCCGGAAAATTCCCGGAATACCCTCCAATAGAAGAAATATTAAATATATGTCCTGATTTTTGCTCCCGGAGATAAGGAACCGTATTCCTGATCACATTCAGGGTACCAAATACATTGACGTCAAAATTGGCTCTCGCTTCTTCATCTGTCAGTTCCTCCAGAGTACCGATCTGTCCGTATCCGGCATTGTTCACTACCACATCAATCTGCCCGAAATGCTCAACTGTTTTTAAAACTGCTGTCTGCACATCGTCGTTATCCGTTAAATTCAGTTCGAGAGGCAGAAATGCTTCGGATTTTTCTCCGATTTCTGAGATTAAAGACTGTGTGTTTCTTGTAGCTGCGGCTACACGGTAGTTTTTTGCCAGTAATTTTTTCACTAAGGCCAGTCCCAGACCTTTTGAGGCTCCTGTAACGAACCATACTTTTTTTGTTTCCATTTTTATTCTGTTTAAATGATGGTACAAAGATCATAGAAGCAGAAAAAGGAAACGTAGCCCAATCAACGAATCATGTAATCAGATCGTGAATCACCACAAAAAAAGAAGCCCGAAAGCTTCTCTAGTCTTATATTTAAGTAATTTTAATCTTTTAATACCGGAATAATATGTTCCCAGTTCAGCTGTTCGGCATAATCCAAGGCTGTTTTTCCGTTATTTGATTTTATATTTTTGTCTGCTCCGGCTTTTAAAATAACTTTTACAGAGGTGAGGTTTCCTGCTATTGTTTCTTTGTGAAGGAGTGTAAGGCCATTTTCATCAGTGTAACTGATCTCATCTGGATATTCCTGAAGAAATTTTATCAGTTCTTCTTCCATATTTTTGCTCATAGGATGCTCTATAAGATTCTCAGGTTTTTCTTTCTGTTCGTTCACCACAAGTATTTCATTAAAATTCCCGAAATCAAGCTGCCAGGCTTCATCATGCTCCTTCCTTTCATCATCAGACATATCAGCTCTCATTTTGTGAATGGTAAACCCGCCATAAGTTTTAGGTAAATTTTCCTCCTCCGTAATGAGAAGTTTAGCAAGATCTGTAGGGGTTTTTGTAGCCGGTGTAATGGCAAAAAGCCAATCGCTGATTTCATTCAGAGGAATTTCAAAATAATCTCCTGCCTGGATATTGGTAAGGTTATTAGGCTCGTTAATCAGAAAACCGCTTACTGTGTCTCCATCGAATTCAATTTCATTGATCCACATATGTTCCACTGTATCTTCTCCTGTTTCCGGATCTTCCTCCCGGAATACGGCTTTTACACAGGCAAGATCGAGAGCCGGGATAATCCTTCTGTTTTCCCAGGACTGCTCCCTCCAGAAATATTTAAAGGTTTCCCTTGCTTTTTCATATGCTGCGATCATTTTGGGATCTTTCCCGTCAGTAAATATAAACGAATTTTCTTCCATTGTGACTGGACTTTAAAATTTGATCATTATAATAGTATCAGGTTTCAAAATGTTCTGCAACATCTGAAACCCGGGATTTTTTATTTTGATTAAAAATATGAAAAATATAAACAAGTGTTTGAATTTTTCAATAAAATTTCAATGATTTAGCATTCCTGACTTACGGTCTCAGGAAGAAGAACTGCTGTTTTGTAATAGCTTATATCGTCTGTCATCCTGCTTTGAAGATCTTTAAAGGTTGAGTATTCATAATACTGCCACTCCAGTTCGTTTTCAGGGTCAGGTGTCTTGTCTATAGCGAGTTCCAGTTTTCCGTCTTCCTGATAGCTGAATTCTATGGCAGCATATTTTTCACCTTTTTCATCCAGGGTATACCAGCATTTTGTGGTTCTTTCCAGAATAGGTTTCAGGGTTTCGTTGTCCAGGACCTGGGAACAGATGAAATTATCGGGATCATCATGATGAAAGACAGTTTTTGAGATCAGAGGTTTGTCATCCACGGCCAGGGAATACATTTTGTTGGTAGCAATGATAAAATCTCCTGCAGTTTCCCTTTTTTCAATATCGAAAAGATCAGATTTTTCTTTCAGATAATTGACGACCTGCTCCTCATCTTCATCATGGCTCATAAAATAATTGATGCTGTATATTTCATCTTCGGTGAGAAATTCTATCTCTTTCAGCACTTCAGAATCTTTTTCATAGTAATATAAATGATAGTCATCCAGTTTCTCAGCTTTTGCCTTTGAAATCACTTCTCCAAAAATGTTTTTATATACTTTTTTCATGTTTAGTAGTTTAATATGTTTGTTGTTAGGGTATCCGGCCGTTAGTTTTATGTATACAGCATATTTAGGACCATATTTTTATATTATACGATCTTGCTTATAATTCTGGCAAAAATTCATTATTTACATACCATGCCCGCATTTTTGGCAGAATTTTCATCTGCTGCATAAGCTGTTCTGCCTGTATGCCAATAATTCCTCTTTCCAGATCCTGGGAATCGGTATCCATGCCTTGGGGAAAATGTTCAATATCTGTAAATCTTCCTGAATGAAAACGAGAGGCAAAATATTCTCCATTCAGGTAACTGTCGGTATTGTAATAACTTTTTGACAGCTGGTAATGGAATGTATCGGTTTCAGGAAGGCCAGGGTCAGTACATTCCCAGGCGATAGGAAAATGCCGGTCATCATATATTTCACGGATGATAAGATTTGAGAAAGTATTGCTGTCGAAATCATAATATTTCACTGTTTCTACCCAAAGATCACCATACGCATTCCTTGTTCTGAAGCTCAGTATTTCCAAGGCTGGTATATCTCTGTATTTTTCCAGAAGTTCCGTTTCGTTGTCTTCGGGCTCTAAGTAATAATGTAAGGCAAAGAGAGTATCAGAATGATATTGTTCTCTTATTTTTAGTTTTCCGTGAGCTAAAAAATGCTTGTACCATCTGGATTTTTTCTTATGGCTTCCCGGGTCACTTATGAATTTAAAATCCTCATCCCTGTATTCAATTTTCATGGTTTAGTTTTCTGACCCCAAATATATTTAAAATCAAAGAATTAAGGAATTATATCCGCATTTTTATAATAATGATTTTTTGCTAAGAAGCCTCAAAATATTGTTTCACTTCAGAAATGTAAATAATAATTCTGCCATCGTTAATGAAACATCAGTAAAGTATCAATTGAAAAGCAGTTGAAAAATGTCGTTATTTTCAGCAATTGTAAAGGAGTTTAAAGAATTAAACATCCTTGATGAAATCCTCGTATTCATAGTAGAACCTTTCAAAGCCGTCCATTTTATCCCGGAAAAATTCGAAAATTTCCTGCCATGTATTTTTGTTGAATATGGAGACTCCGTGTTTTTCAACCCAGATTTTACTGATCACTTTGCCGTTGTCCAGGGTAAAATATTCCTCTTTCTGAAAGTCTCCGATAAAGTCTTTCAAAATATCTTCCAGAGACCAGATCTTCTCATAATAAGCGTTCCGGAAGATTTCATCTTTCATTTCGATATCTAAGGAGACTTCCGCCTTTTTATTATCAGCATTAAATTTGAATGACATATCCTTGATCTTTGTATCATAAAGGAGCCATTTTCTGGGAAAAGACTTCCCAAAAGCCGTCCAAAATTCTTTTTTTAGCTGCTGTGCTTCTTGTTTACTGAACATATACAAACATAAGGATTTAATAACGAAAAGGCAAAATGGCGAGAGGCAAAAAGGCTAAATAGCGAAAAGACAAAGGTGAAGGGGAACAATGAAAGTGAAGAATGAGTAACGGAAAATGAAAAATGTATAAAAAACAATTAACAAATTTGCCATTTAGCCTTTTTACCTTTTCGCCATTTCACTCAAACATATCCATTTATATAATTCAAACTATTTTCTTATTTTTGCTGTAATGCTTTCAAAAAAATCCCAATATGCTTTTAAAGCGCTTTCATACCTGGTAGAGAAAAGGAATGATGGCCCGGTTCTTATTTCCGAAATTGCGGAACATAAAAAGATCCCTTTGAAGTTTTTAGAAAATATTCTGCTGGAATTGAAAAAAGCGGACATCCTCGACAGCAAGAAAGGAAAAGGGGGAGGATACTTTTTAAAAGGAAGTCCTGAAACTGTGAAACTGGCAAAAATCATCCGCCTGGTGAATGGTCCTATTGCCATGCTTCCCTGTGTAAGCTTAAATTTCTATGAAAAATGTGAAGACTGTAATGAAGACCATTGCGGACTGCACGATGTACTCATAGAAGTCCGGGATGCTTCCCTGAATATTCTGGAGAGTAAAACTTTAATGGATCTGGTGGACTAACCCGATCCTTTTTTTTGAATAATTAGTCTACTTATTTGGTAGGATAACATTTTTAATTGATATTTGCAGTAGCTCAAATGTTTTAACCTTACTTAAAACAGCCTTTTTGGGTTTTAAATCAATTGAAAACCTCAGACCGGGAGCTGTAATGATATTGTTTATGATAATTTCAAGAAAAATACAGATAAGACTCAATGTATTCCTGATTACAGCTGCAGTACTGCTGATCACTGTTTTGTCCATGTATGAAATGGGATATACAGATGAACTTCTGGCTGTTTTAGCAAAAGATAACTATATTTTTTACTGGATGCTTCTGGTAGGCGTATTTGCCGAGATTGTAGCCGGATCCATGGGGATGGGCTATGGCGTGATTTGTACGACAACCCTTATGTTCCTGAATATCCCGCCCCATATTGTAAGTGCCAGTATACATTCTGCAGAAAGTTTTACCACAGCAGCAGGAAGTTTAAGCCATATCAAACTTAAAAATGTAAGCGGAAATCTGGTGAAAAAGCTTGCAATTCCGGCGGTTATAGGTGCTATTATAGGTGCTGTGAGCCTGACCTATCTGGGTGAATACTATGCCAAGATTACGAAAACGCTTATCGCTTTCTATACCCTCTATCTGGGATTCCAGATCCTGTCCAATGCTTTTAAAGACAAGCAGAATAAGGCAATGAAAAGAAAAACCAATCTGACAAGGCTTGGGGTAATAGGAGGTTTTATAGATTCCTTTGCAGGAGGAGGCTGGGGACCGTTGGTAACCGGAACTCTTATTAAAAATGCCTTTACTCCCAGGTTTGCAGTGGGGAGCTCTACCGTTGCTAAATTTATATTAACGATTACAGCTGCCATTACATTTTTCCTTACTCTCGGGATCCAGCACTGGAATATTATTCTCGGACTTTTGATCGGAGGAATTATTACCGCCCCGTTTTCTGCCATGCTTACCGCTAAACTTCCTGTTAAAAAGATGTTTTTTGTTATTGGAACTCTTGTTATTGTAATGAGCTGTATAACTATTTATAAATCAGTTTTCAAGTAAAATTTATGCATTCAGGAGAAAAATAAATGCCCGAAAAACATTTTTGGCTTTGAAAATATTCTACTTTTACACCACTAAATAATAGAACATGAATTTGCATATCGTAGCGCTTTTTAAGTTTAATGAAAACTATTTAATGGACGCTGTAGAACTATTTCAGAAACTTGTAAAAGAGACCAGAAAAGAAGAAGGCTGCCTTCAGTACGACCTTATTGAAGATAAGGATAACAAAGGAACTTTTTTCCTGATTGAACTTTGGGAAACCGTTGACCACCACAACAGGCACAACGGGCAGGATCATCTTCTTGACTTCAGAAAAGATGCCTCTAAGATCATGGAAAGCTCTGCGGAAGTATATAAAGGGTTTAAAATTTATTGATTAATTAAAAGATTAAAAGATTAAAAGATTAAAAGATTAAAAGATTAAAAGATTAAAAGATTAAAGTAATAGTAAATAACTGATTTTTATTAAAATGTTCACTCTCTGATTATTTAATATCTAATCTTTTAATTTTTTAATCCTATTAAATAAAAAAGTAAAAGGCAGTTTCAATAATCTGAAACTGCCTTTTGATTAGAAAAAATAGAAAGTATTAAAATTCAAGTTACTTTACGATAAGTTTTTTCGTTTCGGTACTGCCTCCGAAGCTGATTTTTACCAGATAATTTCCGGCAGTAAGGTGAGCCAAGTTCAGGTCCTGCTTATAGAATCCGGCCTGGTTTGTGAGTTCAGCAGTGTATACTTTTTTCCCGGTAAGATCATAAACTTCGATGTTTCCTTTATTATTTGTTTTTTCCTTCACATCAAAAAGTACAGTTACTTTTTTATCTGCTGTTGTAGGGTTGGGATAGATCCCGAATGAAGCTTTTTTGCTTACCTCAGTAATTCCTAAAGTAGCAGTAATTTTTTTGTATTTGAAATACATATCTCCTGTAGAAGCTCCGCCATTGGTTGTGAAATACATTCTGTAGTAATCGCTCCCTTTTTTGACATAATACACTACATTAGTATTAACCGTTCCGATCCCTTTCCATGAATGTCCTACAGTGGTTATGTTGGAAGAAAAATTACTGTCTGCAGGTGTAGTGAAAGCAGCTGTTTCCTGGCTTTCAGGCTGTACTTTTGCTACTTTTACACTTGGTCCCTGGATGGCTCCGGTAAGTGGATACATCATCATATTATTATAGAAAGTATAATATTTGGTAAACATAAAGTCCCATGCGCTTCTGGAAGGTTCCATATTGGGTACTTTGGCTCCCGTGGTGAAAGAGAAATAGTTGAAATAGGCATCATCCGATCCATTGGCTAAAGTTCTGGTTTCTGTAGCCCCCATGTGCTTCCGTTCCATTTGGAATATTTAAACGTATACCCTCCGAATGCATCTTCAATAGCAAATTTAATGTAGGAATTAGAGCCTGTATACTTAAGGACAAAAATTGCTTTTCCTTCAATGTGATGCGTCAGGGAATTATAGGTACCCCAGCCTGTTGACGGAATATTGGGATTGGATGAGGTAATTGGCCCCTGCTCAAAAGCTCCCTGGCTGATGTCAGTGGTCTGGTCCGGATTGTAAAGTGGTTCGCTCCAGCTTGCGATATTATTGATGTTGATATTATCCCAGTCTGCGAGATTGGTGGAAGCTGCATACACTTCAATATTCAAAGCATCATTAATTCTTGTTCCGAATGCAAAATTGGAGTTTCTGTAGAAGGCAACATCCCACGTATTGGCCGGTTGCGAAACCATATTACCATTGGCAAGATTGAAAAAAACACGGTTCTGGTAAGAAGGTCCCATCGTCATATTTACCTGCGTATACCCCAATGCATCAGTTTGTGCCAATATAGTCTGCTGAACAGACAGCGCCAATAACGATGCCAATAATAGTTTTGTTTTCATAATTTATTTTTTAAATTATTATTTAGAATTATTCTACAAAAGTAGATAATTATTTTTAATGATTCTAAATAAAAATATGATTTTTATCTTGTTTTGCTACTATTATTCAGCAAAAAACAATGGGTACGTTACAAAAAAGAGCCGGCCGGAAAGAATTTCCGGCCGGCCTTAAGGCATAATACTAGTCTAATAATAATAAAACCTTATTTCTTGATGAATTTGGATTTCACTACAGAACCCTCTGCAGTTTCTATCAACATATAGTAAACTCCGGTCTGAAGTGCGCTGATATCAAATTTTTGTCCTTTCAGTTTTCCTTCAGCTACTTTTTGCCCTCCGGCAGAATAGATCTCAATCTTTTTTAGTTCAGTTTTGGTAACAAATTCCAATGCAGTTTGGTCAGCATTAACGGCAAATCTGAAATTTTCTTTAAATTGGGTAGTATCGCTAACTCCCAGAGTAGTAGAAGAGTTATACACCACATCATCTATTTGTATCGCAACATGGGTAGCGCTTGGAGTGAATTTAAATACAATATAGGAACCAGTCGTTGAAGGAATATTGATACTTATGTTTTGAACCACTCCAACTGTAGTTACGTTGATAGGATTTCCTACCCCTACAAAAGTCGACATATCGCTGGCGCTTGTCGCTAATCCGATCTGGATGGTTCCAGGTCCTGGTGACGGGGATACTAATGTAGTTTTAAATTTTAAAACTCGATCTCCTGTAAGATTCTCAATCATAGGCGTAATAAGATATGAAGGAGCTGTCGCATTGTTACCTGCATAAGACTGGATAAATCTCTGGCTGTTGTCCGTATCAAGAGCTGCTACAATCATTCTTGGCGGAGCTGGGGGGAATGCACCCGTTATAGGGGCAACTACCGCAGACCAGCCATTCTGAGGAAAAGTAGTCGTACCAATAGTAAAGTTGTTGAAATTTTCATTAAGCGTTGCTACTTGTGCTTGCGCTGTAATAGCCGTAAACATTAATGTTCCTAGAAGTAGTTTTAATTTCATAACGTTATTTTTATTTAGAATTGTTCTACAAAAATAAGTATTTATTTTTAACTATTCTAAATAAAGCGTTATATTTGCGAAAATTTTACTCTATGAAGAAGAAAGTGCTTTCCGTTCTGTCATTGTCCATTGCCTTTTGGATGAACGCACAAGAAAAAGATTCTCTTAATAAAAATAAAATAGAGGAAGTAGTTATTACAGGACAGTACACACAGCAGTCTATCAATAAATCAATATACAAAGTTGAGGTTATAGATGCTCAGCAGATCAAAAATATGGCAGCAACCAATGTTGCCGATGTTCTTAACCAAAGTCTTAACATCCAGATTACGCCGGAAACCCGCTCGGGAAACTCTACAGCCAATATGATGGGGCTTGACGGAAACTATGTGAAAATACTTATCGATAATATTCCCGTAGTGGGAGATACAGGATTGGGAAGCAATATAGATCTTACCAAACTATCCCTTAACAATGTAGAAAGAATAGAGGTTGTAAAAGGAAGCATGGGAGTAGAATACGGTAACGGGGCAGTAGCAGGAGTTATTAATATCATTACCAAGAAAAGCAATACAAGAAAAGTAAGTGTAAGGGCCTCATTGCAGGAAGAAACCGTAAGAGACAACTATGACCTTAAGAAAAAAGGAAACGGAAGACATATTCAGAACCTTAATGTAGATTATAATATTGATAATAACTGGTTTGCCAATGTAAGCTTAAACCACAACCAGTTCATGGGATATGAAGGAGACAGTAAAGGCTACAAATATTTCGAAAGAGATAATAAAAGAGGTTTCGAATGGAATCCAAAAGATCAATATGATGCTTCGGCATTGATCCACTATTCAAAAAACAAAACTTCTTTCTACTATAAACTGTCTTATTTATATGAAAAATTCAATTTTTACAATCCTGAGGTCAACAGAATTCCATTAAATGACGGAATGGGAGGAGCGTTATATGAAAGTATAGACAGGGAATATAATACCAAACGATGGGCCCATCAGTTTAATATCCAAACCAACATTGGAAATATCAGGTATATGGGAGATTTCTCCTACCAGAACCAGGACAGAAAATACCATGACTATAATTACGATATTCCAAACAGAGCTGTGAGAATCAGCAGGGAAGACAGATCATACTACAAAACAGATGTCATCTATTCAAGAGGGATGTTCAGTAATTTCCTCAATAACAAAACTTTCGATTTCCAGCTTGGTTATGAACTGGATTATACTGACGGATATGCAGCACTTATTGCCGGAGATTTCTTTGGTGAAGCAGTGAAAAGAAAAATCTTTACCTATTCCAACTTCCTTTCCGGAGAATGGAATATTTCAGACAGGCTTTCCGTAAGGCCCGGTGCCAGGCTTTCCGTAAGCGAAAACTTTGACAATCAGTTCAATTATTCCCTTTCCGCAAGGTATAAAACTTCTGAAAACTCCAACATAAGGGCTGTAGCGGGAACTGCCAACCGTTTTCCTACCTATGATGAGCTTTATACTTATTTCGTGAATATCAATCATGATGTACAGGGAAATCCTGACCTTAATCCTGAAAAAGGCTTTTCAGCAGGTGCTTTCTGGGATCAGAACTTTACGGCAAACGACTGGAAAATCGGGTACAGCATCAATGCCTTATACCTTGACGTTCGCGACAGGATAGAAATGGTGCTTGTAAAAGATCCCTCTACCTACAAATATATGAATATGGATAAGTACAGGAATATGCTGTTCTCCGCCAATATAGATTTTAGAAAAGACCAGCTGGCCCTATCCCTGAGAGGTTCTGTAAGCGGAACTTCCGTATCTCTGAACGGGCTTTATCACGAATCACCCACAGATTACCAATACCTTGTACAGGCAGGAGCATCGGCAAACTATAAGCTGAAAAATGCCGGAACGGCTTTCGCCCTTTACTATAAATATACCGGTCCGGGAAGAAATTATGTACTGGAAAGTGAAGCCACCGGCTTCAGACTTGGAAAAACAAATGACTTTCATATGATGGATTTCATTGTAAGCCAGCCATTCTGGAAAGACCATATGGAACTTTCTGTGGGAGTGAAAAACATATTCGATGTCACCAGTATCAATACAACTGCTACTGCCGGAACGGCTCATACAGGCTCTGCAGACCGTCTTAATCTGTACTACGGAAGAAGCTATTTTGCGAGATTAATTTATCAATTCTAAACCAAAAGCTACCCTTATGAACTATTTAAAAATATTTGCTCTTTTTTCAGCTATTGCTTTACAGTCCTGTCTTTCAGCTGATGAAGATCCTGTTCCTGCACCTCCGATCACCGGATCTGTAGTAGAAGTAAAATCAGGAGGAGCTACGGAACCTAATCAGGTCTGGATAGATTTAAGTGATTATGAAAAACCCTCTGTCAATAGAAGGACAGACTGGGATCTTGGTTTCTACAGCGGAGACGGCTTTCATGTAGTGATTAACGGTTCCCTGGCCATGACAGTGGCAAAAATCTCCAATAAAACGGACATAAAAGCAGTAACGGAAGCAGATGTTTCAGCCCTTAAAGGAAGTGCAGCGGTAGGGACATTTGATCCTGCCAATATGCAGTTTATTGATCATCCTGACGGGAATTTCCTTACCCAGACATCAGGAATTGAACCGGTTAAAGAAAATGATGCTGAAAACCCTGTTTATCTTCTGAATCTGGGAAGAGACATTCCATCTCCTGATAATATCGGACCAGGCTCCGTCAGTTTGTCAGGTGCTGCCAGAGGCTGGAAAAAGATCCAGATTCTCAGAGCATTGAACGGATACAAAATACGTTATGCAGATATAGGAAATACAACAAGCTATACTGAATACTTTATCCCGAAAGATACAGATTACAATTTTACATATTTCAGCTTTAATACTGGGACAACGGTAAAAATCCAGCCTAAGAAGAAAGATTGGGATTTAGGCTTTACCACATTTACCAATGAAGTGTTTACAGCCCCCGGAGTCAGTGCCGGAAGTTATTTTTTTGCTGATTTTATCATTACAAATACCCTTAACGGGGTAGGTGTATACCAGGTCACTCCGTCAGGGAATCTTGATCAGGCTTACAACTCCTTTAAGCTAAGCGATATAGACCAGTCGAAATTTGTATTCAATGACCAGAGAGCTCTTGGCGATAAGTGGAGAACCACCACGGGAACCACAGACAATCCGCAGGCCCATGTATATGCTGACCGCTTTTTTGTTCTGAAAGATGCTGAAGGATTTTACTTTAAGCTGAGATTCAATACCATGAAAAGCGAAGACGGACACCGCGGTACCACCAATTTCGAATTTGACCCTTTATAATAATCAAATAATAGTATATCATGAAAAAATTAATCCTTGCAGCTTCCATTCTGATGGCAGTTTACTCTTGCAAAAAAGCAGAAGGAGCTAAAACAGAAAATACAACAGAAACATCTTCTGAAGCCCCTAAATCCAATAACAAAATCGTTACTCTGAACGGTGGCATTACAGAAATTGTAAGTGCATTAGGCCACGAAAAAGAAATTGTAGGAACAGATGTTACCAGTACCTATCCTGCAACATTGAAGGCTACAGCTAAAGATCTTGGACACGTAAGATCCATGACCATCGAGCCGATCATGGCGGTTAGCCCAACTTTGATTTTAGCTTCAGATAAGGATATTAATCCGGACTTATTGGGTAAGATCAAGTCTTCAGGCATTCAGGCTGAGGTTTTCAAACAGGAATACACGGTAGAAGGAACCAAAAAACTGATCGCTGATGTTGCCAAAGCTATCGGAAATACAGATTATCAGAAATTAAACGATAAAATCGATGCTGATCTGAAACAAATTCAGCCGATCGCTAAAAAGCCAAAAGTATTGTTCATCTACGCAAGAGGAAATATGCTGATGGTTTCAGGTAAAAATACACCTATGGCTTCTTTAATAGGTCTTGCCGGCGGTGAAAATGCCGTGAACGATTTCGAAGATTTCAAGCCACTGACACCGGAAGCCGTTGTAAAAGCCAATCCGGATATCTTATTCTTCTTCGAAACTGGCCTTCAGGGTGCCGGCGGAAATGAAGGAGCTCTTAAAATGCCGGGCGTGGCACAAACCAATGCCGGGAAAAATAAAAAGATCATCGCGATGGACGGAGGATTGGTTTCAGGTTTCGGACCGAGACTGGGAGAGGCTGCAGTTGAACTAAACAAACTTTTAATTGAGAACACAAAGTAAACTTTACTTTTATCTTATCATAAGTGCTCTACTACTGGTTATTCTGACAGTTGGGGCACTATATACTGGTGTTTACGATTTCAATGGGACATCGCCGTTCAGTGTTTTAGGACAGTTGATCAAAGGAGATCCCGGTTTGGCCTTAAACGATAAATATGTCATCTGGGATGTAAGAGCCGCGAGAATTATCATGGCCATACTTATAGGAAGCATGCTGGCAGTTTCAGGGACAAGCCTGCAGGGTTTATTTAAAAATCCCCTGGCAACGGGTGAAGCGATAGGCTTAACTTCAGGGGCAACCTTACTGGCAGCTATTGCCATTGTTCTGGGAGGCCATTTTAAGCAGTATCTTCCTGAGGTAGTTCAGTTTTCATTGGTAGGAATATCGGCATTTTTAGGTGCTTTGCTGGCTATGATGCTGGTGTACAGGATTTCTACCAGTGCAGGAAAAACCAATGTTGTCATGATGCTGTTAAGCGGGGTTGCCATTACATCAATAGGCTTTTCCATTACCGGATTCCTTATCTACATTTCAAAAGATGAGCAGTTAAGAGACCTCACCTTCTGGAATATGGGAAGTCTTGGCGCTGCTACCTGGACGAAGAATATTGTTTTAACGGTTGTTTTGATCATTTCATATGCTGTTCTGCTTCCGAAAGGAAAGGCTTTGAATGCCATGATGCTGGGGGAAAAAGATGCAGAACATTTAGGAATCAATGTTGAAAAACTGAAAAAGCAGATTGTGATCATTACCTCGCTGATGGTGGGAACCTGCGTTGCATTTTCAGGAACGATCGGCTTTATAGGACTTATTGTTCCTTATATTTTAAGGCTTCTGTTCAAGTCCGATTATGTTTTTATTCTGCCGTTGTCAGCAGTTTTGGGAAGCATTTTGCTTTTGACTGCCGATACCATCAGCAGAAGCATTGTAGCCCCTTCGGAACTGCCGATCGGTATTTTGACTTCCCTGATCGGAGGGCCTGTTTTTATTGCTATTTTAATTAAATTTAAAAAATCACTCTAATGATAAAAGCCCATCAGATCAATTATCTCCACAGGAATTTCCATATTCTTGACGGCGTTGATGTCTCTTTGGATTATGGAGAGTTTTTAGCAATTGTAGGACCGAATGGAGCCGGAAAATCCAGCCTTCTCAGTGTTTTGGCCAATGAAGTGAAAGGAAAACAGAAAATTGTATTTAAAGACAAACCCATTACCGATTGGGAAGTAAGGGAATTATCCAGGCATAAATCCAAATTTTCCCAGCATAATTCCAATGAAATCCCTTTGCAGGTAAAAGATGTTGTTATGATGGGCAGGTATCCTTACTTCGATAGCCAGCCCGCAAAAGAAGATCTTGAAGCCATGAACAATATGATGTATGAAACAGATATTTTTCATCTGAAAGACAGGGACTACAATACCTTGTCAGGAGGAGAGAAACAGCGTGTACACCTGTCAAGAGTAATGGCGCAGCTGCAAAATGAAATCGCCCACAAACTGGTTTTCCTGGATGAACCCCTGAATAATTTAGACATAAAACATCAGTACAAAGCTCTGGAAATTATTAAAAAATTTACCGGAAAAGCCAACAGCGCTATTGTCGTGATGCATGATTTGAACCTTGCCGCCCAGTTTGCAGACAAAATTTTATTAATGAAATCAGGAAAGGTTTCTGCGTACGGAACACCGGAAGAAGTATTTACGGCCCAAAATATCAGCCGGGCGTACAATTTTCCGTGCACCATCTGCGGACACCCGATTACCAATAACCCAATGATCATTTTTGGATAACCATGGAAAAAGATGAATTAAAAATCCTTGCTCAGAACCTTGCCAATCCGCAGGGAGAAAAAGGAATCGAGATCGGCGAAATGATGCATGCCACCAACATCAGCATGACATTGGAAAGCGTTAAAATGCTTTTAATAGAAGATGATGAACATATTCTTGAAATAGGGCACGGAAATGCAGGACATCTGAAAAATATTTTAAGCAGGGCCCAAAATCTGAAATATACAGGAGTTGATATTTCCGAAACTATGCATAATGAAGCCCAAAAGCTGAACAAAGACTTTGAAAATCAGGCAGAATTTATTTTGTATGAAGGTAAAAAACTGCCTTTTGAGGACAAAACTTTTGATAAAATATTTACTGTCAATACCGTGTATTTCTGGGAAGAACCTATTGAATTTCTTAATGAGATCTACAGGGTTTTAAAGAAAGACGGGACTTTCGTTCTGACTTTCGGACAGCGAAAATTCATGGAAACGCTTCCGTTCACGGAATACGATTTTACCCTATACAGCAACAGCGAAATGGAGCAGCTTGTTTCCCAAAGTCATTTCAAGAGAATGAAAATTTCTGAAAAAGAAGAAGATATACCAAGCAAATCGGGAAACGAGACTATACACAGAATTTATACAGTTTTAACCATAAAAAAATAAAATAATGAGCACATTAGTTAATGATTTAAAGGAAAAATGGAAAGCTCTGAAAGCAGAAAATCCAAATATAAGAATAAGAAATGCTGCAGCACAGCTGGAAGTAAGCGAAGCCGAATTATTGGCAACAAGCATTGGAGAAGGTGTAACTGTTCTTACCCCTGAATTTCCAGCTATCCTTACCGAAGCAGAAAAATTAGGCAAAGTAATGGCTCTTACCCGTAATGACGAATGCGTTCATGAAAGAAAAGGAACTTACCAGAACGGTGATTTCAGTAGCCCGCATGCCCAGCTTTTTGTGGGTGAAGATATTGATCTTAGGATATTCCTAAACCACTGGAAATCTGCATTTGCAGTCGTAGAAGGCGATAAAAAGAGTCTTCAGTTCTTCGGAAAAGATGGTCTTGCGCTTCATAAAATATATCTGACAAAAGACAGTGATGAAGCTGCATTCGATGCTATTGTAGAAAAATTCAAAGCTGAAGATCAGAACCAGGCTGTAACGATTGAAGCTGTAGCTCCGAAAGCTCCTGAAAAGGCAGATTCTGAAATTGATGCGGAAGGATTCAAAAAAGCATGGACAGAATTAAAAGATACCCACGATTTCTTCATGATGACCAGAAAATTTGGGGTAAGCAGAACCCAGGCATTGAGGCTGGCTCCTGAAGGATTTGCTAAAAAAATTGACAATTCCAAAGTGGTAAATGTTCTGGAAGATGCTTCAGAAAAAATATCCCGATCATGGTATTTGTAGGAAACAGGGGAATTATCCAGATCCACACCGGAAATGTGAAGAAAACCCTTTGGCACCAGCAGTGGTTCAATGTAATGGATCCGGATTTCAATCTCCATCTGGATGTTACGAAAATTGCTGAAGCATGGATCGTTAAAAAACCGACTGAAGACGGAGAAGTTACGGCTATTGAGGTATTTAATAAAGAAGGAGACTTCATCGTTCAGTTCTTCGGAAAAAGAAAACCAGGAATTCCTGAGCTGCAGGAGTGGAAAGACCTTGTAGCAGAATTAGAGAAATAAATAGTTAGATGATTTTAAGCGGACCGTTTTGTTTTTTTAATTCAAGGCGGTCTTTTGTTTTAAAGCAGATCTCTGAATTTGCTGAAGAATAAAAAGATTGCAATTTTTTAAACCAGAAAAGTCACAAAAGTTTTTTAAACACTTTAGTTATTTTTAAAGTTAATACATTGCGCATACATAGTACACCTAAGTTCTGTGAAAATCTTTGATTTTCTGCTTATGTGTTCTGAACGTTTTCAAAATATTAAAACTTTTGAAACTAAAGTGTGCTAAAGTGTTTAAATCAATTAAAAACTTTTGTGACTTTTGTGGTGTAATATCAGTGTAAAAAATTTGTGGTATTTGTAAAGAAACATTTTGTGTAATTTGTGTTTAAATAAAATATAATGAAGAATATTTTCATCGTCATTTTACTGGCAGGTTTTTGCTCATTGAGCGGGCAGGATTTTAAGGCTTACCAGTTTTATGATCAAAAAGGGAAAGAAATAAAAACCGATAAACTTATTAAAGAGCTGTCTGAGTATGATGTGGTTTTCTTTGGCGAAAATCATAACAGCTCTATCAATCACTGGCTTCAGCTGAAGGTGACCGAAGGTTTGTTTGAAAAGAAGAACGGACAGATCATTCTGGGAGCGGAAATGTTCGAAAGAGATAATCAGGAGCAGCTGAATAAGTATTTAAACGGAAAATTTGATGCTAAAACATTAAAAGACTCAGCCCGTTTATGGAACAATTATGCCACAGACTACAAACCTTTGGTTGATTTTGCCAAAACTAAAAAGCTGAACTTTATCGCGACCAATATTCCAAGAAGATATGCCTCCCAAACTGCAAAAGAAGGTCTTGAATCGCTGAATAAATTAAGCGTCCAGGAGAAAATTTACATTGCCCAGCTTCCTATTAAAGTAACCCTGGATACCCCAGGTTATCAGGAAATGAAAGCCATGATGGGCGATCATGCGGAAGGTATCAAAGTGATGAACTTCATTTCGGCACAGGCTACAAAAGATGCTACCATGGCCGAATCGATTCTGAAAAATATACAGGCAGGAAAAACATTTATTCACTATAACGGAAACTATCATAGTAAAGAATTCGGTGGAATTTACTGGTATATCAAACAGAAAAACCCGAAACTTAAAATGGCCGTGATTTCTGTCTTTGAATCGGAAGATCCGGAGCTTAAAATTCCTGCAAAAGATTACATCCCTACGGATTTCAACCTGATTATTCCGGCGGATATGACGAAGACATTTTAATTCTGAAAGTCTTTTTTTGACTAAAGGATTTTGTAATTATAAAAAAGGCTTCGACTCTGCTCAGCCTGACAGTGGACAATATACGGATAGTATTAGCATTGTCAGGCTGAGCAGAGTCGAAGCCTTATATTTATTAAAAATAAACGTAATGTATTAAAATTCAATAGGAACGGGCTTTAGCCCGTTTTCTCAAAAATAATCCAACAAGGCTTTAGCCCAACCGCTTATTTAAGACGTAATATCTATCTTTGCATTACAAATCGTCCTCATGAAAAAAATATCTTTTCTGCTTATCCTATTTATCGGCTTTATCAATGCCCAGAAACTGACATCTAACGAAATTTCATTGATCAATCAGGGAGAAATCAGCACGGCATTACCCATTTACCAGACAACAGATGCCCATCAGCATAAAACTTTACTGAACCTTTCTACTGAAATAGATCCGGTTGACCCCAATACGGCAACTTTAGTGAAAAGAATGAAAGAATCCCTTCTTTCAACGGATGGCGGAGTAGGAATTGCAGCGCCGCAGGTCGGGATCAACAGAAAAGTAATCTGGGTTCAGCGTTTTGATAAAGAAGGAAGTCCTTTGGAATATTTCATCAATCCTGTGATTGTCTGGAAATCGGAACTACAGAATCTTGGTCCGGAAGGTGATTTATCTATTCCTGAATTCAGGGATCAGTTCTACAGAAGTAAAGTGATTCAGCTGGAATATGTTGATCTGAAAGGGCAGAAGTATTCCGAAATTGTAGAAGGCTTTACTGCGGTTATCTTTCAGCATGAAATCGATCATCTCTTCGGTATTCTGATTTCAGATAAAAAGGAAAAAGAAAAGAATGATTCTTATAAAAGGGTAGATGCCTTTAAAAGAAGCGATTCAACGACGAGATAATCTGTCGTTTATATGATATCTTATCCTATATAATAAGCCACAAATTCTCTCAGTAACGAATAGAGGTCTCTCAATTCAAAATATTGGGGACTTGCACTGCTTACATTTTCAAAATGTTGCTTTCTAAACAACATTTTAGTTCTTGTCAAATGAAAATATTGAGAAACAACAATTAAACTTTGAAAATGTAAACTGTCTTTTAATTTAAGGGTGTTGTTTACGGTTGCCAATGTGTTATTGCCAAAATTGTCGACAATGATAACGCTGTCAGGTACTTTGTTTTTAATTAAATACTCTTTCATTTTGTCTCCTTCGTAAAATCCTTCTTTTCCAAGTCCGCCACTCACTATTATTTTTTTCACCCGTCCGGAGCGATAAAGATTAAGCCCACATTCCATACGTTTTTCAAGTCTCTCTGAAAGTGTTCCATCTTCATTTACAGTATTGCCTAAAATTACAGCGATATCTGCGTGCTTATTTTTGTCTGTCAAACCGTCAATAGTGATATAAATCAAGTGTCCGCACAGCCATAAAAACAGAATGGCAATAAATATTGTGAATGCTTGTTTACGATTTTTCATAAGATGATTACAATAAAAATAATTAATTTTTTGGATAGAAAATAGTTTTAATAAATTTATCTATCTGTATTAATAAAATTTATTGCTTTTTATTCCTTGTGTATTTACAACCCGGATAATTACTGCAGCCCAGAAAAGTACCATATTTACCGCTTCTCTCAATAAGATTTCCGCCACAGTTCGGGCATACAATATTCTTATTGATGTTAGAATTAGCCTGGAGCCTTTTGTCTTTATTCCGGCTGTTTGTTTTTGCTGCTAGAATTATGGCAACAATTTCATTCTTAGTTTGCTCGTTAATATAAAACGAATCATATTTTTTTATTGTTTTAACTAATCTGTTAATGTAAACAACATCAGTATATGTTTTGGTTTTAAGCGTCGCTCTTTTTGTAAATGCAACTATTGAGTAGTACCTCAGATACTTATAGTTTTTCAGTATATGTTTTAAAGCATAGATATGACCCTGGTTTTGCAAAACAGGATTGTAAAACTTGCGTCTGTATTTATAAATGGCCTGAGTCCAGAATTTATCATTTTCATAACCTAAAATCCAGCCTTTGTAATTCTTGGTTTCGATGACAAAAATTCCATAATTTGAAACAATAATATGATCTATCTGTGAAGTGGAGCCCTTAATGTTCAATTCAATATTATTCAGAACAATGTATTTTTCTTTATTGAGCCTTTTTAAAGCTTTTGAAACTTTATTCTCGCCAATTAACCCCTTTATTTTGGGAGTGTAGTATTTAATTAATAAGATACACAGAGCTAACAGAAAGACAATCAAAAAATTACTATTCATACTATTGGTGTACTATTTCTGTTAATGTGCTTCTACACTTTGACGGTAAAGTTGCAATGGTTGAGCTGGTTTTCATTAATAAATAAAAAAATCTGCCTCCAAAGAAACAGATTTTTTTATAAAAAAGGAACTCCTCTTAGTTATTTGTCACCGAAAGCTTCACCTCTATATTACCTCTCGTCGCATTAGAATACGGACAGATCTGGTGTGCTTTTTCCGTTAATTCCTGTGCTTCCTCAATAGAAACTCCGGGAATATTTACGTCCAGTTCTGCAGTCAGGCCAAATCCTCCGTTGTCCAGCTGACCTATACTGACTTGTGCTGTAACGGTTGTTTCACCGGTTTTTACTTTGGATAAACTGATCACTCTGTTGAGGGCACTGTCAAAACACGCTGAGTATCCGGCTGCAAAAAGCATTTCAGGATTAGCGAAGTCATCATTGGCGCCGCCTAAAGCTTTAGGCATTCTTACATCAAGGTCCAGAACTCCGTTTTCACTTTTTACATGACCGTTTCTTCCTCCCTGTGCGGTTACTTGTGTTGTATATAATGTTTTCATTTATTTTCTATTTTGTTTAATATTTTTAAGACCGTTTCTTTGAGATGGAGCAGATCTTCTGTTTCTATTCCAATGGTAGTCTGTATTTTTCCAGGAATTTCACAGGCTTTCTTTTGCAGCTGCTTTCCGGCTTCGGTTAGAAATACTTCAACCACTCTTTCATCTTCTTTTTTTCTCTTTCTGGAAATAACTCCTTTGGATTCAAGCCTTTTCAGGAGAGGTGTTAATGTTCCGCTATCCAGAAAAAGTTTTTCACCGATATGGTTTACCGGAAGGCCATCATTTTCCCATAATACCATCATCACAAGATACTGCGGATAGGTAATGCCGATCTCATCAAGAAACGGACGGTAGAGACCTGTGATCTCTTTTGCGATCACATAAAGTGGAAAGCAGATCTGGTTTTGCAGCTGTAACGATTTTGAATTTTCCATAAGATGAAAATGAAAGTTTAGGTAATATATTACTTCCTGATGATGAATTCCTCCATAGGAATCCTTACTTTTTTCATCGTAGAAAGCCAGTCATTTTTTTCATCCCTGTACCCAAGATACAGAAGACTCACACTTTTTAGTCCCAGTTCTTTTAATCCCAGAATCTCATCCACAACTTCATTACTGAATCCTTCTGCAGGAGTGCTGTCGATTCTTAATTCTGCAGCCTGAGCCATCGCTAACCCTAATGCAATATAAGTCTGGCGTGCTGTATGGGCAAAATGCTCTTCAGGAGTCTGAGCGCCATATATTTCTTTGATCTTATCCGTATAACTGCTGAAACGTCCTCTTGGTAAGTCCCTTACATCAGTATGATAATCGTATACTTTATCGATTTTTTCATTGGAATAACTGTCCCAGGCAGCGAATACCAGGACATGGGAAGAATCTCTCATTACTTCAGGATTCAAAGCTCCGGCCATCATTTTTTCCTTTAATTCCTGGTTTTCCACAACAATGATGCGGAAAGGCTGAAGACCCGAAGAAGTAGGAGCCAGTCTTGCTGCCTCTAAAATGGTATTAAGATTTTCCTCTGTTACTTTTTTTGAAGGATCATATGCTTTTACAGCATGTCTCCATTGTAAGTTTTCTATTAATGACATTTTTCTAATTTTAAATTATATTTTTTAATTAATCATGAATCTGCATTCATTGATTGAAATAACTATGCAAATATAGAACCAATTAAATTGTGCGCAATTTAATTTTAATAGATTTAATTGATCCCCATTTTAGAAAAAACTGATAAAGGAAATAACTCCGCAGGAATCGGATTTTTTATGAAATGCATTATTTGAAATTTTGCAACAGATTTAAAACAAAAAAATAATGCAGAGATTTAAAAACAAAACAGCCCTGATCACCGGCGGAACCAATGGAATGGGATTCGCAACAGCACAGAAGTTCATCCTGGAAGGAGGTAAAGCAATCATTACCGGCAGAAGTGAAGAGACGGTGCATCATGCATTGGAAAAATTAGGTGAAAATGCTTACGGAATTGTATCTGATGCAGGAAACATGAAAGATCTGATGAACCTTCAGCAGCAAGTGAGAAAATATACAGAACATATTGATATTGTATTTGCCAATGCCGGGTTCGGAAAGTTTTTCCCCATTGAAAATGTGGATGAAAATCATTTTGACCAACTCTTCAATACTCTGGTAAAAGGCCCGTTCTTTACGGTCCAGCAGGTATTGCCATTAATGAAGAAAGGAAGCTCGGTTATTTTCAATACTTCTGTGGCAACTGAGATTGCAATGTCCGATTTTTCAATTTATTCAGCTGCAAAATCAGCCGTGCAGTCCTTTATTAAAACTTTCGCTGTAGAGCTTACGGAAAGAGGAATACGGGTAAACGGAATCAGTCCCGGACATATTAAAACCAATATATTTAACAATACAGGTTTAAATCCTGAGCAGATTGAAACTGCGGTTAGCGGTATTATTCCCACTATTCCTCTTAAAAGGCAAGGTGAGCCTTCTGAAATTGCCAACACCGTACTGTTTCTGGCTTCCGAAGAGGCATCTTATATTCACGGGGCAGAGATCAGGGTGGATGCGGGAATTTCAGTGATAAGATCATAAAATCCCCATCGTATCAGGGATGGGGATTTATAAGGAAATCATTTGAACTCTATAATTCAGTCAGTTTTTAAGTGCAAATACGAATAAAAAGGGAAAGCGGGTCAGTGAATTTCGTTGATCTGTTTTATAATATTGGTGTTGTTTTCAATACCTATATTATATGCTTTTCCTTTTTTATGGCTTTGTCCTGCTTTTTCAAGGAGCGATGTATACTCTGTTCCTTTTTTAGACAAATAGAAAACCTGCGGACTTATTCCTATGGATACCCGGGTAAACTCTTCCGGTTTTTCAGGGTCTTCAGAAACATTGGTGATAACCGAGTTATTATACCAGGTCAGGCTTTGTGAACCTGAGCTTCCGGAACAGGATGTGATCATAAATAGTATTAGGGGTATATAGGTCCAGATTTTCATAAAAAAATATTTGATAAAACAGCTTCTGCAATTAAGTTATGAAAAAAGCGGCAGAAGCTGTTTAAATTAATTAAAATCCACAGCTTGCCACACTTGGAGCCGGTGAAGGAGAGCATCCTGAGAGGGAAGAGAAAATATTCAGTACGCAGTTGGTGTTCACCAGATTATCATCATAAAGATAAGACGCTCCAGGGCTTCTGTAGTAAACATTCCCGGCGGTATTGGCATAAGATGATACAGAGGCAGATCCGCAGCTTGTATTGATGCAGGCATTTCTCCAGGTTGTATCCGTAACGGGTCCGCTTGGGAAGAGGGAAGGATCAATAATTCTTTTTTCAGTAACACCTGAAGCATTTTTATAGCTTACCAGGATGGCAACGTGATAGCTCCATGCTACACAGCAGGTGCCGGTAGATGCTTTTAAATTTCCGTATACAAACTGTTTCTCACAGTCATAGCCGTTATTGATCAGGATTTGTCTCATTTTATGGGCTCTTGCGTAGCATCCGTCTACAGGATATCTGAAGGTTATGCAGGGTGAAGATGCAGTAGAAGTACCACAAGCCTGGTTTTTGATCAGGGTAAACATGCTGTTTAATGTGGCTACATTGGGAAGAACGCTTGTTAACTTGCTGGTTTCATTTTTAACCTGTTTGGTGTAAGCCGATTTGAAAAAACGGATGTCTTCTTCATTCCCTTTCTCTACTTTGGCAATTTCATGAGTATTAGGCTTAATGAAAACCTGGATAGGAGTTTCGTTCTTTGCCGCTTCCCTGATCAGATTGATGTAGTTTTCATTTTCTTTTGTAGGAGTTATGGTATAGAACTGGGCGGTAACAATAAAAGATACTTTCAGAGTGCCGTTTTCGTCCTCTATCCCTACCGGAATAGTTTTTCCAAGATCCGTTAGATTTTTGGTGGTTGTTTCATTCTGACTCATTTGCTGTTCTGCGTTGGAGTCTGTACAGGAATTAAATGACAAGGCTGTCACAAATACCATCATTGATAACAAAAATTTTCTCATAATTCTCATAATTTGGTGATTAGTAATAAATATATTGTTTTAAGTTTTGGTGTGTCGTTTTTATGTAAAGCCTGTATGAAAATAGTTCACTTTATTGTGATATTAAAAGTAAATAAAAATAAAATACCAGCAAATTATTTTTTATAAAAATTCAATTATTTTAGTAATTATTCATTAAAAACCTTTGTTTTAAATGGTTTTAACGTGCTTTTGTTCTGTATCAATAAAATTTATGGAATTGTAAAACATAGAAAATCCCACACTGCTGAATGTGGGATTTATATTCATCAGGAGAATATTTAAGACGTCAAGAATGACTTAAATTATGAATAGACTTTTAGGATTTTGCCATTTACGCCGCCTTCTGTACTTAAAATATAAGCATTGACAACTTTATCCATCGGGGCAAGATTATATCCCGGAAACAAGCCTTTATACCTTTCAAAACTGTCCTCAACCAGTCCGGGGCTTACTGCATTGATTCTCAAATCATTTTTAAGTTCCTGTGAGGACGCGAGGACAAAACTGTTAATGGCACCGTTAATCATGGCTACTGCAGTTCCGTTTTTAGCAGGATGTTCCGCAGCAATGCCCGAGGTAAGGGTAAATGAACCTTCTCGCGAGAGGAAATCTTTACCGATGAGGACAAGATTCATCTGGCCTATTAATTTCCCTTTTATTCCGGGAAGCATATCTTCTTCAGTCATTGAATAATAATCACCATAAAAACCGGTTCCCGCCGTACAGATGCAGGCATCAACGGTTTTCAGCTGTTCAAACATTTTCCGGATGGAGTTTTTATCAGAAATATCCACGCTGATATTCCCGCTATTTCTTCCGGCAGTAATTATTTCGTGACGCTCCTGTAAAGATTCTTTTACTTTTTTTCCAATGGTTCCGTGGCCACCTACAATTAATATTTTCATATCTTTTTTTAGCCAAAATTAATGATAGGAGCAGTCAGCGGGTTAGTACAAAAAGTTCATTATGTATAACAATTCGTCCGGAAATCGGAAGGAGTGAGGCCGTATGTTTTTTTAAATGCCCTGGTGAAATAGGAAGAATTATCAAATCCGCACTGGTCTGATATCTGGGAAATAGTATCTTTTGAATTATTCAGGAGAAGCTTTGCATGTTCAAGGCGTTTCTGATTGATCCATTTCTTGGGAGGACAGCCATATACGGCATTGAACTCTCTTTTAAAGGTGGAAACACTTCTGTTGGTAAGCCTGGCAAGATCTTCCACCGATACATTCCGGAAGAGGTACTTTTCTACAGTATACATCATACTTTCCGTTGAGGTTGAGACTACGGAACTCCAGAAAGCCATGGTCTGCGGGAGCGGCATTGTTTTAAGAATATAAAACAGGATTTCTTTCTGCTTAAGAAGCAAAATGCCCTTGTCTTTTAAGCTGTTGTTGGTAAAATATTCCTGGAGCTGTTCTTTATATATTTCAATGACTTTATTCGTGGATAGTTTTAAAAACTGAACATCAGGAACGGTATGGCTGATATTGAGCCCATACTCTGAGATCACTTCCTGTACAATCTGAGGATTCAGAAACAATAGGATCGCTTCAAAATTGAGGCCTTCCTCAAAATATTCTGCCATCGCATAAATTCCTTTCCTTAAGAAAATGATCTCATTGGAGCTGACTGTTATGGTTTCATTGTCTATATGCAGATGCTTATTTCCTTTCAATATAAATACCAATGTATCCTGCGTAAGAAATACGGTTTTGGTGGTGGTTATACTTTCCCGTTTGAATTTTGCAAAAAAATATTTTCAACAACCAGGAAAGTAGGGTCATTGGAATCGGCTTTTTTAGGCGGAAAGTGGAAAAACATATTTTATGAAAATTTGTAGCCTGTTATGATCACACCACTTTAGTGACAAGTTCAGCTTCAAAAACATCTGCAAAGTGTTTTCTGATCTTTGCTTTCAGGTCTTCCATTTCTTCAGGGGAAAGTTCTCTTTCAAGCTCCCTTTTTAAAGAAGTTACCTGCTTGTCTTTGATTCCGCACGGTATAATATATTCGAAGTAACGCATGTCCGTATTCACATTCAAAGCAAAACCATGAAGGGTTACCCATCGGGAGGCTTTTACGCCCATCGCGCAGATCTTTCTGGCATAAGGTTTTCCCACATCCAGCCAGACACCTGTTTCTCCTTCGGAACGTTCTCCTTTAAGGCCGTATTCACCAATTGTTCTGATGATCACTTCTTCCAGATTCCGCATATATTTATGAATATCTGTAAAGAAGTTTTCAAGATCAAGTACGGGATATCCAACCACCTGTCCGTAACCGTGATACGTGATGTCTCCGCCACGGTTTACTTTTACGAAAGTGGCATCTATTTCCTTCAGTTTGTCGATGCCGGCAAGCATATTTTCTTCATGACCACTTTTTCCCAGGGTATACACATGAGGATGCTCCACCAGCAAAAAATGATTGGGAGTAATGATTTGTTGTTCGGCAGGTAAATCACGGTTTTTGATCTTGGTATCAATAATACTTTTCATCAGGCTTTCCTGATAATCCCAGGCTGGCTGGTATTCTTTTATACCCAGATCTTCAAATTCTATTGATTTATTTTGATGTGTATTCATATGCTGATGTCTGTTTCTTTTAATGGCCGTAACGGATCGTAATTCCGTGCCATTTTTCTGACATACAAATTTAGTGAATTTTAACCTTTTACAGCATGGATAAAATCTATGGCAGCGTTCTTCCAGTCTTTATGGTTCAGAAGGGTATTGACAAAGGCTGTTCCTATAATTCCGCCGGCTGCTTTTTCCGTCACATTTTCAAAATCTTCCCTGGATTTGATACCGAAACCTATCATTACCGGATTTTTTAATGTAAGTGACGCCAGACGCGACAGGTAATTTTCATTTTTAAGCACAGCATTGTCGTTTCCTGTAGTAGAAGAGGAACTTACGGCATACAGGAATCCTGAGCTTAAAGAATCTAAATACAGAATTCTTTCATCAGAAGTTTCAGGAGTTACCAGAAACGTAAAATTAAGGTTGTATTTTTTAAGATCTGCTGATAATTGTTTTCAAATTCAATAGGCGGAAGATCGGGAATAATAAGTCCTGAAACTCCGCTTTCCGAACATTCACGACAGAATTTCTCAAAACCGAAGCTTAAAACAGGGTTAATATATCCCATCAGGATAATTGGAATATGAATATCATTTTTCACGGTTTTCAGCTGGGAAAATAATTTTTCAATGGTCATTCCGTTTTTTAAGGCCAGTTCGTGGGCCTGCTGAATGACCGGGCCGTCTGCTACCGGGTCGGAATAGGGCATTCCGATTTCCATCATATCGGCACCGGCATCCTGAATAAGTTTTATAATATCAGCGGTATCTTCCAATTGAGGAATTCCTGCTGTGAAGTATATATTTAGTTTTTTCATTGTTTTTCTACTATATTAGATATTTTGTATTCATGTAAAATGTATTCATGTATTTATGTAGAATGTATTCATGATTCACTTTAAAATTTTTATCGACTTTGCTTATTTTCATGCATTGTAAATCATTTTACATAAATACATTTTACATGAATACATATAATTACAGATTTTTTAAATACGTTTCCATATCCTTATCCCCGCGGCCGCTCAGGCAGATCACAACAATATCATTTTCGCGGAATTTCTTTTTATCCAGGACAGCCAGCGCATGTGAGCTTTCCAGTGCGGGAATAATTCCTTCCAATTTGGTGAGCTCAAAAGCAGATTGTAAAGCTTCCTTATCATTGATGCTGAAGAATTCTGCTCTTTTTTCCTTAAACAGATGAGCATGGAAGGGTCCGATTCCCGGATAATCCAGTCCCGCAGAAATGGAGTGGGGTTCAATCACCTGACCGTCTTCAGTCTGCATCACAAGACTTTTGCTTCCGTGAAGAACCCCCAGTGTGCCCAGGAAAGTGGTAGCGGCAGATTTTCCCGAATCTACGCCAAGACCGCCGGCTTCTGCAGCAATGATCTTCACTTCTTTTTCTTCTACAAAATGGTAAAAAGTTCCTGCGGCATTACTTCCTCCGCCTACACAGGCAATCACATAATCAGGATTTTCTTTCCCGATTTTTTCTTTCAGCTGTTCCCCGATTTCTTTTGAAATAATACTCTGGAACCTGGCCACCAGATCAGGAAAAGGATGAGGTCCCACCACACTTCCGATGACATAATGAGTGGTCACGGGATTATTGATCCAGTCTCTTAGGGCTTCATTTACAGCGTCTTTCAGGGTTTTGGAGCCTGATGTTGCCGGAATAACTTCTGCACCCAGCATTTTCATTCTTGCCACATTCGGAGCCTGGCGCTGGATGTCGATTTCACCCATATAAACAATGCATTCCAGTCCAAGCAGGGCGCAGGCCGTAGCTGTGGCCACACCATGCTGTCCGGCTCCTGTTTCTGCAATAATTCTTGTTTTTCCAAGGCGTTTGGCAAGAAGAACCTGTCCCAAAGCATTGTTGATTTTATGGGCTCCGGTATGGTTGAGGTCTTCTCTTTTTAAATAAATCTGAGTATTATATTTCTGGCTTAAATTTTTAGCAAAATAAAGCGGTGTGGCCCGTCCTACATAGTTTGTAAGCAGGTCCTGATACTCCTTCTGAAATTCTTCAGATTCAATGATCTCAAGATAGTTTTTCTGCAGTTCCTCTACATTAGGATATAGCATTTCAGGGATGAAAGCGCCTCCGAATTCGCCATAATATCCATGTTCATCAGGGTTTCTATAATTCATTGTATTGTTTTTAGTCAATTAAATAAGCATTTTTTTCAGGTCCGAGTTCTCTGAGAAGCTCCCGGGTTTCTCCGGAAGCATTGAAAATCAAAATATCATCGTCTTCAGAGCTGATCCATCTGTCTTTAGTATTTTCCAGGATAGCTTTGGCTCTGTTTTCAAGGTTTTCGATATTACATTTTTGATAAAAGGGGCGAAGACCGGTAGCACAGAATCCTATGGCTTCTATATTCCTTTCAATCAGGTTTTCTTTAAAAAGCTGAACGAGCTGCGATCCGTAGCCTTTTTTTCCAGGGCAGAAACGAGTCCGACTGCCTCAGCAAAAGTGTACTCTTTTCCTGATATTTCCAGAATAAAATCAAGGTTGAGCCGTATTACTGCCAATATTTCATTTCCGGAATCTGATAGCATGTGAAATTCCGAATCTTTAAAAAAATTCCGGAAATAAGCAGGTGTCATTTCGTTCCATTCAGGGACTTCCCAAAGACTCAGAATATATTCTGTTTCGTGATCTGTGAGCTCATCTGGCACTTTAATTTGATAATTCATCGGTCAAACTGTTGATAAATTGAATGTTATGGTTTCTTTGCTGTCTGGTGATCAGCTTTTTATGATGAAGCAGTTCAATTTTACTGATCAGATCAATCAGGGTGGCAATATCTATTTTTGAATCGTACATGGTAACGGCAATTTCCAGGTTGTCAATCAGAAAATAAGGATCCGAGTCTTCATAAAGCAGAAAAATTTTAGCATAAACCTTTCCCAGATCGTATTTGATATTTGCCTTCACATGGCTGTCTAAAAATTTATCGGAAATAATCACAAGATAATAACTGTTCCAGAGTCCGATTCTTTCAAAGAAATACTGGACGTCTGTCTCATCAAAGATTTTGATAATTTCGATAAATTCCTGCAACTGCCCGTCGATGGTCCAATATTCCGCATCACTGTCATTCTGAGAAACAAAATTGTACAGATCCTGGATTTTTGGGTTTCCAAACCTGGGCGGAAACAGGGTTTTATAAAATGTTTTTTTTAGCAGATGTATATTCATCATCTTATGTGTATTTTTTTTAAAATTGAATCCTTCAGGACTCTTTCGAAATGAATTTTTTTATTTTTTCCAGGTTTTTAATTCCCGGTTTCAGCTCAAATTTTGAATTGATGTCTATTGCAAAAGGTTTTTGGTTCAAAAGGCTGATATTCTCAATATTTTCCTCCGAAATACCACCACTCAGGAAATAGGGAAGCGGAATCTCCAATTCGTTCAGTAGGGTCCAGTCAAACTGTTTCCCTGTTCCTCCGAAGGCTTTACTATCCGTATCAAAAAGAAGGTAATCCACAGCTGAAACATGGCAATTTATCATTTTTTCTATTTTTCGCCTCGTTTCCGGATCATTATTTCCGATCCTGATGGCTTTTATAATTTTAATCTCCGGTCGCAGGCTTTGCTTTAATTGATTTACAAAATCTTCACTTTCATCACCGTGAAGCTGGATGAGATTCAATCCTGCTTTTTCTGCGAACTCTGTTATGATATCTATCTCTTCATTCACAAAAACCCCGGTTTTCCCCGGATGATCAATTTTCAGAATATCTTCCGGATTTAAATGATTCAGAACATACCTCGGTGATTTTTCATAGAAAATAAAGCCAAGAAAATCTGTTTTCATGGAAATCAGTTCATGAATCTGATCCAACTGGGTCATTCCGCATACTTTCAGTTTAGATAACCGGTCTTTATTCATTGTTAAATTGATTAACTGTTATTTGTTACATCAGAAATAAATTCAGCAAATTGGTTGGCAGGATTTTCATTCTTCATGAAATATTCCCCCATCAGGAAACCGTCGAATCCTTTTTCCTTTAAATATTTGAAATCTTCCGTACTGTAAATGCCGCTTTCTGCAACAGACAGTACATTCTTCGGAAGCTGGTCTTTTAAAAGCACGGAATGCTGAAGATCAACTTTAAAATCCTTTAAATTCCTGTTATTGATGCCAACGAGATCAATTTCAGTGTTGAAATGCTTAAGCTCATCTTCTGTATGGATCTCAAGCAGAACTTCCAGGCCGAGCTGATGTGCCAGTTCTGTGAATTCTAAAACCTGAACGGGAGAGAGGCAGGCAGCAATGAGCAAAACAGCATCGGCACCGATACTTTTTGCTTCGTAAAACTGGTATTGATCCACCATAAAATCCTTTCTGAGAATGGGGATACCAATATGTTCTCTAACTTTTAAAATATCATCAAAGCTTCCTCCGAAAAAATCGCTGTCCGTCAGGATAGAAATTCCGGATGCTCCAAAATTTTCATAGGCAGAAGCTACTTCCAAAGGCTGAACTTTATCATTGATGATCCCTTTTGAAGGAGATTTTCTCTTAAATTCAGCAATAATCCCACTTTTATTTCTGACGGATTCTTTGAGTGAAAAGTTTTGTCTTCCAAAAAATTCAGAACTCTTCAAGCCTTCCATTGAAATTTTCGCTTTTGAAACTGCAATTTCTTCTTTTTTTCTTTCAATAATTTTATCCAGTATTGTCATGTTCTTTTTTCTAGTTGCCGGCAACTTCATTAACCATTAATCAATAATTCAAGGCTTCTCAGGGCTTTTCCGCTTTCCAGGCTTTCTTTTGCCAAGGCAACACAATCTTCATACGGCCCGAATTTCCTGGTGTGAAAAAGGGCGGTTGCTGCATTGGCAAGCACTACGGAATTCTGCTGTATTGTGCCTTTTCCTTCCAGAATGTTCCTGAAAATCTTTGCAGACTCCTGAGGGGTTTCGCCTCCTTTGATGCTTTCCGGGCTTACGGAACCAAATCCGAGATCTTCGGCAGAATAAATCTCTTCACCACTTTTCGTAATGATCTTGCTGTCTTGGGTAAGGCTTATCTCGTCATATCCATCCAAACCGTGAACAAGAATAAACTCACGCTCTTCTTTCTGTAAAAGGTATTGATAAATCCTTGCAATTTCAAGGTTATAAACCCCGATTACCGAATATTTTGGCTTCGCAGGATTGACTAACGGACCGAGAAGATTAAAGAATGTTCTCAGCCCCAGAGATTTTCTTAAAGCTCCGACGGACTGAAGGGCCGGATGAAAATAAGGGGCATGAAGAAAACAGATATTGGCTTTTTCAAGCTCTTCATTCAGCTGGTCTGAATGGCTTTTGAATTGATAGCCAAGTTCCTCCATTACATTGGATGATCCGGTCGTGGCAGAAGCTCCGTAATTTCCATGTTTTGCTACTTTCTGTCCTGCGCCGGCCACCACAAAACTGGCGAGGGTTGATATATTGATTGTATTTTTTCCGTCACCTCCGGTTCCTACAATATCCAGGGTATCCGTAGGCTCAAGAAGTACAGGAACGGCCATTTTCAGCAGTGCTTCTCTGAAACCTTCCAATTCTTTCAGGGTAATATTCCGCATCAGAAAAACACTGATAAATGCAGTGACTTCTGCAGAGTTGAATTTATTCTGTGCGATCTCGATCATCGTGGCCTTTGCTTCCGACTTGGACAAAGTCTGGTGATTGAACAGGTATTGTAATATTTCTTTCATCTGAGGTGCTTTTATAGGTATTTCTGTAGTTTTCAATCTAAAAGAAAGTTTTTGATTATCACTTCTCCGTCAGGAGTTAAAATGCTTTCAGGATGGAACTGTACGCCATGTACATCATAGGTTTTATGCTGCAATGCCATGATCATTCCGTCTTTGTCTACGGCTGTAATTTCCAGTTCTCCAGGAAAGCCTTCAGGATTCACCGCCCAGCTGTGGTATCTTCCGACTTCTATTCCTGAAGCCAGATTTTTGAAAATTTTGGTATTTTCCTTCACCAGTTCAGCAGAGGTTGCCACTCCATGGAAAATTTCAGAAAGGTTGATCAGGTTTCCTCCGAAAGCTTCTGCAATAGCCTGCTGCCCGAGACAAACACCTAAAATACTTTTAGTCGGTGCATATTCCCTGATCAGATCCAGTAAAATTCCTGCTTCTTCCGGAATTCCCGGGCCCGGAGAAAGGATAATTTTGTCATATTTTTCAATCTCTTCCAATGTGATCTGATCATTCCTTACGACATCTACTTTCTGATCCAGAATTCTCTCAATGATCTGAACCAGGTTATAGGTGAAACTGTCGTAGTTATCAAAAACCAGAACTTTAGGTTGTTCGTTAATTATATTATTGTTCATTTTTTGTCTTTTTAATTGTTTTTTATTGGTGGTTACTAGTTATCAGTTGCTAGTTGCCAGTTACTGGTTTTTAATTGTTCAATCCTGAACCCCGGATCTCGCAACTCGGAACGCGAATTCCAACCTAGTTCATCACAATTTTCCCTGCTTTATCTACTGCTTTTTTCAAAGCATTCAATTTATTATTTACTTCCTGAAGTTCGTTTTCAGGGACAGATTTTGCTACCAATCCGGCTCCGGCCTGGTAATAAAGGGTGTTGTTCCTGCTTAAAAAGTACGGATCATAATGGCTTGGTTGCAGGTTCCGTTTAACCCGATCATCCCGATGCATCCGCCGTAGTAACCGCGGGAATCTTTTTCATACTGATCAATCAGCTGAAGGGCCTTATGTTTTGGGGCTCCGCTTAAAGTTCCCTGCGGAAAAGTGGCAGAAACCATATCAAGAGGATTGATATTTTCAGGAAGGTCGGCAGTAACTTCGCTTACCATATGGATAACGTGTGAAAAAAGCTGGATTTCTTTCAGTTTTGTTACCGTCACATTTTTACCGAGCTTTCCAAGATCATTTCTGGCCAGATCTACCAGCATCGTGTGCTCTGCATTTTCTTTCGGATCATTTTTTAAAGCTTCAATAGACTGGAGATCGGTTTCAAGGTGTCCGGTTCTTTTGAAAGTTCCTGCGATGGGGTGAATAACGGCTTTATGATCTTTGATGATCAGCTGGCTTTCGGGACTTGAACCGAATAATTTATAATTTCCATAATCGAAAAAGAAAAGGTAAGGCGAAGGATTGATATTCCTAAGGGCACGGTAAACATTGAATTCGTCTCCTTTGAATTTCTGTTCGAATCTTCTGCTCAGCACCAGTTGGAAAACATCACCTCGCATGCAGTGTTTCTGGGCTATTTTTACCAGTTCGATATATTCTTCATCGGTAAGGTTAGAAGTTTCATTATCGATTTTTTCGAAAGGGTAGACGGGGGTATTCTGGTTTCTGATCAGGTTTTCCAGCAGATAAAGCTCTGATTTCAAACCAGGGATCTGGTTTTCGATAATATGCATCTCATCATTGTAATGGTTGATGGCAATAACGTATTGATACAGTCTGTAGCGAAGAATAGGAATTTCTACTTCCGGACTTTGAGGCTTTAAGCTGATGTCTTCAAAGAACTGTACTGCTTCAAAGCTTGTATACCCGAAAAGGCTCTGCGCGGTCTGTTCAATAGGGTCATGCGTAGTTTCACATTCAAAAACACTTTGAAATTCCTCAAAAATATCCGTGATATTCCGTTCACCTATCAATTGCTTCACAGGATCTGAACCCGGTAGTTTGATTTCGAATTCGGTAAGGTTTTTCACTTCAATTCCTGCCACAGCATTCACTGCAATGAAGGAGAAATTATTATCAATATTCTTGGAATCTGAACTTTCCAGAAGGATAGTGTCCCGGAATCTGTCCCTGATCTGAAGATAGATATTCATTGGAGTATAAAGATCTCCCAATGTTTTTTTAGATCCGGTCTTTATTTTTATTCTTTGAGTGGTCATCTGACTTGTATTTTTTTGTTTAAATGAAATAAAAAAGGCTTCAACGGAATCCGTCAAAGCCTATTATATATTGTTTGTTTTAATTACCTGCTATCTTTTAGCAACATGACAATACCTTCAGACCCGACGAAGAGTTTGAAAGCCACCACCAATTATTGTTGCTCATATTAAACATGGTACAAATGTAGAAATTTTTTTAATAAAAAAACAAAAAACGTCCAAAAATAAAAAAACTTAATATTGAAATCCTTTATTTAAGCTGCTTCAGTTCCTTTTTTAATTCTTCAATTTTTGCTTTGTATTCTTCATTGTCATAGGAACTTACATAATCCTCCAAAGCTGAAATGTATTCTTCAATAAATTCCTTATTCGTTCTGTCTGCTTCATATTTAATCTTTGCGGAATTTACCGGAGCCATCTTTTCATATTCCAGCAAAGCGTTGCCTTCTTCAGACTGGTAATACAGGATTACTATATTTTTTTCATATCCCGGAATGTATTTTACCGGGAAATGCTGTTCCGTTCTCGGGATCCTGATGGCATTTTCGATCGGATAAATCGTAGCGCTTGTCGTAGAAAAATAAGTAGATACATATTTGCCGTCCTGTTTTTTTACAATAGCTTCATAATCATGAATGTACATGTCGTTCAGAGTAGAATTGGTTTCTACATCAGAAGTGATGATTGCTGTACTTTCTACACCATATTTGTTTAAAAACCATGCGTTCAGATACTGTCCGGCCACACCATTCAGAATAGCCAGAGGGATGATAGGAATCAGAAACCATGCTTTTTTGGTCACATATGAAAGCAGTCCAAAGAATACCAGAAGAATAATCACAGTGTAAAAACCGTGATGACTGGTGAAAAACAGAATTTTGGATATTAAAATCATAGCTTAAATTTAAAATTATTGGCGCATATAATCATTAATTTTATTGAAAAATATAGCAATGTGGAGATAAGTCATGAGTTTAAAAGCTTATTTTTTATATTTTTGTCTAAATTTTAGAAAAATAATGAGAAAAGTATTTGCAATTGCATTCATCGGAAGTTTATTCGTGGTAAACTGCTCTAAAAAAACTGAACATCCATTACAAGACAGCAACACGATGTTGCCGGAACCAGAGGTTACAACAGTAGTAGATTCTACAGCTAAATCAACACCGGCTGCTCCTGCTGCAACAGCTACTCCTACAACGCCGGATCCTGCTGCTAAAACAGATTCTACTGCTGCCAAAAAATAATGAAAAAATTGCTTTTAACAGGAATGATGGGGTTGCTTATCCTTTCCTGTTCTAAAAAGAAAATACGGAGGTACCAGAGGTGTCTTCTGAAACAGCCGCTGTTTCAGAGCCGGCAAAAGCTAATCTTTCAGGTGACCAGATCATTGAAACTTTAGACTGCTCAGGGTGCCATGCCGTGAACGAGAGAATGATAGGACCTTCTTATAAGGAAATCGCAGAGAAATATTCTGAAAAAGATATTGAATTGCTGGCTTCCAAAATCATAGAAGGCGGAAGCGGAGTTTGGGGAGGCGTTCCGATGGCTGCCCATCCACAGGTATCTAAAGAAGATGCCAAAAAAATGGTAGAATATATTCTGAGCCAGAAAAAATAAATAATGTCTGCCGAAAAATCCAGTCTGCACACAAGAAATCTGCATCGCAATCCTTATGATTTTGATCAGCTTATTTCTTGTGTGCCAGAACTGAAACACTATGTTTTCGTTAATGCTTACGGAATAAGCACCATTAATTTTAGTCTTCCCAAAGCGGTTAAACTTCTTAACCGGGCATTGCTTTTACATTTTTACCATATTAAGGGCTGGGATATTCCTGAGACCAATCTGTGTCCTCCCATACCCGGCCGTGCAGATTATATCCATTATATTGCTGACCTGTTAGCTGAAGAAAATTCTGAAATCCCGACGGGAATTTCTGTATCCGGCCTGGATATCGGAACCGGGGCAAATCTTGTTTACCCTTTATTGGCCCATAGATCTTATGGATGGAAAATGCTGGGAACCGATATTAACCTTGATTCTTTGGAAAATGCACAGCATATTTTAGATCAAAATCGGGACTTATTACCTGTTATCGGTTTAAAACAACAACCTGGTTCTCACCATATTTTTAAAAATATCATTAAGACTGGAGACCGTTTTACATTTTCTATGTGTAATCCTCCGTTTCATGATTCTGAAGAATCTGCATTGAAGGGAAATCTGAGAAAAACGAGAAATATCAATCAATCAAAATCTAAAAAGCCTTTGCTGAATTTTGGCGGACAGCAGTCGGAACTGTGGTGCGAAGGCGGTGAAATAGCTTTCATTACAAAAATGATTGAAGAAAGTATTCTTTATTCTTCACAGGTTCTCTGGTTTACATGTCTGGTATCTAAAAAAGATAATCTTCATAAATTAACCACACTTTTAAAGAAAGTCAAAGCTGTAGATATTAAAATAATTGATATGGCGCAGGGGCAGAAAATCAGCAGGATGCTGGCATGGACTTTTATTCCTCAAAAGGAGAGAAGAGGTTGGTTTTAAAGGTCAACGGTTGGCTGTCAATTGTCAATTTTGCTGCGCAAATCAATAATCTATTTAAATCTGCACAGGAAAATTCACTGTGAATCAGATTCACCATTGGGCATTCACAATTAAAAAAATCATCATTGACAACTCACCAAAAATGCCTAAATTTGTACGCTTTTAGAAAAATAAGAAATGCAATTATCAGAACAAGAAATCATTAGAAGAGAAAAGCTGAACAAGCTTACTGAAATGGGAATTAATGCATTCCCTGCGGACGAGTATACGATTACAGATACTACAGAATCTATAAAACAGGATTTTTCTGAGAATAAACAGGTGAAGATCGCTGGTAGATTAATGTCCCGCAGAATTCAGGGAAAGGCTTCTTTTGCTGAATTGCAGGACTCTAAAGGTAAGATCCAGGTTTATTTCAACAGAGATGAGATCTGTCCGGGTGAAGATAAAGAACTATATAACGAAGTATATAAACATCTTTTAGATATCGGTGATATTATCGGTATTGAAGGAACTCTATTTACCACTCAGGTAGGTGAGATGACTGTCTTAGTTAAGAGCTTTACGCTTCTTACCAAAGCTTTACGCCCGCTTCCTCAACCAAGAACTGATGAAAATGGAGTAGTGCACGACGGATTTACAGATCCTGAACTCAGATACAGACAGCGTTATGTAGATTTAACGGTTAATCCGCAGGTGAAAGAAATCTTCGTAAAAAGAACAAAAATGTTCAATGCGATGAGAACTTTCTTTAATGATGCCGGATATTTTGAGGTTGAAACGCCAATTCTGCAGTCGATTCCGGGAGGAGCGGCAGCAAAACCTTTCATTACTCATCATAATGCTTTAGATATTCCTTTATATTTAAGAATTGCCAACGAATTGTATCTGAAAAGGCTGATCGTAGGAGGTTTTGATGGTGTTTATGAGTTCTCTAAAAACTTCAGAAATGAAGGAATGGACAGAACCCACAACCCGGAATTTACAGCCATGGAGATCTATGTGGCTTACAAAGATTACAACTGGATGATGGATTTTACGGAAAAACTTCTGGAATTCTGTGCGACTCAGGTTAACGGAAGCCCGGAATCTACTTTCGGAGAGCATACCATCAACTGGAAAGCGCCTTATCCAAGAGTTTCCATGACAGAAGCGATCCAGAAGTATACAGGTTTCGATATCACCGGGAAAACTGAACAGGAATTGTTTGATTTTGCCAAATCTATCGGAATCGAGGTGAATGAAACCATGGGTAAAGGAAAATTAATTGATGAGATTTTCGGTGAAAAATGTGAAGGAAATTTCATTCAGCCGACTTTCATTACAGATTACCCGGTTGAAATGTCTCCATTGACCAAGAAACACAGAAGTAAAGAAGGCTTAACAGAGCGTTTTGAATTGATGGTTTGCGGAAAAGAAATCGCAAACGCTTATTCAGAGCTTAACGATCCAATCGATCAGAGAGAACGTTTTGAATCCCAGATGGCCTTATCAGAAAGAGGAGACGATGAAGCCATGTTTATCGACCAGGATTTCTTAAGAGCACTGGAATACGGTATGCCGCCAACTTCCGGATTAGGAATCGGAATGGACAGACTAATTATGTTCCTTACGAACAATGCATCCATCCAGGAAGTTTTATTCTTCCCTCAGATGAGACCGGAAAAAACGGTTCCTCAGATTGAATTGGGTGAAGATGAAAAAGTAATTCTTGAAATCCTTAATTCCCAGGAAGAGGCGATGTCTTTGGCTGAAGTAAAAGAGAGAAGCCAGCTATCCGGTAAAAAGTGGGATAAAGCATCTAAAACCTTGACTAAAAATAATCTGGTGAAAGTGGAGAAGATTGATGAGAATCTTTTGATGAAACTGGTTTAAAAAATAATTAAATACAATAAAAAGCTGCTTCAATTTGAGGCAGCTTTTTTTACAAATTTACTGGTTTTCTTTTTTCCATTTCCGAAGCTGTGTCCTGAAATTTTTAAACGGAGCAGCAGTATTAATATGAATCCATTTCCAGACCGGCCATTTTGCTGGAGTGGTCGCCCATTTTCTCTGTTCCGGAAGAAATAATGCTTCATGATCAAGACTTTCTATCCATTGGATAATTTCATTCACCTGTTTTCTAAGCAGATCCCTTTGCTGATTCAGGCTGTAAGAGCTGTATTTCTCATAAAAAGATTCGTATAACCCCTTTAAATTATTCCACTTATATTCCGGAGCGGGAGTTTTTACTTCAATACCATTCTTCTCATCGGATTCCCATTGTAGGAGAAGGCTGGTCCAGCCCAGTTGGTAGGAAATATTTTGAGCAGGTGTTTTATCAATTCCTGGTTTCAGCAGATCTTTTTCCTCTTCTTTGATATCGTCGAATTCCTGATCATAAAGGGAATAATTTTTCCTTATGGCATCAACCAGGTCTGCTTTGTCTTTATATTGAATCATATTTTTATTATTTTCTCTGTCTGCTAAACGAACCCATCAGATAAAACAAAAACGGAAGGATAAACAGTGAGCCAAGCATGAGAGCCCATCCCAAAGCCGCTATCGTTTTCGGAGGAGCCATATGTTCCAGTAATGAAAGGTGCTGTCCGTTTCCGAGCAGGATAATATCCGGATTATGCTGATAAGTTGCTGCCACAAGAATCATTACCATCTGGAAACCTGCCAGTGCCCGTACGGGAAGCAGTTTTCTTTGATTCATGGCCCGAAGGATAAGAAGAAGAGCAATTGTAGCGAAAGATATGGCCATAATTCCCAATGGTTTTGAAAATACCCACATCAAAAGAGGAATATCCGAAATATATGCCGTTAAGAACACCAATATTCCGGTAACCACTACAAAAACCATGGTTTGCTTTGACTTTTTGATCATTAATGTAAGATCGGCTTTATCCCGCGTTTCCCTTAATGAAAATATGGAAGCCAGATAAGCGCAAAGTGCTACGGTGAAAAGTCCTACGGAAACACCAAACCAGTTCAGCCAGCTGAAAATATATAAATCTAAAAATCCAACTGCATCAGGATTGATAGAATGAGAAACCGTTGCAGCTGCAATCAAACCCAGGAAAAATGGAGTCAAAAGACTTGCGTAGTAAAAGATCTGGGTATATAAAACCTGCCAGTTATCCTTCACAGCATCATAATGTCTGAATGTAAAAGCCGTTCCCCTTGCGATAATTCCTAAAAGCATCAGAACCAAAGGAATATGGAGGTAGGTGGACATTGTCGTATAAATGTCAGGAAACCCCACAAAAAGAATAACAATAGCAATAATCAGCCACATATGATTGGCTTCCCATACAGGGGCAATGGATTCATACATGATTTCCTGTGTTTTGTGACGGGCCTTTTTGTGGGTGAAAAGCTCTACAATTCCGGCTCCGAAATCAGCGCCACCCAAAATAATATAAAGACAGATGGAAAGCCAAAGAAAGCCTATAACAACGTAAATCATGATTTTTTGTTTTTATCGTTAAACTGAGCGTCTGTAGGGTCATAAAGTTTCGGTACCATCTGGATCTGTCTTCTCAAAAGGAAGATGATGACCAGCGATAAGGATACGAAAATAGCGGTAAAGAAATAGAAAGAATACTGTATGCCTGGCATTGGCGTTACGGCATCAGCCGTTCTCATGATTCCGTAGATAATCCAGGGTTGTCTTCCAACCTCTGTAACTGTCCATCCGGCTTCCAGAGCAATATATCCGAAAGGGGTAGCGATCAGGAATGTTTTTAAAAGCCAGTTTTTGGTCAGCCATTCCTTTTTGAAGAAAAAAGAGTAAAGGTACACAGCCCCGATACAGATCATCACAACACCGAAAAAAATCATGATCTGGAAAGCATAATGAACAACAGCTACAGGAGGCCATTCGTCCCTGGGAAAATCCTTTAAACCTTTTACTTCAGAATTAAAATCATTGCTTACCAGAAAACTTAACACTTTCGGAATTTTAATGGCATATTTTACTTCTTCTTTTTCCTCGTCAGGAATTCCTCCGAGCACGAATGAAGCGCCCTTTTCAGTTTCAAAATGAGCTTCCATTGCGGCCAGTTTGATGGGTTGTCTCTCTGCAACGGACTTTGCTGCTACATCACCGCTTAAAGGTGCCCCAAACGCTCCAATCAAAGCAAATCCGGCAGCAATCCTGAACGCTTTAGTATGAAACTCCACATTCTTACCTTTCATAATTAAAAGGCATGAACGCCGGCTACTGCAAATCCTGTCGCACAGAATGCTGCCACCGTCATATGAAGGGCCTGTGGAAACCAGGCATCATTAAACATCGCTTTAATAGGATCTATATTGACATACTGCCCATTGATATAATCAAAGCCTGCAGGTGAATTCATCCAGGCATTTGCTGCAACTACCAGGATTCCTGATGCCAGTCCGCTTAAGCCTACTAAAAACCCACAGAACCAGTGGAACCATTTATTAAATTTTTCCCAGCCGTATAAAAAGAATCCAATGGCAATAGCTTCAATAAAAAATGCAGTCCCTTCAAGGGAAAACGGCATTCCGAAGATCGGTCCGGCGTGTTTCATAAATGCCGGCCATAAAAGGCCCAGCTCAAAAGAAAGCATGGTTCCGGATACAGCCCCGGTGGCAAAAAGAATAGCAACTCCCTTGCTCCAGGCTTTTGTAAGACCTTTGTATACTTCATTACCGGTTTTCAGGTATTTCCAGTGGGCGAAAGCCATAAGAAAAGGCATTACCATTCCCACGCATGCAAAAATGATATGAAAACCCAGCGAGAGAGCCATCTGCGCGCGGGCTGCAATAAAATCATCCATATAATCAACTTTTGAGTAATAAATTTAAGAATAAATTAGGTATGCAGGATATGATTTAATACAGTTGATATTTGGGAAATAGATAATAACTTTAAACTTTTTTAAGCAAAATCACGTCCTGGGTTTTCATAAAAACTCCACTCTTTTTTGACATATTTTAACTTTCATAAGTCGAAAAAAATCACGATATTTGTGGGTCTTTGCATTTGGCAGGATTTTAATAATTTATATGAGTCAGAAACAATATACAGCTAGTAGTATTCAGGCATTGGAAGGAATGGAGCACGTACGTATGCGTCCTTCAATGTACATTGGTGATGTAGGAGTAAGAGGTCTCCATCATTTGGTTTATGAAGTAGTAGATAACTCTATTGATGAAGCGTTGGCAGGATACTGCGACACCATCTTCGTCAGCATTAAAGAAGGAAACGGAATCGAGGTTAGTGATAACGGTAGAGGTATTCCGGTCGACTTCCACGAAAAAGAGCAAAAATCCGCCCTTGAGGTTGTAATGACAAAAATCGGGGCAGGAGGTAAATTTGATAAAGATTCTTACAAAGTTTCCGGAGGTCTTCACGGAGTTGGGGTTTCGTGTGTGAACGCACTTTCCAATGAAATGATCACTACTGTTTACAGAGACGGAAATGTGTATCAGCAAATATATTCAAGAGGAAAAGCCCAAACCGGAGTTGAAGAAATCGGTCACAGTGACAAAAGAGGAACCAAACAGTTCTTCCAGCCGGATGATACTATCTTTACAGAACTGGTTTACAACTATGATACTTTAGCAAGCCGTTTAAGAGAGCTTTCTTACCTTAACAGGGGAATTACCATTACCCTTACCGATGAAAGAGAAAAGTTGGAGGACGGGTCTTTCAAAACAGAAGTTTTCTATTCAGAAGGAGGATTAAAAGAGTTCGTTGCCCATATTGACGGAAACCGTGAATCTATTATGGAAAACGTAATCTTCATGGAAGGGGAAAGAGATGAAATTCCTGTAGAAGTGGCAATGCGCTATAATACATCATTCAGCGAAAACCTTCACTCGTATGTTAATAACATCAATACCCATGAAGGGGGAACCCACCTTGCCGGTTTCAGACGTGCTTTAACAAGAACGCTGAAGAAATATGCCGATGATCTGGGAATTCCACAGAAAGAAAAAGTAGAAATTACCGGTGACGATTTCCGTGAAGGACTTACTGCTGTAATTTCTGTAAAAGTAATGGAACCTCAGTTTGAAGGGCAGACCAAAACAAAACTGGGGAACTCTGAAGTTTCCGGTGCTGTAGATAAAATTGTAGGGGAAATGCTTACCAATTTCCTGGAGGAAAACCCTAATGAAGCGAAAATTATCGTTCAGAAAGTGGTTCTGGCAGCAAAAGCAAGACAGGCAGCGAAGAAAGCCCGTGAAATGGTTCAGAGAAAATCGCCGATGGGTGGTTCCGGACTTCCCGGAAAATTATCCGACTGTTCATCCAAAGATCCGGAAGAGTCTGAACTGTTCCTGGTAGAGGGAGATTCCGCAGGTGGAACTGCCAAACAAGGTAGAGACAGGCATTTTCAGGCTATTTTACCTTTAAGAGGTAAAATTTTGAACGTTGAAAAATCAATGCTTCACAAAGTATATGATAATGAGGAGATCAAAAATATCTATACCGCTCTTGGAGTTTCTGTAGGAACAGAAGAAGACAGTAAAGCCTTGAATATGGCTAAGTTAAGATATCATAAAATAGTTATCATGACCGATGCCGATATCGACGGGTCTCACATTTCTACTCTGATTCTTACGTTCTTCTTCAGATTTATGAAGGAACTTATTGAGAACGGATATATTTATATTGCTCAGCCACCTTTATATTTATTAAAGAAAGGAAACAAAAAGGTGTATGCCTACAACGAAAAAGAGCGTGAAGAGTTTACTCTGGAAATGTCTCCGGACGGAAAAGGAGTAGAAGTACAGCGTTATAAAGGTCTTGGGGAAATGAATCCTGAACAGCTTTGGGAAACTACCCTTAACCCTGAACATAGAATTCTAAAACAGGTAACCATCGATAATGCAGTGGAAGCCGACAGTATTTTCTCAATGCTGATGGGTGATGAAGTACCACCAAGAAGAGAATTTATCGAGAAAAATGCAAAATATGCTAATATTGATGCATAATTGATCTTAAAAATAAAGTAAAAAGACCCCGGAAATGGGGTCTTTTTTTGTCCTGATATTAAAGATGAATAATTATTTTAAACTCTGATATCCTTGTTTGGAGATTTAAAATGTTAAGGTTGTAAATTTAAATTATTGATTTTTAGTTTTTTATCGTGTTTTTTAATTTATATTGAAATAAAAAATTAACATTTATTAAGATTTTATTATTTTTGCTCAATTTTAATAACCATGATGAAAATTTTTATAAGAGCTGTAACCAGCATTTTTATTTCCTGCACAAAGATTATAGTATTTATTCTTGATTCAAACTTTTATTGAAGTATACTATAAAGCTAATAAAAGATTTTCAACCAGAGGAAATTTTATATACTAATCTGAATATTCAAAAATTTATTCCAATTATAACAACAAATGATAAAAAATACTATGGCGGCTCATTATAAAAGTCTTATCACAATATGCTTTTTTGCCTTTAATTTATTTTCTGGACAACATAAGTTTCTTGCCAGGCCGGTCTTTAATGAAGACGATCTAAGAAAAGCTAACTCACAAATAGAGAAAAATGCACCGGCGGAAATACTTTATAATTCTGTAAGATATAGTTTTCTATCTGATAATACTATAGAAAAGGAATATTATTCCAAAATCAAGATATATGATAAAAAGAATGCAGAGCAATGGCTGAATATAGAAATTCCTCTGTTTTTTGAAGACAGGCTGGATAAATATGATGTAAAAATCTACAATCTTACAAATAACAAGGTAGAGAAAATTTCAATTGATAAAAAAGAGCAGCTTAAAGAAAACTTTACAAAAGGCTTGAAGATATATAAACTGGCTGTACCCAATGTTTTGGATGGATCTATCATTGAATACAGCTATAAAGTGGTAACAAATAATGCTGTAAATCTTACCTATTTTCTTGAGTATGACATACCTGTGGTTTATCAGGAATATAACTTGGAATATCCGGATGATCGTATTGTTTATCATTTTAACAACACCGGAAATATCATTACCCCAAAATACACTGTTTCCAGCACAGAGGACCGTTTAGGTGCATTGTACAATATATTCCGTTTCGGTTACGAAAATATGAAGTCGCTTCAGAAAGAAAAATTTGTAAAAGACACGGACCGGTATCGGGGGAAAATAAGACCGCAGCTAAAGAAATATAAAGGGAATTATTTCATTTATTCAGAGGTGAAAGATTGGAATGAAGTAGCATTACGGCTTGACAATAATGACGATTTCGGTGGTTTCTTAAAAGGTGATATAGGCGATATGCTCCCAGATAAGATAAGAGGCAGTAATAACTCTGTAGAAAAGGCAAATAAAATTTTCAGTTTTGTAAAAGAAAATTATAAGTGGAATAGAAAAGATGCTATTTTGACTTCACAAAGCCTCAGACAGCTTCTGAAAACAAAATCAGGAAACAGTGCAGAAATTAATCTTTTCCTGATCAAGCTTTTAAGAAGCGTAGGAATAGAAGCTAATCCTTTGCTGATCTCTACAGTAGATAATGGAATATTAAATATCGTATCTCCCAGTCTTGGAAATTTGAATACTGTGCTGGTATCGGTAAAAATTGATGGTCAGGTCTATTTTTATGATGCAACATCATTTAGCTCAAAAGCAAATATTCTTCCGCAAAGGGACTGGAATGATTTCGGAATACTGATAGAAAAAGATAAGGGAACAAGCTTCTCCTACTCCAATACTGATATTAGCAAGAAAGAATTGGCGATTAAAGCAATTCTGGATGTAGAAAACTCTCTTGTGAAAGGAACTTTTGTACAGAAGGATAACGGAATGTATGCTATAGAGTCTTATGATGAATTTGATATTAATAAGGATAAATATAATCAGTCTTTTACAACCGGATACAATGCGGATATCAAAGAAGTGGAGTCTAAACTCCTTGAGAATGGTGATTTTGAATCACGTATGCAGTTTTCAGGAAATAGTTTAATGGATATTGTAGGAAACAAAGTGATTATTAATCCTGTTTTATTTCTGAACAAGAAAAATGAATCCTTCGACCAGATTGATGAAAGGAAATATCAGATCGATTTTATCTCTGCCTTTGAAAAAGAAAAGAAAATTGAATTGGAAATACCACAAAATTATAAAGTTTCCAGTCTTCCAAAAGAAAAGAAAATTTCGACTGATGATAAAGAAATATCTTATGAATATAAAGTTGAAACTTCAGGTAATAAATTAATAGTTACATCAAAAGTGAATATTGCAAGTCAGAATTATCCTAAAGAATATTATCCTTTCTTTAAACAGATATGGAAAGTAATATCCGATTCTGAAAACCAGGTCATTACCTTAGAGAAAAAATAATAATTAATCGATAATCAATATCTTACAATACATCCGCAATGATAAAAATATTATTTTTAGGAGCTTTATCTACAGCCTCACTATATTTCGCACAAACCTATCCGGTTTCTGCTATCCCTGAAAACTTAAAGAAAAATGCCAATGTTGTAATCAGAAAAGATTTTACAACCGTTCAGATTAACAAAATTGACGAAATCAGGTATCAGCATAATAAAGTAACTACTGTCTTAAATAAAGATGGAGACTCCAAAGCCCTGATCTATATTCCTTATCAAAAAGGAGATAATATCTCTGAAGTTAAGGTGACGGTTTATGATGAATCCGGGAAGAAAGTAAAAAGTTTTTCAAAATCTGATTTCGGGGACTTTGCCAACAATACCCAAGGAGTGTTTTATTCGGATAACAGGGTTTTAGCTTTACCTTATACCTCTGCCTATTATCCTTATACTATTGATTTTTCGTACCAGATCACTGATGAAAATACCATTTTCATTCCTGATTTTGTACCGTTTTCTTCGCCCAATACATCTTTGGAAGAAGCTCAGTTTAAAATAATCAATAAATCCGGGATTGACCTTAAGACCAAAAGTTATCCTTCAAAATACAATTATACTGCAGTTACTGTAGCTGATAATGGTAACGAGAAAACTTATTCTTATAAAAATGTTCCGGCTATGGATGATGTACTCATGCTCCCTCAGCCTGAAAAAATATTGCCTAAAGTAAGTTTTGCCCTGACGAAATTCAATCTGGAAGGAAAGCAGGGAGGGTTGAATAACTGGACCGATTTTGGAACCTGGTATTATGCCAACCTTGTAGAGCCTGTTTCTGCATCTACTCCGGCCATTAAAGCGGAGGTGGCTGCTCTGAAATTGGAAGGCTCAACAGAAGAAAAAGTGAAAAAACTTTACCAATATATGCAGTCGAAAACCAGATATATATTTGTCGGGCTGGGTATTGGAGGATGGCTTCCTATGCTTCCTGATGAAGTTCAGAAAAAAGGATATGGCGACTGTAAAGGGCTTACCAATTACATGAAAACTTTATTGAACGAAGCCGGTATTCCTTCCAACTATTGTGTGATCAATTCCGGTTCGTCTGATATTTCTTTTGATCCCGATTTTCCATCTATGGGTGGAAACCATGCCATTCTTATGGTGCCTACAGAGAAAGGAAATATCTGGCTCGAAAATACTTCACAGCAGATCGCTTATAATCACTTAAGTTATAACACTACAGACAGAAATGTTCTTGCTGTTACCAAAAAAGGGATAGAGCTGATCAATACACCATCTTATTCTGCTGAACAGAATGGAGAAAAGCAGGTTTTAAAAATTAACCTTACTGAAGACAATAGCATCAATGGGGAAATTCAGTTTGCCTATACCGGAAGTCAGTACGATAACAATTTGATATATACTTATTTATCACCAAAAGAAAGAATTGATGCTTTGAAAAAAGTTTTGATGTGCTGAATTTTGAAAAGGTTGACATGAAAGACCTTGTGAATGATAAAGACCATGCTGTGATCAGGTTCAATGTGGATTTTAAAGCTAATAATTATTCAAAAACCGCAGGCACTAATTTACTTTTCAGAGCTGTACCTATTTTTAGCAATAATTTCTATAAATCTGATGAGAACAGAGAGCTTCCGTTTGAAATTGGACAGTCTTTCCAGGATGAATACGAAATTGATTATGCCATTCCTAAAAATTATAAAATAGATGAGGTTCCGGAAAATGTAACCATTAATTCCGAATTCGGAACTTATAAACTAACTCTTGTGAAAAACGGAGAATCACTGAAAGTGACAAGGTTTATCAAAATTAACAAAGGGATATTTCCAAAAGAAAAATACAACGATTATGTAAGCTTCAGGAAGAAAACCCTGAATATGGATAATTCTAAAATATTACTGACTAAAATTTAACCATGAAAAAAATACTATTAACCGCTTTCTGTTTTGGGATTATAATTTCTGTAAATGGTCAGAAGCACGAGTTTCTGGATCCACCGAAGTTTGACAATGCAGATCTGTCCAAGACAAAATCGGAGCTTGACGAAAATGCCTCTGCAGAAATTTTATACAAATCGGTACACTTTAATGTAGATCCTGCCACAGGAACTCTTAGAAAAAATGTTTTTTACAGAGTAAAAATCTATAATAAAGATAAAGCGGAAGACTGGTTGAATCTCGAGATTCCGTTATATAGAAATTCCAGCAATGACGAAGAAACTTTAAGCAAAGTGAAAGCTTTCGTTTATAATCTCGAAAATGGAACTGCGGTTCCTACTAAAGTAGATAAGAGCTCAAAATATAAAAGTAAGGAAAGTAAGTATACAACCATAACTAAATTTGCTTTCCCTAATGTGAAAAACGGCTCTGTAATAGAATATCAATACGAAGTTTTATCTCCGTTTCTATACTCGGTTCCGCAAATTCTGATAGAATCGGATGCGCCTTCTCTTTACACGGAATATATTCTGGACAGTCCTTCGCATATATCCTATAATGTGAATTATACAGGTTCCCTGACTCCAAAATACAGAGTAGTAGAAGAAAAAACGATGTATGGAATGCCGTTTAAAACCTATAGATTCGGATATGAAAACCTGAAAGGATTCAAAACTGAGAAATTTGTTAAAAATGACAGGAATTACCGTACGAAAATAAGTGCCGAGCTTCATTCCACTAATTTTGGACAATTGAAAATGTACTCCTCTTCCTGGGAAGAAATCAAAGATAAGCTGTATAAGGATGAAGATTTTGGAGAAGAACTGAAAAAAACTAAACTCGCTAAAGAAAAGGTAACCTCTGTTATTTCAGGCTTAAATTCCGATGCTGAAAAAGCCGATGCTATTTTTAATTATGTGAAAAATACATTTACCTGGAACAAAGACCGCGGGATTTATACAGAAGACGGAATAAAAAAACTTTTAGAAACCAAAACAGGAAATGCAGCGGAAATTAATCTTTTTCTTGTCATGATGCTTAGAGAAGCCGGATTGAAAGCTGATCCACTTGTTATTTCCACCGTAGACAACGGTTTGATTAACCTGGTTTCTCCCAGTATAATCGGGATGAATTTTGTGATTGCAGTTGTAAAGATGAAAGATGGCTTCATGATGTATGATGCCACTTCAAAACAGGCATCTATGAATAACCTTCCGCCAAGAGACTGGAACCAGTATGGTGTTTTAATAGCTAAAGAAAAGGCTTCCCTGATGGAGATGGGAAATACAACCACCAGCTACAATTATCTCACTACAGAAGCGAAGATTAATGAGGATGGCAGTATTTCAGGAACCTATTCCGATAAAGATACCGGTTCATATGCCATGTTTGTTAAAGAAAGCTACGATGAGAATGCCGAAAAATACAAGAAGCAGTACAAAGAAAACTTTTCAATAGATTTTACAGGAATTGAATCGAAAATACTGGATAACGGAGATTTTGAAAGCACTATGAAATTCTCTTCAGACAACCTTATCGATAAAGTAGGGAAGAAAATGATCATCAATCCAATGCTGTTTTTAAGTAAAAATTCCAATGAATTTGATCAGGCTGAAGAAAGAAAATATTCGATCGACTTTATTTCTTCATTTACTAAAGTGAAAAAAGTAACTCTTGAAATACCGGAAGGCTATGTTATAGAAGCAATGCCTAAAAGTAAAAAGATCGTTACAGAAGATAAAGAAATTGAATACAGCTATATAGCCGAGCAGAAAGGCAACAAACTTGAAATAATTTCCACCACAAAAATTGCCAGCCCGGATTATCCTAAAGAATATTATCCTGCATTCAAGCAGATCTGGGGGACCGCTTCAAAAAGCGAAAACCAGGTGATAAGCCTGGTCAAAAAATCATAAAAAACCATTCTTTCAGAATAATTTTGCAAAACCATTCATTTTTGAATGGTTTTTGCATTAGGATAGAAAAAATAATTATGAAAAATACCATCGCCGTTCTGGCTGTTTCTTCACTTCTTGCTTTTTCAGCCTGTAAAAAAACAGAAAATACAGCCGTAGCCGATAAAACAGAAACTTCCCAGCCGGAAAAATTTACGGTAGACTCTGTAAAAGTAAGTGATTCATCCAAGATTGCAGATTCACTTACGGTAAGCTTTACCTCCAAACTGCTCGTTTTTCCATCTTTGAAAGACAAAAAGCTGTTGGACAGTATTTATTTTCAAAATAAAGGCATTAAAGATTTTTCTAAAAAAGGACTTCAGTCCTATCTGGAAAGTGATAAAAATAAATATTTCAAATCTGTAAAAGACGACAGCAAAGACTGGATTTCAGATTCTTACGCGCAGGACTGGTACACCAATTCCCATATGAATCTGGTTTCCAATGAAAATGATTATTTACACATCAGCTACCTTTGGAGCTCTTATGAAGGAGGTGCTCACGATAATTATGGATTTTCAGAAAGAGTTTTCGATCTTAAAAACAACAAAAAATTAGAGCTTAAAGATATTACTTCAATGCCTAAAGCTAAGCTTGAAAGTATTTTGATGAAAAACATCAATAAAATTCACAGTGGGACAAGTGACAACGGAGGTGACGTAAAAAATTCAGATATGCTGCTGGTAGAAGTGATTCCTGCTACAGATAATTTCTATTTTGATCAGAAAAACCTCTATTTCCACTACAGTCCGTATGAAATTACAGCTTTTGCTGCCGGAGATATTGTAATTCCAGTATCATGGGAAGAATTGAAGGGAACTCTTAATACAGAATTTAAAGAAAGAATGAAAATAAAGTAAATTAATGCTTCCGGATGTGGAAGCATTTTTTATTTTTGCGGTAATGGAAAGAACAGCTTTTATCATTAATCCCTTTTCGGCCAAAAAAATTATCAGCCGTTTCTTGACGAGCTCAAAAAAAGGTTGGCAATCCTCTATATTATATCTCCGAATCGATTCCGGCGACAGATGATTTTATCAGGGGAAATTTTGACAATGTTGATATCTTTGTGGCCATCGGAGGAGATGGAACCATCTCTACTGTAGCAAGAAATCTCATCAATACAGATAAAATTCTGGCCATCTTTCCTGCCGGATCCGGAAATGGCTTTTCAAATGAAACCAAATTCAGCAAAAATCTGGATGAGCTTTTAAACAAGATTAAAGCGAAAGCTTCCAGAAAGATTGATACTTTTACCGTTAACGGCAGATTATCTATCAACGTTTCAGGAACAGGATTTGACGGAAAAGTTGTTAAGGAATTCGAAAAAACCACCCGCGGATTCAAAAATTACATTAAAGTATCTCTGAAAACATTCTTCAATTACAAACCTATCAAGGTGAAATTCTTTGATGAAGCCTACCAGCAGTACAATGGCCGGTATCTGATGCTTAATATAGCCAATACTCGCCAGTTTGGGAATAATGCTTACATTGCCCCGAATGCCAGTAAAAGTGACGGTTTGGTCGATATGGTGCTGGTGAAAAAATTCCCGTTGACCTATTCAGCGCTTTTCGCTTTCAGGATGTTTACTAAAAGGCTGAAGGATGATGAGTACGTGACTTATCTTCCCGTTTCCGAAATTTCATTTAAGGTAAATACTAAAAACTGGCATCTTGATGGTGAGTTTAATAAAATAAAATCACCGGTTCATGTAAAAGTACAGCCGTCAAGTTTAAATATTTTAATATAAGTATTGTATTTTTAATTAGTTAGTCCCGTCGAATCCGTAAATATCACCATAACCATTTTTACATTCTCTGAAAAATTGCCTGGGTAAACCGTTTTTAAAACTGACTTTTGATATTATCTTTTTGTCACAGTTTAAATCTGTATTTTGGAAAATTAAAATTCTATTTTTTAATTCAGTCGGTAAATCTGTGTCCAGAGACACATAATAGTTTCCTAAGTATTGATTTCTTTCATTAAAAATCAAAATCCGATTTGTTGCTCTGCTGGATAATCCCCATATCCAGGTTGAATTCAGGATTTTATATATTTTCCCACGGTTTGTCTTTACAGTGCCTAGATATGTTAAATGAGTTTCTGTTCCACCTTTCTCATTCCATTTTCCAAAAGTCAATTCTTTGCCAATCAGAGCTTTTCGTAGAGCTTTTAATCGTATATTATTGTCATTGATCTGAGACGTTCCAAATATTGGAATTAAAATAGCTAAAACAAATAAGAGTTTAATTACACATATTATTTTCATTAAAATCAGATTTCCAGTTTTTTCTCTATTTCAGTCGGGTGATCCAGACAGTATTGAAGCTGGGTCTTATCCAGCTGTTTTTCCCAGTTGGCAACCACTACTGTTGCTACAGAATTTCCAATAACGTTTGTCAGTGCTCTGCATTCACTCATGAATTTATCAATTCCCAGGATCAAAGTCATTCCTGCAATGGGAATTTCCGGAACTACAGCCAAAGTTGCCGCCAGAGTAACGAACCCTGCTCCCGTAACTCCCGCAGCACCCTTTGAACTAAGCATAGCCACCAACAGCAGCATTAATTGTTTTTCCAACGGAAGATGAATGTTCAGGGCCTGTGCTATAAAAAGAGAGGCCAGTGTCATATAAATATTGGTTCCATCCAGGTTAAAAGAATATCCTGTTGGAACCACGAGGCCCACAATAGCTCTTGAGCAGCCTGCTTTTTCCAGCTTTTCCATAATTCCCGGAAGTGCCGATTCGGAAGAGCTTGTTCCTAAAACCAACAGCAGTTCTTCTTTCAGGTAAAACATCAGCTTAAAAATATTGAATCCATTATACCAGGCTACGGCACCCAAAACCAATACTACAAAAAGAATAGAAGTAATATAAAATGTTCCCACTAGATATATAAGATTCAGTACTGAATGAAGGCCATATTTCCCAATGGTGAATGCCATGGCACCAAAAGCTCCGATCGGGGCAAGTTTCATCAGTAAGTGGACAATTTTGAATATCGGGGTTGACAGATCCTGTAAAAAATCGGTTACTTTCTGGCTTTTTTCTTTGGTTAAAACCAGTGCAACACCCATTAAAATGGCTACAAGTAATACCTGAAGTATGTTTTCGCCAACCAGCGGACTGAAAAGGGTTTCAGGAATGATATTCATAATAAAGCCGGTCAGTGTGGTATCATGGGCTTTCTGCTGATACTGTGAAACATCTCCTGACAGGGTAGCGGGATCAACGTTGAGACCATGTCCCGGCTGCAAAAGATTTCCGACAATAAGCCCGATGATCAGGGCTAAGGTTGAAAATGTAAAGAAATAGATCATGGCTTTTACGGCAATACGTCCGACTTTTTTAAGGTCAGTCATATGCGCGATTCCAAGCGTTAAAGTAATGAAAATCACCGGGGCTATAATCATTTTCACCAGCTTGATGAACCCGTCGCCCAATGGTTTCATTTTTTCGCCCAGTTCAGGATAAAACCTACCTAGAAGTATACCTGCTGCTATGGCAATAATAACCTGAAAATAAAGTTGTTGATGAATTTGTTTCGCTTTCAAGAGATTCTTTTTATTTTGGATGCGGAAAATTAAGAATTTTTATCTTAAACATGACAAATGTCAGTTAAAATAATCCGGAGGCCTTGAAAAGAGAAGGAGAAATCAAAAAATAGAAGATTCTGAAAGTTTATAAAAACGTTTTTGACTGAATTGCTCGTTTTTAAAGAAATAGCTTCGGCTCCGCTCAGCATGACAGTTTACGGTCTCTACACTTATATTTATCAGAGATGTCATGCTGAGCGGAGCCGAAGCATATGTTATAAAACTATAGTCGATTATTGCACGGCAACCGAATCATCCCCGCGGCCATCTGCCACAGCATGGATGTTTCCATTGTCATCCATCAGGATCAGTTCGGTTTTTCCGATGTATTTTATTTTTTCGATCACATAATTTTTGCTTTTAAGGGCTTCAATCGTGCTTTCGGGGAAATTGTTTTCTACCGTAATTTTCTCAGGCAGCCACTGATGATGAAACTTTGGGGCATTCACTGAAATATTGGCATTCAGTTTAAAATCCACCACATTCACAATAGACTGGTAAACTGAAGTAGGAATGGTAGTTCCTCCCGGTGTTCCCACTACCATGTAAGGCTTTCCGTTTTTCAGCAGGATAGTAGGAGTCATTGAAGAAAGCATCCTTTTATTAGGCTGTATGGAATTGGCCTCTCCGCCTACGGCTCCAAACATATTCGGGACACCGGGTTTGATAGAGAAGTCATCCATTTCATTGTTTAAAAGAATCCTGCCCCTGAAACAACAACTTTACTTCCATAGTATCCGTTAAGGGTAGTCGTTACAGAAGCGGCATTTCCGTCTTTGTCAATAACGGAAATATGGGTGGTCTGTGTCGATTCTTTTGGCTGTTCGATGATTTTTCCCACTTCTGAGCTTGGTGTAGCTTTACTGAAGCTGAAGCTTTTCCATCTGTTTTTTAAATAAGCATCCGAAGTCAGATAAGCGGTTTTATCTTCAATGAAATCAGGGTCGCCCATGTATTCTGCTCTGTCTGCATACGCTCTCCTTTCAGCTTCCGTCATGATCTGTACGGCCTCTGTTGAATTCTGCTGATATTTTTCAAGGTTTTCGTATCCGGCCATCGTCAGCATCTGGGCCAGCAATACACCGCCGCTGGAAGGAAGAGGCATGGTGACTACACGGTTTCCTTTATAATCGAATTCCAAAGGTTTCCTTTCTGCTGTTTTATAATTTTTAAGGTCTTCCAAAGTAATGATCCCGTCGCCTTTTTTCATTTCGGATACCATTAATTCAGCTGTTTTACCTTCATAAAATCCTTTTGCTCCAAGCTTCTGTATTAATCTCAGCGTGGCGGCCAGCTCTTTCTGGACCAAAAGATCACCGGCTTTCCAGGGAGTATCTTTTACAAAAGCGATAGAAGATTTATTGTGTTTTAAGAAGTTTTCTTTGTGGGTATTCAGCATATTGGCCTCCATTTCTGTAATAGCAAATCCTTTTTCCGCCAGATCAATGGCCGGCTGAATGATTTTGTCCATCGGGAGTTTGCAATATTTTAAAGTCGAAAAGAATCCTGCTATACTTCCTGGGATTCCTACGGCGAGTCTTCCGTTTTGGGACAGGTCTGTATTGGCTTTTCCGGTTTTGTCAACATACATATCTCTGGAAGCTCTCCTGGGAGCGGTTTCTCTGTAATCCAGTGTGAATTTCTCACCATTGTTTTTTACACCTACCAGAAAGCCACCACCACCGATATTCCCGGCCTGAGGGTATACCACAGCAAGGGCATATTGTGTTGCTACAATAGCATCGTAAGCATTTCCTCCCATCTTCATAATATTTGCTCCCGCCTGGCTTGCAAGAGGGTGGGCAGAGACTACTACACCTTTATTCTTTACTTTCACCTCTTTTATGATGTTGAAATCAGTAAACTGGGCCCAGTATACATTACTTGCCAACAGTACTGCTGCAATAAAAAACTTCTTCATAAGATTTTTGTTTTAAACAAAAGTAGAGAATTTTTGAAGAAACTATATGTGTTTAACAGGAGTTTATAGCTGTAAAAATCACCGGAAAATAAATTATCCGTTAAATTATTTATTTGCATGTAAAAAATAAATCATATTGATTAATTTATTTTATTTATTAATATTGTTTTGTTTATTTTCATTAAATGAATTGTTTTATTGAATTAAATGTAGTTTTTTACTGATTTAATTGCTATTTTTGATAAAACGAACCATATGAGAAAAAATTACCAGAAAATTGCTTTGCTTGGAGTATTGTTTTTTATTTCAGCAAATGCCAGTGCCCAAACCAACGATTCCATAAAGACTAATCAGGTAGATGAAGTAAAGATCTCCATCGGCTCAAGAAATAAGGCCCGGGTAGCTACCGATACTCCTGTTCCTGTAGATGTTATTAATATTGGATCTCAATCGGTTTTAAGTCCGCAGATGGATCTCAATCAGATTTTGAATTATGCGGCACCTTCTTTTACTTCTAACTCAACAACTGTAGCCGATGGGACGGACCATGTAGATCCTGCCCAGTTAAGAGGACTCGGACCTGACCAGGTATTGGTTCTTCTTAATGGAAAAAGAAGGCATACCTCTTCTTTGGTCAACATCAATGGCTCGCCGGGAAGAGGATCGGTAGGGACCGACCTCAATGCGATCCCTGCATTTGCCATTGAGAGACTGGAGGTATTGAGAGACGGAGCTTCTGCACAATATGGCTCTGATGCCATTGCAGGGGTTATCAACGTCATTATGAAGAAAAATACCAATGCTTTTACAGCTGCTGTTACGGCGGGAGCTTTTAATTCAAAAGGATCCAATGATCATCATGGAGGCTGGGATGGCGGAAAATACCAGGTAGATCTTAATTATGGAACTAAATTCGGGGCAGGCGGATTTATCAATTTCACGGCAAGTTTATTAAGCCGGGACGATACCAGAAGAGCTATGGCTGCGACAGGAGATATTTTTAATGCCTATAATGCCATTGAACAGAGAGCGCTGGAAAACGGAGTGAATATTTCTTCGCTTTTTGGTAACATTAATAATACTCCAAATACGCAGCAGATTATAAATTATATCCATCAGTTTGCTCCGCAAGTTGGCTATTTTACAGCGCAGCAGCAAGCTGATATTCAGTCTGCTAACACAATTGCTCAATTGCAGAACCTGTTGAAAGTTAACGTCACTGAAAATGAACTGGCTTACAGGAAATTAACAAGGGATGATTTTAATATGCGGGTAGGGCAGTCGAAACTGACATCCGGCCAGTTTTTTATGAATTCAGAATTTGATCTTTCTTCATCAGTAAAGGGATATGCCTTTGGGGAATTTCTTACAGAGATGGTAATGCGGCTGGCTTTTTCAGAAGACCGAACCAGAATAGGACATCCACTTCATTGTATCCAAATGGCTTCTTGCCTGAAATAGCCTCTGATGTGATTGACCTTTCTTTTGCGGGTGGATTTAAAGGAAAATTGGGGAATATCAATTATGACATCAGTAATACTTTTGGTCAGAATACTTTTGATTATACCATTAAAAACACTGCCAATGCATCCATGCCTTATCCCAGCAAAACGGAATTTGATGCAGGGGGATTAAGCTTTATGCAGAATACCATCAATGCAGATTTTGATACAAAAGTTGACTGGCTGAAGGGCTTTAACATCGCTTTCGGAGGTGAAGCAAGGTTTGAGCGATATAAGATAAAAAACGGAGAAAAGTCATCCTGGGCACTTTATGATATCAACGGAAGAATTCAGACACCAACAACTGATGCTTCTTTAAAACCAACCGACTTCTTTGGAGCTACCAGACCGGGTGGATCGCAGGTATTTCCAGGTTTCAGACCTGAAAATGCTTTAAATAAAGGCAGGCAGTCTGTAGCGGCTTATGTGGATACCGAACTGGATGTTACGGATAAGTGGCTTTTGAGTGCGGCTTTACGCTATGAAAACTATTCAGATTTTGGATCTACCTTCAATTATAAAGTTGCAACAAGATATAAACTGACCGATCAGATTAATTTAAGAGCGGCTCATTCTACAGGTTTCAGAGCGCCTTCTTTGCAGCAGATTTATTTCAATGCTACTGCAACCCAGTTTGTAGGAGGTACAGCATTTGAGGTGGGTACATTTTCAAATGATTCTGATGCAGCCAAACTTTTAGGTATCCCGCAGTTAAAACAGGAAGAATCAACAAGTTATTCCGCTGGGTTTACTGCTAAAATTCCACAAGCCAACCTTACCTTTACGGTTGACGGGTATTATATTAAAATTAAGAACAGGGTGGTTCTTACCGATCAGTTTTCAAGGCCATCCGGAACTTTTCCTGATGGAAGTCCGCAGAAAAATCTACAGGTTCTTTTTGATCAGGCTAATGCCAATGCGGCAACATTTTTCGCCAATGCTATTGATACTCAGACTAAAGGGCTGGAAGGGGTGATTTCCCACAGAGGGAGATTTTCCGAAAAGTTTTCATTGAACTCTGACTTGGCAGTAACTGTGTCCAAAACCAACAGGATAGGAGAGATTCATGGTTCGGATGCTTTGATTAATGCCGGGCAGATCAACCGGTATTACTCGGAATCCAGCAGGATCTATCTACAGGAAGCAGTTCCGAGATTTAAGGCCTCTCTTAATAATTCTTTTGAGATCAGCAGATTCAATGTGCTTCTCAGAAACGTGTATTTCGGAAAAGTTACCGACCCGAATGTGATGGATGCTAACGGAGATGGTATTATAAGCGGTGAGATTATCAACGGGCAGGCTGTTGCCACAGAACATCCTGTTTGGGGTGGCAAAGTGATTACCGATCTCTCTGTAGGCTATAAATTCAGTAACCAGTTCAGGCTGACTATCGGAGCCAACAACTTATTTGATGTTTATCCGGATAAAAATTACGGACCCAATGTTGTGAAAACACCAGCTTTGGACAGTTCCGGCAACCTGGTGTATGTTGCTAACGCTGCTCCTGTAGATCTTACCAACCAGAATCAGTTTGTGTATTCAAGAAATACATCCCAGTTCGGAATGAATGGAAGATTCCTTTTTGCCAGGGTCAACCTGAGCTTTTAAAGGCTTCTTTTCAGGGATAATGAAAAAGGTATGTTTTTGCATACCTTTTTTATTTTGGATGGTATGATTTTTTTACTTTTGTACAATTCTAAAAATATGTAAAATGGAATCCTATACGGAAAGAATACTCATTACAGGTGCTTTGGGACAGATCGGCACCGAACTGACAAACAGACTTGTTGAAATCCACGGAGCTGATAACGTAGTAGCATCAGGACTGGACAGATGGCAAAAAGGAATTACTGCTGCAGGACATTACGAAAGAATGGACGTTACCAATACGCAGCTGGTAAGACAGGTAATCAAGGATTATGAGATCACTACGGTGTATCACCTGGCTTCTCTTTGTCTGGAACTTCAGAAAAGCAGCCAATTTTCGCCTGGAAACTGAATCTGGAACCTCTCCTTCATTTTTGTGAAATGGCAAAAGAAGGACTTCTTAAAAAGATCTTCTGGCCAAGTTCAATTGCTGTATTCGGTAAAGGAATTCCAAAACAGAATGTAGGGCAGGATGTTGTTTTGAATCCGACTACTGTATATGGAATTTCTAAAATGGCTGGAGAAAAATGGTGCGAATATTATTTTGATAAATACGGAGTAGATGTAAGAAGCATCAGATATCCTGGGCTTATCTCATGGAAAACTCCTGCAGGAGGCGGTACTACCGATTATGCTGTAGAGATTTTTTATGAAGCAATAGAGGAGGGGAAATATACAAGCTTTATTTCTGAAGATACCGGAATGCCGATGCTGTATATGGATGATGCTATTAATGCCACCTTGAAATTAATGGAAGCTCCGAAAGAAAGTCTTACCGTTCGTTCTTCTTATAATTTGGGTGGAATGTCATTTACCCCTAAAGAACTGGCAGAAGAAATCAAGAAAGAAATACCGGATTTTTCGATCGATTATCAACCGGATTTCAGACAGGCAATTGCAGATTCATGGCCGGCTTCGATTGACGATTCTGTTGCGAAAAAAGACTGGGGACTTACTTATGATTTCGGAATTTCTGAAATGACGAAAGACATGATTAAGAATCTCAGAGTGAAATTAAACAAAAATTAATTACTTAAAGTTAATGTTTAAATAAATTTTTATTTAACATCTGATTTTTAATTAATTATAAATATTATCTAAAATTTAATTTAAATGATTTTATTGACTTTTAACATCTTAAATATTGAGGCTGAGGCAAAAAACAGTTCGGAAATTTCGGATGTGGAAAGACTGAAAATTGCAGAAGACAATACAAAAGCTATTCTGCGGATTTTAGATATTCATGATATTAAAGCCAGTTTTTTTGTGGAGATTTCCATCGCAGAAAAACTGCAGAATTTGATAAAAGCAATTTCATCCAAAGGGCATGAAATTGCTTTTTATAATAAGAACTCCAATCTGCAGGAAATTGAAAATGTCAAAAAAAATATCCAGGATCTTTTGGAAAAACAGATCCGGGGAATCAGGCAAAAAGATTTTAAACTGCCTCAGGAAAATCTGAAATCTTTGGAGTTCAATTATGTTTCCAATATCGATAATGCAGATATTCTTTTCCCGTTCAAAAGGCTAAAAAGAGATACAGAGATCATTGAAGAGGACGGGCTGAGTATTGTGCCTGAAAGTATCTCACCATACAGCCAGCTGCCATATAATGATTTTGTATTTCAGATCCTGCCCATGAAGTATTACCAGAATATGGTTTTTGAAACCCTTAAAAAGGATGATTTTGTACTGATCTATCTTAATTCCTGGCAGTTCACCGACTTTAAAAAGTATAGATTTGACATTCCGTTTTACAGAAGCCTGTTTTCGGGTAAAAAAATGGAGGACAAGCTGGAGGCACTCCTTGCCTGGATCGATGAGAATGATATGGCTACTTCGCGTATGAAGGATTATATTTTTTAGATGGTAGGTAGCAGGTTGTAGGGATTAGGGATTAGGGATTAGGGATTAGGGATTGTGCCGAAGGTTAAAACCTTTGGTCTTTTGATTGGTGAGAATCAAGAACTAAAAACCAAGAGCCAAGATTCTAGCTATAAACTAGCAACCGGTAACTGGCAGCCTTCTTCCAGACTCATTTACTCTAAAGCTCTCAGACTCTCTCACCCCGTAACTCGCACCTCGAAACTAACTTAGCTCAAACAAGGTAATTTCCGGCAATACTCCAACTCTTCCCGGGTAGCCCAGAACTCCAAACCCTCTGTTAACATACAGCATTTTCCCTTCACTTTCATACAGATCGGCCCATTTTGGGTAACGGTACTGTACCGGAGACCATTTGATGTTTTTCAGATCTAAGCCGAACTGCATACCATGGGTGTGTCCTGAAAGAGTTAAATAGATGTTTCCCGGGTGTTTTTTGACTACATAATCAAAATGGGTAGGGTCATGGCTCATCAGGATTTTCGGTGCGGATTCCGGTACTCCTTTTAAGGCGTCATCAATTTTACCAAACTGAGGGAAAGGCTTCAGTCCCCAGTTTTCAACGCCAAGGATGTAAAGCTTTTCTCCGTTTCTGTCGATCACTCTGTTTTCGTTTCTCAGCATGTCAAAACCGGCCTGTCTTTCGTATTCGATAAGTGTGTCCAGATTTTTCTTTTTAGCATCAGCAGAGGTCCATGTAACGTAATCTCCATAATCATGGTTTCCGAGCACTGCAAACTTGCCGTCTTTGGCTTTGATTTTTGAAAATAAAGGGATAAAAGGCTTGAATTCATCCGAAACATTATTCACCATATCCCCAGTGAAAAGGACAAGATCCGGATTCTGATCATTAATCAGGTTAATAGCATGTTCCAGCTTAGATGGATCGGAAAAACTTCCGCTGTGCACATCAGAAATCTGGATTACTTTATAGCCCTCGAAGCTTTTTGAAAGGCCTGGGATTTTGATCTTTATTTTTCTTACCGTATGCCTGTACTTCCCGAATGTGATTCCATCAATGAAAAGTGCGGAAAGAACACCACCAAGACCTAAACCTACCAGGCTCAGGAACTTTCTTCTTTCAGGGAAGAAGTTTTCAGTAGGCCGGGTTAATCCTATCAGGTATCCGCCGGTTCTGAAGATGTCATCAATCAGCAAAAACAGGACTACAAAAATTTTAGGCAGGACAAAGATCAGGAATAATGAAATCATGATCTGGAATCTGATCGTACTTCTGTCTGATTTCTGGAATTGGGTAACTTCATAGGCAAAAATCCCATAGACGGTCAAAGAGACCACCCAGTATCCGAGTCTTATCCAGAAATTATCAGTTAATGTTCTTATAGCCTGATAGATATAGACCTCAAGGAACAGGAAGACGGCGGCAATGATTAAAAAATTTCTTTGCATGATCAAATTTAAAAAAGCACAAAGAATAGTTTCCCTGTGCTTTATATTTTTTTATTAATTAAATATGTTTAAGGAAATCTGTACACGATAGCATTGATGTTCATTCCGGCACCTACCGAAGTCATCACAATGTTACCTTTATCTTTAAACGTTTGACCCTCCATTTTTCCTTTAATTATTAAATCATACATGGTAGGAATGGTTGCTACAGAGGTATTTCCAAAGTCCTGAATGGTCATAGGGGAGATGGCATGGTCGTATTCTTTCACATCATAAAGCTTGTGAAGTCTTTCGATCATGGCATAATCCATTTTTGCATTGGCCTGGTGAATCAGGATCTTGTCGATATCTTCAAGGGAAAGTCCGGCCTCATCAATGGTTTCTTTGATGGCTACAGGGACATTTTTCAGAGCGTATTCATAAATTTTTCTACCCTGCATTCTGACAAATAAACGCGTCTGGTCTGCATCTTTGTTGATGGAAGGGCCGTTAGCCAGGTAATTTAATTCCGGGCCGTTATCACAGATAGTATTGTGGGCAATAATTCCTACATTTTCATCATCCGTAGCTTTTACCACTACAGCGCCTGCGCCGTCTGCAAAGATCATTCTGTTTCTGTCATGCGGGTCTGTAACGCGGCTCAGGGTTTCTCCTCCGATAACGAGTATGGTTTTTGCAACTTTAGCTTTGATTAAATTATCGGCCAGAATCATTGCCTCCACCCATCCCGGGCATCCGAAAAGCATATCGTAGGTAACGCACTTTCTGTTTTTAATGCCTAGTTTGTTTTTTACTCTTGCTGCCATGGTAGGCATGAAATCGGCATATCCGTTTTGGGTAACTTCACCGAAGTTGCTGGCATAAATAATATAATCCAGTTCTTCTCCATCTACTTGGGCATCTTCAAGGGCTGCTTTTGCAGCTTCAAAGCCAATCTTCGAGTTGGAAAGATCGTCTTCAATAAATCTTCTGTTTTCTATTTCTGTGATTTCTACAAACTTCGCGATAGTTTCTTCAGCAGGTTTCTCAATCTTTACTCCATCTTCAGTGTAGAACTCAGAATCCATGAAATAATCTCTACCAATAACTCTGTTAGGAATATAGGACCCGGAACCAATAATGATCGTATTCGGCATTCGTTTATATGATTTTTTAAAGATGCAAAGTTAATAATTAATATTAATAACGGAGAATTAAAAATATTATTAAATTTGCAAAAATTGTACTTTACAATCGTATGAAAAACAACTCATCCTTAAAAGGCTTACTTATTGCAGCTGTGGTGTTTATCCTCGCCTTTGGGATCTACTTCTTTTTTTAGCCAAGAAAAATTATTTTGTCGTAGACAACCCTACTTCCAATACCTATTATTTTAAGATTAATAACGGTTCCGAAGGAATTATCTCTGCGGGACAGTATGTACATATAGACCTAAATAAGGGAAAAAATTCGATCAAGGTTTTTGATCAGAATAAGAAAATGCTCTATGATTCTGCTTTTGAAGTGAATAAAATTCGTGGGCTGATTAATATTGCTCATCAGGATTATTATATTAATGATCAGTATTATGGGTACAATCTTAAAAAAGATTCACTACTTTTGGCCCTTGACAAGGTCACGATAGACGGAAAAGAATATCTCGGAGGGGCAAGGCATTTCAATAAGCTTTACACCGAAGATTTTTATTATAACGTAGATGAAGATTACGATAAAGTGATCAAAAACATCCAGAAAGTGGAATCGAGATCAAAGATCTTCAGAAAGCAGGATTTCCTAAATTATTACAAAGAATATTACAAGTTTTAAGTTTTGACAAAAGATATTACCAAAGTTACTCCCTACAATTCTGAGGCTACCAAGAAAAGCCAGGTAGAGGATATGTTCGACAATATTGCACCGAAGTATGACCTTCTGAATCATGTTTTATCTATGAAAATTGATGTTTTATGGAGAAATACATTGGTGAAAATGATGAAAAAAGACAACCCGCAGGAAGTACTGGATGTGGCTACAGGAACGGGAGATTTGGCAATCACGATAGAAAAAGGAACCGGTGCAAAAGTAATTGGTTTAGATTTATCACAACAAATGCTGAATGTTGGCGTTATTAAAATAAAAAAACTTAAATTAGACGGCAAAATTTCCATGCAAAAAGGGGATGCAGAAAATTTACCTTTCGAGGACAATAGATTCGATGCGGTTTCCGTTGCATTTGGAGTAAGGAATTTTGAAAACCTTACCAAAGGTTTGGCAGAATTAAGAAGAGTAGTTAAAGATAACAAGAGTGTTTATATACTGGAGTTTTCAAAGGTTGAGGGGTTCTTAGGTCCATTCTATATGTTTTACTTCAAAAACATATTACCTGCTATAGGCAGACTGGTTTCCAAAGATAATAGGGCATATACATACCTTCCGGATTCTGTAAATGCTTTTCCTTTCGGGGAGAAGATGAAGCAAATTCTTTTAGATACAGGATTTAAGAACGTAGAATATAAAAAACTAAGTTTAGGTATAGCCACAATTTATAAAGCAACAAAGTAACCTATGAATAAATTTCTATTAAGAGCACTGGTTTTAGCCTCAGTCAATATTGCAGTTTTTGCAGATGCACAATTCAGAACCCGAAACAGAATGGATAAGTTGGAAGACTTTGACGAGCAGAAATTCAGTTGGGGTTTTTATTTGAACGGCAACAGGCTGGACTACCGTATCGTCCTTCATCCGAGATACGGTTCAGAAGGCAATCAGAATCTTGTTAAATCCAAAGAAAGCTACAGTTTCGGAGCCGGTTTGATCGCCAAATGGAGACTGAACGACTATCTGGATTTAAGATTGGAACCAGGCTTGCAATTTGCTCAAAGACAGTTGATCTTTAATACCCAGTCCAATGACCAGTACGCTGCCGGAACATTGACGAATCCTCCTTTTACTCCAATTCCTTTAACTGATAAAGATAAAACAAGAGATATCAAGTCCACATTGGTAGATGTGCCGGTGCTTCTTGAGCTTCATGGTAACAGATGGTACAATTCCAGGCCATACATCGCAGCTGGGGTGAACTATGTAGTTAACCTTCAGTCCAATTCAGATTCTGAAGATGACAACATGCAGCAGGTTTTCAGATCTACCACGCATAACTTTGCCTGGTCTGCTGAAATGGGAATCCAGTTTTATTTCAATAAATTTAAACTTACTCCGGCTATCAGAGGAACGTTCTTCATGAACAATGAGAAGGTAGCGGATAATGCAACCACACCTCCGTACTGGGCAGCAGCGATGTCTACCTTTCAGACAAGAGCGGTGATGTTTGTTCTTAAATTCGAATAAGCGAATTAATACATCAAAAAAAACAGAAGGAGGGGCTTATGCACCTCCTTTTTTCGTACCCGGTCAAAATATAGGGACTTTTATTTTTGTTACTGTTATTATTTTTTTACTTTTGCTATTAGTTAGAATATAGAAAACCTGAAATGCTTCAAGATTTAGAAAATAATTTTTCAGAATTAGAGAAAAAGATTTTGCTTTTACAAAAGAACTATAAAAATCTTACTGAGACATTATCTGAATTAACCGTTGAGCATGAAGATCTGAAGAAGAAATATGATGAGGAAAGAAGAAGAAATCAGGTATTAGCAGAAGAACAAAAAAATATAAAACTTTATTCAGCAATATCAGGGAATCCTGAACACAACAGATTAATGAAAAACCATATCAACAGATTGGTAAAAGAAATTGATTTCTGTATTGCACAGCTTCAAAACAGTGGATTATAATGGATGTAAGAAGAATAACCATCAACATTGCAGGAAGGGTATATCCGCTGAACGTACCGGCCGCAGAGGAGGAGACTCTGCGTAAGGTAGGAAAGCAGATTGAAAATATGATTAAAGATTTTGAACAGAACTTCGATGTAAGAGACAAACAGGATGCTTTGGCGATGTGTGCCCTGAAACTGGGAACCAATGCTGAAGTAGTTTCTCTTAACTACGAAAAAAATATAAATTCTACCAACGAAAGATTAGTGAAAATTAATCAGTTGTTGAATGAAACTGGGAAATAGATTTTTTTCCCAACTGACTGCCTACAATAATTCTAACACATTTAAGGTAAACTCAACGCTAAACAATTACCGAACGAATGTCCGCTGAATGGCGTGCCGGGTCTCCCGGATTACAGACAGTGGAACTCAGTTCAAATCGTGTTGATTAGGAGTTTACTCTCAATCCCTGAATTGTTGTAGGTTTTTTTATTTAGATAAGTGTAAGACAATTAAAACTCAATATATATTATGACAACAGCCATTATAGTCGGCGTTATTTGCTTAGTTGTAGGAGCGGTAATAGGGATTCTTTTCTCTAAGAGCTCACTCAATACCAAAGCAAAATTTATTGTAGATGATGCAAAGAAAAATGCCGAAAACCTTATAGAAAAAGCAAATGTTCAAGCTGAATCCATAAAGAAAGAAAAAATCTGCAGGCCAAAGAAAAATTTTTGGAACTGAAATCCCAGCACGACGCGGATATCCAGTCCCGTGAAAAGAAAATGCAGGAGATCGAAAAAAGGATCAAAGACAAGGAACACAAGCTGAATGACGAGCTTAGCAAGACCGGAAAACTTGAAAAAGACCTTGACAAGCAGATTGCAGATTACGCTAAGAAAAACGAAATCTTAGAAAGAAAACAACAGGAACTGGACGTAGCTACTGCCAAAAAAGTAGAGATCCTGGAGAAAATTGCTAACTACACAGCAGAAGAAGCGAAAGCAGAATTGGTAGAAACCATGAAAGCGGAAGCGAAAACAAGAGCTCAGGCACACGTTCAGGGCATTATGGAAGAAGCGCAGCTTAATGCTAAAAACGAAGCAAGAAAAATCGTTATCCAGACCATCCAGAGAATCGGAACCGAGCAGGCCATCGAAAATTCAGTATCTGTTTTCAATATTGAATCTGATGAGGTAAAAGGAAGAATCATCGGTAGAGAAGGTAGAAACATCCGTGCTTTAGAAGCGGTAACCGGAGTGGAAATCATTGTTGATGATACCCCTGAAGCAATCCTTCTTTCATGCTTTGATCCGGTGAGAAGAGAAATTGCAAGATTATCCCTTCACAGATTGGTAACGGACGGAAGAATCCACCCGGCAAGAATTGAAGAAGTAGTAGAAAAAACAAGAAAGCAGATCGAAGAAGAAATCATTGAGGTAGGAAAAAGAACCATCATTGATCTTGGAATCCACGGATTACACCCTGAATTGATCAAAATCGTAGGTAGAATGAAATACCGTTCTTCTTACGGACAGAACCTTTTACAGCACTCAAGAGAAGTTGCGAATATTGCCGCGACAATGGCTGCAGAATTAGGACTTAACGTAAAACTGGCTAAAAGAGCAGGTCTTTTACACGATATCGGTAAAGTTCCTGAGCAGGAATCAGAACTTCCTCACGCCTTATTAGGAATGCAGTGGGCTGAAAAATATGGTGAAAATGCAGAAGTGGTTAATGCCATCGGAGCTCACCACGACGAAATTGAAATGAAGTCATTATTGTCACCGATCATCCAGGTAGCCGATGCGATCTCTGGAGCAAGACCGGGAGCAAGAAGGCAGGTGCTTGAATCATACATCCAAAGATTGAAAGACCTTGAATCGGCAGCATTAAGCTTCGACGGAGTATCAAGCGCATATGCGATCCAGGCCGGTAGAGAGCTGAGAGTGATGGTAGAAAGCGGAAAAGTAAATGATGAAGTAGCCAACCAGCTGTCTTATGATATTTCTGAAAAAATTCAGAATGAGCTGACCTATCCGGGACAGGTAAAAGTAACGGTAATCAGAGAAACAAGAGCCGTGAATATTGCAAGATAATAACACGATCAAGATATTTAATAAAAAACCTTTCAAGAAATTGAAAGGTTTTTTTATATAACTGGAATAGTCTATCTTAAGACTTTGGATGTCTGATTTCTCCTTTTTCTCTTCTTTGGTATTGAGGCTGTCATATGTAATATTCTAGCCATGCTTTCCTGTATTTTTCCTTAAGTGGTTTTTATCAACTTATTTTTATTATTTTATGTACAACTATATTTATTTATCTGCTGATATCTACATAAAACTTACATAAAAATGGTGAATTTATTTCAATTGTGCTTGATATATTTGAATGTCAATAAGGCACAAAACAGTTAAAAAAATTATTATGAAAAATCTTAAAAAACTTTCAAGAGAGAATTTGAAAAAAGTCCAAGGAGGTAGAAGAGCAGACTTCTGTCAACCGGGAGCAGGCGATGTTTGCGCACAATACGGATTGGAATGTGGGTTTTGGTACACTTACCAAGATGGTGTATTAGTAGAGAGTCATAACGCGTGTATGTAATTAATTTGAAATGAATGCTTAAAGAGATATCAAAGTATCTCTTTTTTTCTATTTTTATAATAACTAATGCAGAGTACATGAGACACTTATTATTTATTTTCATATGTATATCGAATATAATATTTGCACAAAATATTACTTTTATCTATGATTTGAAATACAAACCCAACTCAGAAAAGGAAATTAAAACAGAATATTATTATTTGGACGTTTTGGGAAGCCAATCTGTTTTTAGATCAGAAAATGCAAGAAATGCTGATTCTTTAATGCAAAAGAATGGATTCTGGCAAAGTCGGAAACCGACATTTGATCATATATATTCCTTCAAGAACTTAATTAGTAATAAGGTGTATAAAAGTGTTACACATCCGGCAATGTATGACCTATACCATATCAATATTGATGATAAACTTCAATGGCAGATACTCCCGGAAAAAAGAAAATTTGTGATATAGAATGCCAAAAGGCTTCAGTACAATATGGCGGGCGAAATTGGATAGCTTGGTTTGATTCTAAAAACCCAATAAAAGATGGACCATATGTTTTTTATGGGCTTCCCGGTTTAATTCTAAAATTGAGTGATGACCAGGGTGATTTTGATTTTAATCTCATCTCAATTAAAAGATCTGATAAAAATAATATGTTTTATGTCCGAAAAGGAAAAGAAATAAATTGGGATATCTATAAAAAATTGCAAAGCGACTATTACAATGATCCTTTTGCTGAAATTAAAGCCCGTGGCATCAAAACAAAGACTGGTGATGCAAATGGAAATCCTGTAAGTGTAAGCTGGAAGGAAATGACTGAAAGTATTCAAAAACAACTAATAGATAAAAATAATCCCGTAGAAATAGACAAGAAGGTTGAATTTAAAAAATAGCATTTATAATAAGTACTATTTAAAATTCATTTAAAACAATATTAAATGCACCTAATTTTATTTAAGAAAAATTGATTCTTCAAAACGGAATAAGATATTTAATAAAAACCTTTCAAGAAATTGAAAGGTTTTTTATTTTTATCAAAACTTAAAAATGCAAGAACTGCCTTTGTCTTCAAAACTGAAGTACATCTTTTCAATTCCCGTTATTATTTCAGCCCTGGGCTATTTCGTAGATATTTATGACCTGCTTTTATTCGGGATTGTAAGAATTCCGAGTTTGAAGGCTTTGGGTCTGAATCCTGATGCCGACGGAACCTTTATCCTGAACTGCCAGATGGTCGGCCTTCTTATCGGCGGTGTTTTCTGGGGGATTTTTGGAGATAAAAAAGGAAGACTTTCCGTACTTTTCGGCTCCATATTGGTGTATTCCCTGGCCAATATTGCCTGTGGATTTTTGCCCTATTTTCCAAAAGAGCATCTGGTGTACCAATATGCAGGATTAAGGTTTATTGCAGGGATAGGACTGGCCGGAGAGCTTGGAGCCGGAATTACCCTTGTTTCCGAAAGCCTGCCAAAGAATCTCAGAGCCATCGGAACTTCTGTCGTGGCCGGTTTCGGACTGATGGGAGCCGTTGTGGCGCAACTCACCGTAGAGTTGGCCGGAGGATGGAATATCTCCTACATCATCGGCGGAATTATGGGAATCATGCTGCTGATTCTCAGGGTAAGTGTTTCAGAATCCGGAATTTATAAAAATTTAGAGCATAAAAGCGTCTCCAAAGGCAATTTTATTTCCTTCTTTACCAATAAAGAACGTTTCGTCAGATATCTTAAATGTATAGCGGTGGGATTGCCTACATGGTACTGTATAGGGATTCTGGCTGTTTTAGCCAACCAATTTGCCCCTGAACTGGGGATTAAGGATCTCAACCCCGGAAAAGCTATTATGTGGGCTTACGTAGGCATTTCTGTCGGCGACCTGATGAGCGGTTTTATTTCCCATGCTCTTAAATCCCGTAAAATGGCTATTTTTTATATGCTGCTCTTCACTATAATAGGAGTGGCGATTATGCTGTTTGGGAATACCGATTCAGAAACAAAATATTATATATTCTGTGTCTGGCTGGGACTGGGAACCGGTTATTGGGCCATGTTCGTAACCCTGGCAGCAGAGCAGTTCGGGACCAATATCAGAAATACGGCGACTACCACCGTTCCCAATATGGTAAGAGGTTTGGTTCCTGTTATGATCCTGGCATTTGATCTTTTAAAAAATAATTTCACGGTCATTATAAGCGCGGCAATTGTGGGAGCTGTTGTCTTTGGGCTGGCCTTTTACTCATCCCTGACCATCTCGGAAACCCACGATAAGGATCTGGAATTTACAGAATAATTAAAACTGTTTAAGAAATATTATGATTACATTTTGCGTTTATAATGTAATAAAAGTACTTAAATCAAGGTGTTATTAAAATTTTAATTAATTATGTTGCGAATAATTAATATTTGTTTAACTTTGGAAAGTAACCAAACTATATTGTTTAATCTCTAAATCAAATCACATGAAAAATGCTAAAAAGCTAAAAAAGGAAGATCTTAAAAACATTACAGGAGGCGTAAGCGGACCTGTTGATTTATCTAAATGCGGATGCAGCTGCTCAGGTTCCGTTACAGGACCTTATTACTGCGTACAGTATATAGCCTGTCCACAGGTTTACAACTGTCTTGATTAATCCGGTTTAGACTTATTTCAGTAAGGAATAAACATTTCCACATTTAATACGCAAAAGCCTTTTGGATCTTCCAAAAGGTTTTTGTCTTTGAACTAAGCTTATCAATCTTAACTGATAATATAAAGAAGACTGCCAACACTGATAGTAATCCATAAAATAACAGCTACGGCCAACGGTTTGATCCCTATTGTTTTTAAAGTTTGAACCGAAAGAGTAGTCCCGATAAAGAACAGGGTAAGATTTAATCCTGATTTGGCCAGCGTTGTTACAGAACTACTGAAACCATCAAAAATTGGAAAATAAGTATTCACTAAAATTGCCAGGATAAACCATCCGATAAACCATGGAATTTTAACCTTAGATTCTTTATTTTTAAAAATAAACATGGTGATCACAGAAACCGGGATAATCCATAAGGCACGGGCTAATTTTACGGTTGTAGCGATTTTTAGAGCCTCATCCCCATACTTTCCGGCTGCTCCAACCACAGAACTGGTGTCATGAATTCCTACTGCACACCACAGCCCGAACTGTTCCTGGGAAAGCTGCAGCAGATGCCCGATAGCCGGATATACAAACAACGCTATGGAATTTAAGGTAAAAACAATGGCCAGCCCCAGAGAAATTTCTTTTGTACCGGGCTTTATGATAGGAGAGACGGCAGCAATGGCACTTCCACCGCAGATTGCAGTTCCGGCTGAGATCAGATAAGCGAGTTTTTTCTCAAGTTTGAATACTTTTCCTAAAAAATATCCAAGAATCATCACCGTTAAAATACTAGCAACCGTTAAAAAGAATCCGGTTTTTCCTGCCTGTAACGCTTCATCAAGCTTAAGTCCGAAACCCAGCCCTACAATGGAAATCTGAAGGAGAAGATGAATGTATTTATGAAGATGCTGTTCAAAGGGATTTCCTACCAGCATTGCCAAACCAAAACCCAGAAGCAATGCTATTGGAGAAGAAATAAGCGGAGTGAGACACACCACAGCAAGTATAATAAAAATAATTTTTCGTGTCGTTTCATTTTGGATGAAGCCTTTCATAAATAAGTTTTAAATAAGACTCCAAAATTCCGGAAATTAGTATTACAAAGTAAATTGTATTTTATTATAATGGATAACTTTTAGTTATGAGTTGCGTGTTAGTAAAAGGGTTTGAGAGTAATAGAGTTTGAGGGTAAATGAGTATGGCTTTAATTATCGAATATTGGCTTTGATTTTGAGCGAAAGGTAAGGTTTGAGAGTAAACAAGTTAAAATGGTCTCTGTTGCTGGCTATAATTGTAGCTAAAAATTCACCACTCACTTGCGAAGCAAATTCACCATTCACAATAACACCTCAATCAAAAGGCTACAAGCTAATTTACGACTACCATTCCTGCAACCTGCCACCTACCATCTGCCACCTAACTCCTCACAAATCTAAGGAAAAGCCTAATCATTTCAGACTGATCTCCCTTCGGAAGGATAAAGTGGAAATTTCTTTCAATGCTGAAGTTTTTAATATCCACAATGGTCAAAGTATTGATTTTCAGTTCATTCAAAATAGTGCTGATCGACAGAAATGCCATACAATCTGAGTGTAAAAGATAGTTTTTAATGCTTTCGCTGCTTCCGAGCTGCATGACGATATTCAGCTCTTCGAGGTTAATTCCTTTCTCCTTTAAACGGTTTTGGATAAATTCCTGGGTGCCGGAGCCCTGTTCGCGGAAGATCAGATTTAAATGATAAAGATCTTTCAGGCTTAATGTTTTATTGGCCATAGGATGATCTGCTTTTGCTGTGAGAACGATTTCGTCAGGTCTGAAAATCTTATAGTCAAAAAAAGAGGATTGGGATTCGCCCTCGATAATTCCCAGGTCAATTTTTCCCTCCTTCAGAAGTTCGGAGATCATTTCAGTGTTATGGGCAATCAGCTCAATTTTAATATCCTTGTAATAGGAATTGAATTTCGCCAGTATTTCGGGTAAAACATATTGGGCAACACTGGTGCTGGCTCCAATGATCAATCTTCCTTTATGCTGTTCGTTGACTTTACTGATTTCAAATTCAAGGTCGCGGTAGATATTCCTGATCTTTTCTGCACACTCATATAAAATTTTTCCACTTTGGGTAAGCTGTACAGAAGTTCCTTTCCTGTCAAACAGTTTGGTACCCAGCTGGTTTTCAATTTCTTTGATATGTTTGGTGACTGCCGGCTGGGAAATATGAAGTTCTTCAGAAGCTTTTGTAAAACTCAGTCTTGAAGCGGCTGTATGAAAAACTTTTAATCTGTAGTCAAACATTGGGGAAGCTTATGGTTATAACAAGTTTTGGGTTTCGGGATTCGGGTTTTGGGTTAAAAGGTACAACTATTAGGATTAAGTAGAAATATATGTGATAAATTTTAATGGGTATTTTATTTAAACTCTAAAACTTTCTAATCTCAAACTGAATCGCATCATCCAATCCCGAAACCTATATTCCTCACTTCGAAACCGAAACCCGCACCTCGCACCCCGCACCCCGTTACAAATCCGAAACAGACCTTTCCCGGTCACTTTCGTACCTCCTGTTTTTTGCTTCTCCGATCTTTTGTTTTGTATAAATACTGTTGTGACCGGAAAGCAGATAAGAAACCACACAGGCAATAGCGATGTAAACACCGCTTTCTGCTCCGAACAGTTCAATTCCCATCAGCATACAGGCCAGTGGAGTATTGGTAGCTCCTGCAAATACAGCTACAAAACCCATCCCAGCAAGCAATCCGAACGGTAGGGGAATAAATAGTGATAAGGCACTGCCTAGCGTCGCCCCGATAAAAAATAAAGGAGTGACTTCCCCGCCTTTAAATCCTGCTGAAAGGGTGGCAATGGTAAAGATCATTTTTAAGGCAAAATCGTATATGGGAAGCTGTTTTTCAAATGATTCCAGGATGACGGGAATACCCAGCCCGATGTATCGGGTCGTTCCCATTGCAAAAACGGCAACGGCAATGATAATTCCACCAATCACCGGCCGAAGCGGAGGATATTTTATATTGGATTTAAAAATGGAGCCTGTCCAGTGAAGAATCCTGCTGAAAGATGCTGCACAGATCCCAAAAATAATTCCTGCCAGGACACTGTATAAAACAGGTAAAAATTCTAATTTAGGGATAAGGTCTATGTGATAATGAGTATGTTTTACATTCCATAGACTGGTAACCAGATCTGCAAAAACAGCAGAGGCAAAGGCCGGAAAAATAGCATTGTACCGTATTTTTCCGATCAGGAAAACTTCCAGACCAAAGACCGCGCCGGCCAGAGGGTGCCGAAAACCGATCCGAAGCCCGCAGCGACTGCAGCAATTAACAATGTTTTTCTTTCTTCTTTATCAAGCTTAAAAGGTTTGCTGAGCTGGTCTGCAATAGCTCCCGCCATTTGAAGTGCCGTGCCTTCACGGCCTGCCGAACCACCGAAAAGATGAGTAATTATAGTTCCCACATAAACAAACGGCGCCATTTTAAAGGGAATAATCTCTTTCGGATCATGGATATTGTTGATGAGCAGATTATTTCCTGCTTCAACATCTTTTCCGGAATAATAGTATAAAAGTCCGATAAGAAACCCAGCAGCGGGAAGGAACGCGATCAGCCACAGATGATTTTCCCTGAAGGCGGTCGCCCATTCCAGAGACGTAAGAAACCCTGCAGAAGCGGTACCTGCCAATGCTCCAATAATGATACTGATGCACAGCCATTTTAAAATATACGGTAAGGACGGATATTTCCTGAAGAAAAACCGGGTATGAAAAATTGCTTTTCTGCGTATTGTTCTTTGATTTTCTGACATAATAATCCTGATAAGTTATTGGTTAATAATCTCTTAATCAGGCGTCATCAGCTTCTGTAAAGCGGTTGGGTAAGGAAGAGCACCATTTCCTTTTATGAGGCAAATATAGTTATTATTTTAAAATGATTTAATTTTTATAATGAACAGCTTTATTAATTTCAACCGGGTTATTATATTTTCTTATAATATCCTGCATGCTTTTTACCTGGGTATTCAGCTCATCAATAGAATGTATTTCTTTTCCTCCGATGTTGATATTTAAATTGCTGTTTGCTGATTTGCTGAAATTGGTTCTCTCAAAAGAAAAAGGATCATTATAAAACTCCAGTAAAAGCTTTTGTTTTTGCTTTTCATTTATAGGGATGGCTTTGTTTCCAAAATTGGATTCCAGAAAATCATCGGTAGGATAGAGGTCCGGAAGTTCCTGGCTTTTTACAAGATGATAGATGAAATTCTTTTTTGAATCGGATATTTCAAAAACTAATCCCGGAAGTCCGGAAAACTTAAAGGGACCTTCATTGAAAGGAATATCTTTATTAAACCAGGCAATCCAGTTTCTTCCGCCGAATGTTGCCGTTGCTTTTTGTAAGGTATACTGCTGAACCTGTTTGGTTTCATGAGAGATATTCCAGTTGATTTTATCTGTGGTTTTAAAAGAATAATACCCGAATTTAATGTTGATAAAGTTCTCATTATCAAAAGTGTTGATCTTTCTTTTGACAATCTGCCCCGTCATATCAACATGTCTGTTATCCATATTCCCGAATTTTTTGTTCAGGGAATCTGCGATCAGAAGATTGCGCCCATAGAACTTTACTTCTTTGGAATTGATATCCAGATTCATATTAAACTTTTGATAATCGGCTTCTGTGGAGTCCATTTTTAATTGAAGCTCATAAACGAACCGATGGGTTTGAGAGCTTAAAGAAACTATGATCAGCAAACCAATGAGGGAGGAAATTTTTTTCATGACGGCAGTTTTTTGATAAGTTTATTTAAAATAGGGATGATCGATAATATATTTTTTGCTGATGGCAATACTTTCGAAAATATCTTTATCGCTTGAATCCTGCTCTAAAAACCAGTGTTTGAGGCCTGCTTTTTCTTTGGCTTCAAAAATTCTTTTAAAATTGATGGTCCCGTTCCCGATTTCTGTAAAATCTTTTGTTCCGGCCTGCATATCTTTTACGTGCCACAGGGGAAAACGCCCGGGGTATTTTTCAAAATAATCCAGCGGATCAAGTCCTGCCTTTGAAATCCAGTATAAATCCAGCTCCATTTTTACAAGGTCAGATGATGTATTGTTTAAAATAAAATCATAGACATTTTTATCATCTTCAAATTTTTCGAACTCAAAATCATGGTTGTGATAGGCAAACTGAATTCCTGCTTTCCGGGTAATTTCACCGGATTTTTCAAATAATTCAGGAAGCTTTTTATAATGCTCAGCAGTTCTTTCTTCAGGAAAAAGATAGGAGCAGACCATATACTCCGAGCCGATAAAATGCAGGTCTTCTACAGATTTTTCCCAATTATACAGTAAAGTGCCCTGGTCTTTATGGAGCAGTCCTGTCGTGTGGTGTGAGCTGATGACTTTCAGGCCGTTCTGTTTAAGAATTGATTGGAATTCTGTCCTGCTTTTTCCAAAGAATGTCCCGTTATATCCATAGATTTCCAGTTCTGTAAAACCCAAAGCTGCCAGTTTTTCCAAAGCTTTTTCAAGGTTATCCGAAACAGCATCCCGAACGGTGTAAAGCTGTATGGCCAAAGGTTTCTTACTCCCCGGTTTAGAAATTCCACAGGAATATAAGCCCAGAAGCCCCAGAGATGAAAGTTTGATGAAATCTTTTCTGTACATAGGCTATAAAAAAGGCTTCATTTCATCCTCAATCTGTGTTCTCAGGTTCATCAGTCTTTTGGCATACTCTTCCTGCTGTTTTTCCTCTTCTGTTTCAGGAACCCATGTTGGTACCGGAAGCTTCTTACCGTTTTCATCTACTGCTACAAACACAATAATACAGTGTGTTTTCTTATCAAAAGTAGGCTGCTTAAGATTTCTGGAAAAAACATTGATGGAAATATGCATGCTGGATTTCCCGGTATAAATAACCTGTGCATCCACTTTTACCACTTCCCCGATCTTAATCGGTTCATAGAAACGGATACCGCCTACATAAACCGTTACGGAATAATTTCCGCTCCATGTTGTGGCACAGGCATAACCTGCCTGATCAATCCATTTCATAACGCTTCCTCCATGTACATTTCCTCCATAATTCACATCCGAAGGCTCTGAAATAAACTGAAAAGTAATAGGTTTGTTCTGCATCTTTATAAAATTTGAATAAAGTTATTTAATAATTTCCAGAATTTTGGATTAAATCCTACTTTTGAAAGACAAAACTTCAATGAAGAAGGAAATTTAACAATAACAGATTTAAAAGTAATAATGAAGAAAGTATTTTACCTTAATACATGCGATACCTGCAGAAAGATTTTAGCACAGTTTGACCTTACTGACTGGGAACTCAGGGAGATTAAAAAAGAGCCTGTTACCAAGGAAGAACTGGCAGCGATGCACAAGAAAACAAAGTCGTATGAAGCTTTGTTCAGTAAAAAATCGACCCAGATCAAATTAAGAGGACTGGACGTGAAATCCCTTGGTGAAAAGGATTTTAAAGAACTGCTGCTGGATCATTATACCTTTTAAAACGTCCTGTTTTTCTTACCGACAATGAAATTTTTGTAGGAAATGATAAGAAAAATGTAGAGGCTTTACAAGAATTCTTTGGAGTGAATGAATGAAATATTTGATTTCCATATTGCTTTTTGCTTCTTTAAGTTTCTATGGACAAACAGTTTATAGAACACCTTCAGGAACGAAATATCATTTATCATCATGCAGAATGGTAAAGAATGTTTCCTCAGGCCTTGAAGTAAGAGATGCGTTGGAAACCGGGCTACAACCCTGCAAAATTTGTAATCCTCCAAGGAGTAGCATTTATGGAATTGTTTCCAAACCTAAGAAAGTAAACGGGACAAATAAAGGAAACCAGTGTCTGGGCACAACAAAAGCAGGAACAAGGTGCAAGCATTATACCCGGATCGGAAATGATTATTGTTTTCAGCACACTCCTAAGTAATGATTTATTTTAAAATTACCAGGCTATGATTAAATGATGCCTGTAACCCCAAAAGAACTATTTGCTGTTGTGCAATTAAAAAAACAGGCTGTAAAAATTACAGCCTGTTTTTTTTTAATATTTTTTTTGAACAATTATACGAAAGGAGCTTTCACCACTTTTGCAGGAATGTTCTTGTTTCTTACCTGAATAAATATTTCAGAACCCAATTTGAAGTGAGGTTTGTCTACATAAGCAAGTCCTAAACCGATCTTTTTCATTGGAGACTGTGTTCCGGATGTTACTTTCCCGATTACGTTTCCTTCTGCATCTACTACAGGATAGTCGTGTCTTGGAACTCCTTTATCCTGAAGCTCAAAGCCAACTAATTTTCTTGTAACGCCTTCTTCTTTTTGCTTGGCAAATGTATCTTTGGAGACAAAATCCTTATCAAATTTTGTAATCCATCCTAAACCAGCTTCAATAGGAGAGGTGGTATCGTCAATATCGTTTCCGTAAAGGCAGAACCCTTTTTCCAGTCTTAAAGTATCTCTCGCGGCAAGTCCGGCAGGAATAATTCCTTCCGCTTCCCCTGCTTTGATGATAGCATCCCAAAGCTGTTCTGCATTTTCGTTGTTAAAATAAATCTCAAAACCTCCGCTTCCGGTATATCCTGTGTTTGAAATAATCACATTATTCACTCCGTCTACACTTCCTACTGCAAAATGATAGTAAGGAATCTCGGACAGATTGGTGTCTGTAAGCTTCTGAAGGATTTCCGTAGCTTTCGGACCCTGAACAGCCAATAACGACATATCATCAGAAGCATTGGTCATCTTAGCTCCAAAAGTGTTGTATTTTGATATATGATCCCAGTCCTTGTCAATATTTGATGCGTTTACTACTACAAAGTATTTGTCATCTTCCATTTTGTAAACGATAAGGTCATCCACGATTCCTCCGTTTTCATTAGGAAGACAAGAATACTGAGCTTTTCCGTTTTCCAGGGCATCTACATTGTTTGTTGTCACAAACTGTAAAAGATCTTTAGATCCGGGTCCTTCAATGAAAAACTGTCCCATGTGGGAAACATCAAACAATCCTGCCTTTTCTCTTACTGCAAAATGTTCTTCCGTTACACCAGAATATTGTACAGGCATTTCAAAACCTGCAAAAGGTACGATTTTAGCGCCCAAAGAAACGTGTTTATCGTATAAGGCTGTTTTCTTCATATTTAATTTTTATTTCTTTATTTTAAAGCTGTTGAAAGTTTCGTTAAAAAGGCTCATGTAATTTCCGTTCCAGAATTTCTGGCCGCAGTTGATAGAGATCAGATACAAATCTTTATTTTTCTGAAAAGCTTTGGTGATCCAGAATGTTTTTTCTTTTTCATCAAAATATTCGTAAAAATATTCTGTGTATCCTTTTTTGCCTTTGTTTTCTTTTATTTTGTTTTCCGGATCCTGAGATTTATACAGGGCCAGGATAAACTTTTTCATCTCTGCCTTGGGAAGATCCAGATCATGGTATTCCGAAATAGTGATAGCCCCGATCTCATTCGCAGGGAAAACATTCACAATGCCGCTGTCGTCGGTAGATTTCCAGCCTTCAGGGACATTGATAGAGTAGCCGGGAGTCTCATAAATTTTTGCTTTTTGGGCAAAGAACAGACTTGCCGATAAAAAAGCGGAGATCAATACTATTTTTTTCATCAGTTAAAAATGGTGTTTATATTCTTCAAGGATGATTTTGAACCATTCTGTAAAATTTTCCGGAGATTCAATCGTTTCCTGATCAAGATCTTTCATGGAAATAAACCTTACTTCCTCTACCTCTTGCGGATTTAAATTGAATCCAGCTTCATAGTTTCCTACAAAAACATGGTCGAGTTCATGCTCCCAAAGGCCGTTTCCTACATCTGCTTTATAGATAAAACTGAATTTTTCCGAAAGTTCAGTTTCAATTCCGAGCTCTTCCTTTACTCTGCGTCTGGCGCCATCGAAATAGGTCTCATTTTCTCTTGGATGAGAGCATACCGCATTAGTCCACTGATTGGGAGAATGGTATTTTCCCTGCGCTCTTTTCTGAAGGAGCATTTCACCCTTGCTGTTGAACAGGAATACAGAAAATGCACGGTGCAGAAGACCGTTGATGTGAGCCTGCTGCTTTTCCATAAGGCCCAAAATTTCATCTTCAGGATTTACTAAAACTACAAATTCTTCCATTTCTACAAATGTAAGCCTAATAAATGTATTTTGAAAATTTTTGGAGAAACATCATATTTTTAGAGATTGAAAGAGAATAGAGGTTATTATAGATTATAGATTACAGTAAAACTCCAGCTGAACATTCCCCTCCTCCGGAGGGGTGGATTTCAAAATTAAAATTTTGAAAGACGGGGTGGTTAAACAGAAAGAGACATTCTTAACCAAGGCTATAACCAAGCTTAAATGATAAATCATCAACCATTAATTAAAATCCTGTCATAAGAATTCAAAACATAATGGTCATTATTAAGAAAATAACATAAATAAGAAAAATTTTAATCAGAAATATTAAATTAATGAATAAAATATTTATATTATTCGCTAAATATGATTTTTTGTAGTAATTTATTAACTTAAACTCGATTTAATACTCCTGTTACCTATAAAAAGTGTAACTTTGCAACTCAAATTTTAATGATGGAATTAGAATACAAAGAGCATATAAGTCCTATTCTTAAGGACGGGGTAAAAAATTATTTAATAGACATAGACGGTACCATTACAGATGATGTCCCGAATGAAGAGCCTGAAAGAATGGTTACCTGCGAACCTTATCCTGATGCACTTGAAACCATCAATAAATGGTATGACGAAGGACATCAGATCTGCTTCTTCACTTCAAGAACAGAAAATCTGAAGCAGATTACCATCGACTGGCTGGATAAGCATGGCTTCAAATACCACAGTGTACTCTGCGGAAAGCCGAGAGGAGGAAACTACCACTGGATAGATAACCACCTGGTAAGAGCAACAAGATACAAAGGCAAATTTACAGACCTTGTAGAAAAGCAGGTTACCATTGAAGTTTTCAAAGAAGATTAAGAAAACATATACAGAGATTTAAAAATTAAATGATAAGTGTACGCACTCAAATTCTTTAATTTTTAAATCTTTTCACTTTTAATATCAAATTGTATTTATGAAAGTTTTAGCAAACGACGGTCTGGATCAATCTGGAATTGATGCTCTGGCTGAGAAAGGTTTTGAAGTGATCACCACAAAAGTTCCACAGGAATTTTTGGTGGATTACATTAATGAACATAAAATCCGTGCCCTGCTGGTAAGAAGTGCCACGCAGGTAAGAAAAGATATTATTGACGGATGCCCGTCTATCGAAATTATCGGAAGAGGTGGTGTAGGAATGGATAATATTGATGTAGATTATGCAAGAGAAAAAGGAATTCATGTGATCAATACCCCTTCTGCTTCTTCAGAATCGGTTGCTGAGCTTGTTTTTGCCCACTTATTTTCGGGAGCAAGATTTCTTCAGGATTCAAACAGAAAAATGCCTTTGGTAGGAGATACGGAATTTGCAGCCCTTAAAAAAGCCTATACTGCCGGTATCGAATTAAGAGGAAAGACCATCGGAATTATCGGAATGGGAAGAATAGGACAGGAAGTTGCCAGAATCGCTCTTGGATTGGGAATGAGAGTAATTGCAGCGGACAATAATGTAGGAAGAGCAAGCATCAAAGTAAAATTCTACAACAACCAGTTCATTAATGTGGATATTGAGACAGAACCGCTTCAGGATGTATTGAAACATTCAGATTTTATTACACTGCATGTTCCTGCTCAGAAAGACGGTTATATGATCGGAAAGAATGAATTTGATATCATGAAAGACGGGGTTGCCATCGTAAACTGTTCAAGAGGCGGTGTTATTGATGAAACGGCTTTAATTGCTGCATTGGATGCAGGAAAGGTGAAGTTTGCAGGGCTGGATGTTTTCATCAACGAGCCTACACCTTCTAAAGAAATCCTGAATCATTCAAAGATTTCCTGACTCCTCACACCGGCGCTTCCACTTTAGAAGCTCAGGACAGAATCGGGCTTTCTCTGGCTGAACAAATCTCAAGCATTTTACAGATTCAATAATAGCTGAAAAAGAATAAAATAAAAAGCACCTCCGTTTTAGAGGTGCTTTTGTTTTATATATTGTTTTTACTTTTAAGAAGATCTCTGATTTCTGTCAGTAATTGCTGATCTGCAGTAGGTGCGGCAGGGGCTTCAGCTTCGGTCTTTTTCATTTTGTTAATCATTTTTACCATAAGGAAAACGACGAATGCAAGAAGTAAAAAGTTAATACCTACGGTCAGGAAATTTCCATAGGCAAAAATACTCGCTCCATCTACTTTTTTTGCATTTTCCAAAACCATTCCCGGCTTTACACCGTTATTCGGGTCAGAAAGTACAAGGTATAAACTGCTGAAATCCGGCTTACCTATCACAGCTCCTACCAAAGGCATAATAAGGTCATCCACAACACTCGTTACTATTTTTCCGAATGCTCCCCGATGATTACCCCAACGGCCAGATCGAAAGCATTGCCTTTGATGGCAAACTCTTTAAATTCTTTAACAAATCCCATAATTTATATTTTTTTAATTAGTATACACACAAAAATATAATTAAAAAATGTAAAAACGTTACTTTTTATAGTTTTTTACTCCTCAGTTGTTGAATTAATTGCTGCAATTCATTAGCTTTTTTAGTGAATTTATTCTTTTAGCTAATATTTTATTGTTGTCATCATTTAGACTGAGATGTCAGAAAAAACTTTCGTAATTTGGTTAAAAGTTTACACCATCTTATGAAAATATTCACTGCAGAACAAATACGTGACTGGGACCGGTTTACCATTTCGAATGAACCTGTTTCATCCATCCAGCTTATGGAAAGGGCTTCGGAAGCATTGGCAGGCTGGATCTCTGAAAACTGTAAAAATTATAGGAAATTTGCCGTTTTCTGTGGAAACGGAAACAATGGCGGTGATGGTTTTGCTGTTGCAAGAATACTTTATCTGAAAGGTTTCGATGTAGATGTATTTATTAAAGATTCCCGATCAAAGTTTTCAGACGACGGAACAGTGAACTTTAAAAAGCTGAGGGATTTTTCAGGGATATCCGTAAAAGAATTCAAAGATATAGATCAGAATCATTTTGATGCTAAAACAATCATTATTGATGCACTCTTTGGAACCGGATTGTCCAGGAATATAGAAGGTGAATATAAAGAAATCATCGATCAGTTAAATGAAAGAAGCAATATTAAAATCTCTGTGGACATTCCCTCCGGTCTTTTCACGGACAGAATTTCTCAGAAAGACGCCACTGTTTTTAAGGCAGATTATACTTTGAGCTTCCAATCCTGGAAAAAAGCTTTTTTACATCCTGAAACAGGGCCTTATGCCGGAAAAGTGATTATTCTGGATATAGATCTAAGCAAAGAATATGTTTCCCATACAGAAACTGATGATTTTGTTATTGATGATACCGTTATTGAAAATATCTTTAAGCCGAGATCAGAATTTTCCCACAAAGGGACTTACGGTAAAGTTACAATAGCTGCCGGAAGCTATGGGAAAATAGGAGCAGCAGTACTTTCCACAAGGTCTGCATTGAAAACGGGTGCAGGTCTTACATTTACCCTTGCTCCCAACTGTGGTTATGAAATTCTTCAGTCTTCCTGCCCGGAAGCCATGTTCATTAAAGGAGGGGAAACTTATATTGAGCATTTTGATATAGAAAAAGATACTGTAGCCGGAATAGGTCCCGGCTTAGGAACTGATGCTGAAACCCGGAAGGCATTCTTAAAATTTTTAAAAGAATATTCAAAACCCCTGGTTTTGGATGCCGATGCCTTGAATATTATTGCAAAGAATGAATCGAACTTAAAATTAATTCCTGAAAACTCCATCCTAACTCCGCATCCTAAAGAATTTGAACGGCTTTTTGGAAAATCAGAAGACTCTTATCAAAGACTCGATCTGGCAAAAAATAAGGCTAAAGAATTCCGGATATATATTGTTTTGAAAGATCATCATACCCAGGTTATTACCCCTGAAGGAAAGGTTTACTATAATATTACAGGGAATTCAGGGTTGGCAAAAGGAGGGAGCGGTGATATTCTTACCGGTATTATCACATCGCTTGCAGCCCAGCAATATTCTGAGGAAGAGGCAGCAATTCTGGGAATCTGGCTCCATGGAAAAGCAGCTGATTTTGCCGCGGAAAAACACTCCAGGGAATCAATGCTGCCAACAGACGTTATCAATGAGCTGGGAAATGTATTTAAGCTTTTGGAAAGATAGCCTTAAAGAAAATAAATAAAAAAAGCTTTTCAGAAATGACTCTGAAAAGCTTTAATTTTTGTGTTATTACTGAATTATTCAGGTTTTTCGTTTTCTGCCTGAGTAATTTTGAATTTTTTTGAAATAATCATGATAACCACTCCTGCAATCATAAACGGAATGGAAAGCACCTGTCCCGTATTCAGTCCGCCAATCTGGATGAACTCGTCGCCCTGAGGCTCTTTGAGGAATTCAACAAAGAACCTGATCGCCCAAAGGATAATAAAGAACAACCCGAACAGCCATCCCTGCTGGTATTTTTTATTTGTTTTTCTATATAATATCCATAATAAAACAAAAAGACACACATAACCGATGGCTTCAAGGAGCTGGCCCGGATAGCGGGGAACCGTAGGGCCATATTCACTGCTCTGCTGTGGGAAAAGGATAGCCAAAGGAGAATCAGGAGCAGCAGCTTTTCCTACAATCTCAGAATTGAAAAAATTCCCAAGCCTTACAAATGCACCGCCCAAAGCAACTACAATGCCCAGTCTGTCATACACCCAGAAAGGATTTTTTCTGATGATTTTGAATGAATAATATAATGTAGTGAAAATTAAAGCAATTGTAGCTCCATGGCTGGCAAGCCCTGAAAATCCTGTGAATTTAATTCCGTTTTTAGTGCTTATCGGCAGAAATACACTCCAGAAATCTTCTTTAAACAATTCTGGCTGATAGAAAATAACATGGCCTAATCTTGCTCCCAAAATAGTTCCGATCAGCGTCCATGTGAAAAGCGGTTCAAGGTATTTCTGGTTTACATTGTCGATCTTGAAGATCCTTGACATCAGAACATAGCCGAAACCAAAGGCAAAAACGAACATCAGGCTATAAAAATGCAAGGTGGCTGAAAATATGTGAATACCTTTTGAAGGATCCCAGATTTTGAAAGGCGTTTCCAGGGCTACAGTGTCAGATCCGTTAATTGGTTTTGCTGTTTTTACGGCATATTTGAAATCGGTGATATTTTCTTTTGTAGCGGGACTGTCGATCAGCTTAAAATTCTTGTCAAAAAACTGGTAGCGGGCAGTCTTGTATTTTTCTAAAGTTGTTGCGCTGTAGTTAAAATAAGCAGGTTCAAAATTGGATTCGTTCAGAATAACCAAAACATCGTTGCCTGTAGCTTTTTCCGGAAAAGCATTAAGGTCACCTATTTCTGTGGTGGAAAAGATTTTTACCGGAACATTGTTTCCGTTTACCTTCAGAGTTCCGTCGGATAAACCTCCGGGGTAATTCTGGGCAAACATAGATTGGGTAATGAATGCAAATACGATGAGGTAAATTCTGAAAATTAGATTACTCATTTCTATTGATTTAATAGTTTATTACTGATTTAATTTTTTCGGGGGAACGGGATCATAGCCGCTGCCTCCCCACGGATGACATTTTGAAATTCTTCTGATGCCCAGCCACAATCCTTTGAATATACCATGCACCTGAAGGGCTTCCACCATATAATGGGAGCAGGTAGGTTCATACCGGCAGTTTTTGGGAAGTAGGGGCGAAATAAACCATTGGTAAAATTTGATCAAAATTACCAAAGGAAAACTGATGACTTTATTGAATGTAAGTTTCAAAACAATACAAAAATAGGGTAAATAAATTAAAATTGGTTTAATTTTGTTAGAAGTTTCAGGGATCGTATACCTCTGAATCTGTTGATCAAAAAATAAAATATCTTGAGCCAGAATATACCATTAGCCGAAAAATTAAGACCCAAAACCCTCGATGAAGTTCTTGGGCAGGAACATCTTACCGGTGAAAAAGGGACAATCCGAAAAATGATTGAAAATAACACATTAAATTCACTGATTCTCTGGGGTCCTCCTGGAACCGGAAAAACAACCCTTGCTGAAATTATTTCAGAAAAATCGGGCAGGAAGTTCTATAAGCTTTCAGCAGTTTCTTCAGGGGTTAAGGATGTACGTGATGTGATTGAGGATGCTAAAAAGCAGAATCTTTTTTCCGGAAAGTCTCCCATTTTATTCATCGATGAAATCCACCGGTTCAACAAATCCCAGCAGGATTCCTTACTGCATGCTGTAGAGAAGGGCTGGATCGTATTAATTGGCGCTACTACAGAAAATCCAAGCTTTGAAGTGGTATCTGCACTTTTGTCAAGAAGTCAGGTATATATTTTAAAGGCATTGAGCTACGAAAAACTGGAGGACCTGATAGATACTGCTTCCCGTAGATACAATAAAGATGAAGGAACAGATTTTAAGATCATGGAAAAAGAAGCATTCATCCAGTATTCCGGCGGGGATGCCAGAAAGCTGATCAATTCCGTTGAGCTGGTCCTGAACCAATACAGGAATTCGGACACAAAAGAGATCACGAATGAAGATGTTCTGGGTGTTTTGCAGGAAACAATGGCGCTTTATGATAAAAACGGTGAGCAGCACTACGATATTATTTCCGCTTTCATAAAATCTATGCGTGGGGGAGATCCGAACGGAGCGGTGTACTGGCTGGCGAGAATGATTGCAGGCGGGGAAGACATCAAGTTTATTGCACGCAGGATGCTTATTCTTGCCGCAGAAGATATCGGGTTGGCCAATCCTAATGCTTTGGTGATTGCGAACAACTGCTTTCAGGCCATTAATGTAATAGGAAACCCGGAATCAAGGATCATTTTAAGTGAAACGGCAGTTTATCTTGCTGTTTCTCCTAAAAGCAATTCTACCTATATGGCTATTAATGATGCATTGGCTCTTGTCAAGAAAACTGGAAACCTGCCTGTTCCTCTGCATCTGCGAAACGCACCGACCAAACTGATGAAGGACTTGGATTACGGTAAAGAATATAAATATGCCCATTCCTATGAAGGGAATTTTGTAGAACAGGATTTTCTGCCTGAAGAAATTAAAAACGAAAAGCTTTACCAGCCGGGCAACAACGCTACCGAGAAGAAGATCTACGAGGAGCTGAAGAAAAAATGGAGCGACAGATATTAAAATAAAAAGGATACTTTCAAAGTATCCTTTTGTTATATAATTGATAAGTATTGTGCTATTATTTTATACCATTTGTACTCAGGAAAACGGTTTTTCTTCCGTCATGATCCTTTACTTCCACATTACCCATGATGTCACCATAGATCTTTGTGCTGCTGTCAGGGAATTCGTAACCTTCAATAAAAACCGGTGTATTTTCAGGTACTCCGTATTGTGAATTCAGCTGGGCTAGGGAGATGGTATCCAAACCTTCTTGCCCATTCTTGATTTTAAATTCCGTCAGGCCTTTTTCTGCAATGAAGCTGTATTTTTTTAAACCCTGAGGCAGGCCGGCTGGACTTTTATAAACATTTGAGCTCTGAACAATGGCTTTTCTTGCATTGAACATGCCTACTGTTCCTACTACATCATTGGCAACCGCGAATTTTACAGAAGGATTTTTCTGGGCAGATAATGCTACAGATGATAATATTAAAAAAGAATAGAGTATTTTTTTCATAACCGGATATGTAACTGTTAAAAACTGGATAAATATAATTAATTTTTACAAAATGTGAATGAATTTTTAAATATTGTTTAGAAATAAAAACATTTGTTAGGAATTTTTAATTTTTAGAAAAGCTATTGGAGGCTTCTTATTAACTTTCTTTTTCTTCCTCTTTTTTATCAACCATATTTTTGATAATGTTTTTCAGCCTCTGAAAGGTGAAAGAACTTAGTAATAAAATGATTCCCAGTATGATAAAGGCAGTAATTCTTGAAATATTGTCCATTTGCCATACATCATAGCTGTAAAGCTTCAGGACCATAATTCCTATGAGGACAAAACCAATTCTGCTGTATTCCGGAATGTTCTTTTTTAAGCTCATGTATATAAAAATACTGGCCAGCACAGTCCATATGATCGGAAGATAAAGGATATTGAAATGTTCCTTTGCCTTGTAGACAAGGGAAAGATCATTTACGGAGCTGAGAATATAAGTATGATAGAACCCGCAGCTTACGGCAATTACAAGCGTTATTGAAATCATCCAGTAGGAAATTCTGGTTTTGTAAAAATCTGAGCCGGAAGCGGTATTCCACAAAATATATACAAAAGGAATCCAGTGAAGAAGATGGATCATGTAAAAACCGGCTGTAAGTTTCTTCTGTAAAACTGCATCAACGACTGCTGAAGCCGCAAACGAAGCATTCAAGACAATCAGAATAAGAAACAGATAGATAAGACCTGTCTGAATCATACTGCCGATAGCCAGTTTTTTCCTGAATATCATCAGCATAAAGATATAATAGATGCTGAACAGAAGACCAATACTTGTAACAGCCGGCCACGGCATATCCGAAATATGATAAGTGATCTCCAGAAGAAGCGAAATATAGATGATACTGTAGCTTATAACGGTAAAAACATTTTCAAAAAAACTGTCTTCCTGTTTGTGGGATTCATTGATATTTTTTAACAGGAAAAGATTGATGATCGTAGTCGTAACAGTGACAAGGCTGGTTAAAAAGACAGGATTAAATACAATACCCATGTGTTCTTTGTTCAGGTATTCCGACCATGTTATGATCTGTGCAATGATAACTAGAGGAAACAGAACATAAAAGCATGTTTTGAAAATTGAATGGCCGCTTTTTTTCCAGATATAAAGGAGCAGTGAAGCTTCTATTGCCCAAACACTCGTAATGAGGTGGCTCCTAAACTGAAGAGCAACCGCCACCGTGATCAGGCTTATTGTGAGCGCCGCGAAAATAGAATAACTGAAACCAAAACTCTTTTTTCCATATTCCCTTAAAAGAAGTATACCGTTAAGCGCTGCAAAAAGAAGCGGGAAAATAATGACAGGTTCATAGTGTAATGTCTTGAAAATATAAATCAACCCGATAATACTGGAAAAGTTAATTAATACCAGCAGCAAAGTTTCCCATGGTGAAAGTATATCCTTTTTGAAATGATTCTGAAGAGCAAAAATGTAAAAAATAACATAATTGATCATATAAAAAGCAATGCTCACAAGATCGGGCTGCTTTATAGTCCAGAAGAAAAGATAGAGGCTGGTAAAGATATAAGATGTCCATCCCACGCTCTTCCATTCCTTTAAAAATGAAGTGACGAGCATGCCAATATTCAGAAGCGTAAGGTAGGTGAATAGGAAGAGATAGTTGCTCTCGCCGGTGCTGATCATCAGCGGAGCTGAAAACCCACCGAGTAAGGCAAAAATAATAAGAACCTCGCTTTTGTAATAATGGGCCAGAACAATAGAAATTACAGTAACCAGCGTTGTAATAATAAAAGCAGTATTCTGGGTAAACAGATGGTATTCCCGGAATGCAATGGTGGTTGTAAAATAGAGTACGGCAATTCCCCTCCGGTAATGATGGAAGCAAAAACAGCATAATTCTTCCTCAGAAAATGTCCTGTGAGCATGATTCCTGCTCCTACAGCCAGACCTATTCCGGCCCTTGCACTTTCTCCGATCCAGTTTTTGTCAATGGCATATTTTACAAAATACCCGATTCCCAGAACCAGTGTGAAAATTCCGATAATGGTAAGGATATTTTGTCTTAAAAAGTTAAAAACAGGTTCCAGCCAATCCTTTTCAGGTGCAGGCGGTTCATCAGGAGTTGTTGGTACAGGAGCAATAATATCCTGAGTCTGATGACTTACAGAGACTTCTTCATTCAATACAGGCTGGTAAAGCGTTTCCCTATTTTGTTTGGGCTGATTGATTTTCTGATTCAGATCAAAAACTTCCTTTTCAAGCTTCCTGATCCTGTTATTAAGATGATTGAAGACAAAAAAGATGATGATAATGATGATTAATATCGTCAGAAGCATTCCGCTCATTCTTTAGTTTTTTATCAAATATAAACTAATTGTAACAGGATAAAAAATTAATCCACCACATATTCTGTGATGGATTAACCGTGCAGAGTGATTAAATTTATCTTATTAATTAGATACTTTGTAAATGTAGAAAGAGCTTGTACTGGTTCCTAATATTCCTGCATCAAGAAGTGAAGATCCTGTAAGCCCGAATGAAATTTTATCTCCGGCCTGGAATGAATACAGGGAATTGATGCTGCTTTCAGAAATCGTTAAGCTTAAAACAAGAGGTACGGTAATACCACTGAATACACGACTGTCGATGAGGGTACCGACTCCGGCTCTGTTTCTGAAAATTCCTATTCCCGGGGTATTGGTAAGTAAGGCTGCCTGTAAACCTGCGCCGTAACGGAAAGTGTATCCTACAGCGTATACTCCGGTAGAGGGTATAGTGTACGTATTGTCAGTATCAGAGAATAAAGAACCACTTCCTACTGATCTTTCAGCAGCTAAGAAATTAACTGCTCTGAACCCGGACGGAAAAAGGCCTAAACTGATCAGGTTCAGTCCGGTGGTTTTTTTCGCAGCATACACCGAAGTATTAGTACCGGATGCAGTTGTGGCAGCATCGATAATAATCTGTGGGTCTACCTTGGCAACCTGAAATGTTCCATCATTCACGACCATAAGGGTATATCCCGGCAAAGCGGGGATCATTTGGGTATCCCTTACTTTCAAGGTTCCGTTCACATCCAATGTAGCGGATGGGGTAGCTGTATTGATTCCGACCTGGGAAAATGCTGAAGCTGCAGAAAGAGCTAAAAGCAAGCTGTAAATTTTGGTTTTCATAAGTAAGTTTTTTAGTTAGTTTTCTTGGAGATGAATGCAAAAATCATGCCTTGTATTGCGATTTATTCAATTAAATATTTGTTATGATGTGAATGTTTCAAATATATCTTAATTCTAAAATGCATATTATTCCGTAATATGGTTATGGGATGTTATTTTTTAAAATTATATTGAGGTAAAAATAAATATTTATTTTCATATATCTCTATTAAATGAATTAAATATTTTTTTAAATGTTTAAAGTGTCACTTTTTGTGACAGTGTAAGCCACCGTTATGGCAGGAATGCAACCTGCCAAGATGGCACAGGTTAAAAAAAACACTGCTGTAAGAGCAGTGTTAAATTCTTCTATGTTATATTTTTAACTTTCGAGGAGGAATTCCTTATAGTTTCCAAGGAAATCCACTTCTGCATTAATCGATTCAAGCTCCAGAAGAGCATTGCCGTGAAGTACCTCTTCCCATTTTCCAACAACGTTGATAAAGAAGAAGTAATTGCCAAGCCCTGTTTTCAAAGTCCGAGATTCAATCTTGCTGAGATTCATTTTTCTCCAGGCAAAAACAGAAAGTACCTGGTGAAGGCCACCGGCATGATCCTCCGGAAGATTGATCAGCATGCCTGATTTTTCGCCTAAAATTTCAAGATCTGTATTGTGATACTCGGTTTTCTGCTTGGTAATAACGATAAAACGGGTATGATTCTGTTCAAAATCCTGAATATTCCTCTGGACGATTTTCAATCCATATAAATTGGCTGCAAACTGGTTGGCTACGGCAGCTATCTTTAAATCCTTATTCTCAGAAACGTATTTTGCCGCGGCTGCCGTAGAAGAAAAATCCTGTCTCGTTATATCTTTATAATGGCTGTCCAGAAAATGAAAGCTTTGCGCTAAAGCCTGAGGATGCGAATATATTTTTTCTATATCCTCCATATTGTTCTCAGGGTGGATCATCAGATGATGGGCAATAGGCATTACTCCTTCCGCTTCGATTTTGATGGCTGGTGTTTTATAGAGGTAGTCCAGCGTCATGGAAACTGTACCCTCAATAGAATTTTCCAAAGGGACAACTGCTTTTTCAGCTTCTCCGCTATTCACAGCGTTAAAACAGTCCAGAATATTGGCCTGTGGCAAAAGTTCTTCCCCGGGAAAAAGCTGTGTGGCTGCAAGCTGTGTAAAGCTGGCATGAGGTCCCAAAAATGCAATCTTCATAAGTAAATATAAGGTGTTGTTATGATTAAAAGACAAAGGTGCGAATTATAGTTCAAAGTTTAAAGAAGAGGGTTTAATTAAGGTTATGGGATATAAAGACTCACCCTTCAATTTTCGCTTTTTTATATTTCCTCTGTAGTCTCTTTCCAGTTAGTTTCAATCATCTTCATTAAAAAATCCGGGCATCTTATAATCTTGCTGGTTTTCGCGTCCAGAAAGAAAAGAGTAGTGGATGCCTCCGTGATCTTTACCTTTTCTTCATTGAAGATTTCATATTCAAATTCAATTCTTACCCCCGGTAATTTTTTTACATAGGTATGGATTTCCAGTTTTTGGTCATACAGGGCAGGACGGATGTATTTAATTTTATAATCCGAAACGGGAAGCCAAATTCCTTGGTTTTCAATTTCATCGTATGATATTCCTATGCTTCTGAAGAGTTCCACTCTGCCAATTTCGAAGTACTGCGCATAGTTTCCATAGTACACATATTTCATAGGGTCTGTTTCTCCGTAACGTACTCGTATTGAGTGAGTTGTATGTATCATTTTTAGTCCTTATTTACACATACAAATATATTTTTAAATAATCAATACCTGCAATATTTTTTTTAAAAAGAAAAAATTGGACCTTTGTCTTCCTTCTAAAAAAAGTACTAACAAAGATTTAATCGGGGCATAAATATGGATGAAAATTTAATGATGATATGGCAGAAGTGCCTTCAGTTTATGCGGGATAATTTGAACGCTGCTGAGGACAATTCTGATCTTAAGAAGCTTGAAAAATCCTTCGACATGCTATTCGATAAGGTACAGCCACTTTCGTTGGTTGCCAATAACCTTACGCTTATAGTGCCGAGTGATTTCTACAAGGAATATATTGAGGATAATTACCTGTCCCTGCTTTCTGCTGCCCTGAAGAAAAATCTTGGAAAAGGTGTGAAATTATGGTACTCAGTTATGGAAAACAGGCCAACCGGTGAGGAGAAGCCAGTGACCATGAATATGAAGGGGAAAAGCGTTCCCACCCCAAAAATGCAGGAAACAATGCCGCAGGGATTCTCTGCCAATATTGTAAACCCTTTTGTGGTTCCGGGAATAAGAAAAGTAAATATAGATTCTAACCTGAAGTCTGATTATTCATTTGATAATTATATAGAAGGAGAAAGCAATAAATTTGCTGCCACGGTAGCGAGATCAATAGCCAAAAGACCAGGCGCAACCGCCTTCAATCCATTATTCCTTCACGGAGGTTATGGAGTGGGGAAGACTCACCTGGGGCAGGCTGTGGGACTTGAAGTAAAAAATCAGTTTCCGGATAAAGTGGTTCTTTATCTTTCATCTGAAAAATTCATTCAGCAGTTCATCTCTGCTGCGAAAGCACATAAGCAGACAGAATTTGCCAATTTCTACCAAATGGTGGATGTTTTAATCATCGATGATATTCAGTTCCTGTCCGGTAAATCTGCCACACAGGACAGCTTCTTCCATATCTTTGATCATCTTCACCAGAACGGAAAGCAGATCATCCTTACTTCGGATAAGGCTCCTGCAGATATTATGGATATTCAGGAAAGAATTGTTTCCCGTTTCAAATGGGGACTTTCTGCTGAAATCAAATCTCCGGATCTTTCCACAAGAAGACAGATTATTGTAGACAAATTAAGCAGAGACGGAATCGTTCTTCCGGGAGATATGCTTGATTTCCTTGCAGCGGAAGCGAAAACGAATGTAAGAGAGCTTATCGGGGTGATCAATTCTGTAATTGCTTATTCAACTGTTTACAGAAAAGACTTAAGCCTTGAATTACTGAAAGATACGATCAATAAAATTGCTGCCAACCAGAAGAAAGTTATCAACATCCCTTATATCCAGGAAGTGGTATGCGATTATTTCGGAATCAAAAAAGAGCAGCTTCTTTCTAAAACCAGAAAAAGAGAAATTGCCCTTCCCAGACAGCTGGCCATGTATTTCTCCAAAGAGCTGACCAATGCAACCTTTACAAAGATTGGTGAAGAAATGGGCGGGAAAGACCATTCAACAGTAATGTACGCCTGCGATACCATTAAAGACGTATCGAAAATTGACAAAGAAGTAAAGAAGTACGTTAAAGATCTTGCTGAAAGAATTAAGAAATAAAAATAATTCAATCTGAATAAATTGAAATGAAGAATATCCGTATTCTTCATTTTTTATTTAGTTTTGTTGCTGGTAATAACAGAATCTTTAAATAATTAAAATCATTTAATCTTTTATGAAAATACTGATGGTCTGTCTGGGAAACATTTGCAGAAGTCCTTTGGCAGAAGGAATTATGAAAACAAAACTTCCTGAAGGTTTTTTCGTGGATTCCGTTGGGACTATCTCTATGCATGAAGGCGAACATCCCGATAAGCGGGCAATAAAAACAGCGGCAAACCATCATATTGATATTTCAAGGCAAAAATCCAGGCCCATTATAAAAAAAGATCTTGAAACCTTTGATAAAATCTACTGCATGGATATTGACGTTTATGAAGACGTGGTTTCAAAGGCTGAAAATGAAGAACAGCGCCAGAAAATCTCATTATTTCTTGAAGCTTTAGGAGACCATAAAAATGCTGAGGTTCCCGATCCGTACTGGGGAGATATGAAGGATTTTGAAGATGTTTTTCAGTTGTTGGATAAAGGTTGTGATGCTATTAAAAATCAAATTCTATCATAATATGAAAACATTGATTCTTGCCCTTCTCTTAAGCTTTAATTTTTCTGTTGCCCAAACCCGGGATGAAACTGAAATCCGGAAAATAATGGAAGAATTTATGCAATGCATCAAAACCAGGGATGAAGCCAGATTTATATCTTTATTTCAGGAACCTGTACTCTGGACCGGAATTTATAACGACAGAACCCAGGCCAAACGTCTGGAGAAAAATCCTAAAGCGGAATACTATTTTTCAGATGATTATAAAGCCTTTATCAGAAGCTTTAAGGATAATAAATCTGAAGAAAAATTCGACAATATCAAAATCATTGAAGATGGAGCTATAGCCTCTGCCAACTTTGACTACAGTTTCTGGTACGACGGGAAAATGGAAAATTGGGGTAAAGAAATATGGACTCTGATGAAGATCCACGGAAAATGGAAAATTACTTCAGTCACTTTTTCTATGGATCTTTATGAATATTTCCCTCAGCCTTCACTAAAAGAAAGAACTAAAAAACAATAAAATGCTTTTTTTACTCCCAGCCTATTTATCAGAAAATACTTCTATCACTCACTTTTCGCCCGTTCTGAAAGATTATATCATGCAGACGGACTATTTTTTTGTTGAAAATGAAAAAACTGCCAGAAAGGTTATTAAATTCTTCGCCCCTGAAAAAAAGCAGGCTGATCTGAAATTGTTTTTATTAGACAAATACACAGAAAATGCCGATATTAAGGAAGCTCAGAGCTTGATGCTGCAGGGACAGGATTTCGGTCTTCTTTCTGAAGCCGGTCTTCCGTGCATTGCAGATCCCGGAAACCTGATCGTGAAATGGTGCCATGAGAAAAATATCAGGGTGATTCCTGTTTCAGGGCCATCATCCATCATCCTTGCCTTGATTTCAAGCGGTTTCAATGGTCAGGAATTCACTTTTCATGGGTATTTACCGATAGATAAAGGTGAAAAAAAGAAACAGATCCAGCGTTTGGAAAGTCTGGTTCAGCAGACCGGCTATTCCCAGATTTTTATGGAAACTCCATACAGAAACAATCCGCTTTTTGAAGACCTTACGAAATTTCTTTCTCCCAATACCAAACTGTGTATTGCTGCCAATATCAACGATCCGGAGCACGAATTTATCCTGACAAAAACCATTAATGACTGGAAAAAAGCAAAGCCGGAGCTTCACAAAATTCCTGCGGTCTTCGTACTGGGAAAATAATGTCATTGCGAACCATAGGTGAAGCAATCTCTATACTATGAATTTGATTTATGGTGTAGTATTGTTGATTGGGATTCTTTTTTCTTCTCGCAGATTTGGCAGATTGCGCAGATGTTTGCGTTATAGTTATGCTTTTATTTGTTAAAATATAAGAGTATTATTGAGCATGTTTTATCCATAATTATAAAATCAAAATAGGCATAAACATCTGCACAATCTGCACAATCTGCGAGAGATTATTTTATAAATTATTAGCCACCCTTTTTATTCCATCTAAAATATTGGTAGTATTAAAGTTAATAAGCAATCCCAACTTCTTATTCGAAAGCTTCAGATAAGTTGCCAACTGTTTAAAATGAATATCTTCTAAATTTTTCACTGATTTAAGTTCCAGGATTACCTTATCCTCAACCAGAATGTCTATTCTAAAATTAAAGTCAAACTCTTTACCATCATAAACGATTGGAATGGCAGATTCAGCTTTTACGTCAAGCCCATTCTCCTGTAATTCGTAGATAAGAATTTTCTGATAAACAATTTCTAAAAGGCCTGGCCCCAGTTTGTTGTATACATTGAAGATACATTTTCTTACCATATAAGAAATCTCGTTTTCGTCCATTTATTTGTGTTTTATATTCCTCCAATTTAATATTTTAAATGACTCAATACAGAATTTATTTTTTTTAACTGTTATAACTACTTAACAACCATAAAAATCTGCGCAATCTGCCAAATCTGCGAGAATTAAATAAATACTCTCATTTTCAACTTAACCTTTCCCCAAAAAACATTTAACAGCCCTTAACGTTCCCTTTGCACCATTCTTGTTTTATACTAAGTATAACACCAAAAAATAGATTATGTCAGACAAGAAATTAGCAGGAATCTGGATCGATTCAGAAAAAGCAATTGTAGTAAAGAATCACGATGCTCAGAATGCATTCAAATTTTTCCTTTGTAGTCCTGTAAAAGCAGAAATACAGCATGGAAACTCAAGTGAAAATGCATCGAACAATGCAGAACGTACCAATAGAGTGAAATTCTTCAAAGAAGTGGAGCATCTTCTTACCAATTCCCAGGAAGTGTATATTACAGGTCCGGGAACCATTCAGGAAGAGCTCAAAAACTATCTTCATGATATAGCTCAGTTCAAAAACCTTAAAATAACATTGGATACGGCACAGAAAATGTCGGATGAGCAGGTTCTTGAAACAGTTAAAGAATATTTCAATGCTTAGATTATTGATAATGCAATAAAAATCCGGATATCAGTAATGGTATCCGGATTTTTATATGAAAAACAGATTTATTTTTTTGTTCTGCCAGCTTTCCACTTTCTCCATAAAAAGATAATAATAGGAATGATCAGCAGGAACGGCCAGAATGAAATAATTCCCAATAGAAAACTCACAAAGCTGTTCCATCCTTCAGTCACAGAATCGGCAAAGCGGCTTCCGAAACCAATTTTTGAAGTTGAAGAACTTCTCACTTTTTCTTTATATAAGCTTAAATTCAGGGTGCTGTACTTCACCCGGTCATCGATAAACCGAAGCTTACCTTCCGCTACATCAATTTCATCTTCCAGTTCACGGATCGTCTCCTGAATCTCGATCATATCTTTAGTGGTAGAAGCTTTTTAAGCATATCCCGGTACTTTTCCAGATAGATTTTTTTATTGGCCAGTTTGATCGAAACATTGGTGTATTCTTCCGTCACGTCATCAGAGGAGATGTTTTTGGACAGTACAGAGCCGACTCCGTCAGAAAATGAATTGACCAACGCATCAAAATTCTTATGAGGAACACGGATAACCAGCTCCAGATTATCATCCATATCAGTATTCTGAAACTGCTCATTTTGAATGTAAGCATTGTTTTTCTTTAGAATTTCTCCGACCTGAGTCTGGGCTTTTTTTATATCTCCGACCTGGATTTTCATGTTGCCATTTTTAATGATCTTTTGGGAGATAGTATCTATTTTCTTCGGTGCTACAGGAGATTGAGAGGATTGATCTTCATCAGGAAGGAGCTTTTCAGAAATTGCATTGGGAGGAGCTATTTGTTGAACTTCTTTTGGGGGTGGTGGGGCTTCTACATCATATGCGGCCACAGCCGGAGAAGAGTTTACGGATTCCAGTTCAGATTTCTTACATCCCAACATTAAAAGAGTTATGAATAAAAGCAGAAATGTCTTTTTCATGGTATTTTTTTAAATGAACTTATCAAAAATTATGCTTAAATATTTATTTTATTTCAAATTCACACACAAAAAAGATTTAATCGCTTAAATTTTTTAGAATTAAACTTTATACATCAAAAAAAGACCTAAGTTTTAAAATAAAGCTTTTGTGACTTTGTGTTTTGTAAAGTTTAAAAAACTTTATTTTTATAAAATTCATTGAGATTGGTAAAAGCCAATTGAAAATCTAAATTATTTTTTATTTTTAATGAATGAAAAAAAGTCTTTTAGCATTCGTATTTTCTCCGTTTCTGATCTATGCACAGGAAGTCCCTAAGCTGACTGATGAAATGGCAGTTAAGTTATTGGAAAAACCACTTCATTGCATCAACCAGGAATATCCCAATAAAACGGCACACATCATCAACAACGCAGGCGAAGTTACTTTAACTCCTAAAGACCTGCATCCAAGCTTTTATGGCTGTTTCGACTGGCACAGTTCTGTTCACGGACATTGGATGCTGGTAAGGCTGCTGAAGACAAAGCCGGATCTGGCCAATGCAAAAGACCTTGAAAAGATTCTTGACCATTCATTAAGCAAAGAAAATTTACAGGCTGAAGCCGACTATTTTACCAAATATGAGCTGACAGCCACCTTTGAAAGAACATATGGCTGGGCCTGGCTGCTAAAACTTGACGAAGAACTGACTACCTGGAACCATCCGAAAGCTAAAATCTGGCACGAGAATTTAAAACCGCTTACCGGGCAGATCTTAAAATCATGGAAGGCTTACCTTCCGAAGCAAACCTATCCGAACAGAACCGGTGTCCATCCGAATACTGCATTTGGACTTGCCTTCGCGATTGATTGGGCGGTTGCCAATAATGACAAAGAATTTGAGACCCAGCTGAAAGAAAAGGCAAAATATTTTTATGGGAAAGACCAGAAAACCCCGGCCTACCTGGAACCAGACGGGTCGGATTTCTTTTCGCCAAGCCTTGAAATTGCCGATCTCATGAGAAGAGTTCTTCCTCAAAAGGAATTTGTGCTTTGGCTAAACAGCTTCTATGAAAAAAGAAGCCTGGAAAATATTGAAAAAATCCCTGTGGTAAGTGATCTTAGCGACTATCAAACCGTTCACCTCGTAGGATTGTCGTTTTCCAAAGCATGGTGCATGAAAGGAATATCAAAAGCACTTCCCAATGGGCATCCTTTAAAAAAGGCTTTTAAGAAAACGGCTGACGTATTCTTAGCGAACGGACTTCCTCTTTTATTTCAGGGGAATTATGGCGGAGATCACTGGCTGGCAAGTTTTGCCGTTTATTCCCTGGAAGACTAAAAGATTGTAAGCACGGAATATATTGGCTACATTTGTCTTTATGTCAGCCTTAGAAAAATTCGGTGTTGAGATTTTTACCCAGCACAATATTTTCGAGAGAATTTCTGCGGATAAACCCTTCCGTCCGGATAATCCTGCTTTTATTTTTATTAAATCAGGGACTATAAAGCTCCGCCAGCATTTCAGCGATCTGGAGCTTTCTGCCAATATGTTTATGGTTACCGATCCGCAGACTATTTATGAAATGGTTTCCGTAAGCGGGGACTTCCAGTCAAGAATGGTTTCTTACAAAAGAGAGTTTATTTCTGCTTTGTCTCTTAAATTTAACAGGCTGATTACCTACCGCTATTTCCGTCAGCAGATGAATAAAGGCGTTCCTTTTCCTGAAAATGAAATGGAGGTGGTATGGAAAAGCGTGAATTTTTTGAAATTTATCCTTGATTCAGATACGGAAATGCTGTATAAAAAAGAAATGGTAGAGCATCTTTTCTCCGTTTTCTGCTATCAGATGGCGGGAATTATTTCTAAGGAAGATACCAATTCTATGAACCAGATGTCCAGGCAGGAAGAAATTGTTTTTGTATTTCTTACAGACCTTGCAGAACATCATCTCACAGAAAGAACCGTTGAGTTTTATGCCGAACGCCAATCCATTACAACCAGACATCTTTCTTCGGTTGTGAAATCCATTACCGGGAAATCTGCCAGCCAGATTATTGCTTTAATCGTAATGAATGAGGCAAAAGTGCTTTTAAACTCTTCCAATAAGCCGGTTTCGGAAATTTCATCAATTCTTGGTTTTAGTGATCAATACGCATTTTCCCACTTTTTCAAAAAACATCTTGAAATAAGCCCCAGACAGTACAGACATCAGTTCGAAAACTAAAATCTTACATTTGAACATCTTTTTCCAAAATTCAAACATTTGATTGACTTTTTTGCTGCCGTAACTTTGCCTTCGTAAAACAAGGTAAAATGATAAATAACATAAAAACAGCACTGTCATTCATGATAGGTGTATTCCCTGCGCTGTTTTTTTCTCAGCAGATTAAAGAAATGACTGCAGGTGAAGCTGCTGATCTGGCAGTGAAAAACCACCAGCAGTTAAAGGTAGCTGCACAGAATATTGACATCGCAAAACAAAATACCAACGTTGTAAAACTTCAAAAGCTTCCCAATATTACAGCTTCTACAAGCCAGTTTTATCTAGGGGATGCCGTAGCAATTGACAAAGATTTTTCAAATTCGACCAATATTCCGATGCCTCACTACGGAAGCTCATATGCTGTACAGGCAACCCAGCTAATTTTCAAAGGAGGTCTGGTGAATAAGTCCATCGAAATGGCCGGACTTCGTGAGCAGCTTTCTGAGCTTGACCTGGAAAAAAACAAACAGGATGTAAAATTTCTTGTAATTTCCAATTATCTCGATGTCTATAAGATATTCAATCAGGAAACCGTTTTTCAGAATAATAAAAAGCTTGCTCAGGAACGCCTGAAAAATATTCAGAAGTTTTATCAGCAGGGAATGGTGACCCGTAATGAAGTGATCCGGGGAGAACTGGCCATTAAAAACCTTGATCAGGGAATCCTAACCTTGGGTAACAATAAAAAAATCCTTAATTATAATTTAAATATTGCTTTAGGGCTTCCTTCCGGGACAGAAATTGTTCCTGTGGAAAGCTTAGAGAATAAAGAATCGGGAATCGGAATAGATTACTATATGGATCTTGCTCATAACAGCAACCCGCAGCTGAAATCAGCAAAGAAAAACATTGATGTAGCTGATAAAAATATAGAAATCATTAAAACAGATCAGTTACCGACACTTTCCGGCTTTGGAGGATATACTCTGCAACGTCCTATCACAACAAGAAACCCGGTTCTGGATATGTACTCCGGAGGTTGGCAGGCAGGCGTTTCTTTGAGCTATAATATTGATAATTTATACAAAACAAAAGAAAAGGTAAAGCTTGGTGAATTGCAGAAAACACAGGCAGGAGATGCCGTAACCCTGGTACAGCAGAACGTGGACATGGCAGTGAATGCAGCCTATGTAAAATACCAGGAATCTATCCAGCAGGCAGACATTCTGAATGATTCTAAAAGACTGGCAGAGGAAAACTACAAGATCACCGAAGCTAAATATTTAAACCAGTTAGCCGTACAGGCTGAAATGATTGATGCCCAGAACCAGAAGCTTCAGGCTGAGCTGGATTTTGCCAACGCAGAAATTAATGTATTATACCAATATTATAACCTGCTGAAGGCTGCGGGAACACTTTAATTTTAAAACTGAAAATCAAGATAATGGAAAACAAGGAACAAACCACTCAAAATACTCAGGCCGCTCCCGCACAGTCAGGAGCTGCAGTGAAAAAGAAACAGAACAAAAAAAATAAGATCAGGGCTATCATTTCCAATATTGTGGTATTTCTGCTGATAGGATTCGGGCTTTTCTGGCTGGTCCGCGAATATTTTCACATCGGGGACAAAACCTACACGGAAGCGGCCCAAGTGGAGGAATTTATCAATCCGATCAATACAAGAGTTTCGGCTTATATCAAAGAAATAAAATTCATCGAACACCAGCACGTTAAAAAAGGAGATACATTGGTTATTCTTGACAAAAATGAATTATTAACCCAATTGGGTCAGGCAGAAGCTGCTTATCAGAATGCTTTGGCTCAGAGATCGGCAACAAGCTCATCCGTGAATACAGTTTCCAATAACGTTAGTGTAATGGAATCCAATATCGCAGGGGCAAAAGCAAGATTGTGGAATGCCGAGCAGAATTTAAACAGGTATAAAAACCTTCTTGCCGCAGAAGCTGTTACCAGACAACAGTACGACCAGATCAAAACTGAATATGATGCCCAGAAAGCGGCGTATGAGACACTGGTTAACCAAAAACAGTCGGCAAACCTTTCCACAACTGAAGTTAAAAGCAAGCTGGGAATTAATGATGCTGAGATCAAAAGAACGAAATCGGCATTGGATATGGCAAAAATCAATCTTTCTTATACGGTCATTACAGCTCCGTATGACGGGATAATGGGCCGCAGAACAATTTCTGAAGGGCAGCTGATCCAACCGGGACAGCAGGTTGCAACAATCGTTCTTAACGGGCAGAAATGGGTAACGGCTAACTTTTTGGAAAGCCAGATGCCGAATATTAAAATCGGAGAGAAAATAACGATGACTGCCGATGCTTTGGGAGGAAAGAAATTTGAGGGGGTAGTGACAGCAATTTCTGCTGCAACGGGTTCAAGATATTCCAGTGTTCCTACAGATAATTCCACCGGTAACTTTATCAAGGTTCAGCAGAGAATTCCTGTAAGAATAGAATTCAGTGCTTCCAACAGAAAAGAAGATCTGGATAAGCTGAGCGCGGGAATGAATATGAATGTGAATATTAATTAGGATTGAAGATTTTATAATGGAAGCCGGGAGCCAGAAGATGGAAGTTGATGGGGAAGAAAAAACTTCCGGCTTTTCTCTAATTGATGATCTTTCAAATAGTATATCATTACTTATTTGGAATTATAGAAGTAGACTAACAAAGAGAAACTTCTATCCTCCATCTTCCAGCTTCCATCCTCTAACTTAATATCTAATAAAAATGTACAACAAAGGATTATATCATGACTGGGTGCCCAAACCCGTGCAGCTGCTGCTGATTGTATTGCTGCTTGCAGTGGTAATGCCTATCGGTGGGGTGTATACCGGGAATATCAGTTCTCTGGTAAGTGGTACCGGCGCCATGACAGAATATTTCATGTGGGCTAATTATGCGACTACTATTGGCATGGGAGCCTGTATGCCTGTAGTTCTCAGATTCAAAATGAGATTCAAGGTAAGAGACAAGATGGTTTTGCTTCTGGTCCTTTTAGGTTTGCTTAGCTACGTAAACGGAACTACTTTACAGCCTATGATTTTCGTATTTACAGCTTTAGTGATTGGTTTTATGAAGATGATGGTTACCATAGAGCTGTTTCTGCCGCTGATGGCCATGATCGGAAACCGTGGAATATTTTACGGCGCATTTTATACATTCGTTTTGGTAATGAATCAGGTGGCTACCTATTATGCCGCAGAATTTGCCCTTCTTTACAACTGGCAGCAGTTTTATCTGTTTACAGCCGTTTTATGCTTTATTTTAGCATTGATCCATTGGATTTTTATGCATGATAAATATTTTGCTTTAAAAGTTCCCCTGCATTATATTGATTGGTTAAGTATTATACTTTTCATTTCAACCTTTATGTTTTCAGCGTATGTATATTCGTTTGGAAGGCAGCAGGACTGGTTCAATTCCAGGAATATTTTAAATGCAAGTATTGCTGCTTTTGTGAGTTTTGCCCTGCTTTCTATCCGTCAGCTAACCTTAAAACGGCCGTATCTTTCATTCAGGATTTTTACAAAAAATAATGTACAGCACGGTTTGTTTATGCTGTTTTGGTTGGGAATGTTTTTAGGAACAGCTTCCATTCAGAATACTTTTGCGGTAGGAGTACTGGGATACAATCAGCTGACCAATACCAGACTGAGCCTACTGATGATTCCCGGAATTATCTTAGCCGGAGTGATTGCTATATTTTGGTTCAAAAAAGAAAAGCCTTTGAAAATGTATATTTTTTCCGGTTTTGCAGCCATGGTCGGATACGCTATTATTATGTACTTTTCTATGGTACTGGAATTCAGCTATGACAACTGGTATCTGCCGATGTTTTTAAAAGGCTTCGGAATGTGTTCCCTGTTTATATCTGTTTGGTTTTATACCCTGGATAAGCTTGAAATGGATGAAATGCTTGCTGCGATCGGACTGGTACTGGTTTGGAGGACTTTCCTTGCCGTTGGAATTTTTTCAACACTGTATTCCTGGTTCCAGTATCGTTTTCAGGTGACTGCAGTGGGGGATCTTGCGGTTTATATTGATGGAATGACGGTCACTCCTCAAACTTTGGCGTCTAATATGAAAATACTTCAGCTGAATGCCATTATCATTGCGACCAAAAAGATTTTTGGGTATATTATTTTGGTGGGATTCGGGGTACTGATTTATGTTGCTACCCATCACTTTGGAGCCAAACGTTTTCAATATTTCAGATTTGTAAGAGTTCTTGGTGGTAAATCTGTCATTGCAAGAAGAAGACTTCGGGAAAGAAAAAAACTATTAGAAGAAGTAAAAGACGCTGCAGGACCTGCAGTTTAAAGATACCTTGTTTTTCACTGGTAAAGCTCTGCTATATTTTGTAGTGGGGCTTTACTTTTTTCAATACAATTGTTTTTATTTAGACAAAATAAAATTAAATTTGTAAGAATTAAAAATTAAAATAGATGTCGAGGATCTCAACAGGCCGGATTGTTGCCGAAATGATACGAAAAGAATATATTACTGACCATTATATCAGGGTTTATCTATATTCACCCGAGGCTCATTTGTTTAAAAACACTACCGTTGGTGATAATAATAAAATTGCCATTCCTCCAACGGGTCTGGATGAGGTTCATTTTCCCACCCTGGATGAAAACCGGCAATGGATTTATCCGCCAAAGGAAATAGCGCCTGCGGTCAGAACCTATACCCACAGGGGCCTTGATCCTGAGAAAAATATACTGATCATTGATTTTGTAGACCATGGAGATGGCGGCCCTGCATCAAAATGGGCAAGAAATTCTGAAGCTGGCGCTAAATTGGGCATTATGATGCGGACAGAACCCAAGGAATTGTATCCGGGAGCTGAATGGTACCTTTTTGCCGGGGATGCTACAGCAATTCCTGTTCTGGGTGCCATGCTGGAAACACTTCCTGAGACTGCAAAAGGAGTCTGCATTATTGAAGTTCACGGAAAAGAAGATGAACAATCCTTAAAAACCAAAGCTGATATTGAGTTCATATGGCTTCATAATGCAACCCCTCATATCAGCAGTGAAATGGCTGATACGGTAAAAAGTATTGCTATTCCGGAAACCACTAAATTCGGATATATTGCCGCAGAATTTTCAAGCGTTAAAGAAATCCGCACCTATCTCAGAAAAGAAAAAACTGGTTGGCAAAAGAACTGAATGCCTATTCATACTGGAAAGCCGGTGTTGCGGAAAATGAATCGGAAAAGGATAGGCATAAGGAAAAGGATTCGATGGGGTAGAGGATTTGAGTTTCGGGTTGCGGGTTTCGAGTTGCGTGGCTTGGTGTTTCGGGTTTGTTACAGTTTTAATGAAGGTTGTGAAATTTAGTTTTTAATCAGATATTAAGTGATCGTGAATTTGCTTTGCAAGTGGATGGTGAATCCTGTTATAATTGTCATAAGATAAATGGTAATAACTTTTACGCAACTCACACCCCGCATCTCACACCCCGAATCACGAATCACGCAACTCGAAACCCGATCCCGCACCTCTTGACCTTTCGCCCGGAAACTCCTATCTTTGCAGCTTTTAAAGACAACAATGAAAGATTTAATGGGCAAAGCAATCTGGGATTATTTTCACAACGAAAATCCTGAGGATCTGCAAACGGAAACTTCAATTTCGGAACTGGATGAACTTCCGGTAGATTATCTTTTCAGGGAATTTGAAGAGATGAATGATATTGAAAAGAAAGCACTGGATCTGGCACAGGGAAAAACTCTGGACATCGGTGCAGGAGCAGGTTCCCATGCTTTATATCTCCAGTATGAAAAAAATCTTGATGTGTGGGCACTGGATATTTCACCAAAATCTATTGAAGTCTGCCAACTTAGAGGAATCAAAAAAGCAATATGCGAAAATATGCTGGATTTCTCAGGGGAAACTTTTGATACCATCCTGCTCCTGATGAACGGAACGGGAATCTTTCAAAGCCTGGAAAAAATTGATATTTACCTTAAAAAACTCCATTCTTTACTGAATGATAACGGACAAATTCTGATCGATAGTACCGATATTCTCTATATGTTCGACCGCGATGACGATGGCGGCATTTATATTCCTGCCGGAGGTTATTATGGTGAACTTGATTATGTAGTTCATTATAAAGGAGAATCTGAAGAGCCTATTAAATGGCTGTATCTCGATTTTACCACTTTGAAGAACGCTGCAGAGAATAATGGCTTTAAAATTGAAAAGGTAATGCAGGACGAAGATTCTTATCTTGCAAAACTCACTAAAAAATAACAGCTTAAATGTCATTGCGAGCAAAGCGAAGCCATTTCTTAATATTCTTAATCACTAAACTCTTTCTTAATGGTTTTATCTTTGAAACATTAAGGTTTGAATTAAGCTTTTAAGATCGTTAAGTTTAAATGCTTTAGAGAAGTCTTCGCTTTGCTTGCAATGACGGTGAAAATAAAAAGACACATGATTCTCATGTGTCTTTTACTTTATCTTAAAAAATAGATTATCCTATCTCAATACCGTTTTCTACATTAGTGTCGTCCGGTGTTACGAACGATAGTTTTCCGTCCGGTTTTGTTGTTAATAAGAACATTCCCTGAGATTCAATTCCTCTGATCTTTCTTGGTGCCAGATTCAACAGGATCATTACCTGTTTTCCGATCAGTTCTTCGGGTGTGAAGCTTTCTGCCACACCTGAAACCACAGTTCTGATATCTACTCCCGTATCTACCTTGAATTTCAGTAGTTTATCTGCTTTTTCTACTTTTTCAGCTTCCAAAATCGTAGCTGTTCTAAGGTCTATTTTAGCAAAATCATCAAAAGAAATCTCTTCTTTCATAGGCTTGGCGTTAGGGTTTGTTTTTTTATTGTTTTGTTTGGTCTGCTCAAGCTTCTCAATCTGGGCTTCGATTACGCTATCTTCAATTTTTGAGAAAAGAAGAGACGCTTCATTGATCTTGTGACCTGTTTCGATTAAAACAGATTGGGTTTCAACATCATTCCAGTTTACCTGTTCAGCATTGAACATTGTTAAAAGCTTTTCAGAGCTGAAAGGCATGAAAGGTTCGCATAACTGTGCCAGAGCAACAGCCAGCTGAGCTCCTACAAATAATGATTGTGCTGCTTTTTCAGGACTGTCTTTAATGGTTTTCCAAGGTTCCTCAGTCTGAAGGTACTGATTTCCGAAGCGGGCAAGATTCATTAAAGCAGTTAAAGCATTTCTGAATTCATAATTTTCAAGGAATCCCGAAATTTCTTTAGCAGCTTTGCTGATTTCTTTTAATTCAGGACTATTCACATCTCCCTGAGGAACAATACCATCATAATATTTATGGATCAGTACAGCAACTCTATTGATAAAGTTTCCGAAAATTCCTACTAATTCAGAATTATTCTTAGTCTGGAAATCTTTCCATGTAAAATTATTATCCTTTGTTTCAGGAGCAGACGATAAAAGTGCATATCTTAAAACATCCTGCTGTCCCGGGAATTCTTCAACATATTCATGAGCCCATACCGCCCAGTTTCTTGAAGTTGAGATCTTATCGTTCTCAAGGTTCAGGAATTCAAAAGCAGGAACATTTTTCGGCATAATGTAATCGCCGTGAGCCTTCATCATTGATGGGAAAATAATACAGTGGAATACAATATTATCCTTACCGATAAAGTGAACCAGATCGGTGTTTTCATTTTGCCAGTAATCTTTCCAGTCCTTACCGTTTTTCTCTGCCCATTCTTTTGTAAAAGAAATATACCCGATAGGTGCATCGAACCACACATAAAGCACTTTTCCTTCAGCATTAGGAAGCGGCACCGGAACTCCCCAGTTCAGATCTCTGGTCATGGCACGTGGTTTCAGGCCGTCATTTAACCATGATTTAACCTGTCCGTATACGTTCGGCTTCCAGTCGTCTTTATGACCTTCAATGATCCATTCATTTAAAAAATCTTCATATTCATTTAAAGGAAGATACCAGTTCTTGGTTTCTTTAAGAACAGGAACGTTTCCGCTCAGCATGGATTTCGGATTGATCAGCTCTGAAGGTGATAGGGTAGAACCACATTTTTCGCACTGGTCTCCGTAGGCATTCTCATTACCACAGTTCGGACAGGTACCAACAATATAGCGGTCTGCCAGGAATTCTCCTGCCTGCTCATCAAAATACTGCTCAGAAACCTCTTCCGTAAATTTTCCTTTTTCATAAAGGACTTTAAAGAAATCCTGGCTGGTTTCGTAATGTTTTTTAGACGTTGTTCTGGAATACTCATCAAAAGAGATCCCCAGATCTGAAAAAGATTTTTTGATAATCTCATGATACTTGTCTACGATATCCTGAGGCGTTACTCCTTCTTTTTTAGCTCTGATGGTAATAGGAATTCCGTGCTCATCCGACCCGCAGATAAACGCTACATCTTTTCCCAATCTTCTCTGAAATCTTGCGTAGACATCCGCAGGAATATATACACCTGCCAAATGTCCTATATGAACCGGGCCGTTTGCATAAGGCAAAGCTGCCGTAATCATCTTTCTGTTTGACATTTATAGTAAAGTTTAACTGCAAAGATAATGATTATCTCATGAAACCGCCTAATATTCGGTTATAATAAGTTTTTAAGCCCAATCTGCAGGCTGAAATATTACATTTAGTTAAACAAATGTTTAACTTTTTGTTAAATATGTCAATATGTTATGTAATGCATATGTTAACGTAATGTTATGAGAAACAGATGCTTGGTTTTTGAATAGACAAGCAATTTACATAAAATTATCTAAATTTTCAATAATCTTATGATAATTCTAATTTTTTTATAAATTGCAAGGCTAGTAATACAGCCTTATTAAGAAAAACGAAACTAAAAAAACGATATTGTGAAAAATTTTACAACGGTATTAAAAATAGCTCCTGCTTTTTTATTGGCCAGTTCAATAATGCATGCGCAGGACTCTATAACCAAGGAAAAAAAGATTGAAGAAGTTGTATTGATCGGATACGGAAAGCAGAAGAAATCTGACCTTACAGGATCCATTACTTCAGTTACAGCGAAAGACTTCAACGGAGGTGCAACTTCTGCAGGTCAGCTTATCCAGGGAAAAACGCCTGGGGTACAGATTACCAACAACAGTGGTGCTCCTGGATCGGGAACTGCAATTAGGATCAGAGGTACGGCATCCTTGAATGGTAATAACTCTCCACTCATTGTAATTGATGGTGTACCACAGGATTTTACGGGAGTAAATGGCGCAGCAGATCCACTGTCTTTAATTAACCCAAATGATATTGAAACATTTGATATTTTAAAAGATGCTTCTGCTACAGCAATTTATGGAAACCGTGCTACGAATGGGGTTATTTTAATTACCACTAAAAAGGGAACTGCCGGAAAACTAAAAGTTAACTTTTCAACAGTAGCATCCTTGTCTACTAAAATGGGTAATGTGGATGTTCTTAACGGAGATGAATTTAGAAGTTTTGTCAACACGTATGCTTCTGATGCCTATAAAGCAAAACTGGGTACAGCAAATACGAATTGGCAGGATCTGATTTATCAGAAGGCTTGGGGAACAGACAATAATGTTGCTATTTCCGGAGGGATTAAAGGTTTGCCATACAGATTATCTGTTGGATATAACGAACAGAATGGTATTGTAAGAACAAACTCATTTAAAAGAACTTCATTAGGATTAAATTTAAACCCTAAGTTTTTTGATAATCATTTATCCGTTAATGTAAGTGCTAAAGGAACATTTACTGATAACAGATTTGCAGATGGAGGAGTAATTAAATCTGCCACCTATTTTGATCCAACTCAGTCGGTATATTCAGGTAACTCAAACTATGGCGGATATTATGAATGGTTACTAAACGGAGGGCTGAACGTAAACGCAAATGCTAACCCACTGGCTACTTTGATGGCTATTCGTGATGTTTCATCAGTTACGAGAGGTTTAGGAAATGTGCAGTTGGATTATAAATTTCACTTCCTTCCAGACTTGCATTTTAATGTAAATGCCGGATATGACTATACTAAAAGTGAAGGACAAAAGCAAGTTGATGCCCGATATAAATCAGGATTCAATGATAAAGGAAGTTCGAGTATTTACAGTATGGAAAAAAGAATAAGTTGTTAGAAACTTATTTTAACTATGTCAAAAATATTTCTGCTATTAATACCGGAGTAGATATTACAGCAGGATATTCTTACCAGGACTTTTTAACCTCTATTCCTGGAGCAATAAATTATAAAGGAAATGCTCCGACTCAGATTAATAATGATTTTGAAACAAGAAATACATTAATATCTTTTTACGGAAGAGCAATATTCACAATTGCTAATAAATATATTATTTCCGGATCTTTAAGAAGAGACGGTTCTTCTCGTTTCTTTAACGGGACAAGAGATAATCTTTGGGGGAACTTCCTGGTGTTTCTGTTGCCTGGAAATTAAATGAAGAAAATTTCATTAAAAATATCTCTTCTATAAGCACATTGAAGTTAAGAGCCGGATGGGGAAAAACTGGACAACAGGAGCTTCCGGGTCTTGATGCTAATAAACCTAATAACTATCCTGCTTTTGCAGCTTACAATCCTAGTGGGGCGGGGGCAAATTACCAATTTGGAGAACAATATTATTATATGTTCCGTCCTAATATCTATAATCCATATCTTACCTGGGAAACAACCACTACCAAAAATATAGGATTAGATTATGGCTTCCTTAATAATAGAATAACAGGTTCAATTGATTTATTCAGAAAAGACACTGAAAAACTTCTTGTAGATTCCCCTATTGCTGCAGGTGACTTAAGTAACCACAACCTACTGAATGTAGGAAACATGGAGAATAAGGGAATTGAAGGAAGTATTACTGTAGTTCCTATTAAAAATGAAAAAACAACTTGGGAAGTAAGCTTCAACGCAACACATTACAAGCCTGTTATTACCAATTTGCTGGCAAGAGCAGATGCAAGCTTTAATATTCCTGTAGGAGGAATTGAAGGAGGGGCTGGAAACACAATACAAGCTCATGCTGTAGGCTATGCCCCGAATGCTTTCTGGGTATACCAGCAGGTGTATGATAATTCAGGAAAACCTATTGATGGAGCATTTGTAGATAGAAATAATGACGGTAAAATAGATGTTTATGACAAATATTATTACAAGTCTACTACTCCTGATGCCCTTTTAGGATTCTCTACTAAATTATCTGTGAAAAACTGGGATTTTGGTTTAAGTGCAAGAGCTGTACTGGGGAACTATGTTTACAACAATGCTTCATCTAACAGTTCTTTACAATCTGCATCAACCAATGAATATTTACAGAACGTTTTTTATACTGCACCGGAATATCAGTTTAAAGATGCCAATAGAGCTTTTTCAGACATATTTGTAGAAAATGCTTCATTCTTTAGATTAGATAATGTAAATATCGGTTATAATTTCGGAGAGTTATTTACCAAAGGAAGTAACCTGAAAGTGTATGCTATGGCTCAGAATGTTTTTGTAATCACAAAATATTCTGGTGTAGACCCTGAAGTTTTTGGCGGAATTGATAATGGCTATTATCAGAGCCCAAGAGTATATTCTTTAGGCTTTAATTTTCAATTTTAAATAAGTAAAAAGATGAAATCAAATAAAATAAAATTCAAAAGTATAGTTTTATCGGCTTCTGTTATAATGCTGCTTTCAGCAACATCATGTGTTAAAGATCTTGAAAGAGAACCTATTACCGATGTTACATCTGCCAGTGTTTTTTCCGATTTTGCAAATTACCCTAATGCCTTAGCCAAATTATATGGAGGTCTTGCAATGGGAGGACAGGTAAGTGGTGACGGAGATCCGCCAAACAGTGATATTAATGGTGTAAACGGAGGATTTTCTCAATATACAAGATTAATGTATACTCTGAATGTAATTTCTACCGATGAAGCTGTAATTGGCTGGAATGATGGAAACTTGCATACTATCCATAAAATGACCTGGGATTCTTCCAACGAATTTGTTGCCGCAATGTATTATAGGATTTTTACAGAAATTGCATTCTGTAATGAATTTCTTAGAAACGTAACAGATGAAAAACTGGCATCCAATAATATTACAGGAGATAATCTGGCAGAAGCTAAGCGTATGCGTGCTGAAGCAAGGTTTTTAAGAGCACAGTCATATTATCATGCTTTAGATCTTTTTGGAAATGTACCGTTTGTGGATGAAAATTATCTTCCGGGATCAGTTAACCCGCCTCAAAGAATAGAAAGAGGAGCTTTATTCAACTATGTTGAAAAGGAGTTACTAGCTTGTGAAAGTGATTTAAGAGATCCAAAAACAAATGCGTATGGAAGAGCAGATAAAGCAGCTGCTTGGTCATTACTGGCAAGATTATATTTAAATGCAGGAGTATATACAGGTACACAAAGAAACAATGATGTTATCACTTACTGTAATAAAATCATTGGTGCAGGATATTCATTGAAATCAAACTATGGTTCTTTATTCTTAGCTGATAATAATCTTAATAATCCTGAAGCAATTCTTACAGTAAATTTTGATGGAATTAATACCCAGACGAATGGTGGAACCACCTATTTGGTACATGCTTCAGTAGGAGGAACAATGCCGGCTTCAGATTTTGGGATCAATGGCGGATGGAGTGGTATCAGAACAACAAAAGCGTTTGTAAATAAGTTTCCCACAAATGGAAGTGATAAAAGAGGTAATTTCTATACTAGTGGCCAAAACTTAGAAATAAATGATTTAGGATCATTTAATGATGGATATGCGTTCATCAAATTTAAAAATGTTAAAAGCGACGGGACTCCGGGGGCTAATAACAACTGGGTTGAAGCAGATATTCCTTTATACCGTTTAGCAGATATTTACTTAATGTATGCAGAGGCAACGCTTAGAGGAGGAAACGGAAATATGGCCACTGCCATTAGCTATGTTAACCAATTAAGACAGAGAGCTTATGGAAATACAAGCGGAAATGTAGCTTCAATTTCTTTGGATTTCATTCTGGATGAAAGAGCAAGAGAATTATCCTGGGAAATGACGAGACGTACGGACTTAATCAGATTTGGAAAATTTACGACAGGAGATTATCTATGGCCTTGGAAAGGAAATATAAAAGATGGAAAAGCAGTAGAAAATTACAGAAATCTTTATCCGATTCCTGCTAAAGATATCATTGCGAATCCTAATTTGATTCAGAATCCTGGATATTAATTAAAAACACTATAAAATGAAACAAATATTTAGATTTTTAACCATAGCCTTGATTGGTTTTCTGGTTATTTCCTGTGAGAAAGATGAAGATCAGGCAGTCATTAATGAAACAACTACAGGCAAGCTATCTGCTGATAAAAGTGCTGTAATTCTTAATGAGCTTACTGCCAATGATGCGGCAATCAGTTTTACATGGACAAAACCCACATTTAATATTGCTGTAGTTTCCACTCAGCAGATAGAGTTTGGAATCAAAGGAGATAATTTTAAAAAAGTGCTACTGTTGATTTTGCCAATGATGCTACATCAGGTGCTATTACCCACGCTGCAATGAATGCTGCGATGTTCAGTATTGGTGCAACAGCAGACGCTGTAAATGATATTGAGGCAAGATTAAAAACATCTGTAGGAGCAGCAGCTTTCTATTCAAATGTTGTAGCTCTTAAAGTAACGCCTTATACTCCGAATCCGGATTTGGTATATCCTAAGATCAATGTACCTGGCGGATATGCCGGAGCAGCAGGATATGCAACTTGGAATCCTGCTAATTCTCCTAACTTATTCTCGCCTGAGAAAAATGACAAATACAGAGGATTTATTCTAATTAGTAGTCTTACAGGTGAAAACGGGCAGTATAAATTTGCTATAAACCAGGATTGGCCAGGAAATAAGGGTGATGATGGAACTAATACAGGAAAACTAGTTGGGGACGGAGCAAATATAAAAGCACCTGCAATAGGGACATATTATATTAAAGTTGACTGGGCTGCGAATACCTATTCTTCCGTATTGGCAAACTTCGGAGTGATCGGAGATGCTACACCTACTGGATGGGGTTCAGATACAGATTTTGTATATAATCCAGCTACTAAAACTTATGTAATCAACTCCATTGCTTTAAATAATACCGGAGTATTCAAATTCAGAGCAAATGACGACTGGGCAATGAAATTCCAGCCTAAAAAAGATGATGAAACTCTGGTTTCAGGAAAAGCTGTACAATCTTATTTCAGTGCTGAAAATACAGTAGACGGTGATCCTAATTATAAAGTATCCGAAGCAGGAAACTATAAAATAGAACTGGATTTACATAATTCAGCATTTTATAAGCTAACTGTTACAAAATTGTAAAACATACAAAATAATTTGATAAAGTGTTGCTTTACCGCAGCACTTTATCTATTTTTAAGGTTATAAATAATCATTATGAAGAAAATTACAGTTGGAGCGATGTTGCTCACAATGATGTTCGCAGGTGTTAATGCACAGTCTTTGAAATCACCGGATGGAAAGTTCGAAATGAATTTTCAGTTGAAACAAGGGGTACCTTATTACAATCTGAAATATAATGGTGCCGTAGTGGTAGAAGATTCTAAATTGGGATTGAGATTATTTAAGGATACTTCCATAAAATTCGCATCAGAAATTGCGAAACCCGAAGATGTAAAGTTTGACCTTAACAACGGTTTCACTAAAACGGACGAAAAAAGAGATTCTAAAAATGAAACCTGGCAGCCTGTTTTAGGTGAAAAGAAAAATTATATCAACAATTACAATGAATTGGCTGTTACCCTGAATCAGGCTTCAACAGAGAGAAATATCGTTGTAAAATTCAGATTGTTCAATGATGGGTTGGGATTCAGGTATGAATTTCCACAGCAGAAAAACCTGAACTATTTCACCATCCGTGAAGAAGATTCTGAAATCGATTTCCCGACAGATATGAAGTCTTGGTGGATTGTAGCGGACTACGATTCTCAGGAATACAAATATCAGGAAACAAAAATTTCTGAAATTCCGGCAAGATGGCTGCAGGCTGCAGATGCAAATGCTTCCCAGACTTTAATTAAAAATGCGGTTCAGTCACCTTTAATGCTTAAAAAAGAAGGAAAAGAACCATTATATATCAACGTAGCTGAGGCAGCGGTACTGGATTATCCTGCTTCACATTTAGAAGTAGATGCTCAGAATTTTAAGCTGAAAACACATCTTACTGCTGACAGACAAGGAGCGAAAGGTTATATTCAGACCCCTTCCGTAACGCCGTGGAGAACGATAATCGTAGCACCGAAAGCGGAAACGGTAATGGATTCGAAAATGATTTTCAATCTTAATGAGCCTACAAAATACAAAGACACTTCTTACATTCACCCTACGAAATACATGGGAGTTTGGTGGGAAATGATCATTGGAAAATCTCAATGGGCATACGGTCAGCCGGAATCTAACGTTCGTCTTGGGGTAACAGATTTCTCCAAATTAACGCCGAACGGAAAACACGCAGCCAACAATACAAAAGTTAAAGAATACATCGATTTCGCTGCAGAAAACGGTTTCCAGGGTCTATTGATTGAAGGTTGGAATGTTGGTTGGGAAGACTGGTTCGGTCACTCTAAAGAATTTGTTTTCGATTTCATTACGCCTTACCCGGATTTTGATATTAAAATGTTAAATGAATATGCTCATTCTAAAGGAATTAAATTAATCATGCACCACGAAACTTCAGGTTCGGCAACGAACTACGAAAGATGGGCAGATAAAGCATTCCAGTTGATGAACAAATATGGTTATGATGCGGTGAAAACAGGTTATGTGGGAGACATCATTCCAAGAGGAGAGCATCATTATTCTCAGTGGACGATTAACCATTTCTACAGAATTGCGGAGAAAGCCAATGAATACAAGATCATGGTCAATTCTCACGAATCTGTACGTCCGACAGGGGAAAGCCGTACCTATCCGAACTATATTTCTGCAGAAGCAGCTCGTGGAACGGAGTACGAAGCATTCGGAGGTAACAACCCCGATCACCAGACTATTCTTCCTTTCACTAGATGGATGGGAGGATCTATGGACTATACACCGGGAATCTTCCAGACAAAACTGGATTATTACTTCCCGGGTGATAAGCGTTTCGTAAAAACCACATTGGTAAAACAGCTTGCCTTATATGTTACCATGTATATGCCTCTTCAAATGGCGGCAGATCTTCCGGAAAACTACAAAAAGCACATGGATGCCTTCCAGTTCATCAAAGATGTTGCGGCAGATTGGGATGATACCAAGATTTTATCTGCAGAACCAGGTGATTATGTAGTGACAGCCAGAAAAGCAAAAGGTACAGACAACTGGTTTGTAGGAGGGATCACTGACGAAAATAAACGCGATTACACCGTAGATTTCTCTTTCCTGGACAAAGGGAAAAAATATGAGGTAACCGTTTACGAAGATGGAAAAGATGCAGATTATATTGATAATCCTCAAAGCTATAACATCTACAAAAAACAGATCACCAGCAAATCTAAATTGAATTTCAAAATGGCGAGAAGCGGCGGTTTTGCAGTTTCTGTCAAGCCTGTCAATTAAGATTTAATTCATAAGTTTGTTATGCCCCGGTTCATTATATTCGGAAAAATGGGCCGGGGCATTACTTTTAATTAAAAAAACACTGAGAAATATAAGATACCGAACAGAATTAACCTTGTTGATCAAAATACATCCATTAAATGAAAAAAATATACGCAATTTTTGCTCTCTCAGCAGCTTCAGTAGCTTTTTCCCAGATTCAGAAAGTAGAACCTGCTTTCTGGTGGAAAGGAATGAAAAATCCTGAACTTCAGATTTTAGTGTACGGAAAAAATATTGCCAATAATGAAATTGAGCTTTCAGATAATATTCAGATTAAAGACATTCAGAAGGTAGAAAATCCTAATTATGTTTTCATTACGGTAAATACCAATGAAATCAATGTTCCTGCCTTTAAAATCAATCTGAAAAAAGGAAAGAAAAATATAAACTCTTACTCGTATGAATTGAAGCAGAGACTTCCCGGATCTGCGGACCGTGAATCTTTTACCTCAAAAGACGTCATGTATCTCATCATGCCGGACCGTTTTGCCAATGGCGACGAAAAGAACGATTCCAGACCGGATCTCATTGAAAAGGCAGACCGCAGTTTACCTAACGGAAGACATGGCGGTGATCTCCGCGGAATTATCAATAACCTTGATTATATTCAGAATCTGGGCGCAACATCCGTCTGGCTTACCCCTGTTAATGAAGACAATGAAAAAGTATACTCCTATCATGGATATGCACAGACTGACCTTTATAAAATCGATGGACGATTTGGTACCAATGAAGAATACCGTGAGCTTTCACAGAAGCTGAACAAGAGGAATATGAAGCTGGTCATGGACTATGTTACCAATCACTGGGGTGTTTCCCACTGGATGATCAAAGATCTCCCTTCCAAAGACTGGATTCATTGGTTTGATGAAGGAAAGAACGGTTTTTACCGATCCAATTACAAAACAACGACGCAGTTTGATACCAATGCTTCAGAAATCGACAAAAAATATGCTCTGAACGGATGGTTTGATACCACAATGCCCGATATCAACCAAAAAATCCTTTAGTTCTGAAATACCTCACCCAAAACGCAATCTGGTGGATAGAATATGCAGAGCTGGGAGGATTCCGGGTAGATACTTATCCGTACAATGACAAAGAAGCTATGGCCAAGTGGGCAAAAGCCATCACCGACGAATATCCGAAATTCAATATCGTAGGAGAAACATGGCTTAATACGGCAGGACAGATCTCTGCCTGGCAAAAGAATTCCAAAACCGGAGAAGCAGCGGGATACAACTCTAACCTGCCTTCCGTGATGGATTTTATGCTGTATGGTGATATGCCGAAAGCAATTAAAGAAAAAGAAAGCTGGGACACCGGAATGGTAAAGCTGTACAATGTTTTTACCAGCGATTTCCTGTATCCCGACATCAATAACGTCCTGGTATTCTTTGAAAATCATGACACGGAAAGATGGAACGAAATCTTCAACGCAGATCCTAAAGCCTACAAAATGGGTCTTACGCTCATTTCTACAGTTCGTGGAATTCCGCAGATCTATTACGGATCGGAAATTGGCATGAAAGGAGACAAAAACAAAGGCGGAGATGCGGATATCAGGAGAGATTTTCCGGGAGGATGGAAGTCGGATGCTCAGAATGCCTTAAACCCTTCATCTCAGACCCCTGAACAAAAAGATTTTTATCAGTTTACCCAAAAGCTGCTGAACTGGAGAAAAGGAAAAGAAGTGATCCATACCGGAAAAACTAAAAATTACGTTCCACAGGATGGAGTTTTTGTATATTTCAGATACGATGGTAAAGAAAATGTAATGGTTGTCCTGAATAATAATGAAAAAGACCAGACTCTGGATCTGAAACGTTTTGCTGAATCTTTGGGAAATGCTAAAAAAGGAAAAGAGGTGATATCCGGAAAAGAAATTTCTATACAGAACAGCCTTTCCGTTCCCGCAAAAACCTCAATGATTATAGAATTTCAAAACTAAAATAAACCGGTTATGAAAAAAATAACAATTATATGCACGATGATCATATTGGTGTTAGGCTTTACAGGTTTGAACGCCCAATCCAACGGTGCTAAATTTGAAAAAGATAAAACGGAAATAGGAGCCATGCTCGAAGGTTTTAATGCAGCAGCAGCAAAAGCTGATTTCAATGCTTATTTCAACTATTTTGCCGATGAATCCACATTTATAGGAACCGATGCTACAGAAGTTTGGGACAAAAAAGCATTTATGGTCTGGGCAAAGCCTCATTTCGACAAAAAGAAAACCTGGAATTTCACTTCCCTTAAAAGAAATATCTACTTCAGCAAAGACGGAAAACTGGCCTGGTTCGATGAGCTGCTGGATACCCAGATGAAAATCTGCAGAGGCTCAGGCGTTGTAGAAAAAATCAATGGAAGCTGGAAAGTAAAACAATATGTACTTTCTGTAACCGTTCCTAATGATGTGGTAGATAAAGTGGTTGTAGAAAAAGCTCCAATAGAAGATGTACTAATACAAGAATTAAAAAAACAAAAATGAGTAGTTTAAAAAGAATAAAACCCAATCTTTCAATGCCTCAAATTATCAACATGAGTATGGGGTTTCTTGGGATTCAGATGGCTTTCGGTCTGCAGAATGGAAACGCGAGCAGAATTTTGGCTAATTTAGGTGCTGATGTTCATGAGCTATCATGGTTTTGGCTGGTTGCCCCTATTACCGGGCTTATTGTTCAGCCTATTATCGGGCATATGGGAGACAATACATGGAGTCCGTTAGGAAGAAGAAAACCGTATTTTTTAATCGGAGCTATTCTGTGTGCATTAGGGTTGGTGCTCCTTCCAAATGCAGCTACTGTAACCCATTTATTTGCTGCTAATACATTGCTGCTTGCCGTACTGTTTTTGGCTATGATGGATGCTTCGGTTAACATTGCTATGGAACCTTTCCGGGCTTTGGTAGGGGATATGCTTCCAAAACATCAGGGAACTTTGGGGTTTTCTGTTCAGACTATTCTGATAGGGATAGGAGCGGTGGTTGGATCATATATTCCAAGTATACTGACTTCATTAGGAGTCTCTAATGAAGCACCTGAAGGCTTTGTAGCAGACAATGTGATTTATTCTTTTTATGTTGGAGCTGGTATATTGTTACTTACGATATTGTATACTATATTTACGACTAAAGAGTATTCTCCAGAGGAGTTTGCAGCATTTGAAGACGGAAAAGATATCCCACAGGAGCCTTCAAAATTTGCAGATATTTTTAAAGATTTTGCAAGTATTCCAACACAGATGAAAAAATTAGGTGCTGTGCAGTTTTTCTCGTGGTTTGCGTTATTTACGATGTGGGTATTTACAACAAGTGCTTTAGCTACCCATCATTTTGGGCTTTCTCCTGAAGATACCCATTCAAAAGCATTTAATAATGCGGGGGATCTGACCGGGAAACTGTTCGGAATGTATAATCTATGGGCTATTCCGTTTGCATTTTTATTAACTCCGATTGCAAAAAAATTGGAAAGAAACAAACTCATGCATTAGCTCTTTTGAGTGGTGGATTTGGCTTGATTTCTATGTATTTTATTAGAGATACAAGTCTTTTATGGATATCAATGATAGGTTTAGGGTTTGCCTGGGCAAGTATTCTTGCTATGCCTTATGCTATGCTTATTGAAGTTATTCCACAACATAAAATGGGAGTGTATATGGGAATATTTAATTTCTTTATTGTTATTCCTCAGATTATCAATGGATTATTGGGTGGTCCTATTGTCAGCAATATATTCGGGAATCATGCTATCGATTATATTGTAGTTGGAGGTGTCTGCATGTTAATTGGAGCAGTCGTTACAATGGTCTTTGTAAAGTCAGAAGACGAAACCCCTAAGGAAATAGAAGAAGAAATTAAGCAGGTACATTTTTAATAACCGATCTTGAAACTGGATATCAGAGAATCAAAATCTGAATATCTTTTATCCATTATCATAATAAAATTCAATAGGAGCGGGCTTTAGCCCGCTTTTATATTTTAACGACAATACAACAGCTTTAGCCAAAACTTAAAAACATAAACTAAAATTTTCATCCTTTCGCACATCCTTTATAAAGACAATCATATATAATGTATCCATTTTCCATTTATATAATCAATTGAAATTTAATTTTTTATTAAGCAACTCAGGATTTTAATTCTCTACCTTAGGTAGATAAAAATTAAAAAAATGTATGACATTATCATTATAGGAAGCGGGGCAGGAGGAGCAACCATGGCATACCAGCTTGCAGACAGCGGAAAAAAATCCTGGTTGTGGAAAGAGGAGATTATGTCCCTGTAGAAAAAGAAAACTGGGATTCTGTAGAAGTTTTTGAAAAAAATAAATATACCACGACAGATTTGTGGCTGGATAAAGACGGAAGGCAGTTTCGTCCCGGGATGCATTATAATGTAGGCGGAAACACAAAATTTTACGGAGCAGCCCTGTTTCGTTTGAGAAAAGAAGATTTTAAAGAAATAAAACATTACGGTGGCATTTCACCCGCATGGCCTATTCAGTATGAAGATTTGAAAGATTATTACCTGGAAGCCGAGAAGCTCTTTCATGTGCACGGGAAAAGAGGTTCGGATCCTACGGAACCTTTTGATTCAGAACCTTATCCTTACTCGTCGTTGCCCCATGAACCTAGAATTCAGGAAATTGTTGATGAGCTGCGGGATTATGGCCTGCATCCTTTTGAATTACCAATCGGAGTCAATTTTAAGCCCCATGAAACAGCCAATGCTCCCTATATCCTGAACCGTTTCGACGGATTTCCCGATGCTGCCGAAAGAAAGGCTGATGCTCACCTTTGTGCCCTGGCAAAAGCCTTGGAACACCCTAACGTTGAGCTGATGACCAATACAAAAGTGATAAAGATCAACACCAATGACTCGGGAACAAGAGTTTCAGAAATTGTGGTAGAACAACTGGATGGAAATACACAAACATTAAGTTGTGATCTGCTGATCCTTTCTGCGGGTGCCATTAATTCTGCTGCACTGCTGCTGCAAAGCAAAAGCGAAAAGTTTCCTGATGGTCTTGCCAATACTTCAGATCAGGTCGGGAGAAACTATATGTTTCATCAGAATACAGCATTAGTGGCCCTGTATACCCAGCCCAATCCTACCAAGTTCGGGAAAACATTCGGGATTAATGATTTCTACCATGCAGGCAGAGATTACGATTTTCCTTTGGGGCATATCCAGATGCTGGGGAAATCAGATGAGTATCAGATCAGGGCTGATAGTCCTGTAGCCGCACCGGGTTTCACTTTTGAACTGATGGCTGAACACGCCGTTGATTTCTGGCTTACCTCAGAAGACCTTCCTGATCCGGAAAACAGAGTAACTGTAGAAAACGGACAGATTAAAATAAGTTATAGCTCCAATAACGAAGAAGGTCATCAGCACCTTAAATCCGAACTTATAAAAGCACTCAAAGCATCAGGGAAATTTGAAAGCTTCCTGTTTAAAGGGATTTATTTCAGCAAAGGAATGGATATTGCCTCTCCGGCCCACCAGAATGGAACCACAAAGATGGGACTGGACCCCAAAACTTCAGTCGTAGATACCAATTGTAAAACACACGACCTGGAAAATTTATATATAGTGGACGGTGGTTTTTTTGTTTCCAGCGGTGCAGTGAATCCTGCTCTTACCATTATTGCGATGGCTTTGAGGGTAGGAGAGCATCTTAAAAAGAATATTCTGACATCATGAATTCCAGGCTGGCCAAAATTATAATCATCTTTTCATTAGCCTTTCTGACAGGAGTTAATTTTGTTGTATTTCCTGCATTGGGAACAGCTTTTACAGATTCTTCGCTATTTGCGCTTTCTCCCTCTCAGTTTGGAAATCTGTTTATTCCACAGGTGATCTGTATTATTATTTCCTGCCTTGCGGCCCCGTTTTTAGTTAATAAATGGGGTCCGAAGACCATTCTGGCTATTGGATTATTACTGATGATCGTTTCTACCGGAGCTTTATGGACGCTTCAGTATTATATGAATGACACATCCCTGCTATTTCCGGTATTAATGATTCTGGTGGCGTTTACAGGCTCTGGTTTCGGACTTTCTATCACTACTTTGAATCCTTTGGCGGCAAGCTTGTTTGAAGATAAGAAATCTTCCGCCATCCTGATCCTGCAGTTTCTGGTAGGATTAGGAACATCTGCTGCTCCGCTGATGATGAACCTGATAGGAAACGTAAAAAACTGGATGTACCTTCCGGGATGCATATTGGTTTTGGTAAGCATTGCACTTACGGCTTTTTTGCTTTTAAAATTAGAAAAAAGAAATTTTTTCGAACTTCCCGGACATTTTAAGATTCCCCCGAAACTGTGGGGCTTTTTTCTGGCCATTGTTCTTTATGGCTTTGTGGAAGGAACTTTCGGAAGCTTTGGAGCTATTATTCTTACCAATCAGGGGATAGACAGCAGTAAAGCAAGTCTGGGACTTTCCTTGTTCTGGGGCGGAATTGCCTTGAACCGCCTGCTTTTTGGAATCTTTTCAGAAAAGAATAACCTGTCCGGACTATTCCTTGTTTCTCCTTTATTAGTAGCGGGATTATTGCTCTTATTGCTCGTATATACCAATCCGGGGATCGTTCTGCTGGTAATGTTTCTTATCGGTTTCTTTATGGGAAGCATATTTCCGGGATCTATTGGTTGGGGAACCGTAGAATTTCCCACCCTTTCAGTATTGGTTTCCGGATTTCTGATGGCAGCCAATCAGGTTGGAACAGGAAGCATAACCAATGTTCTGGGGCATTTTTCCAATGAAAATACCACTGTTTTCCAGTTTCTGATCCTTTGTCTGCTTATCATCTGCGGTTTATTTTTCTATCTGAAAAGAAATTCTAAAATAAAAGAAGCTTTCTAGAGCAATTTATCCCTTTAATAAAGCCTGAAATCCTTTCTTAACCTACATCAACACTTTCAAATGCCGGTTTCCCTACATTTGTACTATAAATAATCACAATATGAAAACAGTATATCATAAAGCAGATTCAAGAGGCCATGCAAACCATGGATGGTTAAACAGCTACCATACATTCAGCTTTGCCAACTATCAGAATAAAGACAGAACGAATTTTGGGGTATTGAGAGTATTGAATGATGATACCGTTTCTCAGGGAATGGGATTTGGTACCCACCCGCACAGGGACATGGAAATCATTTCTATCCCTCTGGAAGGAGATCTGGAACATAAAGATTCAATGGGAACCACTGCCGTGATCAAAAAAGGAGAGATCCAGGTAATGAGCGCCGGAACAGGCGTAATGCATAGCGAATACAACAAAAATAAAGATGAAGCAGTAAAATTTCTTCAGATCTGGATTTTTCCAAAAGAACTGAATGTTGAGCCGCGGTATGACCAGAAAAGCATCAAAGAAGGTGAAAAAATTAACGGATTCCAGCAGATTTTATCTCCAAATAAAAATGATGACGGAGTTTGGATCCATCAGGATGCCTGGTTCAATCTGGCAAATTTTAAAGCAGGAAACGGTAAAAACTATATGTTGAACAAAAAAGGAAACGGAGTTTATGCATTTGTTTTAAAAGGCAGCGCCAAAGTAGGAGACAGAATCCTGAATGAAAGAGACGGTCTTGGAATCTGGGATACCCAGAGCTTCAACATCGAAGCCGTGGAAGATACGGAAGTCCTGTTAATGGAAGTCCCAATGGAATTGCCGGCATATTTAAAATAATAAAAAATGATGATTGTCCTGTTTTTGAATGTCAATACCTTTGTGATCTTTAAAAGTAGGACATTCATTAAAAAACTTAGCGATCTTTGCAGTAAAAACAGAACACAATATAAATTAAAATAGACAATACATGAAAGTTTTAGCAATAGCAGGAAGCAACTCAGAAGTTTCCATGAACAGACAGCTGGTGGCCTACACATCATCACTTTTCGAAAATGCGGAAGTAGAAGTAATAGACCTTGACCCTTTTGAAATGCCTATCTATAAGCATGAAAGAGAACTGGCGGGTGGTGTTCCACAGCAGGCCCATGATTTTGCTTCAAAAATTGATGGGGCTAACCTCCTTTTGGTTTCATTACCCGAGCACAACGGAACTTACTCCACAGCATTTAAAAATGTGTTCGACTGGGTATCCAGAATCAAAGACAGAACCGTATGGAATGAAGTGCCTATGTTGCTGATGTCTGCGGCACCGGGAGGAAGAGGCGGAGCTGGAGTTTTGGAAGCTGCAACCAAGCGTTTTCCTTTCCACGGGGGAAATATTGTAGAAACTTTCTCACTCCCTTTCTTTAATGACAACTTTGATAAAGCGGCACAGAAAATTTCTAATGAAGAGAAAGACAATGAATTAAAGGAAAAAATAAAGAAGATGGCGGCCCTTGAATCGATCCTTGAAAAATAGAGTTTGAATATTAATTTAAAATTACTATTTTTGCAAAAAGAAAAAAGATGAAAATTCAGACCACTTTTAAAGAATGTTTTTCAAAGAAAGGGAAAACTATGGGCTCTGAAATTCTGAGATAAAATAACGGCCGATAATCTACCAAGATTGTCGGCTTTTTTATTTTCTAAATTTGAATAAAAAGTAATAAAAAAGATAAAGCCATCAGATGTCGGGAAGTAGATTTACAAATAGTCTGGAATCTGAAATCTAGCATCTAAAAATCTAATTAAAATGAGCAACACTTACAAATCAGCAGGCGTAGACAAAGAAGAAGGATACAAAACGGTTGACAAGATCAAGAAAGCAGTGGGAGAAACTCACAATTCAAACGTATTGAACCATCTGGGAAGCTTTGGTGCTTTCTATGAAATCGGAGGATACAAAAATCCTGTACTGGTTTCCGGAACAGACGGTGTGGGAACAAAGCTGAAAGTAGCCCTGGATACCAAACAATACGACTCTATCGGGATCGATTGCTTTGCCATGTGTGCCAATGATATCCTGTGCCACGGTGCAAAACCTTTATTCTTCTTAGATTACCTGGCTTGCGGAAAGCTTGATTCTGAAATCGCTGCCGAAATCGTTCTTGGAATGGTAAAAGCTTGTAAAGATAACAACTGTGCACTGATTGGTGGAGAAACAGCCGAAATGCCCGGAATGTACCAGCCCGGAGATTATGATGTAGCAGGGTTCTGTGTAGGAATCGTTGAAAAAGACCAGATCATTGACGGTTCTGCGATCAAAGCCGGAAATAAAATTATTGCTCTGCCAAGTTCAGGATTCCACTCCAATGGATTTTCACTGGTAAGAAAAGTATTTCCAAATTTTGAAGAAGAATTTGAAGGAAAACCTTTATACGAAACCCTTTTGGTACCTACAAGACTTTATTACCAGGACATTCACAAAGTATTGGAAGAAGTTAAGGTTTCCGGTATTGCCCATATCACAGGAGGTGGTCTTTACGAGAACGTACCAAGAATTATCCCGGAAGGATTATGTGCTTCCATCGATGCTGCGAAAATTAAAATTCCTAGTATCATGACTGAGCTGGAAAAAAGAGGCGGAGTATCCCGTGAAGAAATGTTCGGAACCTTCAATATGGGAGTAGGAATGATCATCGTTTTAGATGCGGATCATGCTGAAAAAGTATTACACCTTTTAGACGATGCTTACGAAATAGGAGAGATCACGGAAGGAAACGAGAAGATTGATCTGGCGATCTGATAATTTGATGATTCGACGATTGAGCCGGCAGGCATATCATCATCAAAATTAACATATCATCACATCATCATATTATTACCACATGAAAAATTTAGTTGTACTCGTTTCAGGTTCCGGAACCAATCTGCAGAGAATCATAGATACCATTGATAACGGAGAGATCCAAAATGCAAAAGTATCTCTGGTAGTGGCAGACAGAGAATGCTACGGACTTGAAAGAGCAAAAAATCATAATATAGAAAACATACTGATTCCAAGAGGAAAGAACTTCAGCAGTGAATTGGAAAATGCGATCCCGGAAGATACAGATCTTATTGTATTGGCAGGATTTTTATCCATCTTAAAACCTGAATTCTGTGAAAACTGGAACGGGAAAATTATCAATATTCACCCTGCTTTGCTTCCGAAATTCGGAGGAAAGGGAATGTGGGGGCATCATGTTCATCATGCGGTGATTGAAGCCAAAGAAAAAGAAAGTGGTGCAACAGTACATTTTGTAACCCCGGGAATTGATGAAGGTGAAGCTATTCTTCAGAAATCATTTGAAATAACAGCAGAAGACACTCCCGAAACCATAGCAGAAAAAGTACACCATATTGAATACGAAATATTTCCAAAAGCGATCAACAAAGTCTTGGGAAACAATTCGTAGGATCAGATTCCCCTCCCTTGGAGGGGTGGCAAAAATTCAAAGAATTTTTGACGGGGTGGTCATATACCCAAAGTATTAAAAAAACACGCTAGATTTTTAAAAATATTTCGAAAAAAGCTAAAAAATCTAAGTAAAATAAAAGTAAACCGGAGGTGAAAGACCCGGCTACAGTTTGAAATAGCTGTAAAAAGTAAAAAATTGAAAGTAATGAGTAAAAAGAGAGTTTTAATCAGTGTTTCTGACAAAAGCGGATTGATCGAATTCGCCCGGTTTTTGGAAGCCCAGAATTATGAGTTGATTTCTACGGGAGGAACGTTCAAACATTTGAAAGATGCTGGTTTAAATCCGATTCAGATCGATGAAGTGACCAATTTTCCTGAAATGCTGGATGGAAGAGTAAAAACCCTTCACCCTAAAGTTCACGGAGGCCTTTTGGCTGTACGTGCCAACGAAGAGCATATGAAAACCGTTCAGGAGCACGGAATAGAGCTGATCGATATGGTTATTGTCAACCTTTATCCTTTCTTTGAAAATGTAAATAAAGACATTTCTTTACATGAAAAAGTAGAGTTTATCGATATCGGAGGCCCTTCAATGCTTCGTTCGGCAGCCAAGAATTTTGACTCCGTTACCGTAATTACCGATGTGGAAGATTACGCAACCGTAAGACTGGAAATGGAACAGAACGGTGATTCGTACATCGAAACCCGTAAAAAGCTGGCCGGGAAAGTGTTCAACCTGACTTCAGCATATGATGCTGCTATCTCAAGAATGCTTTTAGATGAAGAATACCCGACTTATCTTAATGCATCTTACAAAAAAGTATCCGACTTAAGATACGGCGAAAACCCTCACCAGACTGCTGCTTATTACGTTTCAACATTCGAGAACGGAGCGATGAAAGATTTCGAACAGCTTGGCGGTAAAGAGCTTTCCTTCAATAACCTTCGTGATATGGACCTTTGCTGGAAAGTAGTTACTGAGTTTAAAGAAGAAATGGCTTGTTGCGCTGTGAAGCACTCTACTCCTTGTGGTGTAGCTATCGGAACTTCAGCCCTGGAAACTTACCAGAAAACTTTCGAATGTGATCCGGTTTCCATCTTTGGCGGAATTGTTGCAATGAACTACAAAATCGATGCAGCAACAGCTGAAGAATTGAACAAAACGTTCCTTGAGATCGTAATGGCTCCGGATTTTGATGAAGAAGCTCTTGAAATTTTAAGAAAAAAGAAAAACCTTAGAATCATAAAGATTGTAAACCCTGTTTCCGATAAGCAGACATGGGTGAAGATCGATGGGGGTATCCTGGTTCAGGATAACGATAACCATTTCTCTGACGATATCAAAGTAGTAACTGATGTACAGCCTTCAGAAGAGCAGAAAAAGGCCCTTCTATTCTCCCAGAGAGTTGTGAAGTATGTAAAATCAAATGCTATTGTGGTTTCCAACGGTATTCAGGCCTTCGGAATCGGTGGCGGGCAGGTAAACAGAATCTGGGCAACCGAACAGGCCATTGAAAGAGCAAAAGAGAAATTCTCAGGAGATCTTGTTTTAGCTTCCGATGCATTTTTCCCTTTCCGTGATGTGGTAGATTTCTGCGCCAAAGAAGGCATCAAAGCTATCATCCAGCCGGGTGGAAGTGTAAAAGATCAGGACAGTATAGAAGCTGCCAACGAGCACGGTATCCCAATGATGTTTACCGGAGTAAGACATTTTTTACACTAATTAAAATAGAATTAAAAAATAATTTGGGATTGTATTTATAGCATTCAAAATTATATATTTGTAAAATAGACTAGATAATAAATAAAGTATGAGAATATTAATCATAGGTGAAGGCGGTAGAGAATCTGCTTTAGCGGCAAAGCTTCAGAATGACCCGAGAATTTCTAAAATGTTTTTTGCTAATGGTAATGCTACCACCGATGTTATAGGGAAAAATGTTCATTTGTCAGAGATCAAGGAACTGAGAGATTTCGCGATCAAAGAAAAGATAGACCTTACGATCGTAGGTCCTGAAGCACCTCTTGTAGCCGGGCTTAAGGATGAATTCAAAAAGCACGATCTTAAAGTTTTCGGTCCGAATCAAAAAGTAGCAAGCCTGGAAGGAAGTAAAGCTTTCTCTAAGAAATTTATGCAGACCTATGATATCAAAACAGCTAAAGCGGTAGTATTTGATTCATACAACGATGCTAAAGAATATGTTCAGACACAGCAGTATCCTTTGGTAATTAAGGCAAGCGGTCTGGCAGGCGGAAAAGGGGTAGTAATCTGCGACAACCTTGAAGAAGCTGAAGCTACGATCCACGACTTCATGATCAGAAGAATCTATGGAGATGCCGGAATCCGTCTGGTTATTGAAGAATATTTAGAAGGTTTTGAAGCTTCCATTATTGCATTCTCAAACGGTGAAAAGATTTTCCCTTGTATTGCGGCAAAAGATTACAAAAAAGCCGGAAACGGTGATACGGGACCGAATACAGGAGGTATGGGATCTGTAGCTCCAAGCCCTGATTTTACACAGGAACACTATGCGGATTTTGAACAGAATATCTTACAGCCTACCATCAACGGTCTTAAAGGAGAAGGATTCAGCTTTAAAGGAATCATTTTCTTCGGATTGATGGTTACTAAGAACGGAACTTACCTTCTTGAATACAATATGAGATTCGGAGATCCTGAAACTCAGGTGCTGATGGCATTGATGGAGAACAATCTTCTTGATGTGATCCAGGACTGTATGGACGGTAAAGACATCCAGCTTAAGTTTAAAGACGAAAAAGCAGTATGCCTTGTGATGTGTTCGGGAGGTTACCCTAGAAATATTGAAACTGGGTACGAAATTGTAGGCGAAGACAAGATGAAACATGCTAAACTTCTGTATGCCGGAGCTGTAAGAAAAGGCGACAAAGTGGTTTCCAACGGCGGAAGAGTTCTGAATATCGTGGCTACGGGGGCTACTTACGACGATGCCCGCAAAAAGGTTTACGAAGACGCAAGTCATATACATTTCGATTACGGTTTCTACAGAGAAGACATCGGAAAGTTTTAAAATAAATCACGAAAAAAGATTTGGAAAGTTTCCAAGTCTTTTTTTGTAAAACAATTAAGTAAGCAAATAGGCTTTAGACTATTATAATAAAAAGCTTACTGCCTCGGGCTTATTGCCTGAAGCTTTTAAATCATCATTTATCAATCATCAATTATCATTTATAAAATGAACAACGGTATTATCATATTAGATTTCGGATCACAGTACAACCAGCTTATCGGAAGAAGAATCCGTGAAATGGGTGTATATTCTGAAATTCTCCCTTTTAACACTCCTTTACAGGATATTTTAGCCAGAAAGCCAAAAGGAATCATCCTTTCCGGAGGACCAAGCTCTGTGAATGCAGAAAACGCTCACCTTGTTGAAAAAGAACTGTATGAGCAGGGAGTTCCTGTTTTGGGAATTTGCTACGGAATGCAGCTTACAGCACACCTTTTAGGCGGAAAAGTAAACAAAGGAGAAAAAGGAGAGTATGGAAAAGCTCATTTGGATATTATTAAAGAAAGTTCTTTACTAAAAGGAGTTACCCAGAATTCTATCGTATGGATGAGTCACTTTGACGAAGTAGGAGAGATGCCTGCTGGTTTTGAATTGAATGCAAAATCAGGGGTAATGGCTTCCATGTCCAATGAAGACAAAAAAATCTACTGCGTTCAGTTCCACCCGGAAGTTTCCCATACAGAAGAAGGCGGGAAAATGCTTGAAAACTTTGTTTTCGCAATCTGTAATGCTGAAAAAACTGGAAACTGACGAACTATATCGATAAAACAGTTGAAGAAATCCGTGAAAAAGTAGGAAACAATAAAGTAATCCTTGGACTTTCAGGAGGGGTTGATTCTTCTGTAGCCGCGGTTTTAATTCACAAGGCTATCGGTGATCAGCTGACGTGTATCTTCGTAGATACCGGACTATTAAGAAAAGATGAAGGAAAGAAAGTAATGGATAATTATGGGGAACATTTCCATATGAACATTAAAATGGTGGATGCTAAAGAAAGATTCCTTTCAAAATTAGCCGGAGTAGACGATCCGGAAGCGAAGAGAAAAATCATCGGAAATGAGTTTATCCATGTTTTTGATGAAGAATCCCATAAAATTGAAGGCGCTAAATTCTTAGCTCAGGGAACCATTTATCCTGACGTTATCGAAAGCCAGTCTGTCAACGGACCATCTGCCGTGATCAAATCACACCACAATGTAGGAGGACTTCCTGAAGACATGGAATTCGAATTGTTAGAGCCATTGAGAGAGCTTTTCAAGGATGAAGTAAGAAAAGTAGGTGAGGAGTTAGGTATTCCGCATCATTTGGTACACAGACATCCATTCCCGGGTCCTGGATTAGGAATCAGGGTATTGGGAGCTGTAGATGCAGAAAAAGTAAGAATTCTTCAGGAAGCAGATGATATTTTCATCGAGGAATTATATAAAAACGATCTTTACGAAAAAGTATCCCAGGCTTTCGTAGTTCTTCTTCCTGTAAAATCTGTAGGAGTAATGGGTGACGAAAGAACATATGAATACACAGCAGTTGTTCGTTCTGCCAACACGATCGATTTTATGACGGCAACGTGGAGCAGACTTCCTTACGAGTTCTTAGATACTGTTTCAAGCAGAATCATCAACGAAGTAAGAGGAATCAACAGAGTAGCTTACGATATTTCAAGCAAACCGCCTGCAACTATTGAGTGGGAATAATCTTTGCCTTGAATTTACATATAAATCCTACCCGTTTTGGGTGGGATTTTGTTTTTATCTTGTAAAGGATTTTCAGGATCTTTACCAAAGATGATTACCATATTTGTATCAATCCATAACCATGATTCGTTCCCTCAATTTTCAAAGTTAAGGTATCTTTTAAATAGGGTGTTTTTGAATATCCCCAAACGGTATCCGAACTATCTAATTTTTTAAGATCATTTTCAATAAAATATAAAACCAAAGAGTCTTTAAGATTTCTTTCGTAGCTAATATTGTAAGGAAAGTCAGTGTGACTCATGATTCTGGTGTCTTCTGAAGAATGTTTACCATATTTGAATCCTTTTTCCAGGTAAGGAATAAAGTGAATATTTTTAAATCCTGCTGAGTCTACAATTTTATAATTCAATTCTTTTACAAAAACGTTTCTCTTTTTAGATTCTGCTATGTTATCAGTCCCGTGCCTGTATTGCCATTTTCTATAACCATACCACCCAATAAAATTTGAAACATGGGGAAAGAATACAAACATAACAAATAGAATGATGATTGTAAATATAATAATGAGTTTAAAGCTTTTTTTCATTGACAGGATCTTATGATCTGTAATATTTTCCCTAAATTTAAGTAAAATTACATCAAATGCAAATAGAAACGAGACCCCTGACGGTTCAGGATTATGATGAACTGGTCGTTACAATGAAGCGTGCTTACCCGCAGATGTCAGAATCAATATGGTCTAAAAAGAGCATCGAAAAACTTACTAAAATATTTCCTAAAGGACAGATCTGCATTACGGTAGACGGAAAACTAGCTGCTGTAGCCCTTTCCATTATTGTCAATTATGATGATTTTGGAGACGATCATACTTATGTGGATATTACCGGAAATTATACATTCAATACCCATTCATCAACCGGAAACGTACTCTATGGAATTGAAATTTTTGTAGATCCCGAATTTCGTGAACTGCGTTTGGGAAGAAGGCTTTACGATGCCAGAAAAGAATTATGTGAGCTGCTTAATCTCAAATCCATCATTCTGGGCGGAAGAATCCCGAACTACCATAAATACAGCAACGAATTGTCCCCAAGGGAATACATCCGCAGGGTAAGAGATAAGGAAATCTATGATCCCGTACTGTCTTTCCAGCTTTCCAATAATTTTCTCCCGATAAAAATTCTCAAAAAATACCTTCCTGAGGACGAATCATCACTGGAAAATGCCGTTTTGCTCCAGTGGAACAATATTTATTACAGCAAAAAGCCCAACACCATGCAGGACAGCATCATCCGTCTCGGATTGGTACAGTGGCAGATGAGGCATTTCAAAAATATTGATACCTTTTATGAGCAGGTAGAGTTTTTTGTGAATGTAATGGGAGATTATAAATCCGACTTTGTTCTTTTTCCGGAGCTTTTCAATACACCGCTGCTGGCCCCGTTCAATAAACTTTCGGAAAGAGACAGTATGATAGAGCTGGCTAAGCTCAGTGAAGAGATCAAGAACAGGATTTCCGAACTTGCCATCAGTTACAATGTCAATATTATTTCTGGAAGTATGCCTGTTTTTGAAACTGAAACCAATGATCTGTATAACGTAAGCTATTTACTTCATCGTGACGGCCGTATCGATGAATACCGTAAAATTCATATCACGCCGAACGAAAGAAAATATTACGGAATGAAAGGCGGAAACGAAATCCGTGTCTTTGATACCGATTGCGGAAAAATAGGCCTTGTCATCTGTTACGACGTCGAATTTCCCGAGCTCCCAAGAATTCTGGCAGACCAGGGAATGAAAATTCTCTTTGTTCCTTACCTTACCGATACCCAGAATGCCTATATCAGGGTACGTCACTGTGCCGCGGCAAGGGCCATTGAAAATGAATGTTATGTTGCCATCGCAGGCTGTGTAGGAAACCTCCCGGGGGTGAATAATATGGATATCCAGTTTGGGCAGGCTGCTGTGTTCACCCCTTCGGATTTTGCCTTCCCTTCCAATGCTGTGAAAGGAGAAGCGACTCCCAACACGGAAATGACCCTTATTGTGGATGTAGATCTTAATCTTCTTAAAGACCTTCACCACAACGGCTCCGTTCAGGTGATGAATGACCGTAGAAAAGACCTTTATGAAACCTATCTTAAATAAAAACTTCAAAGTTTAATACAAAATATCCTGTCCGTCTGGGCAGGATATTTTAAAATAAAAAAGAGCAGATCAATGCCTGCTCTATGTTGAAATTGAATTCAGGTTTTTACAAATACTGAGGGCAGACTACGGCCGGGCAGATCAGTCTTGGACATCTAGGTCTTCCGTCTGTAGGGCAGCATTCATTTGAACAGCTACCGCCGATAATGATACCGCTTCCGTTAATTCCTTTTAATTGCTCTCTTGAAAGTTTGTTGTTACGTAAATTTTTCATTTTTTAATATTTATAGGTTAGTTTGGAATTTGTAGTTATAAAGATAAAAAAATCCTGTAAATAATAGCAGTAATAGAATTTTTTTCTTTGAATTTTAAATAAAATCTCCGTCTGTTAGCAAAAAATAATTGAAGAATATATGTTTTTTTTCAACTTGTTCTTAAAATTCACTATATTCACTAATCAATTTAAATAAAATATAATGACAGGAACAGTAAAATGGTTTAACGAAACAAAAGGTTTTGGTTTTATTACACCAAACGGGGGCGGAAATGATATTTTTTGCCATCATACAGCCATTCAGGCATCAGGCCTCAGATCTTTAAAGGAAGGACAATCTGTAGAGTTTGACCTTAAAGATGGAAAAAAAGGTCCTGAAGCAGACAATGTTAAAGTAGTAGGATAATAAGCTTATTAAGATATTGTTAATAAAGCTGCCGTTTAAGGCAGCTTTTTTTATAAACAGAGACGAAGTTATTATTGGGAAACGATCAATTTAAATTAAAATAGCAATAGGAACAGTTTTTGGAGTAATTTGCAGCAACTATTTAGAAATATATGTTTGACAAGCAGCAAAGAAAACTGAAAAGATCGGCCAGGCTTATTTCCGTACTCAGTAAATACGGGTTTAAAGATATGCTGGCGAGAATGAACACAGGGAATAAGCAGGAACCGGTTTCTGTTGATCCGGATGAGGTTATTTCTAAAGGAACAGTATACGAAAGGATCAGGCTTGTTTTGGAAGAGCTTGGACCTACATTTGTAAAGCTGGGACAGACCTTCAGCAACAGGGAAGACCTGCTTCCGCCGGAGCTTATCCAGGAGCTGCAAAAACTTCAGGATAAAGTGGATACGGTAGACATGAACGTTGAAGAAATCCTGGAAAACGAGTTCAATATATTCGTTAAAGATCATTTTCAGGAAATTCAGAAGCAGCCTTTAGCCACTGCGTCCATCGCCCAGGTTTATAAAGCGGTTTTGCTTGATGGAAGTCCTGTGATCCTCAAACTAAAAAATCCGATGTACAGGCCGTTATTGAAGATGACTTACTCCTTATCAAAGACCTGGAGAAGATCGTTTCCGCCTATTCTGAAATTGGAGAAAAGCTTAATCTGAAACAGGCCATTTCCACTTTTGAAAAATCTTTGCTGGAAGAAGTTTCCCTGGTCAACGAAAAAGAAAATATCCTGCATTTTGCACGGAATTTCAAGAACAATAAAGAAACCTATGTTCCAAAAATCTATGAAGAATATTCCAATAACAATATTCTCTGCATGGAATTTATCGATGGGATCAAGGTAACTGATAAAACAGCTCTTTTAGCCCATAATATCGACCCTGTAAAAGTATCCGAAGTAGGATTGAGGCTGTTTGTCTCCCAGATCCTGGATTATGGGTTTTTCCATGCTGATCCGCATGCCGGTAATATCCTGGTGAAAAAAGACGGGAAAATAGTTTTTATTGACTTTGGTGCTGTAGGAAAGATTCAGCCGAACGATAAGGAAATCCTTGAAAGCCTTATCGTAAGCTTTGTGGCTAAAAATTCACATAAAATTGTACGTCAGCTCAAAAAAATGGCCGTCAGCTACGAAATTCCGGATGAAAGAAGGTTTGAAAACGATGTGGAAGATATTCTGAACTTTGTGCACAGTTCATCGCTGCAGGATATCAACGTTCAGGTGATCATCAATAAAATGAAAGATATTCTGAAAGACAACAGGCTCCATATGCCGGACTATTTTTATCTTTTATTTAAAGGAATCAGCCTGATAGAGGGAGTCGGAAGAACGATCAATCCTGATCTGGATATTGTGAAGAGCCTTCATCCTTACACCAGGAAAATCCTGACCAAAAAGATCAAACCCAAAAATCTTTTGAAAACAGGAATGGACCGGATGATGAATTTCACAGATAATGTTGATGAAATTCCCAAAGAGCTCAGATCCGTACTTCAGAAGCTGGATGATAACAAATTCACCGTTTCCAGCGAGATTAAAAATATTGAAAAAACCAACCAGCTGATCAAGTCAAGTGTGGTCAATTTAATTCTTGCCATGATTCTTGGAGCCAATATCATTGCTACAGCCATCGTTTTTGTTTCAGAATCCGGCCCAAGGATCGGAGAACTGTCTTTGGTTGCGGTTTTGGGCTTTGTATTTTCCATTATACTGGTTTTAGTACTTTTACTGAGAGTGACGAGGAAATAAGAAGCGGTTTCGGGTTGCGGGTTTCGAGTTACGGGTTTTAAGTTCCGGGATAAGGGATACAGAACTTAGTTTAGGCTAATGAAATGAAGAATTGTAATTTTACAACTAATTTCAACCTGAACCTCACACCTCGTAACCCGAAACTCGTAACCCGCAACCCGAGACCTCAAACCATCTTCAAAACTCGCAACCCGAAACCCGAAACAAAATTTAAATACCTATCTTTGCACCATGGAAAAACTCACTTTTGCGGATTTTGACCTGCCGGTTAAAATTCTTGATGTTTTAGCGGATCTGGAATTGTTCGAACCTACACCCATTCAGGAAAAGAGCCTTGGGCCTATACTTTCCGGAAGAGATGTGATGGGGATTGCACAAACCGGAACCGGAAAAACATTAGCCTATCTTCTGCCCGTTCTTAAAACATGGAAATACAACAAAACAGGGAATCCTACTGTCTTGATCCTTGTTCCTACAAGAGAACTGGTGGTTCAGGTTGCTGAAATTCTTGAGAAACTGACAGAAAATTTGACCGCAAGGGTGATCGGAATATATGGAGGAAAAAATATCAATACACAGAAACTCTTATTTAATGACGGATGTGATATTCTGGTAGGAACTCCGGGAAGGGTAATGGACCTTGCCATTGACAATGCAATTTCACTGAAAGAAGTGCAGAAGCTGATCATTGATGAATTTGATGAAATGCTGAACCTTGGTTTCAGACCGCAGCTTACCCATATTTTCGAAATGATGAAGCCGAAGAGACAGAATATCCTTTTCTCTGCTACCATGACGGAAGCTGTTGATGAGATGCTGGACCAGTACTTTGCGAGTCCGGTGGAAATTTCTTTGGCAAGATCAGGAACACCTCTTGAAAAAATAGAACAAACCGGTTATAAAGTAGAAAACTTTAATACCAAGATCAATCTTCTTGAATATTTACTGAAGAACAACGAAGACATGTCCAAGGTGTTGATTTTCACCAATAACAAGAAAAATTCTGATCTTCTGTTTGCCAAAATTGATGAGCTTTTCCCTGAACAGTTTGATGTGATTCACTCTAATAAATCTCAGAATTACAGGCTTAAAGCTATGAAAAGATTTGAAAATGAAGAGATCAGAGGACTGATTACTACCGATGTAATGGCCAGAGGTCTTGATATTTCAAATATTACCCACGTCATCAATTTTGAAACCCCTGAAATCCCTGAACAGTACATCCACAGAATAGGAAGAACGGGTAGAGCGGATAAAGATGGTAAAGCGGTTACTTTTGTGACTAAAAAAGAAGAAGCTTCCATTCTTGATATCGAGCTGTTAATGGACAAAGACCTTAAGTTTGCCGATTTCCCTGCAGAGGTGAAAATTAACCCTAAAAAGATCGCTTCTGAAGAAGATGTGGTGATTATGAAAAATCCTGCTCAGGTAAAGCTGAATGAAGGAGGAGCCGCATTTCATGAGAAGAAGGACAAGAATAAAAAAGAAAACTGGGGCGGACCATCCAAAAGAAAAGCTCCCAAAAAATTCGGAGCGAACAGGGCCCAGCAGAAAGCCATATCGAAATCTAAAAGAAAGAAATAAAAAAATCCCTTAACGGGATTTTTTTTATTTAAAATTCTATATTGTTTTTTTTCAGGATTTCTTTAAATTTTTCAATTTTGTTCTTTTCCTTCATATTTTGATAAATAAGTGATATCATATTTTCTGCATCTGCTCTGTAAGGAGATTTCTGATTGGTATAAATTCTATAAGCTTTGCAGATATAATCCAATGCTTTTTCGTCATCCTTAATACCTGAAAAATATACCTGGCCAATTCCGTAATACATTTCAGGATCTTCAGGGTATACTTTCTCTAGAGCCAAATAAGAGTCAATAGCCTTTTGAAAATCCTTTTTGTATACATAAACAAGTGGAATATTCTGCAAAGGCATTTTCCCTTTTGGATCTATTTCAAGAGATTTTTTGTAAGCAGCTATAGATTTATCGTATTCGCTTATTCTTCTATAATTTATGCCCAAGTTATCCCAGGCATAAATAAATTTAGGATCTTTTTTTACGGCTTTCTCACCGTTTTGAATAGCTTCTTTCCAATCTTCTTTTTGCGAGGCATCTAGGGCCCTATGATAAAATTCCAAGGCAATCGGATCTTTTGAAAGCCCTTCAGTTTTTGTTTCTGATACCATGGCTGCATTTCTTACAGCTGCACAATTTTCCATAAGATAACGTTCAAGCTCATTATAACTATCAATGTATTGCTGGGAACTTTTATCTGTGTTAAAGGTGAGATTGACCTGCTTTTTGCCATTTACTTCAGATGCATTTTTTTTAAATTTTCAACGCTTCCCAGTAATGTTCCGAGCTGTAATGCTTCTGCCTGTTTATCAATACAATCATGTATATCTTTTAAAATATCTTTTTTATCTCTATTAAAGAGTGTAATTGAATCTGCACATTTACAGGAATTATCAGAAAGTTCCTTAATAAGTTTTTGCTTATCAAGACCTTTGTCTTTTTGTCCAAAAACTAATGAACAAATAAAAACTGAAATTATAATGGTTGTTGGTTTTTTTATCATTTTTATGTTATTTCATATAAGGTTTCATCACCTTCGCCCAGACTGCATATCCTTCCGGGGTCAGGTGAAGCATATCTTCCACAAAAAGGTCTCTTCTTACATTTCCGTTGGCATCCTCCATCGCTTTTGTAATATCAATGAATTCGGCATTAGGCTCTTTTTTCATGAAAGCGGCAATTTTTTTATTCGTTTCCTTCATCTTTGGCCAAAGAATTTCGCGGCTTGGCGAATATTTTATGGAGATAAAATCGACTTCAATATTGGGGAATCTTTCACGGATCTTTTTATAGAATGTTTTAAATCTGTTGACCACTACCTTGGCTTTCAGGTCATGATTATCCGCAAAATCATTATCACCACAGTAAATAATGATCTGTTTAGGCTGGTAAGGGCTTAAAAGATCATCTGAAAAGTAATTCAGGTCTGTTAATCTTGATCCTCCAAAACCTCTGTTGATGATTGTTTTTCCGGGGAAATAGCTGGCAACATCCGTCCATTTGGTGAAGGAGGAGCTTCCAATCAATAAGATAGCATCTTTAGGCGGTGGATTTTCCTGATCAGCTTTTTTGAAATTCTGAATGTCCTGCCAGAACATCGGTTTTTTGTCCTGCGAAAAGGATAGGGTAAAATACAGCAAGAGAAATGCTGAAAGAATCTTCTTCATTGTAATCAATTTTTAAATATCTTATAAATGTAATAAAAAACTCCCGAAAATCGGGAGTTTGTATTTATCTTTTGTAGCTAACGTAAGTCAGATCGGCAACACCATCACCGTCCTGATCAAAGGTGTTGAATAACTGTGCCAGCTTCAGATCATGGCTGGTAAGCACTTCCACTCTGTACCATCTTTCAGTATCATTGTCATTTTTTATACTTAGCAGTTTAGACTCTTCAGTGTAAGTGTACTTACCTTCAGTTTTTCCTGCCAGCTGGCACTCAAGACCAACTTCGGAATAGTAAGTATAGCTTGTATAATAATCACTTCTGAAATGGAGTATATTTTTAGCCTCACAATCAGTAGGTGTTTCGGTCTTAATTACTGTTTTATTGTCCTTTCCGGAAATAATTTCTATTTTGCTTACCTTCCAGTCGCCGCTCATCATTTCTAATTCATAGGCTTCGATATTGTCATCTTTACAGGAAGTTAGTGCTAAAGCAGAAAAGGCAAATAAAAGTAGTTGTTTTTTCATTTTCACAAATTTAAGAATATGCTAAAATATAAATAAATTTGAAATATCTGTAATGAAATCCAGCTTTTTTAAACGAATGTTTATAAATAAAAGAATTTTATAGGGATTGGGATGTGAGGTTCGGGTTTCATGTTACAAATTTCAGGTTTTGAAAACTGAATAAATAAACTTTCAAGCCCGGAAATTAAACTTTCATACTCAAATCCGAATCTCGAAACCCGCATCCCGCAACTCTAATAACTCATCTCCACAATTTTATAAGCATCCTGAGGCGTCAGTTTTTTGTATTCACCAAGGCCTGACCAGTTTCTGTCCGTGAATGCTTTTTCCACTCTTTCTGCAGTTCCTTTATAGTCTTCTGTATATTCCGAAAGCTTGGTTTTGATGTTCAGACTGTGGAAAAATTCTTCCATCTTTTTAATTCCTTGTTCTGCTTTTTCTTCCACTGTTCCGTCTTTGATTCCCCATACTCTTTCAGCATACTGAGCCAGCTTTCCTTTCTTTGTTTCAAAATTATAACGGTAATGGGAAGGAGCTATAACGGCTAAAGTCCTTGCATGGTCGATTCCGAAATAGGCGGTCAGTTCATGGCCCATAGCATGTACAGCCCAGTCTGTGATCACTCCTTTCTGGATAAGGCCGTTTAGAGCCATCGTACAGCACCACATAAAATTCCCGGCAGCATCATAATCAAAATCATCAGCCAAAACTTTAGGAGCCGTTTCCTGGAGGCTGATCAGAATACTTTCTGCAATTCTTTCCTGAAGATCGGCAGAAGAAGGAGCGGTCATATACTGTTCCAGAACATGGGTGTAAGCATCTGTAATTCCGTTCACAATCTGGTTTTTAGGGATTGTTCTGATCACTTCCGGATCGAGAACCGAAAACTGTGGAAAAAGACCAGGACCGCCGGAAGATAGCTTTTCATTGGTTTCTCTTCTTGATATCACATAACCGGAATTCATTTCAGAGCCGGTTGCAGGCAAAGTCAGGATACTTCCGAAAGGCATTCCTTCACCTTCGAACGTTCTCACTGAATTTTTAAGAATATCCCACGGTTCACCCTCGTAATGAGCAGCAGCCGAAAGGAATTTGGTTCCGTCAATAACAGATCCTCCACCTACAGCCAGAAGGTAATTGATGTTTTTTCTTTGATAAAGCTTAAAGCATCCAGCAGTACTTCATATTCAGGATTGGCAGGAACACCACCAAATTCATATAAATCATGATCTTTCAGAGCTTCTTTTACCTGATCGTAAACACCATTGTTCTTGATGCTTCCACCTCCGTAAATCATTAATATTCTGGCATCTTTTGGAACTTCACGGGAAATTTTAGCGATTTCACCTTTTCCAAAAAGTATTTTTGTAGGATTTTTAAATTCGAAATTAAGCATTGTTCTAAATTTATTTGATTCAAATTTACGCAATGCAATACGAAAACTGAGTTAATGAAATTTTAAAATTCCTATCAAAGTGTTTTATAATAACAATATAAATTTCATTAGCTTGTCTTGATAATATTTTTGCATAAAGAGCTTCAGGAATTATTTTGGGCTAGAGAATTTTTTTAAACGCAAAGATGATGTTTCATCCTATATATTTTAAGAAAGCAAAGAGGAAAATCAACAAAGTTGATTCGATGAAGCAGTCTATTAAAAATACTACAAAAAAATCTGCGTAATCTGCCCAATCAGCGGGAGAATTAAATACAAAATAAAGATATACTTTCTGTTTTTTTTAATAAAACAACTCCCTCTTACTGAGAAACAGCTTCATTACAATTTTCACCTTTAAAGTAAATACCATTGTTTTTTGATTCAAGCTTTCCGTTTTTTCTGTTGATCTTTATAAAATAAGATTCTTTAATTTCCGGGCAGCCTTTAGACTTTGAAAGATAAAGATTAATATGTTTGTCTTCAATTTTATAGGATCCGCTAAGCTTATTACTGGTATCTACTGAAAAACCATAAGTTTTAGCCAGCAGAATAGCTTCCGGAAGATTGTCAACCGTTCCAATGAAATCCCTCAATTGCTGTTCACTGGCAAAATATACAGATCTGTCTTTTTTGCAGGCCAGAATATAGGTGAAACATTTTTCACCAACGCATTTCTGGAAAAACCTTTCTCAGGAAAAGGCTCATTGATGGTCATGAAATCCGGCATCTGGCTTTCATAGACAACTGCTTTATCAGGATCCGGATCATTAGTCAGTACCCTCCAGTAGCCATAATCTTTATCAGGAACAATGAATGGATAGAGGAGTTCAATATTGTCAAGGATCTCAGGAATTTTTTTGAAATCGGCGGGAACCGTATTTTGAGACAGTAGAAAACCCGGGATCAGAAAAGAGATGATCGAAATAATTTTCATAATTATTATTTTCTTAAATAGCATAAATACTGACTCAATTATTTCAGTATAATTTTATAATATCCTTTTTCATCAGTTACATCAATCCCTATGCCTGTAAATGTTAATTTATTGATCTGGTACCCATCGCAGCCTCCATTAAACTCTGACGACTGTATTGAAAAGTCAAAAGTTTTGATATTAGACTGGAATTTGTAATTTTTTGTCCCATTATAGGCTCCCACATTTTCTAATATAACCATGTCGTCGGATGTTTTGGTTAATTGTACTCCATTCTGGTCTTCATCCTTGATAGAATAAGCGGTGAGCGTTCCGTTGGTGATCAGATTTTCATCGTCGGAATTAACGAATTTAAAAGCTATTGTCTGAGGAGCATTATAACAATCTTCACCACAGGCCGTGAAAATAAAAGTCATTAAAAGGAATATGAAAATATTTTTCATGAGATATGGATTAATTCTGTTAAAAGTAAAATTAATCATTAAACTGCTGTATTCAAAAATAATTTTGGTCCTGCTTCTGCATTTTTTGCTATTTGTCAATTAAATTAATTCCAAAATCCATTACATTTGTTATATGATACACGACCAACGAGCAGAAAAATTCAGGCAGATCGTGGAGAATAAGTTCCAGATCTACAATTCATTATTTATGAGCCTGCCTTATGATAAAATGACCAATATCGGGATGCTTCTCCCGTTCCTTTACGAGGAAAGCCGAAACGGATATGAAGAAGGCAAGACTCCTGAGGAAATTATTGAAGAATTCTTTAAAAACCATACCGACCTTCAGACGGAGGAGCAGAAAGTAGAACTCCTTTTCAAGATCATACAATATATCGAAAGACAGGTGGTTTTATTTGACAGTATTGAAGATGCTGCCTTTCCAAGCCTCCATTCCGAAAGCGACAACGGGACGGTTACCAATCTTTTCGAACGTTCATACCAGGACCACAAACTTGAAAAAGTCCGCGAGAAACTAAAGGATTTCACAGTAAAAGTTGTGTTTACAGCACACCCGACCCAGTTTTATCCAAGTTCGGTGCAGAGGATTATCCAGGATTTGAGGGGAGCTATTACCAGCGATTCCGTTACCCAGATTGATATGCTTCTGCAACAGTTGGGGAAAACCCCTTTTGTCAATAAGGAAAAGCCAACTCCAATTGATGAAGCACTGAGCATTATTTCTTATTTAAGATATGTTTATTACGATACAATCGGAGAACTATTTACCAAGATCAAAAAGACCTTTGGAAACGGTCATTTCCATCTCCATGAAGATATTATTCAGCTTGGTTTCTGGCCGGGTGGAGACAGAGACGGAAATCCGTTTGTGACTGCAGATGTTACCAAAAGAGTCGCAGAAGAACTCCGTTCCGCCATTCTGAAATCTTACTACAGCCATTTGAAATTTATCAGAAGGAGGTTAAGTTTCAGAGGCGTATCTGAAGTGTTGACCCAGCTGAGTGATGAGCTTTACAGTGCTATTTTCAATGGTAAAATGATTACCGCAGATGATATTCTGAAAAAAGCTGATGAAGCAGAAAGAATACTGGTGAAAGAACACAATTCCCTGTTTTTAGACCTTCTGGTAAATTTCAGAGACCGTGTGAAAATTTTCGGGACCCATTTTGCTACCTTGGATGTACGCCAGGACAGCAGGATTCATCAGAAAGTGATTGATGATGTTTTTGCAAAAGTTTATGGTAATGCCGAAGCCGGTGAAGAAGAAAAATTCAATAAACTGATCCAGCTTGGTAATAAAGTTGACGCAGATCAGTTTGAAGATATTGTTAAAGATACTTTATTAACTGTTTGCCAGATTTCTGAAATTCAGGATCTCAATGGGCAGAGAGGAATGAACCGCTATATTATTTCCAATTCCGATGCTGTAAAAGATGTGATGAATGTGTATGCATTCTTTAAAATCTGCGGCTATAAGGATGAAGAGATCAAAATGGATATTGTTCCGCTTTTTGAAACGATGGAAGGCCTTGCCAACGCTGAAAACGTAATGAGTGAGCTTTACCGGAATCCAGTCTATAAAAAGCATCTTGAAAGCAGAGGAAACCAACAGACGATTATGCTTGGTTTTTCAGACGGAACAAAAGACGGGGGCTATCTTAAAGCCAACTGGGAAATTTATAAAGCCAAAGAAGTCCTGACTAAACTTTCCGTGCAGAATGGAATTAAAGTGGTGTTCTTCGATGGCCGGGGCGGTCCGCCGGCAAGGGGAGGAGGAAAACCCACGATTTCTATGCATCACAGGGAAATACCATTGCGAACAACAAAATCGAACTCACCATACAAGGGCAGACGATCACCAGTATCTTTGGAAATAAAGAACAGGCCAAATACAATTTTGAACAGCTTCTGACTGCCGGAGTTGAAAATGATGTTTTTAAAAATTCCAAAAAAGACCTTACGGAAAAAGAAAGACAACTCATCATTGAACTGGCAGAGATCAGTTATAAAAAATACTCGGATCTGAAAGCACATCCTATGTTTGTTCCTTATCTTCAGGAAATGAGTACCCTTGAATATTATGGTAAGACCAATATCGGAAGCCGTCCGTCCAAAAGAGGGAACGGAAGCGAACTGAAATTTGAAGATTTAAGAGCTATTCCTTTTGTAGGATCCTGGTCACAGCTGAAGCAAAATGTTCCCGGGTTTTTCGGGTTTGGATTTGCCATGCAGCAGATGAAAGAGCAGGGAAGGCTGGATGAAGTGAAAGAGCTGTATAAAGGCTCTGATTTCTTTAAAACTTTAGTCCTGAACTCGATGATGAGTATGAACAAGTCTTATTTCCCGCTTACATATTACATTAAAAATAATCCGAAATTCGGAACATTCTGGAATGTCCTTTATGATGAATATGTTCTTTCAAAGGATATTATGCTGGAACTTACCGGCTTCAAGATGCTGCAGGAAGAAGATCCGTTATCCAGAAAATCTGTGAAAATAAGGGAAAAGATTGTTTTACCTCTATTGAGTATTCAGCAATATGCCTTAATGAAAATCCAGAAAGAAGAAGGGAACAGGGAAGCTTACGAAAAGCTGGTGACAAGGTCATTATTCGGAAATATTAATGCGAGCAGAAATTCAGCTTAACTGATATATAAAACGCCTCCCAATTTGGAAGGCGTTTTTTTGATTAAAATTTTGCCTAAAGCCTTTGGTAAAATGTTTAAATTATTGAACGAATGAACGGGCTGAAGCCGTCCCTATTGAATATATTTGTTGCCGTAAAACTCTGAGTGATCTGAGCAATCTGTGTGAAATAAACTGCCGATCAGCAGCAGTTTGATCAGTATTAATTACTCTTTTAAAAACTTCTCATAAAAAGTGTCATTCTTCATCTTAATTTTCAGGTAATAGGTTCCTTTCGGAAAATCTTCAACTTTTACAGATTTCTGTCCGCTGTTTTTCCTGATCAGTTTACCTAAATTATCATAAACTTCTAGGGATATAATTTCACCTTCAGAAGCAATGTTCAGAATATTTTTTACAGGATTGGGAAATATAGCAAACTTTTCTTTCTTCACTATTTCAGAAGTATTCAGGACTTGATTGTAAAGGTTTCCAAAATTAAGAATTCCATATCCCATCTGGTCCGTGTGGCCGGGGTAAAGAGAAGCGGTCTGGCGGAGTTTTGTCCTGATCTGTTCCCTGTTCATTGATGGAAAAGCCTGAATAAAACATGCTACACCACCTGCAGCAATGGGCGTTGCAATAGATGTTCCGCTGACTGAGGTTAATGTACTGTTGGTCACCGTTGCCGCAGCGCTTCCTCTTGAACTTCCGTCAGGCTTTACCATCCCAAGGGAGTTCGGTCCATAAGATGAAAATCCTGAAGAATTTCCTGCTGCATCTACCGATCCTATAGTGAACACCTTGGCATTATCTGCAGGGGTCATAATGTAATGCCAGGGCTGGGCTCCTGAATTTCCTGCTGCTGCGAGAACAAAAATCCCTTTATTGGCAGCTATTTCAGCAGCTCTGGCAATAAAAGAAGTAGTTCCGTTCATATCCGAGTACGTATAGCTGTACCGGGAGTCGTCAAAGACATTGTAGCCAAGAGAAGATGTGATAATATCAACGCCTTTTCTGTCCGCCTCTTCAGCTGCTTCTATCCAGTACAATTCCTCTTCGGGGATTTCACCGACAGCATTTTCGCTCCTGTAAAGGTAAAAATCGGCATCCGGGGCAGAGCCTACAAAAGTATTCTCGATATAACCGCCGATAGCACCTAACACGGCAGATCCGTGATTGCTGATGGCAGTATTGTATACATTGGCTGTTTTGGTGACAAAGTCATAAACGGCTTTAATGTGATTGTTGCTACGTAATCTTTCAAATGCAGATCCGGTATCCACATAAGGAAAACCGGCATCGATAACCGCTATGGAAACCCCTGTACCAGTAAAACCGGCAAGATGAAGAGGTCTTATATTGATCTGGTCGATCTGTGCAGACCCGGAGCCATAATCGAAAACAGTCAGTGTTTTTTGAGTTTCAGAAACCGGGTTCCATTTATTCTGAGCCACTGTTTTAGGGACAGAGGTATTATTTCTTGCAAAACTTTCTACCGATAATACATAAGGCTGTGCATGTAAAGTTGTGATCTGAGCCGGAGTTGCGTTTACTGCTGCACCGTTAAGCCATTTGGAATAATCGGTAACGGTAAAGCCGAGGTTCTGAAGATTCTGGATATAAGACTGCTCGATAGGGGCATCCTGGTCATTCAGGGCAATACCCAGCGAAGTACGTCTGTTGAGGGATTTTTGACTCAGTTCAGATAGTGGATTGGCATAAAAAGCAGCTTTATTCGGTTTGTCTGTAAAATAAACAAAAACAAGCTCTGTTTGTGCATTTGCGGCAGAGTAACCCACTAAAAGACAAAAGAGTAAAAGTTTTTTCATAAAGTTATTTTCTATAAAGATAAAACAAAATCAATAAAATTTTTGATAGGATTTTAAATTCCTTATTTTTACACAAATATTTATTTATGAAAAAATTCAGATGGTTGACTTGCAAAGTCAGTATTACAAAATAAAGAATGATGTAGACAATGCGGTTTTAAATGTAATGGATTCTGCGGCTTTTATCAACGGCCCTGAAGTAAAGTCTTTCCAGAATGAATTGGAATCTTATTTAGAGGTAAAGCATGTAATCCCGTGTGCTAACGGAACGGATGCTTTGCAGATCGCACTGATGGCTTTAGACCTGAAAGAAGGGGATGAAGTAATCACTGCAGATTTTACTTTTGCCGCTACAGTAGAAGTTATTCATCTGCTTAAACTGAAATCAGTATTGGTAGATGTAGATTACGATACATTCACAATTTCTACGGAAGAAATTAAAAAAGCAATCACTCCAAGAACAAAGGCAATTATTCCGGTCCATATCTTCGGACAGTGCGCAAATATGGAAGAGATCTTAAAAATTGCGGAAGAACATAATCTGTATGTTATTGAAGACAATGCACAGGCCATAGGAGCACAGTATACATTCTCTGACGGAACTCAGAAATATGCAGGAACAATGGCAACGGTGGGAACTACTTCATTTTTCCCTTCCAAAAATTTAGGCTGTTATGGAGATGGCGGGGCTCTTTTCACAAATAATGATGAACTGGCACACCGTCTGAGAGGAATCGTTAACCACGGAATGTACGAGAGATATTATCATGATGAGGTAGGAGTGAATTCCAGATTGGACAGTATTCAGGCGGCAGTCTTGAGAAAAAACTTCCTCATCTGGATACTTACAATGAAGCAAGAAGAAAAGCTGCTGATTATTATGATGAGGCATTTGCAGGACATGCAGATATTCTTACTCCACAAAGATCAGAAAGCTCAACGCATGTATTCCACCAGTATACGTTAAGAATTCTGAACGGAAAGCGTAACGAGCTTCAGAAATTCCTTGCAGAAAAGGAAATTCCGGCAATGATCTATTATCCGGTAGCATTGAGAAAGCAGAAAGCCTATTTCCAGGAAAGCAATGATGCAGATTTTGTGAATACCGACAAGCTTCTGGATCAGGTAATCTCCCTGCCGATGCATACGGAACTGGATGAAGAGCAGCTGAAGTATATTACGGATGCGGTGCTGGAATTCATGAGATAATGTAATGAAAGATAAAAAGTTATTTTCTAAAAAAATTGTATATGTTGTTAGCTTAATGTTGACCTTTTTTTCAGCAATACTATATTTAATGGCGATTGTTGTCAGGATAAGTAATGAAATAAATTTTTTAGGTTTAACTTTAATATTTCTTATTTTGAGTTTATCATTATTTCAGTCTTATTTTCTTATTGTAAAAAATAGAAAGGGTATTTTACTTACCAACATTCATCTTGTATTGTTACTTTGTTTTATGATCTTTGAACTGATCACTTATCTGATTGCTTACAGAACTTACGATCAAGGTACAAACGGAATGGTTACGGGAATTCTTTTTATATTAGCTTCACTTTTTATTGTTAATAAATTTAAAGTTCCAAAAGTGGAATATGAAGGTTTAGAAAACATAGGAAAACACACAGATTAAAAAAATACAAAAAAATGGCAATATTAGTCACAGGAGGACTTGGATATATTGGTTCTCATACAGTTGTGGAACTTTTGAATAATGGCTTTGATGTTGTCATTGTTGATGATCTATCCAATTCTGAAAAATTTATTTTAAAAAATATTGAGGAAGTTGCAGGGAAGAAACCTGTTTTTTATCCTTTTGACCTGAAGAGAAAAGAGCTTCTTACCCAGGTTTTTGATGCCCATCAGATTGAAGGATGCATCAATTTTGCAGCTTCCAAAGCCGTTGGAGAAAGCCAGATAAAGCCGATAGATTATTACGAAAATAATTTGTTTACGCTGATCAATATTCTTCAGGAATTTAAGGAAAGAGGGATTTCAAATTTTATTTTCAGCTCTTCATGTACGGTGTACGGGCAGGCAGAGAAAATGCCGATTGATGAAAATACACCGCTGAAAATGCCTGAAAGTGTTTATGGCAAAACAAAACAGATGGGTGAAGAAATTTTGATTGATTTTGCAAAAGCCTACAACAGAAGAATTTCTCTTTTAAGGTATTTTAATCCTATTGGAGCTCACCCTTCCGGAAAATTAGGCGAACTTCCATTGGGAATTCCTAATAATTTAATTCCATATGTTACTCAAACAGCTGCCGGAATTCGCGAAAAACTGAGTATCTGGGGTGATGATTACGATACGGAAGACGGAACTGCGGTTCGTGATTATATTTACGTTGTTGATTTGGCTAAAGCCCACGTAAGCGCCCTTAAGAACTTGTTACAGAGTAGCGATGAAACGGTGATTGACATATTTAACCTTGGAACAGGAAAGGGTTCATCCGTACTGGAAGTTGTGAAAGCTTTTGAAGCAGCTAATGATGTGAAAGTTCCTTATCAGATCTGTGCGAGAAGAGAGGGGGATATTACCATTGCCTATGCTAATGCGGATAAGGCTGAAAAAGAGCTTCACTGGAAGTCTGAGACTTCATTGGAGGAATCTTTAAGAACGGTATGGAAATGGCAGCAGTATCTTGATTCAAGAGCTGTTTAAAAAGAATTTTAAAAACAATTATATAACAATCTTTTCCTGCAATAGGAGCTTTTTAACGATTTAAAATAGCTGATATGCCGGAATTTTAATTGACACTGTTATGAAAACACAAAAAATAGGTATTACATTTTCCTCATTCGATCTGCTGCATGCAGGACACATCAAAATGCTTGAAGAAGCTAAAACGGTTTGTGATTATTTAATTGTCGGGCTCCAGGTAGATCCTTCCCATGACCGTCCGAATAAAAACAAGCCCAGCCAAAGCATCGTTGAGAGGTATATTCAGTTAAAGGCAGTTAGTGCTGTAGACGAGATCATCCCTTACTATACGGAAGAAGATCTTCTTGATATTTTGAAATCCTTTGTGATCGATGTAAGAATCATTGGGGACGATTATATGGACAGAGACTTTACAGGGAAACAATACTGTGAAGAGAAAGGAATTGAGATCTTTTACAATAAAAGAGACCACAGGTTTTCCACCAGCGATCTTAGAAGAAGAATCTATGAAGCAGAAAAAGAAAAACTGGAACGAACAGAAGCCGTAAAATAAAAAAATCCCGAAAATGTTTTCGGGATTTTTTTGTGTATTACATCGGAGCTTGCTGCTCGTCTCCATTCGCGTTGGAGTTGATGTCTTTTTTCTTTTTAGGCTGTTCTATCTTCTCGCCCTGTTTGAATCTGTAAGTCAGAGAAACTGAGAACTGTCTTGGCTGCCATTGCATATAAGAATCTCTTATACTGTTTGCTGTATATGTTGTAGACCTCATTGCTCTGGTATTGAAAATATCCTGAATGTTGAATGCTAAAGTTCCGTCACCTTTCCAGATTGTTTTGGAAGCACCGAGACTGATGGCATACATATCTTTTCTATCCTGGTAAGCCGTTTTCTGGCCTCCTCTGTAGAATCCTTGCAGCTGGAAGCTGAATGTTTTATCCACCTTAATCGTTGAAGAAAGTCTTGCTCTTGTTGAAAAACCTTTACCACTAAAATCAGCAACAGCTTGGGTAGGATTTAAATCTTTATCAAAGGTGTCATATAGAGTACTGCCTTTTGTATTGTAACCAAACATATCTACATTTCCTAAGAATTTCAACCAGCTTGTTGCATCCCAGTTGAAGTTTAAATCCAAACCAAAACGGTCATCTGTACCCAGGTTAATAGGTTTTGTGTGAGATTCTATACGTTTTGGATCAATAATAGCTCCATTTTCATCCGTCGCCAGAATATTATACACCAGCATTTTTGTATCATCAGTCTGATGTCTGTAATATAATGTAGGGTTGATCGTGAATTTCTTTTTTGAAATGCTGTATCCGAATTCAAAAGAGTCCACATATGATGGATTAAGATCAATATTTCCATCAAAAATATTTTGGTTGTCATTATAACTCGGGTTAGGAATCATAAAGAATGATCTTGGGCGGTCTATTCTTCTTGTGTAGTTTAATAGCAACTGATTATCCTTCGCGAATTCATAGCTTAAATAGACGCTTGGGAATAAGTTATTGTAATTTTTAGTAGTTGCAGGTACACTTTTCTTGGGATCAAGGCTTAGGTAATTAATATCTACATTCGACAATTCATCCCTTACACCCACCTGGTAACCCAATTTTCCGATTTTACTTTTGAATTGCAAATAAAAGGCGTTGAAAGTCTCCTTATATGTTGCATCATAAGTGTATGGCTTAAGAAAATCTAATGGCTTGGTTGAGGTGCTTTCACGAACATCATTGCTATAATCATTGGTATTGATATCAATCCTGTATCCTGCTTCCAATTTTGAAATCTCACCAATCGGTAATTCATAATCAGCCTTACCGATAATAGATCTGTTAATGGTATTCTGGTTAATAATATTTTTCAGATTGTCAATGGTATCATCAATATTGGTATCGTTGTATGAGCGGCTTCTCTGTAAACTTAATGATAATGATAAATTTTGTCCTTTGTCATCAAATTTATGATCTAATCCAAAATCACCCTGAAAGGCCAGGTTGTTATTGGTGCCGAAAGTACTTCTGTTTGATGTATAAAAAGGATTTGTAAGAGGAGTGTAGCGATAATCAATATTACCAAAGTTTTCACTGTCAAAAGTTCTTACGGTTCCGGATGCATTTACTGAGGTTTTTTCGGAAATGTCATAAACGATACCTGCGGAAGCGTTATAGTTGTTATTTTTACTTTTGGTTTCAGAGTCGGTATTTCTTTGTACCAAATCATCAGCTAATTTGGCATTGTTAAAATAATCATCATTTCTACTGGTATTTTTTGATTCCCTGTAGCCTCCGCCACCATTTAGAAACCATGTAAAGTTTCCTTTTCTCCAGTTAAGATTCGCATTAAGGTTGGTTTGGGGAAGATAGCCCAGAGTTCCGATAACACTACCGTTAAAACCGGTCTTCTTGCTTTTCTTTAAAATAATATTCAAAATACCTGCAGTACCGCTAGCCTCAAATTTAGAAGAAGGGTTGGTAATTACTTCAATCTTCTCGATCTGGTCAGCAGGAATACTCTGAAGGGCGTTGGCACCATCATCTATCCCAAGAAGGGCAGAAGGTTTCCCGTTGATCAGAAACTTCACATTGGAGCTTCCTCTCATCGAAACAGTACCGTCAGTATCCACAGAAACGGAAGGAACATTGGAAAGCACATCCTGAAGATTTCCTCCCTTGCTTACAATATCCTGGGAAGGGTCGTAAGTCCTTTTGTCAAGTTCCACTTTATACGGTTTTGTTGCCGCTGCAGTAATCACCACACCTTGTATTTCCTGGGTCTTGCCGTCCAGAGTGGTTGCAGCTTCCGGCTGTATGGATAATGCACCGATATTTCCCGGGCCTGCAATACTTTTATTGACTACACTTTTCTTGTAGTCGATTGCTTCTACTGTAATGTCGTAATTTCCAGGTGCCAGCTCCAGTTTGTACTGTCCTTTTTCGTCGGTCAATACAGCGTCACTTAAGGTCTTGTTCGCTTTATTGCTGAACGTCACAGAGGCATAAGGAACCGGTTGATTGTTCTTGTTGACGATCATTCCCGTAACTCCTGCTTTCTCCTGGGCAAATGCCATTGCTGCTGCCGAAAGTACAAAAGTAAGTGCTAGCGTTTTTTTGTGAAAATGTTGACAATTTCCGTCTGATTCATAAGGTATTTTTTGTGTAAAATCGTAAAGGTATAAGTCTTAATATTGTGAAATCTTTAATTGGGTATGATTTCAGATATTACGATTTATGTATTATTTATAGATGTATAAGTCGTATAGAAGTGTTAAAAGTTAATTATCATATTGTTAATAAAAGTTAAATTTATCTTTTATTTTATATTTTTGGAATTCAGCCAGTCCTGATAAGCTTTTGCATTAATGGCATGTTCTTCTGCACTTGCTGTAAATTTATGATAGCCAAATCTTGCGGGATCAGCACACATAAAGATATAATTATTGTTTTCTGCATTCAAAACCGCATCTACAGAGTTTTTATCAACGATACAGATAGGTCCCGGAGGAATGCCTGCATTGGCATAGGTATTGTAGGGCGATGGAGTTGATAAATGTTTGTACAATACTCTTTTAATAGGCTCCTTAAAATTAGTCTGCTTATTAATGGCATAAATTACCGTAGGATCCGACTGAAGTTTCATGCCTTTTCTGTAACGGTTCAGGTATAATCCTGCAATTGTTTTCATTTCATCCTTCTTCCCGCCGGATTCTTTGTAGACAATCGATGCCAGGGCATAGATCTGGTCTCTGGTCAGTCCGGATTGCTGCTCGCGGTTTTTTCTTTCGTTTGTCCAGAATTCGTTGTACTGTTCATCAAACTTTTTAAAGAAATCTTTCGGGCTTACTGTCCAGAAAAAATTATAAGTGTCTATGAAAAAATACTTTTTTAAGTCTTCTGCATTGTTATAGCCTTTTTCTACGGCTACTTTATTCAGGTCATTCACAAACTGTAAAGAATCCAGCTCCGTTTTTTTGGTAACCTTTCCTATCATCTGGTACATGTCTCCGAAATCTCCTATTCTGAAGGTGTTTTCAGACTGGTTTCCGGCCTTAATCATATTCACAAGGTTGGTGTTCCCTGCTCCCGGTTGGAAATGATAGCGGCCCGGCTTAAAGAACCTGTCCAGATTCTTATCCTTTGCCACTGCTTCAAAAGCTTCCTTATCTTTTAAATATGGAGCCACGGAATCAAGAATCTGCTTGAAATCCGCTTTATGCGGAATCAGAACATAGCCATCCTTTTCCACGTTGTTTCCATAATATTTATTATAAAATCTCAAACCAAAAAATCCTGCCGCTCCAACAATAATGAGAGCGATAATAAGAACAGTTTTTTTCATTATTAAAATGTTGATTAAAAGTTTAGTTTTTAAATAAGATCTATTTTACCTCTAAAAACTTGCTTTGCAGGACCTTCAAGCCAAATGTTTTGGAAAGAATTTCCGTTTTTTTCAGCATGAACTTTAAGATTTCCTCCTAAAGTTTTAACTTTTACAGAAATTAGATTGTTTTTTTGCAGAAAAGTTAAAGCAGAAGCAGTAACTCCTGTTCCGCAGCTGTAAGTTTCATCCTCAACGCCTCGTTCATAGGTTCTTACAAAAATTTCATCATCCGTAATTTTTTCAACAAAATTCACATTGATGCCATTTTCCTTATAGTTTTCTGAATTTCTGATGCCGTGACCTTCTGCAAAAACATTGTAGTTCACCAGATCTTCCACATATTTTACATAGTGAGGGGATCCCGTATTCATGACAGTGTCTTCTCCGTCACCGGAAATAGTATCTACATCAATCATCTTTAATTTGATGATACCGTTATGGATTTCCGCTTCATGCTCACCGTCTATGGCAATGAATTTACATCTGTCTTCAAAAATATCCAGAAAGAAGGCAAATGCGACAAGGCATCTTCCACCGTTTCCGCACATGGTGCTTTCGCCGCCGTCAGAATTATAGTATACCATTTTGAAATCGTAATCCTTATCATTTTCAAGAAGGATCAGTCCGTCTGCACCGATTCCGAAACGTCTGTCACATAATTTTTCAATAATATCTTTATTCTTGGGAAACTGCAGGTCACGGTTGTCTATCATTACAAAATCATTTCCTGTTCCCTGATATTTATAAAATTCCATATTTTTAGTCTAAAATTAACGAGCAAAATTAATATATTTAAAATGAAAAACGAACAGTGTTAGCTGCCCGTTTTCTTATTTATAATTGTTTTATCTAAATCCGCCTCCGCTGGACTGCTGTCTTGAAGAGCTAGTGCTTTGCTGAGTGCTTGAACTTCCCCTGAAACCGCCGCCGGAAGATTCCGTCCTGTTGCTGTTCTGGTTCTGCTGCTGCGTATTTCTGAAGCCTCCGCTGCTCTGATTGTTCTGGTTTCCCTGATTGTTCTGGTAGCTTCCGCTATTTCTGAAGCCCCCGCTGTTCTGGTTGCTTTGTGGTCTCTGGTTGTTATTATTATAGTTTCCGCTGTTCGAATTTCTGAATCCGCCATTCGTACTGCTATTTCTTGTGCCGGTTCTGTTATTATTGAATCCGCCGTTATTATAACTTCCGTTGTTACTTGTATTACGGAATCCGTTACTTGGTCTTGAAGAGGTAGTAGTTCTTCTCTCTACATATACTTTTCTTCGGTCGTTTCCATTGTTATAGTAATAATAAGGAACACCGTTGTCGTAATAATAATTAACGTCGTTTCTGTAATAATAGCCGTCATTTCCGTAGTAACCTCCGCTTCCGTAATATCCGGAAGGAGCATAGTAATATCCGTTGTTATAATATGGGTCACCGTAGCCGTTGTTTGCATACCCGTCGGAGTATGCCAAACATGATGTTAAACTACTGATAGCTACGATACTGAAAGCTATTTTAAATAAATTTTTCATGACTTTATTGTACTTTTTTCTTTTAAACTTTTTTCCAATTGACATATCCTGAGATAGCCATAATAGTAAATACCAAATATTGAACCGAAGTGATACCAAGTTCCTTAAAAATCATCATAGGGATACAAATAAAATCTCCGATAATCCAGAAAATCCAGTTCTCAATGCGTTGTTTCGCCATAAACCACATTCCTACTAAAAATATAGAAGTGGTGATCACATCAAGCCAATTGGCCCAGTCAAGATGATACAATCCTAAATTTGTACCTTCCATAGAAAATTGATTATCTATATAAGGTTTGTAATAATATATAAGCGTAACCAATGCCAGGCTTAAAATAAACAGGCCGCCGGCATATAACCTTTCCCTGTTGGTAGCCCAGCTTACCTCTACATGTACATGGTCTTCAGAATTTTTTGACCATAAAATCCAGCCATAAATACTCATTGCTGTATAATATACGTTAATCATACAGTCGCCAAGCAGTCCGAAATTAAAGAGAATATACACATAGATCAGGGTAGAAATGATGCCGGTAGGGTAAACCCAGATATTCTTTTTAATTGAAAAATAGACGCTCAAAATTCCGAAAAATGCACCGCTGGCTTCCAGTAGAATTTGTATGCTACTGTAGTTTTCATACGGCTTTACGAAAAGATCATATAAATTCATGCGATCAAAAATACGCAAAAATTAGCAGTTTTGAAAATAAATTAAATAATGTGGATATCAGATTTTTAAAGACTTTTATTTAAAATAAATTAGGAAAGTTTATCAATAAACGTTAAGGTTTGTAAAATTTTTATATTTTCGTAAATCTTTAATTAAATAATAAAACATGTCTAAAATTTGGGTTAAGAAACCAATGAGCGCTTATGAAGCTGATATCAAAAAAGTCAGCTGAAACGCGTTCTGGGAAAATGGAGCCTTACTGCTATCGGAATCGGAGCAATCATTGGAGGAGGAATATTTGTACTTACGGGAACGGGTGCTTATTATAATGCAGGGCCGGCTTTGGCGCTTTCATTCGTAATTGCGGGGATTGCCTGTGTATTTGCAGCACTTTGCTATGCAGAATTTGCTTCCATACTCCCCGTAGAAGGTTCAGCATATGCTTACGCGTATGGAACAGTGGGGGAGATCTTTGCCTGGATCATAGGCTGGGGACTGATACTGGAATACGCCATGGGATCTATGACCGTCGCCGTATCCTGGTCGGGATATTTTGGAAAACTTCTCAAAATGTTCGGGCTGCATCTTCCTGCTTATCTTACCACAGATCCGCAGACTTATATTGCGGCAGGAAATTCAGGTTTTTCGATGAATTTACCTGCATTTTTAATTGTTTTCTTCGTTATTTCTATTCTTGTACGGGGAACCAAGGGTGCCGCAAAAGCCAATAACTTCATCGTAATTCTTAAAGTTTCAGCTATTATTTTTGTAATTATTGCGGGAGCTTTTATTATTTTCGGTTCTGCTGATCCTTTTAAAAACTGGATTCCTTTCATTCCTGAAGCTGCAACCATTACAGAAAATGGGGTCTCGCATTCCGCATACGGTATTGCCGGAGTAGTGGCCGGAGCATCTGCTATTTTCTTTGCTTATGTAGGTTTCGATGCTGTTTCCACGCAGGCAGGAGAAGCTATTAATCCTAAAAAAGATGTACCATTTGCCATCATCGCTTCGCTGATTATCTGTACACTTTTATATATCCTTGTATCTCTGGTATTAACAGGAATGATGCATTATACAGACTTTAATCCGCTGGGTAAATATCCGGATGCCATTAAAGCTCCTGTAGCGTATGCATTTGATATTGCCGGCTATGCATGGGCAGGATACATTATTACTATCGCCGCTACTGTTGGATTGATCTCTGTATTGATGGTAATGATCATGGGACAGTCAAGAATCTTCTTGGGAATGTCTAAGGACGGATTGATCCCTGCTACTTTCTCAAAAGTAAACCCTGAAACAGGTGTACCTACGAAAAACCTTGTTATTTTAGGAATCGTAATTGCTACTATCGCATCTCTTACCCCAATCAATGACCTTGCGCATATGACCAGTTTCGGGACATTATTTGCATTCACCATGGTATGTGTGGCGGTTTGGGTATTAAGAGTAAAAGAGCCTAATTTACAGAGAAACTTTAAAGTTCCTGCTTTGCCTCTTATTGCCTGTTTAGGTATCGCGATCAACGTTTACCTGATTTTTAACCTGAGCAAAGAGGCACAGATGTATTCTTTTGCATGGCTGATCATTGGATTCTTTGTTTACTTCTTGTACAGTAAAAAACACTCAAAACTTCAGAACGGAGAATTTGGGGAAACTTTCAAAGCAGAACAGGAGCCATTGGAAAAACCTGACTTAGATTAAAAAATATAAACCACAAATCCGCAGATATTCTGCGGATTTTTTATTTTTGTTACTTATGAAAAAAACATTTTCTATCCTGTTTTTCTGTTTGGGAGTAATAGCCTTTTCCCAGCAGATCGAGAGCTTTACTACTATTTTGAATGATAAAATCAGTATAAGAGCTCTCGAATTGTATGATAACAAAGTCTGGTACAGCGGAACGGATTCAAAATTCGGTTTTGTGGACCTTAAAAATCATGAAAATCAGAAACAGATAAGTCTTTCTGATAAAAAATCACAGTTCAGGACACTGGCGCAGGATAATAATGCTTTTTATGCCATTAATATTGAAAGTCCCGCTAATTTTTTTAAAATCAATAAGAAAGACCTGAAATCGGAAATCGTTTTTACAGATACTGCGAAAACTGCTTTTTATGATGCCCTTCACTTTGTGAATGATAAATTGGCTTTCACTTTCAGCGATGCAGATAAAGATAATTTGTTGAAGCTGGCTGTTTACCGTAACGGAAAATGGGGGTGTTCAAGAATAATGTACAACTGAACAGCGGTGAAGCCGCATTTGCTGCCAGCAACACCAATATGGCTTCTTCCAAAAATTTCTTATGGATTGCAACAGGCGGCAAAGCATCAAGAATTTTAAGAATGGATCTGAAAAAAGAAAATCTGGAAGTTTTTGAAACCCCTTTCATCCAGGGAGAATCTTCACAGGGAATGTATTCCATAGATTTTTATGATGATAAATTTGGGATTGCAGTTGGTGGAGATTATACCAAACAGGATGAAAACATCAACAATATTGCAACAACCCATGATGCCGGGAAAACATGGCAGATACAGGCTTCGGGGAAAAATGCAGGTTATACGACCTGTGTGAAGATCAAGCCGGGTTCAAAAGGAAAAGAAATCATTGCAGTAGGGGATAAGCATATCAGCTATTCCTCTGATTTCGGGAAAACCTGGAAGAAAATTTCTGATGAAAAAGGATTTTTTGTCTGCAGCTGGGTGAATGGAAACACCATAGTTTTTGCAGGAAATAGCAGAATCTCTGTAATGAAATTAAAATTTTAAATTTTAGGTATAGAATTTATCATTATTCGAAAGATTTCAGTAACCATCGTATTTAGACTCATTATAAAATACAGGCTAATATATTTCATGGTTTAAAATTCATTCGTAATGGTTAATTTTGCAGGATGAAACTGATTTAGGCTCAGTTTCGATAATATTTTAATTTTTGAAATGAATTCTTTAATAGATAAGTATAATATTCCCGGACCCCGTTACACGTCTTACCCTACTGTTCCTTATTGGGACGAAACTACGTTTTCGGCTGAAAAGTGGAAAGAAACCGTGATCCGGTCATTTCACGAAAGTAATTCAGAGGAGGGAATTTCTATTTATATTCACCTGCCTTTCTGTGAGGCCCTGTGTACGTTTTGTGCATGCCACAAACGTATAACCAAACAGCATAGCGTTGAAATTCCTTATCTGGAAAGTGTTTTAAAGGAATGGAAACTCTATCTTGAGCTTTTTGACGAGAAACCGAAGCTGAAAGAGCTTCACCTTGGTGGAGGTACCCCTACCTTTTTTCACCTCAGAACTTAAAAACATTATTACAGGGTATTTTTGATACGGTAGAAATAGCGGAACAACCTGAGTTCTCTTTCGAAGGACATCCGAATAATACAACAAGAGATCACCTTCAGACCTTATATGATCTTGGATTCAGAAGAGTAAGCTTTGGAGTTCAGGATTATGATCCTAAGGTCCAGAAGGCCATCAACAGGATACAGCCTTTTGAAAATGTAAAAAATGTGACGGAATGGGCTAAGGAAATCGGGTACAGAGGGATCAGCCATGATCTTGTATTCGGACTTCCGCACCAGACCTGGGAGGCGATGGAATATACGATCAGGAAAACAATGGAACTGAAGCCGGACAGACTTGCTTTCTATTCTTATGCCCACGTTCCATGGGTGAAAGGAGTAGGACAGAGAGGTTTTGATGAAAATGACCTGCCAAGCGGTGAAGAAAAACGTCGTTTGTATGAAGACGGGAAAAAGCTGCTGGAAGACTTAGGATATATTGAAGTGGGAATGGACCATTTTTCCCTGGAACATGATGATCTGTACCAATCCCTGATCCATAAAAAACTTCACAGAAACTTTATGGGGTATACTTCAAGTAAGACCCAACTGATGGTTGGCCTTGGAATGTCTGCTATTTCAGATTCCTGGTATGCTTTCGCCCAGAATGTAAAAACGGTGGAGGAGTATCAGAAAATGGTGGAAGAAGGCAGAATCCCTGTAGTAAAAGGACATATCCTTAACGAGGAAGATCTTACCGTAAGGAGACATATCCTTAACCTGATGTGCCAGCTTGAGACTACCTTTACTGATAAAAATTCCTTCCCTGAGCTTGAAAACGCCTTTGAAATGCTGGAAGAAATGGAAAAGGACGAATTGGTGGAAATCTACAATCATCAGATCAAAATTACTGAAAAAGGACGGGCATTTACGAGAAACGTTGCCATGGTTTTTGACCTCAGAATGATGAGGAACAAGCCGGAAACAAGAATTTTCTCTATGACGATATAAAAACAAAAAGCGATTCAGATTCTGAGTCGCTTTTTGTTTTATTTAAAGGTGTTTAAAAAAATCAAAATGGGTCATATTATTTGATAATTAGTTTCTGGCTGTAAGATTTCACGTCTCCTGATTTTATAATAAGGTAATACGCTCCGGGAGGAATTCCTGTAATATCAACGCTGCCGTCATTTTCAATTTTTGCTTTTTCAAGCACTATTTTTCCTTCTGTGCTGATGAGATCAATGGTATTATTCATGTCCAAAAGACCTTCAATGAAAACTTTCTCTGAAGCCGGGTTGGGGTGGATATTTATAGAAGTGGGACTTGAAGTTTCGTCCGTTGCCAGAGATCCGGTTGTAACTTTAAATATTTTTCCGCTGTTTACAGCGGCCACAAACAGCTCTTTTTGAGAATTCTGCCCGAAAGTGGAAAAATTATTGCCTGAACTTGCCGGTCCCCAAACAATAGAATTGTCAGGATTCATAAAACCGACCTGAGTAGAGCAATAATCGGCGAAGAAATATTTTCCCTGGAGTGCGGGATACTGGCTTCCTCTGTAAACATAGCCTCCGGTAATCGAGCATTTCCCGCCGGAATGATCATAAACAGCGACCGGAAAAGTCATGGAGGCCATACTGCCGCATCCTGCCGTATTGTAAGCATTGTTTCCTTCATAGCAACGCCATCCGTAATTGATCCCTGCTTGTGTAATGGGCATTTTATTGATTTCCTCAATCGCTCCCTGACCCACATCAGCAATCATCACATTTCCTGTGGTGGTGTCAAATGAAAATTTCCATGCATTTCTAAGTCCATAGGCCCAGATTTCGTCAGCTCCGGTTACCAGGTTTCCTGCAAAAGGGTTTCCGGGTGGAATATTATACGGTCCTGTAGCATTTACATCGATCCTTAGCATTTTTCCCAGAAGTGAATTGATGTTTTGAGCATTGTTATTGGGGTCGCCGCCGCTTCCGCCATCTCCTGTAACGATCCAGAGGTATCCGTCGGGAGCAAAATGAATGCTCCCTCCGTTGTGATTGTCAAACGGTTTGGGAATGTTCAGAATGATCTTTTCGGAAGCAGGATCTGCAATATCCGGATTGGTAGCACTTACAGAATATCTTGCAACTGTAATATTTCCGTTCGAGACATTGTTGTAATACACGAAAAAATATCCGTTGGCAGAGTACTGGGGATGAAATGCAAGCCCGAGAAGGCCTCTTTCTCCACCGTAAAGAACTTTAGAGCTGATATTTAAAAAATCAGCACCATTGATTGCTCCGCTGGGCTGGATAATCTTGATGATTCCGTTCTGCTGTACCACGAAGAGGCGGGTATCATTGGCATTCGTAATTTCAACGGGACTGGTGAGCCCGGACGCAAATTCTACTAAATTAATGCTTTGGGCATTAACAATTAAAGAAGAAAAAACGCAGAGGGTAAAAAATAGTTTTTTCATAATATTTTGATATTTAGTGTATTGATAAATGAATGAAAATTTTATACCAATTGAAATTTGAAAATTTCATTACAATAAGGAAAAAAATTATTAAATCTTAAATAGAAGTTAAAACTCGGATATATCTGAAAATAAACCGTTTCTGCTGTTAAAAAATTCATAAAATAATAATAAAATCATTATATTTGCCGACTTAATTTAACGTAGTTATAACAAAATGCAAGGAAAAGGACTTATTACAATTGTTGCTATTGTACTAGGGTTAATTTGCTTAAATGAGCTATTACCAACTTGGTACGCCAGCAAAATTGAAAGGCAGGCGACTGCTGTTGCAGGAGACAATCCGGAAAAGTATCAGAAAGAAATTGCAAAACTTTCTAAGGATACTTTGAACCTGGGATTCACAAAACTTTATTACACAAAAGCCAAAGACAAGGAAATGAAACTTGGTCTTGACTTGAAAGGAGGGATCAACGTTCTTTTGGAAATCAACCAGAGAGACCTGGTAAATGATTTAACCAATTATTCTACCAATCCTGTTCTTATTGAGGCTTTAAACAAGACTGATGAAGTTCAGAAGAATTCCACAAAATCTTATATTGATAATTTCTTCGACCAGTTTGAAGCGATCAACAAGGCAAAAGGGACGAACCTTAAGCTGGCAGATCCTGAGCTTTTCGGGAATACCAATTTATCAGAAATCAAGTACAATACTTCTGATGATCAGGTAAAAAGCATTATCAAAAGAAGAATTGATCTTTCTGTAGGAACAGCTTTCGAGGTAATCAGAACCAGAATCGATAAAATGGGTGCTGTGCAGCCTAACGTTCAGAGAGTACCTGGTACGGCAAGAATTTCTGTTGAAATGCCTGGTATGAAAGACATCGATAAGGTGAAGAAAATGCTTCAGACTTCTGCAAAACTTCAGTTCTGGGAAGTACAGCAGGTTCCTGAAATAGCGCCGTATTTCCAGACATTGACTACAATGGTGGCTATAAAAGGAGATTCTATGGGAGTTGCGAAGAATATCAACTTCATGAACCTTTTACACCTTGACAAATTAAGATCAAATGGTGTTGCCAGCGTAAAACTTTCTGATACTGCTGTTGTAAATAAAATTCTTAACAGCAAAGTTGGTCAGTCATTACGTCCTGCCAACATTAAATATACCCAGTTCATGTGGGGCTACAAACCTGAAGCTACAGATACTGAAAGTTTAGTATTGTATGCGATCAGAGGGAATATCAACCAGAAAGCTCCGGTAGACGGTGCTGTAGAAACTGCAAGCATTGGCTATGACGAGCTGAGCAGAGTTGTGGTAGATATGCAGATGGATTCCAAAGGAGCTAAAGAATGGAAAACTTTAACCGAGAAAAACGTTGGTAAGCCGGTTGCGGTAACGTTAGATGGAAGAGTGTATACTGCACCAAACGTTGTCAACGCTATTCCTAACGGTAGAACTCAGATCTCCGGTAACTTCTCTCAGGAAGAAGCTAAAGAACTGGTAGACGTTTTAGGAGCAGGTAAATTACCGGCAGGCGCAAAAGTAGTTCAGGCTACGGTAGTAGGGCCTTCATTAGGACAGGAATCTATTAATGCAGGGGTTATTTCATTTGCTATCGCATTTTTAATCATTATTGTTTACATCATTTTCTATTACGGTGGTGCAGGGGTGTACGCGGTAATTGCAATGATTATTAACTTATTCTATATTTTCGGAATTATGGATTCCGGAGACTTTACACTGACGCTTCCTGGTATCGCGGGTATCGTTCTTACAATGGCCATGGCCGTGGATACGAACGTAATTATCTACGAAAGAACCAAAGAAGAACTATTTGCGGGTAAGAGCATTCTTGAAGCTTATAAAGACGGTTTCAAGCATGCCCTAAGTGCGATTGTTGATGGTCACTTAACGACATTATTAACAGCTGGTGTACTTTTCTTATTCGGAACAGGACCTATTAAAGGATTTGCTTTGACTTTAGGAATTGGTATCTTAATGACGTTCTTTACTTCTGTACTACTTTCAAGAGTAATGATCTTCTCAAGACTGAATAAAGGAAAACACCTTTCTGTATGGACACCTCCTACAAAAAATCTATTCAGAAATACTTGGATCGATTTCATCGGAAAGAGAAAATATGCTTATATCGTTTCTGCTGTTTTAACGGTTGTTTGTATTGCATCTATTGCTATTCACGGATTCAAATACGGAATCGATTTTACAGGTGGTAGAAACTATGTGGTAAGATTTGACAAAGCAGTTAATGCTGAAGATGTTGAACAGAACTTAGTAAAAGTATTCAAAACTGAGGATGGTAAAAATTCTTCTGTTGAAGCGAAAACTTTCGGAAACGATAAGCAGTTGAAGATCTCTACAGATTACCTTATCGAAGATGAATCTTTAAAAGCTGACCAGACCATAGAGCAAAAACTATACGAAGGATTAAAAACACATTTACCTGCCAATGTAACATTGAGCGATTTCAAATCTGCAGATAAAGACCATGCGGGAATCATTTCTTCTGAAAAAGTAGGACCTACGGTAGCAGACGACATCAAAACTCATGGTGTGCTTGCAGTAGTAGCTGCTTTGGCCGGTATCTTTATCTATATCTTGTTAAGATTCAGAAAATGGCAATTCTCGTTGGGAGCTGTTGTGGCATTGTTCCATGATGCGGTAATTATTTTGGGAGCTTATTCGTTGCTTCATAAATTTATGCCGTTCAATATGGAGATCAATCAGGATTTCGTTGCGGCAATCCTTACTGTATTAGGATATTCAATTAATGACACCGTTATTATCTTCGATAGAATCAGGGAATATCTGAGAGAGAAGAAATCTTTAACATTAGCAGGATTATTTGATGACTCTATTTCCAGCACACTGGGTAGAACATTCAACACTTCATTCACAACGATCCTTGTAATTTTAGCGATCTTCATTTTTGGAGGTGATAACCTGAGAGGATTTATGTTTGCTATGTTAATCGGTATCGGATTCGGTACTTATTCATCCATCTTTATTGCATCGGCTATCGCTTATGACTTCCTTAAGAAAGGAAAAGAAGAAGGAGTGCATGGTAAAACAACAACCAGCAAAGAAGTACTTGCTTCAAAGTAATATACACTACAATAAATAAGTAAAGGCCGTTTCGAAAGAAGCGGTCTTTTTTGTGCGGGGTGCGGGGTGCGGGTTTGGGGTTCCGGGTTTCGAGTTTCAACAAGATAAGAACTGATTCGGTTTGCAGATTTTTTATGGTTAGATTCTAATTCAAAAATTAATATCGGGTATTCATGATTTAACTTATCTTTACAAATATCAGAAAACCTATAACCATACCTATCCGAATCTCGTAACCCGCATCCCGCATTCCGAAACAGGTAACTCGAAACCCGCAATCCGGAAACCCGGAACCCGAAACTCCAAATTCGCAATTTAGAATCATTATATTTCGGATTTCATTAATTTTGCAGCATTATGGAAAACTCAAAGAAAAAAGCGGCCATTGGCTTTATATTTATCACCTTACTGATCGATATTACAGGATGGGGAATTATTATTCCTGTAGTTCCCAAATTAATTGAGGAACTGATCCATGCCGATATCAGTGAAGCGGCAAAATATGGCGGCTGGCTGGGTTTTGCCTATGCATTTACTCAGTTTATCTTTTCCCCTGTGGTAGGAAATCTGAGTGACAAATACGGAAGAAGACCTATTATCCTGATTTCTCTTTTTGGATTTGCAGTAGACTATATTTTCCTGGCGCTTGCCCCAACTATATGGTGGCTTTTCGTGGGAAGGATTATTGCCGGGCTTACGGGAGCTAGTGTAACAACTGCAAGTGCTTACATTGCAGATATTTCCACAGATGAAGACAGAGCCAAAAACTTTGGACTTATTGGGGCTGCATTTGGTCTCGGATTTATTATAGGACCGGTATTGGGAGGTATTTTAGGAGAATATGGTGCCAGAGTGCCTTTCTATGCGGCAGCGGGATTATGTCTTTTAAACTTTCTTTACGGTTACTTCGTTCTTCCTGAAAGCTTGGATAAAAGCAAAAGAAGAGAATTCGACTGGAAACGTGCCAATCCTGTTGGTTCATTTAAGTTTTTAGGAAAGCACCCGGAAATCTCAGGACTGATCTTTGCCCTGATCTTAATCTATATAGCCGGTCATGCTGTACAAAGTAACTGGAGTTTTTTCACCATGTATAAATTTCAGTGGACAGAAAAAATGGTAGGGATTTCATTAGGTGTGGTAGGATTACTGGTAGGTTTGGTCCAGGGGGATTAATACGCTGGACAACTCCAAGGCTTGGTGAGCAGAAAAGTATATATTATGGCCTGGCTCTCTATGCCATAGGAATGCTTCTTTTTGCTTTTGCTTCCGAAGGCTGGATGATGTTTGTGTTCCTGGTGCCATACTGTCTGGGAGGGATCTGCGGACCTGCGCTGCAATCGGTGATCACGAAAAGTGTTCCTTCCAATGAACAGGGAGAGCTTCAGGGGGCATTAACCAGTTTAATGAGTGCGACTTCCATCATCGGACCGCCACTGATGACCAATCTGTTCTACTTTTTCACCCATGATGAAGCCCCATTTGAATTTTCAGGAGCCCCGTTCTTCCTGGCATTTATTTTAATGGCGGTAAGTGTGGTAATGACTTATTCGGCTTTTCAGAAAAAAGATAAAAAACCGATTAAAAATGATTTCTAAATCAAAGAAAATCAATTATAATAAAACAGGGAAGCCCTTAAGCTTCCCTGTTTCTATTGAAATATAATGTTTGAGATTTTACGGATAAAGTGATTTTGTACCGTTGCTTACGATGTTACTTCCCAGTCCTGAAAACGATACAGAAAAATTACTGCTGTTAAAGCTTAATGAGCCGGTTGGAGTACACAATCCAAGCGCATATCTGCACTGTCCGTAAGCTCCTGTTCTTTTGGTCACTTTACTTTCGCTTTTCGCTTTACCAAGGCTGATATTCCCCCAGTCGCTTACATCCACATTGGAAACTGTAGAGCCGGAATAGTAAATAGTGATCTGGTAGCCGATTTCACCTCTTTTAGAACCCCAAAGCCAGTTGGCAGTCCACCATTGTTTATACCATTTTGAAGCTACCTTAGCCTGAGAATCGATAGGAGAAGTTTCAGAATTTCCTCTTGTGTCTATCATGACAAGGCCCGCAAATACATTGTCCCAGATAATTCCTGACTCATTGTAAAAGCATAAAGAATTGAACTGCTCTCCCTTGTAGTTCCAGGAAATTTCAAGAACCTCAGTTCCCGTTTTAATCTGCTCTGAAGCAGATTCTTTCAATCCTTTCTGAGCTTCAGATAATTGGTCACCTGAAAATAGTGATCCAATTTTACCTACTTTTACAGTTTCTGGTTCAAGGATATTTCCTTCTGCTGTAAACTGGTCTCTGTCTGAGATGAGATCCTGGGAGATTTCAATACCTCTCTGTGTAGAAAGCTTTCCCAGAGCGGTAATCCCGGTGATCTGAAGATCGTTTTTCAAATACTGTTCAAGATTTTTCTTTGAATCATTAATCTGAGCCTGAACATTATCCGGAACATCCTTTAATCCCGGGGTAATTTCCTTTTTCAGGTCAGAGGCGGAAACTTTGGCGGCAGGAGATTCCTCCGGCATTTCGCTGCTTTCATCCTGGCAGGCAGTAAGCGTTAATACCAATATAACGGCAAAAAGCTTAAAGGTGGTTACAAGTTTTTTCATAATAAAATATTTAATGGTTTTGTCTAATAAATATAGTAAAATTTATTATAAATCTCTATTTATTGAATTAAATATTTGTTAATTGAAAGTTGTGAAAATTTAATAAATGAATAAATAATCGAAGGATAAAATGTATTATGGGTGTCAATTGTGAATTTTGCTTTGCAAATGAAAAGTGAATTTTTAAATGTAAAATCAGGAAAATTTTAGATCAATATAATGACTTTAGTATGTAGGCTTCCATTCCATAAAAATGCTCAAACCTTTAACTTGTAACCCGGATCCCGGAACACCCGTTACTCAAAATTCTTAAAATTTGTTTAAAATTTTAGTTTACGGTAAATAAATGTATAATCTTTCGTAATTTTACCGAATGGAATTAAGCATTGGAGAAATGGCACTGATCGCAGTAGCGATTGTTGTATTATTCGGTCCGGATAAACTCCCTCAGATAGCGCGTGACTTAGGAGCAGGCGTTAGAAAAATGCGTGGAGCAGTGGAAGACATTAAAACTGAGATCATGAAGGAAACGGATAACCCGGTTTCTGAGATCAAACGCGAAATCGAGAAGGTGAAAGATGCAGCAAAAGACTTCAATCCCATGAAAGATATTGAAAAAGATATCGTAAAGGAACCTTTAGCTTCCAATGAACCTCCCAAACCTAAGCCTGCCGATGATGAAACCTACGAAGGGCCTGTAAGCAGATAACTCATGGAGGAGATTATTCAGGAAGATAAAAAGGTTTTTCTATACCTTAATAATTTGGGCGATTCCTCTTTCGACCAATTTTGGATGCTTATTTCAAGTACCTGGATCTGGGTACCGCTTTATGTCATATTCCTTTACTTTTTATACAAAAATTTTAAATTAAAGTCTTTAATTTTCATCCTTATATTTATTGGACTTGGGGTTACGGTTTCCGATCAGCTGGCAAGTGTTTTCAAATTTGGAGTAGCAAGACTAAGGCCCTGCCATGATCCGAGTCTGGAACATTATATGAGAATTGTGAAGTGCGGCGGACAGTACGGGTTTTATTCTGCCCATGCTTCCAACACTTTCTTTCTGGCCGCTTATTTAAGTATTTTATTAAAAAAGAAGCTCAATTGGTTTCCATATGCTATATTTGCATGGGCTGTGGTAGTTTCTTACAGCCGGATATATTTAGGAGTGCATTTCCCGATAGATATTTTGGTGGGGGCGTTTGTTGGATCTTTATTGGGAGTAATATTTGGAGTACTCGCCAAAAAAGTCATCAACAAACAAAATATACCTTCATGAAAAAAACTTTATTACTTACAGCATTGATATGCTCCTCATTTACACTTTACGCGCAGGACAAAATTAAAGCAGAAGAATGTTTTAAAAAAGCCGACTATAAATGTGCGGAAGAGCAGTATACCAAACTTGCAGAAAAAGAGCAGATTCAGAAATACCAGTCTGAATACTACAATAATCTTGGTACTGCCCAAAGAAGGCTTGGAAAAACAGCATTAGCTATGAAATCCTACGAGTCTGCTATGAAAGCTAATCCTTTATCGGCTTCTGTGTATGCTAATCTTGCTTCACTGAACAGCCAGAAAGGGAATAAAGCCAAAGCACTGGAATATATTGCTACCGGCCTTAAAATCGATGCTGAAAATCCTGAATTTTATCTTACCCGTTCCAAAATCTATGACAGTCAGGGAAAAAAGACCTTGCGCTGGGTGATCTCAAACAAATTCTGAGCTTTGCACCCGATAATATCTATGCCAAAACAGGATTAGCCAATCTGAAAAAAAATAACGGTGATCTGGAAGGGGCCCTGAAAGATTACAACCAGCTTATCTCAGAAAAACCGGAATCACTTCTTTATAACGGCAGGGCAGATGTTTATCTTAAAATGAAAAAGCCCAAGGAAGCTCTTACAGACGTCAATAAAGCCATTTCCATAGATCCGAAATTTTCTAATTCTTATGTGACCAAAGCATTGGTTTTATTTGATACGGCAAAGCCCAAAGAAGCCTGTGAAAATCTGGATAAGGCGGTAAGCTTAGGTTATGAAAAAGCTATTCTGGCCGATTATTATGCCAAGTGCGTGAAAAAATAATTTTTTAATTATAAGTACCGGGCCCGGCATGAAATGCCGGGCCCGGTACTGTTTTATCAGACAGGAACAACTCTATGAATTTCTTGCAAACTGTTTCGGGATGATAATTTGAATTTTTAAACTGATAAAGATATAAACATGTTAAACATTGTTCTTATAGAACCTGAAATACCTAATAATACAGGAAATATCGGAAGGTTATGTGTAGGCACGGAAAGCAGATTGCATCTCGTTCATCCGTTTGGATTTGTAATCAATGACAAGAACCTGAAAAGATCAGGATTGGATTACTGGGTGCATCTTGACGTTACGGAATACGCCGATGTTGAAGAATGGATGAAAAATATCCCTGATCGGTCACGTGTTTTCCTGATGAGCTCGCATGCTGAAAAATCGTATCTGGAAAATGATTTTCAGGATGGTGACTGGCTGGTTTTCGGTAAAGAAAGTGTAGGGTTAAGTAAGGAAGTTCTGGATCAGTTTGAAAACCATTTAACGATTCCGATGTCAAAATTAATCCGCAGCTTTAATATTGCCAATTCCGTTGCTTTTGTAGTAGGCGAGGCAAAAAGACAGATTGGTTTAAAGGTTAAGTAAGGATAAAATTTTAACGGATAGTAAAAATTACAACGATTTAATCATTATGGTAGGGTTTTCCTGTAAAATCTGGTCGGCACGGTATAGCTGTTCCACGATGAATAAACGGATCATCTGATGGGTAAAAGTCATTTTTGAAAGTGACATTTTTTCATTCGCCCGGCTGTAAATGTCTTCAGAAAAACCATAAGCTCCCCCGATAAGGATGTGGACTTTTTTACTGAAGAATTCATCCAGTTGTCGATTTTCTGGGCAAATTCGCGGCTGGTAAACTGTTTTCCTTTTTCATCCAGTATCACAACCAGGTCATTTTTATCGATATAATTGAGAAACAGCCTGGATTCTTCCTTTTTCAAAAGATCAGGAGAAAGATTTTTGGCATTTTTTACATCCGGAATTTCTGTGATTTCAAAATTCCAGTGCTTGGGAAGACGGGTAAGGTAATAGCTGATTAAAGAGGTAATCTCCTTATCATCCGTTTTACCGATACAAAGTAAGCTGATTCTCATGTATAGAGGATTTCAAAAGGCAAAGATACCATTTTGTGACGGAAAACAGCCGGGGGACAGTAAAGCCGGGCTGAAAATGTTAAAAATAGAAAAACCAGTGATTTCAGGTATTTCAATGTTTTGGCTATTTATTTTTTAAATTCTTTTCCTGGGTATCATTTATGTTGATCTGCCTAAACAGATCTGTTAAACCATTAAAAAAATGCCATTAATCCGTTTCTGCAATATTGAAATAAGGAAAAGGAAAATGTTTATATTTGTATAAAGACTTATTAAAAACAGCTGGAGCTTCTTTCCATCAGAAGATAAACAGAGGGTTTATTAAGTAAAATACACCAAATAGATGAATATAAAAGTTCCCAGATTTATACTGAAGATTCAAGAATTTTTTGACAGCATACATATTCCTGTTCTGGGAATATCGCTCTGGCAGATGTTTCAGATCTATATTTCCGGAATTTTTAAAGGTAAGATAGGGAGAAAAGCGGCTGCCATTTCCTGGAGCTTTACCATCAGTTTGTTTCCTTTCCTGCTGTTCCTGCTTTCTGTTTTGCCTTATATGCCGCATTATGATAAGCTTCAGTTTTATATTTTCGAGGTTCTGATGCATAATGTTTTTCCCTCCAATATGGAAGGCGATGTAAGAGGATATATTGAAACCAATATCATCCCGAATATGAAAGGAATCAGTAATCTGACCATCGTTCTGGCATTGGTTTTTGCCACCAACGGAACCTTTTCGCTTATCAACGGTTTCAACGAAAATTCAGATGAAAAACTGACTGATGTAAAAGAATTTATCCTTTCATTTTTTATAACCATAGGCTTTATTACCATTGTTTTTCTGGCCCTTTTCGGAGTGTATTATGTGGAAGTGGTTATGAAGCTCTTTACCCCGGCCTATGATATTTCCTGGCTGGTGAATAACCTTTCCAAAATCATTGGGTTTGTATCCTTTCCACTTTTCTATTTCATTCTTTTAACGCTTTTTTACTGGTTGGGAACAGTAAAGATTGCCAGATTCAGGCAGGCGGTGCCCGGAGCTATTTTAACGACGGTTCTGTTTGTCCTGACTACCTATATCTTTGCGATCTATGTGAAAGATATTGCAAGATATAACGTTCTTTATGGGTCCATCGGAAGTATGATCTTACTGATGGTCTGGGTTAACGTCAATGTATATCTTCTGCTGTTTGGAAACGAACTCAATATGGCTCTCAGAAAACTTAGAATTGAAAAGCTATTGTCTGATGAAATCAAGAAAGAGGCGGTTCATTATCAGGCACCGGTTACAGAACCTAATCTGGAAAGCGATGAGGAACATAAAAGAAAGCTGGAAGAGAGAAAATAATTAGTTTTCTACTTCGTTTATATCTTTTTTAGAACTCATACTCAGTATCACAAATCCTAAAACTGCTGCTAAGAAAGAAGCAATCAGAATGGCAAATTTAGCTTCATCCTGAATAGGAATACTCTCTTTAAAGGAAAGAAGCGCTATGAAAATAGACATTGTGAAGCCTATCCCTGCTAATAATCCAACACCCACCATCTGCAGCCATGTGCTGTTTTGAGGAAGTGTACTCAGTTTTAACCTAATAGCAATAAAAGAAAACAGATTGATCCCTATCAGTTTTCCCAATACCAATCCGCAGATAATTCCCAGGCCTAATGTACTTGTCACACCCGTTACCATCTCACTGGTAAAAGTAATATTGGTGTTCGTTAAAGCAAATATAGGCATGATCAGAAAGCTCACAGGAAAATGAAGCTTGTGCTCCAGTTTTTCAAGAGGGGAGATTTCTACATCAGATACGTTCGTAGGAATGGAAAATGCCAGCAAAACTCCGGCTATGGTTGCATGAATTCCAGAATGATGCAGGAAATACCATAAAAACAGCCCTGGGATAATATAGAAAATAAGACGGGTAACCTTCAGGAAATTCAACAGAAACAGTAACGCAGCCGTTCCAAATGAAAGCAGGAGATAGGTCCAGTGGATCTGTTCGGTATAAAAAACAGCAATTACCAGAATCGCACCCAGGTCATCCACAATTGCTAATGCAGCCAGGAATATTTTAATGGAATTCGGGATTTTTTTCCCAGCATTGAAATAATAGCAAGTGAGAAAGCAATATCCGTGGCCATAGGAATTCCCCAGCCGTTGCCATATTCCGTGCCGCTATTGAAAAGAGTATAGATGACAGCCGGAACGAGCATTCCGCCTACAGCAGCAAATATAGGGAGGGAAGCATTTTTGAAGGAAGACAGTTCTCCTTCTACCATTTCCCTTTTAATTTCCAGCCCAACCAGAAGGAAGAAAACAGCCATAAGACCATCATTGATCCAGATGCTGACAGGATATGTGAGATGAAAAAGGTGAGTTCCCACTTCCTTGTCTAAAAAATGCTGGAAACCTTCACCGGCAGAAGAATTTGCGATTAATAATGAAATCAGTACACAAAAAATAAGTATAATTCCTGATGCCTGATTGCTGCTGAAAAATTTTTTAAAATAGAGAGATAAATTCATGCTTATGATTGTAGTCGTCTCACTCTTGAAACGCCGTCAATATCTTTAAGTTTTTTAAATGTTTCTTCCAGCTGGCCCTTATTTTTAACTTCAAGGTTGATATTGCCCATAAAGACGCCGTCATTGGATTCTATGGACATACTTTTCATATCCATTCCCATGCTTCCGCTGATCACGGTGGTGATATCATTGATCATTCCCATTCTGTCCAGACCCTCAATTTCGATCTTAACTCTGTTCTTAAAGCTTTCTGCATTCACCCATTTGGCAGGGATCACACGATAGTCATATTGTGCCCTCAGGTTGATGGCATTAGGGCAGTTATCGCTGTGAACTTTGATACCATCGGAAATGGTAATAAATCCGAAAATTTTATCTCCTGGAATTACTGTACAGCATTTGGCGTAGCTGTAATTCAGTTTTTCTTCGTCTTTCCCGAAAACAATCATGTCAAGATTCTGCTCTTTCGGTTCTTCAAACTGAACGTTTTTCGACGGTGATTTTCTGAATCTTGAAAGTAAATTATTAAATACGTTTTTACTTTCAATATATTTTCTCAGGCTGCTTACATCCAGTTCATTGCTCTGGAATTTAAGGAAAAGTTCCTGTGAAGATTTAAGGTTAAAGAATTTCTGAAGTTTATTGATCTCCTCATCGTTAAAGCTGATTTTCGCATGACGAAGTTTTCGCTGGAGGATCTCTTTTCCATCTTCCACCAGTTGGTTTTTCTGAGAATTCAGGTAACTTTTGATTTTGGATTTGGCTTTGGAGGTCACTACAAATTCCAGCCAGTCAGATTTAGGCTTCTGGTTTTGGGAAGACAAAATATCAATCTGGTCACCATTCTGGAGAACATAAGAGATAGGAACCAGTTTTCCGTTGATCTTTGCCCCGAGGCATTTCATTCCAAGGTCGGAGTGAACGGCAAAAGCAAAATCCAGGGCAGTGGCATTCGTCGGAAGAATCTTGATTTCCCCTTTTGGAGTAAATACAAACACTTCCTTGGAATATAAATTCAGTTTTATATTATCTAAAAGTTCTGATGTAGAAAGGTTTTGCTGTTGTTCAAGGATATCGCGGATTTCAGTAACCCATCTTTCAAAATTACGGTCGTCCGAGCTCTGTTTGTATCCCTCTTTGTATTTGTAATGGGCGGCAACTCCTTTTTCAGCAATTTCGTCCATTCTTTCGGAACGGATCTGTACCTCAATCCATTTTCTATCCGGTCCCAGAACCGTTAAATGGAGACTTTCGTACCCGGTAGAACGCGGCTGCGTGATCCAGTCCCTCATTCTTGAAGGGTTGCTGTGATATACGTCAGTTACAATGGAATAGATTTTCCAGGCCAGGAATTTTTCGTTTTTAGCGTCCGATTTGTAAATGATCCTGATGGCATAATTGTCGAAAACCTCTTCAAACGAAACACCCTGTTTCAGCATTTTCCTGTAAATGGAAGAAATGGCCTTTGCGCGGCCTTTAATCGTAAAATTCAGGCCTTCTTCTTTCAGTCTTTCGGAAACTTCGGTTTTAAATTCCTCAATATATCTTTCACGGCTTTCTTTGGCAAGTTCAAGCTTTTCGGTAATTTCATTATAAACCTCCGGATTATTGTATTTTAATGAAAGATCTTCAAGCTCTGATTTGATATTATACAGCCCCAGACGGTGTGCCATAGGAGCATAAATGTAAACTGTTTCCGAAGCAATCTTTTTCTGCTTATCCGGAGCCATGCTTTCCAGCGTACGCATATTGTGAAGACGGTCGGCAATTTTGATCAGAATAACCCTGAAATCTTCGGACAGCGTAAGCAGCAGCTTCCTGTAGTTTTCAGACTGTACGGAAATATTCTGGTGATTCATGATGGAGATCTTGGTAAGCCCGTTCACAATACCGGCAATCTTTTCTCCAAAAATCTTTTTCAGGTCTTCATAAGTATAATCTGAATCCTCAATCACATCATGTAAAAGGGCACAGGCAATAGAAGTAGCTCCCAAACCGATTTCTGTAGCCACAATTTTGGCAACGGCAATGGGATGATAGATATATGGTTCGCCGGATTTTCTCCTTTGATCTTTATGGGCATCCAATGCAATATCAAATGCCTTCCGGATGAGTTTGTTATTTTCCTCGTCCAGAGTTCTGTATGTATTCGAAATCAGATCCTTATACCGGGCAAGGATCTCTTTGTTTTCCTGTTCTAAATCGTAACTCATTTGTGCTAATGCCTATATTTAAACGAAAATACGAAATTTTTTAAACTTTTCAAACATAAAAATCCGCAGAACGCTCTGCGGATTTCCGGTTATTAGGTTTTGTGTTTTCTATCAGAATTTTACTTCTGAATCCATTCCACTGCTTGATGCTTTTATTTTCACATCAGGGCTGTTATGGATTTCGGCTCTGTTTCTGGCATCGATAAATCTTTTGATATTATCATAATTAGCCTCTTCAATACCCATATTCTCCAATAAATAGGTTTTCAGTACTGAATTCTGGTTGAAAATATTTCGGACGCCATCAGTTTGGTTATTATCTTTTACCACAACACTCGCCAGGTATTGAGAGGTGTCAGAGCCGCTATGAAGGTATACTATGTAATCTGAATTTTCAAATCCTGAATTTTCCAGATCAGCTTCTAGTTTTTTGTAATCGCTGTGATGTGCAAATAATCCAGCTAATATATTTGACATAAGCAATAGTTTTAAAATTGTACTTAAAGGTAATAAATATTTTTTAATATTGTTAATAAAAATATAATAAATTTATTATTTTAATATGTTATCTATAATATAATGTTAAAATATTTGAAAATATCTATTGAACAGCTGTTTGATTTTGATGAGACTTTAATTTATTAATCGTTTGTCGATTCGTATTCCGTCCAGCCCAACTGGTAAATATAGAGGATAATTTGGTCATAAAAGTTCATGGTTCTCAGGCCTCCGTTTTTGCCATAGTTCCATATCTCTTTGTCTAGATTCTGGTCATAGTTGATGTTGAGAAAATAATTTCCAACGTTTTTGACCGGAGTGTTTTCTGAATTATCAATATTAGTAAAATCCATATCATTCAGAATCATCAGCAGCTGTTCTTCATCTTCTTTTGACATTTTTTTAAAGTACGTTTTTTCCGTATCCAGTTTATTAAGCTGGGTATTATCCAGATACATCTTTTTCTCCTTAAAATCCAGTGTCATAAAGAATTGTCCGTCAAGTTTTATTTGCACTTCATTAATTGTATGCTTCTTGGGTGTTTTGATGTATTCCGTGCTGACATTATTTTTAATCGTTAAAACATCAGTCTCATAAAAATCTTTATCATCTACATTTCTTGAAGGGGTGTATTTAACCCTTAAAACATGAATGAACTTTCCGTCCGGAGAAATTTTTGCAGCGATAGTCTCTTCATTCATATCCTTATAGGGATTGAATATCTTGTACTTTCCGGATTTTTGGCTCAGGGCAATAGCAATATTTCCCATACCGTCACAAATATTAAGTGGAAAAACATTAATTGCTATTTCCTTGTCTGCATATTCCTTTTTCTGTTTGATGTTAACCACGTAATCATCTATACCGTCATGGTTCAGATCTGCAGTGTAGAATGGCTTCAGGTTCTCTTTTTTATTTTCTCTCTGAAGGCTGTTGTGTTCAGAGAAGAGATTTTCGGTGGCAGACTGTCATTGATCATCATCTGTTTATAGCAACGGTCAGCTTCGAAAATTTTTATAATTTTCTTCTCAGTCTGTTTCTCTTTGCTGCAGCAAAATAATAATGCAAGAGTAGCGGTAATCACGATATATTTCATAGCTGTTAAAAATAGTATTTTTAACGAAGTGTTGGGAGGTTATTGATATATTTTAATGTAAAACGTGATAGAGATAAATTACACAAAAGCAATAAGACCTACTTAGGAAGTTATAAAACAAAAAAACGGACCGAAGCCCGCTTTATTTCAATATCATTTTAAGAATTAAATTCTTTCGTTTTTAATCTCTTCCACAATTTCAGGATTTAACAGCGTAGAAATATCTCCGAAACTGCTGAAATCTCCTTCAGCAATTTTTCTCAGAATCCTACGCATAATTTTTCCTGACCGCGTTTTCGGAAGGCCGGAAACAAACTGTATTTTGTCGAGCTTGGCAATCGGTCCAATCTGATCTGAGATAAGCTGATTGATCTCCTTTTTAAGGTTCTCCTTGTCACGGCCTTCTCCTGTTTCTTTTAAGATCACAAATCCGTATAGCGCATTGCCCTTGATATCGTGAGGGTAGCCCACAATTGCTGATTCGGCAACGGCCGGGTGTTCGTTGATGCTGTCTTCAATAGGTGCAGTCCCTAAATTATGACCGGAAACAATAATTACATCATCCACACGGCCGGTAATTCTGTAATATCCCACTTCATCCCTCAAAGCACCGTCCCCTGTGAAATATTTTCCCGGAAAGGCAGTGAAGTAGGTCTCTTTATACCTCTGGTGATCTCCCCAGATGGTTCTGGCGATTCCCGGCCACGGAAAACGGATACAAAGGTTTCCTGTTACCTGATTTCCTGTAATTTCATTCCGTTTGTCATCCATTAGCACAGGCTGGATTCCCGGTAAAGGAAGGGTGGCATAAGTAGGCTTGGTTGGGGTAACGAATGGAAGAGGAGAGATCATGATTCCTCCTGTTTCCGTCTGCCACCAGGTATCTACAATAGGGCATTTTTTATTTCCTACATGATCATTGAACCAATGCCACGCCTCATCATTGATAGGCTCTCCTACGGAACCGATCACCTTCAATGAGCTCAGGTCGTGCTTATCTACCCATTCCGTGCTTTCTTTGGCTAATGAACGGATGGCAGTAGGAGCGGTGTAGAACTGGGTAATTTTATGTTTCTCAATAACTTCCCAGAATCTATCAGGCTCAGGATAAGTAGGAACCCCTTCAAAAATGACTGTGGTAGCTCCGTTAAGAAGCGGTCCGTACAAAATATACGAATGTCCTGTAATCCATCCGATATCTGCCGTACACCAGTAGATATCATTTTCTTTATAATTGAATACGTTTTTGAAAGTATAGGCAGTGTAAACCATATATCCGGCGCAGGTATGGAGCATTCCTTTCGGTTTTCCGGTAGAACCTGATGTATACAGGATAAAAAGAGGGTCTTCGGCATCCATGATCACGGTAACGAAGTCTGGAGAGGCTTTTTCGTACAGATCAGCCATCCAGTGATCCCTGCCTTCCTTCATCTTAATTTCATTGTTTGTTCTTTTCACAACAAGGACTGATTCTACGCTTGGTGTTTTTTCCAGGGCTTCATCCACAATGCTTTTCAGGTCGAGAACTTTGTTCCCTCTGTAGCTTCCGTCTGAGGTGATGATCATTTTAGCATTACAGTCGTTAACCCTGGAAGCTACAGCAGATGCAGAAAACCCGGCAAATATGACGGAATGTACGGCACCCAATTTGGCGCAGGCCAGCATAGTGACAGCCAGTTCAGGGATCATCGGAAGGTAAATACAGACTCTGTCACCTTTTTCAATTCCCATTTCACGGAGAACATTAGCGGTTTTATTGACGCGGTTGTACAGTTCGTTGTAGGAAATGTGCTGTGCCTCTTCTTTAGGGTCGTTCGGTTCCCAGATGATGGCAGTTTTTTCACCTCTTACAGCAAGATGTCTGTCGATGCAGTTTTTAGTGATATTTAATTTGGCATTTTTAAACCATGTGATTTTAGCTTCATTCATATCATACTTAACAACCTTGCTCCATCTCTGGTACCACACGAAATTTTGGTCGGCTATCTTATCCCAGAATTTTTTAGGATTTTTGATAGACTTTTTATACTCTTCAAAATAATGTGGCAAATCTTCAATTAAGTAATTTCTCATATCCCTTCGTTTTTTTGAAATTTGAATTTTATTAATATTAAATATATGTTTAATTTATGGCTTAAGCCCTATAATCATTGATTTTTTCCTGAATTTCTTCAATAATTTTTTCATCATCAATTGTCGACGGAACCTGAAATTCTTTTCCGTCAAGAAGTGTTCTTATTAATTTTCTCAATGTTTTTCCCGAGCGTGTTTTCGGTAATCGTTTGACGACCATGGCGTTCTTTAAAAAAGCCACAGCGCCGATCTTCTCACGAACCATTCTGATAATGTCTTTTTCAACTTGTTCTTCGGTAATTGCAGAACCATTCTTTAAAACAACCGTAGCAAAAGGTACCTGACCTTTCAGTTCATCATCAATTCCCACAACAGCACATTCTGCCACATCGGGATGGGAAGAAACAATTTCTTCCATTTCTGAAGTGGAAAGCCGGTGTCCGGCTACATTAATTACGTCGTCCACTCTTCCTGTAATAAAAATATAACCGTCTTCATCCCGAATGGCTCCGTCTCCCGAGAAATAGTATCCGTTGTATTGCGAAAGATAACTGCTCTGAAAACGCTCATAATCGTTCCAGATTCCCAGAAGGGCGCCTGGCGGAAGCGGAAGTTTGATGATCAGATATCCTTCCTGATGAGCATCAAGTTCATATCCGTTTTCATCAAAGATTTTAATGTCGTATCCCGGTATTGGTTTTCCGGCAGCAGCTCTTTTGATTTTATATTGATCATCAAAGGTCATTAATCCTAACATGGGCCATCCTGATTCCGTCTGCCACCAGTGATCGATAGCGGGAACCCCGATATGTTCTGAAAACCAGTCTAAAGTGGCTACATCACATCGTTCACCGGCCAGAAACTGCTTTTTGAAATGGGACAGGTCGTATTTTTTCACCAGCTCTCCGTCCGGATCCTCTTTTTTGATAGCCCTGATGGCGGTAGGGGCTGTAAACATCACGGAAACTTTATATTCTGAAATAATTCGCCAGAATGTGCCTGCATCAGGCGTCATAATGGGTTTTCCCTCAAAAATAATAGTGGTATTCCGGTTGATTAACGGTCCGTATACACTGAAACTGTGGCCTACCGCCCATCCAAAATCAGAAGCGGCCCAGTAGGTTTCCCCGGGCTCAACGCCGTAAATATATTTCATGGAGAATTTCAGGGCTGTAGCATAACCTCCCGTATCCCGTACGATTCCTTTAGGCTTCCCTGTAGTTCCTGAAGTGTAAAGCAGGTACAGAGGATGAGTGGCTTCCACTGAAACACAGTCTGCGGGTTCAGATTTTTGAACCAGGTCTTCATAATCAATAAGGCCTTCAAACATTTCATGCTGGTTATCTACCAGTTTTCTGTTGTAAACAATAATATTCTCTACTTTATCCTGGGCCAGTTCAATGGCTTTTTCAACAAGGGGTAAATAGGGGATTCGTCTGGCTATTTCTACTCCCGCTGTAGCTGTAATCAAGGCTTTTGGCTTGCAGTCGTCTATTCTTACGACCAACTCGTGAGGCGCAAAACCTCCGAAAACCACATTATGAATCACCCCAATCCTTGCGCAGGCCAGCATTGCAAAGAGTGTCTGGGGAATCATCGGCATATAAATAACGGCTGTGTCACCTTTTTTCAGACCGAGGGAAGCAAGTCCTCCTGCCAGCTTTGAAATTTCTTCTTTTGCCTGATTAAAAGTGTACATTTTTTTCTGACCGGTGACCGGAGAATCGTAAATAATGGCAGTCTGATCTCCAAAACCGTCTTCAATATGTCGGTCGATGCACAGGTAGCAGATATTGAGCTTTCCGTCGGAATACCATTGCGGATAATTGTTTTGATCTGTAGAAAGGATCTGTTGTGGAAACTCAAACCATTGAATTTCTTTGGCGTGTTCTTTCCAGAAGTTTTCTTTGTCTTCTATGCTTTGTTTAAAAAGTATATCGGTGTCCATATCAATTTTTGTGTTTCATGTTTTGTCAATGTGAGTGAAAATGGCCTTTTAAAGCAAGGCTTAACCTGATGTCTTAAAAGCTTAATAAAAACCTAAATGTTTTAAAATTAAACATTAAGATGTATTCAGAAGTTAAGATGATTAAGAGATTGCTTCGCTTCGCTCGCAATGACAGTGTGTTTATTTTTTATCTAATATCAATATCAAATTATCCATAGCCTATTATCTGATATCTGACGTCTGACATCTGAAATCTCACCTCTTGATTCTTTCTCCCATCTACTCAAACATCTCCTCAATCTGCTGCTGCAGTTTCTTTATGGAATAGGGCTTTGTGACATAGGCATCGGCACCCATTTCCATACCTTTTTCAATATCTTTCGGGTTATTTTTTGCACTCAGGAAAATGACTTTTGTGTCCTTCAGCCGGATATCTTCTTTGATGGCTTCCAGGGTGCTGTATCCATCCAGGTTGGGCATCATGATGTCCAGAAGGATTACATCGGGAGTCATGGTTTTCAGGAAATCCAGGACTTCTGTTCCGTCTCTTGCAATATAAACGTCGTAGCCGTTTTTTTTAAAGCTGTATTCCAGCGACATTAATATTTTGTGTTCGTCATCGGCAATAATAATCTTTCTCATAGATGGTTATTGGTTTTGTTCAACTTCATTTCTGATCTCTTTTGTTATGTTGTAAGGAATGCTTATTGTAAAAGTTACGCCCAGGCCGCTGTTTTCTGCTTTTATTCTTCCGCTGTGTGCCTGTACGATCTTTTTGGAAATAGCCAGTCCCAGCCCGCTTCCTGTAGGTTTTAAAATATTCTGGTTTTTCGACTGATAAAATTTATCAAAAATCATATCAAGATCCTCTTCCGGGATGTGCCTCCCTGTATTGAAAACGGTGATCACGAGGTGGTCTTCTTTTTCAGACAGCTTGGTTTGTATAGTTCCCTGGTCATCTGTAAATTTTAAAGCATTACCAAGGATATTCTGGAAAAGCTGTATCATTCTGGCTTCATCGTATTCCAATACGGATTTGTTCAGGAGGTTGACTTCGCTTAAATGGATGTTTTTCTGCTGTATCAGGTGGAGTAGTGGATTGACGGCTTTTTTGTAGGTTTCAAGAATGTTGTTTTCTTTGATGTGTAAAGCAATTTCGCCATGCTCCAGCTTATCAAGATAAAGGATATCATTGATGATTTCGCTCAGCCTGTCAGATTCCGTGATGATATTGTTCAGAAACTCCTGTTTAATGTCAAACGGAATATCGTCGTCATCTGCCAGAATTTCTCCCGCAGAGCGAATTGCTGTAATGGGAGTTCTTAATTCATGAGCTACGGAATCCAAGAAGTCATCTTTCTGGCGGTCTTTAATGATCAGATTTTGATTGGCTGTTCTCAGGTCATCAGATAGCTTTTGCAGCTCTTCAGATTGTTCAGTCAGTTTTTTATTAAGGGTAATATTTTCTTTGGATTCTTCTAAAATATTTAAAACTTCCTTCAGGGAGATTTTGTCTTCCTTCGTTACCCCTTCAATGAGAATTTTTGCTGATGCTGTTCCTATTCTTCCTGCCAGAAGGTTTTCCGAGAATTTAATAAACCTTGAATCTGCTGTTTCAGTCTGGGAATCAATATTATACTTTAAATTGAAGATTCTTAAAGCCTGTTCCGTTTTATTTTTACCTAAAAATCTCTCCAGAATATTCCTGATATCCGAAACATAAGCCGTTCCGCGCCAGATAAATGCATTTTCATGATTTTGAATATACTTGTCGATATCCACATATAATTCTGCAAAATTTCTTTCCCGGTAATTTCCTTTTATGCTCACAGAAATAATGGCAAACAAAGCGGAATTAACAAAAATTGACCAAAAAAATATTTGTGAAATCCTGCTTAAAAAGGGAATGTTGAAAAAAGCGAAAACGTCATACATATCACGGATGATCCCTTTGAATTCCTGGTTGTACGAGAAATAATATTGCGGAATAATCAGGCCGAAATAGCAGATGGCCAGCCCTGCAAGAAGTCCTGCTACGGCGCCTTTATAGCTCCCCTTCTCCAGAATATGGCCCCGAAAAAAGAAGGAGCAAGCTGTGCAATCACCACAAAAGAGATCAGACCTACGGAATCCAGTGATGTTTTCAGAATAAAATATTTGTAGAATACGAAAGCCATGATGATCAGGGCAAAAATGCTGAATTTCCTGATGTTTGTAATGTTTCTGGTATTCTGTACCTCATTATCGGATTTGAATTTTCCCAATAAGCCGTAAGGAATGATGAGGTTGTTGGAAAGCATGATGGATAAAGTAATGGCTGAAATAATAATCATGGAGATGCATGAGCTCAAACCACCAAGGAAAACAAAAACGGTAATTAAGGTATTATCAAAATGTTGCGGGATCAGGATAGAGTAGAACTCGGGATTAACCTTTTCTCCATCAAAAATAAGCCTGCCGCCCCATGCGATAGGGAAAATAAATATCGTAAAGATTAACAGATATAACGGAAAAAACCAAATGGCTGTTTTAATATGTTTTTCCTGTCTGTTCTCGATAATTGCGGTGTGAAATTGTCTCGGAAGGATGCAGATTGCTGTGGCAGAAATCATGCACAGAACCATCCAGTTCATGGCACCCTCAATACCGTTGAAGGTGTTTTTTTGCTTGAAATCTTCAAATTTGCTGGCTTTTTCATAAATGTCTGAGAAGCCGTCAAATACAAAATAAATAACGAACACTCCCAGGATAATAATAAAAAAGAGCTTTAAAAAACTTTCCAAAGCAATGGCGGAAATAATTCCCAAACGTTTTTCCGAGGCGTCCACATATCTTGTTCCGTAATAGGAAGAAAATAAGGCAATTAAAACGACCACAAACGTTGCATTGTCTGTGAGTATATTGTTGGACATAGATGTTTCGGTAACCAGATGGAAAGTCTCAGATATAGCTTTGATCTGAAGCCCGATATAAGGGACAATAGCCAGTAAGCAAACAATAGTGATAATAGCGCTGAAGCTTCTGCTGTTCCCGTACCGTAAAGAAATAAAATCCGCAAGGCTGCTTATTTTATTGATTCTTGAAATTCTTACGATCCTTGTATTGATATAGATCCATGCCGGAATAATCATGATAGGGCCAATGTAGATGGGCAGGTAATTCAGTCCGCTTGTAGCCGCAACACCGATGCTTCCATAATAAGTCCAGGCTGTGCAGTACACTGCAAGGGACAATGCATAAATGTAGGGATTATTGATCCATCGCTTGCTTTTCCTTTTTTCTGCCAGGTGGGCAACCAGGAATAAAAGGGCCAGATAGAGTAAAACAACTACAAATAAAGCGACACTACTCATCATACTTTTTTACAATTACAAAAGAAATAATGATGGAGATCATCCAGACAGCAAACAGGTAAATCAGGATCATTGGATAGCCGAAAACTTCTTTCTCACTGTTGAAAAGCAGTGAAATAGGAATGCTGAAAGCCATCATCAGTCCGATACTTAGAATAACCAGTTTTTGTTCGTGTCTTTTTTCATAAATGATGATTGATAAATGATAATTGATGAGTAACCTGCTGCTCATCAATTATCATTATCGTATATAAATTAAATTTTGTCGTCCGAATATTCTCCTTTTAGCGAATAGTATCCGAAAATGGCCATTCCGCCTGAGATAATCGGCATCAGCACAAATAATATGATGATCCCGAATACCAGATCTTCCTGCTTTCCGGAAGTGATCTTTGGAATTCCTAAAACAGTGATTCCGAAATATCCTACCACCAGGGCAACAGCAATCCAGAGTATGCCTAATATTTTTTTAGTCCGTTCATTTTAGTAGTTTTAAAATTAATAAAAAATTAAGTGATTCAGTGCTTAATCGTGGATATTATTGTTCTTATTTTTAAGATAAAACAATCCGATGATTAAACAGACCGTAGCCACTCCAATCGGGTACCATAATCCTTCGAGATACCATGTTGCATGGCCTGCCTCTTTTCCGGTGGTTACAAGATAAGTTGCTACAGCAGGAAGAAGGCCTCCGAATACTCCGTTTCCGATATGATAAGGCAGTGACATTGAGGTGTAACGGATTCTTACAGGGAACATTTCCACAAGGAAAGCGGCAATAGGCCCATAAACCATGGTTACAAATATTACCTGAATGAATACCAGGAAAACAAGATACCATTTCGTATTATCAGCCAGTTTTACAGTCTGTGAAACCTTAGGCTCTTCTGCTTTTCCGTCTTTCATCACAGGTCCGGACGGTGACCAGTGGGTAATGCTGTCTTTCTTGATCAAAGTTCCGTCTGTATAAAGTGTTTCTTTATGGAAAGTTATTAAGCTGTCTGTCGCAATATCTGCATGAATTTTTGCTGTTCTTTTCTCGGTGATTCCGTTGGCGGCAATGGTTTTACTTTCGAGGTTGACACTTTTGAACATGCTGTCGTAGATAGGTCTGTACGCTAAAATGGCAACAAGCATTCCTGTCATCATAACCGCTTTTCGACCGATTTTATCCGAAAGCCATCCGAAAAATACAAAGAAAGGCGTTCCTAAGAAAAGGGCAGTGGCCATTAATGAATCCACCTGTGCAGATTCCACGTTCATTACCTTTTGAAGGAAGCTCATGGCATAGAACTGTCCTGTGTACCAGATGACTCCCTGTCCCATTGCAGCTCCGAATAAAGCCAGAAGGACGAATTTGAAGTTGTATTTATTTCCAAAGCTCTCTTTTAAAGGATTTTTTGAAGTTTTTCCTTCACTTTTGGCCTTTGCAAAAAGCGGTGATTCCTTCATGTTTTTTCTGATGATATAAGAAACTCCTACCATCAGGATTGAGATCCAGAACGGAACCCTCCATCCCCAGTTATCGAACTCTTCCGCTGAAAGAGTAGATTTGGTCACCAGAATTACAATCAGTGAAATGAAAAGACCTGCCGTTGCAGTCGTTTGTATCCATGAGGTCCAGTATCCCCGTCTGTGTGGCTGTGCGTATTCCGCAACATAGGTTGCTGCGCCTCCGTATTCGCCCCCAAGGGCTAATCCCTGTAATAATCTCAGAATTAAAACTAAAACCGGTGCTAAAAAGCCAATGGTTTTATAGCTGGGAATACAGCCGATCAGGAAAGTAGAGAATCCCATGATCAGTAACGTAACAAGGAATGTGTATTTTCTTCCGATAATATCGCCGAGCCTTCCGAAGAATAATGCTCCGAACGGTCTGACCACAAATCCGGCAGCAAAAGTAGCCAGCGTAGATAAAAATGCTGCGGTAGGATTATCGGCAGGGAAAAATTTGGTAGCTAAAACGATGGCTAAGCTTCCGAAAATATAAAAGTCGTACCATTCTATCAGAGTACCGAGTGATGAGGCTGTGATCACGCTCCAGATGGTGCGGTTCTTCTGCCGGTCGGTCATATTCTCGTAGTTTTCGTGGTGATTTTCGCTCATGTTGTTTGGTTTTGATGTTAATGGATTAAGATATTAATTTCATCCCGGTTTTAAAGATAAATATGGAACTGTACAATGAATTCCCCTTTTGAGGAAGGACTTTCCGAAGGGCTTGTATATATTGGTCTTGTAGAGTATTGTGTGGTGATTTTTGCGTGGTGCCCGTCTATGAACCAGTTGGCACCTATATCAAACTGTGAAGAAGGCTTGTCGAATGCTTCAAAGTCCTTATACGTATATGCTGCAAAAGGCTGTATCCTGATTTTTGGCTTTTCTGCTTCGTTGGGAAGAAGGAAACCTGCCTGTGCATAAACGATATTACCTGTTCCAATCACCGGCTGTAGATTTCCGGGGCCTGCAATGGCTTTGCTTCCTGTAAAATTGGGATCAGAAGCTGCAATATTCATTGTTCCCAGATTTCTTACGTAGTTAGGCCCGAAATTGTAGTTATAATATCCGGCATAAGCGGAAACAGCCATTTTATGTTTTGCATTTCCCAGAGGAATGTCCGCAAAAGCATCTACCGCGACAAGGGTAATATCGTGTTTTTCAATATTGGAATTCACGGAAGTTCTTGTTCCGTCTGCCTGGTGGTAAAAACCTGCCCCTACATTGAATACTTTTTTGTGCCCAGATAGGAACCCACTTTGAAAGGAAGCGTATTCGATTCCTCATCAAAAAACTGGTATTCAACATAACCGGCTTTTGAGAAGCTTGGGTTCCCGTTATTGTCTACAGCTACAGCTCGTGCAGGATCTGTTACATTAACAGGAATAAGGTCTGTTGCAAAAGGTTTGTTTAAGCTGAAACGGTATTCCAGTTTGCCATACTTTCCTTTAGCAAACATTCCGAGTTGTCTCGCAAACTGGTCAGAATTGTCAATCAGAGGCCATGTGAAAATAGGGGAGTCAACAGTAAGGAAATTCAGTGTTGAAGCCATCGTCATACGGGAAAGTCCCATATAATAATGAAGCCCTGCCCCTAAAGATAAACTGAATTTTCCCGCTTCTCCAGGTAAAATAACTGCATACTCATTCCATGCATCATGGAAAAATAATTGAGGTTTCTTCCCGTTTCCGTACCCTCCTGTGCCTGTGGTTCCTGTAGCGCCACCATTAATGAATGTCTGATTGTTGATTCCGAAATGCACCAGAATCATATATCTTTTAGAAATCTGGGCATAAGCCAAAGCACGTAATCTTCTGTTTCCCAGGCTCCAGGAGTTGTCAGTAGGTTCGTTGGCTACCATACTTCCCGGGTTCATCTGGGTATTTCTGAGCCAGAACTGGTCCCATAAAATGAATCTGATGAATTTATCCCCATCAGGATTCAGGTTTAATTTCAATCCGCCTCCGTAATCAGGAGATCCCTGTGAATATAAAGAACTGCTTATTAAGGCTAATCCAATAAATGAAAGTAATTTCTTCATAAATTATCAATTTTTGGCGTTGTTTTTTGTGAAAGCCAAATTGTAATTAATAATTTATTTATAAAAATTTAATATATATTAGTGGTAATGGTATAGTTATTTTACAAGATGCTGGTTTTTAGTTACAGGTTACGGGATTCGAGATTCGGGATTCGGGTGAGAGAGTTTGAGAGTTTGAGAGTTTTTGTAGATGGAAGCTGACAAACTAGAGTTGCTGTAATGATCTTAATTTCACTGATTTTAATTTTAAGAAATTCACTATTCACTTGCGAAGCAAGATTCACCATTGACCTTATAATTATTTCTTAAATCGTTCCCATTTAATCAGCATATACTTATCCGCAAATTGGGTGATAATGAGTCCTGAATTTTTAATATTTTCTTCCTTGGACATATATTCAATCAGCTCATTCTGTTTCAGGATTTTATAGACAGGGTGAAACTCTGAATGCGGTGGTCTTGTAATGTTGTATTTCTTGATCCAGGAGCTTATGGTTACATGCGAAACTCCAATAATTCTTTCTATTTCACGAAAACTTAACCCTTCCAGATAGAGCTGGAGCGCCTTGGTTACATAGTAATCATCGATCTGTTTTCCTATTTTTTTTACGGTAAAATAGTAGTTGCAGTCCTTGCAAAGAAAGCGCTGCTTCTCATTGATGATACCACTTTTTACGATCTTATTTCCGCTGCATTTAGGACATTTGTTTTCCATAGCTATATGTTTTTAGCAAATATATAATAATTTAGCAAAATTATATTTATTTATAAAGATAAAATTACCTGTGTATTCTTTTTAAACAAAAAAAATATCTTTTTAATTTGGTTTTTAAAGTTATTATGCTTTAAATTTGCCAAAAAATTCAGATAAATAAATGGAAATAGAAATTTCCTCAGACAAACATTTGATGTATGTGAGTGAAATACAGCAGGAAATGTATGATTCTGCACAGCGTAGAGGGACGGGAATCGCAAAACGTTCCATCGAATATTTAACGAAAAAGATTTCGGATGGCAATGCTGTGGTTGCTACTGAAAATGGCAAATGGGTAGGATTCTGTTATATAGAAACCTGGTCGCATGGCCAGTTTGTGGCCAATTCGGGACTTATTGTATCTCCGGATTACAGGAACAGAGGGGTAGCTACCCTGATCAAAAATAAAGTTTTCCAGCTATCCAGGGAAAAATATCCGAATGCAAAAGTATTTGGTTTAACAACAGGACTTGCGGTAATGAAGATCAACAGTGATCTTGGTTATAAGCCGGTAATTTACTCCGAGCTCACTCAGGATGAAGAGTTCTGGAATGGTTGCAGGAACTGTGTGAATTATGAAATTTTAATGAAAAAGGAACGTAAAAACTGTCTGTGTACAGCTATGCTTTTCGTTCCTGAAAATAATGATAAAATAAACGGGACTGAAATTCAGCAGTCCGAAATTGATTACAATGGAGAAAAAGAAAGTCGTATTAGCATTTAGCGGAGGTCTGGATACCTCTTACTGTGCCAAATATCTTAGTGAAACACTGGGATATGAAGTGTATGCAGTTACTGTAAATACCGGAGGTTTTTCTAAAGAAGAAGAAAAAGAACTGGAGAAAAAAGCCTTCAATCTTGGGGTGAAAGAATACAGGTGCGTTGATGCTCAGGAAGATTATTACAACTCTTGCGTAAAATATCTGATCTTCGGAAATGTGCTGAAAAATAATACCTATCCGTTGTCTGTAAGTGCGGAACGTACAGTTCAGGCGCAGGAAATTGCAAAATATGCCATCGAAACCGGTGCTGATGCCATTGCCCATGGAAGTACCGGAGCCGGTAATGACCAGGTTCGTTTCGATTTAATTTTTCAGGTGATGTGTCCCGAAAAGGAGATCATCACGCCAATCCGAGATATGAGCTTGTCCCGTGAAGAAGAAATTGAATTTCTGAAAAGCCACGGCTACGAAATGGAATTCCATAAAGCTCAATATTCTGTAAATAAAGGGCTTTGGGGAACTTCGGTAGGAGGAAAAGAAACTTTAACCTCAAGAAATTATCTTCCTGAAGAAGCTTTTCCGTCACAGATCAAAGAAACTCAGTCTTCAGAGCTGGAAATTGAATTTAAAAACGGTGAAGTTGTAGCAGTAAACGGTGAAAATTTTAAGCATCCGGTTTATGCTATCCAAAAGATTGAAGAGCTGGCTTCCGCTTACGGAATCGGCCGTGATATTCATGTAGGAGACACTATTGTCGGAATTAAAGGAAGAGTAGGATTTGAAGCAGCGGCAGCATCGGTGATCATCAAAGCGCATCATTTACTGGAAAAACATACTCTTTCCAAATACCAGCAGATGATGAAGTCCCAGCTGTCCGATTGGTACGGAAACTGGCTTCATGAAGCTCTTTTTCTGGATCCGGTGATGAGAAATATTGAATCTTTTTTAACGGATTCTCAGGAAATGGTAAGCGGAAAAGTATTCGTAACCCTTCATCCATACAGGTTTGTTTTAAACGGAATTGAATCCAGACACGACCTGATGTCCGATAAATTCGGAAGCTATGGTGAAGCCAACAGAGCATGGACGGGAGAAGATGTAAAAGGATATACAAAAATTGTAAGCAATTCTTTAAACATCTATCACCAGATCAATTCAAAATAAAGAGTTCCGAAAGAACAATTTAACCTGAGATGGGAATGAATTCCATCAGTCAAAAAAATCAGAAATGAAAAAAGTAGGAATTGTAGGCGCTAACGGCTACACAGGAAGCGAATTGGTCCGTGTGCTGGCTTTTCATCCCAATGTAACATTGAGTTTTTTATATAGCCGTTCCAATTCGGGGGCAAAAATTTCAGATTTGTACCCGGATTTAACGGCGGTTTGTGAGCAGGTTCTAACCGATACAACCGAAGAGGTGGATATCCTTTTCCTTTGCCTTCCTCACAAAGAAAGTCAAAACTGGCTCACTCAAAACCCAGTGAAAGATGAAACCCTAGTGATTGATCTTGGCAATGATTTTCGTCTGGATGGAAATTTCGGAAACAGAAATTTTATCTACGGACTTCCTGAAATCAATAAAAATAATCTGGCAGGCGCAAAAAGCATTGCCAATCCCGGATGCTTCGCAACAGCAATTCAGCTGGCATTGCTTCCACTGGCGGAAAAAGGTTTGCTGGACGAGGTTCATACGACAGGAATAACAGGTTCAACGGGTGCGGGGCAGTCTTTACAGCCAACGACCCATTTTACCTGGAGGAACGATAATATTTCGGCTTATAAAACCCTGACACATCAGCATGTGGATGAAATTTTACAACAACTGGTTGCTTTCAACCATAAAGATGTCAGTCTGAATTTTGTTCCATGGAGGGAGATTTTACAAGGGGAATTTTTACAAGTTCGACGATAAAAACGGATTTAATTTTTTCAGATATCTGTCAGTTGTATCAGGATTTTTATGAAAATGAGCCTTTTGTAAAGGTAAGCGAAAATGCAATTGATTTAAAACAGGTTGTCAATACCAATCGCTGTGTGATTCACATAGAAAAGAACGGAAATGCAGCAGTTATTCACTCAGCGATTGACAATTTGTTGAAAGGAGCCTCCGGACAGGCAGTGCAGAACATGAATATTGCGATGGGCTGGGAAGAAAACCTGGGCCTGAACCTGAAACCGGTAGCATTTTAAAAGTGAATGATTAAATAAAGTGAATTGTCAATAAGTCAATAGTGAATTTTATAATCTGAATTATTTTGACATAGGAAAATGGAGCGTTAAGAAAATTAATTCTGTGAACGTTAAGAAAATTCTAGTGTTTGAAGCGCGAGACAATTATTGAATCGAAGAAGTCATATTGAAATCGCGCAAGTTTTAGAATTTTTAGAGAACAGAAATAATTTTTAGCGGAAGTTTCCAGGTCTTGAACTTTTGTTTCTTTTGTTTCAAGACAAAAGAAAAATAAAAAAATAAAAAAATGAATTTATTCAACGTATACCCATTATTCAACATAAATCCTGTAAAAGCCCAGGGATCTTTCCTTTGGGACGATAAAGGAGAAAAATATCTTGATTTTTATGGTGGTCACGCAGTGATTTCCATCGGACACAATCATCCGTACTATCAAAATAAATTAAAAGATCAGTTAGAAAAAATTTCTTTCTATTCCAATTCTGTGCAGAATGAATTGCAGACTGAACTTGCTGAAAAATTAGGCAAAATTTCAGGCTACGAAGATTATAATCTTTTCCTGTGCAATTCCGGTGCTGAAGCCAATGAAAATGCATTAAAGCTGGCATCTTTCCACAACGGAAAAAATAGAGTGCTGTATTTCTCAGGATCATTTCACGGGAGAACTTCCGCGGCTGTTTCTGTGACGGACAATCCGAAAATTGTTGCCCCGGTAAACTTTTCTGAAAGATTTATTAAATCTGAATGGAATGATATCCAACAATTGGAAGAGATTTTTGAAAAACAAGGAACTGAAATTTCATCCGTTATCATCGAAGGAATCCAGGGAGTAGGCGGAATTATGATTCCGTCAGCAGAATTTTTATCTAAAATTAAAGAACTGTGTGAAAAATATGACACTGCTTTGATTCTGGATGAAGTGCAGTCGGGGTATGGAAGAAGCGGATATTTCTTTGCCCATCAGGAATTCGGAATCGAACCGGATATGATTACGATTGCCAAAGGGATGGGAAATGGTTTCCCAATTGGTGGGGTTCTGATCCATCCGAAGTTTCAGGCAAGTAATGGTCTGCTGGGAACCACTTTCGGAGGGAATCATTTAGCCTGTGCTGCGGCGATTGCTGTTCTGGATGTGATGAAAGAAGAAAATCTTACCGCTAATGCTCAGAAAATGGGTGATTATATTGAAGATGAAATTAAAGACTTTCCCCATATCAAATCCATCCGAAGGAAAGGGCTGATGATCGGGATAGAACTTGATCAGGATTGTGCAGAAGTGAGGAAAAGCCTGTTGTACAATCATCACATTTTTACAGGAAACTCCAATGACAAAAGTGTTTTAAGGATTCTTCCGGCCCTTAATATCGGAAAAGAAGAAACAGATCTTTTTGTAGGGGCTTTGAAAAAAGTTTTAGAGGAGATTTAACCACAAAAGTCACAAAAGATTTGAACACTTTAGCGATGTTAAGAAACTACTAAACACCTAAGAAGAACACTTAAGTTTTTGAAAATCTTTGATTTTCAACTTATATTAACTTACTGTTTTCAAAATAATAAACTTATAAAATTTAAGTGTTCTAAAGTGTTAAAAAATAGATTAAAAACTTTGTGTCTTTTGTGGTTAAGATTACCGCAATTAATCAGAAAAAAATCATCAAATGAAAAAATTTACCTCTGTAAGCGATGTAGAAAACTTACAGGAAATCATAAAAAAAGCTTTACAAATTAAAGAAAACCCTCATTCCGAAACAGAAAAAGGAAAGGGAAAAACAATAGGTCTTGTGTTTTTGAATTCAAGTTTAAGAACACGTTTAAGCAGTCAGATCGCAGCACAGAATTTAGGATTGAATGTCCTTACTTTAAATGCCGCGCAGGAAGCATGGAATCTTGAATTTGCTGACGGGGCTGTAATGAACGGTGATACCGTAGAACATATCAAAGATGCCATTGAAGTTCTGAACCAATACTGTGATATCATTGCAGTGCGTTGCTTTGCAGGAATGAAGTCCAAAGAAGACGATGTGAACGAAAGTATCCTGAGCCAGTTTGAACAGCATGCAAAAGTACCTGTAGTTTCCCTGGAATCAGCTACACGTCACCCTTTGCAGAGTCTGGCAGACTGTATTACCATTACAGAAAACTGGGATAAAGAACGTAAACCGAAAGTAGTTCTTACATGGGCTCCTCACATCAAGCCAATTGCCCAGGCCGTTGGAAATTCTTTTGCAGAGTGGATGCAGGAAATGGATGTGGATTTTGTAATCACCAATCCCGAAGGCTATGATCTGGATAAAAACTTTACAAAAGACGTTAAAGTAATTCATAATCAGGATGAAGCATTGAAAGATGCAGATTTTATTTATGTAAAAAACTGGTCTTCCTTCGATAATTATGCAGCCATGCCCGAAGTAAAAGAAAACTGGATGCTGACTGCTCAGAAACTGGAAAATACCAATGCCGCAAAAGTAATGCATTGCCTTCCGGTACGTCGTAATGTAGAATTGAGTGATGAGGTGATGGACGGTGACCATTCTATTATTTACCAGCAGGCCAAAAACCGGATTTTCTCTGCTCAGGCTGTATTTTCTGAAATCTTAGATGAATTGAATTCTTAGTAATAACTAAACCTCATAGGTTTTCGAAACCTATGAGGTTTAACAATAAAAATGTATAAAAATGAAAGAAAAATTATACATCATAAAAATAGGCGGAGCTTTAATCGATGATGACGAGTTATTGAACGAATTTCTGGAGCAGTTTTCTGAAATTAATGAAAGGAAAATTCTTGTTCATGGTGGCGGAAAACTAGCGACAACTTTGGCTGATAAGCTGGGAGTTGAGCAGAAATTGATTAACGGAAGAAGGATTACCGATAAAGATACGCTGGATATCGTATCCATGGTGTATGCAGGAAGCATTAACAAAAATATAGTAGCCAAATTACAGGCAAAAAACTGTAATGCTATTGGATTTTCCGGTGCTGACGGGAATATGATCCAGGCTAAAAAAAGGATTCACACTGAAATAGATTTCGGATATGTAGGCGATATTGATAAACAAAGCATTAATGAAAAACTGCTTTCACAGCTGATTGACATCGATCTGATTCCTGTTTTTTCAGCGATCACCCATGACAAAAAAGGAAACCTTTTAAACACCAATGCAGATACCATTGCTTCTGTAATTGCACAATCCCTTTCGGATATTTATGATGTTGAACTTTTGTTTTGCTTTGATAAAGAAGGGGTTTTGGAGAATGTTGAAGATCCCGGATCTGTTATAAAAACTGTTTCCGAAGAAGAATTTTCTCTTTTAAAAGAAGCAGGAAAACTCCACAAAGGCATTCTTCCCAAGCTTGAAAATGCTATCGGAGCCGTAAAGAATAATGTAAACAAGGTATTCTTAATTAAAGAAACCCAATTGAAAAACCATATAGAAAACCATCATGCAGGAACTGAAATCCGTTTACAATAATGAAGAGCTGTTGAGTAACGCAGTTGAATTGCTTAAAAAACTGATTGCAATTCCTTCATTCAGCAAAGATGAATACAATACATCCGTGGAAATTGAGAATTTTTTCAAAAAGCATCATATTCCTACGAAACGTTTTAAAAATAACATCTGGGCAGTTAATAAAAATTTTGACGTATTTAAGCCGTCAATCTTGCTCAATACCCATCATGATACTGTAAAACCCAATAAGGCCTACACATTGGATCCCTTTCTTCCGGTTGAGCAGGACGGAAAACTGTACGGATTGGGGAGCAATGATGCAGGAGCTTCGCTGGTTTCTATGGCTCAGGTTTTTTTACATTTTTATGAAAAAGAAAATTTAAAATACAATTTAATTATTGCCCTGACGGCTGAAGAGGAAATCTCAGGACTTGACGGCATTGAAGCTTTATTTCCACAGCTTCCCAATATAGAGCTCGCCATTGTGGGAGAACCTACACAAATGAATCTGGCGATCGCCGAAAAAGGACTTTTGGTAATTGACGGTGAAATGAAAGGAACTCCTTCTCATGCCGCCCATCCGAACGATGATAATTCCATTGTGAAATGTATGGAAGACCTGCAGAATATCCTGGCTTTCAGATTTCCTAAAGTTTCAGATTATCTGGGGGAAGTGAAGATTACCCTGTCTGGAATTCATGCCGGAGTTCAGCATAATGTAGTTCCGGAATCCTGTACTTTCACTTTAGATGTAAGGGTTACGGATGAATACTCCAATAAAGAGGTATTTGAAATCATTCAGAGGCAGATGAAATCTACATTAATAGCGAGGTCTTTAAGGTTAAATTCCTCAAAAATCGAAATGGATCATCCGTTTGTGCAGGCAGGTTTGGAAATCGGGAGGACAACCTACGGTTCACCAACATCGTCCGATCAGGCCATTATTCCCTGCACATCAGTAAAGATTGGTCCCGGCGACAGCAGGCGCTCTCACACTGCAGATGAATACATCTATATAAAAGAGATCGGAGAAGGAATTGAGATTTATATAAAGATCCTAGAAAAAGTTTTATAAAGACCAGATATCAGAATCCGGACAGATTTAAAAAATCTGATGTCTGACATCTGAAATCTATTAATCTAAATAATGTTTTAACCATGCTCAGCAGGTGATGAAGTTTGAATATTTTTAATAAAGATTTATGCAAAAGATTAAATTAAAAATGAAAGACTTTAATGTGGAGATGTTTTTTTATAGTTAATAATAAGGACTGCTGGGCGGGTTAAGACAAATCAATATTGTAAAGAAAACATTATGAAAAAAATATGGCAGAAGGATGACCTTGCCACCAATATATTAGTAAGCCAGTTTACTGTCGGGAAAGATCTCGACTTTGATGAGCGTTTGGCGAAATATGACGTCAAAGGTTCTATGGCCCATTGCAAAATGCTGGCAGAAACCGGGATTATCTCCGCTGAAGAGTCAGCACAGATGATCTCTGTTTTGGAAGACATTTTAAATGATATCGAAAACGGCAGCTTTGAGATTGATAAAGAAGCAGAAGATATCCACTCCCAGGTTGAAGCTATTTTAATTGAAAAATTAGGAGATACCGGAAAGAAAATTCATACGGCAAGATCCCGTAATGATCAGGTTTTGCTGGATATCAAACTTTATTTGCTGGATGAAATTCGTGAATTGACAGCTTTGACCGATGAATTTTTCCAGATCCTGATTAAACTGGCAGATCAGCATAAAAACGTATTGCTTCCGGGTTACACCCACTTTCAGATAGCGATGCCGTCTTCCTTTGGATTATGGTTTGGTGCCTATGCAGAAGCATTGCTGGATGACGTTGAACTGCTGTTTTCGGTAAAGAATATCATCAATAAAAATCCGCTTGGTTCAGCGGCAGGATATGGTTCATCTTTCCCGATTGATAGAGAAAGTACAACCTATAACTTAGGTTTTCAGTCGATGAACTACAATTCTGTCTATGCCCAGATGACCCGTGGAAAATCTGAAAAAATGCTTTCCATGGCTATGGCCACTTTAGCAGGAACCCTTGGGAAATTCTCATATGATGTTTGCTTATATTTGAGTCAGAACTTCGATTTTATAAGCTTTCCAAAGGAATTTACCACGGGAAGCAGCATTATGCCCCACAAAAAGAATCCGGATATTTTCGAGCAGGTTCGTGCACGATGCAACAGAATTCAGTCTTTACCAAATGAATTGATTTTATTGACCAACAACCTGCCTTCAGGTTATCACAGGGATGTACAGCTTACGAAGGAAATTCTATTTCCCGCAATTGATTCATTGAAAGAATGTCTGGAGATTTTAAATTATACTCTTCCGAATATCCAGGTAAAAGACGGGATTCTGGAAGATGAAAAATATAAATACCTTTTCAGCGTAGAGAAAATCAATGAAGAAGTAAAAAAAGGAAGCTCATTCCGCGATGCTTACGTAAAAGTAGGGCAGGAGATTGAAAATAATGAATTTGAATTTGAGTCCGGTAACCTTAGCCACACCCATCAGGGAAGTATAGGTAACCTTTGTCTCGATAAAATAGAATATCAGTTTAATAAGCTGAAAAACAAATTATTGGGTTGATAGTTTTTAATCACTGGATGGATTAAAAATTTTATCAGATGCTTCGGCCTCACTCCGTATGACTTACAAAAAATGACGTTTTACTATTATAAATGTCATGCTGAGCGAAGTCGAAGCATCTTTTAGGAAAACTAAGATTGGGGAAAGGTAGCTTATCAAAATTCGCTTGCGAATCCTTAACTATTCTTAATCGCTTAAAAAAACTTAATGATTTAATTAAGCTAATTATTCCAGATCAATTTTAAATTTAGTAGATTTCTTCACCTCGTGAAGCACAATAGAACTGTGATACTGGCCAATATTAGGAATGTTTGAGATCACATTCACCGCAAAGTCATTATAAGAGTTAATATCCTTTGCAATGATCTTCAGCATATAGTCATATTCTCCCGAAAGACTGATGATTTCCTGCACTTCATCATATTTCATAATGTTTTTCTCAAAGGTTTCCAGTACTTTCTGGGATTGCTCCTTAAGACGTACATTACAGTAGACCACAATATTCAGACCCAGTTTTTCACGGTTTAAAAGGCCAACATATTTCTCAATAATGCCCTGTTTCTCCAGCTGTTTGATACGTTCATAAGTAGGAGTAAACGTAAGACCAATCTTTTCTGAAATTTCTTTCACCGATAAAGTAGAGTCTTCCTGAATAATACTGAGAATCATTTTGTCCTTTAAATCCATAGAATAGGTTTGAGTTTTAACAAAAATATCAATTATAAATGAAAATAAGGAAAGAATAAGAAGGTTTTAATTTATTTAAAACTTTAGTTTTGTAGGTTCACGAAATTTTTGTATCTTTGCACCTAATGAATAAAAGAGTATTTATATCATTAGATTTACCGGGCGAAAGCGCCCTTTACGATATTTATTATTATTAAGCGAAGATGTTGTCTTCGCTTTTTTTATGCTCAAAAATTAAGAATTATGTTTACGATTACAGAACTTAGCACCGAGAGAATCAACAGTATACTGACCGAAGCAATGGCTTTTGCCAACGGTAAAACTGCAAAAATTGAAGGAGAAGTTTTCTGCTCAAATCTTTTCTTTGAAGACAGTACGAGAACAAAGACAAGCTTTGATATTGCAGAAAGAAAACTGGGACTGCAGGTAGTACCGTTTGATGCTTCACACAGCTCTGTAAACAAAGGCGAAAGTCTTTATGACACCGTGAAAACCATTGAAAGCCTTGGGGTAAACCTCGTGGTGATCAGAGATAAGAAGGACAAATATTTTGAAGAACTGAATAATATCAACATTCCTGTGATCAACGGGGAGACGGAACAGGAAACCATCCTTCCCAATGCATGCTGGATCTGCTGACGATCTATCAGGAATTCGGAAAATTTGAAGGACTGAAAATAGGAATCGTAGGCGATGTAAAGCACAGTCGTGTCGCCAATTCAAATGCAGAAGCATTAAGAAGATTAGGCGCTAAAGTATATTTCTCCGGACCGGAAGACTGGTTTGATGAAGGAGCCCTGATCAACGGAACCTACTTACCGGTTGACCAGTTAATAGCAGAGGTGGATGTTTTAATGCTGCTGAGAATCCAGCACGAAAGACACGACGCCAAAATGAGCTATTCCGCTTCCGAATACCATAGAAAATACGGTCTTACCAAAGAAAGAGAAAAAGCAATGAAAAACGGAGCCATCATTATGCATCCCGCTCCGATCAACAGGGGAGTTGAGATTGATACGGACCTCGTGGAATGTGAACGCTCAAGAGTATTCAAGCAAATGCAGAACGGTGTTTTCGCAAGAATGGCCATTTTGAAAAAAACTTTGGAAAAAGAAGGCTATACCTTTAAATAATAATAAGGTTCGGGATTCGGATTCCGGATCTTGAAAAGACAAAAATTCCCCTCCTCCGGAGAGGTGGCAAAAATTCCAAGAATTTTTGACGGGGTGGTTAAATAGAATAAAAAGTAAAAGAAAATCTAAATAAATAAAATGAAGAAAAAATTAATACTGGAGTCCGGTGAAGTATTTCATGGAGAAGGTTTTGGAGCAGAAGCGGAAACTGCCGGAGAAGTAGTTTTCAATACCGGAATGACAGGGTATCAGGAGTTGATCTCAGACCCGTCATACTGCGGTCAGATTGTTTGCATGACCTATCCGCTTATCGGGAATTATGGTATTAACCGTGATGATTATGAAAGTATTGAGCCGGCTATTAAAGGACTTATTGTAAAAGAACTTTGCGATCTTCCTTCCAATTTCCGTACTCAGATGACTTTAGATGAATTATTTAAAAAGAAAAACCTTTCAGGAATTTCAGGAATCGACACCAGAAGACTGACCAGAATCCTGCGTAATTACGGAGTGGTAAAAGGAAAAATCGTGAATGCAGATGCAGATGAAAATGCAGTAACAGCAGAACTGAAATCTACAAACTTCCCTACCAACCAGGTAGAAACGGTTTCTACAAAAACTCCTTACGCCAATCCGGGAAGAGGTTTTAAAGTAGTATTGGTAGATTTTGGGTCCAAGTTGGGAATTATCAGAGAATTATCTCAAAGAAACTGCGATATCACAGTAGTTTCCCAGGATGTAACCGCAGAAGAAATTTTACTGATGGATCCTGATGGAGTTATGTTGTCAAACGGTCCTGGTGACCCTGAAGACAATCAGCAGGCTCTTGAAATGATTCGCGGAATCTTAGGCAAAGTTCCGATTTTCGGGATCTGCTTAGGACATCAGCTGATCGGTTTGGCTTGCGGAGCAAAAACGTTCAAATTAAAATTCGGCCACAGAGGAGGAAACCACCCGGTATTGGATTTAGAGAAAAATAAAGTGGCAATCACTTCCCAAAACCACGGGTATGCAGTAGATCAGGAAAGTTTGAAAGGGACAGATTTAATTGAAACACACATCGCACTGAACGATAGAACCAACGAAGGACTGAAACACAAAATTCACCCTTGCTTCTCAGTACAGTACCACCCGGAAGCAAGCCCGGGCCCTGAAGATGCGAACTATTTATTTGATGAGTTCATTGATTTAATGGAAGGATTTAAGAAATAGAACCAGGAATCAAGATACAAGAACCAAGACGCGGAGATTAAGATTAAAAGATTACAGATGCACAATTTTGAGAAATTACTTTTCTGGCAGAAATCTATTATACTGGCAAAAAATGTTTACATTATTTGTCAGGAGATTAGCGACGATGAAAAGTATGGTTTAATTTCTCAGATTAAAAGATCTGCAGTTTCTATTCCCTCAAATATTGCTGAAGGTTCTGGTAGAAATGGAAATAAAGAATTCAATCATTTTCTGGCAGTTGCTCTGGGATCAGCATTTGAATTGCAGACACAGCTGATTCTGGTCAGAGAACTGAATCTTTTACCTGAAGAAAAAATAATGACTTTACTAAATGAAGTTTCTGAAATTCAGAGAATGATTTATTCATTTAAAAATAATTTAAAATAAAAAGTCCGGAATCTTGGCTCTTGGCTCTAGAATCTTGACTCTATAATAAAAAGAAAAATGGCAAAACGTACAGATATAAAAACAATTTTAGTAATCGGTTCAGGACCCATCATCATTGGGCAGGCAGCTGAATTCGATTATGCAGGAACACAGGCTTGCCTGTCTTTGAGAGAAGAAGGTTATAAGGTGATTTTGATCAACTCAAACCCGGCAACCATTATGACGGATGTGGAAATCGCAGATAAAGTATACATCGAGCCGATTTCACTTCAGTTTGTAAGCCACATCATCAGAAAAGAACGTCCGGATGCACTTTTACCGACACTTGGTGGCCAGACAGGTCTGAATATGGCGGTAGAACTGGAAAAATCAGGAATCCTTGAAGAGTGTAAAGTAGAAGTATTGGGAACCAAGCTTTCTGCCATCAACAGAGCGGAAGACAGAGACCTTTTCCGTGAGCTGATGAGAGAGCTGAACGAGCCCGTTCCGGAATCCGATATTGTGAATACGGTAGAAGGAGCACTTCGTTTCGCTGATGAGATCGGTTATCCGGTAATTGTTCGTCCTGCATTTACGATGGGAGGAACAGGAGGGGGTATTGCCTCTACCGAAGCAGAACTTAAGGAAATTGCTGAGCTGGGGTTGAAGTATAGTCCTGTTACACAGTGTCTTATCGAAAAATCAATTGCTGGTTTCAAAGAAATTGAATATGAAGTAATGCGTGATGCAAACGACAATGCGATTGTGGTTTGTAACATGGAAAATATAGACCCGGTTGGAGTTCACACAGGGGATTCGATTGTGGTAGCACCTTCTCAGACCCTTTCAGACAGGGAGTATCAGTTATTGAGAAATGCTTCTTTAAAAATCATCAGAGCTCTGGGAATCGAAGGAGGTTGTAACGTACAGTTGGCGTTGGACCCTCATTCTTTCAACTACTACATCATCGAGGTGAATCCTAGGGTTTCCCGTTCATCAGCTTTAGCATCAAAAGCAACAGGATACCCGATTGCTAAAATTGCGGCAAAAATTGCAGTAGGTTTAACACTTGACGAAATCATGAACCCGGTGACAGGAAAGACATATGCATGTTTTGAACCTGCCCTTGACTATGTGGTAACGAAATTCCCGAGATTCCCATTCGATAAATTCGAAACAGCGGACAGAAGACTATCTACCCAGATGAAAGCAACGGGAGAAGTAATGGCTATCGGAAGAAACTTTGAAGAATCTTTACAGAAAGCCATCCGTTCCCTTGAAACAGGAATCAGACATTTGGGATTAAAAACAAAACAGGCTGAGGCCCTTACCGCAGAGGAAATCGAAAGGAGAATCAAGGTTTGTGATGACGAGAGACTTTTCATCATCGGGGATGCTTTAAGAAGAGGTTACGACTGGGAACAGATTGTAGAATGGAGTAAGATTGATAAATTCTTCATCTGGAAACTGAAAAAATTAGTCGATTTCGAAAAAGTAATCGCTGCCAATAAATTTGATAAAGAAATTTTAACTGAGGCTAAGAAATTAGGGTTTGCCGATGTAAATATCGCCCACCTTTGGGAAGTATCTCAGCGTGAAGTTTTCAATTTCAGAAAAGAAAACGGGGTAATGCCGGTTTATAAAATGGTAGACACCTGCGCTGCTGAATTTGAAAGTGAAACCCCATATTTCTACGGAACTTACGAAGAAGAAAACGAGAGCGTTGTTTCCAATAAAGAAAAAATCATCGTTCTGGGTTCAGGACCTATCAGAATCGGTCAGGGAGTGGAATTCGATTATGCTACCGTGCATTCAGTTTGGGCAATCAAAGAGATGGGATACGAAGCGATTATCATCAACAACAACCCGGAAACGGTTTCTACAGACTTCTCAATCTCAGATAAACTATACTTCGAACCGCTTACGGAAGAAGATGTAATGAACATTATCGAGCTTGAAAAACCAAAAGGAGTAGTGGTTCAGTTCGGAGGGCAGACAGCAATCAACCTTGCGGACAAATTGGCATCACACGGTGTACAGATCCTTGGAACTTCACTGGAAGACCTTGACAGAGCTGAAAACAGAGATAAATTTGAAAAGGCACTTCAGGAAATGGGAATTCCTCAGCCTTTAGGAAAAACATCAACTTCAAAAGAAGAAGCTATAAAAATTGCCAACGAGATCGGTTATCCGGTGCTGGTTCGTCCAAGCTATGTATTGGGAGGACGCGCTATGGAAATCGTATACGGTGAGGCAGAACTTGCCTACTACATGGAAAATGCGGTAGAAGCAAGTCCTAAGCATCCTGTTTTGGTCGACAAATACATGGTAGGAAAAGAAATAGAGATCGATGCGATCTGCGACGGCGAAACTGTAGTAATTCCGGGAATCATGGAGCATATCGAAAGAGCCGGAGTTCACTCAGGAGACTCTATTGCGGTATATCCTACACAGAATGTTTCACAGAAAGAGATCGATACTTTGGTAGACTATACACAACGACTTGCCAAAGGTCTGAATGTAATAGGATTAATGAATATCCAGTACGTTCTGTTCGAAGGAAATGTCTATGTGATCGAAGTAAATCCACGTTCATCAAGAACAGTTCCATTCCTGTCTAAAATTACTGAAGTTCCAATGGCGAACCTGGCAACCAAAGCAATTTTAGGTCAGAAGCTGAAAGATTTAGGCTACAAAAACGGATTGGTTCCGAATAAAGAAGGAGTTTTCGTAAAAGTCCCTGTGTTCTCTTTCTCAAAACTGACAAAAGTAGATATCTCCTTAGGCCCTGAAATGAAGTCTACGGGAGAAGTAATGGGGAAAGATACAACATTGGAGAAAGCCCTTTACAAAGGACTGATTGCAGCAGGAAGAAAAGTTCCTATGCACGGTTCAATTTTGTTCACTGTGGCAGATAAGCACAAGCAGGAAGCAGCAGATCTGGCAGCAAGATTCCATGAAGTTGGTTTCAGAATCTGGGCTACAGAAGGAACAGCTAAATTCTTTGAAGAAAAAGGAATTCCTTGTAAAATAGGATACAAGATCGGGGAAGAGGATGTGAACCTTATCGACCTGATCCAGAAAGGAAAAGTACAGTATGTGGTAAATACCATGACAAAAGGTAAGCAGGTAGAAAGAGACGGATTCCAGATCAGAAGAATGAGCGTGGAAAACGGTGTTCCTTGTTTAACTTCTATGGACACGGTAGAAGCCATCCTGAAAGTAATTGAAAGCATGAGCTTCAAAATGGAGACCATGTAATTCCGGAACCGGATGATATATTAAACCCTGCAAGAAACTTGCAGGGTTTTTGTTTTTTTAACTTAAAGATTGTTATTCATGAACTTTTAATAGTGTATTCTATCTTTCTTCTGATGAATGATCCCAATTAATTTTTTTATGATTTTTTCTTCCTTATTTAATTGATCTTATAATAAGGCTCGGAAAAATATTTACTCGGCTTGATATAAGCCGTTTTCCTTTCCGCATCAAAGACCCAGTTGAACCTTCTCAGCATATCTGCCCCGAAATAATTGACCGTCTGGGTTTTCAGGTCACCGGCAAAAAATCCTGCCGATACATCTTTCAAGACAATATTTCCTAATTTGAAATGAGGAAGTACACCTTGCCTGGTAACGACACTTTTTCCGCTTGAGTTTTTCAGAGTTTTTTCACCCGTGATCTTTAGCTTTTTGTCCAATCCTTTTGCATCAGCGAACTCATTGCTGTACAGCAGTCCTCCTGCGTATCCGGACTGCAGCAGAAAATAAGCTTCCTCCTGCTGATCATCAATCACATTATCTCCTGCGATGAAAAACTGTTCATGATCATAAAGCAGCATAATAGGCTGGTATCCCTCCAGATCAGGCTGTTTATCATAAATCACAAACCGGTTGTTGTCATAATCGATCTTAAAAGCTTTTCCTGAAAACATGGACGTTCCGATTTTTCCATCCGCTTCATGTCCTGTCAGTTCATTATCAAAAAAACGTACATTATTTAGGGTGAATTTTCCAATCTGTACAGTATTATTTTCACTGATTCCATCTTTATCGAAAACAATATGATCTGCTTTGCGTTGTCTTTCCGGAGAAACAGAGGCGTCTTTCATGGCAATCTGGAACATCAGATCCAGGGAGTCCTTCTTGTTGACCAAGGTTTTTACGATGATATTGTTATATTTTGTAATTCGGAAAGGAATATTCTGCTGGGCATGCAAGCTGGAAAAACCCACAGAGAATATGAAAATAAGACTTATTTTTTTGAACATTATAAAGTGATTAGTGGTTAAAATCCGGAATTTAAAATTACCCTTTATTTTTGTACTGCAAAAGGGATTAAAAAAATACTTGTCCATTTTTCGGTTGCAGGATAATCGGTACGTCATTAATTTTATCAAAAAGAAAAAAATGACTAATATTCAGATTTTTAAACAATTGCACCATCAGGATGAGCCTTTATTATTGGGAAATATATGGAATGTACAAAGCGCTAAAATATATCAGAAATTAGGATATAAAGCTTTGGCTACTTCCAGTTCAGCATTAGCGCATAGTTTGGGATACGAAGATGGAGAGGAAATCAGCTTCGAGGAATATTTTTATATGGCGGAAAGAATAGTGAAGTCTGTAGATATTCCTTTGTCTGTAGATCTGGAGGGAGGATACGGAAAAACGACCGATGAAATAATTTCAAATATTTTAAAACTGGAAGCAATTGGAGTGGCTGGAATTAATATCGAAGACAGTATTGTTATTGACGGAACTAGAAAGCTGTTAACCCAGGAAGAACTTTACAAAAAATTTAAACCGGTTATTTCAGAGCTTAAAAAGAATGCTGTAGAGATTTTCATCAATTTAAGAACAGACCCGTTTTTATTAGGAATTGAAAATCCTGTTGATGAAACAGTACAGAGAATTAAAATTTTTGAAGAATTAGGAGTAGACGGTATTTTTGTTCCCTGTATTACCTCGGAAAGCGATATTAAAATTATTGTGAATGCTACTGAAATTCCTGTCAATGTCATGTGCATGCCTGAACTGCCTGATTTTGAAACTTTAAAAAGATTGGGTGTCAGAAGAATTTCTTCCGGTAATTTTTTAAATCAGTATATTTATAATCGTTTGGAAGATGCAGGTCACAGAATTCTTGCGGAACAAAGCTTTTTACCCATTTTTGTTTAGTGATGATACTTACAGAAGAAAGAATGTACCAGGCCTCTTTGGATAAGGATTCCACCTTTGAAGGAACGTATTGGATGGCTGTAAAAACGACAGGGATATTTTGTCGGCCAACCTGTACTGCCCGGAAGCCAAAAAGAGAAAATGTAGAATTTTTCATGGATACCACCGAAGCCATAAAAAATGGATACAGACCCTGCAAAGTATGTAAACCCCTTGAAAAACTCAATGAAACCCCGGCTTATATCAGGGAACTTCTCAATGAGTTGATGAGCGATGCATCTTTGAAGATCAAGGATGAAGACCTGCTTCAAAGGAATATTGAACCGGTGACAGTTCGGCGGTGGTTCCTGAAAAATCACGGCATTACTTTTCATGCATTTCAGAGAAAATTGAGAATGAATAGAGCCTTTAAAAAGATAAAAAACGGCGAAAGTATCATGGGAGCAGCAATAGAATCCGGATACGAAAGCCTGAGCGGTTTTACTGAACGTTTCAAAAATATTGTAGGAGTTTCACCCGGAAATACAAAAGTACAGAGGATCATTGACCTTAAAAGGATAGAAACCCCGCTCGGAACTATGTTCGCCTGCGCAGTAGATGAAGGAATCTGCCTCCTTGAGTTCACAGACCGGAAAAATATGGATAAACAATTTTCTTCATTATCCAAAGCTTTACAGGCAGAGATTGTTCAGGGAGAAAATAAACATTTTCCGCAACTGGAAACAGAACTGCAGGAATACTTTGAAGGGAAAAGGATAAAATTTGATGTACCCTTATACATTACCGGAACCCAGTTTCAGGAAAAGGTCTGGCAGCTTCTTCGTGAAATTCCGATGGGAGAGACAAGGACTTACAAACAGCAGTCGGAATTTCTGGGAAATCCAAAAGCAATACGTGCGGTAGGAACTGCCAACGGGATCAATAAAATTGCTATTCTGATTCCCTGCCATCGCGTAATAGGATCAAACGGTGAGCTGGTAGGCTATGCGGGAGGGATCTGGAGAAAGCAAAAATTATTGGAATTAGAGAAGGCTATTTTATTTTGATTTTTGTAATTTTAGGCAAAAATTTACACGTGAAAAAGTTACTATTTGCACTTTGCCTATCAGCTTCGGCTTTAAGTTTTGCCCAGGATTACTCGGTACCGGCAGTAAGTCCGCGTCAGAAAGTAGAACAGCAGTTTTCTATGTCTAAAATTACAATAGATTATGGGAGACCGGGAGTAAAAGGACGTAAAATCTTCGGAGAACTGGTTCCTTATGGACAGGTTTGGAGAGCGGGAGCCAATTCATCTACCAAAATCACATTCGGACAATCCGTTAATTTCGGAGGGAAAATTGTTCAGGCAGGAACATACGGGCTTTTCATCGTTCCTACAGAAAAAGAATGGAAAGTAATATTAAATAAGGATTTCCAGCAGTGGGGTGCCTATACCTATGATCCGAAACAGGATGTGGTAGACGTAACCGTGCCGGTAAACAAGTTGGCCGACAAACAGGAGTGGTTTGAAATTACACTAAACCCAATTGATGAAAACTCAGGAAACCTGGTGATCAAATGGGATCTGGCTCAGGCAGAAGTTGCTTTGAAACCTGCTAAACCGGATGCTGTCATCAAAATTTCAGATAAGCTGAAAGAAATTAAGAAAATAGAAGCTGACGCTGCAAAAACAAAAAGCTAAATAATGAAATTTTCAATTCAACCTGTTCTGGAAAATCAGGACTATCAATTAATCCCCTTACAGCAAGGGGATTTCGAGTCTTTATATGAAGTAGCATCCGATCCAAGGGTTTGGGAACAGCATCCGAATCCGGACCGTTATAAAAGAGAAGTTTTTGAATCTTTTTTTAAGGGCGCTATGGAAAGCGAAGGGGCCTTTAAAATTATTGAGAAATCATCCGGTGATGTTTTGGGAAGCACCCGTTTTTATAATTATGATGAAGACGACAACCATATTTTCATAGGGTATACTTTCTACGGAACAAAATCCTGGGGAAAAGGGATTAACCCACAGGTAAAAAAATAATGCTTGATTATATCTTTCAGTTTGTAGATAAGGTACATTTTCATGTCGGGAAAGAAAATCTCCGTTCCCAGATTGCCATGGAAAGAATCGGCGGCAAGAAGATCGCGGAAGAAGAAGTGGCTTACTATGCAGAGCCTTCAAGAACCAACTTCGTCTATGAAATTAAAAAGGAAGACCAGTCATGAAAAAATATAAAATCCAGAAATCACCTTTTGTAGTGCCTACTACAGATGGCAAATTGATAGAAGAGCACTGGGGAAATTCCACCGGAAATTCAAATGTTTCCATTGCCCATATGGTAGCACCGCCGGATTGGAGCGAACCGCATCAGACCCCTGATTTTGATGAGTTTACCCTGATCATTTCAGGAAAAAAGCAGTTTGAGATAGACGGAGAAGTTATTATCCTTGAAAAAGAGCAGAGTATTTTAATAGAAAAAGGAGCAAGAGTACGTTACAGTAATCCGTTTTCAGAATCATGCGAGTACATTGCCATTTGTCTTCCTGCATTTTCTATGGATTTGGTCAACAGAGAAGAAGCTTAAATAATATAACAATATAACAGTGTAACAGTGTAACAGTGTAACAATTTACCAATTTGAGTTCTGGTTAAAGTACTGTTACACTGTTATATTGCTTTATTAAAAAATTATTTCAAAATCTCCTTCAGGAACATCAGCGTATGGTTCCATGCTCTCTTTGCCATCACTTCATTATAGTCCGGTGATTTCGGATCTGTGAAAGTGTGCTTTGAATGGGCATAGGTGATGATCTGCCAATCTGCATTACCTTCGTTCATTTCTTTGATGAGGTTATTATAATCTTCGGGAGTGACACCTTGGTCATCTGCAGGATTTTCGACCAATATTTTAGTGGAAATAGGTCCGTTTTTTCTTGTCTGATCTTTTCCGATGCTTCCGTGAATGGAAACCACTCCTACAACAGGAAGGCTTCCTCTTGCAGACTCCAAAGCTCCTGTTCCCCCGAAACAATATCCGATCACGGCAATTTTATCAGAAATCGCTCCGTTTTTCTTTAACTGTTCCAAAGCAAGAGAAATCCGTTTCTGGTAAGCATCATAGTTTTGCTTGTAATACCCTGCAGCTTTACCGGCGGCGGCATTATCAGCAGGGATATTCCCTTCACCGTAGATATCAGCTATAAAAGCGATATACCCCTGCTTTTCAAGTTCGGCAGCGGCAGTTTTGGCTTCATCATCTATCCCTTTCCATGCGGGAAGGATGAGAACTCCCGGAAGTTTTTTTCCTGCGTTGGAAGTTACCAGGCCATTCAGTTTCTGTGAACCGTCCTGATAAGGAACACTCTTAAGTTTCTGGCTGAAAACAGTTCCTGTACTCATCAGGAAAGCTGCTAGTAAAAGGGTACGTATCATATTTTGTAATTTTGTGGATTGTTAAACGGATTGTTCATTAAAATCATAAAATTTCCAACTAAATTACTGAAAATAACTTGTATTGAGGATAATAGTATGCTTTAGGTCAGAAATTCTTCAGACTTTAATTCCCATACCTGCCAGTTCCTGTTCCAGATCTGTATCCGGATTAATTTTGATGGTCTTAAACCCTAAAGACCCCGCCATTTCAATATTTTTAGGATTATCATCAATGAAAAGCGATTCCGACGCCTGAAGGTTGTATCTTTCCAGCAAAACGTGCCAGATTTTTGGGTCCGGTTTTATAAGTTTTTCTGTTCCTGAAACTACAATTTTACCTTCGAAAATCTCGAAGAAATCATAGTTTTCCAGGGCATACGGAAAAGTTTCCTCAGACCAGTTGGTAAGTCCGAATAAATGATAATCGGTAGCTGCTAGACGTCTTAGAATATCTACATTCTGTGGAATATCGCTTTTCAGCATCACTGTCCAGTTATCATAATAGGCTCTGAGCTCTTTTTCCCATTCTGGAAACTTTTTGACCTGGAACTCGGTGCCCTCTGCAAGGCTTCTTCCGCGGTCCTGCTCTTCATTCCATTCGGATTGGGCGATATGCTGTAGAAAATATTCCATTTTTTCATCGTCTTTGAAATAGTCTTTGAAAAAATATCTCGGATTCCAATCCACTAATACACCGCCAAAATCGAAGATGATATTTTTAATTTCCATATGCATTTTTAAATTTTTTTAAATGTATTGTTTTCTTTCTTATTGACCCAAAAAAGGAATAAAAGCTTTCAATTTCTTAAAGCATGATAACAAAGAAGTTTTCAGTTCAAAAAAATCTGCGTCATCTGCTAAATCTGCGAGAGATAAAAAAGCCTCTCGCAGATTTAGCAGATGACGCAGATCTCTTATAATGATTTTTATAGTAATGAAAGTTACTCAGGTTTATAAAACTGATACTGCTCGTTTTCGTAATAAGCATTAATGTGCTGCAGACCATTGGTAAGGATAATTTCTCTGGCCCCGATGATGGAATTGTATCTCGCAGTCTGTTCAAAGGTTTTCTCTGTCAGTTTGATTTGCGGGGCTTTACATTCTATCAGGATAATGGGTTCTGTTTTTTCGGTTACCAGGAGGTCTATTCTTTTGGTAAGCCCGTTCAGAAGGATCTTTTTTCGGTAATCAGTGCAGAAGGGGAATAGGCTTTTACGGTAAGATAATAGTGTACCCAGTGCTGCCTCACCCATTCTTCTGGGGTAAGGAGAAGGTAAGTTTTGCGGACCAAGTCATAAATAAAAAACTTATCTTTGTCTTTCTTGAATTTAAAATCAAAAGTTTCCTGAAAATTCAGTTTTGGAAGTTCCATTTATAAGATGAAAGAATTAGATTTAATCCTCAAAAATATTAAAAATAAAGAAGTTTTACCTATTTATTTTTTTCACGGAGAAGAACCTTACTTTATTGATGCAGCTGTAAAAGCGCTTGAGCACGATTTTCTGGAAGAAGATGAAAAGGCTTTCAACCAGACGGTAGTGTACGGAAAAGATACTTCCTATCAGGAGATTCTCTCCCTGGCAAGGCAGTTTCCGATGATGGGGGACAAGCAGGTGATTATTGTAAAGGAAGCCCAGGACCTGAAATTCAATGAGGAAGAAAACCGTATTCTGGAAACTTATGTAGATAATCCTGTTCCTTCCACGGTGCTGGTTTTTGCCCACAAACATAAAAAGCTGGACAGCCGTAAAAAAGCTACCAAGGCTCTGGACAAGGCAAAAGCCCTCTTCCTAAGTGAATCTGTGAGGGACAGCAACCTTCCCAAGTGGATTGCAGATGAATGTGCACAGCTGAAGATCAAAACGGCCCCGAATATTTCTCATCTGCTTGCAGAATATCTTGGAAATGACCTTTCAAGAATCGCCAACGAACTGAATAAACTCAAAATTATCCTTAAAGAAGGAGAAATTCTGGATGGAACAATTGTAGAAAACCATATCGGCATCAGTAAGGAATATAATGTTTTTGAATTGCAGAAGGCTTTAGGAACCAAAAATGCAGATGCAGCGTTCAGAATTGCTCATTTTATGGGTAAGAATCCTAAGAATAATCCTTTTGTGATGATGCTGGCCAACCTTTACAGTTATTTTTCCAATGTGATTATCTATCAGACCATGGCTGGGCAGCCGCCACAGGTAATCGCATCACAGATGGGAGTGAATCCTTATTTCATCAAAGACTATGCGGAAAGCGCAAGACTGTACCCGTTGAAACATGCCACAAGAGTTATCTCTATTTTAAGGGAATTTGATATGAAAGGGAAGGGGCTTGGCGCTGTAAATATGGGAGAGGCCGAATTGATCAAGGAACTGGTTTACAAGATCATTAATGTGGATAAGATAAAGATGAAGGTGTAATGAGTCTGAGAGTGGGAGAGTTTAAGTGTAAGAGGGTTTGAGAATATAGAGTGAAAAAATGAAAAGTGAAGAATGTAGGCTAATCTTTTCTATCACCAACCACGTATCCCGAATCCCGCATCATTTAACCACGATCAATACCCCGTATCCCGTACCCGAAACACCCATCACGGATTCACAACCTACAATTGACAATTCGCATATCTCATATTGACAAGTATCATCAAAAATACTTTAATAAAACGGTAAAAATTACGAAATTAGCGGACTGAATTAAAATTCTTTGAACAAGTAAATTTATGGAGCAAAATATTTTAGATTGTGTGATCGTCGGATCCGGGCCTTCTGGCTTCACAGCAGCAATTTATGCAGCAAGAGCAGATTTGAAACCGGAATTGTATACAGGTCTGGAACCGGGCGGACAATTGACAACCACTACGGAGGTGGATAACTTCCCGGGGTATCCGGCAGGAATTACAGGGCCTGAAATGATGATGGATCTGCAGAAACAGGCAGAAAGATTCGATACCAAAGTTCATTACGAAATGATCACCAAAGCAGAGTTCTCCAAAGAAAACGGCGGTGTTCACAAACTATACGCAGGAAACAAAGAGATCCTGGCTAAAACAGTAATTATCTCTACAGGGGCTACAGCAAAATACCTTGGCCTTGATGATGAAAAGAAATATGCAGGAGGTGGTGTTTCGGCTTGTGCTACTTGTGACGGGTTCTTCTACAGAGGAAAAGACGTTGTGGTAGTAGGAGCGGGAGATACAGCAGCCGAGGAAGCTACTTATCTTGCAAAACTGACCCGAAAGGTAACGATGCTGGTAAGAAAAGATGTGTTCAGAGCTTCCAAAGCAATGATCCACAGGGTAGAGAATACCCCGAATATCGAAGTGAAATTCAATCATGAGCTGATCGGCATTGAAGGAGAAAACAGCCTTGTAGAAAGAGCTGTGATCATCAACAACCAGACTCAGGAAACCTCTACAGTTGACGTTGAAGGAATCTTTATCGCTATCGGGCACAAACCGAATACAGATATTTTCGCAGGCCAGATCGATCTTGATGAAAACGGATACATCGTTACGGAAAAAGGTTCTACAAGAACCAATCTTCCGGGTGTATTTGCTGCAGGAGACGTACAGGACCATATCTACAGACAGGCCATTACAGCGGCAGGAAGCGGATGTATGGCAGCTATGGATGCAGAGAAATACCTTGCTGAGTTACATTAATATTCAGCTTATTATAACACAAAGCGTACCCACCGGGTGCGCTTTTTATTTTATAAGGAGCGGTTTTTTATGCTTTAGTAATTTTAACCGATCTGCGTAATCTGTGAGAAACAAAGAAAAAAGTGATTATGTTTTTATTTTCTCACAGATTGCGCAGATTACGCAGATTTTTTTAAGCTTCTGAACGGTTCTGAAGCATCTCCGGGTAGTCTGGGAACGGTCTCTGTGCTCTTATTAAGGGCCTGCAGACACTTTGGGAAGGGCCGGGAGCCTTTCATGAAGTGGTGATACCCCCTTACCCAACCCCCTATAGCCACTTATGTAAGTGGTAAAACCCCTTTGGGAAAGGCATAGAGAGGCTTGTGTAAGTGCCTCCGGACGGTTATAGATGGGGTAAAGGTTTTTATAAACAAAAAAACTACTTCCTTGGAAGCAGTTTTTGTTATAATAATTTATCTTTTTACAGACCGGATTTTCTGGATCTGATCTTTTTGTTTTCTTCTTTTAAGGCTTCTATCTGCTCTTTCAGGAGCTTGATGTATTCCTGTTGGTTTTCTAAAAGATATTCTGGAATACTACAGTATTGATTATAATTGATACTTGAGTTATCGTTTAGAGTAGGATTTTCATTATTCTGAATTTGTCCTGTTCTGTTTTCTTTGATATCTTCCACATTAACATCTAATGCCTGGGCCAGTTTTTCCCACTCTTCATCGTAAATTTTAACCTCGCCACTTTCTTTACGGCTGTAGTTGGATACATCTGTTGCAATAATATCAGCGAGATATTGCTGGGTAAGGCCTTTCTGCTTTCTTAAATTTCTTAGTTTTTCCATAGTCATAGGCATGTCTGTGTTTTTTACAAATATAGAAAAAAGTATTTATTTCTGAAGTTTAATAAACACACCAAAATATGAATTAAAATTTATTCACGTTTAAAGGGATTAAAAAAATTAAATACTATATTTGATTACTAAAACTTTAATCATGAGTGATCCAAATAAGATCATAGAAGGTTCTATAGATGATTTGCCTAATTTAGAAAATAGGGAAGAAATTCCTACTTGCGGAATCGTTATGCCAATTTCTGAAATTGATGGCTGTCCTCCATCTCATTGGGAAGAAGTCCTATCTATAATAACTGAAGTTGCTGAAGATGCTGGATTTGAAACAAAATTAGTTAGTGAAGCAGATGATGTTGGAGTAATTCATAAAAGAATTGTTCAAAATGTTTATAGTAGTAACATAATAATTTGTGATGTTAGTGCTAAAAACCCCAATGTTATGTTTGAGCTAGGGCTGCGTCTTGCTTTTGATAAAGCAACTGTAATAATCAAAGACGATCAAACTTCATATTCTTTTGATACAAGTCCAATTGAACATTTACAATATCCTAGAGATTTAAGATTTCATAAAATTCTTTCTTTTAAAGCAATTCTTAAGAAAAAACTTATTGCAACTTATGAAAAATCAAAGGAAGAAAAACACTCAATGTATCTTAAAGATTTTGGTCAATATACAGTTGCAAAATTAGAAACCACAGAATTATCGAGTGATAAATTTCTCATAGAACAGCTTTCAGAAATTAATAAAGAATTGAAAGATATAAAATTTTCTCAAATTAAGAGTAATTCTTTAAGCTTACCAAGTTATAGCGGTGGCCTGCAAGAATATCTTGTTTCTTGTTATAATGAATATTTAGTTTTAAATAATCTTACCCAAATATTAAACATTAAGGATTTTTATAACTTTATTCAAAGTAAAGAGGTTACAACAGGTATTAGACCTCCTTCTTTGTCAACTTTGGAAAGGTTTGTTAATAAACAAAATCTTATGTAATATTTTCTTATTAAAATCTTTTATTTATTTTTTTAAAATTTATTTTAAAATGAAGATTATTCAAAATTATAGTTGCCAGTTACAATTAATATTAAAATGAGATTTCTAATAATATTTAAAAGTAATATTTGAATTTAAAGTTATCAATTTGAAAAAATAACATGGAAACAAAAGTCATAAAAATCACACACGTTACCGGAACCTATACCATAGAAGTTGCCGAAGGGAGGCTCAATGAAATGAAAACCCAGCTGGACAAATGCCTGAATGATGAACAGGGCGCGATTGTGGTAAAAGGTGAAGGCGGAGACCAGTTCGTATATCCGGCAGATCTTTTAAAAAACAGTTTCATTGCCATAGTAGACCGGGAATAGGCATGGTGTCCGGGAAAAATAATCTTCCTGATTTTAAGTCTATTATTAAGTTTTGTTAAAATTTATCCCGTAAAAGTTTTGCAGAAAAATAAAATCCTTCTATATTTGCACCACTGAAAACGACGGTACAGCCGTTATTCAGGAGAGTTGGCAGAGTGGTCGATTGCGGCAGTCTTGAAAACTGTTGACTGTAACAGGTCCGGGGGTTCGAATCCCTCACTCTCCGCTTAGGGAGACGTTTATTTTTAAACGTCTCCTTTTATTTTGCTTATAATGTGTTGGTTTTCAATCTGTTACATTGTTTTTAAATGATGAAAAAATGTGTTCGAGTTTTGTGATGTTTTCTTAAACGAAAAGATATTAACCTTTAGAATATCCCATTATCCATTATTCTGTGTTCGATATTCCTCTAACCAATTAATCTTAAAGCTCAATGTCATTATCTTTTTGAAGGAAGTAACTAACATATATAGGAAATATAAGGTAAAAATTGCTTAATCTTCATCAGTTTTTATTGCTTGTTTAGTACAACAGCATTTATCCAGAAAAATATTTGTAATCTTATTGCCAAGCCATTTTCATACTGCTTTAAAATAGGTACAATTTGGGTTTCAGTGAATCTGGTCTTTTTCATGATAGTAGTTCAAGTTAAATAATACAAGGGGCTTGTTGATGAAAATTCTCTAAATTATATTCTTGTAAGAGGTGGTACACATCTTGAGCGTCTTGGTGTAAAACCTGTATCAGAAGAACCTTGGAAGAATAACTTAGCAAAGACCCTTCTTAATGCGCAAAGACATTTTCAATGGGAAATAGTAAGACTTGTATTGATGAGCTAAGAATGTTTCTTGCAGAAATCACATTGCCTGCAGCAAACAATCTTGGATTTAGTGTAGACCTACAATTGAGACAGAAAGGCGCTAAGTTTTATTCCCAGAATCTTAAAGATCTATTGTTCCCGAAAGTAAAAATGATATTTCCTATTTCAACAATCCATAAAGTTAAAGAGATGACTTTTTATTCTGTTTTATTAGTATTGAGTAAAAAGAGTAATGGTGAGCAAATATCCTTATCCGACTTTGTTAAACCCACTGGCCTTCCTAATGAAAAACAAAGAATTTATATGTTGCTCTTTCCCGTCCTAAGTCACTTTGTTGTCTAGCTATACCTCAAGATTTTTCAGAAGAGCAAATACAGGTACAGCTTGGTGCAAACATAAGGTTTGCTTAAAAATAGTTTTTGAATAAGTTGTTTTGAATATTGAATAAGTATTAGAAACAACTGAAAGTATCTGAAAAGTATGTTTTTAAATTTTTCAATATTATCAAGATACGAAACTACTTTAAGGTCTTGACAGACAGAAGTGAGAAGATGGTTGCTTATTCTATTATTTCATCTATTTATTAATCAATCATATTGAGACTTGGATATTGCATTTGGTGTAAAGTATTATTTATCGATTATGGTTTTCCACAATTGTTTCGACATTTGTTTTTGGTATATTTGTGCATATAATAAAAACACTAAATATAACTACATTAAATGTCTGCCATAGCTGCTTTACGGGGTTATAGAACCCAATTTTTATATTCTCTACATTATATTTTATCCACGCTTGAAAATGATTTGATTTACCGCCTAGAAGGTGAAGAGGATTTGGACGTATTAGATATTAAGGGAGAACTTCTTTATGCTATACAACTAAAGAATCTTGGTAAAACCATTACCTTATCGGATATTTTATCCGACAAGAAAACCTCGTTTATAAAAAGATTTTTAGAGCGATATGTTTCAGCAACCCCTGTATTGGTATCTTACAGTGAAGTAAGCGCTGATTTGAGAAACTGGAATCAACACACAGGGGATATTTCTAAAAAAGAAAAAGAGGTTTTAAAAAAATACAAACTTTCCGGAGAAGAGTGGAAATTAGTCAAGTCTAAAATACAGTTTCAGGAAATCTCAGAAGAAACTGTTGCTGAGGAAGTGAGAAAAATGATGAAAGAACACTTCCCAGAAATAGACCCAACACCAACAGCAGGTTATTTATTGAACTGGCTACAACTCATTGCAGAAAAACAACAGCCTATTACTTCAAAAGACTTTTATAACAAGGTTCAGGACTTTGCAACGTATATCACTGAAAGAATTGCGGCACACCATCAATATGGTCTGGTTTTAAAACCTTTGCATAAGACTTCAACAGATGACGTAAATCCGGAACTTTTGGAAAAAGAGTTTTATCATGCAACGTTGACGAGGTTTGAGCATATTTTATTAGGCCTTGATGTTAGCAGGGAAGGCTATCTACAAAAAATAAAAGGCAATTTAACCGGGAATAATATCGTGGTGGTTAAAGGTGCATCCGGGCAGGGGAAAACAGCCCTGCTTTACAGTTATGTATATCATTATATTAATGATTGGCTTTCTTTTGAATTGAAGATTCAACAAGATCCTGTGATTTCCCAGCAATCGATTCAAGCCATAGCTGCCATCAGTAAGAAATTAGAAATTCCTGTTGTTTTTATTATCAATGTTAATCCCAACACGACTGATTGGCTTCAGATTGTAAAAGAATCGGCGCATTTCAATCATATTAAATTTCTGATTGCCATAAGAAATGAAGATTGGTACAGAGCGACGGCTGCAGGTATAGAATTTCTACATCACGAAGTGGATTTATCCCTTTCAGAGGATGAAGCTAAAGTGATTTATTCCAATTTGAACAAAAGAAACAAGATCTGCCATTTTACTGATTTTGAAGAAGCATGGATACAAATGGGAGGTAACGTTCCCTTACTGGAATTTGTTTATTCTGTTACTCAAGGGGACTCTTTATATAATAAATTACAACATCAGGTTCGACAAATTGTTAATGAGGGTTCTTATAACAGTAATCAACAGATTGCATTTCTAAGAATTGTGAGTTTGGCGGATTCACATGGAGCAAAAATTGATGTTTCCAAATTGGATGCAAATGTAGATTACCAGTTTATTCTGGAAAAATTAGAAAATGAATATTTAATTAGGCGATCATCCGACCGAAAATACATACAGGGCTTACATATAGTAAGGTCTGCCAAATTAGTTGAAATTCTTTTTGATGATTTCACTAATAGTAAGCTTGGATATGCTTATAGATCCATTCCATTAATCGCAGAAGAAGATCTGTATTTATTTCTCGTGCAATTATTTTATGAAGAAGTTTTTGACCCCTATCTTTTCATTGAGGATATATGTCAGCAGGTCGTTGTAAATAATTGGGCAGTATACACGGCAATTATTAAAGCATTTATCTGGGTGGGCATTCGTGAATACGTTGAACAAAATCGTACAATCATAGATGAATGCAGAGATCTTTGCAAAGGAGCATGGATAATGTTTACAGATGTTAGATTTGGCAGCAACTACGACCCAAGCGCCATGCTCGACATGATAAATGCAGATGAAGAGTTTAGAGAAAAGATTAAAAAGATTAATGAAAGATTGCTTCCCAAGGATTACGTTTTCAAATTAGCATTGGCTATAATCAATAAACTTCCTTTTCCGATCGCATTACCAATTAATAGTTTTGAATGGAGATCTTATGGAGAAGCGTTATTTTGGCTGAAAAATATTCCTAATGATAAAGATGTTGTGCCAGACATTCCGGAGTATCAATTTGAATTTGCATTTAAGACAATGGATAGCAAAAGTTTATCGAAATTAATGTTGGGGATGTATTCCTATTCTCCGGTATTAAATGCAATCAGAGAAAGACATATTGACCTCTTTATACAAAGAATAAAAAAAGATTTTGCCATTATCCATTTATCTATGAATGAAGGGCAGGTGGATGTACACTTTATCATTGATATTATTAAGTATAATTTTGAAAGATCAACAAATGATTTTGCCGTAAACATCCTTGATATTATCAGGACTGCTTTACCCGATCAAAAGCAGTTCAACTCCCAAGGGCACGGGCATCGGTTTAAGTTGCTTTCTATGGATTACGATGAAACACGCAGGAGAATTTCCATTGAAAATATGCATTTGGAAGAATGGGTAAATATGAATTCATGTTTTATCAAACTTTATGATTATAAAAACAGGCCGGCAGATTGGAATGAATATCGTACGATGTTAAATCAATGGGAAATACTGGCTCGGGAAAAGATCAATGAATATAACAGAGCTTTCAAACAGTTATATAAAGGTAGTAAAACTTATGCACCTGTTGTCCCTATTATGCACAATGCATTATTTCAGTGGCCGGAAAAAATTTTGGAGCCGCAGTCAATTACCGATCCATTAGGTATATATCGGGTAGAAAAGAGTCAATCAAACGAAAAAAATGAGAAAGAAGAAGTAAACAAAAAACTGAAGTCTAAACATGAAAAGTTTTTTGGAAATCTTTCTGATTTTAAGAGCAGTTTTGAAATTTTTATGCAACAATCTGCTGAGACACTGTATTCAAAAATTAAATTAAAGACTGAACAAGGACATAGCCATAATGAACAAATAGAGTATCAATCTCAAGTTAATTTATTTGATGCTATCAAAAAATTGAAACAATATAATCTTAACTATGAAAGCACTTTTGGAAATATCGACTCACATCACGAAACGCAAATAGAAACCAATGCACTTCTAACGGCAGCTACCTTTTGGAGAGATTTTGTGAATGATAGCGTTAATGGAGATCATTCTTTCAAACGAATCCTGAGACTGAAAGATGACTTTGAAAAAAAGATTATTAAAGCTTGTAAAGATGCCTCTGCATCCAGTCTGTTTTCTGTGAAATATATCAACAATGCTAAAACAGGGGGAAAACCTGTTTTCATCATTGATAGTGATAGCCCTCTTTTGTCACTTACCGGATATGCAGAACTTTACGAGATTATTTGCCTCATAATTGGGATGCCGGAAAACACGAGTCTTAAATACCTTATGCTAGAATTATGGTATCCAAATTTGTATTTTATCCAAACAGTACGTGGAAAAAGTATGAATCATCTTTGCAATGAAGTACATTTCTGTACGGTCATGGAAAAGCCATTTGAAGAACAGGGTGTTGTTAGTTCCATGCCGAAACAGATTGATGATGATATCATAGAAAATCTCAAAATTGAAAGTTGGACTCTTCTATACCCCAAGTTTAATGAAATATTGAAAGCTTCTGCGAGCTATAGCAGGCTGGTGTTTTTAGTAGATCATTTTTATGATTTGCGACAGTTGGATGAATTGAAACTGGATAAGTTTGAAAGTGAAGATTTGAGGCAGCACATAGAGAGAATCTGTACGGAAATACAAGAGTCGTTACAGCCTATGCTTGATTCCCTAGTTCTTTGGGTAAATAGGTTCCCAATAGATGAAAAAGCTTATTTAGAAAGCGAATTGGAAAGAGCATTTTACCAAGCATTGTTTGATATTAAAGATAATATACTTCCTGAATCAATGGTATTTGAAGAAAATGCTAGAATCAATATTGACATGGAAGCCGCTTCCAAGTGGTCGGAGCGATTAAGTGTTTGTACCCAACATTGGGGAACGTTTTTGCTATTATTAAACGAAAAAATTATTAATTCCTATCAAAATGAAGTCTCACAAAACGTAACAACCTCATAAGAACAGGGATAAAGGAAAAATATTAAAATTATTTATGAGTATACCCAAGAACCACCATTATATTTCACAAGCACATATAAAGAATTTTTTCAATAAGGAAAGAATGAGATTTATCTTTTTGATAAAAACCAAAATCGACGTTTTAAAAAGAACAGTGCAAAAAGTATTTTTAGTGAAAAGAATCTTAATACAAAGAGTACAAAACATGATAAATATGATTATTCCACAATTGAAGAAGAACTGAACCAAAATTTTGAAAAGGATTTTCCAGGTTGTGTAGAAATTGTAAAGAAATTAATAAAGACAAATAAGTTAGATGATAGTTATAAAACATAAAGCTCAACATCGATGGTATTTAACCTTCCAAAAATTTTAATGCAAAATTTTTTTTTTGAATTGAATATTTTGAGGTGTCTCACAAAAATTGTAAGTTTTCAAACTTATTATTTTATCAACACACTATGTTTAAAATTTACAATATTGAAGATTTTAAGTCTGAAAATTCTATAGGAAATGAATTCATGTTTGAAAGATTTGAGGATCTTAATCGCCCTCCTGATCTACAGTGGCCCCATAAGCATAGTTTTTATGAGATTCTGTGGCTTACTTCAGGCAGTGCTGTCAATAGGGTTGATTATCACCAAACAGAAATTGGGCCCAATACTTTATTTTTTATTTCACCTGGCCAACTTCATCAGATGTCAACAACAAAAAATGTGAAGGGGTACAGTATTACTTTTACTGAAGAGTTTTTGTTGCTTACCTCAAATAATAAGGATAAACTTTTTTCCCTCAGCTTTCTTAATAACAGTACTATACAACCATTCGTTAAATTAACGGATGATAAGGTGAATGAGGTGAAACTGCTCATGGAAATGTTGGAATATGAAATAGGGCTATCTGAAAAGTCAGCAATTATTGTCGGTCATTTACTGTTTGTTTTACTCAACAGGTTTCAGCGTATTATTATCAGTACCCACGATTATATTTATGACAATGTAAATAGTCTACGGCTTCGAAAGTTCCGGGAACTGGTTGACTGTCATTATCTGAATGAAAAAAAATTGAGTTTTATGCTCAGCAGCTCGGTTTAACCCCGCATCGTCTGAATGAAGTTACCAAACATGTAATTGGAAAGACGGCTGGCGATATTATTCGGGAACGTGTATTACTGGAGACCAAAAGGCTGTTGGTTCATACTGACTGGAACATTTGCAAAATCTCAGAACATCTTGGTTTTGCAGATTTATCATACTTTTCAAAGCAATTCAGAAAAAAAGAAAAATTAACTCCGCTTGACTATAGAAATAAGATGTCAGAAAAGTTCCAGAATATTTAGAACTTTTCTCTATTACAATTAACTGCCTCCCAAATTTGGTTATAAAGGGGGTTATGGATGATAGAGATCTTGTTTTATAATAGTTTGGTAATGGCTGATACAAGACCAATAATGCTTAAAATGTATAAGAAGAAGCGAAAGCTAAATGATAAGCATCTGGCTCAGAATGGTGATTAGTATTTTCCCAGAAATCCGCCTTCGGAGATTTTGATGTCAGAGCGGGGTAAACGGCTGTAGCTATACAGCATGCTAATATGCATGGGAAAAAATATAAAAAAACCACTTTTTCCCATGATTATAATTAACTTGTTGAAAGCAAGTTGATTATTATATCGAAATGACATGTTGCCCCATTTTTGGTTTGCCCCTTATTTTTAATTAACATTTCCTCCTTTTGTTTAAAATAGTCCTTATAACTGCGATTCTCCATTGCCGCTTTTAATTTGCGAAATACCACTGCTTTAATTAAAATAAACTTGATATTACAGATTAATGTAATTGATTTAATATATTGTAAACCAGTAAAATACATAATGCAGTAAAAATGCAGTATAGATTTTTTTAATAATAGGTATACTTTTGTAGTAGATATTCCAAAGCATAATTCCCTCATATTTATAAAGTTTATTAAACAATAAGTTAATAACAAAACATTAAACAAATGAAAAAAACATTTTTTACACTTTTGGCAACTGTAACATTGTCAACCATATCACTTGCTCAAGTAGGCATCAATACAATCAACCCTGACCCCTCAGCTATATTAGATGTGGAATCTACTGTTAGTAAAAGGGAGGGGTGCTGATTCCCAAAGCCTCCTTGGGAAGTGAGACAGACGGAACTACCATTGTCTCTCCTGCCACAGGGCTTATGGTGTACAGCAATGGAGGCTCTATCACAACAGGCGATGGTTTCTATGTAAATTATGGTACTCCTGCTTCCCCTTTATGGAGAACTTACCAGCAATGGTCACCTGCACAATATGTACTTCATAATACTTACAATACTGTGGCTACAGCTCCAGTAAGAAGAACCGGGCTTGGACCTAGTACGACTATTAATAATGTGCCTTTGGGATTGTCATTGACTGTTGACATCCCTCCGCACAGTGCTTGCCGGGTGATTGTTACTTATTCTGTTCCAGTAGGAACATATAATGTGGTGCCTACTAATGCAAGTGGTTTTGGGTATTATGGCGTACGGTTTTTGAGAGATGGAGCTGAAGATCCTGCAGGTTCTCGGAAATATACAATTCTTCCTGCTGGTGGCGGTGCCTCTTCAGGCATGGTAAGTTCAGGAGCTACCTATATAGCGATAGAAACAAATGCTACTAGTACCGTTAAAACGATTACCTATGATTTGAATGGTTATATAGAGCTAGGAGGAGGAGGTAGTTTCACTTCTACAAATATTGTTTTCAATATGTGGGACAATATTGGTAATCCCAACTTTAACTGGGGTTATGGAACAATGACAGCCCAGGTATTTGCAAAGGCACAATAGGTAATATCATAAATAAACCATACTGCTTATCACTATTTTTTCTGACAAAGGTTCCATTTCCTCTTACTTCAAGCTTTTCAGTGGGTGCTGAAGTGCCCAATCCTAAGCCGATATTTATTGATTATCAACTCATACAAGCAGAAGAATGGTAATAGATCCCCACTTTACTACTTTTTTATAATAGGTAATCTAAGCAGAACTCAGGAAAATATAGATGCAATGCGGGAATGTATATAATATTTTCGCCCTGAGCATACATTCAATCTATTTCAATTTTAATGTTTCCCGCTGCAGTAATATACAATATCCTTTAACAAAAAATATAAAAAATGAACACAAAAAATTTATTTTCAATCGCATTGTCGGTAGTAAGTGTAGCTTTTTTTGCACAAACAGGCAATGTAGGAATTAATACAACAACTCCAGGTACAACCCTTGATGTGAATGGAGCTATTACCAACCGTGAAACAGTCATAAGTGTTGCAGGTAATACGGCTAATATCCCGGCTAATACAAGCCAGGCACAGCTTACAGGAAGTGCTACTGCAACAGTTTCGATTTCCGTTCCGGCTGCTCCCAATGCCGGCCAAAGGCTGGTAATTTTTAATAACACTACTGGAGGGTTTGGTGCAGCACTAAACACGGTTACCATACCGAATGGAAAAGCACTGGAATTTGTATACAGTAATGCAGGGTGGAGAGCTACCGACGGAGGAACTGTAGGCGCAGCTCCTGTCAATATTTATACCGCAGATGGTGCACTTAGCAGTAACAGAATTGTAACACAGGGAGCCAATACCCTGGCATTTACAGCCAATCAGCCTAATGCATTCTCTGTAGCCGGAAGTACTTTTTCGGTAGACGCAGCCAATAGTAGAGTTGGATTGGGCACTTCAGCACCCACTGAAAAGCTTGAAGTAAGAGGAAATGGAAAATTTGAGTCTAATTTCACTCAAATTTCACTCAATTCTACAGGTACTAATCCAGTAAGTATTGATTTGGCTAGGGTTAACGGCAATACTAATATACCTGTTGGGCAAACTGTAGGATATTTCAATTTCAACGGTTATGTTAATAATGGTACTTGGGCATTGGGATCTATTTTGGTAACAAAAGAGGATTCTCCAACTACTCTAGGATCAGCAATGCATTTCTACACCGGAGGAACAGGGGTGGGCTCTAGAATGACATTAGATACGTTTGGAAAACTTGGTATAGGAACCAATGCTCCAACCAACACATTGGATGTAAATGGCAATGCTAGGTTTCGCTCGTTACCGACACAAACTACGCTTGGAAGTTCTAATATGTTGCTTTCTGACGGAACTGGAGTTGTTTCACAGATTACCAGTAATGACTTTATTAACACCTTAAAAACTCCCAATAATGTTTTTAATGCTGAGCAAGCTGCCAGTAGTGCAACTCTGCCTGGAAATGGTGCCGCTAACAGAGTAATATTTGGGACAGTCAATATCAATACTGCAGGTGCAGGTACTTGGAACTTTGCTAATAGCAGCTATACAGTAGCCAAAACAGGAATATATCATATTGTAGCCGGAGTAAGACTGGAAAATGCTTCTGACCCACCAAATTATGGACTTTATATTCATGCTGGTAATAATTTTTGGACCTTCGGCGGGGCTCCTCAGCAAGGAAATGTTTTTATACTATCCGGGACTTATGTAAAGCTGCTTAATGCGGGAGATGTTATTTATTGTGAGACAAAAGCAGGTATTGGTGGACCTAGCTATAATCATAGCAATGCTTTTTTGCATATTATTTATACTGCACTATAAATGTTATTATGAAGATAAATTAAATTATTGCTATAAAATTTATAAGGAACTGTTGGGAGCATATAGCTCTTATGGATGACAAATTGAAAATGATAATTGCTATGTACTTGTATTGATGTATCGTGTTTTTATATTGGCAAATATGAAGTATTCTTAGCAGAAAAGGCGATTGTACAATCGCCTTTTAAAGTAACTGAGGCAATCTTAATTGTATATTTTACTTTTTTGATAATAAATAAATAGTAAGGTAAATTTAATATTGATAAAATGTCACAAAAGTGCCAAAATATGTAATATTTTTCCTTTATTATATTAGAGAATTTTGTGAAATTTGTGTTAGGTAAGATAGCATATCAAAGATTCAATGCGGGTGGATGTACTGCTAATAATTAGCAAATGGTACTCCGAACTACCGATACAAAATCTAAACAATATAATCTGTAATATATCATATCTATGAATAATTTTTCTACTCCCTTTTTTAAAATACAAGTTGAATTAAAAACGTTAAATCCCCATACACTATTTCAAATATTGTCTTTTAAATTCAGGAAAGAACTAAGTTGGGATAAAATGGTATCTAATTTTGCTGAAAGGTCTTCAGTACTGCAATAAAGGACGTTATGATCACTAAGCCCGAAAGTATCGTGGAATGTTCAGTATTCATATGTCTGATATAAATTAGATTCTTTCCCAAGCCTTTCGCATATCCAGCTTCGATTCCTATTCCAATAGTTTTTGTTAAAGAAGCTTTGATTGCCTCAATTTCTTTAGGAAGCTTTTTATAATTCAAAAAACCAATAGCGATATAAGCTTTCACCATTTTAAATTTTAGTGTTGTAATAATAACTGTTTACGTTGAAGTAACTGTGAGTAAAATAACATTTTAAACATTACCTTAATTTTTCTTCTAGTACCTATGGCCCCTTTAAAAAAAGTTTTTATTGTTCTACTACTTTTGCTGATCTGTAATTTCAAATCCCAAATTACCACTGCGAAAATTGATAGTTTGCAAACCACCGTATTTAGTAAACTTTTAAAAAATGGGGAATTGTACAAAATCGTCTTGTTGGAAACAAAACTGCGAAAAGAATGTCAGCGGTTAAATTATGAAAACGGTGAGATACGGGGATGTCTTAATTTAGCGAATGTGCTGATTCTGATGAAGAAAGATAAGGAGAGCCTTCAAATGCTTGAGATGGCTGAGAAAGAGTTGAAGGATAAGAAAGAGTATGATCTTGAAGCATATATGTATTTTGTGTATGGTAAAAACTATAATTCTCTGGGGTTGCATGAGCAGGCAATTAAATACTTTGATAATGCTTTTGTACTGGCTCAAAAAATTAAAGACCAAAAAGAAAAACAAAAAAGGCTCTACAGTATTTATGATTGGAAGAGAAATAGTTTTGAGTATTTAGGATTAATGGATTCCGTTTATAGCAATGAACGGAAATGTATGAAATCTCCAACGCCAGCGTTATTCATTACGATAGCTGAAAGGCATTTTAAGTTAAATAATATAGACTCTGCTGAATTTTACATTAATAAAGCGAATGAACTTCTCACTACCCAACAAATTCCTATTGAAGGTAAGGCCAATGTACTCAGGGCTTTTGGAAAGCTGAATATTGAAAAGAAGGATTACAATAAAGCTTTAAACTATTTATTCAGTTCTTTAAATATTACTTCAAAAGCTCAACTAGGTAAAGGCACACTGGAATCTTACAAATTGATTGCTGAGGCGTACAACGGCCTGAATCTACCCGAACTAGAGAGTGAATATCTCGCAAAATACTCTGTTCTAAATGATAGCTTACAGCAAGAGGAAAATGCCGGAATTAACATGATCATTAAACGGATGCATAAGGAGCAGACAGATAATAAAAAAAATATGGTTTTGTTTTATTGTATGTCATACTCAGTATTGTTTTCTTAGGCGGTATTATAGTATATTTTGTTTTTAAATTTTCCAGAAGCCGGGAAAGGATTAAAGATGCCGTGATCAATGAAAAAGTAAAAGAATCAGAAAACCTTAAGCGGAAATTAACTACTACATATGAAGAACTGATCATGCTCGCTAAACGATCAGACCCCTCCTTTATGATTAAGTTTAGAGATTCGCATTCTGATTTTTATGATTGCCTTATTTCAAAATATCCGGAACTTAATCCAAATGATATAAAATTATGTGCATTTCTTAAACTGAACCTGTCCAACAAACAGATTTCTGATTATGATCATATATCAATTAGAACTGCTGAATCGAAAAAATACAGACTCCGAAAGAAATTAAAACTTTCCAGTGATATTGATCTTTATAAATGGATTCAGAATTTTTAATTTTTAATAAATTATGCTATCAGTAAATCAGTGTTTTATGGTGTGCGGTATAAATGCAGTAAAGTTTTTTTTGTGTTAATCTAATAAATTTGTCTTCTAGAGTTTTAGGTGCATACCTGTCTGAGCTCAAGATAAGTACTATTGATATTAACCCACTTTTTATTTATGATGCTAATCTAAATTAAAAACTAAGTCTATTTACATCAGAAAAGTTACAATTAAAATATTCTAAAAACACAACCAACGCTTTGCTCTATTTAGATTTTTTCAGTCATTTTCCCTCATAAAGTCCGGAGTTTCTGATAGAGCGAAGATTTGAGACAGATTCTCAGGTTTCCGGCATGTATTTTCTCTAACAGACAAACAATCTTTGTGTATGAGAATGACGTTTAATTATCTTAATTTATTTGATACTGTCTCTTGTAATCAAAAACTAGATGTAAGCGGCAATGCAATTTAAAGCCTGGAAATACACATATTGATAGAATTACGGTGTAATCCGGTCGGATGTCAATAGTACAAAACAGCACCTGGACTTGTAATCTTTATTACCTATATACCTTTATAAACTGTTTATGAATTTTAAAAATATCCATATTGGACAAATGATAGAACAAAAGATTAAAGAAAGCGGAATAGAAATATCCCGGGTTTGTAATTTTTTAAATGTTATGGACGTTGATTTACATCAAATATATAAGTCTGCAAATATTGATTGCGATACATTGTTAAGGTTCTCTAAGTTAACTGAATACGATTTTTTTCGTATCTATTCACAGCATTTGATTTTGTATTCTCCACCTAAGGGACCGAATATTAAGCAGGATAAGACAAATCTGCCAGTTTTTCGAAAAGCAATTTATTCGAAGGAAGTGATTGACTTTATTTTGGATCAAGTTTCGTCAGGTAGAAAGACAAAATCACAGATCATTGAGGAATATAGAATTCCTAAAACAACATTGTATAAATGGATAAAAAAATTTCAAGAATGAAACAGTATCCCAATTATAGTAAGATCTATGAAGATCTTATTGAACAAAAATATCCGGACAAAATGGTAAGCTGTAAAACTCTATTAAAAAAGGATATTTTATCTGCGTTAGATGTAATTAAATTAAATAATTTGCTTTTCAGCAATGGATCATATCGTTTTAATCAAAAGCTACGTTCTTATGACGAGTCTGCTATTTTGGAAATTCTTCGATATCAGAAAATTAATAAGCTTAGTAATGTCAGTGTAGCATCGCATTTTAAATTAAGCCGCAATACAGTTACAAAATGGAAGAGACTATACAATAAATTGTAATCTAAAAACGAATTTGCTACTCTGCTTACCAATATATATTCTTTTATTAAAAATTTCGGCTCATGAGATCCGGCTATTATCGTTTTTTAGCTGGATATATTGCTGCATGATTCTTTGTATAAAATCTTTTTTATACGTAATCTACGTAGGCTAATAAACACATAATTTATAGAATATCAGTTTATCCGGTTTTTAACAAACTGACTTATCAGACTGCGTAATTTGAAAGAAGCTATGTTTTCAATTTAAGTTTGCATTTTATCAAATATCAATTCTACATTTTCCAAATAATATCTCAAAAAAGGGAATGTTTAAATAATTGATTTTATTAAGGCGAAAACATATGATCAAGAGCATTTAGTTTTCTTAAATCTTCTAATAAAGAGTTCGAATTTTGTACCAGTGAGGTCACTTAAACGAAAAGATATTTACCTTTAGAATATTGTATTATCCATTATTATTTGTTCGATATTCCTCTAACCAATCAATCTTGAAGCTCAAGATCATCATCTTTTTTGAAGGAAGCAGCTAACATGTATAAGAAATCTAATATAACAATTGCTTCATCTTCATCAGTATGTATTCCATTTTTTCTCAGGATCTTTATCGCTTGGATAGTAGAAACCATTCGTCCAGAAAAATATTTTGTACTTCTGTTGATGTTTTTTTCGATAGTTTTTAGAACTTTATCAGTTCTAGTATTGATTACCCCATCATACATTATTATTTTTTTAGAATTGGATTGATTTGTATTGTCTTAAAGTCCTTTTGGGATATATTTATTTCAGAAGGTGTAAACATACTTGTAATGTGTCTTTTACCAACGAAGTCCTGAATGTTATAGACTTGAAAAATATTAATCCCATCTTTTGACCATATTTCTTTGTCTTTATAAAAATCCAAATTCAATTTCTGTGTAAGATGCTGTAATCTCTCGTTTAAATTGTGAGCAATTAGATTATGCTCTTTTTTAGTATCTCTGAAATCTTCAAAGTCTATTTTTCCAGCCAATAAGTATCTTCTTGCTTTTGCTATGAGCTCCTTATTCTGAGAAATTTCTGCAATGACACCTTTTTTTCATTCAATGCTTGCCTTCTTGCTGTGAGTATATTTTCGTCTTCGAGAATGAGGTTAAAAAGTCCATGTACACTAGGAATGAGGGTGATTTTTTTTAAGAGATTTTCGTATGATTTTTCCAAAAAATCTGCTCTAAATCTGCCTTTGCATTTAGATGTACTACAATGATAATATCTGTATTTTTTACTTTTGCCCTGAGATGTACTTCCTGTAAGCTTTCGTCCACAAAAAGGACAATTTATGATTCCTCTGAGAGGGAATAGAAATTTTGTTTGAAGTTTTGACTCATTCTGTTTACGTTTACTTTTGTGTAATAACTGGACTGTTCGGAAAAGGTTCTCTGTTATGATCGGCTTATGAATTCCTTTTACGTATTGAACCTCTTCATCTTTAGTTGCTTTAACTGTAATTATCCCACAATAAATAGGATTATGTAATATCTTCCAAAAATTATTCTTACTACATAGTAAACCTTTTTGGACCGCCATCGTTCTCACCCGACTCATTGAATAAGTACCGGTTGCAAACTGTTCAAAAGCCCATTTAATTAAATCAGCCTGTGGCTGTTTAAGTTTCATGATTTTTCTACCATCTTGTGTTGACTGGTTTATATATCCCATTGGGGCCCTTCCTGGCCATCTCCCCATTTTTCGAGCCCTACGCATTCCATCAGAAGCATTTCGCCCCCTTCTGTTGTTTTCAGCTTCAGGTATTGAAAGATAAACAGCAAGCATCACTATACTTTCAGGAACATCAAAATCGATTGGTTGGTCAATAGCGAATGGCTTTGTATTTAAGCTTCTTAATATACCAAGCATTTGATAGGCATATTCAATGTTACGGCTAAATCGATCCCACTTAATGAATAGTATATTCTCTGCAGGTCTTTTTTTGTTATTTTTTAAAGTTTTAATTATTTTTTTCCATTCAGGCCGATTAAAGTCCTTTGCTGAAAAGTCTTCTCTGAAGATTCCCTTAACAACAATTTGATTCAGTTCACAATATTTCACCAATCTTTCTTCCTGTTCGGGAAGAGAATAGCCTTTTCTCATTTGTTCATCAGTGCTAACTCTGACATATAAATACGCTGATTTCATAAGTATAGGGTTTATGAAATATGAACGTATAAAGAGTAGTATTTTATTTAAAATATAGATGATTTCACTTATACATCTGAATTATATGAACAATTTTATAAGCTCTTATTTCTAAATTTACAGAATGGCTGGGCTGGAATGGTATAGGAGAAGATGTAAAGCATTTTTTGAAAATAAATTATGATGTAAGAAGACAAGGTAAAATCGATATTGCAAATAATGTGGTATTAATGCTTGGTGCTCTACAAAATGCAGTAATATTTTACTGCGTTTTTGTTTTGCCTGATGTCAAGTGTTCGATTGTAACCCCTCAAGACGCTTTCGATAATATGGATTTTTTTGGGGTTTCTCCCTTGCCAATTATGATTTTTAATTAATACCTTTGTTAAGCTTATTTAATTTTAAATTAGTGTAATTTAGCTGGTTGACTATCAGTTATTTAATTGTGTCTAAAAAACTCAAGAATGGTATTAAGAGTTCGACAGGACTACCTCTCATCTTAGGGAGACGTTTATTTTTTAACGTCTCCTTTTTTTATGTGCTTTGTGTATTGATTTACAATTAATTACATTGGAGTTCTACAATATAAATATGTGTTCGAGTTTTTCAATTTTTCGTTCAACAAAAATGATAACAGCTTTAGAATAGTCTATTATCTATAATTTTGTGTTCAATATTCCTTTAACCAATCAACCTCTTAACTCAGTATTTTCATCTTCTTTGAAGCTATGATAACAATTGCTTCATCTTCATCAATATATATTTCATTATTTCTTGGGTTTTTATATATTCAAGAATAATATTCAAAAAACTATACTAAAATAGCCTTCCAACATGGGAAGGCTAAAATAGAAACACAAGAGCGAATACTACTCGATAAAAAAATTATTCAATGTTTTGATTTAGGCAAAGCTTCTTCCATTTAGCAACGGTATTTCTGCTGAGCTTATATTTTAGGGCAATTTGAGTATTGTTAAGATTATGTTTTTTCTGATAATCTAATATTTGTACTATTGATTGCTTATCATAAGAACGGTGCTTTTGGTTAAATTTGACAGTCTCCCGACTGCTTGGTGATCCGAAAATAAGATTGTTAAGGGTAATTATATCTATTCCCGTTAAACTTTCCTTGTTCAGGAGCGTTTCGCAAACTTCAGCTTTTAATGGATGCTGATATTTAATTATATCTTCAAATATTTTCTTATAATCTGGACTCATTAATCAATCATTGTAAAGTTTAAAAATACTTCTCTTATTATTTTATAATATTCTTTCTAAGCTGACACTGCTGTCAGGTGTTCCTCCAAAAGTAAAAGCAGCAAGAGATAACCCTGCAGTATTAATACTAATTCTGAAATTGACATCATTATTTATATCAAGAAATAAAACTGAGTCTAAGGAAGCTGAAAAACTATTGGAACTAATGAATGCAGAATTTGCTAACATGTATGCCTTTTGCTCTCCGTTTACGGCTACAGCTATATTCACTTTTACAGGTGTAAAGCCAATATTAGCTCCGTTAAATAACAAATTGAAATTGATTCTATACAATCCCTTCTGTCGTATACGAAATGTATTGGATGGTTGAAATATAGATAAATAATCTGAAAATTGGTTATCATTAGATGGAATTGATAATGGAAGATTAGCATTTCCTAAACACAAAGGGCCTACACATGTAACAGACGAGCTTTCAATTCTTGCACGGGTCCATGTGGTGGCTTTGCCCTGAGGGATAAATGCCTGTTTCCATGTAGTACCGTCATAAACTTTTGATATTGCTGCATTTTTATCATACATAAGCATTCCCTCCATAGAAGGATCATCGTCGTACCCATCTGCCTGAGCAGTATTGTATTTGGGTAATGCTGTATTATTACTTGCTGCAGGCTGTATCAATACTTTTTGACCAGTTGTATTCTGCAATTCTAATTGGGTGTATAGAGTTTGTAAATTACTTCCGCCCATAATTACTTGTGCTTTTATAAAAGTACAACCTAGTATACTGGCTAATAATATATAATTTTTCATCGTCTTGCTTTGTTTAATGTTATTTTATTTTTTCCACATTAATGTATGTATCTGTATGATCTGTAGAATTGGAATACGAGGATAGAGCTGAATTGGTAGAAACTGCGGCAGCTAGCCTTATTCTTGCATTAGCTGGTAGGGTAATTGTGGAAGACACACTGGCACTTTTATTTCCAGCTTGTCCAAGATCAAGAAATAATCCTCCACTTTGAAGAGTTTCCTTGAAAGCCAAAGTAGTCCAGGTTGTCCCATTGTCATAACTCACATCCAGATTTACCCAATAAGATACATCCTGGCCAAGACTTAATAAACTGGTACCAGTAAAACCAACTACCCCTGAAATGTAATAAAGTCCTGCAGTAGGAATAACAATATAATTAGCTCCCACCTGTACATTTAAATTATTCACAAGCAATTGGGTTCTATTTGTTGTATTAGAAATTGGAATAGTTTGCCTGTTATTGGTACCAAAAAATAACTGTGATAATGAGCAGGAACTAAGACCTGGTATAAGTGAAATACATGACCAGGTCTGTGCTCCACTTGATTTTGTACGTGCTTCAAACGGATTAAAAAATCCACCTAGCTGCAATGCAGGAATCCAAGTTGTTCCATCATACTTATCATATTGCTTATCTGCTTTATTATATAAAATTGCTCCTTCCAGAGCGGGAAGATCATTAAACTGATCTTCTTGAGAAAGATTAAGTAAAGGGAAAGAAAGGATGTCGGAGGCCTTTGTAAATATTACTCCTTTTGCTGGATCTTTTAGGTCCAGTAAGGCGTTAGGATTGGGGTTCCCAGCAGTTTTAGATAGTAAAATCTGGGCAGGAATTGTAAGCCCAAACAGGACAATTCCAAAAAAGCTGAATATTTTTGTTTTCATTTTTTATGTTTTAAAAATTAAAGCACCACTTTTTCAAAAATAATTTCCGGATTATTAGTAAAAGTTGCTGATACATATATAGTGGTAAATATTGATGCATTGGTTGCAGATTGCAGATAACCTGCCAGGCGGATTTTATCACCCACATTCAGTTTGGTGACAATGGAACCATTAAATACAGGAGTATATCCAAATTTTGCATTGTCAGGAATGAAGGATTGAGAATCAATTGTAGTAAATGTTCTGGGAGCGGATACCAGAGCCTTTTGTAACCTTATCTGAAGATCAGTAATATTCGTGTTGATATTAGGAGTAGGCCCGTTATAAGTAGCGTTAACTCTGTAAGTAATTCTATATAATCCTGCCTCATTCACTGTTATTTCATTATTAGCCAAAGATAAATTAATAAAAGTACCGCTAAAGTCTGAAGGAGTTGTGTTAGTAATGAGTAATGGTGCTTCACCGCTACAGTTTGCTAGCACATTAGCAGTACAGTAAATTTTTGTATCAGCAGGTATTGAAAAATGGGCCAAATACTGCGGTTTGGTTTCTACTACATAATCATATGTACTACGCCACCGTGTGCCATCATGTTCATATATGGATACATTATTTTTGCTGTATACCAATGCTCCTTTAAAGGTATCATCCCCAACAGGGTTAGCAGCATTTCTTATTTGAGATACTGAAGGCAGTAAAACAGCTTTAGCCGGAATTGTTGATTTAACATCCAGGATTGCATTGGGATGAGGGTCATGATCACTGGGGTTTGTGGAGATAGCCACCTGGGTATATCCTTTTATCGCTAGTAGGCAGAATAAAAGATATTGTTTTTTTTCATCGTGTAATTTTTACATTGTTATTGTATAATTAACTAGTCTATTTGCTTATTATAAAAACTATTATTTGTGTATAATATGTCATTGGAGTGAAGTACACTGTATCATTCTTTCTTGTAATTTTGATTTGGAATAGAAGGATATGAGGGAAATATCTTTCCTTCCACATCAAACATATAATAACATTTGTGTTAATAGAATCGAAACCTCTTTAACAATAATCTATCTTATAACTATAGAGTTTAAATCTTAAGTGATGAGAATAGTGAATGTTCTAAACAATTATTTCAATAGATCATTTGATTCTTATGCAAAGGTATTCCAGGGTTTATTTTTTAGCATTATAAAAGAGATGGTATGCGCTATTGATGTCTATCATTTTTATAGACAACCGGGGAAGGAGAGATGAAAATGTTGAATTTTATTTGAGATTTAACATCCAGGTGTACATATTTTCATCTTTACTTATATTCAGTTTTTTTCTTAACCTGTATTTTTTACTGATAACAGAGTTGGGACTGATGCTTTTATAGTTTGCTATTACTTTATTATCCAGATTTAATCTGATTAATGCGCAATATTCCAGATCGGAATAAGTAAGCTGGGAATTGATTTGTAATAACTGCTTATTAAATGTTGGGAATGTTTCGGAAAATTTTAAATGAAAGGATTGGTCCTTGTTTTGGACAAGTAATTTAAGCCCTGTTAGATTTTCGTTACTGATATCCTTTTTATAAAGTGAAATATTTTTTTCTTCAGTACTCTTTTCACTGTCAGTAAATTGCTCAGGATTATTATTGTGTTTTTTCTTTTTTGTATAAAAAGTCTATAGTACAAAAACAGTAATAGAAATTGAAAGACTAAGAATAATGATCAATAATTTAGTTTTATCTTTCACATAGGGCTGAGAAGTATTGGTACTATTCTGTTTGGAGATAATAGTATTCAAAGTATTCTTTTCAGTACTTAAGATGCTATCAGCTATCTTTTGAGCTTTTTCAGAATAGACGGCCTGGTTTTTATAATCTTGAAGTCCCAGAAAGGATTCAGTTTTTCCTGTATAAATTTTCTTTAAGGTTAATGGATATACATTATAATGAGTAGTAAGTTCTAATGCTTTATCAAAGTTTTCCAAAGCTTTTGAATATCTTTTTCTTTTATTTTCAATATTTCCTTTTAATATATAATACTTAATAAATTCGCTCTTATCGTTTTCAGATTTCAAAGCAGCCTCAAATTGAACTAAATACTTTTCGGTATTGTTTATATCGTTTTTATAATAATACTGTTGACTCAATTCTATGGTAGATAATGCAATGCATATGTTTCTAACAGGAGATTTATACATTTTTTTTGATTCATCATAGCTCTTGAGAAGATATAATAATATAGAATCGTTATCATTTTTATTTTCTTTCTTAATGTTTAATGGTAGAATTCTATAGACCGTTGCTTTTATGAGATGAGCTTCATTAGGACTAATCTTATTTACTAAACATAGTCCTTGTTGGAGTGATTTGCGGGATCTTTTAGTATAACCTAAGGCATTATAAATTATTCCTTCCTGGGTATACAGCCATGCAAGAGAATAATAATCATTATGTTTTTCTGCTAAAATTTTTCCTTCAGGAATTATTTTAAGAGCTTTTTCATATTGCTGACTTGAATAATCTTGAGAATAGCAGTAGATATTATTTAAAATAAACAATATAAATAAAATTGATTTTGTTTTTACTTTCATGATATGGGGTTTCATGGTAATAATAGGTATTGAGGACTTCTATAAAATTAATGTTTTTAGCTATTAAGCGGTATCATATCAGGTAGATTTGTTTATAACGTATTCAGCATAAGGCAGGTTACACTATCGAGAAAGGAGTTTGCTCCTTATGTGACGGATGGCTGGTTTCAGCGCTGGACAGAAAATTTTCATGATTATACTACCTATGGAATCATGGAGGAAACACCTTATAAATTAAAGAAACAATTTCCGACCTTGAATAACCTGCTGCTTATTCGTGAATACTCTATTTCGATGTATCCTTATGGAGATCCTGTTGAACCTTCTATCAATTTTATTGTTCCAGATAATTTATCAAAGCATCCCATTATAAAACGACTAAAAATGCTCATGTGCCGTATTATGGCCATTCAAAATGATTTTGCTTCAATAGAAAAAGAGCTGGCAGTAGAAACAGAAGTTCTTAACATTATACTGGTTATAAAGCATCAGTTTAAAGTTTCAGTGAAAGAAGCAATAGAAGAAGCAATGAGTATTCATGATAATTATGTGAAAGAGTTTGTTGAATTACAGAACAATCTTTCAGACTTTGGCTCATACCAAAAAGATGTAGAACGTTTTATCCATTATATGACTTTAATGATCTCAGGATTGGGAGCATGGTATCATATAGGAAAATCAACGCGGTATAAAACTCCTGGTGAATTTCCAAAACCAGAGTATGGAATATGAGTATAAGGTATGGAATCTTTGCTGTTTCAGAAAAGTAAAAGGTTGTTTTTATCTGATCTACAATATTTTGAAGCAATAAGTAAATTTTAAGAGAGAGATGTTGACATCTTTCTCTTAAAAATTTAACACAATAATTTCTTTTTTTAAATTGGCTTTATTGAATCAGATTTGTTTTCCTTCGAAAGAGAGAAATTTATAAAGATTCAGGCAATAAAAAAGCATTGGATTCGGCGGCGCAGTCGAGTTACAAGAAAGCATCTGAAAAATGAAAAATAATTCAGATTTAGCACCATATTCGAATGCTTTATTGATCGGTAGGATGGCAAATATCAGTTTACTTAAAAAGCAGTACAAAAATTCACTATATCTTTATAATAGATGTGAACAGGATTCAGTTTTAATGAGTAAAAATTTCTCACGGGAAATGGTTTGGTTAGGAAAAGCCAAAATATATATACTTTTTAAAAAGCCTGATGCAGCTTACTATTATATTCATAAACTTTACAGTGACAAATTACTTAGAAAATGTACCTACGAAAACAAATTTTTACATCTCCGCCCAAAGCACCATCAAAACTAATTTTCATATTATTCATAAGTTTTTTATCAGCCTAGCAATCATCCCTACATTCATACCATGCATTCCGGCTTGTAGTGCTGCTTTTCCAATAAAATCCGGCAGCTACATTGGTAACTGCTGAACCAATTCCAAAACTTATAGCCGCTATTACCGAGGTTGGTTACCGCTGACTTTCGTAAAAACAAGGGAAATATTTGTTGAAACCATATTGTTCATTGCACAAATTGCAGAAAGCCAACCTTATTATTCATGGCATACTAGGTAAAATAAATTCTGAATATCTAACATATTCCGTAAAGTTCACCACGCAAATATGAATTTCAATATAGATTTTTGTATCATAACATTTAAATCAATAATACAATGTCAACACATGATGTAAAAGGAAAAGTGGTTTTGATCGCTGGTGGCGGTAAAAACCTTGGTGGATTATTAAGCAAAGATTTTGCGGCCAAAGGAGCAAAGCTGGCAATACATTATAACAGCGAAAGCTCCAGAGCCGAAAGCGAACAAACTTTGGCGGAAGTTCAAGGCTTAGGAGCAGAAGCATTTTTGTTCCAGGGCGATCTAACAAAAGTTGAAAATGTTAGCAGATTCTTTGATCAGGCAATTGCTAAATTCGGAGGTGTTGATATTGCCATCAACACGGTTGGAATGGTATTGAAAAAGCCATTCACGGAAACTACTGAAGAGGAGTATGATAAAATGTTTGGTATCAATTCAAAATCAGCTTATTTCTTCTTGCAGGAAGCCGGAAAAAATTGAACGATAACGGGAAGATCTGTACGGTTGTGACTTCACTGTTAGCGGCATATACCGGATTATATTCTACATATGCAGGCGCCAAAGCCCCTGTTGAACATTTTACAAGAGCTGCTTCCAAAGAATTTGGGTCAAGAGGAATCTCCGTGACAGCTGTTGCACCAGGTCCGATGGATACTCCTTTTTTATGGCCAGGAAACCGCTGATGCTGTAGCATATCACAAATCCGCATCTGCCCTCGGTGGCTTAACAAAAATTGAAGACATCGCTCCACTGGTTGAATTTTTGGTATCGGATGGATGGTGGATTACCGGGCAAACGATTTTTGCCAATGGTGGTTATACGACAAGATAATCGACTCGAAGACCAGCTGTTATTGACCAGCTGGTTTTCATTTTCAGCAGACATTCAACGTAAAATAAAGAAAGGGCAAAACAATATAATCGGAAAACACCTTAATCATACCTTTCATAAGAAAAAGCTCAGTGTTCAGTTTCCAATAGCCGCGACCTTGAATTCTATAACCAGATTATCCATTTTATTCAAATTTTAAAAAAATTTATGGATTCATTTTCTCATATAAGAGTTATAATTAGTATGATTTTGGGCTTTGGAGTAGCTCAATTACTGAAAAATGTGGTAAAACTGATAGATCATCCCAGAAAACGCAAATCTGTTTACTGGTTACATTTAGGCTGGGTATTTTACATTTTTATTCTGATTGTCCTTTTTTGGTGGTGGGAACACCGGCTTGAAGCTGTTCAACATTGGAACTTTTTAAGCTATTTGTTTTTAATTATCTATACCACATTATACTATGTGCTATGTGTCCTGATTTTTCCGGATCATATAGATGAATACAAAAACTATAAGGATTATTTTTTTTCTAGGAAAAATTGGTTTTTCTTATTTCAGATACTTCTATTCGTAATAGATTTTGGAGACTCTCTTTTGAAAGGAAAGGCCTATTTTCAGTCACTGCACTGGACATATCCGGTAAGAAATGCACTGCATATTGCTCTTTGTTGTCTCGGAATCAAATCCTCAAGTGAAAAAGTACAAGTCTGTATTTTTTTTATTCTGCTAGTCTTTGATGTTTTATTCATTGCACAAAATTATCTGTACTGAGTTCTGAATACGTAACTCAAAATGTTTTACTGAAACAATTTATTAGAAATACAAAAAACAACACAATTATGAATAATTACCAATCACTTTTTGATACACAAAAAGAATTTTTCTATACCGATACTTCCAAAACTTATGAGTGGCGTATAGACCAGCTGAACAGATTGGAGAAAATGCTCATTGAAAATCAGGAGACATTTTGCCAGGCACTAAAAGCCGATTTCAACAAACCGCCTTTCGAGCAGTTGTTCGAAATTACAGTTCCGTTGGGAAATATCAAATATTATAGAGAAAACCTCAAACAATTGATGGCTCCCGAACCTGTTGCTATACCCAAAGGGTTGGAGGAAACCGGAAACAGAGGCATTATTTACAAGGAACCTTTCGGAGTAACCCTGGTTATAGGCCCGTTTAATGCACCTGTTTTATTGCTGCTTGATCCTGCCATTGCAGCGTTGGCAGCCGGGAATCCGGTTATTTTGAAACCTGCCAATACAACACCTACGGTTGCTGCACTTTTTGAGGAACTTATCCCAAAATATTTTGAACCTGAAGCTGTTAATATTGTGACAGGAGGAAGAGAAGAAATCACGGCCTTGTTAGAGCTGCCTTTCGATTTTATTTTCTTTACGGGAAGTTCTGCGGTAGGCAAGGTCGTAATGCGTGCGGCCGCTGAAAACCTTACACCTATTGTTTTGGAATTAGGTGGTCAAAATCCGACCGTAGTTGATGAAACAGCCAATCTTGATATTGCAGTTGACCGTATTGTTTGGGGGCATATGGCTATTTCGGGACAATGGTGTATTGCACCAGGTTACGTATATGTCCATGAGAGTATTGCTGACGAATTTCTGGATAAGCTCAAAGCATCTGTTGTAAAAATGTATGGTGAAGACCCAAGTCAAAGTCCTGATTTTGCAAGGATGATAAGCGAACATGATACCGAAAGGGTAGCCTCTTATATCATTCCCGAAAAAGTAATTTTAGGGGGAAGATTTGACGTAAAAGCAAGATATGTAGAACCGACTATTTTATACCCGAGCACCTGGGAAGACCCTGCGATGCAGCAGGAGATTTTCGGACCTGTATTTCCGATTTTAGTATATAAGGATTTAAAGGAAATTGTAGAGATCATCAAACGCAAGCCAAAATCTCTGGCAGCTTATTTCTTTAGTAAAAATCAGCGGAATATAGACTATTTCTTAAATTCAGTTTCTTTTGGCGGTGGCTGTATCAACCAGACCAATTTGCACTGCTGGATAGACAGCCTGCCTTTCGGAGGCGTTGGTTATGCCGGAATGGGCAAATACTATGGTAAAGCAGGTTTTGATGCGTTGAGCAATACAAAAGCCATGCTGATAGGGAACCCGGATTTAGAACTAGACGTTTTTCCACCGTATGAAGGGAAAGATATTGCTAAGAACCTTAGTGTTTTTGGATAAGTATGAAGCAACAGGAAGCCATCAATTTGATTAAAAAAGCCATCCCGCATTCCAATATGCCCCAGGTTTGGGCAGATTTAGGTTGTGGCGGTGGCACTTTTACTAGTGCTTTGGCTCATTTATTACCGGAGAAAAGTCATATTTACGCTGTGGACAATCAATCGCAGAATTTCCCCCAATCATTGGGGCATAATGTTTCTGTTGACTTTATAAAAGCTGATTTTGAAGAATCTGATTTTGACTTTTCAAACCTGGACGGGATTTTAATGGCTAACTCGCTGCATTATATAAAAGATAAAGCGACGCTTATTAATCGGTTGGAAAAATATCTGTCAGCAGATAAGAAATTTGTGATAGTAGAATATGATACTGCCATAGCTAATCAATGGGTTCCTTTTCCGGTTCCTTTTTTAGAGCTGAAAGAACTGTTTACGAACCTGGGGTATTCAAAAATTACTAAATTAGATGAACGGCAATCAATATTCGGACAAGGCAACCTGTACAGTGCGACCATAGGTATAAACCATTAAAAAATAAAATATGATCCTAAAAATTATTAATTCCCTATTAATGCTTGTCGCCATATTTATGGGTCTGAAACAAGGATGGGCAATGCTTTCTGGAAAACCTGAAATGATAGCAATGTTTAACAAATGGAATATCAATAAAACAGGTTTAATGATAGTTGGGGCAATAACAATGCTAAGTGCGCTGCTCATTATTTTCCCGAAAACTTTTGTTTGGGGAAACTTCCTGATGGCAGCCGGTATTTTATTGATCATCAGCTTTCATTTGCTTGATAGAGATTTAAAAGGTGTGGCAATAGAATTACCTTTTTTATTGCTGAACCTGGTCATTATTTATTTGCAGCATCCGCTCAAAAACTGGTCATTATAAACAGTAAATTTTCAAACAATGAAAATACTTATCATTACAGCCTTTGCTGTTTGCATTTCACTTACAGCATGTGGACAATCAAAAACTCCGAAAAAGAAAACAGAAACAACAACTAAAAAAATACAAAAAATGGTCACCAACAAACTTACAAATGAAACGGTAAAAGCCGCTTTTGATGCCTGGCAAACCGGCGACAGCAAAACCTTTCTTTCTTTTTTTACTACTGATGCCACGATGACCGATGATGAAAATCCACGCAGTTTCCAAAGCTTTGTGAAAGAGGCCTGTGGAAAAGAAGTTTTTTTGACAATTGATACCGTTGAAAATGATGGAAAAGATATCAAAGGAAACTTCAAAGCTGGAAATTGGGGCACTTTTCCTGTGTTTTTCAAATTCCACCAGAATAGCAATGGAAAGTTTGACAGGCTGGACATCGGACAAGCAAAGTAAAACATCACCGCCACTAATTACCAAAAATTAAAAAATCCGGGTATTAGTGGCAAAAAACTCTGGAAAACCAAATGAATGAAGTAAATAAAACCATAACTGCTTTACAAAAATACAAGTACGAGTTTTTACTTTTTGCACTTGCACAGCACTTGTTTATTGGCATTTTTCTAACCGATCTTAATTTTTATACCAGGGTTGTCTGGCCGATCAATATGCTGATATTGGGAGTGGGAAGTATTTTTATGTTTACAGGCAAACATAGTTGGAGGCATTGGTTTAGAAATATCCATTTCGTTATTGTTTTACTGTTGCCTATTGGGATTCCGTTTTTCAAAGATGTGTCCTGGTATTTCACTTTTCTCAATATCAATTACGTGATTTTCTTTGCGTTCCTGTTTTCTGAATTGCTAAAGTTTTTAATAAAGCCGGGATACATCAACAGTGATATTATTTCAGCATCAGTGTGTGGTTATTTTTTATTAATTGAAATCTCAGTTTTTCTACTGCAGTCGTTTGAATATCACAACCCATTGTCTTTTAAAGGTATTGATACTTCATCATCCGCAAGTATTTTTATTGATTTGGTATATTTTTGCTCTATAACCTTTACCAGTATAGGCTTTGGCGATATTACACCAGGTACACATACTACCAAATTAATTGCTGCTTTTATTGGCATTGCCGGACAATTTTACACAGTAGTTCTGGTTGGTATTCTTATCAGTAAGTTTTCCTCAAAAAATTAGATCAATATGAATATAAGTTCTCATTACAAGCTTAGGCATTTTATTCCCTGGACAAGGGGTAAAATTTATAAAATGCTGATATTAAGTGTAGTTCCGACGCTGTTGTTTTATTTTCTGGATTGGAAGTGGCTGGCGATTCCCTGGGTTCCGGTGGCTTTGCTGGGAACAGCAACAGCATTCATTTCCGGGTTTAAAAATACTCAAACTTACAACCGTACCTGGGAAGCTCGGCAAGTTTATGGTGCTATTATCAATAACAGCCGTGCTTTTGGCATTATGATAAAAGATTTTATCCGTTCAGAGGATAAGATCTTTGAAAAGAAACTGCATCAGGAAATTATTTACCGTCATTTTGCGTGGCTCACTGCACTGCGTTTTCAGCTTCGAGAAATTAAAAGCTGGGAAAATATAAAGGTAAAAAGCTATAACCGCGAATATCTTCAATATTACAAAGTTCCTGAGTGGGAAAGTAGCCTGGATGAAGAACTGAAGGGACTTCTCAGTGAGCAGGAGCATCAATACATTTTATCAACAAAGAACCGTGCAACGCAAATTATAGCCTTACAGTCTACCGGGCTAAAAAAATTGAATGAGGAAAGCAAAATATCGGATTACAATTATGTTGCTCTGGAAAATCAGCTCAAAGAATTATATGACCAGCAAGGGAAATGCGAACGTATCAAGAACTTCCCCTACCCACGTCAGTTCTCCAGCATCAATTTGTATTTTACCAATGCCCTCTGTCTTTTGATGCCCCTGGGTTTTATTGGTGAATTCTCCAAGATGACGGAAAAGTTCGGAGACAATATAATCTGGCTTGTTATTCCCTTTAGTGTATTGCTGGGATGGGTATTTTTAGTTTTGGAGCAGATAGGAGAAAGTACAGAAAATCCGTTTGAAGGAAATGCTAATGATATTCCCATAACACAGATAAGCAGGAATATAGAAATTGACCTTCGTGAAATGCTGGGCGAAAAAGATTTGCCGGCGGCAATTGGAGCACAGAATAATATTTTAATGTAAATAAAAAATATAAGCAAATTATGGAACATTTAGAATCCGTTAGAAAATGGTATCCCAAGGCGTTAACTTCTATTGATACTGTTAACCGGTTATTAGACACCATCGAAAAGCATCTCGGCTTGAAACCCAACCAATTGATGCATGCAGACAGTATGTGCTGTGATGATGTGAATGCCATACAATATCCGCCAAGAGCTTATGAAATGTTAGGACCTTTCCATTTAGGAGGGTTGGATGGTTTTCCTTTTGCCGGGATTACAGGAATGAATGCTTTTGCACACCATGTTCCGGAAGATGGGGCAGTAATCATATTTTATGCACCACATATCGGCGTTACAAAAGATGGTACTATAGGTGAAATAGGCAGAATAGGGCAGAGTGGTAACTCTGCATGTTGTGGTGCTGCTAAAGGAGCATTGGGAAAACTCGCTGTGGGGCAGATCATTGAAGGAAATACCACTTCACTGGATTTCCAGATGAATACTATTGAGCAGATCTTCCTTCATCAGAAAGACCGGATCCTGAATGCAGAGAATCAAATATTTGAGGCTACAGAGGTGATGTACGAAGCCATTGATAAAAGAATAGAAGTGCTGGTAAAAGAAACCAATTATCCTTGTAAATATGTCATCCTTGTAGGAGCAGTATTTATCAATGGAGATAAGGATATGGGTTCTTTCTGCCAGTATAAGAAATTCGATTATATTGACCTGGAAACGCATAATCGGAAAAGCCTTATGGAGAAATATTATCAATAATAAAGGGAGTGATTCTATTTTGAAAATCACTCCCTTTATTATTTTTCTATCTTGTATTTATGCAACAATATGCTGCTTCATCATAATTGCTGTAAATGGGTTACAATAATAGCTCTGGGCAAGTAAGATGACATGGTAATAAGCCGATAATTCCCGTTCTTGGTAAACATCCAGCTTTGCAAGATCTTCATGCGTTCCCATTTTACCTAACGGAACCTTTGATATTATTTTATATTACTTAAAGCCTCTGTTATCCTATATTACTTATTGATCAGGAGAAATTTGATAATCCTAAACTTCACTGTATGGAGCCAGAAATGTAACTGCTTAAATATAGGTTGTATGGGTTTCATGGAGGATATAGGTAGTCTGAAAACTTGTATTTGAAAGCTATTTCCTTTAAGCTCATGATTGTAAGTATGAAATCATTAAGAACATCAAGTACTTTAATCTTTAGAGTAAATAATGCTGTAAAAAACTCCAATCAAGACATTATGGGATTATGTGTAAATGTGATTGCTTGATTGGAGACCAAAAATGATTAATAAGAAATGAAATTTTCAAATACCAACAATAAATTATAAATAAAAAAACACTTTTTGAATTTAGTCAATGGCAGGTTGCTGCTTGCTATAATTGGAGTAATGTTAATACATATTTATTAGTATTAAAAGAAAATAACGTTAGTTTTTTGGAATTTCTTTCTTGTTGTTTAGGTGTAAAAAGGCTGTATTTATGAATTTTTTTCAGCAGGAATACTCTTTTAGAACCTAAAGTGAAGGGAACATCCAGATTTATCAAACAATAATTAAACTAATGTATCTCATTATCAAGAATATTGCAAAAATGGACTGTGGCAATGCATAATTGAGGCATCATATCCCATCAACTATCCTAATGAAATAAAGGATAATAAACGTTTGTCAAAATCATAATGCTGGTCTGTTGATGTTAATAGATTATCTTTTATATAAAATTTAGCAAGTGGAATAATCTTTTGCTGTATTCTATCAATTGATCAGGAGTTTTTTTAGTTTGCACATTTTGTTTTTAGATATTTTATTGTGTCTTTTTCCGTAATTCTCACTTGCCCTTCTTTCACTTCCAAGATTTTAGCCATAAATTTTACAATATTTAGTGGACTTAGAAAATGTATTTTCTGCCAGCTAAGGAGATTGTTTTATTAAAAAAATATTGGATTTGTCTTTTCAGAAGATAGAAAGGCAAAGAAAAACTAACATATTGATTTGGTGTAGCTGATTTCCAACTACAAATAATGATACGCAGAAAATGTTAGATGAAGGATAAAAACCAAAAACTAAAAATATGCTGAATCTCAATCAATTTAGGCAAAAAGGAAATACCTTTTGCAGGCATCTTATGATGCTGATAGCTTTAGCAGGAAGTATAACCGTATTTTCTCAGGATGCTGCGGTGACTCCTACTAATGACGACACCAAAGTTGTCTGGCGCACAGGTGGTGGCGGTGGAACCACTACTTTAGGAACAGTAACTGCCGCTGCAGTTGTTGGTAATTGGGGGCTACGCTTCCTCAAATTACTGATTCAAACATAAGTAACTCCGGCTTTTCATCACATGCTGTTTCTTCAACTTTGGGTACAGATATAACGTCAACCGTCAAAATAAGCGATGGTAAGACCTATGGAATAACTCCATTTACAGGGTATAGAGTAGGGGTAGTGGCAAACAGAGCTATTACGGGAGGTTTTACCCCAACAATTGGCCTTACCGGTACCAACAATGTCATTATTACAACCTACCTTGGAGGTGTACTGCAGGAAACTTCTCCTGCTCAGAATTGGACACTGGGAGCGGCTTCTATGGATGCTGGTTTTTATGTACATAAACCTTTTGATGAAGTACGTATAACACAAAATGGAAGGGTAACCAATGTTGGTGGTACAGCCACTGCTACGCTTGGTGTTAATTATGTCTATTTACAGCGTTACACCCGTACCGGCGGTGGTTTTGATACTACAGGCGAAAAAGTTGTCACTTGTAATGCCCAGATACCGCTTACAGGAAAAGGGGTAACGGGCTCTGGGGCCGCGGTTGTATTTATACCTCCTTCTCCTGTTCCTGTTGTTGTTCCTGCAACTCTTTGGCCGGGACTAGCTCCGGCCCTGGAAGATGAAAATCCAAATACACACGGTACAATTCCTTTTATTAGTGCAGGTCTGGCAGTGTACTCAGGTAGATTAAAAGATGAGGGCGTGGTATATCCTGCCGGGACTTTTGGTGGCGGTGTTTACCAGCTGAATGCCATATCGGGAGGGTTGAATGTAACCAAAACGCTCAGGTTTTATTTAAATGGTTCCCAACAAGGGGCAGATGTGGTGAGTCAAGAGTTTCTAAGCGCCTCGGCCAGTGGAAGTCTCCTGACTGTAGGGGCCGTATCTTCGCTTCCTTTCGACTCCATTGAATTTGAAATTTCTTTAAATTTATCTGCATCTATAGGTCTACTTGAAATCTATTATCCTATTGTGCAGCGTTTTTGTGATGCAAACATTACCTGCGGTGCACCCGTAAGCCTTATTTCCGGAGAGCTTACCCCGGGTGGTGCACAAAACCATCCAGTCTATGCAAAAGCTATTGGTACTAGTATACTTACGGCTTCCCTTGGGAATCCGGGTATTAACAATGTGGAAAGAGTTATAGATACTGACTTTAATAATTATGCAGAAATAGGTGCAGCAACAGGTGCGTCCTTATATTCTAATTATGGTATCTCAGTTATTTCGCGGCAGGTGTTGGATGCCAGTGATCCTGGGAATATTAAATATGGTTACCCTAAAGGTACTTTTGCTGGTTTTGAGATTCAGGACGATAGCTTTGCGACAGCAAGTGCAGCTAAAAATTTTATCATCAGTACTTATAAAGAAGGAGTCATCCAGGATACTTACAATACCCTTAATGTAGCATCGGGAAGCCTATTCACCCCCAATAATGGGAAGTACATTATTGGGATGAGAACTACTAAAGATTTTGATGAGATAAGAATTACAGTAGAATTACTGGCAGGTGCTTCGGCAGGCTCCAGCACAAAAGTCTACCGTGCGGTGATAGAAAAGTTTTGTCCTTCAGTAGCCCAGGCTTGTAATACATCTACGGATCTCAAAAGACCGACTTATCCTGCATTTATAGATGCTGCAAACACCGGAGTTGAAGGTCTTGCAACAGGAAATACTTATTTTGAAGATTTGAACAATATTGTGGCCAATACTGGCCAGCCAGCTAAATTATATACTGCGGCAGGAGCTGTAACCAATGCTTCGGTAGCTGTACAGGACGGTAGTAAAGGTATTGGTGTCCCAGGAGATGCCACTTATGAGCTGTATCCGGCTGGTACTTTTGCAGGTTTTGATGTAGCATTCCCTACACTTGCAGCAGCAGAATTAGCAGGAAGCACAATTACGATTATGACATTAAAAGCAGATGGAAGTGTTGCAGACTCTGCGGTAATGAATTCCAGTTTCTTCGGTTTGCATACCTCTATTCTTAATGGAACCAGTAATCGTCAGATATTGGGTTTTGCTTCCAGCCAGCCATTCACCGGTGTTAAACTTACCATAAACAAAGCTTTAAGTGCTAATGCAGGTGTTTTAGAAATTTACTCGGCAGTAATTCAGAGATTCTGTGCTACGCCTGTCATCAAGTGTGATGAGATTGAAAACATAAGTGTTCCTAAGTATCCGTTGTATGTGAACGGGGCAAGAACAGGGGTAACTGCTTTCGTGGATGGCAATAGTTCTATCAGTCTTTCTCAGAATGCCATAGATGCGGATCCAAATAGTTATGCAACAATGCAACTTGGTGCGAGTGCAGGCTCAGGATTAGGTTTCAGTGTGGCAAATGGCTTTGGTGATTTTCCTAAAGATACATATATAGGATTTGATATTGCAACATTAGATATAGCGCAGGCAAGTGCTTTTGAAACAAATAATATAGAACTGTACAAGGACGGTATTCTGGTACAAACCAGTACAGGTACCCAGCTTGCCGGTGGGTTAAGTACTGCTGCGGTTTCAGGAGGATTTCAACGTTTGATAATAGGTACAGTAGCTCATGTTCCATTTGATGAAGTACGTTATGTAATAACCCGTTTCGCGGGTGCTTCTGCTGGTGAAATCAGAATCTTCAATGTAGTAGCAAGAGACTTCAGTCCAACTTCTAGCACAACTTGTCCGTTGGTTTTACAATGTGATGGTACATACGTACTTACAAATGGACCGACGACTATTACTTCTCCAACAATTCCTGCGGTAATAGAATATGCTAACACAGGATATGAAGGTTTAGCAACAGCAGGATATGGTATTGACAATGTTTGGAATGCTGTAAGCCCGGATCCGTTGGATTATGCAACTATACATTTACCCGCATCCGCTGGGGTAACAGGTTCTATCTCTATAGCTGTACCTAAAGTAACTTTGCCGCCGGGCACATTTGCAGGATTTACGGTAGATAAACAGAACTTTCCTTTTTCCGGTGGTTTTTTACCCAATGTTATGGTAAGTACATATTTAAACGGTGTACTCAGAGAGCAGAGGAGTGGTGGAGCTTTGATAGATTTTTCTTTCTTTACACAATGGTTTGGTACCAATCCAAATATATATACACCGGGCTTCCAAACAACATTATCGTTTGATGAAGTGAAGATTTCTATCGGAAGTGTTGCCTCATTAGGAGACCAGACATTGAGGGTATATTCTGCCTATATTGATACAAGAACATCAGTAGTAACAATACCTGGTGACGGTTACACACCTATTGTTTGTACTAATGGTGCCTGTTACAAACCTGGAGCTGTTGCTACAGCTGGAAATCCCGCTCTGATAACTAAGGTAGGAATCACTTCATTACTAAGAGCCGGAACACAGAATTCTGATAATTGGCCAGCAGTTCGTACTGGCGCCTGGTTAGCTTTGGAGGCAAGGACGAAAGGCTTTGTTGTTAATAGAATGGAGTTCAACTCCTCTGGAAACCCGATTGGAATTCCGGTTGCAGATTTTGTTGAAGGAATGCTGGTTTATGATACAACTAACAAATGTTTAAAAATGTATACTACTCAAAATGGGGGAAGTACGTTTGCATGGTTTTGCATCAGCACACAAAGCTGTCCTGATTAATACTACTTTTTGAGAGCCTGAATAGTACTGTTTTATTTTTCAGGTTCTCAATTCTAACTAAAATTAAAATTAAAATGTTTAAAAATACAATAACAATAGCAGGGTTTCTAATGGGTGCATTTTTTCACGCACAAATAGGAATAAGTAGAGAAAACGTAAGCAATGGCTCTGTTTCATTAGAGTTCGGAGATAACGAAAATAAGGGACTTCTTTTGCCTTATGTCACAGATAAAACAGGGATAGCTGAAAATGGGACCCTTCTTTTTGACACATCAGATAGTAAAGTAAAATATTTAAAAGATGTAAATACATGGTTTGATTTGAGTGTTGATACAACAGGGACTTCGGATTTGAATATCCAGGCAACTGATAGAGTAGAGCATCCAGGAGCAAAGGTTTGTATCAGTCAGACTTTGGGAGGAACAAACACCACACAAGGAATATTAGTTTTGGCTGATGATAATAAAGCCATGATTTTGCCTAAAGTTGCCAGTCCCCATTTGAATATCATCAGTCCATCTGCAGGTATGATAGTATATGATACCACAAAAAAACAACTGGCTGTTTATAATGGCACTGTCTGGAGTTTCTGGAAGCCTTAGATTTGACGAAATTACATCCACTATAAAGCGGATGTTAAAAAGTAAAACAGCTTATCTCTTTTATGTGATAAGCTGTTTTTCTGTAATTAAAACAATAAAATTCTATTGTTAAACGGAAAGCCACTAGCTTTCTGTTTCCGAAGCTGTCTGTTTATTTTTTTATGATCTTAAATGTTTTAATAGTACTATCATCCAAGATTGCACTACCAAGGTATACACCCGTATTCAGTACAGACAAGTCAATTTCTGCTTTCATTTTATGAATTGCCTGATCTTTTATCAGTATTTTACCGGTTACATCATATACGGATATTATTTTTATAGTTTTTTCACTCGAAATATTGAGAATATCCTTTACAGGGTTCGGATAAATATTAAACCTGAAATTATCATTCTTAATATCGGTTGCTGAAAGTATCGAATTGTCTAATTTAACGATCCATCCTGCAGCAAATATGGGAGGAATGGTATTGTCGAATCCACAAATATATTTACCGTCCGGCGATATTCCCATACCCGTTCCAAGTTTTGTATCGAACGTAGTAATAGGAACATTTTGAGAAGTTAAAAAATCAGTAAGTAATATGGGACTTGCACCTAAAGAAGGGTGATAAATAATTACTTCCCTGTCTCCGATCATTCCGCAATATCCTACAGCAGTACCATTTTCTGACACTGATACAAATACAGCATCGGTATATCCTGCCGGAGCATCAAAGGCTTGATATACATTGTCACTAATATTATAAATAAAAGCTTTACTGCCTTTGTAACCAACGACCTGACCGGCATTATTCACATCATTGGCTTCTCCGTATTCAGGGTTGCTGAAATCAATATAATGCGCTCCTCCATTCTGATCAAAATAGGCCGGCACCCGAAATGTTCCGGCTCCGAAAATATCTTCCCGGTCTATCCAGCCTGCTACGATTCCATTATCGTTGACATCCGCTCCGCGTCCGTTAGTGTATAGTAGGTCGCCAGTTAGTTTGGTGAGCGTATTAGTTTCAGTATTATAAATAAATGGGTAACTGCTCCCAGCATTACCTGAAGTCATTTGCCCGGTTACATACACACTGTTTGCTGAAATTCCTTTTGCATCTCCAAACCAGCTGTTTCCCGGTACATCTCCCGGGAAATAGCCTATAGCAGTCCAGGTCCCGTTTTTACGGTAAGCTGCCTGGCTCAGATCAGAACCATCTGCAGCTGTAAGTGGCATACTGCCTGCTATATTTTCTGTGTTATTCAGCCGGTTTGTCGCATTGGCAATGGGTTCTATAGGTGTACTTGCGTCTGTGGTATAGCTATAATAGCCTCCGGAATGTACAGCATTCCCTTTATTGTTAATGTCATAAAGTCTTGTTCCCCATCCAGTGAGAACCCTTAGATTGCTTTGGGCATTCAGACTGCTTAAAAACAAAGAGGCTGAAAGCATGTAAACTTTTTTCATAGTTAGGAAATTTTAGTAATTCAAAATTGCGAAGATTATATTGTTTTATGGAACCCGGTAGGTGAGAAATTACGAATTTCTTTTTAAAAATCCATTAAATTTAAAAGTCTGTTTTATCACTTAAGGTCCATCATTTTGATATTAAGAGGACGCTCTAACATCAATTTAATGAAGAATATGATTCGGAAAACTAATGCAGAAATGTATATTTTGGAAATCACAAAGCGTTATTTAATGATCCCAATCAGAAGTACAGAGCTTATAACAAAAATACAATTTTAAAAATACTGAAGTATCAAAAAGAAAAGGAGATCAATAATTCTGAGTTTTCTAGAAATTTTAAGTTAAGCAGAAATACGATAGCACGGTGGAAAAAGCTGTTCAAAGATGAAGACTCTGTTTGACACAAATAAGAAGACACTAATCGGATTGATTAGTGTCTTTCGCATTTTACATGGCATCCATTAATGTTAATTACTTTGCAAGTAAAGTTTATCGTATCGAACTTACCAAAATAACAGCTTGGGAATATGCCATACAGAATATCGAGATAAACGTAGTAAATCCAGCATCTGCTGAGACTTATTGGAACAGAGGAGGCGTTATTCATCAATCTTTTTCAGTTAATCATTGCCTAAACTGTTCTTTATAGGGTAATGCGGTTGCCATATCATTAAAGTAGTTACACATTTGCCATAAGTTTCTATTTCCAATAACATAAATTCTTTTTTAGCTCTGGTTAAAGCTACATTAAGCATGTTGGGCTTTTGGCTCGCCCATTTTCTTGCGCCAGAAGATGTGGGGTTGCTACCAAGTACTAAAAAACAATATTAGCTTCCTTACCCTGAAAACGGTGGATAGTTCCACAGGAAACCTGTTTAAGTCCCCTAAACTGTGCTGTACAATAATCTGCAACCGATTTAAAGGGTGAGATGATATAGATACTTTCAGAGTAACCTTGTTGCAAGAGCATTTCCACTTTTTCTTTCAGCAGATCAATTTCCTCAACAATAACATGCTTATGAATCGGGGTAGACATACATTCAACGTGGAACCAGGTAGAGCCGCCAATAAATGTTTCTGCTGAATTTTGTGCCACAGCTTTAACCATTTGATTATTATAAGCTATCTGATTAGCTATACTAAACATAGGATCATCACACCTCCTATGGGTTCTTAATGGAAACCCAGTCCATATTTTCTCATCAGAACCGTCTATCTGCATATAGGAGCCTTCATTTGATATTCTGTCTGCCAATTGCTGTACTGATGTAGCAAAAGGTGACCAAACAACATCAACATTATGCTCATTTCTAAGCTTGCTGATTAGTTTTTCAGGTATTGTTACAACCGGCTCTACCTGAAGCGGATCGCCAACGATAATGCACCTGGATGAGCGGTGTATAAGTCCTGCTGCTGACTGTGGTGTAGCCTGGCCTGCCTCATCAATAAGCAACCAACCAATCTGATTTTTGCCGGTACTGGGAAATAGTCTGCTGGCTGATGCTAAAGTGGTAGATATTACCGGTACACATAAAAAGAAAGTATTCCAAAGGTTTTGAGCAAGTTCACCTTTTATATGTGCAAAACCTAAAATCATATCAAAAAAAGAGGCCAGATTGTTTCTAATGCTCTTAGCATTGGCTAAAATAACATCCCGATGTAACCTTATAGCTGCTAAAAAATTTCGCTTCGAAGCTTAGCTATTTTGGGTGAATGATACGGATTTAGGAGTTGAATTTCTTCGATATTTTTCTGCAGAAAATCGACATTAAAAATATTACCTACTTTTATCTCGTACTTTTCGATTAATACATCGCGTAGCTTTTCATAATTAATAAAAAATACTTCCAGTTCGGTTAACAAATCAGCGTTAAGTTGATACCTGGCATTTAGTATGCTCGTTTCGTTATTAATTGCCCATATTCTTCGTTGTATTTCTTTTAGTGAAGTGGTGGAATGTTTCAACTCGCTTATAAGATGCTCTGCATCCGCATCCCATCTTTTAAAAGCAGTCGTAGAAAATAATTTTTGGAAGAAGAAAAATGCTGGTCTTCGTTTTGCATGCAAATTCAATACATGCTGCAAATTTTCCGTTTCTACCTTTAAGGTGTTCTCTTTTTCCAGAATGTTACGCTTTTCGTCGGCTTGCACAAGTAATGCATCCTGGATTTCCTTTTGAAGAATTATGATCTCCTGTTTTTTATTTTTATTTTGTAAATAATTGGGCAGTTCTTCATGAAAACGAGAGGCATGTTCTTTAAAAGTGGCAAACTCATGTAAAAGGCTTTTGAAATAGGTATTAGTCTTATTAAAGTCTTCCTCATAATCTGCAGTTGTATCGTTTTCAGGATCTTTATAAATACTATACAAAAAGTCTTTAAAGCCTACATAATCTGAATTTTTTTCCGGTTCCCAAAAGGCTTTTCTAAAGGTATTTCTGTTTTTGGCATTACCCAATGCGGCAGCTAAAACACCCCAGCTTTCTTCCGCTATTAAATTTTGCGAAAAAGCCGAGAAGTAATCTGCTTCTTTAAAGTTTTCGGTATCAATCTTACTTTTTAAAGGAAGCTCTTTACTAATATTTTCTACAGCCGCATTGTTGTTACTGGCTACAACTATACCAAAATTACTTCCTATCTTATCGTTAAGAGGATAGGTATAACGTGAATAACCAGATTCTTCTACAACTCTGTCACCTCTGCCAAACATGGCACGGCAACCTACATCCGAGATGATCCGTGCCCTTTCAACAATGATTTCCGCTATTACATCCAAGAGTAAGGTTGTTTTCCCTGTCCCGGGTGGGCCATTAACACCTTGTAAGCCATCATGTTTTCTTCGGTTAGCAAAAATGGTATTTACAGCTCCGGCTTGTGCAGTGTATAGGCCGTGATTAATCTTAGAAGGCCATCTCCCAGCTGTGAGTAACCGAGGGTTTATACTTTCAAACAAATATTCTTTGTGGTGTATCAGATCTTTTCTTTCGTCTTTACTGGGCTTTAGCTTTAAATAGGATTGGAGAGCGATCCCCAGCTTATCGTTTTCAAGGTTACATAAATAGTTCAAATCGTTTAAATAAAAACTGTTTAAAAAAGCTGGATTTGGCTCGCTGCTAGTTGGTACTTGCTCTTCTATAATGTATACGTTAATCTCGCTTTTCCACCAGTTGCACAGATCTTTGAGATAGCTTATTTCATTTTCTAAATGTGCCCATTGAACACTTTCGCCCATAGGTTTTTCGTCGTTATCAGTAGCATCTATTGAGGAAAAATTATAACGGTCATAATAATCTTCTTCTGCTTCCCGTATAACCTCTTCTATACTCGCCAGGCTTTTACCTTGTTCAAGTGTTTTAATACCTAAAGTATAGCTTGCTGTTACGTAGCTGTTGTATTGAGGTTTCCCGTTTTGGTCTAGAATAAGTCCTGCAAGGCAAGAAAAGCCGGTAACGGGTTCTTCCCAATCATTAATAGTTTCATTTATTAAAAATTGGTTTAGGTGATGAAGAATGGATTTTTTATCAATCTTACCAAATAAGATGGTGTAACGCCAATAGTAATTTTTCTTTTCGGGTCTGTTTTCTGTTAGCCAGGGTAGCGGATCTTCCTTTTTCAGCAATACAGCATCCTTTTTAAAGTCAGGCAAATCAAAAATCTCTACATCTCTCCAAAACTTTAATATGTCCTCTTGTTTCAACTTCTTGTATTAAATAATTATTGCATCTAATTTATTAATTAAATTTTATTTCACCCATGCTAGATTATTTAATCTGAAGACACATTTAAAACAAAAAATATTTTCGCCACTTAGACACTGTATTTCTGCTCAAATTGAAACGAAGAGCAAGTTGTGTATTATTCATGGCATTTTTTTCTGGTAATCCAATATTTTAAGAATATCTGAACGCTTATATGCTCTATGTTTTTGGTTAATTATTTGAGCCTGTTTGTCTGTAGTTCCGAATATTTTTTTGTTAAGTTCCAAAACATCAAAAAAAGAAAGTTCTTCTTTATTTAAATAATGCACACAATCGTTCCTTTTATGTGGGAATTTTTTTCGATAATATCAATGTAAATTTGCAAATAATTCGGGTTTTTATCTTTTGCTGAAGTCATAAGAAAATTAGTGTTTTGAATGATAACTTGCTTAGGCTTTTAGCTTTATCAAAAAACTTGGCTGCTAACTATTCGGAATATTAATATTGCTTATAGAAGCAGCCAAACTGACATAAATATAAAGTTTTAATAAAATGAAGTTTATCAGTTATTATACTTATCTAGCCACTTGTATAAAGTGGTCTTAGGTATACGATATCTTTCCATTGCCTGTTTAACCGATAATTCGTTAGAATTAATCTGTTCTAATATAAAATCGATGATCTCTTTTGTGTAAATATTCTTACGAAATCGGGGCAGTGCCTTTTTCTTTTCATCGGTATTTTTGTTATATCTATTCCTCTCAGGTGCATATAAAATCAGATGCTGAGAATATAGTCTGAAAAAGTCATATTCTAAAAGTTTGCACCAGCGAAGCAATATTTCAGTATCCAGACTTTGGGATGCATACATTTTATCTATTTCATCTTCATCTTTTTTAAGAAAATTACAGATGCGGGATATTTTTATGCCACGCTCTGTAACCTGATGGTTAATTAATTGTCCTATATGTATTTGTTTAAAATCCAAATTTCTTCATTTTAATTTCCCATGTTTACAATGGAAATATTACTTCCTACGCCAAACCGATAGATTTGTGTGAAGGAGCCGGTAATTCTTAATTGATCTCCAGTATTAAAATAAGAGGTAGTAGTAGCATTATGGTAAATGTAATCAGTTCGGTCACTATGCCCGGAAATACTGCCGCCTACTACATTTCCATTTTTATATATTCTTGTTGCGGCGGTACCATTTGTTTGGCCATTTGGATTAGTACTATTGTCAAATAGCAGGTATACTGATACCTGATAATAACCGGCTTGTTGAATCGTAAAAATACCTGTAGTTGAATTATAGGTAAGCAGTGATGAATTTATTTTTGGTACTGAATTAAAAGTGACATTTGTTTCTGAAAACTGTGCATAGGGACCAGTAATAGCTGTTTTTAATGCCACTGTAGAAAGAGCAGGAATGAATTGCTGCTGTATCATACCTTGTCTTATTGTGCCATCTGCCGCGACCATAATAAGATTATCACTTGATAAAGCACCGGTGAGGCCGGTAATTTTTAAATTATTAATTGAAGAGGTTCCAATTGTTGTAGGCTGTAATAAATTTCCACCTAATCTAATATTGTCTCCCGTTTTAGTAAGTCCGTTATCAGCTGTAATTGTCGGCACGGTTGGGTTTAGTTTTACCCAAACAGTGCCATTAAAGTAATAATACCCGGGTCCTGTAACATTGGCTGTTTTAGTGGTAACGGGAGATGCCGCAGCGGTAGCATAAATAATAGTACCCAACTGATCGGACCCATACAGCGCATCTTTTGTCTTTAGTTCGTTGCCTGTCAGATTGGGAGGGATAAATCCGTCTATTTTACTTGTGTTGGTTGGCGATGCTTTAACATCCAATGTTGCATGTGGTGTTGGTGTATTGATACCAACCTGCGCTGTAAGTTTTATAGTCATCATTATAATGACCAGAGTTTGTAATATTTTTTTCATTGTTTTAGGGTTTAAAGTGTTTTTATTGTTCATTTATTTGTGTTCAAAGAGGGTAGCGTTGTGAAAGGATAATAGCTTAGAAAAATTTTAAACAGTCTTTTGTTATCAATTAAAGCCTATGTCTTTTCTACATCTTAAGTCTGAGGTATATGATTTATGGTTTGTTTCATAGCAATTGTTTTTAGTTTGTTGTTATAAAGAATTTGTGTTTTAATTAGAAAAAGAAGGCCTTCATGTTTTTTATTCCTCTTCAGGATTTTTGATAGGACAAAGCAAGTGACTTTTGGGGAACGCAACCAAAAAACAGATATCACAAATATATCTCTACATTATAACTATCTTTTAATCAGTGTTTTATTTTTTTATATTTGTTAATGGCTTAAAATTTAAGTTTGGGAAAAGATTATTTTTTACGCAAAGAGCTACCACTCTCAAATATAATTTGTGAAAAGATTAAGATTATGAATTAGGAAACTATGCCAGGCTATTAATCCATATATAGATGTCTTCGTCAGAAGGAATGTTTAATTTTTTACGAAGTCGATTTTTCCTAATTTGCACTGCTCTTGGAGTAATAAAAAGATAGGTAGCAATTTCTTTGGTTGGGAAATTCAATTTTAAATAAGCACAAAAGATAAGTTCGGAACTTACTAAGTTGGGCTGTATTTCCAATAATTTATTATAAAGCCCGGGATAGGTAGTTTTGAATTTTGTTAAAAACTCTGGAGCATTTTTTTTGCAAGTTCAATAAGTTCTTTTTGACCATTATCCTGAAGTTCATTAATAAAAATTTCTTTTTGATTAATTAATAATTTTTTCTTTTTAAAACGCGTATAAAATAGATACGCCATCATAGCCGTAAAAACTATAATTGCTATCACTATTAAAATAAAAGTAATTTTGGTTCTTTTATACTCACCTTGTTGTTTATTTAGAAAATGTTGAACGGAAACATCTAGAGATTTTTTTGCTGAAGATTGATGCTGTCTTTAATTTTCGTATACTTTAACAAATAATAGTTTGCTTTTTCAAGGTCTTTACTTTTTTGTGATATTGAATACAAATGTTCATAGGCATTCATAATGTTGCTCGCAATATTTACCTTATAAGCAAGCGCAAGTGATTTGCTGTAAAAATTTTTACTTTTTTCTAAATCACCGTTTTGCTCATAGTACTTACCCCAGTATTCATTAATGGAATAGATTTCAACAAGATAAATACTTTCATCTTTCCCCCATTTGTTCTGTGCTCTTGTCAAATAATATTTTGCAGAATCATTATTTTTCTTGTACTCAATAAAAAAATTAGCTAAGGATAAAGTATTAAAAGGGTCATCCTGTATTTTCATTGCCTGCTTCCTATAATAATAGGCAGAATCAATTTTTTTGGTTGACTCGTATATCTGGGCAAGATTTCCATAGACATAATTAATCAAATAACCTTGCCGATCTCTCCTGAGCATTAACTTAGCAGCTGCTATAGTCTTTTGATAATAGTTAATTGCAGCTGCATACTGTTCCAATTGTAGGTAATTATCACCATATACTGCGAATATGAGACTTGTTAACTCCTGATTCCTTAATCTCTTATTTTCCACTTGTGCTCTGTCTAAATATTGCAGACTTTCTTTATTTTTTCCCAGCAAAGACAAAGCATTACCTATATTATAATAACCTAATGCTATTACTATATCGTAATTATTTTTTTTGCATTCCTCAATTAGTTTTTGATTCAGTTTAATAAGTTCGTCAAACTTACCATCATTTAACAACTGGTTACTTGTGTTCCAAAGTTGATTCCATATCCTTTCTTGATCAGCTCTATCAAATTTCTGAGCAGTTACTGGTAAAAAAACACATAAAGTAATTACAAGCAATGAAAATTTATTGAAGAATGTCGAGAGCAGTATAATTTTTTTCATTTCCATAGGTATTTTGTAGTAAAATTAGTAATTAAAAATTTTGTCAGTAATATCAATATGAGTGTAGTTTAGTCAACTGCCTATGAAATTTCCCATTTTATTTAAAGAAATTACCGACCTGTAATAAATCCCGTTCTTCAGATTGAACGGGATTTATTATTTTTCAAATTATTCAGCCTAATAAAAAACTCATATTTTTTTTAAGACGTTCACCAGGATGGCTACTTCAAATCGTTTGAATGTTATATTCCAAAAAATAAGAAATGGTTTGGTTTTTTATTTCCGAATATGGCAGTTGTGGCTTACAAAGGTTGCCATCCCGCGTCACCTTGAGTACCATCACCATTCACATCGTTTACATACATTTCTCCACGACCAATAGTACTGTTGTAGCGTAAAGTTCCAAATGCAGGTGAGATCGGACGTTGTACTGTTGTGCCAATAGGTACTTTTACACCGTCAGTGCCATTTATTTCTAATGATATTAAAGGCTTCACTGAATGACCTCCAATGGAAATGTTTCCGTTTTTGAGAATCGTAAAGGCATTTCTTCTGTTTACTGGTCCGCCACCGTTTCCTACTTGAAAGAGAGCATCGGTTAATACATCATTATTGGTGGTACCATCCGTAAAGGCGTTGAAGTATCCGACAGTAAATTGTTTGGACGCATTTGCTACAACATCACTTCCGAATGAGAATGACGCATATCCGGAGGATTGCGAGTTGTTTCCTCCTGCAACTGCATTAGCTCCAGATGCGATGTTGCCAACACCACCAAGTATAATACTGTTGACAGCTGTCGCTTGATTGGTATTTCCTCCCAAAATTGAAGAATAAGTACCAACACTTCCACTATGAAGGTCGCCTGATCTAAAGGATCCGGAAATGTCTAAGGAAGACTGTCCGGAATTTTTCCCTACAAAGACTCTTCCCATTTGATAAATATCCTGTGAATTTACACTTGCCGGCGTTGTGGTACCGGCAACATTCCAAGGCTCTAAACCTGTTGAACCCTCTATTTTTTGCCATATGTTCCCATTGAAAAAGAAATAGCCAGTGGAGGTTACATTCGTTGTTTTGGAAGAGGTTACAGCAGCTGCTAAAGGCTCAGATATGTAAACGAGAGCCCCAGCTTGTAGCATATTGTAAAGATTATCTTTTGCTTTAAGTTCCGAACCTTTAAGTTTAGGGGCAATTATACCATCCGCTTTTGTTAAATCGGTTGGCCTAGCAGCTACGTCTAATGTCGCATTAGGAAGTTCAGTGTATATTCCTACTTGTGAAATGGCAGATGTGCCGGTCATTAACAGACCCAAAAAAATAATGTGTTTTTTCATTTATGTATGTTTTATAAGGGGTATAATCTGATTGTAGCAGTAATCATAAGTTCAAAAGTGTGCTATTGAATTTAATAGCTAAATTTTATGATTGAGATATGGTCATTATTTAAAAAGAGAATAGGATAGAGGAATAATAGGTAAAGCAACGTTTTTCGCTATTGTGATCAAAATAAACACATATCACAGATGTATCACGGGTTTATAAAAATCTGATAATCATGATATTTATTTATTGTTTTTTCTTTCCTTTTATTGGCATATAAATTCAGAGGTTCAGTTTCAATTAAACAGATAAGGGATATGACACTATACCAAATTAGGATAACAGATCGGTGTCGTAATACCATGCTCTCATAGCCGCGAACAGAGTGGGGGCATTTCCTCAGTTCAGCACTTTGAATAGATATGCTTTGAAAAATAAATGTAATCATGAAAAACGTATGTAGAAACATCATATCTTAAAAATGTAAAATGAAATCGATTGCATAATATTTGGACGTTTCTTTTTCTTTGAAGGAGAATTTAAATCATTTATTGTTTATTATAAAGCTTGTTGTGTTCTTGCATTAAAGAAGATTACTACTGCAATCGATTGTAATTCGATAAAAATTATTACCTTAGCCTTATAAGTGTTGTTTTAACACTTATAAATAATGAAGTATAAGTTTAACCAACAATATGATCGGAAAGTAATTGTGAAATATTGCTAGACTCAAACCATATATTTCATTAAGCCGCTGATATGAATTACTAAAGACTAAGCCAGTGAAAAATAAAACTAAACTGTTATCCAAGTGTATATACACGCTCCTTATTTCATTTTTATGTATTCCAAATATTGGAATAGCACAACAGGCAAAAGGACTATCAGTTGATATTATAACAGAGAATAAAAATGATGCTGGTATTTTTCCTATAGTGAGTGATGAAAAAGCTAGTTCTATTCGGTATGATGTGGGAGAGCTGAAACAAGTAATTCGTGCAATTGGAGATTTGCAAAATGATATTGAAAATGTTACTGGAGTAAAACCAGCTGTTGTGACTAATAGCAATATGATTGATTTTGAAATTATTGTTGGGACTCTAGGGGTTAGCAGAACTATAGATCAACTGGTATATTCTAAAAAACTCAAGACAAAAGATTTAAAAGGCAAGTGGGAAAGTTTTGTGATCACTGTCATTGATAATCCTAAAGCCAATCAAAAGCAATTAGTGATTGCAGGCAGTGATAAAAGAGGAACAATTTTCGGAATTTATGAATTATCAAGGCAACTTGGTGTATCGCCCTGGCACTGGTGGAATGATGTTCCTATTAAAAAGCGAAACAATGCCTATGTATTACCGGGTTATTATGCTTCAGGAGAGCCCAAAGTTAAATACAGAGGAATATTTATCAACGACGAAGAACCAGCTTTCGGAACCTGGGCAAGGACAAAATTCGGAGGAATCAACAGCAAAATGTATGCACATTTGTTTGAACTTTTGCTTCGTCTTAGAGCAAATTATCTGTGGCCTGCCATGTGGGGTAAAGCTTTTAATGAAGATGACGAGCTCAATCCAAAAGTCGCTGATGAATACGGAATCGTAATGGGCACCTCACACCATGAACCGATGATGCGTGCACAAAAAGAGTGGGGTAATCATCGTAAAGAATATGGAAACGGAGAATGGAATTACCATACCAACAAAGAAGCACTTTTGAAATTCTGGGAAGATGGATTCCGTCGTAATGTAAATTTTGATAATCTCGTGACCATGGGAATGCGTGGCGACGGAGACGAGCCGATGAGCGATTTGGGAAGTGCAGAAGCCAACTTCAAACAGCTGGAGCAGATAATGCACGATCAGAGAAAAATCATTGAAAAAGTAACTCAAAAACCTTTGAAGAATACACCTCAAATGTGGGCTTTATATAGTGAAGTACTGGAATATTATGACCAGGGAATGAAAGTTCCGGATGATGTCATTATTTTGCTTTGTGATGACAACTGGGGAAATGTAAGAAGACTTCCCGAGTTACATTCAAAAAAACATCCTGGTGGTTATGGAATGTATTACCATGTTGACTTACATGGAGCGCCAAGAGCCTATCAATGGCTGAATATGACGCAGATTCCTCATATGTGGGAACAGTTACGGCTTACTTACAGTTACGGTGTTGATAAGATCTGGATTCTTAATGTCGGAGATTTGAAACCGAACGAATATCCGATGGATTTCTTCCTCAATATGGCCTGGAATCCAACGTCTTTCACACAGGATAACCTCGAAAATTATTCTTTGAAATTCTCGGAAGAACATTTCGGGAAGACACAGGCAAGAGAGGCGGCAGAAATTATTAATCTCTATTGTAAATACAATGCACGAATCACTGCAGAAATGTTAAACGAAAAAACCTATAACCTTCAAAGCGGTGAATTTTTACAGGTAAGAGATGCATATTTAGCTCTGGAAACACGGGCTTTAAGACAATTTATGGAATTAGATGATGTCTATAAAGACACTTATAAACAATTGGTTTTACATCCCGTGCGTGCAATGGCCAATCTCTATGACATGTATTATGCCGTTGCAATGAACCACAAGCTGGCCCGTGAAAAAGATATGAAAGCCAATTATTGGGCAGATTACGCAGATGAGTGTTTTGCCAGGGATGCAGTATATACTCAAGATTATCACTCAAATATTTCTGGGGGAAGTGGAAGCATATGATGGACCAGACGCACATTGGTTATAAATCATGGGATGAACCGCGAGAAGGAAACATCAAACCTACGGTCTACAGAATCACTTCTGAAGAATCCAAAACGGGAGGTTATATTTTTGAAGAGAAAAATGGCGTAGTCGCTATGGAAGCTGAACATTTCTATGAAACAAAAGCAGCAACAAAAACTAAGTGGACAATCATTCCTGATTTGGGAAGAACGCTTTCCGGGATTGCATTAATGCCTTACACCGAAAAAACAGATGGTTCAGCAATAACATATCAATTTAAATTAAAAGCTAACTCTTCAGAGGTAAAAGTCCATTTCTTTTTTGATTCTACATTGCCATTCAAAAAGGGAGGTCAAAGTATTAAAGTGTATTTTGACAGGAACAATTCGAAGACAATCGGTATCAATCAGGATTTGACATGGGAAAATAATTATTCCAAAATGTATCCGGCGGCAGCGGCAAGAATTATAGAAAAAGTAGAAACCTTAACGCTTCCTGCCAATCAGAATGGTAATTACATTTTAACCCTGGAACCTTTAGATCCGGGAATTGTTTTACATAAAGTCGTAATTGATCATGGAGGTTATGAAGAAACCTATTTGAAAATGGATGAAAGTCCTTATAACCGATAAACTATAATTATGAAGATGTTTAAAAGTATTCTGGCATTTTTATTACTCACCGTTACGATCAGTAGCGTAGCCGCTCAAGTTGAAAACCACAAAACTTCGGCAAAGAAAGAATTTCGCTATATCAATCCCATTACCAGAGATTCTGCTATTTCGATGCGTGACCATTTTATTATCAAAGTTGATGATACATGGTATTGCGTAGGAACTTCCAATCCTGTTTGGACCGGCCCCAATCCCGGGGTGCGACTATTGGTTTCAAAAGATCTGGTCAACTGGAAGCAACATTCTTTTTTGATCGATGCTAAAAAGTTACCCAAAGACACTCCTTATAACGGAAGATTCTGGGCACCGGAGATCCATTTTATCCAGGGGAAATTTTGGCTGACTGTTAATAGCGGAAAGGTCACCAATGAAGATCCTAAGGGTATGGGCACTCACAATGTCTGGTTATTTTCTTCGGACAAAGTAACAGGACCTTATAAGCTCGTAAATGGACCACTTACACCGCAGTACAACAATGATGCGACATTGTTTGAAGATGAAGACGGACAGATCTATTTTTATTGCAGCGGTAATGGACTTTTTCAGGCTAAAATTGATTTAAAAACCGGAAAGCTAACAACACCGTTGGTTAAATTTTTGGACAAAAAGCAACCTGGCTGGCCAGACTGGATGCAGGGAGGTATCGAAGGCCCTTTCGTAATAAAAAAGAAGGAACTTATTTTATGTTTTTTTCAACCTGGACCCGTGGTTATGAAGTTGCATTATTAAAATCAAAAAATCCATTAGGACCTTGGGAGCTTGCTTCTCAGGAACCTATTTTCGGAACCCGCAAAAAGGGCTATAGACAACAGATGGCCGCAGAAGGAGGCTATGAAAATCTTGAATTTACGGACACTGAAGATCCTTACCAGGAAACGGGACACAACGCATTATTCATCGGACCTGATGGAAATCTATGGAATTCCTGCCATTATTTTATGTACGATAAGCGACCTTATCCTTACAGTCAAACATTTGAGCCTTGGGAGCTGGGTCCGCAAATGGGAATTGAACCTGTACATTATAAAAATGGAATGTTCTATATCAATGGCCCGACCTGGACCGAGCAGGTAATTAAATATTAGAATAACATAACATTTGCTGATCTGTTTTAGGTCGGCAAATGTTATGATTATAGTTAATTTCCGGATTTATTAATTCATATTTCTGTATTCCTGAGGAGTATTCCCAGTCTTTTTCTTGAACAATTTACTAAAGTACTGAGGATATTCAAAACCTAGTTCGTAAGCTATTTCATTTATACTCTTGCTACTACCCAGCAGAATACTTTTAGCTTCTTCGATCAGGTAATGATGTATTTGGTCCTTGGCATTCATGCCGGTTTCTTTCTTTAACAGATCACTCAAATAATTGGGCGACAGATTTACTTTGCCAGCCAAATAATTTACCGACGGCAATCCTTTTTCCTTGAGGACTTCAGAATTAAAATACTCCTGTAAAGCACGTTCCACTTGCGATACAATGTCCCGATTTGAATTTTTACGAGTTATAAATTGTCGCCCGTAATACCTGGAGCAATAATTGAGTAATACCTCTATATTAGATACAATCAGGTTTTGGCTATGAGTATCAATATTCTCCTCTAATTCACTTTGTATTTTTTGAATGCAGTCGAAAAGATTTTGTTTCTCTTTTTCTGATAAATGAAGAGCTTCGGAAGCCTCATAAGAAAAAAAGAGTAGTCTTTCATTTTAGTATCTAACGTTGTACCCCTTATCAGATCAGGATGAAAAAATAATCCCCAACCCATCATGTCTTCCCGTTTTTCTATTTCACTATCCAATTCAACCACTTGCTTAGGCGCAATGCAAATTAAACTTCCTTCCTGGAAATCATATTGTTGCCTGCCATACTTCATATTGTTAGCACAGTAATTTTTAAACATGATAGAGTAAAAATCGCAGGTTATTCTTGTGCCTGGTTCAATATATTCATCGACTTTGCTGAAGTCTATAATAGCTACTAACGGGTGTTTAACGCCGCCTTGCTGCACAAATCTGCTGATCTCAGATATGCTTTTTATGTTCATTATCGGATTCATGTTTTCTTCCCACTTTTCTAATTGATAAATTACGAAATTTATTTTTAGTTACTGTAATGCTTTTAAAACAAAGCTGTAGTATAGATCCGCCCTTTCCTGTGAAAAATAATCGATGACCAAGCCGGTTAGCGCAAAGTAGGATAAACCAATGCCAATGCCCTGCCACGTTGGGTTTTTGGTTGTCCAGAAAATAATTAATGTCATGGTAAAAAAGAGAGTAGCAACAATTTTTGATACTTTATACCCATATTGAAAATCTTCTATTCGTTTCTTTTCAGCATTTACAAATTCTTTCTTAGACTGCTGATAATTTTGCGGAAATTCTGCCATGCGTTTTTGATTGGAGAAGAGCATACCACTTGCAATGCCTGCATAAATAACACCGCTAACAATAAGAGGCCATAATAAAGCTTTGGATCCTGGAGTGGAGCCTATTTTCCAGAACAAGAGACCAGCGGTGATTGTAAACAATCCAAATGCAAGGATCAACCAGGCTTCAAATATTTCCGCCCTTATCCAATTGATCGTGTTTTGAATAAATTCCATCGTTATGATTGTATTGTTAATTAATATTAATTCCTTTAAGCTCTTAGGCCTGATTTTTAAGCCAGCAGTGGAGTAGAGCGATTAAAATACTTCTGTTATCTCGGCTATTTTAAATACCTATGAAAGGTGGCCGTCTTTCCCATTAATGATATACCCATAAAGCCCCTGAGATTCATTTTTCCATCTTTTAGCCAAGCCTTGCAACTATAAGTGTCTCCGCTTGGTGCATTATAGATTTTACCATCTACATATTCTTCGCCATCCCATTTGAGCCCTGTTAAACTGGTAATGCCAATCAGGTTTCTTGAGCGTAATTTTGGGTCAGGGTTTTTAAGGTCTTTCTTAGAAGTTGTGCCATCTTTTTCAACAATTTGATTTCCCCAGAGATATCTACCGTAGTACTTGTCGTCTTGTTTAAAGATTTCAAGTCTCACGTCCTTTTTATCAGACTCCCATTTTCCTAATATAGCGTCTGGACCTGTTTGTGCAAATGTTTTTGATGCAATAGCAAGCATCACTATTAGTAAGATTTTTAATGATTTCATTTTTAATGATTTAATAATTAAACAAGTTGGTTTTACTGATTTATAGTATTACATCTGGCTCATAACAATCTTATCGAAAAGATCATCACCAAGATAAGTTCTCATCCACACCATTGGTTTGGCAAATTTTCCCACACGATAACGGGTTCTAGGGTTGTTGGAATTGACAATTTTACTAATGGCATCTGAAATAACTGTAGGTTTTGATGAACCATTGCCTTGCGCAGCTTTCTTAGTGCCTTCCATGATTTTGTCCATTAAATCTCTGTAAGCACTATCTTTAGGAAGCTTATTAAAACCATCCAATAACACTGAACCAAATTCTGTTGCAATAAAACCAGGCTCTAATACCACCACATGAATGTTAAATTGTTTTAATTCCAGGCGTAAACAATCACTTAATCCTTCAACTGCATGTTTGCTGGCATGATACCAGGCTCCCATTGGAAAATACATTTTGCCTCCCATAGAAGACGTGTTGATAATAGTTCCTGCTTTAGCCTTACGCATAATTGGAACAACTTTTTGAGTCATTGCGGCCATGCCAAATACGTTGACTTCAAACTGTTTTCTAGCTTCATCTAATGGAACGTCTTCTATTGAACCATAGAGTCCAAAGCCTGCGTTATTCCAGAGTACATCTATTTTTCCTTGTTCTTTCACTATAGTATCTACAACATTTTGAATGTCTTCTTCGTTGGTGACATCCATTTTAATGGGGTGCCCACCTATATTTTTCAAATCTTCCATCTGGTCTATCCTTCGTGCTACTGTGTAAACTATGTGACCTTCCTGAATTAGCTTTTTGGCAGTCTCTTTACCCATGCCTGAACTTGCCCCGGTAATAAGAATTACTTTTTTCATTATTTTTTAGTATTAAATTTTATAGGACAAAGGTGGCTCAATAAACGGCCTTAGGAATAAAACAAATTCATGATTGTTGTATACATTTTACTGATATTAATGAAATTGCTCTTTTAATATTTTTTGCATAAGCAAACAGTTGAATAACTAATACAGTTTGTGTTTGATTGGGAGTAAAGAGAGACTCTACAGCCTTTGATATATTGTCCAATTTTATTATTTGCATATTTTATCATAGATAATTTTAAATTAAATTTGGAAACCTAATAACAACACAATGATTTTCGTAAAAAAAATGCTAACTATCCTCTTTTTTGTATCACTAAAAGTATTCTCTCAAAAGTCCTTTAGCCAGAATGAATCATTAAAAATAGATAGCCTAATTAAAAAAGATCAATGGGATATAGTGCATTTGAAATTGTTGAATGAAAATTTGAAATTCAAAAGAATCTCTAAATATAAATTATCTTACCACCTTTTAATTAAAATAGATTCAGGTACGGTACTGTACAAACAGGGCAAATATCTTGAAGCAAAAAATGCTGTATTATCCTCTATAAAGCAAGTCGAGGCTAACAAAAGTAATTTAGGTTTGTCTCGTTATAACGGACTTAAGCACATTGCCATAACGAGATTATTTTACATTGAAAAAAGACTTGGCAATATTTCACAGGGATTGGAATACATAAATTCGTTTTCGCGGGATATGGACCCAATTTACAAGAAAAAGCAGCTCATTTTTTATGCTGTAGCTTATTCGGAATTGGGGAATTATAATAAAAGTACTGAACTTTTGAATACTCATTTAAAAGATATCCTATCTGATGAAAAAGAGCTTTTGTATAGTGGCATTCCCAGAATTGAAGAAATGGCCGCTACCTATAATACAATGGGAGATACATTTGTAAAATGGTATAAAGACTCCGGTAATAAGGAGAAGTTAGATTCAGCTCAATCTAATTATGAGAAAGCGGGTAAACAAATGAAAAGTAATTCTGATTTAGCTCCATATTCAAGATCTTTATTAGTTAGCAGACTTGCCAATATGAGATTACTTAAAAAGCAATATAAGATTTCATTATCTCTTTATAATACATGCGAAAGGGATTCGGTTTTAATGGACAAAAATTTCTCACGGGAAATAGTTTGGTTAGGAAAAGCTGAAGTATATACGTTTCTTAAAAAAACAGATTCAGCTTTTTATTATATTCACAAACTTTACAATGAAAAGGAACCTACAAGATGTACGTATGAGAACAAATTGAAAATTTATTACTTACTGAGTTTAAATTATGAGAACATCGGTGATAATGCTAATGCATATAAATTCGCTAAACTAAATCTCTCCGAAATAGGTAAAAAAAGATCCAAGATACTTCAGGAAATAGCTTTCTTGGTAAACATGAGACTATGGAAATAAAATCAATTTCAGATGAGATAATAAGGAAAAACAAAAAAAATACTTTTTTATTTGTAGCTTTTATCATCTTGATATCTCTTGTTGTGATTTATCACAATTATAATAAAAGAAAGAAAAGATTTATTACAGAATTTGAAAGAGAGATGGAAGGAAAGGGTGTGTTTCCAATAGAAACTTTCACAATGGAAAAAAACAAAAAATCAAAAGTCGTCGAAGATAAAATTGTAAACCGAATATTAAGCAACCTGGATTTACTCGAATCAAAAAAAATGTTTTTATCCAAAAATTTTAAATTAACTAGTATGGCTAAGCAGCTTAACACCAATACTGCTTATTTATCCAAAATACTAAATGAGCATAAAGGAATAACGTTTTCTGAATATATAAATGACCTTCGAATAAATTATGTATTAAAGGAACTCGAACAAAACGCGATGTTTCGAAAATATACTATTCAAACAATATCTGAAGAAATTGGTTATAAAAGCCCAACAACATTTATAAAGGCATTTAAAGAAAGAACCGAAATGACCCCATCACAGTATATTAAAAAATTAAACAGTTTGTGATCTTTGCAATAATGTAATCTTAACGGAACAGCGGGAAAGTTTCGTCTGACACAGAGCAATTCCCAAAATTCATATATTTCTGTGAGAACCATACAGCCAAAAACCCAGCCAAATACCTGAAAGGCTTTACACTCAAGTCTCTTGCCAAGCTTTGGAAGTGGAATAGCCCTACTCTGACGAGAAAGAAATTCCTAAAAATTAAAATCAAAATATGCTGAATGGAACAAGCTCGTGCATCATGCAGCATTGGCTTTTATTTGCTTTCCGCCGTTGAATATCCTTATTCCGCTCGCTTTGATTTTATTGAATGTTTCATTGCCGACAGTACTTACTAGTTAAAGTGCTTTTCTGAGATTATGTTGTGCCGCTTTCAAAAATGCTTCTTTATCTTTTTTTACATCCTGTAGAAATTTTTTATGGTTTTCAGAAAGCTCAAAATATTGGTCTCCCCATAAATAAATCTCTATTAAAACGGGGAGTAGGCTAATGCCTTTTTCGGTGAGTTTATACAAATACTTAGCTTTACTTTCTGGGTGCTGTGATTTAGAAATTATTTCTTCCGCCTCTAAAATTTGCAGTTTTGTCGCCAAAATATTGGTGGCAATTTTTTCTTCTGATTTTAAAAAATCGCCATACGTGCACTGTTTTGCATACATCAAATCTCTCACAATAAGCAAGCTCCATTTGTCTCCCCAAATATCCAATGAGTTACTTACCGGACATCCAGAATTTCTATTTTTTTTGCCATAAATATTTAACTTGCATTTTGCAAGTATATTTTTATATCTTTACACTTTCAATTTGCAAGCAAAAATACTGAAATATTTATCAATTTCAATTTGAATAGAATTTTATCCAATTACAAATAAACTTTTAAAAAGAATTTTTATGATTTTTACAACACAGAAAATAACCGAAAGCTATTGGAAAATAGCAATTAACAATCCTCCGGTAAACGTATTCGATCCTGAGTTTTCAGTGCAGTTGAGAACAACAATGGAAGAGCTAGAAGCTAATGAAAATCTCAAGGTTGTAGTTTTTGAAAGTTCCAATCCCGAGTTTTATGTCGCTCACGCAGAATTGGTCAATATTTTTGAATTTCCGAAAGGAACAGGTGAGACAGGACTTTCCATCTCCTGGCCCGATGTTGCAAAACGTCTAGAGCAGGCTCCGTTTGTAAGTATTGCCTCCATCAGAGGAAGAGCAAGAGGTTTGGGAAGTGAATTTATTCAGGCTTTCGATATGCGTTTTGCAAGTAAGGAAAAAGCATTTTTTGCTCAGCCCGAAATCGGAATCGGCTCTTTTCCCGGCGGTGGAGGATTGGAGCGTCTGCATCTCTTAACAGGAAAAGCCAGAGCATTGGAAATTATTCTGAGTGGCGACGATTATGATGCACAAACAGCAGCTGATTATGGCTGGATTAATCGTGCATTTCCGGATAATGAATTAGATGCTTTCATCGAAAATTTGGCAAAAAGAATTGATTCTTTTGATAAAAAAATCATTACAACGATTAAATCGATAATGAATGAAAGAGCGATTATTCCAAAAAATGAACACATTATGGAAACGCAAACCCGATTTTTTGCTTCGTTAACAGAACCTGAAGCAAGAACCAGAATCAAAAAACTTTTAGACCAAGGATTACAAACCTATGGCGATGTTGAACTTAATCTTGGAAAATATTTATAATTAAATGAAAGCATTAATCATCAATGGTCACGTCAAATGGCCACAAATTGCAGAAGGGAATCTCAATAAAACTGTTTTTGAAAAAAGTAAAAGCGTTTTCGGAGAAAAAGGCTATGAAATTTTTGCAACAGTTATTGACAGTGGCTACGAAATTTCACAGGAAATCGAAAAGTGGGTAAATGCAGATTTTGTACTCTTTCATTTCCCGATTAACTGGTTTGGGATGCCCGCAAAAACAAAAGATTATATTGATAAGGTTCTAATGAGCGGCTACGGTAAAATCTACGCAGGAGATGGAAGAAATAGTGGAGGAAACTACGGTACAGGCGGTCTTTTGAAAAGCAGGGGAATGATTGTGAATACTTGGAATGCTCCCGAAGAAACTTTTGGAAACTCAGGTCAGCTGCTTGAAGGTTTTTCGATGGAAGAATTTACGAGACCTTTCACAGCTACACTACAGTTTGTGGGAATTCAGCCGATGCCAACATTTGCCTTCTATGATGTTTTTAAAAATCCGAATATAGAACAGGAAATGTCTTCACTCGAAACACATTTGAAAAATTATATTTAAGATTGATTTAAAGTAATTCTTGCTTATGATTTAAAAAGTTGGGAGAATTATTTATTCTTCCGACTTTTTATTTATAACAATTTTATATTTAAAATTTCTAACCCCTCCAATGAAATAGGAAAAAAAGTCAATCATTATAAAAGCATCATAGAGAGCTGTACGAGAAAAAGTGGATTCGACCCTACGGAAAATTCTCTTTTGAGGTTGATAGCCGGCAAAGAACTCACGACATATTCCGTTGGTGAAGACCGTTTTACTGGAGAATTTTATATGATTGGTTTAAAGAAAAATAAATCTGGATACGTTTTGTACGGGAAAACCAAATACGACCACAACAACGGCAGTTTTTGTGAAGTCCGGACAAACCATAGAAGTTCAGAACAATTAAGTTTTGGTGTACAGAGTATTTTATAATCTGTAGAGAAAAAATGGGTAAATTCCCAATTTGTACGCAACCATTGGTTATTATACATCTGCTTTGAAATCGATATTATTGAACTCTTCAGGACTTTTTTCAATTAGCATTGCAAAGGAATGAGGAATAATTGAATGTTCAATAAGTGTCCCCCAATTAAAGCTCCTGGAGGTATGTCTTTGTATTTTAATAAAATGGATTCTAGTAATAGTCTCTTACAGATACTCGTATAGCTCTTTTATTAAACATTCCTGCCTACTTAGCTCTTTATCTATTCTAAATATCTTGCCTTCTAACTATTGAATGAACTAACGCTGTTAATGGCACTACAGAATTCCAGAAATTCTTGAATCATGGATATACAAATTCAAACAATCATCTTAAGTCATCTGAAAAATATAGTTACCATTTCTTTAACTATTGATTAATATCTTGATGTAAATTCCATTGATATTAAACCATCCCGCCATATTAGAAGAAGCAATATATTCCGAAATTGTAACAAAACTAAATTTTTCAATTAAGTATAATATAGTTGGACATTTCCTTAATGTCAAAGAGGAAAACATAGGGTCTGTGCCCAGTAACACAGCTTTTGAGGGAATATAGATTGATCTTCAAATTTATAAATCTGACGAAATTTTTCTTTTACCCAAGATTGATGTTTAAGTAGCTTTGTTTTATTAATCTAAAATATGATTGGGGAAGATTCACAATTTAAATTAATATTCAGAAGGCCCGATTGTTTATTATTTTAATGACTATTCTATAGTCAGTTTAAGACCATAGTTTTTACTATGTTATATTAAAATACCTTCTTCAGTATACTTAAGACTTGCAAACCTCTAATACATTGATTATATCAATAGTCATCTTAGAAAAATAGGAGTAAGGTGAATTTAATTAGCTGATACAGAAATAAAATAGCAAGAAATAATTCCTGAAATCATAATAATACAGCATTATATCCAACGAATTTGCCTAACGCAAAGAATACAATTATAAAATTAAAAATACATGAAAAAGAAATTATTTAGTATTTATTTTTTAGGAATAATACTTTCAAATCTTAGTGCCCAAACTTCAAATTTAGATTGGACCAGAGCTCCTAATAGTTATGTTTTTGATACAGACTATGCCAAAACAAATAACAAAGGAGGTATAGATATACCTGTAAAAAAGCTTATAGAATCTGGTCTGATCCAAATTGGTATTTGAATCAGGCCATTCCTTCAGGGACTCTAAGTTCCACTATTTATTGGCAAGATGTACCCGGATTAATAAAATCAGCAACCATAGTTCCTGGTGCAACCCCTGAGGATACAGTTATACGGGTTATGGTAGACCGGTCCAAAGGCGAAGGTAATGCTGTAATATCTTTTAAAGTAAATGATACTATTTATTGGTCGTGGCACGTATGGGTTACAGATGACCCTTCTAAAACTCCAACATCCTATGATAAAGGAATTGAAAAAAATATTGCGGGCAATGATGCAGTTATTCAATATTTAGATAGAAACTTAGGAGCAACGAATGCTTCATTTTTAGGAAATGACGGGCACAAATCAGGCGGGTTACTGTACCAATGGGGAAGGAAAGACCCTTTTCCAGGATTTATTTACAAAGACGGAAGTTGGTATGAAGTAAGTGGAGATGTTGGAAATATAAGAGGAGATGATGGACATAATACAGGGGCAAACGGAGTTCCGTATGCTCAGGTACTAATACAAAAATCGAGAGCATATGACAATGTTGGGGATAATATCAAAGATGCTATTAAGAATCCAATGACTTTCATTAACGACCCACAAAAGCCGTGGTTTAGCAATACAATACAGCCTCAGAGCGGATATAGATGGAACTTATGGTCTGATAATAGAAATGGGCAAGATGGGGGAAGTCCTTTCGATACTTCCGGCAATACCCAAAAGATTAAGCTAAAATCTCCGTATGATCCTTGTCCTAATGGTTGGCGTGTGCCTTCATTTATGGGAAATATAGCGATGGATAATACAGCTTCCCCATGGGGAAGACATGGCGGTTCAAACGATGATGGTACTATAAATAAAACTATTTCCAACAGCATTCCACAGAGTCCCCCTGCGCCTTATGATGGAATCAAAATTTATCCAGGATTAGGAGTAGACTTTTCCCAAACTACATGGTCAAATGGTGCAATAAACAGAAGGGGTTTAGGACAATTTCCATTAAATGGAGATTATGAGTATTATGATTCTAATGTTAACAAGTCTGTTTTTCAGGATAACAGTTCAGAAATGAATATTAGATCTGCTACCTTAGCAGTATTATCGGGCGCCGATGAGAATATTGTAGCTGACCGGTCCATGGTTATAACCAGTGATTTTGGACAAAATCTTGATTATAATGCTAATTATGGACTAAATGAAATAAAAACGCATTGGAGTTATAACCTCGTGAACATGGGAATTGCTGTGAGATGTATGAAAGATCCGGATAACAATTTGGTTGTTAATTCCTCTACATATGATTTTCCAACCAACTATGTGAATGCAACTGATTTTGATTATACTAAAGGATTAAGTGATCCTAATAGCTATCTTGTTCCTGTAAGTAATGAAGAGAAAACCGTTTTGATACCAATCAATAAGCCATTTTCTGTTTATAACCAATATCTTACAGATCATAAAACTCTTCCAATCGATAATCTAAAGACCAGTATTTTATGGACTTCTAATAAAAGTTTAATTAGTAAAGTAGAATTCGTAAGGACACCTGATTGTAACACTTCTACTGATGATCCTTATGATTGTCAAAAAATATCTGTAAAAATAAATCCAAATCAATTTGGCAATGCAGTAATTGTCTTAAAAAGAGATGGTGGTCAGAGCACAAGAAAAGGTTTTATCTATTGGTCCTGGCACATATGGGTTCCCAAAGATAATCCTACAACTTCAACGATAACTTACCTGACTGAAGACATATTAACAGACAATAGCACAGGATATTTTGTAAATCCAACACATAGTGGTGTTGCACCGTTAAAAACTACTTTTATGGATAGGAATTTAGGAGCAATAGAGGCTTTTCCTACCGTTAATGATCCTTCTTCTTTAACACCAGAAGAATTAGCGTCAATAAAAAACTCAGCAGGATTACAATACCAGTGGGGAAGAAAAGATCCAATACCGTCTTTTAGAAACCCGGGAGACAAAACTCAAAATCTGAACAACATAATTTATTTGTCAACCGATACATATAATCAAGGAAATCTGGTGTATACTGATGTAGATGAAAATTATTATAATGCTAATTTTAATATGTCTGGTCTGGCAAATGCAGCTTATACGAGTAACAATATCGCTCTGAATTCTAAATTTGGAATTAAGTCTGCAATAGAAAGTGTTTTGCTGGCTTCTGTTCAAAACCCATTATCAATCCTTACTAACCCAGGAACAAAAGATTGGGTTTTCGCTAAAGACGCATATGCCTCTGATAGATGGGGACATGGCACCAGTAAATCTGTTTTTGATCCTTGCCCGGATGGTTGGAGGGTACCGGATGTTTTATCCACTGAATCAGATGCAAGTGTTAGGAAAATTGCTAATGGAAATGCCGCCCCGAGAGGTACCTCGCCCTGGTATTATGGTAATTATTCCGGTGGTGGTTTTGATTATCCTTATGGTGTTCCTCAGAGAGGGGCAATTGACCTTACCGTAGCTTACTCAGGAATCATAGCATATTCTTCGACTAGTCATTTGTTGAGCGATTCGGTTTATGGATATATGTTCAATAATCCTAATTACAAAATTGGAAACTTTCCATCTACGGGGATTAGAAATAAAGATGGGAATAACGGTATATTCAGGAGTGATATTGTGACTGATGTTTGGACTTCTGCCTTAGCTACACGGTCCAAAGGAGTGGCATTAGCAATGCAAATCGGACATACAAATAATTATATTCATAATAGAAGGATGAATGCTTTGTCATCTGGGAATGAAGGTGTTGATAATGTTATTCCCCAATCGGCAGCTAATGTCCGTTGTGTAAAAGATATGCCGCGTTATGATGGCACAATACCGCCAACGCCGGTTACAGGTAAACAAGTGAACCGTGTTGCTGCAAAAAGTATTGCCATAACATTGTCAGAATCTCAAAAACTGTATCCAAATCCTGTAAGAGATATACTGTACATCAATACTGAAAAAGGTACGACCTATAAAATTTATGATATGGCAGGAATATTAGTGCTATCAGGCAAGTTTGTAGACAAACAAATTAATATAGCTCATTTGAAGGAAGGCATCTATATGATTCAATTAAATGATGAGGCAGTATTTAAAATCATCAAGCAAAAATTCTAGTCACTATAAGAAATAATCTGAATTAATGATGAGTAAGCCGATACTGAAAATTATAAATATACCTAACAAATGAAAAAAACATTTTTATTTTTAATTATTGCTCCCATCTTAACTTTTTCCCAGTGCTGGAAAACCATATCTTCAGGAGTGGTTAGTTCTCTTGGCATTCAGCCAAATGGAACACTATGGACATGGGGAGACAATTCCTGGGGACAAATAGGAGATGGTACCAATAATCCCAAATATATTCCTTATCAGTTAGCTGGTGACGACTGGAAAATTGTATCTTCAGGACCCAATGCAGAGACCATTATGGCCATTAAAACTTCTGGAACACTTTGGGGCTGGGGGGCAAATGGTAATGGAGAAATAGGAGATGGAAGTACTGTGCATAAAAACACTCCTACTCAGGTAGGCACGGATTCTAACTGGGAAAAAATAGCAGTTGCAGGTGATCATACGCTATCCATAAAAATGGATGGAACACTTTGGGCTTGGGGAGATAATACTTTCGGACAACTTGGTAATAATACCTATGATGACAAGCATTATCCTATTCAAATAGGTACAGCAACTAATTGGAAAAATATTACAGGAGGAATTTGGTTTAGTATCGGATTGAAAACAGATGGAACACTTTGGAGCTGGGGTAGAAATCTTGATGGGCAATTAGGTGATGGTACTTTACTAAATAAAATTATTCCTACACAAATAGGCACAGATTCCAATTGGAAAATAATGAGGTCAGGTGCCAATCACACAGTTGCATTAAAAACTGATGGAACACTTTGGGCATGGGGAAATAATGAACTTGGACAATTAGGGCATAATAATACTATTAATAAAAATATTCCAACTAAGGTAGGAACCGATAATAACTGGAAAGATATTGCTACAGGAACGAGATTTACATTAGCAATAAAAACTGATGGAACACTTTGGGCATGGGGTGAAAATAGTTCGGGACAATTGGGAGATGGTACTTATGTGGGTAAAAATGCCCCAATACAAATTGGAATAGCGACAAACTGGGATCAAATAAGTGGAGGATATGGACACAGTTTAGCCTTACAAGCTGACGGCTCACTTTGGGCTTGGGGCTATAATGCTACAGGAGTGTTGGGTGATGGAACAAGTATGTATAAAAGTGTTCCTACTCCTATTAACTGTTCTACAACTGTATTGGTAACTCAAGATAATAGCCAGACGAACCCAAATATTGTACTTTATCCCAATCCTGCTAAAACATTTTTTGAAATACGGAATTTGAATGATATAAAGAGCACAGATGTTTATGATGCTGAGGGAAAATTGGTAGTATCACCTATCAATAAGAAGTTTGTAACGATCAGTTCTTTATCGAATGGAATTTATTGGGTTCAAATTAAAGATTTAAAAGGAAATAAATTTGTAAAAAAGTTGATTAAAAAAAGTGAAGACTGATCTTGATAAGGATGGTTTTGAAACGGAATCTTTTATAAGACGCTTTTAGTATATTAATTAATAGATCTGATGAAGAGATTCATGAAAGAGATAATTGCTTTGTTTTATTGTTAAATAGCGTTTCCAACTTCTCAATCATTTCATTACAAAATTTGCTGGAAGAAAGCTGATGACTCTTTAAAGCGTAACTGGACTAATAATTTTCTGTCGAAGATCAAATAATTACGTAGATGATAAGGAATGAATAATGATAATATTAGTTGTTATGAGAAAGTTCCTGGAATAATAAACGATCGATAATTAAATTATGTAAGCAAGGTGTCTTTTTAGACGCCTTCTTTTATGCTTTAAAATTGTTATTTAGATTTATATACACTTAAAATTGAGATTCTTATCCTTTTGTTAGCTGTATGTTTAAGATTTTGCATTATCAAACAGAACTATCTGCTGCTATAAGAGTTATTTTCTCTGTGGGAAAGGAGGTGCCAGTTTTTACTGATGCATAAACAGCTATACATAAACAGCCACATAAAAATAAACAATTATGAAAATGCATTAATGATTTGAAACTTAAAGCAGATCACCTTATTTTAACTTTTTATTTTAATGTAAGAAATTCAGAAATTCCTGTATTTATGCGTATTAAATAACTGATTATTAGTTTTTTATGACATTTAATATTGCTGATTATTATGCAGATAATTCGGAATTTTATCAATATTTCTCTCTTTAACTTATTGTCGTCACTAATACATTCAAGTATTTTTGTATCACATATCAAATTTAAAAAGACTGGGGGTAGAGCAATGCTCTGCCATATCCTGAACTAAATAGTAACTGATTTGGTTTTACGTTGAATTTGCAGCTCTCCTCCTTTTACTTAAATATTCAGTAAAGCTGAAATAAAGTATATGCTTTTAGTCAGCTACATATAAAAACATTCTAAATAAATACCTATGATGAATTCTAAAAATTTACCCTTTGAACATGTCGATTTAATAAATCACATAGAACCATTTTCACATGTAGATTTACATATTGCTTATCCGCATTCAAATCAGGCAGCTTTTAAAACAGCTTTTCCCACAGTCAATATACTGTAGCTTCTTTGCGGAATCTCTAATTGATAACAACTTAATACAAACATTGATGAATTTTATTACCAACGTCCGGATGTATGGGCTATGGTCTGCATGGGTTATACTGATAACCTCTTGTGCCTTTTCCCTCATGAAAGCACAGGCCCCTTTGCTGACAGATAGTTTTAATTACACCCCGGGAACATTATTAACGGCAGCTAATTGGACTGTACTTGGTACGAGTACTAGCCCTACTTTATCCGTTTCGGGTGGAAATCTCACTTATTCCAATTCCATTGCAAATAATTTTGGAAATAAGGTGACGCTGGCCAGCAGTGGACAGGATGTTTACAGATCCTTTACCTCTACAACATTAAGCGGAACTATTCCTTCAGTATATTCCTCCTTAATTGTAAATGTTACATCTGCACAGGCTGCAGGTGATTACTTCTTTGCTTTGGGTTCCGGAACCAATCAAAATGCAAGAATATATATTAAATCCAATGGGACCGGATTTAGTTTCGGAGTAGGGAAAACAGCAGCTGTTGCTGATTATGAAACAACAGTAAGGCCGTTTGGAAGTAATATTATGCTGGTCCTGAAATATGAGCAAATATCCGGGGCTACTAATGATATGGTGAAACTATTTGTAAATCCGTCATTGGCATCGGAACCTTCTCCGGATATTATTCATGCTCCTGCTATTGCTGATATAACTTCGTTATCATCGGCTTTCCTCATGCAGGGGACGGTTGCTAATGCACCCGCATTACAAGTAGATGCTATTAATGTAGGGACAACATGGAACAGCGTGACATCAGCAGTATACGATTATGGTGATGTACCGGTTTCTTATGATATGACAAAGGACGGAGTATTTGCTCCTGCTGTTCACAGTTATAACATTCCAGGGTTTCTCGTAGGAAACGTACCACCGGACCTTGAGCTTGCCCCGGCATCAGTAATTTCAGGAAATAACAACAATTCTCCTGACGGCGATGGTGTAGATGAGGATGCTGTCCCGATTTCAGCAGGCCCGATAGCAAGAGGAGTGGCATACAGTATGGATATAGCCGGAAATAGCGCGACTGCTACCACGAAATATATGTATGCATGGATCGATTTTAATAATGATGGAAGATTTCAGGCAAATGAAATGGCAGATAATGTATTAACTTTCAATAATACCGAAGGATATGCTCCATTAAAACCGGTTTGGTCTGCGGCAAAAGTATCTGCAATTGCTCCTGATATTAATAAATTATATATGAGGATCAGGGTTTCAGATAGATCCCTGATCGATTTTACAACTGCAGCAGGAGGTGGAGATCTTATTGATGAAAGAAGCATAGGAAATGGAGCCAGTAGTGCTACTAATGCTGCAGACCATGGCTCCGTAGCAAACGGGGAGGTAGAAGATTACCAGATAGAAGTTGCTAAAGTTTATGATTTTGGTGATGTTCCTTCCAGTTTTGAATATGATATTAATAATAACTTACTTCCGGCACTACATGCTAAGCTAAATGATTTCAGCATAGGAACATTTAACGATGTAGAAACGGCTCCCTATTCCGTAACAGCACCTGGAGAAAATAATAGTGAGGGAGATAATGAACATGGCGATGCTGATGAAGACGGAATAACAGAGATCCTCAGTGTTAGCCGTGGGGTTCCTTATTCAATAACACTTCCAATCAATATTCCGGGGACATTGGCAGGAACTAAATATTTATACGGATGGATTGACCTTAACGGAGACCATCGCTTTCAGGCAAATGAGTTGGCGTCCACGAGTACCACTTTAACTGCTGCCACAAATCTTACATTAACCTGGTCGGCAGCACAAACCAACCTAATTAGTACAAATACAGATAAAGTATATCTGAGGTTGCGTCTTTCAAATTTAAATTTGTTGGATTATACTGCAGGAGCTTCGGTTGATGAGCGCAGCATAGGCAACGGCGTTGCTTCAGCATCTAACCCTGCAAATGCTCCGACAATAGCCTATGGTGAAGTGGAAGACTACCAGCTTCCTGTAGATTTATATGATTTCGGAGACGTACCGTTAGCTTATGAAAATGGCTTGCCTGCAAGACAGATTGCTTTATCAATGTATCATATAGGTGATAAAACGGATGATGAAGAATCCGCTTTAAGTGTTGCCGCCAATAGCGATAACAATAATGATAACGGAGATGGAGCAGATGAGGACGGTTTAAGCGGGACCCTTCCAATAATAACCAAAGGAGCTCCATTCAATATATCTGTACCCGTAACAGTAGCAGCTGCATCTAATATTATTGCATGGATAGATTTTAATAATGACGGTAAGTTCCAGAGTAATGAAGCTGCCTATACTGCTGCTACCGGAACAGTTTCAGGGTACCAGGCAGTAGCCGTGGGCACTTCCACAAAAACATTCTGGTTCAGGGGAACACAAACCAATATAATTCCAAGTAATGTAAATGATCTTTATGTACGTATAAGATTAACCAGAACAGCGGGAGCGGATAATACCGGAACAACAGCTGTAGATGAACGTTCGATAGGAGATGGGGCAAGCACGGGAGTTTATACTACTGCAACAATAGGGGAAATTGAAGACTATCGCTTTAAAGTCTCAAGAGACCTGGATTATGGTGATGCACCGGAAAGCTATGAAATGGATAAAGACGGAACTGCTACCGCTAACTTTAAACCAGCCCGTAATTATACCACAGAAGGACTGTATCTAGGACAGGCTTATGTATTGGAACAAGGACCGACATCCGTTGCCCCGGGAGCAGATAATAATGCGCCTAACGGAGATGGTGAAGAAGAAGATGGATTAAATGCAGACCAGCTAAATATCCGTACCAATGCGGTCAATAATTTTACAGTAGCAGTAAATAATACTACCGGAACCAATGCATTCCTCTACGCATGGATAGATTTTAACAATGACGGCCGTTTCCAGGTTGGGGAAAGTATTGCTACTCCTACCACAGTGGCCAATAATGCAACTACTGCAATTATTTCTTTCACAGCAGCTCAGGTAAATACCATTGCTGCTGCAACAGGGAAAGTGTATATGAGATTGAGGCTTATACAACCCAATACAGAAATCAGCATTCAGGATTATATTACAGCTGCAAGTAATGGAGCAGTGGTAGATGAAAGAGCAATTGCAGACGGGCTGATTTCAGGAGCCTATACTTCAGTTTCTCTTGGAGAAGTGGAAGATTATCAGCTAACAGTACTAAGAGATTATGGAGATGCTCCGGCAACCTACGAAAACGGAGCTCCGGCATCACAAACCAATTCAGGAGTTACACCGGAACTGACTATAGGAGCAACGGTGGATTATGAGCCTTCAAATAATTCAGTTGCTTCAGGTGCAGACAATAATGGAAATAATGGAGATGGCACGGATGAAGACGGAGTTGCAACTCCGGTAACCGTAACAAGTGGTGCACCATTTACACTTACAGTACCGGTAAATACTACTGTTACAGGAAGTAAATATCTTTTCGGATGGATAGATTTTAACGGAGATGGCATCTTTAATGGTAATGAAGCAGCTTCTGCAACACCTTCAGTAACAGCAGGTACGACAGGATATGTAACCCTGACATGGACCACTACCAATGCTTCCGCATCTGTGCTGGCAGCAGGTAAAACCTATGCGAGATTAAGGCTTAGCGGAACAACCATAACTAATACCAATAATGCCAATACAGCTTTAATAGATACAAGAAGCTTTGGTTTAGGGCTTGATGAAGGAGAAATAGAAGATTACCAGTTTCTGATCAGCAATTTATATGAATATGGAGATGTACCCCAGGTAAACTATGAATATAATAAAGACGGGGCATATATGCCGGCCAGACAGGCACAATCGTCCGTACTTCGGCTAGGAAACATTGCAGATACAGAAACAGCACCTAATTCTGTTGCAGCGGGCGCAGATAATAATGGAGCAAATGGTGACGGAGCAGATGAAGATGGAATAACTGATCTAGCCCCGATCTACAAAGGAGTTCCTTACTATGCACAGGTAAATGTTTTGAATAATTCAGGAACTGCCAAACCGATTTACGGTTGGATAGATATGAACGGGAATGGTCGTTTTGAGGCTGGTGAAGTATCACAGTCACTCACAGTACCCAGCTTACCTAACCAACAGACAATCACTTTGAAATGGACCAATACAACAACCATTCAGCCGGGCGCAACAGAATTGTATATGCGTTTACGTATATCTGAACTGGGGACATTAACTGATCAGGTTTCAGGAACCAATGCTGCGTTAGTTGATGAACGTTCAATAGGTGATGGTTTAATATCAGGAGTATATGGAACATTATATGGTGGAGAAGTAGAAGATTATCGTATTTCTGTTATCTCCGATTATGATTATGGGGATGCATCAGATAATAATTATGATACAAGCAGAGGTAATATTTTAGCGCCTGCAAGGCAGACCATAAGCCAGGGATTATATCTTGGAAATAAGCCTGCAGATCAAGAATCTGCCAAGCAAATTCTGGCTGGAACAGCTTCAGGTGATGATAATAATGGAATCGATGATGAGGATGGTGCAACGCCTGGTCCGATTGTATCAGGAGGAGGTTATACATTGAATGTAAATGTTACCAATAATACGGGAGCTTCCAGAACACTTTATGGATGGATCGATTTTAATAACAACGGTCATTTTGAATCAAAAGAAATGATGTCAGCATCAGTTGCCGGTGGGACCAACAATGGTACAGCTACACTCACATGGCTTCCTTCTGCTTCAACTATTACAGGAAACACTGGCCAATTGTATATGCGCTTGCGTATATCAGAAGGAACCCTGACAGATAATGCCAATGTATTGGTTGATGAGCGTGCTCTTGCAGATGGGATTGATACCGGGGAATATGCAGCCTCTCCCGTACTGTATAACGGTGAAATAGAAGATTATACAATACCTGTAACGACTGATCTTGACTATGGGGATGTGCCGGTAAGTTATGAGCAACCTGGAGGTGTATTAATTCCTGCCCGTCAGATTTCAAGCGCGGCATTACAAATAGGTGTAACTCCTGATGCGGAAGCATTACCACAAAGTGTCGCAGCAGGAGCAGATAATAATGGAATGAATGGAGACGGAGCAGATGAAGACGGAATCATTCCTTCTGAACATAAAATTACCCCTAATGCAGTATTCTCATTACCGGTTAAAGTGACCAATACAGTAGGTGCAACTAAAACTTTATTAGGGTGGCTGGATTTTAATAATAATGGTGTCTTTGAGCTTGGTGAAGTTGCCACTGGTTCAGTTGTTAATAATACTCTTAATGGGACAGTTACTCTTAGCTGGACAGCAGCTTCAACTACAAATATAGCGTCTCCATATGTTTATCTGCGCTTAAGATTGTCAGATGCTGTCATGGGAGATGTTGCAGCCACTACAGCCTATGATGAAAGAGCTTTTGCCGACGGACTGAGCACAGGCACCTATGCTGCAACTGCTTATCGCGGCGAAATTGAAGATTACAGGCTGGAAGTTAATCCTGCATATGATTTTGGAGATGCACCTGATAATTTTGAACAGAATACCAGCAGTATTCCTGTTACGGCCAGACATAAAACAGTCAATACCTTATACCTGGGAGGAACGTATGATGTTGAAGCAGCAAAAAATTCAGTCACATCCGGAGCTGATAATAACGGAACAAATGGAGACGGTATAGATGAGGATGGTATTAGTACACCATTGCCAATGCTATATTCGGGAACAGAATATACTGTAGATGTAAATACCTATAAAAGTATTTCCGGAACCGGAACCCTGCATGCATGGATAGATCTTGACGGAAACGGACGTTTTACCAAAGAAGAATATACTTCAGCAGCCGTTACGGGTGCGACCGGTATGCAGACAGCTACCCTTACATGGGCGGCAGTGCCTTATAGCGGTACAGCAGATAAAACCTATATGAGATTGCGTTTTACAAGTGCTTCACTGGCAGATAATGCATCTACAGCCAATGTTGATGAACGTTCTATAGGAGATGGGCTTAGCTCTGGAATATATGGTACGGTACCTGTAAATGGTGAAATAGAAGATTACCAGCTTTCGGTAGATTTGTCAGGAATTAATGCTCCGGATCCTTTATGTACAGGTAATGCAGGTTCCTTATTAGGAATCATGGACCCTATACAGGCGGGATTCCACTCAACACTTGTGAGACCCGCGAGCGGAGGTTATCTGGTATTTGGAGAACTATCCAATCCAAACGGGACAAGCAATGCAGTTGTACCTAAAAAAATAGACCCGTCGACAGGTTACAATTACCAGGGAAGGTTGCTAATGGCTACCTTGGTTTCAAATTCTACCCTGGGAGGTACATTCATGAACTATCATCAGTACTTTGCACTTTCTACAGCAGGTTTATATGCATGGGGAGATGAAGGATATGGTGTTTCAGCGGCCGTTACAAACGGACCGGCATTTCAACCGATTAGCTTACCTGCCGGTGTTCCGCCTGCCAGAGTGAAAATGATTGATGCCGGTAATGCCTATTCATCCAATACCGGATCTCTTGTATTATTAACTACAGGGGGAGAAGTATGGGTTAGAAGTACAACTAACGCTGCGAGCACAACCAACGATTATAATGCCATTCAGGGAGATGGTAATTTGCTTACCAATAATGGTAATACAGGCTGGCATAGAGTAATGATCAACGATACAACACCTCTTACAGGAATGTTGGATGTACGTACAGTAGGGGCGGCAGCTATTGCAACAAATGGTAATCAGTTCTATACATGGGGTACCAATGTGTTTGTAGGAGATGGTACACCAACAGCAACGCAGCATTATGCAACGCTTATGCAATCCCCTTCAGGATCTCTTCCTGCAAGACAGGTAGATATCAGCTACGGAGCTACGGCCGCATCCTATTTCGTTTTAGATAATGCGGGAGCGGTACATGTATTGGGATTCAACGATTCAGGACAGTTGGGTATAGGAAATACAACTACACAGACTTCCTGGGCAAAGATTACCCAAATGAATGAAGAACCTGAAGCAGCAGGCAATCAGGTAGATGTTACCAGTAGCATTGATAAAGTAATAAAGATTTCTGCCAACAACCACGATACAGCGGCGGGAAGCAGCCTCATCCTTATTACAGATAAAAATCGTGCTTATCATGCAGGAAGTAACGGTGGAAACAGATCAGGAACAGTAAGCCCAACCAGCTGGAATATTCCAACAGCGATGACTGCAAATAACGGTACAACTATCCAGCAGGGAAAGATAGTTCATGCAGAATCCGGAGGACACATCAGTGTATTGGCCAAAGAAGGAAGTGACCGGTATGGATATGTTGGGCATACAGTAGGCGGATCGGATGGATGTAACGGATGTACCAATAGTCCTGATGAATTTACATTTACCAAGACAACTTCTACAGGACCTCTTTGTGGTATTACAGCTTTTGATTACGGAGATCTTGATGATCGCTATAATTCAGGTGATAAAGCTAAGCACGAGATAAAATACAGTCAGGCAGATAACCCTCTTAAATTAGGAGCAACAGCAGCAGACAGTGAAGATGGGCCTCAGTTTAGTGTTACCGGAAATGCTAATGAAGCGAACGGAGATGATACCGATGACGATGGGGATGATGAAGATGCTTTTACAGATGTACTCCCTGCAAAAATAACAGGTTCTACCTATACACTTAATATTCCATTGACGAACAGTACAGGGACTACAGCTTATCTGTACGGTTTCATAGATTGGAATGGCAATGGAGTTTTTGAGTCTTCTGAAACTGTAGTAAAAACAGTATCTCCTTCATCATCCGCACAGACCATAAGTATCGAGTGGCCGGATACAAGAACAATAGGAGGATGCCAAAATGGTGAATTATTACGCAGCTTTGTACGTCTTCGTCTTACATCAGCAGTATTGAATGACAATACAGCAACACCTGCCGATGAACGCAGTGTCTTAAAAGCCAATGATGGCGAAGTGGAAGATTACTATCTTGACTGGAGCCCTGACTGCGGAGGATACTGCTACAAACCGGGAGCAACAACAGGAGGAGAAACATTGATCAGTAAAATGGGTATTACCTCATTGAACAGAGCGGGAGCACAAGCAGATAACTGGCCTGCGGTACGTACTGGAGGATGGTTGGTATTGGAAGCTAAAACCAAAGGCTTTGTTCCGAATAAGATAACCTTTGATAGCATCGGTAATCCTGTAGGAATACCTTTGGATAACTATGTTGAAGGAATGCTGGTGTATGATGTGACCAATAAATGTTTGAAAATGTATACTTCAAAAGATAATGGTACTTCTTTCGGGTGGTATTGTGTTACCACACAAACCTGTCCCGATTAGAATAAAAGAAAATTACATCAGGCAAAAAATGCCTGCTGTTAATTACGAAATCTAATTTATATGCTAAAAAATAATTATGAAAAAAATAATATACATATCATTAATACTATATTCTCTTACAGAGCTTCGGGCACAGGTGGCTATCAGTAAGAACAGTGTTACTAACGGTTCCGTATCTCTTGAATTTGGAGATGATGAGAATAAAGGATTGATTCTTCCTTATGTTACAGAAAAAGAAGGAATTTCAGAAAGTGGAACAATTATCTATGATGCTACTGATCATAAAGTAAAATACCTTCAGGATACCAATACATGGTTTGATTTAAGTGTTGACCCTTCTGGAGCGGCTGATCTGAGTATTCAGGGGGATGATAAGGTTGAGCATCCCGGTGCAAAAATAGCTATTACAAAAACCGGAGGAGTAGATGCAATTAAAGGAATCCTTGTCCTTGAAGATACGGATAAAGCTATGATCTTACCTAAAGTAGCAAGTCCTCATCTTAACATAATCAATCCAAGTCCGGGTATGATAGTGTATGATACTGTAAAAAGACAATTGGCAGTTTATAATGGTACGAAGTGGTCTTTTTGGAAGCCTTAATATTGAAATTGCAGGTCTACAAAATCGATCAAGAAGATGAAATGATTTTTAGGAATGATGAAGATATCTGATAAAGAAAAGAAGCCGTCTCAAAAGCATTTGGGGCGGTTTTTTCATTTTGGTTTCTTAATTCCTTCTTATTGCATGGATCAATTCCATTATCTTTTAAATGTTGTCACTATGTGCCGGGTTTACATTAACTCTTCGAAGTATTTGCCACTACCCATCCTCAATGAAAAAGTTCAACCATGAATTTTGTATATTTGAATTAAGATTTAAAGTTTCTTTATGCCTTTGTTGTAGGATCTTTTTTAAGTTGATTTAGAAAATGTCAATTGGAAAATTGTGTAGTGTTATGGCAAATTCATGGCAAATGATATTTTGGAAATCATAAATTGCAGTAAATCAGTCTTTTGCTGGGTGTGGTTCAAGTCTAACCGGACAAATTTGAGTAGCTTAAAATCACTTTTTAAAACTTCATCTGAAATAACGAAGAAACAGACCATATTGCTGTGAGTATATTTTCGTCTTCGAGAATGAGGTTAAAAAGTCCATGTACACTAGGAATGAGGGTGATTTTTTTTAAGAGATTTTCGTATGATTTTTCCAAAAAATCTGCTCTAAATCTGCCTTTGCATTTAGATGTACTACAATGATAATATCTGTATTTTTTACTTTTGCCCTGAGATGTACTTCCTGTAAGCTTTCGTCCACAAAAAGGACAATTTATGATTCCTCTGAGAGGGAATAGAAATTTTGTTTGAAGTTTTGACTCATTCTGTTTACGTTTACTTTTGTGTAATAACTGGACTGTTCGGAAAAGGTTCTCTGTTATGATCGGCTTATGAATTCCTTTTACGTATTGAACCTCTTCATCTTTAGTTGCTTTAACTGTAATTATCCCACAATAAATAGGATTATGTAATATCTTCCAAAAATTATTCTTACTACATAGTAAACCTTTTTGGACCGCCATCGTTCTCACCCGACTCATTGAATAAGTACCGGTTGCAAACTGTTCAAAAGCCCATTTAATTAAATCAGCCTGTGGCTGTTTAAGTTTCATGATTTTTCTACCATCTTGTGTTGACTGGTTTATATATCCCATTGGGGCCCTTCCTGGCCATCTCCCCATTTTTCGAGCCCTACGCATTCCATCAGAAGCATTTCGCCCCCTTCTGTTGTTTTCAGCTTCAGGTATTGAAAGATAAACAGCAAGCATCACTATACTTTCAGGAACATCAAAATCGATTGGTTGGTCAATAGCGAATGGCTTTGTATTTAAGCTTCTTAATATACCAAGCATTTGATAGGCATATTCAATGTTACGGCTAAATCGATCCCACTTAATGAATAGTATATTCTCTGCAGGTCTTTTTTTGTTATTTTTTAAAGTTTTAATTATTTTTTTCCATTCAGGCCGATTAAAGTCCTTTGCTGAAAAGTCTTCCATGAAGATTCCCTTAACAACAATTTGATTCAGTTCACAATATTTCACCAATCTTTCTTCCTGTTCGGGAAGAGAATAGCCTTTTCTCATTTGTTCATCGGTGCTAACTCTGACATATAAATATGCTTATTTCATAAGTATAGGGTTTATGAAATATAAACGTATAAAGAGTAGTATTTTTATTTAAAATATAGATGATTTCACTTATACATCTGAATTATATGAACAATTTTATAAGCTCTTATTTCTAAATTTACAGAATGGCTGGGCTGGAATGGTACAAGAGAAGATGTAAAGCCTTTTTTGAAAATAAATTATGATGTAAGAAGACAAGGTAAAATAGATATTGCAAAATAATGTGGTATTAATGCTTGGTGCTCTACAAAATGCAGTAATATTTTATTTTACTGCGTTTTTGTTTTGCCTGATGTCAAGTGTTCGATTGTAACCCCTCAAGACGCTTTTGATAATATGGATTTTTTTGGGGTTTCTCCCTTGCCAATTATGATTTTTAATTAATACCTTTGTTAAGCTTATTTAATTTTAAATTAGTGTAATTTAGCTGGTTGACTATCAGTTATTTAATTGTGTCTAGAAAACTCAAGAATGGTATTAAGAGTTCGACAGGACTACCTCTCATTCCGCAAGTTGGAGAAACAAATAAAATCAAAAGCCTTTAAATCATAGTGTTTAAAGGCTTTTTTGTTGTTTGGAATTATCAAAATATATCAAAAAAACACAAATCGAAAGTGAGTAATTCGGTGAGTCGTTTTTAGATAGCATTTTGACTCACCGAATTCTCATTAAGCAACTTGTTCATCCATTGAACATCTTGTAGGTATAAAGGTTCAGTAATATTATTAACCTTTAAAAATTAAAGTTATGCAAACCTACAGCTTACTGTTCTATCCAAAAAAAGCAAAGAACAATCCTGAAATGTCCACTATTTACCTGCGAATTACCATTGCTGGACGCCGAACAGAAATTTCAACAGGACAAACGGTAAAAACCTCACAATGGAGTAAAATCAGGAAGGGTAACAGGAAATACTCCCCAAGCAAAACAATTAAATTCCTTATTGGAAAGTTCACGAGCCAAATTATTTGAATGCTATAACATCCTGTTTAATGAAGGTAGAGAGATAACCTGCGAAAATCTACGGAATAAATATCTTGGAATTGAAAAAAAGAAAGGTTACCCTCATTGAAGTCTTTAAAGATCATAATTCAAAAATGAAAGAACTTATAGGAAAAGAATTTTCTAAAGGCACATGGGAAAGATATGAAACTTCTTTAAGACATACTGATTCATTTATGAAATGGAAATTTAAGATTTCGGATATTGATGTTCGTTATATTGATCCCGGATTTGTTGCAGATTATGAATTTTATCTGCGTACTGTAAGAAACTGCTCTAATAATACTGCTGTAAAATACATCAAGAATTTTCAGAAAATAATCAATATCTGCCTTAGCAACGAATGGATGAATAAAAATCCTTTTACTGGATATAAATCTAAAATAGAAACGGTAGATGTGAGATTTCTAACGGATTTGCAATTAAAGAAAATTCGTTCTAAGAAATTCATTTCTGAAAGATTGGGAATTGTCCGTGATATTTTTGTATTCTGCTGTTATACAGGTTTAGCTTATATCGATGTTAAGAATTTGACAAAGCATAAAATTACCAAGGGAATTGACGGAGGATTATGGATAAAAACCAAAAGAGCTAAAACAAAGGTTGAAGCCAGTATTCCCTTGTTAACTCAGGCTCAGGAAATTATAAACAGGTATGAGAACCATCCAAAATGCGTGAATGAAAGTACTGTTTTGCCTGTGCTTAGCAATCAAAAGACCAATGAATATTTAAAAGAAATAGGTGCTTTATGTGAAATTGATTTTGATATCACTTTTCATACCGCAAGGCATACTTTTGCGACGACAGTTACTTTAAATAATGGTGTGCCATTAGAAACGGTAAGTAAAATGCTTGGGCATACGAATATCAGAATGACACAACACTATGCCAAAATTCAAGACAAAAAAATAAGCAAGGATATGTTCGTATTAAAGAGTATGTTAACTAAAAAAAGGTTGTTTAAAAATATTAACACTATTTCGCAAGTAGGTTTAGATTTTATTATGCAAAACAAAAGTTTTCTATTCTAAGCAAAATAATATTTTAATGCCTTTCACACAGCTATATGTATTTAAGCTAACAGATAATTTTCCCTGTGAGAGTAGGGATGAGACATCAATAAAAATTAAAGAGGCTGGTTTTTATATATCAGCCTCTTTTGTATCATGTTATTTTTTAATGAAGTTCAATAATTCAGTATTAAATTTTTCCAGTTCTTTAAAAAGCGTATAACCTCTTTTTTCGAAATTTTATAGAAAAAGTCATAATCTACAACAATCTATCTAGAATCTAAAAAAATAAGTTTTCCTCCACTTACTTTATATCGATAAACCGGATAAATTATATCAGTTATTGGGGGAGGAGTTTTAGAGATCAAAGAATCAATCCCACTTCGTTTATAAACATTAACAAGTGATTTTCCATATAATCCATCATCAATTATATATGTTGGCTTTAAAACATCATTTTCATAAACTCCATAACTATTACTTTTCTTAATGCCAAAAGTGCTGATTGAGATTGATACTAATGTATCCTTTTTTTTGAAAAAGATATTTCGTAAACAAAATATTTATTCAAATTATTTTTTTTCTTACTATAGGGTATTCTTTTTGATATTTTAAAATCTCATTCTGTAAGCTTGGCTTAAAAAATCGTTCATCATTTTTCTTGCAATTAAATAGCAATAAAACAAATACTAAGTATATTACAAACTGTCTCATTTACTTAAATTTTTACTATCATTATTTATTTTTCTTATTAAATAAACTCCATTTTGAGTTACATTATATAGATTTGAACTTTTAGGAAAAAATACATAATTCGGATATTCCGTTTTATACATTACAGCACTTCCAAAGTCTCCTCCTGAACCATAATATTCTCCATTTTCTCTTGCGCCCATAGCATTTAACTCAGTGTAATCTTTTTCATATTTACTTATAAAAGGGTGGTTATGATACTGTCTATTCACGTTATCATAAACTCCAATTTGATCAGGCCCAGGAGATTGACTTCTTTCATTATATGTTTGAATTGAGATAAACCTCTTACTTCCTAAATTAAAATCTGTAAGTGAGAATTCAACACCTTTTGCATTATATGCCGTATAATGAAAAAGGTTAAACATATCCTCTTTAACTTGGTTCGTATATTCTTTTATAGATTGATGATAAGCACCATGGGAATCTTTTTTATTTCCATCTCTGTAATACAATAGTTGTCCTACGAGTCCTTTTGTTTTGACAACCTGGCCATCTTTATCATCGATTCTCTTATCTCCATTATTATCATTTAACCGACCTGTTTTAGAATCGAACCCAAAAACAATATCATCCTTAGCTTCTTTTTTAGCCAAAATAAATTTTCCTTGTTCATTTAATAAATAGATATCCATTCCATCTTTATCGACAAATCTTATCGGGTTATTTATAGCATAATTATATCCACCATTATCAAAGAACTTTTCACTTAGTGGATCAATAACACTCCATCTTCCGAGATCAGGCATATATAATCTAGCTCCATAATCATAAAAACCATTTGCTAATAGCTCTTTACCATTAAATTTATAGTTGTAATTAGGATCTCCTGGAGCAGAATTATAACCTTGATGCCTTAACCCGAATGGATAATAATTGTTTTCTTCTAATACTTGAAGTCCAGAAGCATTTTTAGCATAACTTAATCTTATATTTCCCAGATGATCAACATAATTGTAAATATACCTATTTTCAGTAAAACTATAATAACCTTCACTTGTCGGAATAAATTTTAGTGTACCGCTATATTGAAATCCATCTAAATAATCTATATCTATAAACTCATTTAGTTCAATTAAATGATGAAATGACTTTAGCTTAGTACCATCAGATGAATATGTGTAATAATACTTTTCGATATCTTTCTCTATCTCACTAGGTAAATTAAGGTAATTGTATTTAGTACTCCATATAAAATGAGCATCATCGTTTACTAAATTACCATTATCATCATACACCATGAGACCACCTCCGTCAAGCCCTTGTCCATTACCACTCGAATCCCACATGTCAACAAGCATATTGCCATCGTATGTATAATCTATATCATCAATTTTCATGGCATTATTTGTATCAGATCCTCCATACCTTAGCAGTTTTTTAATATTCCCGTTTAAATCATATGTAATGCTTTCATTATATGCATTTGTCTGAGGAACAGTTAGACTCGGTTTTTGGTATATTGCCGCTGACAATCTGTTTAATTTATCATATTGATAACCATATCTTCGTAGTATACCATCATTTCCAGTTTTCCAATCTACCTCAGAAATGTTGCCATTATATTTAGGAGATGCCGAAGAAGAATTTTCGGGATTTTGATATTTTAACTTATAAGCAAATAAGTCTTCGCTCATGTTATTGGGGTCATTAACACTTGTAAGCCATCCCCTGATATTATATGTATAATCAATAGTTTGAAGTGGGGCAGCAATGGTATTACCGACTTTTTTTGCTCCAATTGTCCCAATTCATTATATTTATTATGAGTTAAGTTTTCAATAGCTCCACCATTGACTTGATGGGTATGATTTACCAATCGATTATTATTGTCATAAGTAAATTCCTCAATAATTACAATTTCATTTTGCGAGCTTTGTGTTTTTTTGTGTTTTGTGACCTGTTTCTGCACTGTTCCTGTAAAATCAAGTTTTTTTCTACCCTGGTATATCCTCCAATATGATTAATTGAATGTGTCCCAATAACCCTACCTTTATTATCGTAATAGTTGTACCTTTTTGTCCAATTATCGTCTTCAATATTTTTTAAGAAGCTCATTACAGGCAGTGACTTACTACTTATTGAAGATCCTGTTATGTTATCACTTAATACAGCCTCTCCTAAAACATCAGATATAACAGGATTAAAAGTATAATCTGGATAAGTATCATAATAGCTTAATGACAATAAAGTAACCCACTTGGTAGAATTTGGATAGGTTATATCCTGATTTCCATAATACACATCCATTCCTTGTCTTGCGAAGGGAGCTGTGCTTAACCTATTGACATTGTTAGGTCCATAAGTATCAACAATATTTTGTTCTACACTTCTTGATCCACCCGTTCCAATTCCTGTAATGGTAACTCTTCCAAACTGGTCATATTTCGTGTACAGCCATTGTCCTTTTGATCCTAAATTAGCATCTCTCGTAGCTACCAATCTGTCCTGTTTATCATATAACATAAATTGCCAACCACTTCCCGGTAATTTCTTCTCAACTAACCTATTTCTTTTGTCATATTTATATTGATAACATAATGAATTCATTACGGAATCAGGGAACAGACCAGACGATAGGTTTTTTACAGCATCTGATGCTAAAGGGGGACGACATAGGTAAGATTGCCATATATATCATAGATATAATATGTATCTGCATTGGTGCCGTTGATAAACTTTCTTTGAAGGATTGTTTTCCCTTCTTTATCAATGTAGTCTTCAGTTGTATTATTACTTCCGCTAGAAGAAATCCAATCCTCATCTCTTATGATCTTCTTTATAAGACTACCAGTAGGATATGTAAAGTTTAATGTCAATGAAGGATTATAAATATCCGAAGTATACGTTAAGGCAATATCATATCTTTTTACTTCATCAGAGGCCAGATTTATTTCATGTTCAAATTTCAACTCATGACCACTATTTTTTTCCATTCAAGCCCGGGTAAAGCTTGGAATAAAGTCCTATCTAAAGGAGAATCCTCAAGGACTTTTTCAGAGAATGCTGGTTCGTTATTATAATATGCGAGGCAAGAAAAATAGAAGAAGATGGACTCTTACTTTTATTCAGAGAGCAAGGCTTTTGGAATGTTTTTAAAAGTTCTTCCTACTTTGAGTTTTACACACATTATGATGGTCCATTATTCGATAGGATAAATTCCATACATGATATTTTAATAACCAATGAAGTATTTGATGAGTTATTACAGCATTTGTATTACCCATCACCATATCGTTTTGATGTTATCCCGACAAAGTTATTGAGCGATATTTATGAAATCTTTTTATCAAAAAAGTTACATATTAACAATGGAAAAGTCAAAGATGAGATAAAAAGTGAATATCTAAAAAGTAGAGGTGCGATAAGTACACCTCAATATATTGTTCAGGAAATTATTAAAAGAACTATACCAAAAAATAAGCTTTTAAATGATGGTATAGAAAACTTTCTTTCTACTAAGGTTTTAGACATTGCTTGCGGTAGCGGAGTTTTTATAATTGAGACATATGATTATTTAGAGGATATATTTAAACAGTTATATATTTCAACTCAACATCCTGACTATGAAAAGTACTTTATAAATACAGGTTCGTCGGTTATTGTTAATTTACTGGGTAAAAAAACAATTTTAGATAATTGCATTTTTGGTGTTGACATTGATACAGAAGCTGTTGAAGTTGCAAAAATGTCTTTATCTCTTAAAATTATCGATTCATCGGAATATGCTGAAGTTTATAATGAAATAGGATTGTTTGGAGATAAAATATTAAATGGAATTGGAAACAATATTCGATGTGGAAATTCTCTTGTTGGATCAGATATTTTGGAAATTTTCCCATTAGTAACACAATATGAAGATGAGATTCTTAGAACTAATTTATTTGATTGGAATAGTGATTATGGTTTCCGAAAAGTCTTTGAATCAAAAGAAGGTTTTGACTACATTATAGGGAATCCCCTTATGTGGAAGTAAGAAATTATAATGTGGATCTACCTTTTATGCACGCATATATTAAGTCTATTTACCCTTCTGCGAAGAACGGTAAAGTTGATCTTGCGATTCCATTTATCGAAAGATCCATTTATCTATTGAATCCAAAAGGAAGATTAGGTTTTATTGTCCAAAAGAGATTCTTTAAAACTGACTATGGTAAAAAAATCAGAGAAATAATAACAAATTCTAGATTGCTATCATCAATAATAGATTTTGAAGCAACATCTATTTTCAAAGACAGAGTTACCTATGTTTCTATTTTATTATTGGACAAAACGGCACCCGAGTATTTCAGTTTCAAATTATTTCGAGATACAGTAGAAATTCTTCCTAGTGCTCTAAGAGATTCTCAAACTCCTGATACAGCTCCCGAGCAATATACACTTTTACCTGCAAATGCAGTTTCTGAACATCCGTGGAGTTTTGATACGGAACTTATTACAATTAAGACAAAGCTAATAGAACGTGTAGGAACGTTGGGAAATTATGCTAGAGTTAGGGTTGGTATTCAAGCATTGTGGAATGAAGCATATCATATAAGACCAATCTCAATTGAAAACGGTATTATAACAGGTAGAACACATTTAGAAAATAATTTCCAAATTGAATTAAATGCGTGTTGTGCATTATTGCCAAATGAAAGTTTTCATCCATATCGCGATGATAAACCAGAAGCATACTGTATATTTCCTTATCGGGTTGTAGATGGAATTTCTTATGAGATACTTTTTAACGAGTTTTGTGAGCAATTTCCTTTAGCTGGAGCTTATTTGAGCAGGACAAAGCAAACTATACAAAAAAATGTAAAGACTTTTAAAGGGAGAAAGCTGGCATTTATTCACTCGTGCTAATAATATAGCTAGAAACTTTCCGAAAGTTTATATTCCAATGACTGCACTTGATACTTATGCAGCTATAACATTTTCAAACAGGCATTATTGTGATAATGCAAATGTTAATTATATAGAATTGCCTGAAATTAATGAAATTAACCTTTATGCTTTTGCTTCAATAATTAACTCTAAAGTGTATTCAGTCTTAGCTCGTTCTATTGCCAATCCACAATCGAATGGATATTTTAAATTTAATAAGCAGTTTTTAGAACCTGTTCCTTTTCCAGGAGAAAGTTTTAGTAAGAATATAGATTTAAAAATGAAATTATTTAATTTATCAAAAAGAATTCAAAAATTACAAATAAGATATATAAGATCTTCACCAAGTCAAAAAAGAGGTATTGCAACTCTACTTAATAGACAATGGGAGCAGTTAGATGAAGTATGTTATCAATTTTATGGATTAACCAAAGAGGAGCAGGCATTATTTAATGAGAGGGGTAGAAATATTGATAGAATAGAATTGTTAAATAACAAGTAATGAAATGGTCAAGAATTTAAAAAATATTATTAATCAATTTAGTGATGATGCTAATACGTTAAATAAAATTCTGGTTTCTGTTTTTATCAAATCGAATAATTTGAATGTTGTAAGAAATAAACTTATTAAGTCATTGATAGTTGATTCTGATTCTGAATTATATAGCTATATAGAATTTTTTAAAAATTCTTTTTCATTTGATGATTTAATTGAAGCATTTGAATTAGCTATTCCTAAAGAAGATAAAGTTGTTAATGGCGCGGTTTATACTCCGAATTATATTAAGTCATTCATTGTTGAAAACAGTATTTCTAAATTAAAAGTTCCTTTAACTACTGTCAAAACAGCAGATATTTCCTGTGGTTGTGGAGCTTTTCTATTTACAATAGCTAATAAATTGAGAATTGAAACTAAAAAATCTTTTTTTGAGATCTTTAGAGATAATATCTGGGGACTTGATATATGTGAAAACAGTATAAAACGCACAGAAATACTTCTTTCCCTATTAGCAATATCAGTAGATGAAGATATACAGAATTTTGAATTCAATCTATTTTGTGGTAACGCTCTTTCGTTTGATTGGAAATCCAAAAGTAAAAGTAAAAAAAATATGATGGATTTGATCTAATCGTAGGGAATCCTCCTTATGTCCGTGCTCGAAATATAGATGATATTACTAAAAAGATGTTATCAAATTGGGGTGTGACAAAATCAGGAAATCCGGATTTATATATACCATTTTTTGAAATTGCGCTGGAAAACTTAAAAAGCAATGGTGTTCTTGGCTATATTACGGTGAATTCGTTTTTCAAAAGTGTAAATGCAAGACGACTTAGAGAGTACTTTCAACAGAAACAATATAATATTAATATTATAGATTTTGGAGATGAAAAAATATTTGAAAATATATCTGCCTACACTTGTATTTGTTTTATTGTAAAGTCTAATGCTGAATATTTATTGTATAAAAAAGAAACAAGTCATACATTAATAGATAATAACCTAAAATATTTTAATGAGATTAAGTTAAGTGATTTGGATGCCAATAAAGGCTGGCTTTTAAACAATAATCTTATTATTGCAAACATAAAAAAGATAGAAAGAGCAGGTAAAAACCTGGGAGAAGAGTATAAAATTAAAAATGGTATAGCTACTCTAAGTAATGATATTTATATTTTCAAACCTGTAGATGAAAATGACAATTACTATTTTCTAAAGAGAAATGACAAAGTATATAAAATCGAAAAAAATATTTGCAGGGAAATAATCAAACCAAATATCCTTAAAAATGAAAATGAAATCGAAAATGTAAAAGAGAAAATTATTTACCCATATACTAATGGAGTTACACCTCTTGCATTAATTTCTGAAGATCATCTAAAGTCAAACTTTCCTAACACATATAAATATTTACGTGCCCATAAGAAAGAATTAAAAGAAAGAGATGGAGGTAATGGAAAGTATCCAGAATGGTATGCATTTGGGCGAACACAAGCTCTTACAGATAAAGGATATAAATTATTGTTTCCATATATGGCAAAAGAGCCCCATTTTGTATTTACAGATCAAAAAGATATGTTAATATATTGTGGATATGCAATTTTTGATGAATCTGTAGAAGAACTCAAAATTCTTAAAAGAATTTTGGAGTCAAAGGTATTCGATTATTATATGCAGAATACAAGTAAGCCTTATTCTTCGGGGTATTTATCATATGCAAAAAATTATGTGAAGGGTTTTGGAATTTGTAAGCTCACTGAGGAGGACAAATACTTTCTTTTAAATGGGGAAACGAAAGAAGAAATTGATAATTTTTTGATAAAAAAATATAAGATAAAGATTTAATCATAATAATGTGGACAAATCATACCAAAGCAATTAAATGATTTGGGTACTATAAAAGAACACCATGCATTTATTTATAAAAAATGGAAAAAGTTTAAATAATTTAAGTGAAAAATCTTTTAAACTTGAAAAAGATATTCAAGGTATCTTTGAAGCTAATTTAGAAAAATTAACAGGATGGAAATTTATTAAATCTGAATTTACCATAAAAGCTAATAGAATTGATACATTGGCTTATGATATAGAAAACAATTCTTTTATCATTATTGAATATAAAAAAGACCGACATTCTTCTGTTGTTGATCAAGGAGTTTCTTACTTAAATCTAATGCTTGAATATAAGGCAGACTTTATTGTAGAGTATAATGAAAGTCAAAACGAAGTTATAAAGAGGATAGATATTGATTGGTCTCAATCTAAGATTGTTTTTGTTTCACCTGCATTTACAGATTTTCAAAAGCAAGCATCAAACTTCAAAGATTTACCAATAGAGCTATGGGAGATTAAACAGTATGAAAACGACATAATATTGATTAACCCAATCAAAAAGTCTAAAGCTGCTCCTAATATAAAAGAAGTAAGATCTGAGCAAAATTCTGCAATAAACAAGGTGACAAAGGAAGTTACCGTATATACAGAAGAACTGTATCTATCAGAAAAAAACGACTCTGTTATTGAATTGTATGAAGACTATAAACAGGCTATTTTAAATCTATCTTCTGAGATAGAACTACATCCTAAAAAATGGTATATTGCCTTTAAAACAAAGACAAATATAATTGATATAGAAGTTCAAACAAATACATTAAAAATGTGGATTAACCTAAAAAAAGGACAGCTTGATGATCCTAAAAATCTTATGAGAGATGTTTCTCAACTTAAAGGACATAATGGTAATGGCGATTATGAAGTAATAGTTAAAGACACAGAAAATTTGGAATATATAATGAGTCTTGTGAAACAAGCTATTTAGTAATTCATTATAATTAGAGAATGATCATATTATTGCTATAAAAATTGATTAAAGTCTTGTATAGAATATTAAAATTCTATACATTTGATTTAATAAAACGAACCAAAAACCTACATTTCAAAAGTGAGTAATTCGGTGAGTCGCTGAATCTTAATTTCAGGAAATGTCGATCAATAAAGAGATTTAAAGAGAAGGTGGTTTTACCTCACTCTCCGCCAGGTTAGAAACCAAAATAAGCTAAAACGCTGTAAGCATCATGTTTACAGCGTTTTTTGTTTTAGCGCAGGTATCAAAAAAATCAAAATAGGTCACGATTTTATGTCCTATTTCGTGCCCCATTCGTAAAATTTAAAAATGGGACACGAAAAATGACAACCAAAAACTATTATAACTTCAGGCGCCAATTGACCCGAAAACAATCGGAAAAAGCGGGCACGCCGGCAGTCTGGAAAAATCGTTCAAAAGGTTTTACATTTCCCATGATCATCAGGGATCATTATCTGGGATGGGAGATGCCTTTGCGGATGTTCCGGTATATGCGTTATAAAAAATCAAAACTTCACTAGAAAGAAACGCCGGAACTTTCGGAAAAACAGAATACGATGGGTTCTTTGATTGTTGGCAACCCATATTGCAGAGCCTGAAGAGGAGGTCATTGATGGTGTGGACTTTATTTTTGGAAGGGGCGATAATACTGAAAGTGCTGAAGGCTTAGTGATCAAGACCCCTGAATTAAAAGTGGCCATTGTCTAGGATATTCAATCGAAATCTTTTCGTTTTCTTACAATTTTTCCTCTGTTGGTGTATCTAAATTTGTCTCAAAGAACTAAAAAATATGTCATCATGGACTATCTATACAAGCAATATTTGTCAGAAAACAAGAATATTCGGGTTGAAGAAGGACTTATAGTTATTCCTGACATCAGCGGTTATACAGAGTTCGTAAATAACATTTGCATAGAAGCAGGTCGTTATATTACAAGAGAACTCCTTTCTACCATTTTGCAGGCTAATAAATTAGGTATGAACGTGTCAGAGATCGAAGGAGATGCAATATTGTTCTACAAGTTTGGTAAAAAACCTTCTATGCAGAAAATCTTAAAACTCTACGAGACAATGCTAAGAAGCTTTACGATAAAACTTAAAGAAATAGAGGCTATCCTTGGATATAAATTAGGTTTATCATTAAAATTAGTAGCAAACTACGGAACTTTCTCAGAATATACCATTGGCACCTTTAAGAAATTATATGGGGAACCCGTCGTTAAGGCTCATGCATTGTTGAAAAACAATATAACAAGTAATACTTATGTATTGATGACCAATGCTATGGTTTCAAAGGCATCGCTTGAAACGGAAAAAGAATATTTCTATATTAATTATCAAGAGAACAATTTTATAACAACCATAAAAAATAAAACAAATGCAACAAACATCAAAAACTTCATTCGACAAATCAGTTTACAACCCGGTATTGTTTAAAAGCTATAAGACAACTAAAAAATTAGTTAAATATGGTTTTTATATTGCTCTAATTTATTTTGCCTATGAAGGGTTTATGGCTTGGGATTAGGTTCTCATTCGTAATTGATCGCCGTTGATTTTTATTTCAACGGTTTTTGTTGTTAGATAGCATTATGAAATTTTAAATATATTTGTTTGCTAAAGCTAGAAATAGGGAAGGACATATCAGTTACCGAATATTTGCTCCTACAGAATTTAAAGATGTTTTTTCGCATTTTTATTATGCGTGTACAATACATAATTAAAGTATATAGTCATCAGGGTGTTTTTCTCTAAAGCCTTTTGTTGAAGTCTGCTTTTAAGTAATGGCATATAGTTTTCCCAGCATATGAATTCTCCAATTTTTCCTGTTGTAGTGTATCATAGATAATAAAGGTAGTTCCATCGCCTTCGCCCCCAAACAAATCGTTCAAGTGCTTTGGTCTTATACACAATATGCTTTGAGGCAAAATAATAGTTGTTGAATTTTTTCTGCAAATTTTAAAATTTGTTTGTAGTATTTATCAGAATTGGACTATATGGATAATCAGCTCCTAGTCTAATTTTGATAAAATTTTCTTGATAGCTGAAGAAAATGAGTTTAAAAAATAGTTTAAGAAATATGTTAAAAAATAATATAAAAGTAAACATAGATAGTGGTTGGTTAAATGGATTCATCGGTGTGATTTTTTTAGCGGATCATTACCTGCTACAAGGGTAGCTGTTTTGGAGTTTAATCCCGTATTTTTAACGGCGGCCCGGGCTTCTATTGCTGGAGTTCTTGCGGTGATCGTTTTATCAATTTTTAAGGAACAGCGCCCAAAACGTGAACATATTTTTCCTTTGATTATAGTGGCAGTTGGTGTTATAGTTGGTTTCCCTCTATTAAGTGGATTGGCTTTAAGATACATTACTTCGGCCCATTCACTTGTTTTTATTGGATTACTGCCTCTTGCCACTGCTACATTTGGCATCATTCGGGGTGGCGAGCGTCCCAATCCTATATTCTGGATTTTTTCAATGATAGGAAGTTTTTTGGTTGTAGGTTTTGCTTTGTCACAAGATTTATCAACGTCGCCTTTGGGAGACATATTTATGCTGGGTGCTATTATTCTCTGTGGAATAGGTTATGCAGAAGGTGCTAAATTAACAAAAGTAATGGGTGGATGGCAAGTGATCTCATGGGCATTGGTTCCTTCTTTACCTTTTATGGTTGTACTGTCATTTATTTTTATGCCGGTTTCGTTTGAAAAGATCAGTGTTGGTGCATGGGGTAGTCTGGCTTATGTATCGCTGTTCAGCATGTTCATTGCATTTATTTTTTGGTATAAAGGTTTAGCACAAGGCGGAACAGTCGTTGTAGGACAGCTGCAGCTGTTACAACCGTTTTTGGGTTTGGCATTAGCTTCGTTTTTACTTCATGAAAAAGTAAGTGTTGGGATGTTAGCTGTAACAGCAGGTGTAATCTTATGTGTGGCTGCTACAAAGAAATTTGTCAAATAATATAAGTTGTAAATCAAAACAATACAGATCAATTGATTGTAATTACATCTTAAAACAGCTAAATGATGAAAGCAGTTCCACTATCAGAAGAATTTATTATCTACAACTTTCAGGACGAACTTATAGAGTATTATTAAAAAATATATTTTCGTCGCATTACTTGCGATGGGTCGGATTTTTTAAAGCACAAAGCTTTAAAATTGATGATTATAAGGAAGTAAATAAGAAACTTTTAACGATGTTGGTGAGCAATTGCCCGGAATCTTGATTTTGCCAACTTGGAAAGGAATAGATAAGGAAACAAAAACGGCAGCTTTGGTGCTTTTATTGCGGATATTTATGAGGGAAGGAAATATCAAATGATGATGAAGAAGCTGGTGAAATTCCTGTGTTTTGCGGAAAATATATAAGGCTACAATTTATAAATTGTAGCCTTATATATAAATTAAAATGATAAATAAACCTAGGTTTACTACTTAGAAATGAATCTTCTAAAATACAGTACTTAAAATAAAAAAGAAACACTTTCTTGATTTACTTTTATTCATTGTTAAGGTGAAAGTGTTTGCCCCCTTGCTTGTAGCTTTGTGTAAAAAATACCTTTAGTTTATTGTATAGTGCTACCTCAATCGCTGTATTAAAATCAGGCTTCTATATGAATTTCCGGTTCCGGGGGAAAGATTTGATGAGATGGTAAAACTGTTTGATACTGGTAAAACAGTGAAATCTACTGTCTGAGCAACTCCAGTTATATTTATGTAATCATCAAAATAATAAGTTTGCGCCTGATTCGTAGAATTGGATAAGTTAACCAATGAATACTCATTGTTATTAACTATACTTTTTAAAAATATAGTGTTGTTGGTATTACTTCCTCCAAAGCTTCCAACCAACCTTACCTGGATTTTATATACTCCTGGCTGGAGAGTAATTTGATCTGTAGTTCTAGCTGGTGAACCTTGCCCTGCAGCAGAGCTTACAGCATCTGTTATATTACTCCCTACAATTGTGTTAATAAAATTGGAAGCATTGTTTGGAGCATTACCCATTTCTGTCGCAGTATCATTGGTATTGTCCCAATAGTAAAACCCGGGAACAACTGCATTACTGCCTGTTCCGCTATTTATTGTATTGTATACTATAAGTCCAGTAGTCGCTGTTCCTGTTACAGGAGCAAAAACATCCGTAGCAGTAAGTGCAACTCTTGGGAATAAAATTCCTCCAAAGTAACTGTTGTTTTGCTGAGGATTAGGTTCAATCTGTAAAATAATGCCTGGATTTACCTTATCCGTCCCTATTCCGATTTGTCCGAAAATATTGATGGATGTAAGTAATATGAGTAGCATTGTGTTTATTTTTTTACTCTGATTCATATTTGTTTTATGATTTATTGGAAAACATAAGAATTAAATTATGTTAGGACGGCTTTGTAAAAGTCCTGAAGAAGTTATTCTATAAACTATCAACCTATTTCATTAAAAAGGACAGTATTATGAAATCATAATTTTTAAATGCATGCAAAAATATTGTGTTGCCCCTATAGAAGAAAAAAATATTAGCTACCAAAAATTATCAAAAACTATCATTTGTAGTTTTTGGCTATAGAAAATATTTGGATTTTTCAGACATTCAAAAAAATACTGGATGAGATTTTCTTTGCCCGTTAAAGAGCCAAAAGCGTATTTGTCAAATTCAATAAACCCATTTTTGTTATACAAACTAATTGTTCTGAGATTTCCTGAACAAGCGCCAAGCCTAATGTACTTTGCACTATTTTTAGATACATAGACTCTCTATTCTCCAAGCTCGAAGGTAAATTCAGTTCCCAAAGTTTGGTTTTGTTGGAGGAAATGAAGCACATAAAAAGTGCATTGAGAATATAAATAATATCAGAATGTTCATTTTTTAAACTATTACTGGCCATATTAAAAAATCTCCAGTCTAATATTAATAATCAAGAAATAGGAGCCAGTAAAAATAACAGAAATTTTGTTTTGCTTTATTTTTATTGATTGTTGTTAAGGATAAACTGCTCCCAATCTTTCTTGGTAATTTCATAGATATAATTCATCGAAGGCTGTTCTCCTATATATGTAATTTCTTCTTCATCGATTTTTTTGCTCCTAAGCGTTCAATAGCAATCTGCGATCTGATATTATCTGACCCAATTTGAAAGTTTACTTTTTCTACAAATTGAAAAATATAGTCTAACATAGCAGCCTTAACAGCCGGATTAATTCTCTTTCCCCAAAAATCTACCGCATAGTAAGTATATCCTATACAAATACAGCTTTTATCTTCTTTGTAATCATAAAATCGAGTACTGCCTATAACTCTACCGGTAGTTTTATCAACAATACGAAATGCTCCCTTACTGTCTATTGCTCCGTCAAAAAATATTTTAAAAATATCTTTTTTCCATCTATCCTTACTCGGATGCTGTTCCCATACCTTAGGGTCAGATGCGGCAAGGTATAATTCTTCAAAATCTTCCTCTCTTAAAGGATAAAGATCTACATTATCTGTTTCTAAATGTGGTTGAAAATTAATATTCATAGTATTTAATTGTTATTAATAATTCTTTATTAATTGTAATATCATTTCTGATTTGGCTCCTAAAAAACCCTTGATTGTCTTCTTAAATTAAATCTGTATTACTGAATACAATCATGTATTTATAATGGCACAAAATTAGATTCATATTGGAATACATATGTAATCCAATAAAATAAAAATGGATAGTCCAATTATCAAACAGCTATTTAGAAGTATAAAAATTGATTCACGAACTAAAAGGCCAATATATCTTCAGCTGGCAGATCAAATACTTGTAATGATCAGGGATGGTACGCTTACTGCAGGACAGAAATTACTATCGTCAAGAGAACTGGCAATACTTCTTAATTTGAATAGGGTCACCGTATCCAAGGCTTTCAATGAATTAGAAATGCAAGGTTGGTTGGAGAGTTTTATTGGTCGTGGGACATTTATATCGTCACATATACCAGAACTGGATCCTAAATTAGCACCTTTAAAGGAATTATATAGAGCTTACAGAAATCAGCTGACCCGTAGTGGGTTATATGAAAAATTTGGTAGTTATGGCTTTCCTAGCGGTCCGGAGTTTTATAAGTTGGCGATAACAAAATATTTAAATGAAACAAGAGGTTTGAAAATTTCTCCAAAAAATGTTCTTTCTATCCGTGGTACAATAATGGGGATAAATCTTGTTTGTACGGCACTGATTAAACCCGGGGATATTGTTGTTTCAGGAATTCCGGGTTGGCAACGAGCCGAACATAACTTTTTGCTGGCTAAAGCCAATCATATTGGTATTCCTGTTGATGAGCATGGGATTCTTGTTGATGAACTAGAAAAAATATGCAAAGAAAAAGTAGTGAGAATGGTATATGTAACTCCCCATCATAATTATCCGACTACTGTATCTCTGCGTATTGACAGAAGATTGGAGTTGCTTCGTTTGGCTAATAAATATGGTTTTATAATTTTTGAAGATGATTATGATTTTGATTTTCATTACAATCATCGTCCTCTGCTTCCCCTCGCAAGTGCAGATGAAAACGGGATGGTTATCTATTGCGGATCATTTAGTAAGAGTTTCTCTCCTGCATTTAGAATGGGATACCTGGTAGCTTCAGAAAATGTAATTGCTTATCTTTCTAATATGCGCATTTTATTTGACCGTCAAGGCGATCATATTTTAGATAATGCTATGGCAGATATTTTAAATGATGGGACTGTTATACGATCCATAAGGAAAGCTTTGGTAATATACCAGCAAAGACGTGATCATTTCTGCAACCTATTAAAAAATGAGTTGGAAGAAAAGCTTGATTTTTCAGTTCCAGAAGGAGGAATGACGGTGTGGACAAAATTTAATAAAAATATAAATCTTGAGAGTTTAGCAAAAAAGTGCTATACCAAAGGTCTGTATATATCAGATGGTAAAATACACTGTTATCCTGGTTTTAATCAAAATGCAATTCGTCTTGGCTTCGCATCATCCAATTTAGAGCAGCTCGAACAAAGTGTAAAGATTCTAAAAGGTTTGCTATAAGTAGACCTTGGTAATACTATTTGAAATAAATGGACTACTTAGTATATTTTAATTGGTCTGTATAGTAAACTATTTCTGTTCTAAATTTGAATAATTTTGATATAACAATGTAATGAAAGATATTAAAATTATTAAGGCCAAAGCAGATGATATTTTAAAACTGCAACAAATCGGTAGACAAACTTTTGCAGAAAGTAATGCTCCTGAAAATATTGAAAAGTACGTACAGAACTTTTCATTAGACAAATTATCCAACGAGCTGTTGGATGTTAATTCTGAGTTCTACTTTGCTGTAGATAACGAAGCAGTTGTGGGCTATTTAAAAATAAATGTTGGAGAGTCTCAAACTGAGTTCCATTATGGGCAGACTCTTGAAATTGAAAGAATTTATGTTCTTAAGGAGTATTACGGAAAAAAAGTTGGACAAATACTATATGAAGAAGCTATTAAAGTTGCAAAAGGGATTTCCGCTAAATATGTATGGTTAGGGGTTCGGGGAAAAAATCCACGAGCAATAAGCTTTTATAAAAAGAATGGATTTGTAGAGTTTGACAAACATATATATAATGATGCACAGATAGAAATATTGATGAAAAAAACCTAGTAACAATAAGGTAATTCAATCGTTTAAAAATTAACAAAGTAAAGCAACACAACACTAATATGTTACTTTACTTTTAAATACATACAGTTTTTTATTCTACTTAATACTTTCAAAGAAGGATAATAATGGTAGAAGTAGTTCGATAGGGCTCACTCTCTCCCCGCCAGGTTAGAAACCAAAAGCCTTTAAATCTTAGTATTTAAAGGCTTTTTTGTTGAAAGATTAGCAATAACGATTATCCGTGTCCTATTGAGAAAACGAACTGGATAAAAAACACAGGTTCTTTTTTACCATAAATCCTGTCGATAGGCAAATCATTGTCAAAAAGAAAGATAACTCTACTTTATTAAGCCTTATTTTGGCATTATATTTAATGTTTTATTAACTCATCATTTTCAGTATTCTTGCCTAAAAAGATTATTTTTCGGAAATTTTTTACTGATTCATTATGGAAATTTCCGGGGCTTTTTTGGCTGTAATTTTAGAAGCTGTTCTTTCGTTTTTTTTGATTAAAAAAGAAAATTCAAAGAAAAATATTTTCTTGATACTCTATATAGTAATGGTAACTTTAGATCTTCTTTGCGAATATTTTATCTTCAATTTAGGGCACAGAAGCACTTTTCTGATCGATCAGTATCCGTCGAGTTTCCGCCTTGTGAAAGGACCGCTGCTGTTTCTTGCAGGAAGGCTTGTCCTGAAATATGAATTTAACTGGAAAAATTACTTTCACTTTCTTCCTTTTTTTGTAGTTTTTATCTGTAACATTATTGTTGTATTTATCGGTTCGGAATCCCAGAGTTTTCACCGGTTTTATTTGTGGATTTTTAAAATTTATCCCTTTTATTGGGTAGGCTACCTTGCAATTACAATTACTGAGCAGATCAGGCACAGAAATAAGGAAAATGCATTTCAGAAACTGTTTATCCAGTTTTTATGTTTTGTGCTTACTTTAGTTCTTACCTATATGATTTGTGGGTACGGAAGATTGGTAGACAGGGAGCTTTTGCGGGTGATTTATACCTTTTCCTTCTTTGTACAGTTTGTTTTTCTGATCCGTCTCACTCAAATAGATAAGCCGCTTCCTGTAGCGAAAAATAATGACATAGATGTCAATAAGGTCACGGAAACTTCGACAGAACATAAAAAAAGCAGAAAATACAAAAGTTCTGTCCTGAGTAAAGATTATATAGCCAATACCAACAACAGATTAATTGAGCTATTAAAAAACAAGAAAATATACACCAAAGAAGATCTTACTATGGATGATATTTCCAATATGATCCATATTTCCAAAAATCATTTATCCCAATGTATTTCCGAAGGCCTTGAGACAACTTTCTACGATCTCATCAATAAGTACCGCATTGAGGAATTTATCGAGCAGATCAATCAAAACCCGGAGCAGCAGATCAGTGAACTTTATTACCAGTGCGGTTTCAGGTCCAAAGCTACTTTTTATAAATATTTCAAACAGGAAACCGGGGTAAATCCCAACGATTACCGCAGGAAAATTCTCAGGGAAAAAGAATTCCATCCCGATTATTAACTTTTGGTTTTTATTCGTTAATAAATAATTAAAATGGGTTAAATATTTGATAATCATTTGTTTATTTGTCTGTTTTATAGAAATAAGTTCATCTTAATCCAGATGAACTTTTCAAAATGAAAGTCAGAATAGTTTTGCAGCAGATAAAAGCATCTGTAAAAATGAAAAAACTAACATCTACTTTGGCCGTTGCCCTTTTCTTTGCCTCAATACAATCTTATGCACAGATCCAGGTAAGCGGAAAGATCGAAGATTCACAGGGGAAACTTCCGCAGGCAAAAGTTCTGACTCATGACAAGAAAACCTTTGTTCTGACAGATAATCAGGGGAATTTCAATATTACCATTCCTGAAGGTTCTGCTTCTATTATTGTAACCTACGAAGGGTATACCGATAAAACGGTTGATATTGATACCTCCGCGAATCCTAAGGTTGCAGATTTAGGAGTTATTGTCCTGGAAAATAAAGAAAATACAAAAAGCATTGAAGGCGTTGTCATCACTTCCGCCTACAAGCCTTCCCAGGCCAGGGCTTTGAATATTAAAAAGAATTCCGAAACAATCTCTGATGTTCTGGCCTCCGACGCCATCGGAAAACTTCCCGACAGAAATGCTGCAGAAGCCATCCAGAGATTACCTGCCGTAACCATTGAAAGAGATATGGGGAGGGCCGTTTTGCAGCTGTAAGAGGAACGCCTATCCAATGGAGCTCATCTACGCTTAATGGAAACAGAATGCCAAGTGCCAGTGGAGATTATGCCAACAGGGGACTGCAGATGGATATTTTTCCTTCGGAACTGATCCAGTTTGTAAAGCTATCAAAAACACTTACTCCAGATATGGATGGGGACGCCATCGGGGGAACGATAGATTTTATTACAAAAACAGCTGTCAATAAAGAAACACTGTCTGTAAATGTGGCAGGTGGTTTTGTCAATCAATCCAAATCTCCCAGCTACAATGCTTCCGTAGTATATGGAAACAAAATCACAGATAAGTTGAGATTCATTACTTCTGCTGTGATATGGAGCCGGGACACCGGGATAGATAATTTCCAGATGGTATACGACTTCAATAATAAAGACAGGGTTAAATCTTTTTCGATCAACCAGTTACAGCTGAGGGATTATATTGCGCAGAGAAGAACTTTAGGCTTCAACGGGGCTTTGGATTATCAGATCAATAAAAACAATAAGCTTTATTTCAAAGGATTGTACAGTCAATACATTGACGGTCAGAACGTTCGTGAAACCTATTTTAATTTCAATACAAAAAATGTTCAGCTTCAGGCAAGACACTCGGATTATGTTACCGATCTTTATTCCTTTGATCTTGGAGGTGAACACAAATTATCGGATAAATTAAAACTCGACTGGTCTTTAGTAAAATCAAGATCAAGTTTTGAGTTCAATTCTCCCAAAAATCTGAGCAAAGACGAAAGAGGCTATCCGATTGTTCTGTTCAGGCAGAATATGACTTATGGAAACCTCTCAGCCGACGGATTAAAATACCTGGCAATGGATTCTCCCGACGGTATCGGTGACGCTTCCGATGTTGTCCTGCCCCATAACTTAAATGCACTGGATCCTGCTCAGATCTACCTTTATCAAACTATTATCAGCAGGAATAAAAACAGTGAAAGGGATTACAGGGGCCAGTTTAATTTCAGTTACAGGCTTAATGACAAAATCAATTTAAAAGCCGGAGGAAAATTAGTTGATAAAGATAAAGATTTTGCTTCAAGTGTCTACGTATGGATGCCTTCAAAGCTTATGGGAATACCGGGATCAGCCCCTCTTGTTTATCTGAATCAGCTTCAGACAGAAGATTTCGCTTTTAATGGAGGATTTCTGAACCCTGTGGGGCAGCCTTACAACAATGTTATCATCAACCAGATTACCAACGGGCAGATCGATCAGATGTATACCCCGGAATTTATGGCCAATAATACGATGTTCAATGTACAGGGCGCCAATACGGCAAGCAATCTTGCTGCATCCTATTCCGGAAAAGAAAATGTATACTCGGCGTATGTGATGGGAAATTTCAGGCTCACTGAGAAATTAACCGTGATCGGAGGATTCAGGAATGAATATAATGTGACAAATTTCAAAGGAAACAGTGTGGTCATAAAAGGAAATACTACAGCCGCGGAACCGGTTGAAAAAGAGAATACGTACAATGCCTTCCTGCCGATGGTGAATATGAAATATAATCTGGATGAAAATACCATTTTCAGGGCTTCTTACACCAGGTCATTTGCAAGGCCGGACTTCAGTGACCTTAACCCAGGTTTACAGATCAACGATGCCCTTCAGACCATTACACAAGGTAATGCAGGGTTGAAACCTACTTACGCCAACAGTTTTGATCTGATGTTTGAAAAATATTTTTCCAATTTAGGGATCATTTCTGTGGGAAGTTTCTATAAAAGCCTTAATAGTATCATTTATCAGGATCAGACAACGGAACAGAGGAACGGGCTGGTATATCTTAAAAGCTCACCGGGAAATTTAGAGAAAGGTTGGCTGTTTGGTCTCGAAGCCAATTTCAGTAAGCGTTTTACAGAATTACCGGGCATTTTGCAGCATTTCGGATTCGAAGGGAATTACACTTTTGTAGATTCAAAAACTGAAATACCTGTATATAACGGGGCTGTGGTAGAAAAAATCGAGACCACTTTACCCAAACAGGCAAAGCACATTTTCAATGCAAGTATTTTCTATGAAACGGATAAGCTGATGATAAGGTTTGCAGGAAATTATAAAGGAAAATACCTCAATGCTATCCGTTCTCTGGCCGGACCCGACCATTATCAGTGGTTTGATAAAAACTTTACCCTTGATGCTACAGCTTCTTATGCCATTTCAAAGAAAATAAGGCTTTTTGCCGAGCTTAATAATCTTTTCAACGAACCCAACAGATTCTATCACGGGAAACAGGACAGGACAGAAAGTGTTTCCTATACAGGCTTCCGCGGACAGATGGGAGTTTCACTCAACTTTTAATTTAAATTTTTTAACATGAAAAAAATAATACTATCCACATTCGGATTGCTATCGGTATGGGCTGTGGCGCAGAACAAAAAAGAGTTCAGCGAATATCCGAAAGATTTGAAAATTAACCAGATCCAGGTACTGGGAACCCACAACAGCTATGCAAAACCGGTAGATCCCAAAGTTTTAAAAATGGCAGGCAGCATTATGGAGAAATTCAAAGGTTCTTTTTTTGATAATATGTCTGCGGAAGAAAAGGCTAAATTTCAGGAATATCATCCCAACGGACTCGATTTTGCCGAGGCCTTAAATTATAATCATCCCGATTTTAACGAGCAGCTTAATGCCGGTATGAGGAATATTGAAATTGATGTTTATTATGATCCTACAGGAAACAGATTCAATAAACCAGCTTCTTACGAAATGCTGAAAAAGCAAGGAGTAACGGATCTTGCACCTTTTTCTACGGAAGATCTGGATAAGCCGGGTTTCAAAGTAATGCATATTGCGGACCTGGATTTCAGAACCCATTACACCACTTTTAAAAAGGCTCTTCAGGCGTTGAAAGACTGGTCCGACAAAAATCCTGATCATGTTCCTGTTTTCATCCAGGTCGAAGCCAAAGATTCCGGACTTCCTATTTTCCCCAATGCTGCAGAAGTGCTTAAATTCGATCAGAAAGCATTTGACGATCTGGATCAGGAAGTGCTTTCCGTATTGGGAAGAGATAAGATCATTGCTCCGGATGACGTTAAAGGAAGATACAAAACCCTCAATGAAGCGGTACTTCACCATAATTGGCCGACGGTAAATGATTCAAAAGGAAAATTTGTTTTTATACTGCTGCCTTCAAGTGCCGGGATCAGCAATAATGAATCTCCTTATTTATCAGGGCATCCGAACCTTAAAGGAAGAATGATGTTCATAGAATCTGCTCCGGGCAAAGATTATTCGGCTTTTGTACTTTATGACAACGCCATTGTAAGACAAAATGAGATTCAGAAGCTGGTAAAAGAAGGATACCTTGTTAGGACCCGTTCAGACATAGAAACGTATGAAGCAAAAGTAAACGACAGGACAAGAGAAAAAGCGGCGTTCAGCAGCGGGGCACAGGTAGTTTCCACAGATTTTTTCAGGAAAGGAAATGCCTATGGAACAGATTATTTTGTAACGATGCCTAATGGTGAAACGGCAAGATGCAACCCTGTGAATTCTCCGGGAAACTGCCCTAAATAAATGCTGAACTTTAAAACATAAAAAAAGAATTCTGCATCGTATTGCTGCTGAAATAATAAAAACGGTTTATCAATATTGCTGATAAACCGTTTTTGCTTCTGGCTTAAAACTTTTGAACAGAATTATAAAAATTGACCATCAGATTTTGTGCTCTACCTGATTAAAAAACGAAGCCATTTGCTCCAATCCGTTTTTTGAGAACATTCTTTCCATATTTTCCAGGGTATCCTGTGTTGCTGCGGCTCCTCTTATCACCATATCCTTTTCAAAATGAGTGATGGCGGTTTTGATATCAGGGAACGTATTGCTTGTTAAGCATTCGGCTAATTCAAACGCGTCTTGCATGGCTACATTGGCACCTTCGCCTGCAAATGGCGGCATTTTGTGGGCTGCATCACCGATCATTGTTAAATTTTCCTGTGTTTCCCAGGTTTGATCGAACGGATAATAATATTGCGGACGTGGAGTGAAGTGTACACTTTCATTGGTGAATAATTCCTGCCAGGTTTCGCTCCAGTTTGAAAATTCCTTTTTAAACCAGTCGGTCACCTGTTCTTTATTACTGAAATCAATGTTACTTTCGGAAAGCCAGTTTTCAGAAGTTTTGAATGCCACTATAAACATAATGGAGCCATCGCCTTTTGTACCATAACCCAGCATTTTTTCGTCATCAAAAGCCATTATTTTCCCAAAAGAAAAAAGTTTGGATGTGTTTTTGTCTGCTTCGTAAATATCACCCTGAATCAGTGTAATACCTGAAAAAATTGCTTTAAGGTCGCTGAGGTAAGGACGGATTTTTGAATTGGCTCCGTCGGCAGCAATGACCAAATCTGCATAAGCGCTTGTTCCGTTGCGGAAATGCAGGAGCCAGCCATCGTTTTGCTTTTCCATAGAAATAAAACGGCTGTCCCAGACAACGGTGTCGGGCTGTAAAGAATTTAATAGAATGTCACGCAATGGCGCACGGTCAATTTCGGGGCGGGTTTCAGAAATAGTTTTTGCAAAATTGCGGTCGTCGAAATGAATGTTGAGCGATTTATCCGCCAATATCATTTTACTTGCTTCAGGGCGGTGATGCTTGTAAAATTCATCGAGCAGACCTGCCCGTTTCAAAGCTTCCAAACCGGTTGTTTCATGAAGATCCAGAGTGGAACCCTGTACACGGACATTCCTGTTGAAATCTCTTTCGTAGACTTTAACGTCAGCATTTTCCATTTGTAATAATTTGGCCAAGGTTAAGCCTGCAGGTCCGCCGCCTACAATGGCGATTTTTTTATTTTGTATAAGCATAATTTTCAAATTGATGCTGCAAAATTATTTCTTGTCAGTCACTAAAAATTGTAAAAATCGGCGGTCTTTGTTTTTGAATAGTTCTTTGGGCGAGGCACCCGAAAGTTTTTTGATCTCTTTGATAAAATGTGACTGGTCGTAATAGTTCAGCTGTGGAAAAAGCTTGCCCTCCTTGATATGCGAAAGAGAAGCCTGGAAACGCAGAATGCTGCAATATGCCTTTAATGAAAGCCCGAATTGCTGGTTGAAATACTGGTTGATCTGTCTTGCGCTCCAGGACACTTTTTCTGAAAGTTCCTTCACTGAAATCTCGCCGTTGGTTGCCGTAATCAATTCAAACAATTGATGTTTCCGGTCGTCAATTTCTTTTGGCAAAAGCGATTGAATTTTTCGGGTGGCTTTTTCGCAAAACAAATCAAAATCGTTCAGATCATCAATATTGAAATCCCAAAAATTATCAGGTAAAGATTTTCCTGTGTTCAGGATATCTGCGATAGAGTGGTGTAAAATATATTCTACGGCAAGCGGATTAAAATTAATGGCAAAAAAAGTTGAAATACTTTGTTCCGGTGTGATTTTAGGTTTCGTTTCCAGACCTAAAAGCGAAATATGAAACTGACCCTCTGAATTTTTGTAAAAAGACAAATCCACTTTCCCGTTCGGAATAATCACGCCTTCGGTAATAGAAGACAGGTTCTGTATCGATGAAAAACAATAGACGAAATCGGCAATCGACGGATCGGGTTTGACGAGCTTATGTTGAGGGATATCATTCATTTTTCTGGCTGGCTTATTTAACGACTTAAGCGCATCTACATTTTCACATTTTACTTTTATTGAATTTTCAATATATTATGAACACCTTGGGTTACTTTTAAGATCATATCTGATTGTTAAAGATAATTAAAATTCTGTACCCATATTAATTGACAAGTCTTTTCTGATCTACGAAGTGGTTTTCATAAAAATTATAGTAAGGGTAATTTTTTTTAATTTTGTGATCACTGAAAATCATTCTATATTTGCACCACTAAAAACCACGATATATCCGTTATTCAGGAGAGTTGGCAGAGTGATCGGTTGCGGCAGTCTTGAAAACTACTTGTTGTAGCAGTTCGGGTTCGGATTCCTTACTCTTCGCTGAAAAAAGAGGTAATTCCATTAAAAGTTTAAAAGAACTGTTTTTTTGCATGGGTCGGCGAAAATCATTTTTAACAGAAGATTCAGTTTTAAACTTTGATCGTTTTGTTTGGCTATGTGGATCTTCGATTTTAAGCCCAAAGACATAATAAATAACAATTGAATATCAACTTTAAACATATTCTATCCCGGAAATCTATTTATATAGCCATTGCATCCGTATGCTTCATTGCGGTGGTGGCATTTGCTGTACTCAGTATTCTCATTACCCGCGACAGCCGGAAAAACAATGAAGAATTTGCCCGGAAAACCTTTTTCAGAAAATATGAAACCATAGAAAAAGAATTCAGGAATATTGAAGATTATCAATACCTGCTCCGGGCCCTGATTCGTAAAGACGGTCTGAAAAACTATAAAGAATATTCCTCTGTCCTCAATGACCTGAACAGAAAACGGAATCTTCTGCCGTACAGCTGGTATTCCTATTATCATGGAACTTCCGGAAAATCTGAAAACAGCAGTGCCTTATCTGAAATATTCACAAAGAAAGATAGAGGAGGAAAGTATATCAAAATACAAAACAATGGCTCAGGGCATTTCAGTGATTTTTTGATTACTACGCCCAAAGACAGCATCTATTGGGTAAGCTACGATTCTCTGAAACTGCCTCAGAAAGATATCCTGTACTACGGTTCGGCGGTAAGTCTGGATGATCTCCATCAATACTTTATCAATTTAGACAAAACGCCCAACAATTATGCCTATGTTTTCACCAAAGAAGGCATCTGCATTACCCATCCCGACCAGAAATACCTCGGGAAGAATATTTTTGATTTTACAAACATTAAACCGCAGGATACCTTAACTGCCAAAACAAAATCCGGTTATACAGAAGGAAGCACCATTTCCGAATACCTGAATGTAGAAGTTACCCGCTTTATAAAACCTTTAAAAACAGACAACTTTGAGGGTTACGCAGTGGTAAACCATGTGAATTTCCTGATCGATGAAAGCGTAAACAAAACAAAAACCTATACTGTTTACATATTTCTGGCCGCTCTGTTCCTTATTGTAACGGTTTTCATTCTTTTTCAGAGATTCACCGCACTGGCTTATCGGGAAAAAGAAAAAATACAGTCCGAAAAGAACCTGCTCCTTATTGAAAACGAAAAAATGCACCGTGTGGAAGCCTTAAACCAGCTTCAGCAGCTCAAGAATAATATCAACCCGCATTTTCTTTTTAATTCATTGAATTCCCTGTATATGCTGATCGGAATCAATAAGGAAAATGCACAGCGCTTTACCATGAACCTTTCTAAAATCTATCGCTACCTTATTGTTCCACCCAGGGAAAATATTGTTCCCGTAGCGCAGGAGATCAGGTTTATCGAGCAGTATATGGAACTCCTGAAAAGCAGGTTTGATGAAGAGCTCACCTTTGATATTATCATTGCTCAGCCTTCAAGTTTAGAAAAAAGAATTCCGTATCTGTCCCTTCAGATGGTAACGGAGAACGCAATAAAGCACAATATAGCCACCATAGACCATCCTCTGGAAATTACCATTACCGTGGAAGATAGTGGAATTGTCATCAGAAATACATGGCAGCCCAAAACCGGTGAAAATGTTCAGGGCGAGAAGTTCGGAATTGACTATTTGAATCAGGTTTATGATTATTTTAATAAAGATTCTGTTAATATATCTGTAAATGGTGAATATTTCATATGCTTTTTACCGCTAATTGAATAAAAATATAATCCACTCACTCCCGAAAATACACCTCTCACTCCTTATTAATATGTAAATGATCTCTTTACCTCTAGTTTTGCAGCTGAAACTGAGATATGTAATAATTTGGAATGAATAGGACTATTTTAATGAAGAACTACAGACTGGCATTGTATTTAGGACTCGCCTTAGCCTCTCCGGCTGCATTTGCACAGAAAAAAGACACTTTAAAAACCGATAAAGAAAAAACCGACAAAACAGAATCTTCCTCAAAAAAAGCAAAAAAAATTGAAGACCTGGTGAAAAAAGGAACTTACAAAAAAGGGCTTTTTAATACCATCCAGGTGAAAACCGATGTTTATTTTGAGATCCCGGACAGCCTGATGGGGCGCCAGTTTCTGGTTGTGAATAAGTTGTCGCAGGTACCGATGCAGGTAAACGAAGCCGGACTCAATAAAGGAATGAATTATGAAAACAAAGTCATTTCTTTTTACCGCGATACCGTAGCTAAAAAAGTATGGGTGAAAACGATCGTTCCACGGGTGTCATCTCCTGAAAACGATGCCATCACAAGATCTGTGAAAGACAATTTTTCAGAATCCGTGATTGAGGTTTTTGATATTGAGGCCCAGAATAACGATTCTACCTCTGTAGCCATTAAAGTCAACAAGATTTTTGACGGAAACCAGAAAAGCTTCAATGATGTTCTGGCCAATGTAGGCCTTGGCGGATCAGTAAAATCCAACCTCTCCTATATCGAAAAAGTAAAAACCTTTCCTCAGAACCTTGTTGTTAAGTCCCAACTGACGACTTCAGTAAATGAGGGAGGCGTAGACCTTCCGGTAACACTGGGCGTGACCACAAACCTCGTATTGCTAGCCAAAGTACCGATGCAGCCAAGAATTGCAGACCCAAGGGTTGGTTTCTTCAGTGAAAAGCATTGGACCTTCAACGACCGCCAGCAAAAAATGGATGAACAACAGTTCATTACCAGATGGAGGCTGGAACCCAAAGATGAAGACAAAGAAAAATACTTGCGAGGAGAGCTGGTAGAACCCAAAAAACCTATCGTTTATTATATAGATCCTGCAACCCCGATCCAGTGGCGCGAAAAAATCATCGCTGGAGTATATGACTGGCAGGCGGCTTTTGAAAAAGCAGGCTTTAAAAATGCGGTAATCGCTAAAATGCCTGATGATAAAGATGAAGATTTTGATATAGACGATGTACGATATTCAGTAATCACATATGCTGCCTCGCCCAAGGCCAATGCGATGGGGCCTTCGGTGGTGGATCCGAGAAGTGGCGAAATCATAGAATCGGATATCATCTGGTGGCATAATGTGATGACTTCCCTTCAGGAATGGATGAGGATCCAGACCGGGCCTGTTGATGCCAAAGCCAGGGGAAATGTATTCAGTGACGAGCATATGGGAGAGGCCATCAGGTTTGTATCTTCCCATGAGGTAGGCCACACATTTGGGTTGAAACACAATATGGGAGCTTCATTTGCATTCCCGGTTGAGTCTCTTCGCTCAAAAGAATTTACAGATAAGATGGGCGGAACGGCTCCTTCCATTATGGATTATGCACGGTATAATTATGTAGCCCAGCCGGAAGACGGGGTTACCGCCATCACTCCAAAAATCGGTGTATATGATAAATACGCAATTGATTGGGGTTACCGCTGGTATCCGGACGAAATTTCCGAGAAAAAAGCATTAAGAAATTTAATAGAAAAACATCAGGACGATCCTATGTATTTCTATGGTGAACAGCAGAATTACCTGGAAACCATTGATCCGCGTTCGCAGTCTGAAGACCTGGGTGATGATGCTATGAAAGCCGGAGAATATGGAATAAAGAACTTGAAAATCGTTGTAGATAACCTTTTAAAATGGACCTATGAAGACGGAAAAACATACACGGATGCAGGAAAGCTGTATCTGGGAGTCATAGGGCAATGGGACCTGTATACAGGACACGTAATGGCGAATGTAGGCGGAATTTACCTGAACAATACGGTTTTCGGGAGCAATAAGAAAGCGTATGAAGCAGTACCGGCAGAAACTCAGAAAAGGGCCGTTGATTACCTGATCAGAAATGCAGTAAATCTTCCGGAATGGCTGTTCTTCAATCCCATCACAGAGAAAACCTATTCCGTCAAAAATTCGCCGATGGGACCGTTCGAGCAAACTCCCTATACCTTGGCGAGGGGAATGCAGTACGGAAATATTTACTCCCTGTTTATGGATGACCGATTGCTGAGAATGCTTGAAAATGAATTAAAGCATGAGGTTTCCGGCTCAAAAGAAGAAATCTATACCGTGGAGAACCTATTCGACCAGGTTCGTGGAGCCATTTTCAAAAAGAAAGGAAGCCTCACCATCCTTGAAAAAATGACCCAGAAAAACTATGTGGATGCCCTCATTGTTTCCGTGAATAAATTATTTGAAAAAACAGCTGTAAAAGCTTTAAAAGTGGACAATAACCTGAATATTCCAACGATATGCAATTTCCATGGAGAAGAAGAAAATCTTAGGAATATCAACTATTCGTCCATGAAAAGAGTATCCGAAGTTACCACCTATAAGAGAGCGGAGCTGCAGAAGGTACTGAATCTATTGTATAAAACTGAATATAAAGGAGATGAAGCTTCCAGGGCTCATTATGCAGACTTGATCATCCGGATAAAAGAGGCTTTAAATAAATAATCGGCTATGAAAAAAACTCTAATACTTTTACCTCTTTTGGCGGCTCAGATAGCATTGGCCCAGGAAAAGAAAACCATTACAGGAAAAATTGCTGACGAAAATACCTCTGGTGTTATCGCAGGAGCATCTGTAAAAATAGAAACCCGGTCCGTTTCCAGCAAAACAGACCTGGACGGAATTATTGAAAGCGTATCCGTAGGTACGGTAACGGATAAGAACGGACAGTTCATCCTGGAAATCCCGGCAGAAACCAAGTCTGTACTGGTCAGTTATCCCGGCTATGAGTCCAGGATCATCATGATCAGCGAAGACAAAACCAATTATACAATACACCTGATTCCCGAAGTTTCAGATAAAAACAAGATTCAGGAAGTCATCATTACCGGATACCAGAAAATTGAAAAACGCAAGCAGACCTCTGCTGTTTCCACTGTAAAAATGGATAACATCAACCAGGCCGGTGTTGCCAGTGTAGACCAGATGATGATGGGGCAGGTAGCAGGAGTAGTAGTAACGCCTGAAACAGGAGCTCCGGGTGGTCCCGCCAAGATCAGAATCAGGGGAACAGCATCACTTTCCGGTCCCCAGGACCCGTTATGGGTGGTAGACGGTCTTCCGTTGGAAGGAAACGATGTGCCTAACTTCAGTGATAAGGATAATATAGACCAGCTTCAGAACTTTTCTATTGCGGGACTGAACCCTAATGATATTGAAGATATTACCATCCTGAAAGATGCGGCGGCTACCGCTATTTACGGGGCAAGAGCGGCCAACGGAGTGATTTCCATTACCACAAAAAAAGGGAAGAAAGGAACGATGAGACTGAACTTTTCAGCAGACACCTTCGTAACGGCCCGTCCTGATTTTAACAAACTAAATCTTCTGAACGCTTCCGAAAAGGTTGATTTGGAATTAATGCTTGCCAGCCGTGCAGACCTTACGTACCGTGCCGATAAAGGCGAGGTGATGAGGATTTTAATGAAGAACGGCCAGCTTGATGCTTACAGAAACGGAGGACTTGGCGCATTGAATTCATTTACCCGTCAGCAGATCGATGGCTTAAGGGCCAATAATACGGACTGGGGCAAGCTCCTGTACAGAAATGCGATTAACAAACAGTATGGAGTAAGCCTTTCCGGAGGAAGCGACCGTTCAGATTATTATTTCTCACTGGGATATTTTGATGAAGAAGGAACAACTATCGGGACAGGTTTTGAAAGATATAACCTTACCTTAAAGAACAATTATAAAATAAGCGATAAGTTAAGCGCCGGAATATCTGTTTTTGGTACAAAAAGCGAGAAAGAATCGTTTATGACAGATGCAGATGCATCAGCCAGTCCGGTGAATTATTCAAGAAATGCCAATCCGTATATGAATCCTTTCAATCCGGATGGAAGCTATAACTATGATAAGGATATAGACGGTTTTGGAGATACTTATATTCCTTTCAATTTCCTTGAAGAGAGAACGAATACGAACTATACGCTGAAGAACCATTCATTGAAGGCTATATTAGATTTAGAGTATAAAGCAACCAAAAACCTAAGGTTTACGTCGCAGCTGGGCATTCAGTATGATACCAATAAGACGGAAAAATATGCCGGACAGGAAACCTACTTTACCAGAAAGATGAAAGAAGGAACCCGCTATTACAAAGATGGTGCCTACCGTTATTTCCTGCCTGCCGGAGATATTAAACAAAACTGGAACAATGATTTCTATCAATACAACTGGAAATTACAGGGGTTGTACAGTACAAAAATCAATTCTGTTCATGAGATCGATTTGATGGCCGGAACTGAAATCCGTAAAACAGAAGATAATACTACGGTTACCAGAGCTTTTGGTTTTAACAGCCTTACCAAAACAGGAACTCCGATTATATTTCCCAATTCTGATTTTGCCGGAGATAAAAAATACGAAACCTATCGTGAAATGCCTACTGTAGAAAACGCTTATGCTTCTATGTTTGCGACGGCTTCTTATACCTATGATCAGAAATATACGTTTTTCGGAAGTGTGAGATATGATGGAACCAACCTTTTTGGAGTCAATAAAAAGTATAAGTATTTGCCGATATGGGCGGTTTCAGGTTCATGGTTAGTGACCAAAGAAAACTTTATGAAAGATCTTACGGCCATTTCCAACCTTAGACTGAGAGCTTCCTACGGACTACAGGGAAATATTGACCGTAATACCTCTCCGTTTTTTATCGGGGAATATGGGGAAGCCAACATTCTTCCCGGAACAAAAGAAGAAATTATTAATGTAATCACTGCCCCGAATGATAAGCTCCGCTGGGAAAAAACAACCAATGTGAATCTAGGGCTTGATCTGGGATTGTTCAAGAACCGTATCAGTCTTACTGCTGATGTATACAGCAGAAAAGGAACCGATATGATCAGTATGAAAGAAACACCTCTTGAAACAGGATTCAATTATACGATGATGAACTGGGGAAGCTTAACCAACAAAGGTTTTGAACTGGCAGTTTCTACCAGAAACATTGATAATGAAAACTTCAAATGGTCTACCACCATCAATTTTGCTCATAATAAAAGTAACGTCATTACTGAGCAGCCCCGCCAGAACTCAATGCTTCCTTCCAGGGAAGGGCTTCCTGTAAATGCTGTATTTGCCTTGAAAACGGCGGGAATGGATGAGAACGGGAATCCAATGTTCTGGAAAGGAAATGAAAAAGTAAAAATTGAAGATTTCTTTAAACTCTATGATGTGTATGAAGAATTCCTTCCGGGGCAACTAGTAGGAACGAAACTTACCGCTGAGGAAATGAGAAGCCTTTTTACCTACGTTGGAGACAGAGATCCTAAATTTACCGGAGGGATTATAAACACCTTTAAAGTCCATAATTTCGATCTCACTGTTTCAGCAGCTTTCAACTTTAAGCAAACAGTGATGAGATCACCTTCTTACAGAGGAATGAATCTGGACAGAGGAAGAAATTATACAAGAGATATCTATGAAGCAGGAATTTCACTTCCTGCCATAACAAGTCCTGATATGGAAAGCAATCCGGGATGGATGGGGAACAAATGGCTTACCGACAGTCCGAACAACACTTATGGTCTGCTTGATATATGGGCAAAAGAGATCAGTTACCTGAGAATCAGTAGTATCCGTTTAGGATATACCCTTCCTAAAGAATTTACAAACCCTATGGGAATCAGCAGTCTGAGACTGAGTGTGGAAGGACGTAACCTCTTTGTATTCAGTAATGGGTATAAAGGATATTTTGATCCCGAAACCTATGGTAATATTTATGCGCAGCCTATTGCCAAATCCGTTACAATCGGCTTTAATGTTTCTTTTTAAAAAGTGAAAAAATGAGAAAAATAACTACATTCATTGCTCTGGCAGCCATCAGCTTTACAAGTATAGGTTGTGACCGTTTTCTGGATATACAGCCTGAAGGAAAAGTGATTCCGGTTACCGTTGAAGATTACAGAAAAATACTGACATCCGCATATTCAAAATATCCTATTCATAAATCCCTTTCTGCGCTTCGCACAGATGAGATGGCGATCGATGAAAATAACAGCGATTTCCCGTACTATCGGGAGCTGGCTATGTGGAAAGACAGCAATTATGATGCTGAAACAAAAGAATTCCAGTGGGCAGACTTCTACACAGTAATTTTCTACCTGAACCAGGCAATCAACGAAGGAACGAAGACCATGAAAGATTCTCCTGAAAAAAATCAGATTCTGGCAGAAGCTTATGCGCTGCGTGCTTATTCCTATTTTGATTTGGTTAATTTATACGCAAAACCTTATAATGCTGCTACAGCTTCCGCGGACAGGGAGTTCCTATCAGTTTAAAGGCTGACATGGAAGCCGTATTAAAGCCCTCTACGGTACAGGAAGTCTACAACCAGATTCATGAAGATATGGAAAAAGCGGAGGGACTTATGGTAGAACAGCAGCAGGCTGCCGGGGCTAACTATAAATTCTCTAAAAATGCACTCATGGCTTTCAATGCAAGACTTGCTCTTTACCAGGGAAACTGGAACAAAGCGCTGCAGTATGCACAAGCAGTATTGAGCGTAAAAGCGGAATTAAGTAATTTAAATACAAGCAATACCGCACCTAATCATTATGCATCCGTGGAGTCTATCCTGGCATTGGATAACCCATTGAATACCAATGTTCAGAATGTAATTTTTGCCTCTCCGGAATTGATTTCAAAGTATAATCAGAGCACAGACAAAAGATTTGGAGTCTATTTTGAAAAAAACAGCAACAGGTATAAAGTTATCAAAGGAGGAAGTAATAATTTCAGAGTTTCCTTCAGAACAGCTGAATTATACTTTATAAAATCTGAAGCATTATTAAAACTTAACAGGCTTGATGATGCTAAAGAAGTATTACTGAAAGTTTTAGCCAACAGATATACCCCTGCAGGATATACAACTGTTCAGAATGAGGTCAATCCAATGAGTGCTTCACAGTTCATGAGTTACCTTCTGGATGAAAGATTCAGGGAATTTGCTCTCGAAGGCCACAGATGGTTTGATCTGAGAAGAGCAGACCAGAAAAAAATCATTCATATCGTCAACGGAGTAGAGTATATCCTTCAGCAGAATGACCCGAGATACACCATAGAATATCCGATGAGTGCCAAGAAGAATAATCCGAATTTATAAAAACATTCATATTAACAACTCCTGAAACCGCTTGAACGTAATAGTTTAAGCGGTTTTTTTGTACTTTTGTAAGGTTATGAAAATCGCCATTATAGAAGACGAACTGCTGGCTGTTAATTATCTTAAAGATCTTTTGGATAAGCAGAACATTGTCCCTGTTACAGAAACAGTGATTCTCCGTTCCAAAAAGCAGGCTATCGACTTCTTCGAAAACCATTCTGCAGACCTTATCTTTATGGATATTCACCTCGGCGACGGAATGAGCCTGGAGATATTTGAGCATGTGGAGCTTTTTACCCCGGTTATTTTCATCACTGCATTTGATGAATATGCCATGAGAGTTTTCAGGCATTTCACCATCGATTATCTTCTGAAACCTTTTGAAGAAGACGATCTGCATAAAGCCCTTCAGAAATTCATTTCCATACGGTCCAATTTTGATCCCGGGCCCGTCTTGCAATCCATTTCCACCTTACGCCACCCGGAAAATCAGGAAAAGATGAATCATTTTATGGTGCGTGAAGGAAACAAACTGAAATCCATAGACGAGCATCAGACGGCCTATTTTTTTGCTTCCGGTAAATACCTGTTTCTGACCACCAGGGATGGCAAAACCTATATTTATGATGATACCATCAAAGATATCATCCACAAGCTGAATCCGGAGCTGTTTTTTAAGATCAACCGCAAATTTATCATCAATAAGACTGCGATTGTTGAGATCATCAAGCATTCCAGCCAGAAAGTGGAACTGAAGCTTTCCCCGGCTCCCGAGATCAATTCAGATGTTTTTATCAGCAAAAGACAGATTACAGAATGCTTAAACTGGATCAAAAATTAACTGCTTTAATATTTGAAAAATAGTTCCTGTTAATACTCAGAAAATAAAAAAGAAATTTCCGGAAATACTGTAAAAACCAATCATGAGTAAAAAAGATCAATACGGGCTTGAATTTTTGAAAGTAACCGCCGGCGGGAACATCGGCTATAACTGTATCAGGAAAGATGGAATGGTGGATGGGAATAATTTGCTTCAGTTTTTAAATTATTTAAATAAGCCTGGTACAGAGGTGCTTATAAAAGAAATAGATCACTATCTGAACAGCGCTGAAAATCCCGACTATACTCCTTATGATTCAATGGTCCTGGAACATATCGACCTGAAAATTGAATATCCTTATCTTGTTATTGATGACCAGGCCGATGTTTTTTTATTAACAGACATCAGGGATTTATTACAGGAATGGTTAATGTTTCTGCAATCTTAGGCCATTTTTAAGATAAGTCCACTGATACAGTATCATTTAAGTAACAGATTAAAGCTTTTTTTGAATATAATAAAATTTTAGTATTATTTTTTTTAAAAATTGATTTATAAGTATATACGTGTGGTATGTAGGCATAAAATGATTAAAAAAATAAATGTTTTTCGGAATTTTGTGAGTATTTTTGGCGGTACTTAAATAAAAATCAACCCACAAGTACTGATTCATCCTATGATTTTAATTGTTGATGATAACCAAAGCAATCTTTATTCTCTAAAGAAACTGCTGGAATCCAAAGATTTTCAGGTAGATACAGCCAATTCCGGAGAAGAGGCTCTAGGAAAAGCAATAAAAAATAATTATGCATTGATTATTCTGGATGTGCAGATGCCGGGGATGGACGGATTCGAAGTAGCGGAAACATTGGCCGACTACAGCAAAACCAAAGAAGTTCCCATTATATTTTTGTCCGCAGTAAATACCGAAAAAAATTCATAACCCGCGGTTATGCCTCAGGAGGAAAAGACTATGTCACCAAACCTGTAGATCCTGAAATTTTATTGCTTAAAGTTAAAACTTTTTACAGTCTTCAGGAGCAGAACCTTGCCATGAAAAAGACCCAGCAGAGCCTGGAACTGGAAGTTAAAGGAAGAAGAGAATCCCAGGTGACTATGAAGTCCCGCATTGACCATCTTCAGCTGATGCTCGAGTCATTGCCTCAGATAGCTTTTACCCTTAACGAAGACGGAAATATAGAATTTGTCAACCATAAATGGTATCAGTATTCGAATAATGAGATAGATTTTCCCGAAGTACATCCTGACGACCACAATATCAGGGAAGAATTTGAACGCAGCAGAAAAAGGAAGAAGGCCCTCGAACTTGAGGTAAGAATAAAAAAAGTAGATTCAGGCGACTACAGGTATCATCTCCTGCGGGTAACCCCGGTGAACGACGGAAACGTCATAAAAAACTGGATTGGTACCTTTACCGACATTGATGACCAGAAAAAGATCGAAAAAGAAAAAGATGAATTCCTGAGCATTGCCAGCCACGAGCTGAAAACACCTTTAACCAGCATAAAAGCCTATGTTCAGCTGCTCGACCGTAAATTAAAACTGGACAAGCAGAGTGCAGAAGCCGGCTTCATGAATAAAGTTCAGGACCAGATCGAAAAACTGAACACCCTGATTACCGACCTTCTTGATGTTTCCAAAATAGAAAACGGAAAACTTAAGATCAACAGGAAACCAACCAGCCTTGAAAATCTTATCAGCAGTGCTGTTGAAACCATTATCCAGACCCATGACGAAAACAAAGTCAAGATAAAAAGACATGGGATAAATCCCGAAATCCTCATCCCTCTTGATGAAATACGCATAGAGCAGGTTCTTATTAATTTCCTGACCAATGCCATCAAATATTCTCCCCAAAATAACCAGATCATCGTTACCACTTTTGTAGACGAAGAAAAAGAAGAAGTAAAAGTGAGCGTTACAGATTTCGGAATCGGAATCCCTGATTTTAAGCAGGACGCTGTTTTCCGTAAATTCTACCGGGTAGAAGAATCTTCCCTGCAGTTCCAGGGAATGGGAATCGGACTGTTTATCTGTTCAGAAATCATTAAGCAGCACCACGGAACCATTGGAGTATCCAGTAAAGTAGAAGAAGGATCAACCTTCTATTTCACCTTACCTTTAAACTAATTCTCATGCCGAAAAAAATAATCAGAAATCTTCAGTTTGGAGTCGGGCTATCTTTATTGATCCTGATTGCAAGCTCAGTGGCTTCCTATCTGAGCATTCAGAAACAGATGGACCATAGGGAAAGCCTCTCCCAAAGCCGGAGATCAATTACCGCTGTAAAAGATGTTCTCGTGGCCTTACTGGACGCCGAAACAGGAAACAGAGGCTACCAGCTTACAGGAAGAGAAAGCTTTTTAGAGCCCTATAACCGAAGTTTAAATGAATATGGCAAAGCCATTGAACGTGCAAAAGCTCTGGATATTTCAGATAAAAAACAGCTCGAACGTTTACATGCTTTGGAAGAAAATGTCAAAAATAACGTTGACAATTTAAAGTACTTTGTTCAGAACAGGAAAAATGGGATTGTAATGACCCAGCAGCAGATCATGCAAAGCAAAAGCTACATGGACAAATGCCGCCAGATCGTCCGCGATTTTGTACAGTACGAAGAAAGCCAGCTTGAAATTAAGAACAAAGAACTCAACCGTTCATCCGGTACAACCGTTATGTTCATTATTGTTTCGGCAATAGCAGCGGTGGTGGTTACTATATTCTTTTATGTAAAACTGAGATCGGATCTTATCCGCAGAGACAAACTGGAAAAAGAATTAAGAGCAAAAGATCTGGAAATAAGCAGAAGGGTAAGTGCGATCCGTGAAATTGCGAACAGGGTTGCCAACGGCGATTACAGCCAGAAAGCAGTAGATCATTCACAGGATGACCTCGGTGATCTGGTGGAGTCTCTGAACCATATGACCGATTCACTGAAAAAATCCTTCGATAAAATCAATAAAAGCGACTGGCGCCAGAAAGGGCTTGCATTGCTCAATGAATCTCTGGTAGGGAATAAATCCGTGAAGGATGTCTCCGACAAATCTTTAAATCAGCTGGTAAGTTATGGGAAATGCATCAATGGAGCCTTATATCTTTTTGATGATGGAATCCTTAAGCTGAGTACCGCTTTCGGCCTGGAGAGTAATATGAAAAAAACATTCGAGCCGGGAGAAGGAATGGTAGGCCAGGCTTTTACCAATGAAAAAACACAAGCTTATAACAACCTGAATGAAGAAGACTTTGCCGTAAGTTTTGCAAGCAGTAAAATAAAAATTAACGGAATACTTCTGCTTCCGGTTCACGCAGACGGCCATTGTATCGGTATTATTGAATTAGGATCCGCTCTCGGTTTCGATGAAGACAGGATCAGTTATTTTGATGAATGCAGCAGAAACATAGGAATTGCTTTAAATGCAGCCAAAGGCCGTGAAAAAGAACAGCAATTGCTGGAAGAAACACAGGCACAGTCGGAAGAACTGCAGGTACAGCACTCCGAACTGGAAAACCTGAATACGGAACTGGAAGCCCAGACCCAAAAACTACAGGCATCCGAAGAAGAACTTAAAGTACAGCAGGAAGAGCTGATGCAGGCTAATGCCGAACTCGAGGAGCGTTCAAGAATGCTGGAAGAAAAAAACCATCTTATTGCAGAAAGGAACAGCGAAATCCAGAAAAAAGTAGAAGAGCTCGCACTCAGTACGAAATACAAGTCTGAATTCCTGGCCAATATGTCTCACGAGCTGAGAACACCGCTGAATTCAATTCTTCTTCTTTCAAGGCTGATGGTTGAAAACCCGGATGAAAATCTCAATGAAGACCAGATAGAATCTGCAAAAGTCATTCAGAGCTCAGGAAGCAGCCTCCTTACCCTTATCGATGAAATCCTGGACCTTGCCAAAATAGAATCAGGGAAAATGTCCCTTGAATATCAGGATGTGCTGATTAATGATGTGGTGACCGATCTGAAAAGCCTCTTTAATCCGTTAATCCAGGAAAAGAAAATCAAATTTGAAGTTCACATAGACAGTGATGTTGAAAAAACAATAGAAACCGACAGGCTCAGAGTAGATCAGGTCCTGCGCAACCTTTTGTCCAATGCTTTAAAATTTACATCAGAAGGAAGCATTAAGCTGAATATCGCAAAAGATCCAAAAAAGAAGAATTTCATCATTTTCAGTGTTAAAGACACAGGAATAGGGATTCCGGAGGAAAAACAGGCCATTATTTTTGAAGCATTCCAACAGGCTGATGGCTCTACACGCCGCAGATTCGGAGGAACCGGATTGGGACTTTCCATAAGCCGTGAAATTGCAAGATTGCTTGGAGGAGAATTAACCCTGAAAAGTAAAGTGAATGAAGGCAGTGAATTCAGCCTGATCATTCCCGTAACTGCTGTTTCTGAAACCGTGCAGCCTGAAACCGATCAGCACCTCGTGGAAATCATCCGCGAAGACGTTGAAGAAATTAAGAACATTTTAGATGATACGGAGGCTGAACCGGCCGTTCCTGTTGAAATACTGCCGATTCCCGAATCTATAGAAGATGACCGTGACGGAATTACCAATGAGGATAAAGTGATATTAATTGTTGAAGACGATATTCATTTCGCCAAAGCACTCCTCAAATATGCCCGTATGAACCAGTACAAAGGAGTAGTGGTGGTAAGAGGGGATCATGCGCTGTCCGCAGCAGTTCAGTACCATCCGCAGGCTATCCTGCTCGATGTCCAGCTGCCTGTGAAAGACGGATGGCAGGTAATGGACGAACTAAAATCCAATCCAGTTACCAAACCTATTCCGGTACACATGATGTCCGTACTTCAGCTTGAAAGAGAAAGTCTGATGAAAGGAGCTATTGACTTCATCAACAAGCCGATGGCCCTTGATAAAATGACCGATGTTTTCAGAAAAATTGAAGAAGCGCTTCAGAGATCTCCCCAAAAGGTATTAATTGTAGAAAACAATGCCAAACACGCCAGTGCGCTTGCTTACTTCCTGAGTAATTTCAATATTTCCTTATCAGTAGAAAATAATGTTGAAGACAGTGTCAAAGCTCTGACCTCCAATGTGGATTGTGTCATTCTGGAAGCTGCAAAAGGAAATGAATATCAGGTTATTGAATCAATCAAAAGCTATGAAGGCTTGGAAAACCTGCCGATTATTATTTTTACAGAGCACAATTTATCCAAATCGGAAGAGCTTAAGATCAAGCAGTATGCAGATTCCATCGTGGTAAAAACAGCCCATTCTTACGAAAGGATTTTAGATGAAGTAGGATTATTCTTACATTTGGTGGAAGAAAAAACAACTCTGTCGAAACGGCAAGAAATAAAGTTTTAGGATCATTGACAGAAGTGCTGAGTGGTAAAAAAATATTGATTACCGATGATGACGTCCGCAATATCTTTTCTTTGACCAAAGCCCTGGAAAAATACAAAGTGGAAGTTGTTGTTGCCATGGACGGGAAACATGCCCTGCAGCAAATAGGAGAGCACAAAGATATAGACGTTATTCTTATGGATATGATGATGCCTGAAATGGATGGCTACGAAACCATTAAAGAAATCCGGAAAATGCCGGCATTCAAAAAGCTTCCGATCATTGCCATTACCGCAAAATCGATGATCGGGGACCGCGAAAAATGTATTGAAGCAGGTGCTTCCGACTATATTTCGAAGCCTGTGGATATTGATCAGTTATTGTCCTTACTGCGTGTATGGTTATATGAAAGTTAAATGATGAATAAGAAAATTTTAATTGTGGACGATGATCCACGGAACATATTTGCACTCAAGCTGACCCTGAAATCCCGCGGATATCAGATCGACAGCTGTACCAGCGCTCAAGTAGCAATTCAGATTTTAAAAGAAAATGAAATAGACGTGGTCCTTATGGATATGATGATGCCTGAAATGGATGGGTATGAAGCCATAAAGACAATAAGAAACACACCGTCTATCAGCCAGATTCCTGTAATCTCTGTCACGGCGCAGGCCATGCCGGAAGACCGCCAGAAATGTCTCGATGCAGGAGCACAGGATTATGTGTCTAAACCGATTGACGTAGACCAGTTGATGACCGCCATAGAAAAACTTGCATAATGCTGGAACCGAGTATTGTAAAAGATGAAGAAGTAGAATACCTGATAAAAGATGTTTATGAGATGTACGGTTATGATTTTTCAGAATACAGCCGGGCCTCTTTTAAGCGCCGGGTAAACCGCATCTGCCTGATCGACAGGTTTACCAGCTTTGCAGAACTCCGGTATACCATCGTCAACGATCCGGAATACCTGAAACGTTTTGTAGAAGAAATAACGGTGAATGTCACGGAAATGTTCCGCGATCCGCATTTTTTCAAAGCACTCAGGGAGAAAATTCTGCCTCAGCTTGGAACCTATCCGCTCATAAGGATCTGGGTGGCAGGCTGCTCTACAGGTGAAGAAGCTTACTCAATGGCCATATTGCTTAAGGAAACCAATCTGTACCACAAATCTCTGATATACGGTACAGACCTGAACCCGTCCGTTCTGGAAACTGCACGCTCAGGAGTTTTTCCATTGCATCAGATGAAAACGTATTCCGAAAACTATATGCTATCAGGCGGTAAAAAAGACTTCTCCGATTATTATACCGCCAATTATGACAGTGTAAAATTTGATAAGAGTCTGCAGGAAAAACTCATCCTGTCTACCCATAATCTGGTTTCAGACAGTTCTTTTAACAGTTTTCAGCTGATTATCTGCAGAAATGTACTGATCTATTTTGACCGGGGACTGCAGGAACGCGTCTTTAAGCTTTTTGATAACAGCCTTGAAAATCTGGGATATCTCGCACTGGGTGCAAAAGAAACCCTAAGGTTTTCCAGACTGGACAGGAATTACCATCAGGTAGACGACCAGAGAATCTGGAAAAAGGCAGAACATATGTAATACGTTTGATCATGGAAACAGCCAATACAAAGACAGAATTAATTGTGATAGGAGGGTCTGCGGGAAGCCTCCAGGTCATTCTTGGAATGCTTAAAAAATTAAAGACCGGTTTGGCTTTTCCTATTGTGCTTATTCTGCACCGTAAGGCTTATTCCACCAACATTTTGCAGACATTGCTGCAGCAGTTTATTTCAATCGATGTCGTGGAAATTGATGATAAAACAGAAATTGAGAACAATAAAGTCTATGTGGTTCCCGCAGATTATCACCTGCTGTTCGAAAACAAAAATATGATGTCGCTGGACTTTTCAGAGAAAATGAACTATTCGCGCCCTTCCATTGATGTCACCTTTAAATCTGCTTCAGAAATCTATGGTGAAAATGTGATAGGAGTTTTGCTTTCAGGAGCCAATGCCGATGGAGTGGAAGGTTTGGGATTTATCAAAAAAATAAAGGAAAAGTCTGGATCCAGGAGCCCGGGACGGCGGAAGTGGATTATATGCCCAGACATGCTTTGCAGGAAGTAGATTATGACTTAATTATTAAGCCGGATAATCTGGCAGATTATATCAATCAACTATAAACAATATAAAAAAACTAGGATTAAAATAAAAAGAATATGAGTACAAAGAAGATTTTGATTTTTGATGATGATACAACAATTTTAGAGGTTATTACCATCATTTTTGAAGAGAATGGGTATCAGGTCGAAATTTCAGAAACATCTCATGATATTCTGGAAAAAGTTTCCAGATTTCAGCCCGATGTTATTCTTATGGATAACTGGATTCCAAAAATCGGAGGAGTGCAGGCGACTCAGCTTTTAAAAAGCCATGAGGAATTCCGGTCGATTCCCGTTATTTATGTAACGGCCAATAATGATATCGTCAGATTGGCAGAAGAGGCCCAGGCGGATGATTATGTGGCAAAACCATTTAATCTGGATGATCTGGAAGAAAAAGTGGCCAAATATTTACAGAAATAAAATGAACCGGGTAAATGGCCCTATACATTATAGAAATCCTTACATCACCTGTAAGGATTTTTTATGTTTAAATAATCTTTCGCAGAGGCTGCTTCGTTCTCCCTTCAAAATATCTTACTCTCTCACGGAGAAAATCAATACTACAATTTCCGTTATTGATGTCAGAGATCAGTGCGGATAAAAATAATTTCAATTCAGGGAAGACCAGTATTTTATTCGTAAATGTAGCCGCGATGATCATTTTTTTCGATACAATATTCTGGGTAAAGGTATATTCACCTTCCAGATCAATGTTCAGGGAAAACTCATTAGCTATGCTGAGAGATAAATACCGGTGGATCAGGTCTATATTTTGTAACATATTTTCCATCTTTGGTGTATTTATAGAATATACAATAATATTTATGCCATACTTGTTTTTTTAAAGTTTTTTTAATTGATAATCAATGGTAAACGGGGTAGGTATTGAGTATTTTAAAATAAATATTATATTGCTGTGCATTTAAACCATAAAATCTTTTACAGATAAGCAGTCTTAATAAATATGTTGAAAGATATCATTACCAAAGACCTTAAGGTTGTTTTCTGCGCAATCAATCCCGGTTTAAAATCTGCTGAAGACGGTCATCACTTCTCGGGGCGAAGCAACCGCTTTTGGAAAGTCCTGCATCAGGCTGGTTTTACCCCTTATCAGATTGAGGCTGTAAATGATACAAGTATTTTAAACTTCGGATACGGACTTACAACTGCTGTAGAAAGGGCAACTTCCCGTGCAGATGAACTTCTGAAAAATGAATTTGATGATTCCCTTAAAGCCTTTAAAGCAAAAATAACCGAATTTCAGCCCCAATATCTTGTATTTCTCGGTAAGGCAGCTTACCAGGCTTTCTCAAAACAGAAGCCTATTCCGTGGGGTGAACAGCCGGAAGAATTTTGTGGTTCAAAAGTTTGGGTACTGCCGAATACCAGCGGTCTGAACCGTGGCTTTACCCTGGATGATCTGGTTGAGTCTTACAGCCGGTTTTACCAGGAAATTCAAAAATAATAGGCGACAGCTCCTGGATTCATGTTTCAAAACATAACCTTCCCAATCCATTTTAAAAACTATTTGGCAGATTTCTTTATTTTTGCCAAAAGCTGTTAACCATGAAAAATGTCCTGAGCTGGATATTAATTACATTTCTTACCGTTTCTCTTTTGAACAACTGCTTCAGCAACCGTGTCCGGAAAGAAACAAAAGAAAAAGCCACATTTCTTGCTGAATTGAGGAAATTATATTCTTCCGGAGATTCTTCCAAATGGCCAAAACCGATCCTGGATCCCGAAGCCAGGCCTTATTTTTCCGAAATAGGACATCTGCCGGATATTCAGTTTCCAAACGATAATCCCTATTCCGAAGACAAAGCATTGCTGGGAAAAACTCTTTTCTACGATCCCCGGCTTTCCAAATCTGACCAGATTGCATGTGCTTCCTGCCATGATCCCGAACTCGGTTGGTGCGATAACCGGACTTTTTCTTTCGGGCACAACAGGCAGCTTGGCACCAGAAATGCGATGAGCATCCTGAATGTAGCCTATGCAAGAACCCTGTTCTGGGACGGCCGCGCTAAATCTCTCGAAGAGCAGTCGGAAATGCCAATCCGGGACGAGAGGGAAATGAACGGACATATTGATCTGGCAGCCGGGAAAATTGCCAAAATCAAAGGCTATGAAATCTTATTTGAAAAAGCTTTTGGAGATAAAACCGTTTCAAAGGACCGGATTGCCAAAGCCATGGCTGCTTTTGAAAGAACTGTCAGAAGCGGAACTTCCAGGTTTGATCAGTTTATTGACGGGAAATCCGAAGTTTTTTCCGATGATGAGCTGATGGGACTTCACCTTTTCCGTACCAAAGCACAATGCATGAACTGCCACAGTTCCGGTTATTTTTCCAATAATCAGTTTGAAAATGTGGGATCCTCTCTTTTAGGATCAAAAGAAGAAGATCTGGGAAGATATCTGGTGACCAAAAATCCGGAAGATGCCGGGAAATTCCGTGTACCGGGACTGCGTGAAGTAACAAGAACGGGCCCGTGGATGCATAACGGATCCATGACAACCCTTACGGAAGTGATCCGGTTTTACAGCAGAGGAAATCCCGAGCATTCCCAAAAACGTGCAACAGTTCATCAGGGAATAACCCTTACTTCTGAAAAATCGGGTTTTGTAAGACTGCTTGATCTTACTGATGAAGAAATTGCCCAGCTGGAAGCATTTCTACGGACTCTGTCTACAAAGCCGGAAAGAGTTATGCCTCCGGTACTGCCTCAGTAATCATAAAAGAACATGTAGCCGGAATGTAAAGCTTTTTTGCTACATTTATATGCAGCAACCAGCAATACATATGAATATTGAACTTTTTTCAAAAAATGCTTTGGTAGGAGCAGCTACCCAGGGAATAGGAGCAGGAATCGCTTTAGAACTCGCAAAATGTGGGGCTAATGTAACCGTAATGGCTCGCAACGAAGCCAAACTGAAAAATATAGTATCTTCACTACCTATCGTGGGTCCTCATCAGAAGCATCGGTATCTGGTAGCCGATTTTTCCGATTTTGAAGCCTACAGAACAATTATTTCTGAATATTTCAGCAGTCATTCTATAGATATTCTGATCAACAATACCAATGGTCCGGAGCCAGGCCCGGCACTGGATAAAAAGGTGGATGATTATCAAAAAGCATTTGATTTACTTTTTAAAACCGTTTGCGAAACAACATTGTTGGCCCTGCCTCATATGATAAAGCAGAAACACGGACGCATCATCAACGTTTCTTCACTCTCTGTAAAGGAACCTATTCATAATTTATCCCTTTCAAATTCCATCCGTTCAGCGGTAATTGCATGGGCGAAGACCCTGTCCATTGAAGTGGCACAGCATCAGGTTACAGTGAACAATATTCTCACAGGATATTTTGATACCGAACGCATTCAGAATCTGATCCGCCATGAATCCCAGCAGACCGGAAAGTCTCAGGAAGAAATAAAAAAGGCAAGAGAAAATAAAATTCCTATGAAAAGATTGGGAAGAACTGAAGAATATGGTCATCTGGCAGCCTTTTTAGCATCAGATTATTCGGCTTATCTTACCGGAACGAGCATTCCTTTGGATGGAGGATTGAATAATACGTATTAATTAAAGTATTAAAATTAAGAAATTAAGAAATTAAGAAATTAAGAAATTAGTTGCGGTATCAAACAAGAACAGTAGCAGATCAGCTTTGTTGATTCGATTAAGCATCTTTTTACCCGTTCAGCTTCATCAACGACGCAGTCGGATCCCTTTGCCTTCTTAAAATTTAGCACTCTCTAAAAAAACTTTGCGTTAAAAAAAATACAAGTCTTCAATCAAAATTTCAGTAACGTAACAAGAAACCGAATCATAATTGATCCGGGAATACAGGAACATGAAGTTTAAGCTGAAATGATCTTTTAGTACAACGCGGCTGCCTTTATCTGAACTGAATAGATTTTTGTACAGCCCTATGTAATAATTCCCCCATCTGGGTTGTCTTACTATGTATTGAAATTATATAGTATATGAAAAACTGGTCTTTTAAAAAGTGGAACACCGTTTTAGGATGGGTGATTTTTACCATTGCACTCATTACGTACGGCTCCACCATGGAGCATTATCTGAGTTTCTGGGACTGTGGGGAGTATATTTCCTCTGCGGTAAAACTTGAAGTAACGCACGCTCCCGGAGCTGCCTTATTCCAGATTGTAGGGGCTGTGGCCAGTATATTTGCATTGGGAAATGAACAGAATTATGGGATTGTGATCAATGCGATGTCTTCATTGTTCAGTGCATTTACGATTTTATTTTTATTCTGGACGATTACCCATTTTGTAAGACGGCTGTTGAACAAGGATTTTGATGAAGTGACCAGACACCAGGAGATTTCCATTCTTTTTGCAGGAGCTGTAGGAGCTTTATGCTTTAATTTTTCGGATACTTTCTGGTTTTCTGCAGTGGAGGGAGAAGTATATTCCATGGCTTCCATGTTTATTGCTTTACTCGTTTGGCTGATTACCAAATGGGAAAATGAATACCTTGCCAAAGACAGCGAAAGATGGATTATCCTTATTTTCTTTGTATTAGGACTTTCTGTAGGGGTTCACATGATGTGTATGCTTGCAGTTCCAGCGGTATGTTTAGTGTATTATGCAAGAAATTATAAATTTACCTGGAAGAACTTTATCTGGGCGAACGCCATCACCTTGGGAATTTTGATCATTGTATTCAAAATTATTTTCCCACTGATCATGACGATGTTCGGAAGACTTGAAATATTCTTCGTCAACGGTCTTGGACTTCCTTTCCATTCAGGAACCATTGCTGCATTTATTCTGATGACTTTGATATCCTTTTTAATCATAAAATATAGCAGGAAATCAAAAAGAAACCTTTTCCAGACAATCACTTTATCTATCGTGTATATGATCATCGGTTTTTCATGCTGGATGGTTATTCCTATCAGAGCGAATGCTAATCCACCAATGAACCTTAACGATCCCGATACTGCAATTGGTATGCTGGATTACTATAACAGGGAACAATATGGTGACTGGCCTACCATTTATGGTCAAAATTACACAGCTTTCCTTGATGCCAACGGAATGGAAAAGAATGAAGACGGAAGTTACAAGACCCAAAAGACGGGCGACATCTACGAAAAAGATGAAAAAACCGGAACTTACAGAAAAACAGGTGACCGTTTCAATTATGTATTCAGTAAATCTCATATCAGTCTGATGCCAAGGATGTTCAATCAGGATAAAGACGTGATGGCTAATTACATTTCTATGTACGGAGCTCCTGATTTTACTTTCAATTATGCCAATGAAGATGTGGCAGATAATCCGCAGGCTAAACAGATTTTTGATGAACTGAGAACGAAATATGAAGATAAAACCATTACAGCGGAAGATTATTTGAAAGTTAAGCCATATAATCTGATCAACGTTCAGAAGCCTTCTCTGACCCAGAATATGGACTATTTCATCACCTTCCAGAATGGCTATTACTTCGTAAGATACCTGATGTGGAACTTCGTGGGAAGACAGAACGACCTTGAAGGAAATATGGAAAACACAAAAGGAAACTGGATCTCCGGAATTTCTCTCATCGATAATGCTTTGCTTGGTAACCAGGATAAAATGCCTGCTAAATTCAAGAATGAGAGTACGGTAAAATTCTTCTTTTTACCATTGATTTTAGGGCTGATCGGTTTTTTTTCCAGTTGAACAGGGATTTTGGAAGATTCTATGCCCTGCTTTCATTATTTATTTTAACCAGTATAGGAATTGTTTTCTATACCGGCGTAAAACCGTTTGAAGTAAGGGAGAGAGATTATGCAATGGTAGGATCGTTCTATGCATTTGCCATCTGGATCGGTCTTGGAGCAGCGGCTATCTTATGGTTTATCCAGTCAAAAGTAAAATCCAATGGAGCTAATATTGCATTAGGGGTGATTTTACTGGGCGTTCCGTTCATGATGGGCTTCCAGAATTATGCACCACATGACCGCAGTAAAAAATCAGCGGCGCGGGACTATGCCTATTCATTTCTCAAATCACTGTCTAAAGACGATATTATTTTTATTTACGGCGACAATGATACCTTCCCTGTATGGGCTATACAGGAGACGGAACGGTTCAGGGATGATGTAAAAACTGTCAACTTTACGCTTTTAGCCACACCATGGTATATTGATCAGGTAAAGAGGAAAACATACCAGGCCAACCCGATTCCTTCACAACTGAACCATGAAGATTACAGGGATGGAGTGAATGACCAGATCTACCTGATGAAAAAAGAAGACTGGGAAGGAATTTTCTCTATGCTGAAAGAGCAGGGAGCTCCTGATACTGAGTTCGGAGCCTTCAGAAAATACCTGACGCAGGATTCCATCACCCTAAAAGAGGCAATCAGTTTCCTAAAGTCAAAGTCTCCTGAAAAAGATGAGCTTTTAAAAATGTATTTCGGGGAAGAGAAGTATGAGCAGTACAATATTTTACCTGTCAACCGATTTATTCTCCCTGTTAATAAAGAAAACGCTTTAAAAGCAGGAATTATCACCCAGGCGGATCTTCCAAAGGTGGTGAACCAGATCATGATTACCTATAAAGGAAACACCCTTTATAAAAATAACCTGATGATGATGGATATGCTGGCGAATTTCGACTGGAAGCGCCCGGTCAACTTCTCATCAGGAGGAATTTACGACAGCGAAAATACCTTCTATCTTGATGAATATCTGCAGTTTGAGGGTTTCAGCTATAAGCTTGTGCCGATTCATTCAGCGCCAGGGCCGGATGGAGATATAGGAATGGTAGACGTCAATTCACTTTATCATATCGTAAAAAACTTCAGATGGGGTAATTTTAAAGATCTGCGGAATCATTATGACGAAGCAGCGACCTCAAATATTATAGTCTACAGAATGGCTGTCGGCAGGGCAGCCTCAGCATTGGCACTAACTGGACAGAAAGCTAAAGCTATAGAATTGCTGGATCTTGCATCAAAAGAAATTCCTGCTGAAAAATACAATGATCCGCGTTCATTAAGTTCTATAGTAACCGGATATATTATGGCAGGCCAGGAGAAAAAAGGACTTCAGCTGGCAGAAAATCTGAAAAAGGAAATCTTTGAAGAATACGATTATTATCTGAGTCTTTCCCTGAATTCCAAAAACAGTCGGTGAGGCAGATGAGAGTAAAGCCAATGGAATATTCTCTGATAGTAGGTGCAGTTACAGATGCCTATAAGAAACTTGGGCATAATGAAAAAGCGTATGCATACCTTCTAAAATCCATAGAACCGATTGATAAAAAATTCAATGTTTTCATCAGAAACCTTCAGCAGAAGGGTAAGGAAAAAGCTATAAAAGAGTCTGAAAAGGTACAGAAAATTGCTCCCTTCTACCAATACCTTTTTGATGTGATGGAACCTTACGATTCTACTTATTCAAAAGAGAAAGAAGACCAGATTACCAAAGCATTGATGAAAGCAACCCGCTAGTTGTATCTAAATAAAATAAGCCTAAATAAAGAAAAAGTCCGGTACAAATCCGGACTTTTTAACTTTTATATAATGAACAACTAATCAATAGGTTCCCATAACTGGATTTTATTTCCTTCAAGATCCAGGATGTGCAGAAATTTTCCGTAATCATAGGTTTCAATAGTATCCAGAATCGTAACATTTTCCTTTTTTAGTTCCTCTGCCAGGGCCTCCAGATTGTCTACCCTGTAATTGATCATAAAATCTTTCGCAGAAGGCTCAAAATACTTCGTGGTTTCTGCAAAAGGAGCCCATTGGGTAAGGCCTTTTTTCGAGGGGTCTTCACTCTCACGCCATTCAAAGCTTGTTCCGTAAGGACTGGTTTCAAGGCCAAGGTGCGTTTTATACCAATCGTTCATGGCATTGGGATCTTTTGATTTGAAAAGGATACCGCCGATTCCTGTTACTTTTTTCATGTCTGTTTTTTAAATTGTTAAAATTAGTCTGTCCGGGAAGCTGATTCCTGATTTCCCTGATTCCAAATATAAAATTAAATGATAAATGATGAACTGTAACTATATTTTATCATTATTTTTAGCTTTACAATAAAGTAAGCAGATATGAAATTAAGGTTAGGCATTCTCGATCAGTCTCCCACCATTGAAAGAGGAAGTTCGTTGCAGGCATTAAAAAACAGTATTGATCTCGCCTTGTTTGCAGATAAAGCCGGTTTTCACAATATTATTTATTCCGAGCACCACGGTGTGGAAGCCTATGGAAGCTCAAGTCCCGAAATTCTTAGTGCCGTTACCCTAAGCAAAACCCAACGGATCAAAGTAGGAACAGGAGGGATTATGATGAAAAATTATTCTGCCTATAAAATTGCAGAGTGGGCCAAAATATTGGGCAGCCTTTATCCGGAGCGCTTTATTCTGGGGTTGGGAAAAGCACCGGGAGGATTGAAAGATGCTGTCTCTGCATTGAACAACCACCGGCCGGTCATTTTATCCAGCCAGGAAACCAAGCTTGAAGAAATTATACAATACATTAAAGAGGAAAAAGGAATCTACGAAGGTCTTATTGCCCAGCCTGAAAATCTTGATTATCTGCCGGATATCCTTTGGCTGGGTTCCGGGATTCAATCCGCTAGAGAAGCTGCGAGGCATGGAGTAGGCTATTCATATGCAGATTTTATGGGAAGCGGACCCGGTACGGAAAGTACGAAGACCTATCTGAAAGAATTTGATAAAAATCAATATTCTCCGGTCCCTTCACTTCAGATAGCGATTGCCGCTTCTGTTGCCGATGATCTGAAGACGGCCCGGTATAATGCCTATGGAATGGCATACCAGTTTTTGCAGGCCCGGCATATCCAGGCGCCTCAGGCCCTTCTTCCAACTGAAATAATTGAACAAAAAATACTGGGAAGTCAGGATGAAGAGGAGTTCTTTAAGATTCTGGATCATATCATTACCGATACTCCAGGCGCTATTGCTGAACGGTTGCAGGAAAAGTCTGAAGAGTACAATACAGACGAACTTCTGATCCTCTGTAATATGTATAATGAGACCGACCGGATCAATACCTATAAAAGTATTATATTGGCCAATCAATAATCCGTAAATCTCATGAGCTATACGATCCAGCTATTCAGTATTGAAACAAAAGAAAAAGAACAGTCAGCCGATGATGACAGTTTTTTTGACCGTGAAGAAAATCTTGTTCCATTAACGGAAGACCAGGTCATCCGGTTGAAAGAACGTCTCTTAAAATATAAATATGAATTGGTAAGAAAGGATGAGGCCGGACTGCACTTTATTCATCCCGATGAGGATTTCGGGAGCGCATTACTCACCGAAAGAGGGCTGTATTTCAGGGCAAACCTGAGCGAGAATTCTATTTTTGAAGTGGGAATGACGGCTTCCGAATTTACCGATACCGGCGAATTTGCAAAATATGACCCGCAGAATGAAGGCTGGGAAGAATTTTAACTTTAAGGATCAACTAATCATTGATTTTTTTAACAGAAATATTTATTTTGTAAATCTTTTATTCAAAGTAATTATCAATGAAATTTTCTAATTTTGAAAGTTGCTGAAAATGCTTTGAATTATATGGACAAATCTTCAATTAATACTTATTTTCACTCCTTATTCGATATTAAACAAGAGGTCGTTGAAAAAATCACAGAGACATTCAGTCACTTTGAATTAAAAGCGAATGAAGTTTTGCTGAATAAGGATGAAGTAAGCACCAAAACATTTTTCCTGGAAAAAGGTTATGTCCGTTCTTTTATCCTGAATGAGGACAACGAAGAAATTACTACCAATATTTATGCGGCTCCTTGTTTTGTCAATGATTTTCTGTCGTTCTTCAGACAACAGCCTGCAAAAGAAACTTACCAAACGATTACCAACTGTTCTTTCTGGGAAACCGGCCTGGAAAATGTGCAGCATAACTTTCACAATATCCCGGAATTCAGAGAATTCAGCAGACTTCTTTTTGTACTTAATTATTACAGTATTCATGACAGGCTGATAGAAATGGCCAGCCAGAAAGCTTCTACAAGGTATTTTAACCTCATGAAAAAGCATCCCAACATTTTCCAGTTCGTTCCCCTAAAGATTATTGCTTCCTACCTGGGAATTAAAGACAGTTCATTGAGCCGTATCAGAAGGGGGATCAATAAAATATAATTTCTTTTCATTTGTCAAGCGATAGTTCAAAATTTGCGACTCATCTTTGTCAAAAATAAATTTTATGAGCAAGAAACATATTGCAGTGCTTGGACTTGGTGGAGTAGGCGGATATTTCGGATTTAAAATAAACCAGGAAAATGAAGCTTCCAAAAAATATAAAATCAGTTTTGTGGCAAGAGGAGAAACTTACCGGAAAGTAAAAGAAAGCGGTTTGGTTCTTCTCTCCCCGAGCATCCTGTAAACCGTACGTATCCCGATGCTGTTGAGCAGCACATCAGTGATGTGAAAGATCCCGACCTGGTTTTGATCTGTGTAAAAGAATATGATCTTGAAAATATTTGTCAGCAGCTGAAAGACGTCATCAGCAAAGACACGGTATTGCTTCCCATGATGAACGGAGCAGATATTTATGAAAGAATAAGAAGGATAATTCCTGATAATACCATTCTTCCGACCTGTATTTATGTAGCTTCTCACATTAAAGAAAAGGGAATTGTAGAGCATAAAGGAAAGGCAGGGAAAATGATTGTAGGAAGGGACCCGGAACATTTTTCTGCCGATGTGGATTGGATTATAGAGCTGCTGAAAGAAAGCAAAATTGACTTCGATTTTAAAGACAATTCTCTGACGGATATCTGGACGAAATATACTTTCATTGCCAGTTTCGGTCTGGTAACAGCTAAGCACAATTCTTCCATCGGAGCAGTGTGTTCAGATGAAAACCAGAAAAAGGAAGCTTCTGAAATCATGAAAGAAATAAAAAAGATCGCTGACAAAAAAATGATTGTTCTGGATGAAGATATTATTCAGAAAACATTTGAAAAAGCAGCTACATTTCCTTTCGAGACTCCAACATCCTTACAGCTTGATGTCAATTCAGGAAAAGAAAATAACGAACTTGAATTGTTAGGAGGTGCTATTTTGGAATTTGGAAAAGAATTGAAAGTAGATACCCCTTTCACACAGAAAATTTATAATGAGATAAAAAGCTTGTAAGCTGTTTGCATATTTTAACTAACCTGATTGATAAGCTGAAAGCGGGTTTATTCCCGCTTTTATATTTGTTTCTAATGTAGAATTCTAACTTAAGAATGAAGGAATTCCTGCCGGCTGAACAATATCTCATCCGTTTCACGGTGGTCGGGATCATCTACACAGCAGTCTACAGGACAGACCGTTTTACACTGTGGCTCCTCATGAAAACCCTTGCATTCCGTACATTTCCCCGGTACAATATAATATACATCATCCGAATATGCCTGCTGATAGGCATCTGCGTCAGTTTCCGAGCCGTCCGGGAAGACCACCTTTCCGGAAAGTTTTGTTTTATCCTTCCAGCGCCAGTCGATAGCCCCTTCATAGATCGCCGAATTGGGACATTCCGGTTCACAGGCTCCGCAGTTGATGCAGTCATCGGTTATTTTAATTGCCATACGTATTATAGATTTATAAATTTAAAAAGGGGCTTCTACCGGCTGATAGCCCTTGAAGCCCCTCCGTCTAAACATAATTTAAATGAAAAAAACAGTGGATTATATTTTGTCTATCTTTTTTGTCGTTGCAATGCTGATCAGCTTATCAAATTTATCAGAATACAGGGCAGATATTTTAGCAGGATCCTCCTGATCAAATAATGCAGATTTTATGATAGGTACACTAAAAGGAATAGGCCACGCCCGCAGGGATTTGGCAACGGCATCCATTGTATTGATTCCCTGCATAGCCTGCAAACCGTCTGCCCAGCAAACCAGTCCGACGGTTTTATCCGTAAGATAAGGCTTATAATGATTAGCCGTCACTTCAAGCCAATCCAGGCAGTTTTTCATTACACCAGGAATACTTCCATGATAGAGCGGAGCCATCCAGATGTGGATTTCAGCTTCCAGAAATACCTGCGCCATGCGTTCCACAGACAACGGTTTACGGGTCAGGGACAGGTCAAAAAGAGGAATTCCTGAATCTGCCAGAGTAAAGATTTCCGTCTGTAAACCTGATTTTTCAAGCTTCTCAGCAAAGTATCCGGAAATCCGTCCGGAAGTAGATTCAGGCCTGCTTTCTAAAGAACCGTTGAAAATAACTACTTTCATTTTTCTAAGTTTTAAAAATTACTTTTGGCAAACCTATTTCACCGTACATCAGGCTTTTAACCAAAGGTTTAAGAAGGCCGGCTGCTAATAAGTAAAGGGACGGATCATGGTCGGCGTTTGCCCTTACAACAACTTTCTCATTTTTATAAGCTTTCAGGTCTGCATAGATGAGGCGGCGTTTCCAGAGGTCCAGCAAAATGGTTTCGGCATTATTTAAATCTGCATACCTGACATAAGGTGATAATTTCTCCATTAACATCATAAATGCCCACGGCGGAATAATGGCATCTGTAGAGCAGATGATCCCCACAGCTTTTTCGTTGTATACAGAAAAATCTACAGCAGCAATTGATTCCTTAAACTCCTTTTCCTTCACGATCATTCCCATGAAAAGATGATCTTTGATATCCAGCTCCACAATTTCTACAGAGGGTTTATAGTGTAAAAGATCGAAAGCGATGATCCCGGAAGCTTCTGCTTTATTGATAAAAATTTTCTGATCCATAATGTAAATTCGTACCAGATTTTCTATTTGATTTTTGACAAAGCTTCTTCGTATTTTCTTTCTACGACGGACCAGTCCAGAACCGACCAGAATGCATCAAGATAATCGGCTCTTTTATTCTGGTAAGCCAGATAATAGGCGTGCTCCCATACATCAATTCCCAGGATCGGAAAACCTCTGTTGACAGATTGGATATCCATCATCGGGTTGTCCTGATTAGGAGTAGAAGCTATAGCCAACGACCCGCTGAATTTTACAAATAACCATACCCATCCCGAACCGAACTGTCCCAGGTCTGCCTTCTTCATTTCAGCTTTGAAGGTTTCCAGATTTCCAAAAGTAGAATTGATGGCATCAGCCAGCTTTCCTTCAGGAACTAATTTAGGTTGTGGGGAAAGAGTTTCCCAAAACAAAGAATGGTTATAATGTCCGCCACCGTTATTCCTCACAGCGGGACTGTATTCGCTGATTCTCTGAAGTATCGAATCGAGGTCATCTGAAGTTTCATCTGAAGCTTTGAGTGCAACATTCAGATTATCCACATAAGCTTGATGGTGGCGCTGGTGGTGAATGGTCATTGTTTTCTGATCTATAAATGGCTCCAGTGCATCGTAAGCATAAGGAAGCTGCGGAAGTGTAAACGTGCTCATAACTTTTATTTTTAATTAATGTATTTCAAAGGTAATCATTAATTTCAATAAAACAACTTTATTGTTGTTTTATTAGTTACTTAAAAATGATCTTTAATTGGGTGAATATGAGCTTTGTAATGTTATAAATTGCAGATTATAGAAAATGACTATATTTGTTGTTGGAAAATAAAACAACTTAAATATTGTCAAATGAAGAAGCCGGCAGCAGACCGCATCCTGATGTTTTTAAAAATGAGAGGCGAGGCCACATCGCTTTTGATCTCCCGGGAACTTTCCATAACAAAGGAAGGGGCAAGGAAACATTTACTGAATCTTGCGGAAGCAGGACTCATCAGATCCGTCACAAAAAGCGAAGGAGTGGGGAGGCCGTCTACCTATTATACCCTTACTGAAAAAGGACTGTCTCAGTTTCCGGATTCTCATGCCGATGTAACCGTCCAGATCCTCAGATCTGTAAAAAATCTTTTGGGAGAAAATGCATTGGATCTGCTGATCAACGACAGGGAAAAAACACTTATGACCGCTATAAAAAAGCTTTGGAAAATACCGGATCTTTAGAACAACGCTTAGACATACTCGTACAGATCCGTACTGAGGAAGGCTATATGGCGGAATGGACAAAAGAAGGTAATGATTACTTTCTCATAGAAAATCACTGCCCAATTTGTGCTGCAGCCGCAGAATGCCAGGGATTCTGCCGCGCAGAACTTTCCAATTTCCGGAATCTCATTGGTAAAGAATACCAGGTTGAAAGAATCAATCACATTTTGTCCGGAGGTCAGCGCTGTGTGTATAAAATCAATGCCTGATTTTTAGATAAAAGATAAAAGGGTTTTGGCATTAAATTCTATAGGAGCGGCCAATAGCCTGACTTTTTAAAATTTTCACCAAACCTCAGCATAAACATTCGTGACGATCCGCGAAATTTGTGGCTAAAATCCTTTAGCCCTTACAAAAATGTAAATCATCCGGCTTCAAGCAAATTTAAATTCAAAACACCAAATAATCAGATCCAATTCTCAATAAGATGAAGCCAGAACGCTTTTTCTTCACGGATCACAAAAACCGCTGATGATTTCCGCCGCGTTACTGCCGTACCGGTGGTCTGGATTTCAATATAGGATGCCAGTCCATGATTTTCCGTTGCTTCAGCTTTAATATTTTCAATCACAATACTTCGGTTGGGAAATTGAGCATAGGTCCCCGGAAGCCATTCCGAAAATGCTTCCAAAGTAATGGTATCCCCGTTGCCTGTGGTCATTTTAAAATCTGTATCAAACCCGGACAAAAGCTTTTTATAAAGCTCATTCTGATCCTCTTTTCCCTGAAACCACGCTTCAATATCCTGATGAAATTCCTTGATTTCTGTAATAATTTTTTCTGTGTTATTCATAAGCTTAAATATATAATATTGTTGTTAAAAGTTGGATAAAATTCATTCTTAAATTAATATAATTGATGATCCTTTTGCAGTTTTTTATTCATAAAAATTCCAGCTATCTGAATTATAGCAATCATTAAAACAGCCAGAGCAAAAGCCTTCGGAAAGCCTAAAAAACTGATAGTACTGAAAAATAAGGTCCCGATAAGAGTTCCACCGGTTACACTGCCAATCTGTATGCTGATACTGATCAGCCCGGAAGCCTGGCCTGCTTTCTCTTTGCCAATCAATACAATAGCTTCCCGCATCATTACGGGCATAAGAATACCATGACCCAGACCCGCTAAAAACAGACTGATATCTGTTCCTGCAGACGGTTTTTCCTGAAAATAAATAAAGATTGAAGTGAGAGAGAAACCTAAAATCAACAGACCCAGTCCAATGTAGACGACGGTGTAAGCTGGAAATTTTATCTTGGGAACAAGCAGAGGTCCCATAAAGAAAGCAATCCCATAGGGAATGACTGCCAATCCTGTTTCTACAGGATCGCGGCTCAAAAATTCCTGCAGATAATAGGGATAGCAGATAAAAAGTCCTGATGTGAAATTATAAAAAAAGATAATAAGAAGAGACAAAGCAAATGATTGATTCGCCAAAAGGGTAGGATCTATTAATACAGCTTTATTTTCACGCATTGATTGTACTTCATATTTGTAAAATACAATAAGCAGTAGTATTCCGGTAAGCAAGACAGCAAAGATCCACCAGGCCCAATGGTATTTCCTTCCGAAAATAATAGAACAAATGATCATCAGCAAAGAGATGATAAGAAGAAATGCACCGGTAAAATCTATTTTTTGTCCTTTTCCTTCTCTGTTATTATCCATTGTAAAATGAATACCAATAATGCAGATCAGTGTAACAGGCACATTAACCAAAAATACCATTTCCCATGTCAATCCTGTCCCGTGAAGATTAAGCAGGAAACCACCCAAAAGCTGTCCGGCAACAGAAGCCAATCCGAAAACAGAGCTGAAAATACTTACAGCCTTAGGCTGTTCCCCTGTTTTGAATAAAACCCTTATTGAAGCCAGTACCTGTGGAGCCAGAAAAGAAGCGCCAAATCCCTGAAACAGCCGCGAAACAATAAGAAATGTAATATTGGGGGAAAAAGCACAAGCCAGTGAAGCAAACAAAAAAATGTACAGCCCCAGCACAAATATTTTTTTCTTCCGTACAGGTCTCCCAGACGCCCTCCAAATACCACAAGAGCAGCATAGGTAAGACCGTAAATGGCAACAACCATCTGCAACTGGTGATCACTGGCGTTGAAAGCTTTCTGAATAGAAGGCAATGCCATATTCACAATAAAATAATCCAGTGGAGAAAGAAAAGCTCCTGCAGTCAGATAACCTAATGCCTGCCAGCGTTTGGGATAAATGTTCATTTTTTTTCGGCAAAATTAACCTCTTATTATGCTGTTAAAATTGTATTTTTGGAGGAAAAATAAGTACACCATATGAAAGTTTTGCCTGTAGAACACTTTAATGTAAAAGAAATAAAGCTCAATAATGAAGATGTTGTTTTCAAAACCAAAGACTTTCTTTCCCTTGTTTATGTTCTGAAAGGAAACGGAACATTGAGCTATGACGAGCGGTCCATTACCTTCAGGGAAGCTAAGCTTTTTATTATTCCTCAGCACCAGCTTTATCATTTTAAAAGTGAAGATGCTGAACTCGTTGTTATCCAGTGTCCTGTAGAGTTTATCGATAAAATAAGGCTGGAAGCTGACCGGATAGAAAGCTGTGAAAACCTCTACAAACTACAGTATATCAGCAATAATTACCATGCAAGAGCAGGATGTGTTTTCCGTAATAAAAATGACGAAGATTTTGCCGAAGCCCTTATTATACAGGTTGCAAGAGAATACAAAAATAAAACGGATGATTACCTCATCATAAGAAACTGTATTTCTATCCTGCTGAATCTTATCGCCAGGAATATCATTGAAAGCGAGGAAACTCCCGATCTGAAAGATAACCGAAAAGCCTTCTCTATTATGAAGATCATCACCTATATTCAGGAGCATATAAAAGATAAGGAAAAGACCCGTATTCAGATAATAGCAGACCACTTCGGGATTTCAAGGAATTATTTCGGGGAATATTTCAAGCAGCATACAGGTATTTCCTACCAGGACTATCTGCTCGATTACCGTTTACGGTTGGTGGAAACCTATCTGAAATACAGCAGTACCAGGCTGAGTGAGATTGCTTACGAACTTCAGTTTAGTGATGAAAGCCATTTGTCCAGGCTTTTCAAAAAACACAGAAACATGACACCGAAAGAATACCGAAAGAATGCTTTGAATAAAACGGAGGAAAAAATTTAGGCTTGGAATTGTTTTTAGGATGGAGGAGGGGAGATGGAAGAAAGTGAACCATCTATTGATACAGTTAGTAAAATTTGTTTTTCCCGACTTCATAACTTCCCTCACCAGACACCTGCCTTCCTTTCCTTGAATTCAATACTTTGTCAGCAATTCCATCAGCATCAGAATAGATATCAGCTTTTTAGAAGACTGGTATTCCGGGTTCAGCTGATCCCGTATTTCCCCTAAAGCTTTGCTTAATTTATTACTTACCGTTTTATTACTGATTCCCAGAGCTTCTGCTGTTTCGTGTACAGACATATTCTTCCTGATCCGCATATCGTACACACTTTGCTCTGTGGAAGGAAGCTGTGAAACGACTTCGTCAATCATTGATAATAGAACCGAGATCTCATTTTCTTCCAGGATTTCAAAATATTCCGAATCCGACAGATCCATTTCACCGGCAGGGTCATATTCATCAATGCTTATAGTTGGCGGTGTGTTTTTTGAGCTGTTGTAATGATCGATAATCCGGTAATGAAGGTACCGGAGCAGATACCCCTTCGCACTTTCTGAATCATCGGTATGTATGGTTGCCGTATCTTCAAGGATCCTGATCCAAAGATTCTGCAGCAGTTCCTCAGACATTTCCTTGTCTCTTGTCCTCATAAAAACAAAACGGTAAAGACTGTCCCAATACCGCTCGTAAAGCAGCATGAATGCAGGACGGTCGCCCGATTTTATTTTTTTCAGTAATGTATAATCTGTAGGCTTCATATCGTTACCGCAAAATTACCTAAAGAAAAATTAACTTTTTGTGAACATTGGGGATCCGTAGATTAATTATTTCTGAAAAATATCCCCAGAATGTGAATCAAATGTTGAGAAAACTATAAAATGAATTAAAATTGTTAACAAGCTGGTTTTAATGTGAATACAATATTAAGAACGGCCTGGGGAAGTTTTTCATTTTCACAGTCTTATAGACAGAAGGATCTGTGAATACCATGAAATACTTTATGAAAAGCCGAAAATATAAGAATACTGCAGCGTTTGTTTTTAAACTCTGGCAGAGGGAAGTTTCCGAAGAAAAAATCTCAGAAAAGGAAGCTGAAATTTTAAACCAATGGAACATCCGTACAGAAAAGGATCTTGATCAGTTCCATATGAAGGAAGCCAAAGAAAGGATCTTATCCGAACTTGAGCTTTATTTCATCAAACCTGTAAAATCAACTCACATATATCCGTTTAAGAAATATGCTTATACAATGGCTGCTGCGGTTATACTTATGTTGTCATTGGGGGAATTCTTACCTATCATACTTTTTTAAGCCGGATATTTATACAGCCGGTTCAGGAAACCGTAAAGTGTATCTGGCAGACGGGTCTGTAGTGACACTACTGAAAGGTGCGGAGCTTACCGTAGACAAATCCTTTCCTGCTTCCACAAGAATTGTTGACCTGAAAGGAGATGCAGTCTTTTCCGTGGCGAAATCAAAAACACATCCGTTCATTGTTCGCGCAGATGGTTTCAGTACCAAAGTATTGGGGACTATTTTTAAAGTTTCACAGTCCGGGAAAGATAAATCTGTACAGTTGTACGAAGGAAAAGTTGCTGTATCCTACGCCGGAGCTCCTGTTTCTTACCTGAAACCGAACCAGAAATGGACCAATTTCGGGATCGCCCATACCGCAGCGGTGATCTCACTTACTACAGAAAATAAATCAGGAAAGCAGAATATGAAATTACTGTCATTAAGCTTCAATGATGTTTCCTTTAAAGAAGTGGCGGAAGTGATGCAGGCCAATTATAAAATCAGGATTATCTATCCGAAGGAAACTGCCGGGAAAAAATCACAGCAGACTTCACAGGAGGCACAGCGGATGAAAATATGGAAGCTCTCGCCTTTATCCTTGGACTTGAAGTATATAAAGAAGATCAGATTTACACCCTGAAAAAATAAATCAACCCCAGAAATAACATTAAAAAAAATAAAACTTTTAATAAAGAGAACTTGAACATATGAAAAGATTGAAATGCGGTCTTACCGTTGCAGCAGTATTTTTTACGGTAGCAGCCGAAGCTCAGGAACTGGTCCGGAAGGTATCATTCTCTGTCCCGGCAAGCAGACCCCTTATTGAGGTACTGGAAGATTTTGCAGGAAAAACGGGAATGAGGCTGGCCTATTCAAAAATGGATATCAGAGAGCTGAAGGTAAAAGGCGTAAACTGTGAAAATGCAACGGTCAGCAACTGTCTTAAAGATATTACCAATGGGCTTCCGGTGGCATTTCGACTCCGTGGGGACCTTATTTCGATAAAATATGAAGGAACGGGTATTTCCGTAACAGGAGACGGAAGAATTTCAGGAAAGATCGTAGATGAAATAGGAAATCCGGTTGCCGGAGCTGAAGTCACAATCGCTAAACAGACCGTTGTTACAGATAATAATGGAGATTTCGTGGTAGACCTTCCTTCCGGAATATATACCTTAACCGTAAAAGCTCCCAAATACAGTCCCCTGAGGGTAGAAAAGCTTGCAGTGTCCAATAATGAAACAAATACCGTATCCTTTGCCATGAAGCAGGCTCCGGATAAGATCACAGACATCAGGGAAGTGGTGATTACCGGAACCCGAAAAGCAGATACCCAGGCCGGACTTCTTGCCCAACAGAAAAAAGCAGCCCAGATGAGCGATGGTATTTCTGCCGAGCAGATCGCCAAGACACCGGATAATGATGTAGGAGGAACCCTGAAAAGAGTAACGGGAATAACCACCATCGATAACAAATATGTAGTAGTCCGTTCCATGGGAGAACGCTGGAATACAGCAGCAATGGATGGGATCAATCTGCCCAGTACAGAAGCCTATAACCAGAATTTTTCATTTGATATTATTCCTACCGCAATGGTGGAAAGTATAGTCGTAAGCAAAACGGCAACTCCGGATATGAATGCCAGCTTTGCAGGAGGCTATGTAGAAGTAAGAACCAAAGATATCCCCAATGAAAACTTTACGACGGTAAGTGTGGGAACTTCCTATAACGATCAATCGGCATTTAAAGAATTTCTCACCCGTAAACGCGGAAAGTATGATTATTTCGGGTATGATGACGGAACCAGGGATTTTCCCAAAGACCTTGAAGCTACAGACTGGAACAATCCCATATTTTTTGAGCAGTCTAAAAGATTTAAGAATGATAACTTTTCGACCTTCAGTACGACAGGGGATATTGGATCGAATATTCAGATTGCCCTGGGGAGGACATTTGCTCTTAAAAACAACAATAAATGGGGATTTGCAGGAGCATTTACAGTAAGAAACGAGCAGAGTAAGCTGGATATAGACCATACGGGAAGAGGAAACTGGCTGGATACTACAGATCCATATGATCCCAACTGGCAGGCAAACGGAACAGCTCCTATCGTGTTTTACAATTTCAAAAACAAAGGAGCTTCCTATAATTACAATTCTACGCTGGCCGGAATGCTGAACTTTGGACTTCAGCTTGGAAAAAGCAGGATTTCATTAAGGAATTCATATACCCATATTTATGATAACACACTGACCAGGGTAACGGGCTGGAACCAGTATACCAACGGTAGCGGAACCCCTGCCAATGCAGAAGAATCCTACAATTATTTTTATAACGGGATTATTCCCAATAACGATCCTTCACAGATCAAAGGCCTTGATAAACCTTATACCGACAATACCAATTACCCGATCTACCAAACCCTTCTGCAGAATAAACTGGAAGGAAACCACAAAATAGGAAATGCGGAAATCAACTGGTTTGCAGCAAGAACAGGAGTAAAATCGGATACCAAAGATTATACGCAGTATTTGACCCTTTATGATTTTATCGGCAGCGAAATCTTAACCTATCACAGGATCTACAATTCCGGCAGCAATTTTTACCGTGGATATATCGAAAATAAAGAAACAGATTATAATTACGGAGCTTCCCTGAAATGGAATATGGATACGGGAAACTTTAAAAATGATATAAAAGCAGGTTACGCCGGCGTTATAAAAAACAATACCAACCAGCAGCAGAAGTTTTTTCTAAGAGTAGATGAAAACAGGGATGTGCCGAACAACGAAAAAAATTATTTAACCATGTATGGCGCTCTGGCGAATTGGTTTGACGGTTCGCAGTATGTTCCGGGAGGTATCGGATGGCAAACCAGACCGCTCTATAAAAATGATAAATACGAAGGGAAGGTTACTCAGCATGCCTTATATGTGATGTTTGATAACCGGTGGAAAAACAAATTCAGATTGGTATGGGGACTTCGTGCAGAATATTTCAAATATGACCTTATTTCTCAGCAGATTGATGTATCAGATAATCAATCGGTTATAAAAGAACCTATCGATGATAAACCATGGCAGTGGATGCCTTCTGTAAATTTCACTTACAGCCCCACCAATAAAATTAATGTAAGGCTGGCTTATAACAAAACAGTGATTCGTCCCCAGTTTAATGAAAGAACAGGACTTCCTTACTTTGATCCGGTGGCCAACGGCTTGATTTATAATACGGAAATGACCTCATCGGTAGTCAATAATTATGATTTCAAGTTTGAATGGTTTCCGGGACTGGGAGAAATATTTTCCGCAGGACTGTATTACAAGAACATTGATAAGCCTATTGAGCGTGAAGGCCATCTTTCCAACGAAGGAAACCTGTTCCTGTACAACGGAAATTCTAAAAATGCAAAACTGAAAGGAGTTGAGGTTGAGGTACGGAAGAATCTTGGCTTTATTGCAGAAGGTTCTTTACTCGAAAAGCTTTTTGTAAGCGGAAATTTTACCTACAATACAACAAAAGTAATCGCTTTTAAAAATCAATATAAAACCGGCGATAATGACGAAACCTATGAAGTGGAAAGACCTTTATACGGACAGACTCCTTATGCCTATAATTTAGGGTTAACCTTTGATGGAAACCGTTTGGGAGCCAGTTTTTTATATAATGCCAAAGGCGACCAGTACATTACCGTGGGATATGCCTACAACGGAGAAGAGATACAGCGCCCATATGCCGTGGCAGATGCACAGATTTCCTATAAATTCCTGAGAAACAGAAATCTTGAATTGAAATTGAATGTAAGGAACCTCTTCAACCGGGTGAAAGAATTTTATAACAATTTCAATTCCTATTCAGTTCCGAAAGGAGATGGAGGAAGCAATGTAGCAACAGACAGGGAAGCCTGGGAACTGCTTCCGGGAGCCACCAACAAATATGATAAGGATATTGATAAGATCACATTCCGTGCTTACAGCGGAAGGGTATTCGGTCTGAGTGTGAATTACACATTTTAGCCTGAAGATCCTGATATAAAGATAAAAAGAGCTCTTGATAGAGAAGCGTACAGGTTTCGGAACCTGAAACATGACCGGAAACCCATACTGATGATGCGCACAGCAGTACCGGATCAGATAAAAACCGGACGTCCCTGTTTTTCCCGGACAGAGACGGATAAGAAGGGAACCCCGGCAGGACAGCCCCTCCTGAAACGCTGGGTAAAGTAAAAACCAAATCGCAGGAATATAGAGGCGGATATTCCTAAATATTAAAAATTTCCGGACTCAAAACCCATAAACCCGGATCTATTAAAAATTATAACAATGAAAAGATTAACTTTAATTGCTGCTGCAGCATTATCCCTTACTGCTTGTCAAAATGATCACCTGGCAGATTCTTCCACTCCTTTCGAAATGAAGTCTGCATCTGCTGAATACATCACGGCATCTGCACTTCCGGTAACCAGCGTAAGCGGAGATATCACAACAAACACGACATGGAGCGGTGTGGTAGAAATTAACGGAATCGTAACGGTTAAGAACGGTGCTACACTGACTATTCAGCCAGGAACTTTCATTAAAGCAAAACCAAACACAACCAATACGGCTACAGGAGTATTGGTGATCTCTAAAACAGGTAAGATCAACGCTACCGGTACAGAAGCTCAGCCTATTATTTTTACAAGTTATAAACTATTGGATGGAAATGAAGATACAACGGCTGCTCCTGGTGACTTCGGTGGTGTGATCATCTTAGGTGATGCTCCTACCAATACCCCTTCTACAAAAACGATCGAAGGATTAACAGGTCCTGATTTCTTCTACGGAGGTTCCAATGCTTCTCACAACGGAGGAACATTGAAATATGTTCGTATTGAATTTGCAGGATATGACCTTTTGGCTCCAAATTCAGGAAACGAAATCAACGGTCTTACTTTAGGAGGAGTTGGAAACGGAACGACATTGGATCACATCCAGGTATCTTACGGTAAAGACGATTCTTTTGAATTCTTCGGAGGTACGGTAAATGCTTCTAACCTTGTTTCTTTCGCTGCGGATGACGATAACTTCGATTTCGATAACGGATATACAGGAACCATTACCTGTGCTCTTGCTTTGGCAGATTACAATTCTACCCACAGCCTTAGCGGAGGCAGCCCGGATTCTAACGGTATCGAGCTTGATAACAACGCAGAAGGTACTGCTACACCGCTTATTACCAACCCTGTTATCAACAATCTTACGATCATAGGGGCTAAAAACGGTATTGCAGGACAAGGATCAGCTTACGAAAACGGGATCCACATCAGAAGAAGTGGTAAACTGACATTAAACAACGCTGTTGTAACAGGTTATCCTGTAGGAATCAAAGTAGAAGGTACAGGTTCTGAGCTTTCTTCTGCTTCCAACTTCAGCACCATCAAAGTACACGGATTTACAACTTCTGTTACAGGAACCGGTACGGCATCAATCCCGGCGGCCAATTTACTGACAGGAACTACAGCTTCTGCATGGGGAATGAGCCAGCCGTTCTTCAACGACGGACCATGGAACGTATCGCCTAGAAACTGTGGAAACTTCCAGGGTGTATGGACGAAATACAACTTCTCTATTCAGGAGTAAAACTTTAAATGCAGGGGAAGATTCCCATATCTTTCCCTGCTTTTTTATTTTTCAAAAAACCTCTAATAAATCAGTATTATGAAAAAACTATTTTTATTATCTATTGTATTGATATCACAGGCTGCAGCTGCGCAGTTTCAGGTATGGAGCAATTCTTTTGATACACCGGCCGATCTTCAGGGATGGACTACTCATGACCTTAACGCCAACGGAAACGGATGGGTTCAGGGACAGAATATTTATCACAACGGGACTGCTTTAACCTACGGTACATCAGGTGTACTCCGTTATTCTGTAAGCCTTGTCCCAACAGGTAATGCTTCCGGTTTCGGTACTGAAAACGACTGGATCATCTCCCCGCAGATCAATTTGGAAGGTGCATCAGGAACCATCAGCCTTGCAGCTTCTATCGGAAGACAGAGAACTTCGCACCTTAACCTTGGACGTGATCTTTTCATTTTTGTAAGCACAGCCCAGAAGCCGGTTCCGGAACTGTCAGATTTCCAGGCCATGACAGTTGATGCCAACGGAAATGACATTGCAAGCCCATACCGTATCATAGCGGGAACCACTGATAATCCTTTTTCCAACGATCTTACCCAGTTTACAGAAGATGTTGTAGACCTTTCGGCTTTTGCAGGTAAAAAAATCTATATAGGCTTATGGTCGAACAGAAAGGCGAGCGGTAATAACCTTCAGAATATCAACATTGATGAAATGGCGATCTATGCTTCATCATTCTTAGGAACAGCAGATGTAAAGAATAAAACAGAAAATTTAACGAAAATAGAGGAAAACCCGGTAAAGGAGCTCCTTCAGCTTAAACTGAATCCCAACTTTAAAGAAAATAAAACTTCGGTTACTATTTACCATATCACCGGACAGAAAGTATTTTCAGCTTCTTATAGCAGATCTCTGAATGTAGCATCATTAAAACCAGGAATGTACACAGCAGAGGTTTCCGACGGAAAAATAACGGAAAGGCTGAAGTTCATCAAAAAATAATAAAGCAGCATTTATCCGTGAATTGCAGTGCATTCTGCAGAATTACCATGAAAACTTAATCGATCCGGAGGGTTTGAAGTTTCCCCGCAACAACCTCCTGATCACAAACATATCCAGCTTAGTTTTTTTATAATTTTTATTGTCCCGTTCTCACCGGGCGGGGCAATATTTCTAGGTTAGACTTTATCAATTTAAATTAATATAAATGAATAGATTCATTACACTGGTATTTTTTATGCTGCTTGTTTCCTGTTCGGACAGCAGCGTCATGCAGCCATTTGACCGATCTCAGAAACCTGCAGAGGTTAATATCAAAGGGTATTCAAAACCGGATGTTCTCCAGCTTCGGCTTAACGGAGCTCCTGTATCCATCAACGGAAACACTTCTTATACCAATAAAATAGAAACCAGACTGGAATTTGTGCTTGATGAGGGCGAAACAGACCGGCTTGGTATTTACAATAACGAAACCGGCCTCGAAATAGCCCATTATAATCTTACTTACGACAATATCAACGATTATAAAACGCTGAACTTCTTCAACCTTCCGGGAATCTTTCTCCAGGCTTCCGCCGTAAAGCCACAGGTGAATCTGGGAAAAGTAGGTTTTGAATTTATTTTCCCGAATCTCGGCGAATATTCCGGCACCTCACTTACTGGCGTGAAAGGAGTTCTGAAAAGAGAAAACGGAGCCATACTTGCCGAATTTGATCCTATTGGAAAAAAGATTTCACACCGGTGAAAATATATAGTTTCTTCAGCAACACAGCTCCGGTTTATCTGGAATTGTATAAGCCCGGAACAGATACTCCTTATAACGGCTCCGAAATTATCCGGGTAAAAATAAAGCAGGATATGGGAGCCAACCTGATCGTTCTTCAGGAAAAGATGGTCAACGGAGTCTTTACGGTCGTGGGAGAGATTGATGTGGCAGATTATCTGTAAAACCGTTTCTATGAAAAAGCATTTTACCTTTCAGCTGCTCTTTCTTGTTGCAGTTTCTGTCTTTATCTTATCATGTACCTCATGCACCCGTAGTGATGATGAGGGAACTCCTGTTTTTCCGGAAGGAAGTACGGAATGGGTCAACCTTTGGGTACAGGACAGCATGAAAAGATATTATTACTGGGCAGAGCAGATGCCCGCCAAACCGGATTATCATCTGCCGGTAAAAGACTTTTTAAAAGTCTGCTTTCCGCTCAGGACCGTTTTTCGTTTGCTGTAGATACCCAGGATCCTTCTTCCTATCCGCGTTCTGTACGGAATATGTATGGTTTTGACTATGCCGTGATCCAACTGCCCAATGGGAATGTAGTGACAACGGTAAAACTGGTTATGAAAAATTCCCCGGCATTCAACTCCGGGCTGGAAAGAGGGATGATGATCACCAAAATCAATGGTACGGCTATTACTGCGGCCAATGCGGAAGAATTAACTTCATCCATTAAAGATAAAACGGTGATAAAACTCAGGGTAGGAAACTGGAAAAACGGTGCCGTTACCGATGAAAAAGATATCACAGTATATTACGGATATTCCTTTGAACAGCCTCTGGAATCTAAAATATTTGAAAAAAACGGTAAAAAAACAGGATACCTTTATATTTATGATTTTCCGGATGGAATGACTTCCTCATTAAGCCAAAAATTTGCAGCTTTCAAAGCAGCAGGAATACAGGAACTGATCCTGGACCTTCGCTACAACTACGGAGGATCTGTCTCCTCAGCAGCAGCACTCTGCTCAATGATTCCAGCGGGAATATCATCCTCTTCTCCATTTATTATTTATAAAGGAAACAAAAACGGAGGCGAAGTAAAAAGAACATTTGCGCAGCAAATTGCCTACGACCCGGCTGCCCTTGATTTCAATGCCCTTCGTACCAATGCTTTGAACCTGAATAAAGTATATGTTTTAACTTCAAAAAGTACGGCATCTGCTTCGGAAATTGTGATCAATAATCTTAAACCGTATATTCAGGTAATTCAGGTAGGGGATGTAACGCTGGGTAAAGATATGGCCGGATTTATGGTGGAGGACAAAAGGAAACCTAAGAAAATCTCATGGCAGCTGCACCCGGTTATTTATAAAGTTTTCAATGCCGATGGGGAAGGGGCATACAGCAACGGGATCCCTCCGCAGATGGCAGCTGGTGAATATACATCATTACCGCTTTTGCCTCTTGGAGATGCTCAGGAAACCCTTATTTCAGCAGCTATGAATAATATTTATTCAAAATCAGCAGGTAACAATGCTTTGGATGGAAGTATTAAGATTTTATTTCAGAGCGATACACCTTCTGCAGCCATCGGGAAGTGACCGTCTTTTAAATTTTAATATATTAAACCCATAACCATGCAGGGAATAGAACCAAAATTTCACAGCAGCCTTACAGACCGTATGGAATATTACCGCGGTCTGCTTAAAAAAACAGCCGGAGATCCGGAGATCCAACCTTCTGATATGATTTCGAAAATCTCGGAATTAAGTGAGCTGTATGAAGATTATCTGGCTCAGAAAAAACAACTGGAACGAAGTATAAAAAATTACAGACAATATCATAACGATTTGCGTAAGCAGCTGACTTTACGGGTCCGGGAACTGAAAAGAAAGGTGAAGCAGAAATGATTTTTGTGAAAAATTTAAACCAAATTATTGGAATTTTTGAACCATTAAGGAAAATTTAGTGATTAAGGAAGTTCAGATTGAAACTATAGAATTAATTGGTTTCTTTAATGGTTAAATATTCTCTCTCTTTTCAATCGCTAACCATTGATTCTTTAAATTGAAATTCATAGATTTATAATCTGAGTGAAAGATAATGATTATGAATCTTAATTGGTTTGATTTTTCCGGTTATTTAAAGATATTCTGGCAGTTCAGCTGGCTGCAGTGGGTTGTTTTCAGTCTGGTATCGAATGTTTTTTTGTACCTGTTTTCAATAGCTCTCTATCAGTTTATTGATAAAACATGCCGTAAAGACCTGCTGCAGAAGCAAAATCATCCTGTTAATCAATCTGATGCTTATCTCAGTTTTCTTACAGTTGTCTGCAATAGTTTCGTCATGTTGCTTGGGGCATTCTTATGGAAAAACAACTGGATTACTATTGACCTTCAACCTTCCGTAGGGTCTGTCTTTCTGGAAACCATTGCCTTGATTTTCCTGATGGATCTTTTGATGTATTTCTTTCATTATGCGGCCCATCTGCCTTTTGTGTATAAAATACTGCATGGAAAGCACCATGAGCACGTCAGCACCAATTTCTTAAGTCTTTTTGTTTTGCATCCTTTTGAAACAATAGGTTTTGGACTAATGATTCTTGCCTTACTCATGAGTTATGATTTCTCTATAATTTCTATAGTTCTTTATCTTAGCATCAACTTAATTTGGGGAACGATAGGGCATTTGAACAGGGAGTTTTTCCCGGCATCATTTGACCGCCTTTTTATAGGAACCACCAGATTTCATAATCAACACCATCTGGATGAAACTAAGAATTTTGGCTTCTACACATCCATCTGGGACAGACTCTTTGGGACTTATCGGTAATGGTGTATTACGGATTTATTATCGGATTGCAGTTGAAGTCATCAATGATAAATATATATTTATTGGGTCATTCTATACCAATCATTAATCCAATTTTTTATGTAAAAGGTACAAATTTTACTAACCATAAATAGTCTGCCTTTTTAAAACATTTTCACCAAACGTCAGCATAAACATTCGTGCCTATCCGTGAAATCCGTGGCTAAAATCCTATATCCCTTACCCGGCAGGCCAATACCACAATAAACTTCGAACAGTCTCACAGTATTTTGAAGAGACCAAAAACATTCCTAAAGTAGCTACATGTCCTTCCGAAGGGGATAGCCGGTTTACAATCGTCCAAAGGTACCTTTACAAAAACTGCAGGTAATTTCTAAGTGCCTTTAGCCATTTCACAAACCGGTTAAAGGCACTTATTCATTGGCTAAAGATACTTAAACAAATAGCTGCAGACCCTTCAAAAGAAGTTACAGCCACTTAGCAAACCGTCTACAGGCAGTTCAGAACTGAGCAAAGATACTTGTATAAGTATTAGGAGACAGTTTATTAATACCTTTAGACGGTTAGAGAATGGGTAACTTTAGGAACAGTGATTTGATTCCAATAACCATTATATTTATTAAACTTTAATTAAATTAAAAATGGAAAATAATATTGAAATTCAAAAAGAAGATATAAAGCAAATACTATTCATTTTGATGGATAAGCTGGAAGCTTCTGATACTAAAATCATATTATACGAAGATTTATATTGGAATATTCCTGACGAGGAATTATATAATGTTTATAAAGAGCCCGCAAATTTCACGACAGGAAGTTTGGCAGAAGACTGGGAGTTCCTTCAGAAAATTTTAAGGAATGAAAGAGAAGTGATAGCCTATGATTTCAACAAGGTATCTAATATTTTGAGATTCATTGGACAATCGTTCAATTCTTCTCACTAAAAAATAGAAACCACTGCCAAAACAGTGGTTTAAATTGAACTATAATAAAACTAAAACAAAATTCCTCTACTTTCCAGCCGCCCGCGCTGCTTTTATCCTTTCCTCAACAATCCGCCAGTCATAAAAATGAAAAACCCGGCCATTGCTCATCGCAACCAGCATGCCCTTTGGAAACTGTGGTCCCAGATTAATGTTCGTAACCTCTGAGCCATCGCTTTCACTTGTAGAAACCGGAATCTCGGCAATTCTTCCTTTTGCAGGATCTTCCCGCAGATATACATTGAAAGTATCTTTTTGCTGGTTCGAAACCAGAATATAGCCTGTGTTTGATGAGGTAGGATAAATAGAAATTCCCTCCAGGTCAGACTTAAAATCTCCTTTTCCAAACACCAGAAGCTCTTCATTTCCTTTCGCCGGATCTGCATAATACTGATGCACCCCGAACTGCTCATCAGAATAATAAATGTAGCCCAGTTCATCATCCACGGCAATGCTTTCGATCTCTTTCAGGCAGCTGTATTTGCCGAACTTACGGATTACTTCACCAGTGATTTTTCCATCCTTCTCAGAAAGTCTATACTGCCACAGATAGCCGTCCGAAGGCCCGGATTTTCTTCCCACTACAACATCAATTTCTCCCGTTGCCGGGTTTTTGTACATCGAAATTCCCATCGGGCCGCGTTCCGTTTCACCGTCAAAAACCGTGAATTCACCCACTTCCTTCAGATCGGGGAGGCTGTAAAGCTTTACGGTATTAGTTTCCCTTTCCGTAACGGCAGCAATGTCCGTCTTCTTTCTATTCAGCATAAAGCCATATTCAATATCTACATTGTTCGGGCGTTTTAATCCTGAAACTTTGTTGGTGATTTTTCCGCTCAGGTCAAAGGCATACAATCCGCCGTCAGTGTCCTTATCGGTTCCTATAATGATGCTTTTTGAAGCATTTTCGGGATTGATCCAGATTGCCGGATCATCCGTATCGTGTACCACCGTTTCTGTAATAACGGCAGGCTTTATACCTGAATGTTGTGTGGTGCAGCTTACCACAAAAGGGACAATAGAAACTGCTATAATAAATGGTAACTTTTTCATACGTTTAAAAATCAAATTTCAATCCTAAAGTGAATCTTGGCTTATAATATTCCACCTGCGCAGTACGGCTCTGGATTCCCTGATAATATCTTAGCGGCTGGTTCGTGAGATTATTGGCTTCTGCAAAAATTCTCAGCTGGTTGGTGATCTTATAAGAAGCATTGGCATCCAGGAAAACCTGCTTGTCATAATAACGGTCTTCAAATGAATTCCCGCCCAATTCATCAATATAATGAGATGCATAATTCATAGAAACCCTTGCTGAAAAACGTTTGTTTTCCCATGAAAGCGATCCGTTGAACATATGGGGCGCAGCTCCGGGAAGTCCTACATCCGTTCTCTCCACACCGTCTTCATTCGTAATACCTTTTGCTTTAGATTGGGTGTAGGTATAGTTCACATATACTCCAAAGCCTTTCCAGAAGGCTCCCGGAATAAAGTCAAGCTGGCGCTGAAGGGCAACCTCAAAACCATAAATATCTACATTGTCCCCGTTACGCTGCTGTGTAAAGCTCCAGTTGCTTTCTCCCGGAGGAACAGGGATGGTTTGTCCCGCAAAATCATTCGCAAAATCCCCTGATGTGTAATTCCTTCTTGAATAGGTATAAATAAAATCTTTAAGATTCTTATAAAACACACCTCCCGACAGGATTCCTACAGACTTAAAGTACTTCTCAGCCATAAAATCGAAATTATAGGCATAGGTTGCCTTCAAATCAGGATTTCCCGCGGCAATGGCTTCATCCCCGGAAACTACATTTAGATAAGGAACCAGCGAATAGTAATTCGGACGGGCTAAAGCAGTGGTAAATGCTGCACGGAGGACAAGATCCTGAACAGGAACATATTTGAAGGATATATTCGGAAGTATATTGGTATATGTATTGGTACGGTTGATTTTCCCCGCCAGATCTTCCTCATTCAATACATAATTTCCTGTATAATCAATTTTTGTAGTTTCAATACGAGCCCCTACGATCATCGAAAGCTTATCGTTGAAATCCTGGTCCCATCTGATGTATCCGGCATAGATGTTTTCTTTTGCAGTATAATTGCCCGACAGGAACTCTTCCGGTTTCAGCTCACCTTTGAATAAATTAGGATTAAACAGGTCAAGCCCGCCTAGATAGGAGGGATCAACAAAAGTTCCCGGAACATAATTTCCGGGCTGAAAATTCTGACCGTCAAAATATACGGTAGGAACAGACAGAAGACTTCCCATGGTATCCAGTGGTTCAAAAGCATAATAATCATTGTCCCGTTCTTTTTCTTTTACACGAAGACGCAAACCTGCCCGAAGTCTCCCTTTCTGATTGTCAATAACAGAAAAAGGGAAACGTACATTTACCTTTGCCCCGAATTCTTTTTCCTGGGTAAAGCTATTGGAATCCGAAAGATCACTTAGTTCGTAAACTCCAGGATTATCTGCAGAAAGGGGAGTGATCATCGGCCTGCGAGGATCACTCAGGTCTGAAGAGAAATTCATCTTTCCGTTTTCAAACTCTATATGCCTTTCATGAGGTTTCTTTTCGCTGGCAGTAGCATAGTTCATGGACCAGTCGAGGTCAACCTTGGAGCCTAAAAGATGTTCCCCTCTTAAAGCATAATTCTGCACTTTTTGTCTTTCAAGTCGGGTATTGTCGTTATCGGAATCTCCACCTTTATTCTGTCTTGTGATGCTGCCTTTCCATCCTGTGATCTCCGTTTCATCGGCATTATAAACCGGTTTTATTTTATAACCCAGTGCAAACCTGTTTTCCTTATCAGTCCTGAAATTATACATTGCCGATGCATAAATTTTGTTTTTTGAATTGAATTCATAATCCATATTCAGGTCAAAACTGTGCCTGATACGATGCTCGTCATAATAACGGATTCCCATTTTGCTGACGTAAGCGGTTTGGGCGGCATCTTTAGCAAGGCTCCACGTAGGCTCAATATTATCGGACCCGAAATTATTGTTGTTGTAAGAAAAACTGAAAACAGCTCCTAATTTTTTGTTTAAAAAGCGGTTCCCATAGACAAATCCTGCGGTGTAATTTCCTTTTTCGCGGATCGGGTTGTAACCTCCTGCGAGGGTGGCGGAAATCCTTTGCCCGTTGGGCGAAGCTCTTGTAATCAGGTTAACAGAACCTCCGATGGCATCAGCATCCATATCCGGAGTCAGCGTTTTATTAACTTCTATGGTAGAAATCATATCAGAAGGAATAAGGTCCATCTGCACGTTACGGTTGTCGCCTTCAGCAGACGGAATCCTGTCACCATTCAGCGTTACGGAATTTAAATTGGGGGCAAGACCTCTGATGATCAGGTTTCTTGCTTCTCCCTGGTCATTCTGTATGGTAATCCCGGGAACGCGTTTCAGGGCATCCCCGATATTGGCGTCGGGAAAGCGTCCGATCTGATCGGAAGAGATTACATTCGTGATATTGGCATTATTTTTTTGTTTGTTCAATGCTCTGGCTTGGTTTTTCAGGGTAGATCCGCTTACAATCACCTCCGCAATCACCGTTTCCTTTCTGTTGAAAATAATGTTTTGTCTTGTATTTTTTTCAGCCTCTACCGTTACCTGGTACTCACTGATCCCGTAACCAAGGTAATTGACAGTCATTGTATAATTTCCCGGCGGGACATTCAGGAAAACAAAATTACCGTGATCATCTGAAGTAGTATAGATATTTCCGGGGGTGAGCGAAATTTTAGCACCCGGCAGCGATAATTTGGAATCATCATTAATATTTCCGGAAACCGTACCGGTTTGTGCATAGAAAAAGATGGAGGCACAAAATAAAACAGACGTAAAGATTTTCTTCATGGTATGACAGTATATTAAGTAGAAGCAAAATTAAACGTCTGTTTGGGGAATCGCTTGAAATGTAGATTACGATTGTTTTAAGGATTTATGAACAGGAGATCTGCGATAGAATAAGAAATGTGATAATAATTGCAGGAGAATTCCTAATTTTAAACTTTTAGAGTTTAAATGGAGCCATTCCTTTTAGATAACAGATTTATATTTATTTAAGTCAAACATTAAAATGATAATAATGAATGAAGCATTTGCAAAAGAACTGATTAAACTTGCCGAAAAAGACCTGTCGGTGAGAGAAAAGCTGGCTTCTGAAGGAAAGCTTTCCCATGGTTATCATCCGGAAATGGAACTGATCCACAGGCAGAATACGGAAAGACTGCGGAACATCATTAAAGAAATAGGTTATCCCACAATTTCAAAAGTAGGAGAGGAGGCCAGTGATGCAGCATGGCTGGTTATTCAGCATTCCATTGGTGAGCCCGAATTGATGAAAGCCTGCTATAAGATGATGATTGAAAACAAAAACGACATCAATCCCTTAAATATAGCCTATCTGTACGACAGAATCCAGGTCTTTCAAAGCCAGCCTCAAAAGTACGGAACGCAGCTTACCGCGGAAGGTATACCTTATCCTGTAGAAAATAAAAGTCACCTGAATGAAGAACGCCTGAAAGTTAATTTACCGCCTTTTTCAAAGGACAAGATTGAACAAATTCCAGGTACAGAGGCTATTGCTGAATTAGATAATAAAGATGCAGAGTATATCGCCTGGAGAATAAAAACAGGATGGATGCCGTCCTCTTAAATGAAAGGATAGCACTAATCCGTTCCGTATTTCAATCTTTTTACAAAAGAGCTTAAAAAATATTTGGCCAGTTTCAAAAAACGTTATATATTTGCACCACTGAAAACGACGGTACAGCCGTTATTCAGGAGAGTTGGCAGAGTGGTCGATTGCGGCAGTCTTGAAAACTGTTGACTGTAACAGGTCCGGGGGTTCGAATCCCTCACTCTCCGCCAGGTTAGAAACCAAAAGTCTTTAAATCTTAGTATTTAAAGGCTTTTTTGTTGTTTGAAGTTAACAGCCTGTTCATCCATTGAATATCTTGCAGGTATAAAGGTTCTGAATTATTATTAACCCTTAAAAATTAAAGTTATCCAAACCTACAGCTTACATCTTGACACTGAAGAGATGACTGAAGCCATACAACGTATACGGACAGACATTAAAAATGAATTTAAATTTGTTCGGTTTGTGATTATTCAGCCAGAATAAACAGGTTACCAAATTTCTATTCCTTTGAAATTGGCTGAACCTTTTTTATCACAATTCCACGCTTGTTTAAATTCCCGCAACTGTGCCAAGGGGCCGTTTATTCTAAATCTGAAAGGTAAGTGAGGGTTGGTAAGCAGTTCATTACGTAAAGCTTCAGGACTGATGTTGCCATGCCACATTTGTGCCCATCCTAAAAAGAAACGTTGCTGCCAGGTGAAACCACTAATAGGTGCGGGCTGCTTTTTTTATCATAACTTTTTTCAAGTGCATGATAGGCGAGAGTAAGTCCACCAAGATCTGCTATATTTTCACTTATAGTGAGCTGTCCATTAATATGCAATCCCGGCTGGCCCTCCATTTGGTTAAAATAATCAATGTATTGTTTTGTGAGGTTTTCAAAATTATGTCTGTCTACTGATGTCCACCAGTTATTTAAATTACCCGACGCGTCGAATTTCGAACCTCTGTCATCAAAAGCATGGGTTATTTCATGTCCTATTGCTGCGATTATGGCACCATAATTTATAGCATCATCCGCTTTATGATTATAAAAAGGTGGCTGCAGGATACCAGCAGGGAAACATGCACTGTTAGTATATTGATCGTAAAAGGCATCAACAGTCTGTGGCGTTGCATGCCATTCTCCTTTATCTACCGGCCTATCAATTTTCCTGATGTTTTCATTATGATGAAAAACTGCTACAGAAATAACATTGTCTATCAGACGTGATGGTTGTATGGAGATCCCAAAATAGTCGGGCCATTTGTCCGGGTATCCGATCTTGAAAGTCATTGCGCTTAATTTTTTGTGTGCCGATGCTTTGGTGCCATTGCTCATCCAGCGTAAGCTGTCTATACGCTGATGATAAACCCAGCGCACATTTTCAATCATTTCACGTATCTTTTGTTTATCCTGTTCAAGGAAATATCTTTGAACAAACAGCTTACCTAAAGGCATGCCCAGTGCTTGCTCTAACTCTTTAATTGCTGTATCTGTGCGGCTTTTTTGTTCTTTTTTCCAGCCATTACTGTTCCGAAAAAAGCAAAGTGAGGGTTACTGTATTTCTGGGGAAGGTAAGGGGCAAAATGAGATAAAAGCTGCCACCGGGTATATAATTTCAATACAGTTAATGGTGTTTGGGACAGGAGAGTTGTTAAATTGCTCATATAAGCCCGGTCTTCAATAATAACAGTCTGGGTATTAATCCCTTGCGCTTTTAAAAAACCGTTCCAATTAAATTTTGGTGCTATGCGATTGAGTTCCGGGGCAGACATCTTATTGTAGGTTCTTATCTGATCGCGCAACATCAGACCAGATAGCTGCAGACGGGCCACGTTTTGCTCTAATTCATAAATTTTGGAACCGGGGAGATATCTTTAAAGCCTGCGCTTTTATACATAATGTCGATATGCTGAATCATTCTGTCTTTTAAGTTGGCATTTTTAGATTCTTTTGGTTCATAATAGCTTTTATCGCCCAAAGTTAGTCCGCCTTGCCCTAACGAAAGAATATTCATCTGATTGTTATGAGCATCAGCTTCTACCTTATAACTGATAAAAGTTGGTACGCCAAGCTTTTGAAGTTCCCCGGAGAAATTTACCCAATCGGTATAATCTTTAAGATGATCAATTCGCTCGAAATAGCTGTCAAGCGGTGAAAGCCCTAATTTTTCTATGGTAGCAGTATCCATATAAGATCTGTAAAAATCAGCGATCTGCTGAGATTCTGAACCTGATTTGAGATTGGGTAATTTACTGATGCTGTCTACAATATTTTTCAGTTTCATTTTATTATCCCGATCGAGAATTTCGAAGGCGCCCCATCTGCTTTCAGTAGCGGGAAGAGGATTTTTTTCTTCCAGTTACCATTGGCAAAGCCATCAAAATCAATACATGGATTTTTGGTAGAATCAATATTGCTGTTATCAAAACCTGAATTATTGAAAACAGAATGAATGTTCGATTTCTTTTCAGTTTTACAAGAAAATAGTATCGTTATAATAATTAAAAATATTGTTAACTTATAGTTTTTCATACTTATAAATGTATAATCTTCAGATGTTTAATTAATCGGTTTAAAGTAGTGAGAAATTTTTTTTATCTTTTAACGATGTTCTGTTTCATTTTTACCCTCTTCTTGTTAAACGCAATTTAATAATAAAATTGCGGACATCTTGCCGATTAGGCAATAACTGACAAAATTGTCAGTCGTAGCACTGTATCCATAAGTAAAATGGCCTCCCAATGGCAGATTACGGTGTACGGTATTTTTAACCAACCTGCTTTTTCACACTGGTTAAATTATGATCTGTCTCATAAAACTTTTGCTATTCAATTCATTACATTTACACACCTTACTTCACTTATAATTGCTATGAGATTATAATTATTATACCTGATCAACTACAATCCTAATCATTAAGTGAGGTATCCGGCAAGTGACTTTAGTCCCTAACCATTGACGGTAAGTATCTTGCCAGTAATGCGCTCTGAATATTAGGGTATCTTGCTGCTCGTTTTATCATTACATAGTTCTTAAACACCAAATAATTTATATTGATATGGAAAGTAAAATAACAAGGAGAGATGCTATCGGAAAGATAGCCGCAACCGTTGCCGTTGCTGCGGTTGCTCCAAGTGCTCTGGCGCAGTCACAGAGTAGCAACACAAGAAAAACGAATGTAAAAGAGCTCACGGACCCCCGGAACAAATACCCCAAACCGCCTTTTAATAAGCAATCTCAACCCTTTCCCGGATTGGCAGGTAAAATGACACCGGTGCCCGACCATGGAGAAAAGAGCTATGTAGGCTCAGGAAGACTGGAGGGAAGAAAAGCATTGATCACAGGTGGTGATTCAGGGATTGGCAGAGCTGCAGCCATTGCTTATGCAAGGGAAGGAGCGGATGTAGCCATTAATTACCTGCCTGCGGAAGAGGACGATGCAAAGCAGGTAGTTGAGCTCATCAGGAAGGAAGGTCGTAAAGCTATTGCCATTCCTGGAGATATTCGTAGCGAAGACTTTTGTAAACAATTGGTCAATCAGGCTGTACAGCAACTAGGAGGGCTGGATATTCTCATTAATAATGCAGGACATCAGAAAGCCAATGAATCTATACTTGATCTTAGCTCTGAAGACTTTGACTGGACCATGAAAACAAATATCTATGCACCTTTTTGGATCATAAAGGCTGCTTTACCTCATATGAAACCTGGTTCTTCTATTATCGGGTTATCGTCCATTCAGGCTTATGACCCGTCCGCTGATCTTTATGATTATGCGCAAACCAAGGCAGCAACAACCAACTATGTGAAATCTCTTGCCAAGCAGCTGGGTCCTAAAGGTATAAGGGTCAATGGCGTTGCACCCGGGCCTGTCTGGACTCCACTTCAGGTAAGCGGAGGGCAGACGCAGGAAAACCTGATGAAATTTGGCGGTGATACGCCTCTCGGAAGACCGGGACAGCCTGCAGAACTGGCTTCTATATTTGTTCAGTTAGCAGCGGATGATGCCAGTTTTGCGACAGGACAAATTTATGGAGCAGCAGGAGGAAAGGGCCAGCCGTAGATCTTTAACAACAAATATAAAAGAGAATTTCTCTTAGGAAAGGCTCAAAAAATAAAAAGCCAATCTTATAACTGTTGTAAGATTGGCTTTTTTCCGGCTGCCGATTTATAATATCAATATTCAGCATAGCCTTTCGGAGCTATACAGTTCTATGTTATCCCCTTAAAATTATTAAACTACAAGCTGCTAAATCAATGTTTTTCTCTTAAACCTACACGCAACAATCCTGCATAGGAACGAATTAGATAGTATCAAAATGATAAAGGAATAAAACGTCGCCAACATAGGCTGGCTTCTCATCATTCTCTATGAGTAGTTTTGCCTCAACCGTTACTTTTACGGTACCTCGGAGATTACAGACAGATTTCACATAGGCTTGTAGCCGAACCCTGGTGTTCACCCGGACAGGTTGGCCGAACCTGAAATTTTCAATTCCATAATTGATTTCCATTTTTACATTCCTTACATCAGCGATTTGTTTCCAAAGATAGGGTATGAGCGAAAGGGTGAGATAACCGTGTGCAATAGTCGATTTAAAGGGACCTTCTTTTTCTGCCTTTTCTTTATTGGTATGGATCCACTGATAATCCAAGGTAGCATCTGCAAACATATTGATCTGGTCCTGGTTAATGGTATGCCAATTCGATACGCCGATTAGCTTTCCTTCATATGCCTTATATTCTTCAAAACTGTTAATGATCACCATATAATTTATATTAATTCCTTAACACATTTTATTAATCACACTTCACATAAATGCTTAATAATTTGAAGTTAAATCTCTTTTTATATTTCAAATATTCGGCCAAATCGAAGCCTATTTAATCCTACCGATAATTTCTGGTGTACTAAGCTTTTAGGCGACTCATCAGCGTGAAAATTTTTAAACAGCTGATCTCGGTTTTGAATATTTAGAAACATACGTAAGCTACCCCTCTGTGGTTCAGTCTTAATATTTAAAGTTTATGAATAACTACTATTTTGGGGATTGGGCTATCGGGCTAAAAGGTTTGTCCATTGTTATAGTAGCAATTTAATCTAAAGCCATAATTTTTTGTAGCAGCATAACCAATCAGAAGATTAATTAACATTTTGAAAATTGTATTATATTCGTTAGTGAATATTTATCAGTTAGATATAAGTGGTAATTAAAGTGAACCAAACAAAAAGAAAATTATGTGGCAGTATTATTTAATCCTTGGCCTAGGGCTGGCTTTCCTTGTATTATCCATCTACAGCTTTCGTAATACTATGGTATTTCTAAAAAAGGAAATAAAGCTATTGCAACTGTCATCGACCTTCACAGGTACGAATCAGACGGTGAATCATTCGCGCCGGTCTTCAATTTTCGGACTCAGGATAACCTCTCAGTTACCTACGAATTAGCCGAAGGAACTGATCCTCCAGCTTGGGAAATAGGGGAGACAGCAACTGTAATCTATGATCCTGCTGATCCATCTAAGGTGAGTTTGTATACTTATTTTAGATTGTTTATATGGACATTGGCTCTGCTATCGATAGCACTTCCGTTATTAGTTATTGGAGGTGGGTATTTTATTGCTGCGAAATTTATTCTGTAAAATTTTACTTCCACCACTGTTCCTTAAGGATTTGCATTGCTTTTTCAATTCTATATTCATTGACGAAATCGAAAAAATGTTTATCCATATACAAGTTGATCAGAATAGATAAATCTTTGATTGGTTTCGATTGACTTTTCAATAGGTTACCAGCTGTTCACCCCATCCTGAAGTGCCTTTTCATAATTTTCTTTATTAAATGAATAGAGATCCTGCGCTTTGTGGGCACCTCCTTTTCGTTGTTCATCCAGCTTGGTTAGAATCCCCAGGTTTTTTATTTTCCTGTAGAAATTACCCCTGTTCAGACTTCTGCCTAATATTGTTTCATATAATCGCTGAAATTCTGTCATCGTAAATTTTTCCGGCAATAAATTGTAGCCGATAGGCTTGTAGGTTATTCGTTCCCTTAGTGTTAATAGTGCTCTTAAAATAATCTGTTTATGATCCATTGTGATCTGATAATGATCAAGATTATTAACATCGAGCCATTCAAATTCGTTGCTTAATTCATCAGCTTTTGGGGAAACGTCATGGTAGTTCACAAGCGCATAATAACCGATAGAAATAAACCTTTGCTTATGCCACAAAGTATCATCATAATCGCTAAAAACTTCCTCACTTCGGCCGTTCTTCCCAAAAACGGAAAATTCTTCCAAAAAGAGATCTGTTACACCAGCACGCTCACTTAAAATTCTTACTGCTGCATCATCAATATGCTCTTCTTTCTTAAGGTAGCCGCCCGGTAAAAACCATTGATTGTTGAACTTCATCTTAATGGCAAGAACTTTAAGCTCATTTTCACTGAATCCGAAGATAACCGTGTCAATAGAAATATGGGGAAGATATAACTGATAGGCTTCTGCTGATTTTTCTAAAATCTGTTGATGAGGGTTCATATTTATTTTAATTGTTCGTGCTCAACAAAGTTAAGGGGATATTAAGGAAAGAACAAACATTCAGTCTTTTTAGCATTACTTTTTGGTAACATAGAATTTACATTTCCGGGTAAATAAATGCTTTTTTCACCATTTTATTTTGTTTTTATTAAATGTAATTTATTGTTATTCAGCAATTTATTATTGTGTTGATATTTTTTTAACATTCATTTGGCTGTATCAAAAAAAGAATGTAATATTGAGTCGCTTCATTATGAAGCAACTAAAAAACATTAAGGAATATTAAAAATTATACGGATAAAATCCTGTTCGCTATTTGTTTAATTTAAAATTAGTTACCCATCTGAAATTCAACATTTCATTACACAATCCAAACAAAAAACAGATTAATTGATAATTATGAAAAACTCAAGACTCCGAATTTCCACTTTATTGCTCATGTTTTCTTGTGGAGCAGCATTTGGACAGCAAACCGACAGCTTAGCTTTAAAGAAAAAAGCAATCACTTCCTCCAAAGAGGACAACAACAGGAATGTAATGCTCAATGCTGCCAATAATACCAGCCCCCGCGATGTAAATATTGGTCTTCCTTCTACCGTTGGAGGAATCACGATCCTCGAAAATGACCTTCCGGTTGTTTATTTCTTCTGGCCCGAACTGCCCAATAAAACATGGAGGCAAAGTGTGGGACTGGAAAAAACAGGACTTTTAAAAATGGACCAGTTGGCCAATACGACGGGAGATCTTGGTTTTGCAGTCAATTCATATTCGCAGACAGGAACTAAAGATCTTAAGATCAAAGGCAAATTTACCACCAGTAATTTTGGCTGGTTACAGGCCGATGCCAATGTTTCGGGTCCTATTTCCAAAAATGGCTGGACGTATACCGCAGGAGCTTTTGCCAACTATGACCCGAGCACCTATAAATTAGGATTTGCAAGAAATGCTGATGAAACAAAAATTTTCAGAGCAGGCGTCACCAAGTATTTTGACAATAATAAAGGACAGATTACCGCACTTTACAAATATGCAGATTCATATAGCATAACCAATTATGCTGTTTTTCAATATGGGGAAAACGGAAAAGTAACAGAACTTGATAATTTCAAAATTGGCAGAGATTCCTATGTAGTAAGAGACGGACAGATGAAAGTCAAAGATATTCTTACAGGAGATTATTATTGGGCTTCTATGAGTGGAAATGATAACAGGTCGAAGTCTCATAACATTGATATTTTTGGTAACTATCTTTTGAACAATGGATGGAATTTCAAATTCTCAACAAGAGCACATTTTTCAAAAGTAAAAATGTCCAATATGATTCCTTTAAGTATTTTCAATGCAGATTCTTCAGCAGGATATACTTTGGCTTCCAACGGCCAGGCTTATTCTGGGCAGGTAGGAACTATTCTGGGAATGTATACACCGGAAACCCCGATTACCAGTGTTGCAGGACGTTTTTCTCTGAACAAGCAGGTAGGAAATCATAATTTGACATTTGGAGCGTTGGAGCAATATTATCACGTCAACAAATACACCTCCAACCGTACTTTTTCTTCCAGACTGTTGAGCCGCAGCCTCAACGCTTGATTGGTCCGAATACTGATTCTGATGGCTTCTACAACTACAATGCAGGCGGAGAATACCATAGTGGAACAGAGAACAAATTTTCACTGTATGGTATTGATGAATGGAAAGTTACCGACAACTTTAATCTGAGCTATGGTTTACATTTGAGAAATCACATCATTGACGGAGAGTATTCTTTGGCTCCAAGGACTATTGGCTTTAGCTTTACAGATCCGGGCCAGTTTAATCACATCAGTCAGAGTTTCTTCCAGATTGCAGGAAGTTTGAACGCAACTTACAACATTACCAAGAACTTCGGGGTCTTAGCCAACTTCCTATACACAGAAGAAAACAGAAGATTGGAAAGTTATTCCCAGGCTTTCGAACCCAATACCAATAAAATTAAAAGCCCATTGGGAGCATTCGGAGTTTTCTGGAATACCAACTGGATTCAGCTGATTTCTCAGGCTACCTATCTGAAGAAAAATAACAACCTTAACCGATATAATCTGGTAAATCCTGCAAATAGTTCTCAGGCGCAAACCACAACCGTTTATTATGATATTCAGACGCTGGGCTGGACTACGGATTTTGTTTTAAAACCATTCAAAGGATTCAATTTACATTACCTGGTTACTTTCCAGAATCCTGTGTATAAGAAATTTAATTTCAATGCTTTCGGGAAAGATTATGACTATAATGATAACAATGTATTGGGGGTTGCTAAAGTTTTAATGGAAATCGACCCAAGCTATTCTATTGACAAATGGAGATTCTGGGCGAGTTTCAGATATTTCTCAAAACAATATGCGAATCTTACCAATGCGTTATACTTTGCGCCAAGATGGGAAACTTTCGGGGAGTAAGCTATACCGTTAACAAAAACATCAACATCGGTGCGACAGTGATCAACTTCCTGAACCAAAGAGGAGCGAGTGGAACCATCAATGGTGCTGAATTGATTACAGATGCAAGTCCATATTACGGAAAACTGTTGACAGGAACGTACATTATGCCGTTGACAGGTCAATTATCAGTAAACTTCAATTTCTAAAATATAAACAATGAAAAGGACGGTTTTAAATATTGCTGCATTATTTTTTGGAGTAACAGCATTTTCACAGAATATTCAGATGGTCAAGAATCCCAAAGGTCCTGTTTTAGGATATTCTGCAGATTCAGGGGTGAAAATTCTTACGATTGGAGGAAATAAATTCAAAGATTTAAACAGAAACGGAAAGCTTGATAAATACGAAGACTGGAGACTTCCCGTCGACGAAAGAGCGAAAGATTTAGCTTCAAAAATGAGTGTTGAACAGATTGCAGGGCTAATGCTTTACAGCGGCCATCAGTCTGTTCCTGCACCTGCAGACGGTTTCCGGGCAGGTAAATACAATGGAAAGCTGTATAAAGAAAGCGGGGCAAAAGCCTCGGATTTAACGGACCAGCAAAAGAAATTCTTAAAAGAAGATAACCTGCGTCATGTTTTGGTAACAACTGTTGAGTCCCCCGAAATTGCAGCACAATGGAGCAACAACATCCAGGCTTATATTGAAGGTTTGGGATTGGGAATTCCAGCCAATAACAGTACAGACCCGAGACATTCTGCAACCGTAACGGCTGAGTTTAATGAAGGAGCAGGTGGGCAGATTTCACTTTGGCCGGATGGCCTGGCAATGGGCGCCACTTTTGATCCGGAACTGGTCAGGAAATTCGGAAATATTGCAGCTCAGGAATACAGGGCATTGGGGATTTCAACAGCTTTGTCTCCTCAAATCGACCTGGGAACAGAGCCTCGCTGGTACAGAATCGCTTACGTTTTTTCTGAAAGTCCGGAACTGACAGCAGATTTAGGAAGAGGTTATATTGATGGTTTCCAGACAACCATCGGAAGCAAAAACGGTTGGGGTAATAAAAGTGTAAATGCGATGGTAAAGCACTGGCCGGGAGGCGGTCCCGAAGAAGGCGGTCGTGACGGCCATTGGGCGATGGGAAAATTTGCGGTTTATCCGGGGAATAATTTCCAGAATCACGTGAAACCTTTTACCGAAGGTGCTTTCAAATTAAATGGAGGCACAAAAGAAGCTTCTGCAGTAATGCCTTATTATACAATCAGCTTTAATCAGGATACAAAAAACGGGGAGAACGTCGGAAACGGCTACAGTAAGTATCTGATTACAGATTTGCTTCGTGGAAAATACAAATACGATGGTGTGGTGTGTACCGACTGGCTGATTACTGCTGATGAACCCAAAACTCCGGGAGGATTTGCAGGAAAACCCTGGGGTGCTGAGAAATTATCCATTGCAGAACGTCACTACAAAGTGCTGGAAGCCGGCGTTGATCAATTCGGAGGGAATAATGATAAAGGACCTGTTCTGGAAGCGTATCAGATGGGAGTGAAAGAACATGGTGAAAAAGACTATCGTGCAAAATTTGAGCAGTCTGCAGTTCGTTTATTAAGAAATTTCTTCAGAACAGGATTGTTTGAAAATCCTTACGTCAACATTGAAGAAACCAAAAAAATAGTAGGTAATCCTGAATTTATGAAAGCAGGGTATGAAGCTCAGGTAAAATCCATTGTGATGTTGAAAAATAAATCCAATATTCTTCCTATCAAAGAAAGAAAAACGGTTTACATTCCTAAGAGATATTCTCCGGCAACATTTAACTGGTGGGGAATTTACACGGCTCCTTCTCTGGATTATCCTGTTGACCTAGAAAAAATCAAAAAACATTATAACGTAACGGAAGATCCTGCTAAAGCTGATTTCGCATTGGTTTTTGTGAAAAGTCCGCACAGTGAAGAAGGTGGTTACAGCGATATTGATGCTGCAGAAGGCGGAAACGGATATTTTCCGATTTCTCTCCAATACAAAACCTATACAGCAACAGAAGCCCGTGAGAAAAGTATTGCAGCAGGTGACCCGGTTGTAGCTCCGAATGTACACGACAGAACATTTAAAAATAAAACTTCAACCGCTACCAACTTTACAGATCTGCTGACCATTGAAAACACGTACAAGGCCATGAACAGAAAACCTGTCATTGTTTCTGTAACGGCTTCAAAACCGATGGTTTTCAACGAATTTGAAAAGCATGCTGATGCCATTCTGATGAACTTCAATGTCTCCAATCAGGCAGTTGTAGATATCATAACCGGAAAATACGAGCCATCAGGATTACTTCCGCTTCAGATGCCTGCAAATATGGCAACAGTTGAAAAGCAAAAAGAAGATGTTCCTTACGATATGGAAACGCATAAAGATTCCGAAGGTCACAACTATGATTTCGGATATGGAATGAATTGGTCAGGTGTGATTAAAGATGCGAGAACAGAGAAATATAAAAAGTAATTGAATGGTTCTGAGTCTGTATTTTACAGGCTCAGAATTTTATTTTTGAATTAAAAACTGATTAACTTTTTAACCAGAAAAGTCACAAAAGCTTCAATTCTGAAATAATAATTCTAAAGTTTACAAAATTGAGATCAAAGATTGTCAAAATTTAAGTGATCTTAAAAAAATAGCATTCAACTTAAAATAACTAAAGTGTTAAAAACTTTTGTGCCTTTTGTGGTAAAAAACAAATTAATATGAAAATCAAATTCACAATCTATTCAGTAATGCTGGGTTCATTAATGTTTGCCCAGGAAAACCTCGATTTCAGCGGAAAGAAAGAAATAGTTTCACCGGAGATCAAAGGTAAAAGCGTGACATTCCGCCTTCGTGCACCGGAGGCAAAAACAGTAAAACTCCAGGGGAACTGGATGCCGGGAAAAGGTTGGGAACCGGGAACCGTAGAATTAAAAAAAGATGCAGATGGAATCTGGTCTTTCTCTGAAAATAATCTGGCTGCTGATATCTATACCTATTCTTTTATTGTAGATGGGGTAAAAGCCAATGACCCGAACAATTCTTATCAGGTTCGTGATGTTTCATCGGTGATGAGTATGATTTTGATTGATGGAAAACAATCTGAAAATTACAAAGTTCAGAACGTTCCGCACGGAACCGTTTCCAAAAGATGGTACCAATCAAGCGGATTGAAAGAAGACAGAAGATTAACCGTTTACACTCCTCCGGGATATGAAAATTCGAAAGAAAAATTCCCGGTTTTATACCTTTTACACGGAATGGGCGGTGACGAAGAAGCATGGATGACCCTGGGAAGAGCTTCACAGATCCTGGATAATCTGATTGCTCAGGGAAAAGCAAAACCTATGATTGTTGTAATGCCAAACGGTCATACAAGCAATTCTGCAGCGCCGGGCGAATCTTCCAAAGGTTTTTATAAGATTGATATGAAAACACCGGATATTTTCAGTGGTGATATGGAGACTTATTTCAAGGAAATCATGGAATTTACAGAGCATAATTACCGGGTAAAATCAGACGCAGGAAACAGAGCAATCGCCGGACTTTCCATGGGAGGATTCCATTCATTGTATATTTCTGCCAATCTGCCGAAAACGTTTGATTATGTAGGGCTGTTTTCTCCGGCCATTCTTCCGCCTGATGAAAAGAAAAGTCCTGTTTATCAGAATTTAGATCAAAAGCTGAAAACCCAGCAAACCAATTCGTACAAGTTGTACTGGATTGCCATCGGAAAAACAGATTTTCTCTACAAAAACGTGACAGAATATCGTGAAAAACTCAACAGGATGAACTTCAAATACCAATACGTAGAATCCGAAGGCGGTCATACGTGGAGCAATTGGAGAACCTATCTGAATGATTTTCTTCCTCAGTTATTTAAATAAACAAATTGAAAATGAAAAGAATATTCATAACCGCACTGTTTATCTCAGGAATATACAATGCATATGCACAAAAATCTATTCCTTTATATCAGGGAAAGGCACCGGGAACAGAAAACTGGAAGCAGAAAGAAGCACAGCAATTCAGCGAGCTGTTCAAAACGGAAGTGGTTTTCAACGTGTCCCAGCCTTCGATACTGGTTTTTGAGGCAGATAAAACCAAGGCCAACGGAACAGTTGTTGTTATTGCTCCCGGCGGTGGCTTTCAAAGCTTATCGATCAACCGCGAAGGAATTGATCTGGCAAAAAAACTTGCAGAAAACGGAATCACAGCAGTCGTTCTAAAATACAGATTGCTGGAAACGAAATCCAATGACCCTGCCAAAGAAATGATGGAGAATATCAAAGACAGAAATGCTTTTGATGCCAAAACAGCTCCTGTTAAAGTGATGGCCGGAGAAGATATAAGAACTGCGATCTCATATATCAGAACGCACGCGAAAGAACTGAAGATCAATCCTGAAAAATTAGGAGTGGTTGGATTTTCTGCCGGAGCCAGTGTAATTTTAGAAAGTGTTCTCCATAGTAAAGATGCTTCAACGTTGCCCAACTTTGCGGCTTCCATTTATGGCGGACCAAGCCAGGAAATCCTAAACACCGAGGTTCCTAAAGTTGCTCTTCCAATGTTTATCTGTGCTGCTAGTGATGATCAGCTGAAACTGGCACCAAAATCAGTTTTATTGTATAACAAATGGCTGGAAGCAGGGCAGCCCGCTGAACTCCATATCTATGAAAAAGGAGGTCATGGCTTTGGTATGGGAAAACAAAATTTACCCGTCGACAAATGGTCTGATGTGTATCTCGACTGGTTGAGGTTCCATAACTTTTTGTAGTTATTTAATCCATTTAATACTTTTTATATAGTTTCTTTCATGGTATTTTCTGTCCCGGGGCAGAATATGCTGTGGTTTCTGGAAAGCATATTTCAAACTTATGCTCTGTTTAATAAAAACTAAATCTAAATATGAATAAGAATATCTCAACACTGATCGGACTTTTTTCCGGGAACAAATATTCGGTATTGTTTTTGGCTTTAATGGGTGTATCACCTCTTACAAAGGCTCAAAATAACCCAACAGTTACTGTTGGCGGAAAAACGTTCAAAGATCCCAATAAAAACGGTAAACTGGACGTATGGGAAGATACAAGACTTCCGGTTGATAAAAGAATTGATGCCATCATCAGGCAAATGACCAATAAAGAGAAAGTTGATTTACTGATCGGTACAGGAATGCCCGGAATTGAAGTATTAATCGGACCTGTAGGTGATTCAAAGCAGGGGCTTGTTCCCGGAGCTGCAGGTGGAACAGCTAATCTGGAAAGATTCGGAATTCCGGCTACTGTTGTTGCGGATGGGCCTGCAGGCTTAAGAATTGCACCAACCAGGGAAAATGATTCCAAAACGTACTATGCAACGGCATTTCCTGTAGGTACCGCTTTAGCTTCAACCTGGAACAAAACGCTATTGGAAGACGTAGGAAAAGCAATGGGGAATGAAGTGAAAGAATACGGCGTTGATGTTTTGCTGGCGCCTGCCTTGAATATTCAAAGAAATCCATTAAATGGAAGGAATTTCGAGTATTATTCAGAAGATCCCTTAATTTCAGGGAAAACTGCTGCGGCAATTGTCAATGGAGTCCAGTCCCAGGGAGTAGGAACTTCTGTCAAACATTTTGCTGCGAATAATGAGGAGACCAATCGTTTAACAATCAATGCCCATGTATCTGAAAGAGCATTGAGAGAATTATATCTGAGAAATTTTGAAATCACCGTGAAAGAATCTCAGCCATGGACGGTAATGTCATCTTATAACAAAGTGAATGGTGTTTATACTTCAGATTCCAGAGATTTACTAACTCAGGTTTTAAGAAACGAATGGGGATTCAAAGGAATCGTAATGACTGACTGGTTCGGTGGATTTCCCGGGTTTGAATCCATCAGAACAGGTGGTATTTCTGATGTTGTGAAACAGATGAATGCAGGAAATGACCTTTTGATGCCTGGAATTCCGGCACAGAAAAAAGTGTTGCTTGAAGCTTTGGATTCAGGAAGATTATCACAAGAAGTGGCGGATCTCAACGTGAAAAGAATTTTGAAATATATTTTCAGTACACCAACATTTGCACATTATAAATACAGTGACAAACCAGATCTGAACGCACATGCTGCAGTAACCAGAAGCGCTGCTGCGGAAGGAATGGTTTTGCTTAAAAATGAAAACAATGCTTTACCTTTTGCAGACAAGCAGAAAGAAGTTTCCTTGTTCGGAGTGACCTCTTATGCATGGATTACAGGAGGTACGGGAAGTGGCAGTGTGAACAACAGACATACGGTTTCACTTTTGGAAGGACTGAATGCTGCAGGGTATAAATTAGACAAGGAGCTGGTAGAATTATATAAACCGCATGCTGAAAAAGAAGCTGCAGCAGAAAAGGAAAGAAGAAAAGCCAGGGGAATTTTAGCATTGCCGGAGAGGCTTCCTGAAATGAAAATGGATGATGCCTTCATTGCTAAAAAAGCGGAAACTTCTGAAATTGCTTTTGTAACACTGGGAAGAAATTCCGGTGAAGGAGGGGATAGAGTAGTGAACAATGACTTTAATCTGGCCACGGAAGAAATAGAAATGCTTGATAAAATTTCCAAAGCTTTCCACGCAAAAGGAAAAAAGTAGTGGTCATACTGAATATCGGTGGTGTCATTGAGACAGCTTCATGGAAAGACAAGGTAGATGCCGTTTTATTGGCCTGGCAGCCTGGCCAGGAAGGCGGACATTCTGTGGCAGATGTGATTTCCGGAAAAGTGAATCCTTCCGGGAAACTGACAATGACTTTCCCTGTAAATTATGCAGACCACGCATCAGCAAAGAATTTTCCGGGTGAGCCATCGGATAATCCTGTAGATGTGACTTATAAGGAAGGTATTTATGTAGGATACCGTTATTTTAATACTTTTGGAATAAAACCTTCGTTTGAGTTCGGGTATGGAAAATCGTATACTGATTTTGAGTATTCAAACATTAAAACAAATTCTAAGACCTTTAATGATCATTTAGAAGTAAGTGTCAATATTAAAAATACAGGAAAGGTACCGGGAAAAGAAATTGTTGAATTGTATCTTTCCGCACCCGGAAAGACCATTGACAAACCAAATTCTGAATTAAAAGCTTATGCAAAGACGAAAGAATTAAATCCCGGTGAATCACAGACTGTTATTTTAACTTTAAACAAGAAAGATTTAGCTTCGTTTGAAACAGGAAAATCCGCCTGGGTAGCTGAAGCCGGAAGATATAAAATTCTGGTAGGTGCTTCATCGTTAGATATCAGGCAGAAGGCAGAAATTGATGTAACAAAAGAGTTGGTAATTGAAAAGGTAGAACATATTCTCCCGGCTGATAAACAATTTGAAGATCTGAAGCCCAAAAAACAATAAATAAAAAAGGTAAAGGAACTTTTTCCTTTACCTTTTTTATTGAATACTATTTTTTAGTTTTGTAATAAAAGTATTATATAAAAATGGAAGCCCTTTTTAAAGCATGGGAAACGAGCAGAAGAGCTTACCTGAATTTCTTTGAAAGCTATTCATTGGAACAGCTGAATGTAATTCCGGATGCCTTCAACAATAACCTGATATGGAATATCGGGCACATTATTGCCACACAGCATAAATTAATTTATAAAGGTTCGGGTCTGAAAGGACATATCCCCGAGGAAGTATTTTATAAATATCAATCCGGTACAAAACCTGAATTGCCTGTGTCGCAAGAAGAAGCAGATTTGCTGAAGGAATTGCTCACTTCACAAATTCAACCAACCCTTAATGATTTTAAGAATAATATATTTCTTGTCTACAACGAACGTACAACCGGAACAGGTTTTCATTTAACCTCAATCCAGGATGCCTTTGAATGGAATAATTTTCACGAAGGATTGCACTTAGGTTATATGATGAGCATTAAGAAGTTCGTTTAAATTACAGGTTAAAGTAAATATTATTCACTTTTTGCAGCAGAAGTCAGTGTGGAGTCAAATTGCAACCGGAAAACAGATCCGCTGTCAGGCCTCGAACTCAGATGCAGATTTCCCTGGTGAATTTCGATGATCCTTTTTACAATTGATAATCCGATACCATTTCCTTTTTCGTAATTTTTATTATTTCCTCTGTAGAACAGATCAAATATCTTTTTCTGATCCTCTTCTGATATTCCTATACCTTTATCGATAAAGCATAGGGTAATATCATGGTTACTTGCCTTCATTTCTACATTACAATGGTTATCTGCTGAATATTTGCAGGCATTTTCCATAAGATTGAGAAAAGCGATCTGAAGCAGATAAGGATTTCCCCGAAAATCATAATTGCTTTCATCCTTATCGGTATCATTATCCATATAGTTTATATCGATTTTATAGCCTTTGTTTTTCTGAAGCAAAGCTAGTTTGGCATCGGCTAGGATCTCATCCAGACGAAGATCTGCAAAACTGATCTGCGACACATCATAGCTTGCCCTTGCAAAATCCAGAAGTGCTGAAGAAAGCTGCGAAGCATGATTGGCATCCTGCAAGGCATTATCGATGGATATTTTGTAGTCCTCCAAGGTTACATTCAGCTCTTTGGCGAGTTCGAGTTCTGTAATCAGAATCGAGAGAGGAGTACGGAATTCGTGTGAAATAGTTGTCACAAACTGCCTGTGGTTGTTGAATGATTTCTCCAGCCGGTTAAAAGTGGAATTAAAAGTTTCTGTCAGCTCATACAATTCATCTTTTGCCTTGGGAACAACCAGCCTTTTGTTGAGGTTATGTTCGGAAATGTTTCGGATCTGAATGATTATATCCTTTAAAGGTTTTAAGGTATAATAGGAGAAAAAAGCTGATCACAAAGACAATCAGTATCGAAATGACATAGGTCACCATGATATCTTTCTTGAATTCCGCAATGTGCGCTAATCCGGTGACATCAATCGCGCTTCCTATAACGTAGTAGGTCTTATTTTCAAACTGATATCGGACTGCCATATACTGCCGGTCCCTCCTTTGCCAGGTTATTCTTTCTTTACCGGTTCGGATCAACTGTTCCAGATAGTGTTGGTTTTTGGAGGAAGGTCTGATATCGGTAAATATCAATTGTTTTTTACTGTTATAAACGCTTATGTCTGCTTCATTCAAAAGTTTTTTGTTACGCCTGTGAAGTTCCAGGATTTTTAACGAATCAATATCGGCGTCGAAAATAAATTCGGATCGCCAGGTAATCTTATAGCCCAAACGGTCAATGAATTCGTCCTGACGGTTTTTTTCGGAAATAAAATACACCACATAAGCAAAAACCAAAAGAATTCCTGCAGTAAGAATGGTATAATTAAGGGCTGTTCTGGTAGCTATTTTCATGGGACGTTCCAAATTGCTGAATGAACTTACAGGTGAAAAGTGAAAATAAATCCCATTCCCGGTTTTGTATGGATGAGCTTTTCCTGTTGGTCTTTATCGATTTTCTTTCTCAGGTAGGCGATGTAAACATCAATATAGTTGGTTCCTGTATCAAAATGATTTCCCCATACATTCTCTGCGATTTCTTCACGGCTCAGTATTCTTTCGGGATTGGTCATCAGAAAAAACAGGAGTTTGAATTCCTTAGGTGTGAGGCTGATCTCCTTTTCGTTCCGGAAAACCTGATTGGTTTTCTTGTTGATTTTAAGATTCCGGTATTCAATTTCTCCTGACGATTCGCTTTTGGGCAGTGCAGCTGATTTTCTTAACAGAACAGCTTTTATTCTGGCATACAGCTCCCTTATTTCAAAAGGTTTTACCATATAGTCGTCGGCACCTGCATCAAAACCTTCGATCTTTTCATCAATGGTTCCCAAGGCGGTCAGCATAATGATGGGAAGGTCAGGGTAAGATTGTTTGATTGTTTTACTGAGTTCGATACCGTCCATTTTGGGCAGCATGATATCTGTAACGACCAGGTCAAACATAATCTTCCTTATCATTATCAATGCGTCTTCAGCATCTTCGGAGATATAAATCTGGTACCCCTGGCTTTCCAGGCCTCTTTTTAAAAGTGAAGATACACGGGGGTTATCTTCTATAATCAGAACTTTCATCAGAACTTTACATTCAAATCTATGCAAAGGTATTCCATATTTTTATTATGAGATAGATAACAGCTTACTTTAATAAATTTCTAAAGCTTTTCTAATGGTTTTCTAACGGTCTTCCTTCTTTTTCGAATCTAATTTTGTCATGTCAAAAGCAAACAAAAAATTTAGATAAGGAAAATCATGAACAGAAAATCTTTTAAGCTCGGGCTTATTATTTTATCAGCACTAGGTTTAAGTGCTCAAGTAAAAGCACAGAAAAAAATGATTTCAACAATCCGCCGCTTACTCATTACTTCAACGATGCCCATACCAGATACCTGTCTTTCAGTGGTTATGCAGAGATCTGGGCACGATATACACAGCTGAATCCCGGAAGTTTAGTGAACAATGAGGCTGAATCACAGGTGTCAGACCTATCACTGAGAAGGGTAAGGGTAAAAATGACCTATAAACCCACAGAGAAGCTGATGTTTGTTTTACAGGGAGGAACCACCAATGTGAACCTTAATGCAAAAAGCAGCAACTATTTTGACCTGCTGGATGCTTATGCAGAATATTCCTTTAACGACAAGATCGCTTTCGGAGCAGGCCGTTCCACATGGAGAGGATTATCCAGATTTACTACAGGCCCTTTGAATACTTTATTGTATGATCTTCCGGCGTATGCGACTTCCAATGCGGGAGCTACCGATTATACGGTAAGAGAATTAAGTGCATATATCAAAGGTCAGCTTGGAAAATTTGATTACCGTCTGGTACTTGCCGATCCTTATACAATGGCGACTTCCGATCCTAAAATCAATGTGGCAAGTTTTAGCAAAAATGCTCCGGGGAAGGATTTTTCAGGGTATTTCAGATACGCTTTTCTGGATAAGGAAAATATCTCAACACCTTTTAATTCCGGAACTTATGTTGGAAAAAAGAATGTGCTGAGCCTGGGAGCCGGTTTCGATTATATCCATAACGCAATGTGGCATCTTGATAACAACAAGAATACGGTCAATGACGATATGAGAAGCTTTGCAGTAGATCTATTTTATGATGCTCCGCTGAACAAAGATAAAGGAACATCCGTCAGCGCATACGCCATGGCCATGCATAACGATTATGGACCGAACTATGTACGTTATGTCGGGACCAACAATCCTGCCACCGGAGTGGATGCCACACAGGCAAGTCTGAATGGAGCGGGAAATGCAATGCCGGTTATAGGAACGGGAAATACCTATTATCTGCAGGTAGGAGGAACACTGCCTTATTTCAATAAAGATAATAAAAATTTACAGCTGCAACCGGCTGTGGGAGTACAATTATCAAACCTCGAGGCTCTGAAGGATAATGCAGTGGTATACGATGCAGGAATTTCCTTACTGATGAACGGAATGTCTTCCAGACTGACCTTTGATGCTCAAAACAGGCCTGTCTATACCAATGATGCGGCGAACGGTGCAGTGGTTTCAGACAGAAAATGGCAGTTTGTGCTGAAATACAGAATAGACTTTAATTAAAATACTTACAATGGAAAGAAGAAAATTTTTATTTCGCTCATTACAGGCTTCCGCTCTTTTGTTGATTTCAGGAAATCTGCTGGCTTCAGCTTTTCCAGGACGGGATAAGCCTGAAAAGAAGAAGAAAGTTTACTTTCATTACCTTTTGTTCTGGCTCAAAAAAGACCTTTCTGAAACGGAGGTGAAAGAATTTGAAAACTTTTTTAAAGGACTCGGAAAATTACCTTACCAGAAAAACCTACGTTTCGGAAAACCAGCAAATTCCACTCCCAGAGCTGTTTTGGATAACACTTTCACATACAATGTTTCTATGGAGTTCGATAGTTTGGAAGATCTTGAAGCCTATGGGAAACTCCCTGAGCATTTGGCTTTGGTCGCAAAATACAAACCATATTTTGATAAAATGATGGTTCACGATACTGTTTATAATTAAAACTTAAAATCAAATTTAACAAATGAAAAATGTTATCAAAGGCTTGGGCCTTGTTTTAGCAATGAGTTCTTTCGGAATGATGAATGCACAGCACAAAGGACACAAAAATGTAAGCGTAAAAGCTGAGGAAACCAGCGAATTCATTCCGGCGATAAGGCTGGTCAATAACCCGGACGGATCATGTACATTCGAGAAAGGAAAAATTCCTACGCTGAAGCATATGAATACGAGTACATTCTGGATGAGCAACAAGACTGAGGAATGGGAGAAAAATGCCCATCCGGCTCCAAGAAGACAATATGTAATTACGATTAAGGGGAACATCAGATTTAAGGTTACCGATGGTTCAACTTTTATGATAAAACCCGGTACCGTCCTGCTTGCTGAGGATCTGAAAGGAACAGGACACAGTTGGGATATGGTAAAGAGCAAAGAATGGGAGAGGCTTTATATCCCAATCTCAGAAAATGCTGATGATTTTTTCATTGCGGATAATTTGAAATAAAGATACTACAGGCCATTCTCGTTAGAGAATGGTTTTTTAGCTTTTCACTTCATAAAAATATTTTGATCACTACGAACCATGCCGGTTCAGTAAGTAATTGGGCTGAAAATTCTAAATTTGTAGGTAAAAATTGAATATATGCCTACACCCCAAGAAATTCAAAAAGTTTTTTCTCCGTTTTATAATGCTGAAACCAATATCTGGGAACGCTTTTCGGAAAAAATAACGGTCAGGGAATTTCAGAAAAATGAGGTTATAAAAGATTATCAGGGTGTAGAAAAATATTTGAATATTGTAGCCAAAGGTTCTGTCGGTCTATTCGTTTGGAACGGGAAAAAAGACATCTGCATCAACTTACTGTATGAACACAGTTTTATGAGCGATTATTTTTCTTTCCTCAAGCAGCAGCCTTCAGGTATTAAAACACAGGCATTGGAAGACTGCACCCTATGGTCGATCAGCTACCCTGACCTTAATGAGCTTTATTCCCGTAATGAAACAGGATTGAGGATTGGCAAAGCCATCCCCGAAATATTGTTCTTAAGAAAACAACAGGATCAGATCAACCTTCTGACCCTTAGCCCGGAAGAACGTTATCTCAACCTCATCAGCCAGCGTCCCGAAATTTTCCAGCGTACACCTCTAAAAATAATCGCTTCTTATCTGGGATTAACTGCCGAAAGCTTAAGCCGCCTCAGAAAAAGAGTGACCGGGAAGTAAAACTTACCCATCGTCAAGTGGATTTATCTTTCTTATAATTAATTTTGAATGATTCTAATTCAAAAAACTATGAAAGAAAGAAAAGGACTTGGGAGCATTATCGTTTTTTATGCTATTGCCATTCTGTTTCGCTTTTTGGCGGTGAAAACCAATCTGTTTAATTTTACCGACAACGAATTTATAAAAATTTTACTCCGGGGAATTGGTCCTGCTATCGGTGCTTTGGTTTCGGTTAAATTGTTTAATATTCCCTTAAAGCTGTCCCTGAAAGGAAATTACAAAAACTTACTTTTGCCTTTGCTTATTTTCTGGATACTTCCTGTTGTTCTCATTGGAACAGTCAGCTACATTCAGCAGGGACAATTTCCTTTTGTACTGCTTTTCACGGTTTTGGTCTATGGTTTATTGGAAGAGATCGGTTGGCGCGGATTCTTGCAGGAACAGCTGAAAGATCTGCCGAAACTTCAAAGCATCATCATTATTGCCGTTTTATGGTTTATCTGGCATCTGAATTTTGAATTCACTGCTTCCAATATGATTTTTCTCGGTGTATTGTTTTTAGGTACCTGGGGAATTGGTAAGGTGTATACTAAGACCTGTTCATTACTGGCTGTTGCCGGATTTCATTCGCTGAACAATTTTTTCAGAAATGGCCTCCATCAGACAGAATTGATCTTAATTGTTATATTATTGGTGATCTGGATTGCATTTGTGATCTTCTATAAATCTCTCGAAAAGACCCGGAAATAAAGTTTTTGAAAAGATATTTAGGTTAATTTAAATATCAACACGAAAAATAGGAGGAAATATTAGAATTAAATCACTAGATAAACAATGATCAATCTATCAAAGCAAGAAAATTATTTTGTTAAACCGGCATTAACAATTATAATATTGATAAGTTCAACGCTAAACTTCTTTGGGCAGACAAAGGAATTTAAACCTGATCACAAATATCCGGCAGACAGCTTACGTCAATTTACATTAGGATTAATGGATGAGATCAGCAAAAAACATCCGGGATTCTACAGATATACGGATAAGGAAAAATTTGGATTGTTGATTGATTCCACTCAACAGAGCATTCAGGATTCTTTAACCCAACTGCAATATTACAGGAAACTGAAACCATTATTTGCTAAGATTGGATGCCTTCACACCGGAATTGAGCTGCCGGAAGAATATAAAGATTATCTTAATAATTCTAATACTTTGTTACCGTTAGAACTTTTCGTGGATGCCAGGAATCAGAAGGTATTAGTCTCCAAGAATTACTCGGAAAATAAAGGTATTAAACAGGGGGCAGAGTTGGTTTCAATTAATGGAGCTCCTGTTTCAGAGGTATTAAAAAAGCTGCTTGATGCAATTCCTTCAGACGGATATAACCAAACGGAAAAGATTCTTCTGCTGAATTACAGATTTCCATTTTGGTATCAGGAAATAATAGATGCACCTAAAGTTTTCAAAGTTGTTATGAGATCAGAAGGTATTGATCAGACCTTTGAGTTGAACGGTACTTCCAAAGATGTATTTCCACCTTTGGAACAGCTTGAAAAAAACTATAATTTGCCCCTTGAGTTTGAGGTAAAAAATGGAATGGCTATTTTAAAAATTCATTCCTTTGCCGATACTGCAATAAAACAGGGTGGGCAGAATTTTAAGAAATTTATCAGGGACGTATTTCAGACTCTGCAACAACAGAATATCAAGAATTTTATCATTGACGTACGGAACAATACGGGAGGAACGGATGATAATGCAGCTTTGCTGGCCTCTTTCTTCTTCGACAAGACATTCCGATACTGGGATAAGATCGAAGTTACAGAAGCTGTAGCGAAAGAGATCAAGGGTGTCAATAAGATGTTCTACAAAAAACCTGAGGAAAATAATGGATTGTATCTCTGGAAAAAATCATGGATCACAAAAGAATTCGATTACTACGAACCGCAGGAACCTGCCAAGATGAATTTTAAGGGAAACAGCTATCTGCTAACCAATGGTCTTTGCCTTTCATCCTGTGCTGATTTTACGGCAGTGATGTCGTATAACAAAAAAGCTGTCGTGATCGGGCAGGAGACGGGTGGTGGTTATCAGGGGAATACAAGTGGAATGCTGAGCAAGGCTAAAATTCCGACCGGGTTGGTTATTACTATACCTTTGCAGAAATACACCAATGCGGTTGATCTGAATAAAAATTTCGGCCACGGCACAATACCGGATCATGAAATAGCAACTACATTCGAAAACTGGATCAATAAGCAAGATGCAGAGTTAGATTATGCTATTCAGTTAATAAATAAAAAGTAAGTGAATTTAGATCAGGCAAAACAAAACATATACGAGCAAACCGAAATGTAATAGTTCTAAAATGACAATTGTCCTAAGTATAAACTAAACCACATAATCAATTCATATTTTAAGGCGGGAAGTGTGGAAAGATTTACCAAAATGAAAATTAATATGAAACATTTTTATTTTATCTTCTTTTTAATAGTAATGGGGTGTCAGACTACCAGTCAAACTCCGGATGAAGTGATTGATAACTATTACCGAAAGGGAAAATTCAATGGAAGTATATTAATCGCTCAAAATGATAAAGTCATTATGGATACCGTTTTCGGCTATCGGGATTTACATAACAAAACGGTACTGAAAAAAGAAACCCCGTTTTATATCGCTTCATTAAGTAAATCCTTCACTGCCGTTGCCATTTTTCAACTAGCAGAAAAAGGACTTCTTTCACTCGATGATCATGCCGTAAAGTTTGTTGATGATCTTCCTGCCTACGCCCAACATATTACCATCAGGCAATTGCTGAATCATACTTCGGGAATAAGAGATTATGAAAATAGACTTACAAAAAAAGGTTTGACCAATAATGATGTTATCCATTGGCTTCAAAATCAGGATGGATTAGACTTTAAATCCGGAACAAAATTTCAGTACAGCAATTCCGGCTATATTATCCTGTCCTTAATTATCGAAAAGGTTTCCGGAATGTCCTATGCCCAATTTTTGAAAGAAAATATCTTCCATCCCCTGCAAATGCATCATACCACAGTTTATGAATCAAATACAGTCATTCCCGATAAAGCTATAGGATATAACAGGGATAAAAAAGTGGATGACTATTCCATTCTTACGACTGGAGACGGGGGATTTACGCTACGGCGGAAGACCTTTATAAACTGGACAGGGCGTTAAGAACCCATCAATTATTATCAGAAGAAAGCACCAAATTACTGTATCAGACACCCATTCTGGAAGACGGAACCCATTCTGAATATGGATCAGGCTGGTTTATCGAGAAATCTGACAGTTCGATGATTGCCCAACATACGGGTGGATTGGCAGGTTTCAGAAGCCTGTTCTGGAGAGATCTGAAAAACGGCAATACGGTCATTGCATTGACCAATCAAGGGGATGCTTTTCCTGTATTTGATTTTCTGAACGACATAAAAAAGACTTTGAAATAATCAGGAAATAGAGTAAACGAACACCAACAGTACACCAAGCCTGCAAACAGTCAATAACAAATTAATATGATACTATGAAAACAATACGGATCATCCTTCCGCTCCTGCTTGTTTCGGGAACTGTTTTTGCCCAGAAACCGGATGATAAAAATGCCCAGAACACCGATAAAGAACAGATTAAAGAAACGCTTTACAACTATATGGACGGAGTGGCTAACGGAGAACCGGAAAAGCTCCGGAAAGCATTTCATCCTGATTTTAATCTGTATACCGTAACTTCAGATACACTTTGGATCCGTTCGGGACAACAATATATCAATGCTATAAAACCGGGCAATAAAGTGAATAGAATCGGACGCATTATCTCGATTGATGTTGAAAAAGATGCCGCCATCGCAAAAGGGGAGATTGTAGTCCCGGGCTGGAGAAAATTTATTGATTATTTTTTACTGATGAAATATAAGGGAAGCTGGAAAATTGTACAAAAAAGTTATACCTGGTGGGATTTGCCCAAGAATTAACGGTATAGATAACAGGATTGCAGAAATAAGGATATTCAGATTAAAAGAATCATTATGGTAAATAAAATAAGGTTGACAATCATTCTTATAGCGTTGGGGTTTTGCTCATTATATGCCCAGCAGACTCTCTGGGCCCGTCAGCAGGACCAGACTCTATACAATATTCAGGATAGTGTGATGATCCGTACAAGAGACGGAGCGGAGATTTCTGCAATGGTTGTGCGCAAAAAAATGATAATGTTCCGCGACCTGTCGTATTACAGTTTACCATCTATGTGCGGGATCAGGGGCGGGATATGCAGTCGCTTAAAGAAGCTGCAGATAGGGGATATGTAGGTGTTATGGCTTACACAAGAGGAAAGCGTTTCAGCAAATCTGAGATTTATCCTTATGAAACCGATGGAAAAGATACCTATGACGTCATTGACTGGATCAGCAGACAGCCATGGTCTAATGGTAAAATAGGAATGTATGGAGGAAGCTACAATGGCTTCACACAATGGGCGGCAGCTAAAAATCTTCATCCTGCACTGAAAACAATTGTACCATATGTTGCCAACCGCCCCGGAATGGGGCTTCCCATGGAAAATAATATTTTTATCAATCCCAATTACGAATGGTCTTTTTATGTAGGCAGCAATAAATACCTTGACAATAAAACGGGAGATGACCGCAAAAGATTCCGAAATATGATGTTCAAATGGTGGGAAACCGGAGCAGCCTATAGTAAAATGGATAGTATTGATGGCACACCGAACCGCCTTTTTCAGCGGTGGATAAATCATCCCGCATTTGATAAGTATTGGCAGAATATGGCTCCCTATAAAGAAGATTTTGCCCGGATTAATATTCCTGTCTTAGCATTTGACGGTTATTATAATGATTCCCAGAATTCAGGAATTTATTATCTGCGAGAGCTCAATAAGTACAGTCCCCAGACGCCTGCTTATCTGGTGATTGGTCCTTATGGCCATTTCGGTACACAAATGGGAGGGCAGGAAATTATCAACGGATATACAGTCAGTAAAAATGCTTTATTTCCAATCAAGGAATACACGTATCAATGGCTGGATTATATTCTGAAAGGTGCTGAAAAACCTGCTTTTCTGAAAGATAAGATCAATTATCAGGTTATGGGAACAGATGAATGGCGAAGCGCTGCTTCACTGGAGGCTATGCATAATAGTTATTTGAAATTTTATCTGAGTGCTGCTAAAGTCAGCGATAACGAATATTTACTGAGTCAAAACAAACCTGAACCCAATAAATATTTGGTTCAGAAAGTAGATTTTGCGGACCGTACAATCAGCAATAATGATTATTATCCGGATCCTATTATTCGAGAAAGCGTTTCTGGTAACGGCTATATTTTTATAAGCGAACCTTTGGATGCCATGCTCGTGAACGGGTCATTCCTTGGAAATATAAAACTGAGCATCAACAAAAAAGACGTAGATCTGGGGCTAACCCTTTATGAACTCACACCGGAAGGAAAATATTTTCATCTTTCCTACTATATCGGCCGTGCAAGCTATGCCAAAGACAATACTAAAAGACAATTGCTGACTCCCGGCAAAAAAGAAACCATCACATTTGAAAATACACATCTGATCAGTAAGCAACTGCAGAAAGGAAGCCGATTGGTCATTGTACTGAATGTCAATAAAAATCCTTTCTCAGAACTGAACTACGGAACCGGAAAAACAGTAACTTCCGAAACCATTGCCGATGCAAAAGAACCGTTGGTGATCCGGTGGTTTAATGATAGTTTTGTTGAAATCCCTGTTTTGAAATAATTAAGGTAAGTTTCTTTAACAACTTCTAAAAGATAAATTATGTATATGAAAAAATATCTGATAATGATATTCTTAAGCTTTATAGCGCTAAGTTGCAGATCCGGAAAAATCTCTGACGCTGAGAGAAAAACTATTCTGGACGAACTTGACCACATCTATACCATTGACCAAAAATATGCAGGTATTCCTTTTCCTGAGTTGAAAGAAAAATATGGAGAAGAAAAAATGTGGGATGTATTCCTGAAAATGAGAGACAGTGTTGACCTTGAAAACCAAAATAAAATAAAAAGGCTTTATTCAAAATACGGCTACCTCGGATATGATAAAATCGGTGAAAAAGAAACCCAGTTTTGGATCTCAATTCAGCATGCGGATAATGATGTTCCGTTCCAGCAAGAAATGCTGAAAGTCCTGAAAAAAGAAATCAGGAAAAAAATGCTGACAGAAGCCATTACGCGATGCTGGAGGATAGAATTGCAGTCAATCAAAAGAAAAAACAACGGTTTGGCTCACAGGTAACGTATAACAAAATTGGGCAGGCTATTCCCAAATACGGACTTACAGACAGTACCCAGGTCGACAAATGGAGAGCTCAATACAATTTACCTTCTTTCAGAAAATATTATAACGATATGACCATTATGCATTTCGAAATGAATAAGAAACAGCTTAAAAAAGCGGGTATAACCGAACCGGTATTGTATAAATAAAATCTTGTTTTTATTACCTTTAGTACAAGCATAATTAAAAAGGTTAGAAGAATGTCAAAATTAACCGAAAACTTCGCCTGACATATGAAGCAAATGTCAAATAAATAAAAATCAAATGATTAGTTATTGATGATAAGATTTACAATTCTATCACAACGTTGTCATAACAAAAAAATTGAACATTATATCAATATTCATTCAGGAATAAACTTTAATATCCGGAATAGAACCCTAATGAAGACTCTCTTATCATTTTTGTCTTGAAGGCTGCAGGCTGTCTGACACCGCAGCGTTAACATTACCGCTGCTATTACCCGTATTGTTATTGCTCGTTTTTCTTCCGCCTATGTGAGTCTTTGTATTGATACTATCCTGTTTTGATGCACTGTCTTTTGAACTTTCGGATGCTGAAGATGCCGTATCAGTTTGACTGTTTTGCATATTAACAGATTCTGTAGTATTTCTTTCAGTTTCGTTTTTCTTACAGGCCAAAGCAGTAAAGCTAATGGCAATGAGGAATAAAAATAGATTTTTCATAAGCTGATTAATTGTGAATTAATGTTGAATTGGCTCTACACTTTCAAAATTAACAGTTACTTTCCGGAAATTATATGAGTGAAGTCATAATGCCTGCAAGGATGGTTAAAAATCCTGCTGAGGTAAAATATAATTCAATGTTGATCTGAAACTGTTAAAAATCAAGATGATATTGACGGCTCGGTTTATTGTCGAACCAATCCATATTCCATTGCCAATTTTATTGCTGTGCTTAAATTGGTGGTTTTGAATTTGACAATCAGATTTTTGCGATGGCTTTCTACGGTATGAGGGCTTATGCATAATTTATCTGCTATCTGGATGGTGGTAAGACCTAAAGATGCTTCTAGCAAAATTTCTTTTTCCCGGCGGGTTAATTTAGGTACCGCATTGAGCCCGGAATTCGTTTTCATCTCTACAATTCTTTTGGTTTGGTTGCATAAGAACTTCTCCCCCTTAAGTATGGTCTGTATTCCTGAAATTATTTCTGTGACCAAAGCATTTTTCTGGATGTATCCCATAGCGCCTTCCTCTAAGGTGCTGTTAATGACTGCAAATTCATTGTGCACACTCAAAATAATGATTTGAGTGTCAGGATATTTTTTTAATATAGGCTGAATCAGATCTATACTGTTCCCATCGGAAAGATTAATGTCTAATAGCAGCACATCCAGACTCTGTTTTTCTAATCCTGCAAAAAGCTCACTTGCAGAAGAATAGCACCCGACTACGGAAAAACCTTCTTGCTGGGAAAGGATATTTTTTAAGCCTTCAAGCAATAATGGGTGGTCGTCGGTTATAGCGATTTTAGTCATAAATTTATTTATTTTGGAAATTTGATTTCAATATTGGTTCCTACATTCATCTGGGATTCTATATGCATAGTACCTTTCAGGAATTCAACGCGGGAACGGATATTGTGAAACCCTGCAGAATGCGAGTGATTCAAAGTATTTATATCAAACCCTTTTCCATCATCCTCCACGATAATGACATATTCGGATTCATTTTCAATGAACTGAATAATGATCTGGCTTGCGTTAGCGTGCTTTACGGCATTGTTCACCAGCTCCTGAATGATCCTGTAGGCAAGCAGCTGGCTTTCTAAGGGTAATTGATTGGAATAATACAGAAACTGAACATCAACATCCAGCTTCGGAGTAGTCATCCTGGAAACATATTCCATCAATGTTTCCTGAAGTCCATACTTCAGGAGCAGATCCGGCATGAGATTATGCGCAACGTGCCGAAGCTCGTCAACTGCTATATCGATCTGTTCCATTGATCTTTCTATTTGCAGCTGATGATCAGCATTGGATTTATCCTTTAATAAGAACAGATTCATTTTGGTTCCGGAAAGCAGACTTCCCAGGCCGTCGTGCAGATCCCGGGCAATTCTTCCCCGTTCCTGTTCCTGTCCTTCCAGCATCACCGTAAGATTGGATATTTTTGAGTCCTGTATGATTTTTTCCATCTCGAGAAGATGTAGTTTCTCTTTTTGCTTTATGCCTTTTGCCCTTTGAAAATAGGCATACAGCAGTAAGATGAGCAGTAAAGAAACAGAGGCCGTCAGCCCGATATAAAATGTATTGGTTTTCTCTTTGTAGTCAATACGGGCTTTGTAGAGATCTACTTCACGTTTTCTGTTAAAAGATTCCAGCTGGGATAAACGGAGTTCCTGTGCTTTTTTACTGTTCTCCATTTCAGTAAATTCCAGTTTTCTCAACTGGTTTTCCTTCGTGAGTTCCAGGTTTTCCAATTTCTGGGCCTGCTGTAAACTATGCCAGCTCATTTCTTTGAGCCGCTGTTCCTGCTTTTCAGATGCCAGTTGTAACCTTAGCAATTGCTGCTTTTGCTTTTCCCTTTCATACTGGGTTTCCAGCTGTTTACCCAAAGCAGCACTTTTTTGATCATACACTTTTTTGAAGGTCTCCAAGTAAGCTTTTTGGTAGAATATAGCTTCTTTAAAATTATTTTCATCCTCAAACAGCTTCGAGAGATTTTCAAAAATCGACAGCTTGATATTCAGATCAGTGACTTTATCATATTCAGATTCTGCAAGGGCTGCCAAAAGATATTGTTTTGCTTCTTCTTTATTACCATCCTGTAAGGCTACTTCTGCCAGAAGACCATTGGCAGAGGCTACATGGTCGTGATTTCCTGTGGCGATCCCCTGGGTTTTAGCTAAATTGGCATAATAAAGTGCCTTATCTCTGTAAGATTCCGGGAAATAATTTAAATATAAATTGGCCAGATTGATGGCTACAAAAGAGAGGTTGGAAGGAATGGGGATATGGGCCTTATTGGCTTTATAGGTCTCTACTGCTTTGATGTAATAAGACTCAGCCTGATGGATAAAGGCCTTATCAGAAGTGGATTCGTAGCGTTTCTCGTACATATATCCCATGGCCATATAAGCATCGAATAAGTTCATAGGATCATTCTGCTTTTGGGCAATTTCCAGCGATAGCTTGCTGTACTTCTCCTGAAGCTGATAATCGTTCCAATCGGCATAAATACTGTTTAATTCCCGGTATACAGACGCTTTCCTGGTATTTAAAGTTTCAGAGTAAGGTGCTTTTTCATAAGATGATAAAGCTTTTAAAAAATAACGAACCGCTTCAGCTTTCTTCTGATTACGTTCCTGGATCCAGCCAAGCCCGTAGGATACATAGCCTTTTGTTTCCAGATCTTTTGTTTTTTCTTTATAAAGCTGGGCAAGCCTGGAAGCATTTTCATAGGCCCTGACATTATCCAGCAGTCTGTAATTGATTGCTGAAATAATGTATAAATAAGCAGCATACTTTCCATCTGCCAGCTTTTTGGCATAAGCAATATTTTCATTTAAAATGGCAAAAGCTTTATCCTCCTGATTATTAAAAAAAGTGCCTGTGCATACTTTCCGGTAATCATCATTCGCTGCGTGCTTCCCGGTTTATACTTTTTATATTGCTGTTCCAGGCTGTTGTGCAGTTCCTGGGCAGATGCAGCCTGACCAGCTAATACAAGACATATAAAGATAATTGGAGCGCGCAAAAAAGAAAAAAATTGATCAGCATTGTATGGTTTGTAAGCGCTGCAAAGTTATTACTTTGCTATTTCTCACCGGGCATGTTATATCATCAAATATGACCGGTTCACATTTACAGCCAAAAATCGTTATTGTTTTCAGGTTTTCCAATCCCTGCTTTCAGCTAATTTTGGGTAAAATTTTACATTTTTTCTTTTTAAATAGGGCATGTAGACTAAACTGGCTGAAAAAAGGGATGTCTTTCAAACCTATTTTTTTACAAATTTGCTCTTTATTTGTGGAAGCAAATTATTTAAGATTTCAGCTGCAAAAATAATCAGGAAAAGTGATGAAATCAGTTTCAGAAATCAGCGTCTTAAGACAGCATAGAATAAACAAAAGAGCAAAATAATGAAGAGAACAATTTTAATTTTTTTACCCTTAATGATGGTGATATCCTGCAAAGATAAAATACAGGAAACAAAAAAGAGGTAAAACATCCTCAACAGGAAGTTCAGTCCGGTAAAAAATTAAAAGATCCGGAGCCCAATCCGGTTGAAGAGGCAAATGAAGATTTTGGAATCCTTTTACCCAAAGAATACCGGGATTTTGGGAACGAAAACGAAGTGAATGCCCTTAAAAAACACTGGTTGGATTTATATCAGAAGGACGGAAAATTTTATCTGGGTAAGGCAAATTATACCATTACAAGAGGATATTCCGAATGCTCAGGAGACTCTACCAGAATTATTAATTCTAAAAATAACAGCCTTTTACTACTAGGTAATCCGCGATTGACACAAGGGGAAATAAAAACAGTTAAAATCCTGAAAAATAAAATCTGGCCAAAAGAAAAATTAAAATTTCATTTCGGAGATCAGGAGTATACTTTGCGTGCAGAAGGAAAAGTGCTTTCATCAGAAAAAGTGCACACCGATGAAGGCGAAGAGCTCTATCAGAATGTAAAAGATTATAAGCTCTATCTGTCAGCGGGTAATTCTCCGGAAACCTTATTTTTAGAGGAAGAATCATTTAACGATACTTTTGTAGAATTACTTTTCATAGGAGATATTGATAAAGATGGGAAACCAGACTTTATTTTCGGTGCCAACCGGGATTATGAAGAGGAAAGGGTGATCCTATATCTTTCTTCCAAAGCAAAAAAAGGAAAACTGATTAAAAAAGCAGCTGAAGTTGCCATTCAGTTTGACTGCTAAGACTCAATACAACAATTTTTATTTTCAAACCCTAAGATCACAAATTAGCTGAAAACAGGGATTTTTTGCCATTGCGATTTTACAGACCTTTGGCAACGTCATTTCGGCACAAAAAAACACAATGATGAAAATTTTTCAAGTGTCCGGAAAGATATATCAGAACTATGATAAAACACTGGAAGCTGTTCTTTATGGCTTTTATGTATATCTAAATCTTTTTTAAAATGAAAAAATTATTTACATCAGCGGTTTTCGCCCTGATCATAAGCATTCACACCAACGCACAGGAAAAAATCTATTTTGATGAAAACTGGGAGAAAACCACTCAGAGCAAGATGGAATTTTACCGGGAAACCGAAAATAGAGGAAAACTCATTTTAATCAAGGATTTTTATAAAAACGGAACGCTTCAGATGGAAGGACTTGTTTCGGATGCTACACCGGGAAGCGAAGTATATGAAGGTCAGGTTACCTGGTACAATGCAGAAGGTAAAGTTTTAAGTACAGGAACATTCTCGGGCGGTAACCAGGTTGGACCCGCTAAAACTTTTGATGAGCAGGGAAGAATTCTGGAGGATTTGGTTTATAAAGCAGACGGTAATTTTACAGGCAAACTCTACAATTATAAAAATCCGGAAGAAATGTCTTATTATAACACGGTTACTACCTATGAAACTCCCGATAGCTTCAAATCCGTTGTTTATGATGAGGATATTAAAGGAATCCGTTATGAAACTGTAAGTAACAGCAATACAGGAGCGTTCGAAACCAAATTTTATGGTGAAAAAGGAAAATTTATCGGGGTAAACAGTTCCGGAAATTCTGCTGATAAAATAACGGTAGAGTACTACCAGGATCCTATGAAGGTGTCCAAAATTGAAAAGCAGAATAAAGAAGGAGTAGTAACAGAAAGTATCATCTACTCCACAAAAGGTGAAATTCTGCAGGAAGAAAAGAAAAACAAGAAAGGAGGCTATAAAAAAACGTATGATGAAACAGGAAAGCTGATAGGCAATCTTACCTATATCTATGATAAAGAAACCGAATCTTACAAGCCTCAGGATGGAGAAGATTATCAGTTCAATTATAATTTTTCCGGTTTTGTTACCATTGAGTCTTATAAAAATGGTTTTGCGGTCCTGAAAAAATATTTTGATGAAAACGGGAAATTATCTTCCGAACAGGTACTGAAAGATGAGATGACCCAGGAGATCAGGTATTATTATCCGGACGGGAAACCAAAAGGTGCGGTGACCTATAAAGATGACATGCCTTATAACGGTACCCTGTATGAGGGACTTGTAGAGCAGCATTATAAGGATGGCGTTTTAGTGCATTCCAGGTATTTCAGAGACGAAGAAAATTTAAAAGCAGAAACAAAAATTAATGCAGATCAGACGGTATATAATTCTACTGTTTATGATGAAAAGGGGGCTATTGCCTATACCTACAGCCAGCCGGTAGGGCAGGATAGTGGTTTCACAGCACAGATTGTACAGTATGCCAAAGGAAAACCTGCCAATAAAGCAGTTGTAAAAGACGGTATCCTTCAAAGCGGAAAAATTAAATATAAATCCGAATACGGTTTGAAAGAGCTGGAACGCAGCGGAAAATGGGTTCTGGTAAAAGTTTTTAATACTGAAGGAAAATTAATTCAGGAATCCAAAGTCCTTGCGGAAGAGGGAGAGCAGGATTCTTATAATTCATTAAATACACAGATTACAGAGGCTGATCTTCAGTATGAATTTTTTGAACCTATATAGCTTATTTAATAACTATTCAAACATCCACAACATCACACAGACTATATAAAAGGATGCTGTAAAGTTTGAACGATGCCTTTTAGCAGCATTGATACTTTAAGCTAAAAAAACTAATAACCAGGAAACTCCAATCATAAAAAGCCAGCAAACTGCAGGAAAGCACTTACCAAATTGAAACAAAAACATAAAGGACATCATAGTTTTTCAAAAAACATTATCCAACTCTTTTTCCTGCGGTTTGGGTGGATATCTAACTGAAACTGTAAAGCTTGTTCAAAAAATTATAGTGGGGAGATGATAGTAATGCTATTGTAATCTCCCGGAAGTTCATTATTTCAAATAAAGCTCCCAAATAATACCCGGGAGCTTTATTGTAATTATGTTTTTTTTGTTTCAGATGTATTACAGGCTTTTGTTGGAAGCATGATCCTCAGGCCAGGCAAAACCGACTCCGCCATGCTTGTATCTGTTGGTTTCAAGATAAAAAGTATTTACACCCTGAAGGCCAACTCCTGCATAATAGACGAATTTGTCAACATATTCCTGATACTCACCAAACTCCCGGTATTCCGAATGCAAATCCATAAGGTTTTTTAATTCTTCATTATGAATGCGTAAAGCTTCTGCGCAGGCATCCTCCAATGAAAGATTATATTCTTGCTGCAATACAAAAATCAGGTTAAATACCTCTGTGCCTTTTGCCATTTCTTTCGGAAGGGAATGGATGTCATTTTGCCAGGCCACCACGAGTGTCATATGGGAGATCATTTTTTGTACTACGATATGCTCAAAGATATGCTGTGGCAATACAAGTCCCGATTCAATTTCGCCAAGGATAAGATAAGGACGCATAAGAACGGAATACTCCCGGATCGTTTTAAAAAGATTCAGGGAAGGGGGGCGGTGGGCTATTTTGTAAGGAAACTCCAATTCTATTCCGTATCTGAAAGACTGATAGAAATAGTAAATGAAGCGTTCCATCCACAGATCCGGCATGAAAGCACGAAATTCATCCCGGATCATTGCCATATGATGATAAAGGGCATTTTCTTCCGGAGCAGGCTCGGCACCTCTGAGAATATCTGTACAACGGGTTCTTAACTGCTGAATTTCCTCAAGGGATAAATGCTCTACCTGATCGTCGAGCGCAACGTACTGGAGCATGAACCTGTTGCAGGGAACGGCCTGTTCGTAGGTTAAATCCGGCCACATACGGGCAGTACACCTGTGAAGTCTCATTTTTTTATAAATTTCGCGCTGTTTTTCCGTTAAAAAGGTATAATCATTGTCAATCCAGTTATCCATATCCTTTCCCATTTGTTCCTCATGCGAATTGATAAGATCAGGCCAGGGATAAAACCCCCGTGGTAAATAATCCGAGCTGTTAAATTGTTCTGGTGTCATTTTTATTTGTTTAGGGATATTTGTGTTGTTTTGTTAATTTCTTTGGACTCATGCGATGGGGCATTTAGCTTTTCCCTGAGTTCCTCTGTATTGGGAAATTCCATGGCATTGTAACGGGCCAGTTTCGTAGAGATATTTTTCCAGCCGCTTAGTACCATACTCATATAATGCACCCAGTTCACTACGGCTTCATGCCAGATGCCAAAATCAGGAAGGGAAGCCTGCAGAGTTACAAATTCTTTCAGGTCTTCGTTGTGAAGGCGCAGATCTTCAAGACATGCTTCTTCCAGAGAGATTCCCCGCTCGTTCTGGATAACTTTGACAATATTGTAGTAAATACTTCCGGTGGCTTCATCTTTTGTCACAGACTGCACCTCATTGAAAAATGTGACGAGATGACAGGCCAGAGCCTGCAGCCGCCGGACAACAGGGTGGTCATGTACTTCCGGGGGTAATATAATGCCCGTTTCCACCTCTGTAAGCTGTAAAAAAGGGTATAGGCAGATAGAATCTTCTCTTAAAGCTATGCAGTCTGCTACCGTTGGAAACTTTTTATTTCTTTTGTATTCCAGTTCAGTTTTCAATCCTTCAAAATATCTGCTGATCATCCGGCTGAAACGAAGGATAGACTCCTGTGGTATAAACTGTAGCAGCTCCTCCCTGAGCGAGGCAAGCATTTTGCCTAATGGTATTCCGGATTGCCAGGCGGTGATTTCCCCGTTCAGTATCGCAATTGACTGAGCATGTACATAATCAATATTTTCCGGTTCTTCTTCCTCATATAAGTCATCGTTATAAAGAGTCCAGAGCATCAACCTGCAGATCGGTTTAAACCTTTCTATCGGAGCTGTAGGAAACCACTGGGCTGCAATGTGTGCGGTCAGGGTCTTTTTGTACTTTTTACGGATTTGGGGATTGTTTTTATAGATCCAGAGATATTCCCCATCGATCCATTCGTTTTCTGTGATCTGCTGCAGTTCGTCTGCATGGGGATTTTTAAGGGTGGGGAAAGGGTACCTGAACTTGCTCGTGAGCAGTTCAAGCGGATTAAAATTTTCATTACTCATGATTTGTAGTTTTAATGGTTATCGTTTATTTATCTATACGTTATTATACTTAAAAATGCAATAACGGAAATACGCGTTGCCTGATTGACGTATTATGCTAAATAATAGTCAGATACAATCATGAATTATGTTTTAAATTTACTATTTATTTTTATTGTTTTAAAATAAATATTTAAATTATGTAATGATTTTAATAATTGATAGTAAAATTAGAATCCCCCGTTTTGTTTGGGAACAAATTTCTCTCTCATCATCTGAGTAATGGTATAATGATGGTCAGGGGGATTGCTAATCTAAAATAAGTTACAGTAGTTAATGATAAGTGTTCCTTTAATTTTGGAATTTCACAAAATCAAGGTAAAAACTTGGATTTCCTGCATTAAAACTGCCTGGAATAATACCGTTGGTTTTAACGGCCAGAACGGTGTAGGTTCCCGGAGTAGAAAAGTATAACACCCGGTTCTGGTCTCTTGGGGCCATATAAACAGCCGTATTGGAAGTACAGTAGCTTTTCCATACATCTCCGATTCCGTTAATGTAGAAGGTGTAATCGTTACAATCGGAATTTATGGCAATACCGCTGCGGAAAAAATACCATCCTTTGGCAGGAATTACTACAGAAATCCCTGTTGGCAGATTCCCTCCTCCCGTAGCTCCGGTAAAAGGATTAGCCAGTGTTCCTGAATAAGAGGTCCAGTTGTTGGCAAATGCAGTAGTAACAGTTGATGACCATGTAGCCAGACCATTGGCATCACTGGTTAGTACGTAGCCTAGCTGCTGGGTTCCGTCTTTAATCTGCAATGCGCCATTTGTGGTGCCATTGTCTATGACTATTTTGGAATTGCCTGCTCCTGTGGGAACTGTATTGGTGCCTACCAGGACTTTTCCGCTTCCGTTGATGCTCAGGTTATTTCCGCCTGTGGCGATATTGGTTGGCTGAGATAGGGTGCCACCTAATTTAACGTCAGTGCCTGACATGGAAAGGCCGTTACTGGCTGTGATATTGTTATTGATGATGGTAGTTCCGTTGCCACTACCTCCTTCAAGCTCTGTGATTGACATAAATCCTATACCCGGATTTAGTTGAGCGGTTCCGGCACCACCCAATCTTACTTTTACTGATGTGTCTACAGTAGGTCTGAAGATAGCATAGGCTTCCGGTTGTCCTCCTATTGTGGTTGCAGGATAATTATTTATCGCGTCAACAACTCCAGTGGTACTGGAAGGGAGTACGGAATTGTTAGAAGCATCAACCCATTCGTAAACGAAAAAACCACCTGCCAGAGAAAAATCTGTAACATGCAGCTGGCAACGTAAGACATAGGTTTTGCCTGCTTTTAAATTGAAGACGCCGGCGCTGTAAGTAATATTGTTGGAGGCAATTACAGATCCAAATGTTACATCGGATCCTGTTGATATAGATTGTGCTGCATTAGGCTTTACAATAATATAATCACCTGTTGAAGAAGAGCCCAATGAAACTACTTCCCATGTAGAGTTGGCTCCGGTAAGCCCTGTATTAATTAGCTGGGCACTCTGATTTGGAGGTATGGAAATATTTGCATTCCCGTTGATCGTTTCCGGTGCTGCGGAATTAACTGTGATGGTAAAATTTGTATTATTTTTAATGGTATATAGTCGTCCCTTGAAATTTCCTACGCCGCTGATGGCTGCCGGAAGGTTGAATACAGCATTTGCGGTACCATTGTAAGAAACATGGAAGTCTGTTGAGCTTAAATTGTAAGTGGCTGTATTAATTGCAGTGTAGCTGGCCGCTACAGATCCGTTAATGTCTATGGTTGATCCGGGATTTGGGGTGTTTATTCCTATATTCCCTGTTTGCGAAAATACAATAGATGAGGTTGCCAGCCCTAATATCTGTCCCAATTTTGTAATTTTTTTTAACATTTACTTTAGTTTTAAATTTTTTAATTCCCGAACATTATTGATGAGATGCAGTAGTTATCAAACTGCTTTATGAATCATAATTCTGTATTAATTGATTGTTAAATATTGTTTATTTAATTAATATTTAGCTTAATTTTTAAATTATAATTATTCATAATGTAAAAGTATAGAAATGTTCTACGAAAAAACAGGTTTTTTCGTAGAATAAACTAAAGGTTAATGTAGAAAATTTTCTACGTATTGGGATGTATGGGTGGTTTGCAAAAATCAGGTAATATAGGTTTGGTGTAATTTAATGAGATCTGCTAAATTTTTGGTTTTGAGCTTGTTATGGATTCTTTTTTTATAGGTGCTGATCGTTGGCATCTGAATCCCCATTTTATTGGAGATTTCCAGATTACCGTTACCGTGGACCATCAGGATGAAAATTTCATATTCCCTTGCGGATAAATTTTTTATAGCATCCAATGGAGACTGTTGGAGGAGCTGCTGTACAATGGATGACGGATAATAAAAACCATCAGAAAATATTTTGTTGACGGCATCTGATATTTCCTCAGATTTGCTGAGTTTGCTGATGTACCCGTTGGCACCTGCTTTTATGTACTGTACGGCTACTTCTTCTTCATAAGCCGAAAATATCAGGATTTTTATGTCGGGATCCAGCGCTTTAATTTCGGTGATCATTTTTTTGTTTTTGCTTTCCGGCATATTGATGTCCAGGATCACAAGATCGTATTTCTGCTTTGATATTTTTTCCAAAGCTTCCGGGTAATCTTCGGCCTGGTCTATCACCACATCCTGGATTTTGGATTCCAGAATCATACTTGTGCCTACTAAAACGATCTCGTGATCATCGGCAATGAGGATATTCTTAATCATATTTTTTATTGGTTAAAATGAGTTGGAATGAGGTTCCTTTTACTGTATTTTTTTGAAAGCAATTCTGCCTTCGATCATCTGAAGCAGCTGAAGGACGAGGTGAAGCCCCATTCCGTATTTTTGGAGTAATAACTTTTCGTTTTCAATATTGTCCTGAAGCTTTGTGTAATATTCTATTTTCTTTTCATCCATTCCAATACCGGTGTCGGTTATCAGCAGGGTAATAAGGTCTTTGTCGGTGCCGCTTTCTATTGTTATCGTTCCGTTTTTTGTGAATTTTACGGAATTATCCAGCAGGTTATGGACAATGGCAGCCAATATATTTTTGCTGATCCATACCATTAATTTTTCGTCTACTTTGTTGATAATGTTTGTGTTGTGGTTTTCTGCGATGGCATTAAAAAGAATCCTTTTTTCTTCTATCAGATTATATAAAGAATAAAGTTCCCTTTTATCGGAACGGTGATGGGTATAGATATCCGCATATTCTTTTAAAGTAATGGTGAAATTATACAGCTGATCCGAGGATTTGTAGATAGAACTCAGGATCTTTCCACTTTGCTGGCTGCTCAGTTCATTTTGATTCAGAGCTTCTTTTGCTGTGAGGGCGATGAATTTTACAGGGGTTGTGATATCATGGGTAATAGTTCCGATAAGTTTCTTTTGCTGCTCAATTTCTTTATGAAGTTTTATTTTGGTGACTTCGAGCTTTTCAACAGTATCAGAAAGGCTTTTGGTACGGGAGCTTATGATTTCTTCCAGTTCGTGGTTTTTCTTTTTCAGAACATGCAGCCTCCATTTTACCAGAAAGTATAAAAAGAGCAATATAAGGGATGAAATAAATATCTTGAACCATACAGTCTGATAAAAATAAGGTGGAATAATGATGTTTATTTTTCTGTAAATGTATTCTCCCTTGTCGGAAACCAGCATTCTTACTACAAAAGAATGGTTTCCATAGCTAAGATTTGAAATGGAGAATTTTCCGTCTTTTCCTACAGGCTCCCAAATGCTACCGGACGTTCCGTTCAGTTTTGCTTCTATCACCAGATTGTCGGGATCTGAATAATAGGGAACGTCAATGAAAATATCAATACGGTTGGATTCCGGTTTTACATTGAGTGTCTTCTGGAAATGCTGCTCTTTATTATCTATAACAGCTCTTTCTATATAAACATCCCTGGGATAATAGCTTTTTACCTTTGCCGGATTAAAGAAAACCAGGCCATCCAGAGAAGGAAGTACAAATTCACCGTTTGTCAGCCTGTTGCCGCAATTATTACTGCCTCCGTTGAATTCATTGGTATTGAAACCCGATTCTTTTGAGAACCGATAATAATTAATTTTAAATTTTCTATCATGAACATACCGGAGCAGCTGGCTTTCCGAAACCTTGTAAAGCCCGTTGTTGGTGGAAACCCAAAAAATCCGTTCCGATCCTCCAAGATAGTATGGGAAGAGGAAATATTATTGTCCGAATCATAAGGCATCTTGATGAGGTGGTCGTTTTTCAGCAGATAAAATCCCTTCCCTGAAGTGGTGATCCAGAAATTGCCATCTCTGGATTGTATGATGTTGCGGATAGATAATCCGGTATTCGGATTTAATTTGATTATTTTATTCGTCTTTAATGAGATTTTGTATAAACCTTGCGTTGTGCCGGCCAGCAGATGATCTTTATCAAATTTCAGGAATTTGGTAGGTTCGTCATTAAAGGAAAATCTTTTCTTTAATGTTTTGAACGAAAGGTCATTGTATACCATAAGAACCCCTTTGTATCCAATGGTTCCGTCCGTTTTTTCAAGAGCTTCAAAAGTATAGTACCTTTTTGCATCGAAAAAAAGTCTATTAAAATAATATTCCGTTTGGAAATCATTTTTGCATAAGCTTTCTTTTTCTGATACAGCAGCAGGTCAGTTGCTTTGCGGGCAATAATGTTATCTTCCTGATCATAAGCCAAAAAGAATGGAACAATGCTTTTGAAGTGCTTATCTTCTACAAGTCCGTTTCGGTTGTATACCTCTCCGAAAGTATTGATTACAGATGAGCTACCGTATGGTAAAGTAGCATAAAAAACAGATTCAGGCTTAGAAGGAGGTCTCCGGACAGTGGTAAAGTCTGTAAAGCTGATGATCTGCAGTCCATAAGTGCTGCTTCCCAGATAAAGCTTTTTATAAGTTTTGTCATAATACATGCTGATGATATTTTTAGTAATATCAGTGAGCTGCACAAGTTTTGATACTTTGAACCGGTTGTCTTTATACTCGCACCGGTAAATGCTGTTTCCGTTTAATATAAAAACCTGGTTATTGACTCTGCTCCAGTAAATTTTGCTTTTAGCATCGGTTAATAGCGGTTCATTATAAGAGCTAACGATTTTTCCCCTTTCAATTTTCTGAATATTTTTTGACTGATAATCAATAAAGAACACAGACTTATCGATCACGAATATTCTGGCAATATTTTTATATTTTGCTTTTATATTCAGATTTTCTTCTGCTTTAGAAAGATTATTGATGTATTTAATAGAATTTTCCCTTATAAAATAAATGCCTTCCTGACAGGGAAAATAAAGGTTTATACCGGGAGATGTGGTATAGATATAATTAGAACAGTATAAAAAGTAATTGACGTTGTCCCTGGATATAAAATCGATATTTCTTTTTGAAGTTTTTGTGACGTTTGGAGACCTTTTGTTGATAAGTAAGATTTTCCCGGAATCTCCTGTGGTAAAAATGCTGTCTTTTTCAGGATAACCGTAGAAAAATGTAACCCTTTGGTTGTTTAGCGGAAAGTTTTTATAAACCACAAACTTCATTCCATCATACCTTACAATTCCGTTTTCGGTTGTCAGCCATATGAAGCCGTATTTGTCCTGTATGATATCCTTTACACTGTTCTGCGGGAGGCCGTTGTCAGTATTATATAACTGAATATTATATTGTTGACTGTAAATAATGGAAAAGATAAAGATGAAAACGGAGGAGATATACTTTTGCACAGATCATATTATTAGCCTGGTACAAAGATATTGCGGAATACATAATATTAAATGCTTTGGGAAACTTTTTATTGTAAAATTTTTGAATAAAAATCATTATTATTGATAGAAAGTTGTTAAACTTGGCTTAATATTTCTTTTTTACTGAGTTACTCCTTACTTTTTTTATTACTTTCCATAAAAAAACCTTAGATTAAAAATCTAAGGTTATTATTTCTGATGATCTATTGTCTAGCTTAATATATCACACGGGGCTACACAGATTACCCAAGGGCATCTTTTTATTCCCGGAGGTGGGCAGCATGCTTCAGAGCAGCTGAGTGCACTGCCGTTTATACTCTTCAACTGGTCTCTTGAAATTTTCTTAAAATTTTTCATAATAATAGTAATTGGGTTAAATTTTAGAAATTAAGGCTGGTTTCCGCCACCACATCCATCGTATGGTCTGCATTCCCATTTTCCGTTGATTAAGCATAATTGGCCGCCTGTACAGTTGATCCCGCCTTTAATTGCTTTCATTTCCTGTCTGTTGATTTTTTTAAATTTTTCATAATAATAGAGTTTAGTTCTCTTCGAAATTAATAAATTTTAGTCAATTACCATGTGTTATTCTGAAAAAATATTTAACTTGAGTAGATGTGTATTCGCTGATATTTTGCTTCAAACCTGCAGATATCAACCGATATATGCTTGTAAAAATTTTAAAAAAGTTTTTTTAAACAGATCTGTAAAAAATAATTTCCGGGATGTATAAAATCTTGTCCTGTGGCAAGTTACCTTTCACAATGACTGGTTAAATTTGATTCAAAGTTTTTTAATTAACCAAAATCTAAAATAATATGGAAAATGTATTAAAATCCAAACGGTTTTTTAAGCTGATGATGATGGTCATCATTATGCTTGCAGGGTCACAACAAGTGTACGGACAAAAACTAAAACCCTCGGAAAGCGGTTATGCACCTGTTAACGGCATTAAAATGTATTATGAAGTGTATGGCAAAGGCAAGCCTGTTGTTTTGCTGCATGGAGCTTTTATGACGATCGATACGAATTGGGGGCAGCTGATCCCGGAACTGTCAAAAAACAGAAAAGTTATTGCCGTCGAATTACAGGGGCATGGCCATACGCCGTTTTCTGAAAGGAAATTATCACATACCACTTTAGCCAGTGATGTGGCAGGAGTGATGGATTATCTGAAAATTGATAAGGCAGATGTAGTAGGGTACAGCTTTGGCGGAGCAATAGCTTATCAGTTTGCCATACAGAATCCCGGAAAATTAAATAAGCTGGTGATTATTTCCGCAGCCTATAAAAGTACAGGATGGATACCGCAGGTAAGCAGTGCATTTAAATCGATGAAGCCGGAACTTTTTACGAACAGCCCAATGCATACCGCCTACGATGCGGTGGCACCTGATAAAACAAAATGGACGCCATTTTTGGAGCAGATGATTGCCACTGCCGGGCAACCGTTTGACCTGGGAGATTCCAATATTTCCAAAATTTCCGCACCTGTCCTGATCATATCCGGAGACAATGACGGGCTTGATAAAGTAGAGCTTGCAAAAACCTATACATTACTGGGAGGAGGTATTTCTGCCGATCTGGCGCCTATGCCGAAGTCCCAGTTGGCAATTGTTCCGGGGCAGAGTCATGTGAGTCTGATGATGCAAACCGACACGATCCTGAACTATTTAAACAATTTTTTGAAGTAATTCTAAATTAACAAGGAGTCAGACTTTATTTTAACCCCATAAAACAGGAGAATATGAGAAAAATAACCGTTTTATCAATGATTACAATGGATGGCGTTATGCAGGCACCGGGCGGTCCTGGAGAAGATACATCCGGAGACTTTAAATATGGAGGCTGGACAGTATCGTATGGAGATGAAATTTTTGGACAGATCATGCAGGAAGAAATGAAACCTGCTGACTATCTTTTGGGCCGGAAAACATTTGATATTTTTGAATCTTACTGGCCGCAACATGCCAATTTTTGGCCTGCCGTCAACGAAGGGACCAAATATGTCCTGTCTCAAACGAAGGAAAAAACAGATTGGGAAAATACTGTTTTCCTTAAAAACCTGACAGATATACAGAAGCTTAAGCAAACTGAAGGTGCCGATATTCAGGTCTGGGGCAGCAGTGAGCTTGTTCATCTGTTGCTGGAACATGATCTTGTAGATGAAATCCGGCTTAAAATTTACCCTTTGATCCTCGGTGAAGGTAAAAAATGGATTGACAATAATGCTCTTCCGGCTGCCTTTGTCCTGGCAGAGAGCCATGTGACTTCAAAAGGAGTTATTTTAGCCAACTACAAACGCTCCGGTGAGATTATAACAGGAGATATTGAACTGTAAAAGATTTTATCCGGTCAGCCGTTTTACCCAACCTAAAACTATACTATGAATACAAAATTTGAAGCAGGAATTAATATCGCCATAAAAATTCCGAAAAATAAGTATGAAAAAACCGTTGCTTTTTACAGGGATGTCCTGAAGCTGAAGGTTGAAGAGAAACCGATTGCCAATCCGACGGTTTCGAGAACTCATGAGGTGAAATTCGGGAGCAATATTATATGGCTGGATTGTGTGGATAACTATACCCATTCTGAAACGTGGTTGCAGCTTACCGTTCCCGACGTTGAAGAAGCGACAGCATATTTACAATCGAACGGTGTGGAAACCTGCGACGAAATTGAGGAGCTTCCTGAAAATATGCACTGGATTACAGATCCTGCAGGGACGGTTTTTAATTTACAGCAAACGCAAAAGAGTATATTATAAGAAGTTTTTGGGATAAGTTTTCTCTATTTCCCGTATGGAAGCAAGAAATAATATGTATTTGTTTAAAGGCTTATGGGTGCAGAACCCTCGATACTGCATTTATACTCATCAATATTGATCCTAGAGTAATAAATATAGGAAAAAGCCTTAAAAAAACTTATCTGTCTGGTCAAAAGGCAGTTCAGTCATTAATAAACAAAAGAAATTCGGAATTACATACAACTTCCGAAAGGTTCACCATGATTTAAAATTATTGAGTCCCCATATTTGTGCTATTAAAACAATTAAAAAAACATTCTTATGTCAAGAAATGATTTAAATGGAAAAGTGGTACTTATAGCGGGAGGCGGTAAAAACCTCGGAGGACTGTTAAGCAGGGATTTTGCAGCGAAAGGAGCAAAACTTGCCATTCATTACAACAGTGAAAGCTCAAAAGAGGAAAGCGAAAAAACCTTGGCTGAGGTAAAAGCATTAGGCGCTGAAGCATTCCTGTTTCAGGGAGACCTTACCCAGGTAGAAAACATTACGAAGTTTTTTGATGAGGCGGTAAAAACTTTTGGAGGTATTGATATTGCCATTAATACGGTCGGTATGGTACTGAAAAAGCCATTCGTTGAAACCACTGAAGCTGAGTATGATACCATGTTCGGGGTTAATTCAAAATCGGCCTATTTCTTCCTTCAGGAAGCCGGCAAAAAAGTGAATGACCACGGCAAAATTTGTACTATTGTTACTTCTCTATTGGCTGCATATACAGGCTTGTATTCAACTTATGCAGGGGCCAAAGCTCCGGTAGAGCATTTTACAAGAGCTGCTTCCAAAGAGTTCGGGGAAAGGGGAATTTCTGTGACAGCTGTAGCTCCGGGTCCTATGGATACGCCTTTCTTTTACGGCCAGGAAACTTCTGATGCTGTAGCTTATCATAAATCTGCATCGGCATTAGGCGGACTTACTGATATCAAGGATATTGCACCTTTAGTGGAGTTTTTGGTAACTGACGGATGGTGGATCACCGGGCAGACCATTTTTGCCAACGGAGGATATACTACAAGGTAAATTAATTATTAAAAAAATATATAACCATTGAATGGATAATGTGATTTTTAATAAAATCCGTTATCCATTTCAACTTTTAACATGAAATCATGATCATCAGGATAATTAATTCAATACTGATTCTTTTTGCTGTATACATGGGTGTTAAGCAAGGCTATGCAATGATTGCGGGCAAACCTGAAATGATAGAGATGTTCGGTAAATGGGGATTTAACAAAACAGCATTAACAATAAATGGCAGTGTCACCATCATTGCAGCTTTGCTGATCCTGTTTCCCAAAACTTTTGTCTGGGGCAACTTTCTGATGGCAGCGGGTATATTACTCATCATTTGCCTTCATCTCTTGGATAGGGATCTCAAAGGAGTTCTTATTGAGCTTCCTTTTTAGTCCTGAATCTGGTGGTTATTTACCTGCAATATCCTTTGAAAAGTGCTTAATGAAAGGATAAGTCGGCAACAGCCAATGATTTATTGCTTCCCAAATATTAGAATTTTTCCGGATAATTCATTTCTAGTGTGTCTGTTCCGGTTATATAAATGTTATTGATGTCTATGGGCAGGCCAGATTTGGTCTGCCCATAGACTAGTATGGATTAGTAATAAAAATTTTAAGATAATGCTAATATGCCAGTAGTCCATCTGCAGAAGATTCTATTGTTGTTTTAATCCCAAAAGATCAGGTCGATTAAAAAAAATTATAAAAATTATGTCTGATAGAAGTGGGTATCATAATAAATGGCTTTCAGGTTATTATTTTTTGATGTTTTATTTAATATTATAGAGTTTTAATCTTATATTTAATAAATAATATATTATGTATGTGATTATTATCTTATAATTGAATTTTATGTAAATATGTGATAAAAATATTAATTCTCAAAATATTGAATTATGATCTAGGAATATAAAATTATTTGAATGCTATACACAAGGTATGTGGTATTATACAAAAAATAGATATAAAATAGTGTAATTGATATATTTTCAGGCTTTTAATGAGGAGCTGTGTTTTGTTTGAGGACTTAATAAAATCCTGTTCAATTTTAGGATAGACAAAAAAATGGTATGATTTTTTATTAAAAGGAAATTATGAACTTAGGAATAACTAACAATTATTATTTTCAATATCTATGTTTGTATAGAAAAAAATACTTATACTGAGTATAATCCCGGAGTTTTGTTAATTTTTTGTAATTTTAAGTAAATGAATTCCCCTTTATTCAACACGTATTTACTAATATAAATAGACAAAAATTACTTTAACTTTGTAACAAAATAAAACGCTGTAACGGTTAAGACTTTAGCATACTATTGTACCGTTAAAAAAACTAATACCCGGAAAACTTAAATAATCAGAAAATTAAATTAGCTGAGAAGCAGATATGAAATATAAATTCTTAAATTTTAAACTGAGGAAAGTCGTTCATTACTCATTGATCGTGTGTATACTATTGATACAGGTTATTATAGCTATATTCTTTTATAATGAATTTGTGAATGAAAAGAAACTCAAGTTTATTAAAAGTCAACTGGAAGAAAGCAGAGTATTGGGAGGATTGACTGATAACTCTAGGAAGGATTTCATGGATGCGCAGAATTACCTCCAGAAATACATGATCAGCCAGGACGATAAGGACTTGAAATTGTATTTCCAGTCACTCAGGAAGCTTAATGCCAATTTCGAAAAAATAAACGATTATGGCAATATAAATCCCGGATTGAAAAACAGGCTCGCCCAGCAAAAAAAGATACTGTAAAAATCGTCAAGCTGAAAACCATCATAGATTCCGTATACCAGACCTCCTCGAAACCACCAGTACAGGAAGTCCAGAATCAGCAGTATGAGCTGGAAAGCTATAAGAATAATGATAATTTTGAAGATCTGAATATACAGACGCAGACCTATTCTGATACCATCAAAAAGAAAGGACTCATGGGGCGTCTGAGAGATGCTATTTCAGGTAAGGTAAATGTTCAGAAGGAGAGTACCGTCATTACCATGACCAATAAAAAGCCGGCCAATCTTTCGAAAGTAAAGTTGAGAATGGATAGCCTGGCAAAATCCATGAACAGGTATTATACTACTGAAGTCAAAAAATCCAGCTCTCTAGTGTCCGGAATCAGAAATCCATGGCTGCGAACCAGCGGGAAAGTCTAAGGTTTTACGGCAATTTCACTAAGCTGTTGGTTTACAGTAACAGGCTGATTAATGTGTACGAAAAAGCCATTAAAGATTTTAAATCCGAACTCGAGAAAGAATACAACGAACAGAGCTCCAATAACAACAGAATCAGAACTTACCTTGTACTTGGACTGATGATCCTGATGTTTGTAGTGTCTATCCTGATCATGTATTTAACGAGAATCGCATTCATTTATGAAATGAAACTCAATGCGGCGAATAAAGAAATTAAAAAGAGTCTTAACTTCAAAAACAGAATTCTTGGTATGCTGAGCCACGAACTGATGTCGCCTCTGAAGATCGTCAATATTTTCATTGACAAAATCAACAGGACCACAGCAGATGAGACCACAAAAGATTACCTTAAATCAATAAAATTTACCAACAACACCCTGCTTATACAGTCTACCCAGATTCTTGAGTACACCAAAAACCAGGAAACAGAAAAAAAACTGGTCAAGACCGTTTTTAATCTTAAAGATGAAATTAATTCTATTGTCAAAGCCATTACGCCTTATATAGAAACAAGAAATAATAAGTTTCTGGTAACCGACAGAATTCCTGAAAATCTGATTGTCAATTCGGACTACATCAAAATTAACCAGATCTTCATGAATATTCTGGGAAATGCCAATAAATTCACGGAAAACGGACAGATTGATCTTACCATGGCTACTGAGAAAATAGATGAAAATACTATTTCTCTCATCACTACGATAGGTGATACAGGGGTAGGGATTTCCGAGTCTGATCTTGAAAAAATCTTCGAACCGTATTATCAAGGCATGATTTCTGATAAGATAGATAATTTTGGAGCAGGATTGGGTCTGAACCTTTGCAAAGAAATTATAGAGCTTTTCAACGGGGATATCTCTGTTTCAAGCAAGCTTCACAAAGGAACAAAAGTAACATTCAGAATTAATTTAAATTTAAGTAAATAATAATGGAAGAACCAATTGAAAATAATGAGATCGTATTTCTTTTAGCGGATGATCATAGCATCGTACGTCAGGGAATGGCGATCCTGGTCGATGAAGTTGTTCCGAATTCAAAAATTTATCAAACCTCCTCTTCACAGCAGATCGTGGAGATGATAAAAGCGAACGGAGTAGAAGTAGCCGTTATCGACGCTCATTTTCCTGATGGCAACAGCCTGCATATTGTACCCCTGATGAAAATGGCCAATCCTGATATTAAAATATTGGTATTCACGGGTCTTGAAGAAGAACTGCATGTGCTTAAATTCATCAAAGCCGGAGTCAGTGGATATGTAAGTAAATTGAGTGAGGAGACAGAAATAAGACAGGCAATTTCAGATATTGTACACAAAGGCGAATATTTTTCCCCGCTCTCGAGGAACTTAATGCTGCAGCTGGTTCAGAATCCGGATCTCATTAACCCTCTCAGCCGTTTAACCAAAAGGGAGCTGCAGATTGCAGAAATGTACGCAGAAGGGCACGGAAATCTGGAAATTGCAAATCACCTGGATATCAAGCAGAACACTGTAAGTACGATCAAGAAAAATATTTTTGATAAATTAAAAATTGAAAATCTTGTCGAGCTGATCGATCTTATCAATACTCATCACAAAATATAGCGTTTTATCATCCTTATTTCTTTTAAACCGAAGTTTTTTCGATAAATATCGATGGCTTTATCGATATATATCGACGTGATTTGTTAGGAACCTTATCATGTAATGTTGTTACTTTGTATTAATAAAATTAATCAACTGAAACACTTCGGATCTGGACTGGTTAATTTTATAACACACAAAGATGATGAAATAAATATAAGTGTATGCATGATCTCAAAAGAACTTCTCGAAAGCAAATTATTAAAAAAACACAAATTAATATAGAGAAGTTAACTTGGTCTTTGTAGGTCATTTTTATACAGTAAAAAAGGGAGGCTTTAGCCTCCTTTTTATTTTAATACGATCTGAAACCGGGAATAGATTTTACTAAATAGCTGGTTTAATATCTCGGTTAGTAGATAAATATCTACATCCTTATCGATATATATCGACGCTGTTCATGAGGAACCTTATCATATAATGTTGTTACTTTGTCTCAATAAAAGGAGCCGTCTGAAAGAGTTTTATTCATGGGAAATATTTTTTGGTTTTTATTCCGGATGGTGAATTTTATGACACACAAAATGATGAGATCTATATAAGTGTATACATGATCTTAAAAAGTAGCTTCTTGAAAAAATTATTAAAAAAACACAAATTAATATAGAGAAGTTAACTTGGTCTTTGTAGATCATTTGTACAATAAAAAGGGAGGCTTTAGCCTCCTTTTTTTATTAGGTGAAATTTATTCTGCCGTTCCGAAATAACAGCTGTTCCTTTAAACCTTTCCTGTGATAAATATCTTAATCGTTATCGACATATATCGATTCAGATTATAATAAACTTTATCTCATAATGTCGTTACTTTGTCGCAGTGAAATTAATCAAATAGAAAAGGTTTATTCATTAAAAATATTTCCTGATTGATTACAAATGATGAATTTTACAAAACACAAATGATGAAAATAAAGAGTATAGATGATCTTAAAAGAACTTCTTGGAAAAAAATTATTCTAAAAACACAAATTGATATAAAGAAGTCAACCTGATCTTACAGATCATTTTATACGGAAAGAAGGAGGCGCCAGCCTCCTTTTTTATTTCAAGGAATCATAACCTTGATTTTCTGGCCGGCAAATGAATAAAAAATCCAGGCTGGCAGCAGGTTTTCGAAATAAATACATAATTTCGCACCATGAAAATGCTTCTTACCGCTTTATTATGTTTTCCCATTTTATTTTTCTCACAGACAACGGCTAAAGTAATTGGAGTTTCAGACGGAGATACCATTACCGTTTTATTGGACGGAAATGTACAGAAAAAGCTCCGGCTGGCAGAAGTAGATTGCCCGGAAAACAGGCAGCCGTTCGGTAAAAATGCTAAAAAGTTTACCTCCGATCAGGTTTTTGCCAGGCAGATCACGTTCACAGAAACCGATAAAGACCGTTACGGGCGTTCGGTAGCCAAAGTGTACTATGACAATGGAAAATATCTTTCAGCAGAAATTATAAAGGCCGGATACGGCTGGTGGTATTATTCCTATTCTAAAAATACAGACTTAGGAGAAATGCAGGAAGCTGCCAGAATTAAAGGGCTGGGCTTGTGGCAGGATAAAAAAGCGGTTTCTCCCTGGGATTTCCGGAAACAGCAGCGTGAAAATGCCAGAATGAAAAGACTTCAAAGCCAATTGGGTCAGCAGGTACAAAAGTAGAATGCGAAAAAGTACAAGCTGTATAAAAATCAAAACCGCTGTTTTTACAGCGGTTTCTTTATAAATAATAAACAAGAATAATAACTAGGACTCGGTTTTCAATAGTCCAAAATTAGAAGTTGAAGGCTCTTTTCCGAACAGACACGAAAAGATATTCTGAAACTCATGAATATACTTGCATCTGATGGAATTGCCATATATTTTCAGCCCTTCAAGGATCTTTTTTGAACTCAGGTCAATATCGTATTTAATAAATGTTTCAGGTCTTTCATACCGGATTCTTTGTTCTGAACTGTACGTTCGTAAAAAGCCAAGTTTTTCAAGCCATTCTTCCGTGATCTGAATCGGCTTGATAGCCTCTGCCGGTACCGAAATCCTTTGACTGTCGTTTTCTATTTTTACAAAGTAATCTTGACTTTTACCCTGAAATATTTCAGTGATGGTGTAAATTTGGTTTTTGTATTCAACTAAGTTTTTGATTTTAAGATCTGCTGCATTCATAATATTGTGAGTTTAGAAAGGTGTGATAGTTCTTAAATTACTTGCAAATACTATGCCCTGCATGTCCGTAATATTTATAAGTTTTTGGAATTTTATTGATTTTTGATATCAATAATTAATTTTATGTTAAAATTATCCATCTGATTTGTTAAATTCATGAATTTTAAGAAATTCAACGTGGTATCTATGTGGTATCTGTTTTTTGTTAAAGACATTTAACAATCCTAATTTTTGTTCTTTGAGGCAAGTAAAAAGGAAATTCCTACAGAAAAGAGAAGTAAAATAATAAAGGCATTCCATGAAGTTGCATGGAGGATATATCCAGTGCCGGTTCCGAGAATACTAGATCCGAAATAATAAAAAAGCCAGTAAATAGAAGTTGCAGAAGACTTTCCCTGCCTCGCATGAAGCGCAGTCATCTGGCTGGCCATAGTATGGGCCGCAAAAAAGAAAGGGTAAACAAGCCAAGACCGAAAATAATAATATAAATATTTTCCGACATCAGCAGCGCAGTGCCTGCAAGCATAAACAAAACCGAAGCTTTCAATATAAGCTGGCTGCTGAACCTTTTGGAAAGTCTGCTCGTGATCATGGTCCCGAATACCCCGAAAATATACATTAAAAAGATAAAGGCAATTACAAAGTGGCTTAAAGAAAACGGGGCAGCTTCCAGCCTGAAAGATAAATAATTGTATACACTGACAAATGAGCCCATCAGCAAAGCAGCAATGCAATACAAACGCAGCATATAAGAATCCGTAAGAAATTTTTTCATCTGCTTTACCTTCAGGGAGTAATCCGTTTCCTGAGGATTAAAAAATCTGGATTCCGGAAACAGTTTCCAGAAAATAAGACCCAGTATGAGGCTTTCTATACCTATCATAAGAACAGCATTCCGCCAGCCCAGTTCACCCGCCAGGATGGTAGCCATTATTCTTCCGCTCATGCCCCCGATGGTGTTGCCGCTAAGATACATGCTGATGGCAAGCCCAACCACAGAAGTATGTACTTCTTCAGTAAGGTAGGCGAGAGCTATTGCAGAAACGCCGGATACCACAAAGCCTTTTAAAATACCCGTTGCAATAAGCAGGCTGAGACTCGGCATCCACGCCGAAACAATAGTAAGTACTGCAGAAGAAACCAGTGAAAAAGTCATCAGGCCCTTCCTGGAATAACTGTCAGCCTTAAAAGCAAAAAACAGCAGTCCGATGGCCATCCCGATAGTGGAAGAAGATACCAGAAGAGAGCTGTCGCCGGCGGTTGTTCTGAAATATTCAGAGACGGTGGGGAGTATAGGCTGAAAAAGATAAAGCTGGGCAAAGACAGAAAGCCCTGAAAAGAAAATACAAAGCTTTATATACCGGAAACGCCGGCTTCCTTTATCCGCTTTTTCAGTTAAATTCATGTTGTATATTTGCAATCCGTACTTTTTATCAAAACTTAAGTCCGGAAAATTACCTTATATTTTTGAATGGTAAAAATATCTTAATCATCACTTAAACAGTAGTTTTTCTTAATGCATCGTTTCGTACACCTTGATCAGCTCTGCGATATTGGATACATTCAGTTTTTTAAAGATCCTTTTTTTATAAGTACTCACGGTAGACATCTGGATGTCCAGCTTATTGCCGATTTCCAGGTTTCCCGATCCTTTGGCCAGCAGCTGAAAAATTTCATATTCCCGGGTAGATAGCTTTTCTGAAGGATTGCTTTTTTTGTTCTGAACGATAAGCCCGATCAGTTCACTGGGATAGTAGTACCCTTTCTGAATGACGGATTTTACTGCTTCCCTGATCTGTTCTTTGCTGCTCTGCTTATTAAGATAGCCCTCGGCGCCTTCCCGGATATACTGTATGGCTACATCTTTACCATGTCCTGAAAAAACAAGGATTTTCAGGTTTTTCTGAATGCCTTTAAGTTCAGAGACCATTTTCTTGTACTGTGTTCCGGGCATGTCAATATCAAGAAGGAGGAGGTCATAATCATGATTGGATATATGCTCCTTTACCTGGTCATAATTCTCTGCAAAATCTATATTGGTTTTTGGATAAACAGACTCTAGTACCAAAGCAGTTCCTGCTCTTACTACATAGTGATCATCAGCAATTAAGATTCTTTCATTCATATAAATAGGTTTAAATAAGAGGTGTTTCAGCGATAGTTTTTTCGGGACGGTTTTGCCTGAATCTGATGTGAAAGGACGAATAGCCGGCTCCATGGTTTTTCCTTTTAAAATCAGGATTTTCAAACTCTGGATGGTGAGGCAGGCTGATATACTCATGAGTCTTTTCAGCAGACATTTCTTTTCCCGTATCGGCGGTTATTATTGTTAGTTTTTTTTGTTAAAGCCTGGCAGAGGATCATGACGTAGCTTAACGACGGTTCTTACCTTTTCTTGTAGAGATCCGTTGCTAATATTATAAAATGCAAAAAGATGACGCTGTTTGTAAATGTTCGGAAACAAAATTACAAAAAACAATGTCCGGGCTTTCATAAATACATCAATGATCTATGCTTTCCGTTTGATTAGTACGGAAAATGATTAATAATAGTCATTATACAAGCCGAAGTTTTTTAAGCGGGGAATACTGAATCCATTTTTCATTCAACATTTTACGTGTTTTTGTGTCTTGTAATTAAACAAATTTTGTTTTAAGCCGTAAAATTAGTGATTTTGTACACATTAATCATTATAATGACTAGATTTTGATATGAAATTTACCCCGTTAAACAGAAAAAACCTCCCGGAAAAGGGAGGTGAATAAAAATTGACTGTATATCGAATGTAAATTCAATCGCTATTTGTTGTTTTCTAGCCATTTCAGTCTGCGCTGGTCAGGGAGATGCTTTACTTTGAAGCCTTCGAAAACTGCTGTAAAGCCATTACCGTCCGGACAGGCAGCCATTAAGCCTACCATTACAGGCGTGTTGTCCTGTAGATAAGCGTTGCGCATCATGATGTAATTCTGATCATCAAAAGAATAAAATATTTCCACGGCATCAAGTCTTCTTACCGCCTTAATCCAAACTGCAGAAGGGATTTTTTCCAGTGCAATAACGCTCCAGTCACTTGTTCCATGAGTAACCACGGTACTCAGATTATATTTTCCGTCTACGAACTCTATACCTGCCTTGATGTAATTTTCTTTATCCGTTCTCAGCATAATCCCCATCTGGTCAAACCTGGTTTTGTAATTTCCGCTGATCTTCACCTTTGCCTCAAATTCCCCGCCATAGGTTGTATAATAAAAAGGAGCATCATCTACCGTAAATCCATAGTGGGAAATTCTCCAGTAATCACTTTGAGGAGTGACGGTCATGGACAGCCTGTTGTTTTTGATTTCCCATTGCTCCGGTTCATTAAACCAGTTCATTTTTTCCAAAGTCTGTGCAAACGTTTTCTGAACCATAAATACTGCACATAAACTTAAAATCAGTCTCTTCATCCTCTTTAATGGTGGTAAATTATTATTTTAGCAAAAGTATAATTTAACCCATACTGCATCAATACTGATAAATAACCATTTATGGAGATCATAGAAAAACTGAACAGCAGACTTCTGGATAAATCGTCCCGGAAATGTAAGCTTGATACCGAAGTGTACAGGCAGAGAGCGTCAATGTATGCAGAGATGGAAGGGGCAATCTCTGTTCTAAGCGATATGCAGGCTGATAAAAGCTATGTGTACAAATCCAAAGCGGCAATTGCATTGGGTTTAAGCATGAAAGAAAATCCATCGGAAATCGATTCCATCTGGGAAGAAGAGATTATTAAAAAGATCCATCCGGACGACAGGGTTAAAAAATACATTCATGAACTGAGGTTTTATGAAATGATGGAGACTATGGATCCGGACCTAAGAACGGACTATTCTGTTCTTTCAACAATAAGGATGAAAGATGAAAATAACGAATATAGACTCGTAAAACACCGTATGTTCTATATTTATTCACCCGATAACGGGAAGCTGAGATTTGCATTGTGTCTTTATCAGCTGGTCCTGGATGGGGCATTGTCTCCCGATTCAGGTTTTATGATTGTCAATATGGCTAAAGGAGAGATTGTTGTAAAAGACAGGCTGAATTACCAGAATATCCTTTCAAAGAGAGAATTGGAAATTTTGAAATATATAGGAGAAGGATATGCCAGTAAGGAAATAGCAGGATTTTTATCAATAAGCATTAATACGGTAAGCAGGCACCGCCAGAATATTCTTGAAAAACTGAAAGTTAAAAATTCTGTTCAGGCGTTTAAAGATAGTTTCTATTAATCGCTTCCATCCTGATGCTGAAAAGTTCACCATGTTTTTTTTATTCTTATCTTTAATTTTATAGATTAAAATCTTTCTATAAATATTGATGAAAAATGAAAAGAAGTGAAGAAATCACCAGACAGTATTTTAATTTTCTTGAAAAGCATATTCATGAGGTGATCACCGGAGCTGTTCCCGAATTTATGGAGCTGAATGAGATTGCAGGGCAGCTTGCCGTTTCCCATAAACACCTTACAGATACTGTGAAAAAAGAGACCGGGCAGCACCCTTGCTTTTTTATGACGGAAAAATTATTGATAAGGCTAAAGACATAATTACAGATTCAGAAGCTTCCATTGCAGAAATTGCAAGAATGTTCACCTACGACCCCTCCAACTTTTCAAAATTCTTTAAAAAAATGACGGGAACTACACCCGGGCAATTCAGGAAGAACAGTAGACGTACTCCATAAAGAACCTTTCTGACCGTTGAAAAAATACTCATGAAGCTTCTTCAATGCACCAATTCTTCCGGATATTTTTGTATCCGGATACCCTAAATGGGAATAAGATTTTAGAAATGAGGCAATTGTGAAACATTTGTCTTTTTTTTGTGATTTATTTATTAATAGTGGTTTATTGTTGTTGCTTTTTTGTTAAATTTAGATTCAGATAAATAAAACAAAACATAACAGATATAAGATCAGTAAAGCTATTTGATTATCAGATCATAACTCGTGTACATATGATACCACATGATAATATTTTAATACAACAGATAGATTTTACGGTCTCTAATAATCATATATTTGTTACTTAAACAACTAACATTTAACAACTAACAACATTAAGGATGACCATTGATTTTACAACAGCAACATTTAAAGATTTTGAGAATATCCCTGATTATGATATTGCTCAGAGAGCAGATTATTTTTACGAATTTCTGGATCATATGAAATCCAGAGGACATATGAATTACAGACTGAAAAATACTTCAGGAAGCAACGCAACACTCAATATAGATATAGCCAACCAAAATAATGAATATATAAGCTTCGTTTCCAGCGATTATTTAGGATTTACACAACATCCTAAAGTAAAACAGGCGGCTATTGAAGGAATTGAGAAATATGGAACAGGTACAGGAGCGTCGCCTTTGATCGGCGGATATTTTGATTACCATAATGCCATAGAAAAAAAGATTGCAGATTTTTTGGAAGAAATGAAGATGAGGTTGTACTGTTTACTACCGGCTATGCAGCTAACAGTGCCACTTTACAGATCTTAATGCAGAAAGAAGATATTGCCATTCTGGACATGGGCGTGCATGCCAGCGTACACGAAGGATGTGCTTTTACCAATAAAAAAACATTTCCGCACAATAATTTGGAAGCTTTGGAACACATTTTGAAAGTATGTGAAGATACGTACCGTACAAAGCTTGTTATTGTAGATGGAGTATACTCTCAGGAAGGGGATACTTCGCGCACTAAAGAAATATATGCTCTTGTAAAAAAATATAATGCCTATCTCATGGTAGATGATGCCCACGGCGTTGGAGTTATGGGAAAAACCGGAAGAGGAGCCCTTGAGGACGACGGTTTACTGGATAAGGTAGATTTTATAACAGGAACATCCAGCAAGACCTTTGGCAACCTGGGAGGATATACCATTGCTAACAAAAAAATAGCATCATTCCTTAAGTTCCAGTCCAGGCAGCATATTTTCTCAGTAACACCACCACCTTCTTCCTTCGGAATCTTAAAGGCAATTGATCTTATTGATGAAGAGCCATTCTGGAAAGATAAGCTATGGGATAATATCAATTATTTCAAGAAAGGCCTTAATGATTTAGGTCTGGACACAGGAATCACCTGCTCAGCCATCATTCCGGTGAAAATAGGAGACCAGAATAAAATGTGGGATATCGGAAGAATACTGCTTGAGGCAGGAGTGTATACCAATCCTATTATGTACCCCGCCGTAGCCAGAAAAGATGCCCGTATAAGAATGACAGTAACAGCCCGTCACGAGAAAGAACATCTAGATAAAACACTTAATGTTTTTGATGATATAAATAAAAAATTGCATATTGCAAAAAAATAATAAATTATGCCCAGAAAAGTAGTGCAAGGCCCCATCAGGGACAAAGAAAAAACAAAGCAGAAGCTGCTCGCAGCAGTTGGTAAAATTTTGAGAGTTAAAGGATACTCCGGTCTGAAAGTAAGTAAGATTGCAGCAGTAGCCGGTTTCGACAAAAAGCTTATTTATGAGTACTTTGGAAGTACCGACAAACTTATTGACGAATATATAAGATCTCAGGATTACTGGAGTAAATTCAGCCCCGATATTGAAGAAGAAATACAGGTAGGTAAAGGTAAGGAAGCCTTAACCCAAGGAATTCTTATGCAGTTTGAAAGCCTGAAGAAAAATAAGGAGTTACAGAAAATTATTCTTTGGGAGCTTTCGGAAAGCAAGCCGATACTTAAAAATATATTGAAGCAAAGAGAGGATGTAGCGGCTAACCTGTTTGAAAACGTAACCGATCCTTACTTTGGAGAAAATGCCACAAACGTTAGAGCCATGCTGGCACTGATTGCAGCAGGTGTTTACTACCTGAACCTGTTCCCGGCATACAATGGAACCGAATTCTGTGGTATCGATATGAGAACCGAAGAAGGAAGAGCTGAAGTGCAGAAAGTAATCGTTGAGATTATAGACTATTACTACAAAACAAAAAAAGCAAAAGATTAACCATTAAAAGATTTCCAATTTAACCCGAAATATATTTTTTTGTTGACATTTGAAAACTTTTAATTTTCAGATTAAAACTATATTTCTTATTTTTGACCAATGGAAAATTTTATCGTATCTGCAAGAAAATACCGTCCTCAGCAGTTTGACACTGTAGTAGGGCAATCCCATATTACAGATACCTTAGAACATGCTATTGGAGAAAATCAATTGGCTCAGGCCTTACTTTTCTGCGGTCCTAGGGGAGTGGGAAAAACCACTTGTGCCAGAATCCTGGCCAGGAAGATCAATGAAAAGGACGGTTCTGTTTCAGAAGACGGCTTTGCCTATAACATCTATGAACTGGATGCGGCGTCCAATAATTCCGTGGATGACATCAGGGAACTGATAGATCAGGTTCGCTTTGCGCCTCAGGTAGGTAAATATAAAGTTTATATTATCGATGAGGTGCACATGCTGTCTTCCGCGGCCTTCAATGCATTCCTTAAAACCCTTGAGGAACCGCCTGCCCACGCTATTTTTATCTTGGCGACCACCGAGAAGCACAAAATAATCCCTACCATCTTATCCAGATGTCAAATCTATGATTTCAAGAGGATCACGATCGAAGATATACAGGGACACCTACGCAATATCGCACAGAAAGAAAGTATTCAGTATGAGGATGATGCCCTGTATCTGATTGCCCAGAAAGCGGATGGTGCCTTAAGAGATGCCCTTTCTATCTTTGACAGGCTTTCTACATTTTCCCAGAAGAACATCACATTGGCCAAAGCTGCTGAAGTACTCAATATCCTTGATTACGATCAGTACCTTAATATAGTGGATCTCGCCAAAGAAAATAAAATCCCTGAAGTGCTTTTTGCTTTTAACGAAATTGTGAAAAAAGGTTTCGATCCCCATATCTTTATTGCCGGCTTAGGAAACCATTTCAGAGATCTGATGATGGCACAGAATGCCAGGACAATCGAGCTTATTGAAGTAGGGGAAAGGACCAAAGTGAAATTTGTAGAGCAAAGCCAGAAATGGAGCCCTCAGCAACTGATCGATGGGATAGAAATCTGCAACCATGCGGACATCAATTACAAAAACTCCAAAAATCCAAGACTTACAGTAGAAATTGCACTGATGCAGCTGTCTTCCCTGACAGCTAATCCAGGCGATACTAAAAAAAAAGTTCCTAATACTGGCTCCGTTCCTCAGTGAGAAACAGGAAGTAAAAATCCCTGAAAAATCTCCTGAGAAGAAAGAAGCACCAGAAGTAAAACCTGCGCTTCAGCCCGAAACTGTTGCTGAAACATCAGTAAAAACTACCAAACCCTTGTCCAGACAGGGAATTTCTTCAGGTTTCAGCATCAATTCTTTTCTAAATAAAGAAGAAAAAGAAGAGAAAGAAGAAATCGTAGCTGTAAAAACAGAAAACCTTCCCCAGAACCATTTTACAGAAACTGATCTGCAGATGGAATGGAACCTGATGCTCAAACAGCTTCAGACCAGAAACAGCTTTATCTTTAATGCGGTTAAAACATTCAAGCTGGTAAAGACGGGAGAAAATACTATTAAAGTCTTGTATCCTTCCGATTCGGCTAAGGTTGAGTTTGATAAAATTTCAGGAGAATTCTTTAATCACTTCAAAACAAAAGTCCACAATCATGCTATTGTGGTCGATTACCAGCGTGATTTCGATAACCTTAAAATTGAAGTGCTTACCAAAAGAAAAGTATTCGAAAAATTTATCGAAAAAAATCCCCTTTTAAAAGATCTGGATGATCTGATGAAATTCGATTTGACTTAACTTATTGTATTTATCACAATTTTATTTTGTCAGAATAAGTTTTTTTATATCTTTGTCAAAGATTTTTGCAAAAAATAAGTTTTTGACAAAAACAAATAAGATTAAACTAAACAACAGAAGTTTCAGAATCCAGTGGAAAAATCACTAATCCCATCTCTGTTTCATTTTGTACCCGCTGATTTCTTTAGCGGTTATTTTAGTTTTTCTGCTTTCTATTATAGAAATTTCAGAACGTATTATCGATTTTATTGGTACTGCTAACTGAATTTCTTTCCAAAAAATACAGGAGAAGTAAAGTCCTTACATTTTCCTGATTCCTTTAAACCATTTTGAACGGCATTTTTTGAAAAGAATTATAAAATGAATTTTATAATGAAAGGACTATTGCTGTAAACTTAGAAAATAAAAAAACAATAAATTTAAAAATATGAATTTAAAAGATGTAAAAAACGAGTGGATCAACGAGCTTTCGCAGCCATTAATGATCGCCGGGCCATGCAGCGCTGAAAGTGAAGCACAAATGCTTGAAACCGCCAAAAGAATAAAAGAAACCAATGCTCAGGTGCCTATTTTCCGTGCAGGAATCTGGAAACCCCGCACAAAGCCTAACGGTTTTGAAGGAGTAGGAGTGATCGGACTGAACTGGCTGAAAAAAGTAAAAGAAGAATACGGTTTCAAAACTGCTACGGAAGTAGCAAACGCTCATCACGTATTTGCCGCCCTGGAAGCGGATGTAGACGTTCTTTGGATCGGGGCGAGATCTACCGTAAACCCTTTTACTGTTCAGGAAATTGCAATGGCTTTAAGAGGAACCAATAAGCCGGTATTCGTTAAAAACCCTGTTAATCCGGATCTTGCCCTATGGATTGGTGCTTTGGAAAGGCTTTTAGGACAGGATATTAAAAATCTGGGAGTTATTCACAGAGGATTCTCAACTTACCAGAAAACAAAATACAGAAATAACCCCAACTGGCAGATCGCCCTTGATTTCAAAAGCCAGTTCCCGAATATTCCAATGCTGATAGACCCTTCCCACATCTGCGGAAACAGAACTGGTCTTGCGGATGTTACGCAGGAAGCCTTAAATGTGGGATACCAGGGTGCTATTATTGAAACTCACTGCAATCCTGATGAGGCTTGGAGCGATGCTTCCCAGCAGATTACTCCGGAAGTATTGGCAGAACTTATTGGAAATCTGAAAGTAAGAAATTCCGGTCTTGCAGGTTTTGATAACGAAATGGGAAGACACAGAACCCTGATCTCTGATCTTGATTTCCAGCTGATCGAGCTGCTTTCCCAAAGAATGAAGATCTCCGAAAAGATCGGCAAGCTTAAAAAAGAAAATGACATAGCAATTTTCCAGCCTGAAAGATGGAAAGTGATCACGGAATACGCGACACAAAAAGCAAAAGAAACCGGAATGTCTCAGGAATTTATTGAGAAGGTTTTCAAAGCTATTCATGAAGAATCTATTGAAGTACAGAACAGTATTATGATCGAGAAGTAAGGAATTAGGAATCAGAAGTAAGGGATAAGGAATGATCCTTCCAGAATTTCTGTGAAAACTAACAATAGGGCTTAGGGTGCTTGGATTATAGGAGAAATTATATTTTGTTTTCAACTATATCCTGAACTCTAAGCCCTAATTCCTTATATTTGCATCACATTATTTATGAAAGGAAAAATCATTAAATCTACAGGCAGCTGGTACCAGGTCATGGAATTCGAAACGGACAAAATTTTCGAAGCCAGGATCAGGGGTAAATTCAAACTGATTAAAACAAGGCTTACCAACCCGCTTGCTGTAGGAGATTTTGTAGAGTTTCAGTTAGAATCAGACGGTATTGCATGGATCACGAAAATAGAGCCCCGCACGAACTACCTGATCAGAAAATCGGTCAACCTTTCAAAAGAAGCCCATATTATTGCCTCCAATATAGATCTGGCATGTTTTATTTTTACCCTGAAACATCCGGAAACTTCACTTGGTTTTCTGGACCGTTTTCTGGCCTGCTGCGAGGCTTATAATATTACACCTCTCATTCTGTTCAATAAAATCGATGTTCTGAACGATGAAGAAATAGAGCTGGTAAAAGATATAGAATTCCTTTATCAGGAAATAGGATATGACACTCTGGAAATTTCTTCCTATTCCAAACTGAATTTTGATCAGCTTCAGGAGCTTCTTAAAGATAAAACTTCCGTATTCTTCGGACATTCGGGTTGCGGGAAATCTACTTTGGTTAATGCATTGCAGCCGGGATTAAATTTAAAAACCTCTGAAATTTCAGATTCCCACCTGAAAGGAAAACACACGACTACCTTCGCTCAAATGCATTTCTGGGATTTTGGCGGTAATGTTATCGATACGCCGGGTGTACGTGAATTTGCTATGATCGACATTGAAAAAGAAGAAGTACAGCATTATTTCCCTGAAATTTTCAAGAAAAGGGAAGAATGTAAATTCCACAACTGTCTTCATATCAATGAACCGAAATGTGCTGTCCTTGCTTCCCTGGAAACCGGAGAAATACAGTATTCCCGCTATGCCAACTACGTAAAATTGATGGAAGAGGCTGAGGAAGCTTCCCAGAAATAAAATTTTATCAAGTTTAATCCCGGATTAGATATCTAAGGAAAGGGCTTAATATGCTTTTTGTTTCATCTATTAATTAAAGATGAATACTATTTTGCAGCCTTTATTTTGTAAAATCATAGACCTCTATTTTTTCACGGTCACAATTTTTCCCCAAACAATATTTATTCTTAAGTAAATACACTTACATTTTTCACAATAAGTCCACTTTTGTCTTTAAATTTTTACCAGATATGGCAGGTTTTTAAAATTCAAATACATGAAATAAAAAAATATTAAAAAATTAACATTATTTCATTGATTGAAAAAGAAGCAATAATGTATTAATATGATTTTAATCGCTTTTTTAAATTATTAAATTCTCAATAAAAACCTTGAATTTTTGCCAATAAAAAACCCAGCCGAAGCTGGGTAAAAACTAATAACCATGAAAACTCAAATTAAACATGAGAATCGTAATAGAATTAACAATTACTGTGCCAAAGTTTTGGACCATTTCTTAATAAAAGTTATTTTTATGTTAAAAAAAATTAAAATAAAAATCAAAGATATTTTTTGTAATTTTGCGGCATTAAAAAAATATACATTTATGTCTAACATTACATTCACTATGATTAAGCCTGATGCAGTTGCAGATGGACATATCGGGGCTATATTAGGGAAGATCGCAGAAGGAGGTTTTAAGATCAAAGCATTAAAATTAACTCAGCTTACTGTTGCTGACGCTAAAAAATTCTACGAAGTACATGCTGAAAGACCATTTTATGGTGAGTTGGTAGAATTCATGAGCTCAGGTCCTATCGTAGCTGCTGTTTTAGAAAAAGACAATGCAGTAGAAGACTTCAGAACATTGATTGGTGCTACCAACCCTGCGGAAGCTGCAGAAGGTACAATCAGAAAAATGTTTGCAAGAAGCATCGGTGAAAATGCAGTTCACGGTTCAGATTCTGACGAGAACGCTGTTATCGAAGCTCAATTCCATTTTTCAGGAAGAGAAATTTTCTAAGGAAAACCCCTCAAAAAATATAAAGCCGGAGATTTTCTCCGGCTTTTTTGTTTGTCTGATTATAAATTATTTTCAATTGCCGTGACCTTTTCCCGGTACAGTTCCAAAGGCTTGTCCAGCAATATGGCAATCACGGTCAGGTTTTTGTCGAGCCGGTCTTTGGGGATGTCAATGTATATAATTCCCGGTGTATCGCTCCAGTAAAGCTTGTTGTATATTTCGTGGCTGATGATAGATCCTTCACCTGCAATCCTTACCCTTGCAATATTATTTTTGATACCTTTTAAAGCTACAGGACCGGTAGGAATGCCTTCTACAAAAAGGTAAACCGTCTGCCTGTCTTTGGAAAGCGCACTCATTCCTGAATAATGTCCTTCCGGAAGGCCCTGCCCGGTATCATAAAGGGCTTCGGCATGTTTGCTGATCCACTGAAGTGTTTCCGCATTCGCTTTTTCTGATCCGGGGATTTTCATATCCTCACCGTCGCTGGTAAGACCCGAACCATCCAGTATATTTTTGCCGCTGTGAATACTGTTTGCGATGTCATAAACTGCTGTTTTTGTATTGGTATTCTGCAAAATATCGGCGAGAGGGTAAAGGTCAGGTTTAAAATTCTTAAGAAGAACCGGAGGGTCTTTAAAAATAAGTTCTACCGTAGTAACATCCTGATCAAATTTAATTTTAGAGAGGTCAAGAGTCATCGTGGTATCGTTGCTGAAATTAAAACTTACCCTGGCATTTTCATCACCTACAATCTTTACTGCAGACGGTTTACTTCCCAAACCATATACTTTTACAAAATCTTTAGCTTCTTCGAGATAAAGAAAAATTGATTTTTTGTTCTCTGAAACAGAAGATTTTCCTTTAAAATTTTCAAAAGGAATACCAAGGGAGGTATTATAGACGGCTATTTTGTTTTTGGAAGTCCATCTTCCCAGGTTTTTTAAAATTTCAGCCTGTTTTTCGGGAATAGTCCCATCGGACCTTGGGCCGATGTCAAGAAGAAGATTGCCGCCCATACTGATCACATCTGTCAGTGTTCTCACGATCATATTGGGAGTCTTATAATGATTGTCATAAGGCTGGTATCCCCAGGAATCATTCATGGTGTAACACAGCTCCCAATATTTACTTTGGGGCCTTACCACAGGAATTCCCTGTTCAGGGGTATCATAATCACCGTGGTTATTCAGCCTTGAATTGATGATAATATCCTGGTTGTATTTCTTTAATATATCTAAAGTCTGTGGAGCGTGCCATTCAGCAGAAGTATGCTCCCAGTCACCATCAAACCATAACAAATCAGGGTGATATTGTGATGAAAGTTCATTGAGCTGGGCTTGGTAATAATCAATGAATTGTTGCCAGCGTTTTGGATTTTCTTTGATTTCATACCGCTTTTTTGTACGGGTACTGATATCATAATACAGATGGCTCCAGTCCGGAAGAGAGAAGTATAATCCTGTTTTCAGACCGGACTTTTTAAGGCTGTTAACAAAAGGGAATACGACATCCTTTTTAGCAGAAGAGTGTTCAGGGATCGTTGTAGCCTTCTCAGCTTTTGAATTCCAGAGTGCAACGCCGTCGTGATGTTTGGTGGTGATGACTGCATATTGTGCCCCGGAATTTTTAATCAGGTCAACCCATTCTTCAGGTCTGTACTTTGAAGCTGAGAAGCCATTCAGCTGCTTCATATAATTTTCGTGGCTGATGTAGTTGTTAAAAAAGACCACGACTCAGAGATTCCGTCGACAGAATATATTCCCCAATGGATAAAGATACCTAGCTTGGCATTTTTAAACCATATCATTTTTTTATCTTCAGAAGTTCTTTCCTGGGCGTTGGTATGGCATGACGCCGCCATCAATCCCAGGAAAAAAGCTTTCATCATGATGTTCTTCATTTTTCCTTTAAATTAAAGCTTAAATATAGATAAAGAAGTTTTAATTATCCGGATAATGCCTTTAAATCTTATTCAATTCCTAAAATAAAGGGCTTAATATTGAATTTAAAAAGGTGACTGAATAAATTGTTGTATTTTTAACATCATCGTATTGGAATACTTATTGTAAGTTTTATTAAAAAATGTATTATGAAAGTTCCGGCATTCGTAATGGCCAGCTTATTGGCTGTAAGTGTATCAGGTCAGACTACAAGACCTGTGAAAAAAGTAAAAAAAACGGTTAGTAAAACTAAAAAGGCAGAATCTCCAAAGCCTGTAAAGACCGCAGAAACAAAGTTTGTACCCCGAAAAGACACTGTTCTTGGAAGTGGTGGTGCATGCCCTGCCTGTGGAATGGGATAAAATATGAAAAAACCGTTGTTAGGACTGGCTATGATGCCGGAAGCAGATTTTGTTTCCGCCATACTTCCTATCCTGCAAAATAATTTTGTGGATGTACTGGAATGGTCTTTCGATACCTTTTATGATGTGGAAGAACCGGAATGGCTTTCCGGACTTCTTGATTTTTATGCAGAAAATGACCGTCTTCTGGGTCATGGTGTTTATTATTCCCTTTTTGATGCCAGATGGACAAGCCGTCAGAAAGACTGGCTTCAAAAACTGAAAGAAGAATTCAGACACAGAAAATACAATCATATTACCGAACATTTTGGTTTTATGAATACCGAAAATTTCCATCAGGGTGTTCCGTTGCCCGTTCCGTTGCATTCCAAAACCCTTCAGATAGGCAAAGACCGGCTCAGAAGACTTCAGGAAGCCGTAGAAGTTCCGGTAGGAGTGGAGAATCTTGCTTTTTCATTTTCTATAGATGATGTAAAAGAGCAGGGTGAATTTCTGGAAAAGCTTATAGAAGATATTGACGGATTTCTTATTCTTGATCTCCACAATATCTACTGTCAGTCCTGTAATTTTGAAATTGACATGCAGGAAATTATCCATTTGTACCCTTTGGAAAACGTGAAGGAAATTCATCTTTCAGGGGGAAGCTGGCAGGAAAGTGCTTATGGAAACAAACCTGTAAGAAGAGATACTCATGATGATAATATTCCTGAAGAAATAATAAATGTTCTTCCGAAAGTTTTCTCCCAATGCCCTAATCTTGAATATGTTATTATTGAAAGGCTTGGACATACCCTGAATACCGAAGCTCAAAAACAGCTTTTTTTGATGATTTTAACAAAGTAAAAGAAATTATTGAAGTTTCAGATTTCCCCGCTGGAATAAAAAAGCATGGAATAAAAGAAAAAGTGGATCTTCAGAGCCGGTGGAGGATCTGCTGCTGTATGAAGAGCAGACAAAACTCACAAAAATACTATTCGAGGGAAACACTGCCCAATCTGTAAAAAATGAGGTATTTTATTATTTCAAACCAGAAAACTGGGATAAGGAAATGATTACAACCGCACAGCAAATTATCAAAAAATGGAATCCTTATTAGGATATTTTCACGATACATCACAAATCAAAATATATGAAAATGACAACGCTATTTTTATTAATTACGGCTGTACTTACGGCTTTAATTGCGGGGCTTTTTTATGCCTATTCATGTTCTGTAGTCCTGGGATTGGGTAAGCTTTCCGATGCGGAATACCTGAAATCGATGCAGAGCATCAACAGGGAAATCCTTAATCCTATATTTTTTATGAGCTTTATGGGAACTGCGGTGCTACTTCCGGTCACGACGTTTCTGTTTCGGGGTGAGCAACCTGCCTTTCTTTTTCTTTTACTGGCAACTGCTGCTTATCTCATAGGCGTTTTTGGAGTAACAGTTGCCGGAAATGTTCCTCTGAATGATTTGCTTGATAAATTTGATATCAATGCTTCGACAGCAGCGGCAATCAGTCAGATGCGCGGCAATTTTGAAAACCGCTGGAATCTTTTAAACAATATCAGAACAGTATTTTCAGTAATCAGTATTGTTCTGGTAATCTGTGCGTGTATCTGGAACAGATCTGTTCCGGAATAATCTGGAATCCGTAGAAATACTTAATCGAAAATTCAGTATTTCTACGGATGCGCCATATAGGATTTTATTTGGAAATTTACATCAGTAATTGCACAATGGAATCTTAAGCATTGAAAGTCTTACGACAAAAAACTAATAACCACATAAGCTCAAATTCCGCAAGAAGAAAGGTAGTCTCCCAAGGGCTGCCTTTTTCTTTGTCATTGTTTGAAAGTTTACTTTTAAAGAGTTTTTGTGCTAATTTTCAACAGAACGATTGAGCTAATTTTAAAGAGGAAAGGCAGCCAAAGGCTGCCTTTCCGTATAGATGTTTAAAACTTCAGATTTTTAAATCTTGAGTAATTCAATTGTCCTTTCAGGGCTTTCTGCAGAAAATACTGCATTTCCTGCTACAAGAACATCTGCTCCTGCTTCGAAAAGTTTAGAAGCATTGTCAAGATTTACCCCACCGTCAATTTCAATAAGAGCCGTAGAATTATTGCTTAAAATAAGATCTTTGGTCTCTGCAATCTTTTTGTATGTATTTTCAATGAATTTCTGGCCTCCGAATCCCGGATTTACACTCATTAAAAGAACAAGATCCACATCGGCAATAATATCTTCAAGCATCAGTACCGGAGTGGAAGGGTTTAAAACAACACCAGCCTTTGCCCCTTTGCTCTGAATATGGTGAATAGTTCTGTGAAGATGCGTGCAGGCCTCATAATGTACAGAGACAAGATCCGCACCGTGATCGATAAATTCATCCACATACTTTTCCGGCTCCAGAATCATCAGATGGACATCAACAAATTTTTTGGCATGCTTCTGTACCGTTTTCATGACCGGAAAGCCAAATGAAATGTTAGGAACAAATCTCCCGTCCATAACATCAATGTGGAACCAGTCTGCCTGGGAGTTGTTCAGCATTTCAATGTCTCTTTGCAGATTCCCGAAGTCTGCGGATAATAGGGATGGAGCAATAAGCTTCGTTTTCATTTTTACTTTTTATACTTTACTTAGATTTCAATCCTTTAAAACGGATTAACAACCAAAAAATAATATAGGAAGATACCTCCAAATACAATTGTTTCTATGATTGTTAATTTGATATAATTAATTTTGATAACTAATAACCTGTCAATTATAAATAATCCTAAAGGTACAATACTAAAAATCAATAACATTTCAAGAATCATATTATATGCTGAGCCTGTTTTGGGAGGATCAAACATTTTATATACAATTAAAAAAGCTATATAAATAAAAAAAGAGCTGTTAAAATTGATATAAAAGTGGGCTTTCGGATTAAATGATAAAAGATATTCTTCATTTAATGATACTTCAGCTTCATTTCCGGCTTGATCTTTAGAAGGGTTTCATAAATCAGTTGGATTACGTTGCCTACATCTTCTTTAGATACCATTTCTACTGTAGTATGCATGTAGCGCAAAGGTAAGGAAATTAAAGCACTTGGAACTCCGCCATTAGAGTGGGCAAAAGCGTCTGTGTCTGTTCCTGTAGCCCTGCTTGCCGCAGCTCTTTGAAATGGAATTTTTTTGCTTTTTGCAGTATCTATGATCAGTTCCCTGATGGTATGGTGGATGCTTGGCGCAAAGAAAACTACAGGTCCGTCACCACATTTCTGGTCGCCTTCTTTTTCTTTTCGATCATTGGAGTGGTTGTATCGTGGGTAACATCAGTCACAATGGCGATATTGGGTTTGATAGTATCAGCAATCATATCTGCACCATAAAGACCCACTTCCTCCTGCACGGAATTAGTGATATACAATCCAAAAGGGATGTTTTTTTGTTCTCCTTTAAAAGCCTTGCTACTTCTGCAATCATAAAACCGCCGATTCTGTTGTCTAAGGCTCTGCAGACAAAATATCGATCATTCATTTCAAAGAATTCATCAGGGTAGGTGATCATACATCCTACATAAATTCCCATTTCTTCAACTTCTTTTTTGGAAATTGCTCCACAATCGATGAATATATTTTCAATTTTCGGAGTCGGTTCATTTTGGTTGGTTCTTGTGTGAATGGCAGGCCATCCGAATACCCCTTTTACGATTCCTTTTTCCCCGTGGATATGAACAACTTTTGAAGGAGCAATCGTTTGATCCGAGCCTCCGTTTCTGATTACGTAGATTAATCCGTCATCGGTAATATAGTTCACGTACCATGAGATTTCGTCTGCATGAGCTTCAATTACTACTTTAAATTCAGCATCGGGATTAATTATGCCATAGCAAGTTCCATAATGATCTACTTCTATTTTATCTACATACGGTCTGATGTAATCCATCCAGATTTCCTGGCCTTTATGTTCGTAACCTGTTGGTGATGAAGTATTTAAATATTTCTCTAAAAATTTCAAAGATTTCTTTTCAAATTTCATAAAAAGGAATGATTTTTGCGTGTAATTTTTGTTATTATAAGTGTAAAAATAATGAATTTTAGTAAGATTGTCTGTCTTTTTATCTTCTTTTTCGGAGTCAGTGTTTTTGGCCAGAAGGATTCTATCATTGCAAAACCTCTCAACCAATATCCCGCTGGATCTTTAAAAACAGATGAGTTCGGTAATAGATACTATTATGATGAGCGTCAGAAGATGAAGGTTTATGAAATTAACGGTGAACCCGTAGTCGTACTGGATGAGCTGGTTCTGGTGAATAAGCCGCGGTTCAATAATCAGCTGGACAAAAACTACTATTACTTCCTTAATAAAAAGCTGAACAGGGTATACCCCTTATTTCTCACTGCACTTCAGCAATACAGAGACATCCAGGCTGATATGACCGATATGGACAGTAAAGCTAAAAGGAAATTTGTAAAAGACAGACAGACCATGCTGGCCGACCAATACGAAAAACAACTCAGAGATCTTACAACAACTGAAGGCCAGGTTTTCGCCAAGCTGATGAACAGGGCAACCGGAAAAAATGTTTATGAAATCATAAAAGAAATGAGAGGCGGATGGAGCGCCTTCTGGTGGAATGTAAAAGGTAAAATGGCAGACATTGACCTGAAAGACCAATACAATCCCCACACGAACAGAACGGATGAGTTTATAGAATCCCTTCTTCAGTCCAACTGGAATTCAGGCTACCTGCAGCCTTATCCCGGAGCCGCCGATTTTAAAGTCAGAAAATAAATATAAAATTCCTGTAAGCTTGCTTACAGGAATTTTTCTTTTAATTTATCAAATACAATTTTGTCTATTGGCAGTGGAAAAGGATTGTCCGGTCTGTCAATATCAATCCATTCCGTTTTTTCAATGCATGGATCAAGGATTAGAAAATCTTCTTCATTAGTAATGTTTACTATATAATATATGGTAAGCAGCTGCTCATTTTCTCTGAAACGTGAAACCAGAAAATCTTCCTGCGTATAAAAATGCTCTACAATTTCTATTTTTACATTCAGCTCTTCATCAAATTCTCTGTGAAGGCATTCTAAAAGTCCTTCCCCGAATTCCAGGCCTCCTCCCGGAAATTTCATTAAAGGTTCACCGGCATATTCTTCAAACAGGGTCAGTACTTTTTTGTCTTTTACTGCACATGCATATACTCTAATGTTGATCTTATCAATCATAATAATATTTTGTATAGCTAAAATAAGCAAATAAGTGGAATGGGCAAAAGGGCTAAAAGGCAAAAAGGCAGAATTGCTAAAGGGCGAAAAGGAGTAAGGCAAAGCAAAGAAAGCTGATAAAGTAAATTCGTGGATAGGGCTTCAATTGGCTAATTGCCTATTTGCTCTTTTTAATTATCATTTTTGACTTCTCCGGCTTTTTATATATTCCTAATACCTTAGCCTTATTTGCCTGCTTAGCTTTCTTCGCTCTCCACGGCAGTTTCGCCTTTTAGCCCTTTCGCCCAGCTATTGCTTCGCCGCATTAATCATCTCCCGTTTTCCCGGAGGTCCCTGTTTTTTCTCCACTTTGAAATTCAGCTCCTGGAGGATTCTTCTTACGCTTCCTTTAGAAGAGTAGGTTGTTAATAATCCGTTAACGGACATTTTGTCGGAAACCATCTCAAACAATGGCTTTTCCCACAGGTCCGGCTGTACTCTCGCTCCGAAACAGTCATAATAGACAAGGTTGATTTTTGGTAAGTCTATGTCTTTCAGGTCAAAGAAGTCACATTCAATCTTTTTCAGATTAAAACCTGTAACTATTTCTGTTGATTTTCCCCACTCTGCCTGATGAATTTTTTGATAAATATTTTTGAATTCCGGGTTATCAAAATGCTCAAAATAGGCAAGATCATTAATTTCGGATTCATTTATCGGATATTTTTCAAGGGAAAAGTAATTAATGACATGATTTTTGTCAGTTTTTAAATATGCATTAATTGTCACCAAAACATTCAAACCTGTTCCAAAACCGAGTTCTAAAATATTAATTTCGTAATCATTTACTTGATTTAGTCCATTTTTGATAAACACGTGTTCTGCTTCCTGAAGTGCTCCGTGATGAGAATGGTAGTTTTCATTTAAATCATTGATAAACAATGTTTTACTTCCGTCGTTTGTAGTCTTAATTTCTCTTTTCAAGCTATTTTTTTGTCAAATTTACTCTAAAATTTTTATATTTAGAAAATTATGTTAAATTTGTAGAACATCGTAAAAATTTTAAAAAATGATAATTCAAAAAACCGAGAACTCCAGACTTCCGGACTTCGATCCGAACAATTTTTCATTTGGAAATACTTTTATCGACCATATGGTGATATGTGAGTATGAAAATGGAAAGTGGGGGATGTAAAATTGGTTCCTTACGGCCCAATACCATTTACACCAGCCATGATGGGTGTAAACTATGGACAAGCTTGTTTTGAAGGTATGAAAGCTTATAAAGACAAAGACGGGCAGGTTTTCCTTTTCAGGCCGGAAAAGAATTTTGAACGTATCAACAAATCAGCGAAACGTCTGGCAATGCCGGAAGTAACTGAAGAAATGTTTTTAGACGGATTAAAAGCATTAGTGGATATCGACAGAAACTGGATCCCGCAGGGAGAAGGAATGTCATTATATATCAGACCATTGATTTTTGCTACAGAGGAAGCTCTGAAAGCAAGAGTAGCCAATAAATACATGTTTGCCATCGTTGCAACGCCAGCAAAGAGCTATTATTCAGAACCTGTTTCCGTAAAAATTTCAGACCATTATTCAAGAGCAGCAAACGGAGGAGTAGGTTCTGCCAAGGCAGCAGGTAACTATGCCGCTTCTTTCTATCCTACACAGCTTGCTATCGAAGAAGGGTATGAGCAAATTATCTGGACGGATGATGCAACTCACGAATATTTTGAAGAAAGTGGAACAATGAATGTATTTGTAAGAATTAACGATACCATTTATACACCACCTACTTCTGAAAAAATCCTTGACGGGGTAACAAGAGACAGCTTTATCCAGCTTGCTAAAAAGAGAGGAATTGAAGTGAAAATAGAGCCTGTAGCAGTAAAAACCGTTATAGAAGCTCAAAAGAACGGAACCCTGAAAGAAGTTTGGGGAGTAGGTACAGCTGTTGTAACTACTGTATTCCAGGCTTTGGGATATCAGGGAGAGAAGCTTGAGCTTCCAAAACTTTCTGATGAGGAAAGCTTTGCAGCAATCCTTAAAAAGGATCTTACAGATCTTCAGAACAACCTTAGCGAAGATCCTTTCGGATGGAGAGTTGTGGTTGAAAAAGACGTTCTGGAAACTGTTTAATTTAACATTATTTCATTCAACAATAGAACCGGCAGAATAAATTTCTGCCGGTTTTTTTATTTTCTCGTTAAATATTGGTAATTTTTCAGAAAATTTAGAATATATGCAATTCGTGAAGTTCAAATTACCTCTTGGCCTGCTTTCTATGATCAGTGTTTTGGCAGTCTCCTCATGCAGTAAAGATGATGACGGAGAAATGCTGGTAAATGATACAGCTACCATAACTGTAGAAAATGTAATTGAAAGTAAAGCACTGACACAGTTTGGAACCTTCCAGAACGCAGGTTCATCACCTGTGATTAATCCGGGGAATCGGCGTCTTTTACTTTTTATGCAGGAAAAGGACAAACGGTGAGTTTTGCAGCGATGTACGGAAACAGTAATGACCTGTTTTTTGCACCCGCCAATCCGGGAATCAGGCTCTATCAGAATAACGGCGATCCGGTAACGGGAGATGTATCTTCACAGATCAAGCTCTGGGACAACGGAACACGGGTTAATGAAGTTCCTGGGTCTACAGTTACCCATCCCGGTACAGCAGAAACCAATGTGAAAAATGTTGCCGAGGTTTCAGGAACCGATGATCAGGGACATGCTTACCTGCCGGCTTCACAGTTATTAAAAGCAGAAATAACCCATGAAGGAGGAACAAAATTCACGTTGAAATTAACCAATACCTCAGGTGGCACAGCCAATGAAACTCCAATCAGTGCCGGAGTCTGGGCTGTTTCCCATATCTCAGGAACAACACTTCTGAAACAGGATCCTATTTTTTCTCCGGGAAAACCTTCAGCCAATGGCTTGACAGATCTTGCTGAAACCGGAAAAACGACCACGTTGGAACAATATCTTACCGGTATTACAGGTTCTAATTCTGCATTCTCACCTGTACTGGTCGTAGTATACAGCGGTAACGATAATCCAATATTTAAAACCGGCGAAAATGATCGCGGCCAGGGTTTAAAGGAGCTTTCCCAGCAAGGTAATGCCGATGTTCTGGCAGCTTTTCTGAAAACAAAATCCGGAGTAAAACAGGTATTCGTCCTTAAAGATCCGGCAACAAGTATTTTACAGCCCAGAATAAACGGCAACGATGGCGGTAAAGCCTCACAGGTAATATCTGCCCATAAAGGAGACCGTATTGCTCTGGCAACAATGTATGCACAATCCAACGACTGGTTTATCGCAGCTACCAATAATGGGGTAGATGGTTCCACCAGAGGTGATATTTCTTCTATTATGGGGCTTTTTGACAGCGGGACCCTGGAAAGCTCTTTTCCTGGGGCCCATATAGGAGCGGCGCCGGCGCAGGCTGAAAGCCAGCCGGTACAGCAGCTTGCCAACCCAAACCAGTTCAATACACTGCCTTCACTTCCGCAGATGATTAAAGTGACCATTCAATAAGACAATTATTTAATATAAAAAAATAAAATATCACTCGCTATGGGTGATATTTGTTTTTGGACCAAAAATATTTCTGCAAGCTGAACGGATGATTGATGTAATGATTTAAAGCATATATCTGGAATTAACTTAATAATCTTAAACACTTATTACTTCTTAATGGTTAAAAATTAAAGTTTAAAATGTCTGGAATTTATCAATCGTCGAATCGTTCATTTTTAAATTTTTTGATCTTCTAATTTTTGAATCTTTTTTCAACCTATGGAACAATATTTCTCCGAAATGCGTATTTTCGCAAAAGTTTATGAAAAAATTACTCTTCATATCAGCAATAACCCTCTTAAGCTGCAACCGGAAAGCTCCTGTGGCACATCCTCCTGTAGGCGGAGTGTTGAGTCAGAAAGATCTGGATGTTTCCAAGGAAAGGATGAGAAATCTGAATACTATAGAGCGCGGACAGATTCAGGACTGGATCAACGGGCAGAGTGTAAAGTATTATCCTACACAGCTTAATTACTGGGTAAGTGTTGAAGGTTTTGATCAGAGAGAAAGAAGAGCGGATAATACCCCGATTTCTTATTCTTATGATCTGTATGATTTTGATGAAACCAAGATCTACGATAAACCTTTTGAAAGAAGAGATGCCAGATTCGGGCATTTTGATGAACTGAAAGCGGTAGAGAATGCCTTGCGTTTTATGCATGATGGAGAGGAAGTAACGCTTTTGGTCCCTTCTTCACTGGCCTACGGTACCTTTGGAGACGAAAAGAATATAGACAACGATATCCCATTAATCATAAAATTAAAAGCGCTATAAATAATGAAATTGTTTAACAAGCATATAATTCTGGCAGCGGCAAGTATTTCGCTGATGAGTTGTACCCCAATCTATAAAAAAATGAACGTAGACAAAGAAACTTACGAAGGTCTTCATGACGGACTTTATGCAAATCTTCAGACTTCTAAAGGAAACCTGATCGTGCAGTTCGAAGACAAAAAAGCACCGGTAACTGTAGCCAATTTTATTGGTCTTGCAGAAGGAAAAATAGATAACAAAGCAAAGGCAAAAGGAGTTCCTTATTATGACGGAACTATTTTCCACAGAGTGATCAAAGATTTCATGATCCAGGGAGGTGATCCTCAGGGAACAGGAATGGGAGATCCGGGATATAAATTCGAGGACGAGAAAAACGACCTTAAGCATACAGGTAAAGGAATTCTTTCTATGGCCAACTCAGGACCTAATACCAACGGTTCTCAGTTTTTCATCACTGAAGTAGCTACTCCGTGGTTAGACGGAAGACACACGATCTTCGGAAAAGTGGTAAAAGGTAACGATGTGATAGACGCGATCGCTAACGTAGAAAAAGGAGCTCAGGACAAGCCTAAAACAGATGTTATTTTAGAAAAAGTATCTGTATTCAGTAAAGGAGACGAATACAAAAACTACGATGCAGCAAAAACTTTCGCGGAAGGAAAAGCTAAAATCGCAGAAAACAACAAAGCTTATATCGCTAAAGAAGAAGCTGAGAGAAAGAAAAAAGAAGAAGAATTCAAAGCTAACCAGGAGAAAATGGTGGAAAACCTTAAAGCTGGAATGCAAAAAACTGAATCCGGATTATATTACAAAATCACTAAAACAGTTGCAGGAGGAAAAGCTCCTAAAGCGGGTGACAATGTATCTGTACATTATGCAGGTAAATTAATCGACGGAACAGAATTCGATTCTTCATTCAAAAGAAACGAGCCTATCGAAATTCCAATCGGAATGGGAAGAGTGATCAAAGGATGGGATGAAGGTATCCTGTTATTAAAGGAAGGTGAGACTGCTACATTACTGATTCCGCCGGCAATGGCTTATGGAGAAAGAGGTGCAGGAGGTGTTATCCCGCCAAACGCATGGTTAGTTTTCGATGTTGAGCTTGTGAAAGTTCAATAATTGAATTTTAAAATATATTGAAGCCGTCCGTGAGGATGGCTTTTTTTGTTAAAATTAATGGAATAAAAGTTTCAACAGATCATAAAACAGATGTTTTTATTTTGATGCAAATTCCCTATTTTCGTTTAAAATAATTCAATGAAAAAAGTTCTCTACACCCTTCTCATTCTATCAACTGCCACTTTTTCCGCCCAGGGAAAGAAGTTTTTCAAAAGTGGGGAAGTAAAGCTTCAGAATCCTGTAGAAAAAATCAATCTGAGATTTGCTAATGATCTGCCTTTTGTACAGGTAAGCATCAACGGGAAGCCGTATAATTTTTTATTTGATACCGGAGCTCCTACCGTAATTTCTACAGCAGTATACACTGAGTTGGGGCTTGAAAAAAAGCATACAGCCAAAGTAAAGGATTCACAGAAAAACAAGCAGGAGCAGATCTTTACCATTCTGCCGGAAATGATTGTTGATCAGGCTGTTTTTAAAAATGTCGGGGCGATCGTCATGGACTTCAGTATTTCTGAATTAAGCTGCTTCAAAATTGATGGTATTCTGGGCGCCAACCAAATGGCAAAGCTTTCCTGGAAAGTCAATTATGCCGAGAATTCCCTTGAAGCTTCAAAAGACGTGGCTCAATTTAATCCTGCAGATTATGATATTGTTATTCCTTTCAATCCAAGACCACAGAAAACGCCCGTTGTAGAAACTGATCTGCAGGGCAAAAAAATAGATCTTACATTCGATACCGGGTTTTCCGGAAGAGTGAAGATCACAGATGCTGCATATGACGCGCAAAAAGCATTAAAGAGCATAGAAATCTATGGAACCAACTCTGTAGGTGCTTACGGGGCAGGAAAACCTTTGCCGGGATATATTTTCAGAACGCCTGCTCTGTCATTGGGAAACAAAAGCTTTGCAAACGAAATAATTGCTACCGGAAATGCAAGCCTGATCGGAAATGATTTCTTTAAAAACTTTGTTTTCATCCTCGATTGGTCCGGAAACAAGATTTATATGAAGCAGATTAAAAATGAACCCGCCAAACTGGAATCTTTCGGCTTCGGGTATCGTTTTATAGATTCAAAACCAACCGTGGCCTTTGTATTTCAGGAAGAAAATTTCCCGCTAAAGGTGGGAGATGCTATTATCAGTATCAATAACGTAAACCTGGACACTCTTGACAAAGACGGCGCCTGCCATTATTTTATCAATAGAGTGGAAAACGGACAGAAAACAATTGATCTGAAAATCAGAAGAGAGGGAAAGGAAATGCAGGTGAAGCTTGAAAAGAAGGAGTTTTTAAAAGTTTGAGTGTTCGAGAGAATTTGTGTTTAAGGGTATTGACCATAAGATAATAAAAAAGCCGTTCAAATTTATTGAACGGCTTTCTAGTAAAGTAGAAATTAAAGTTATATGTTTCTTGATTTCTTACTCATATAAGAAGAATTCATTCTTCCGGTAAGGGAACTGATGAATACAATTCCAAAACCGATATACGCCGCAAATGCGGTCAGATATACTATTAAGCTGTTAAAATCAGGTTTTGAGGCATATGCAAAATATACCAGTACGGAAAAAATGGCAAAACTGATCAGCAGCATCAGGCTCCAGATATTCAATTTTGCGGCATCTTCATTTCTCTTAAAAATCATTTCAAAAAAGGCTCTCATCATTAATCACTTTTTAAGGGTTATACATCTGTTTTCCGTTCTTCCATAGAACGGTCCGGAATCATTTTCCGTTATCATGAAATAGCACATGGATCATAGTTAAACTTGGCTAAGGTTATGATCTTATGGCCGTTTGATTCTTTTACATAAGGGTATGCTTTAAGCTGCCCAAAAAGTTTTAATTAAAAAACAGTATTGAATCCGGGAATGGATTCATGAGCTTTACGACACCGTACACAATCATCATCGTAAATGGAATTGATAAGAGGATTATCTTTTCCGTTGCATACGGTATCTAAAGAAAAAGGATCATATAAAAATATATACCAATCCTATCCGGCTCAGCAGAAACAGAAGTTTCCGCAGTAACCTTTTCTCATCGTCTGTGTTTTAAATAATTTTTTTCAATGATTTAGCTTGCGAATTTCATGCCAAAGTGATTTTTTTCAATATATTTTTACTGCTAAGTAACTTTAAGTTCAGGATTCAAAAATCCTCTCAAAATCTTTATTACAACAGAAAAAACTTAATTTTAAAATAAATAAAAGAAAATTTAAAAACTTACTGAACCAACCCATTTTCAATCTCCGGGCCCAGCATTCCCCTCCTCCGGAGGGGTGGCAAATCAAAGATTTGACGGGGTGGTTCTACGATCAGAAACACTTGTCCTATCCATACTTCAAAAAATCAACAAGTTAATTCCATAAAGCCATACATAGCTTCATCAGAACTAACTTGTTGATGAAATTTTTACTATTTAAAGGAGGTCAGAGCAAATTCCTACCAGTTTTTATCAATCATATAGATAAGCTGGGTCATAGCAGTGGCTCCTAAAAGAAGCTCCCTTCTGTTTACTTTTTCAAATGTATCTTCTTCCGTGTGATGGATATCAAAATACCTCTGGGAATCCGGCACCAGTTCTGTTGTAGGGACACCCATATCATGAAGAGGATAAATATCTGTTCCGGAATATTTCCCTTCAAAATTATAAACTCCGTATGGTAAAAATAAACTGGCCCAGCTTTTAATCTGGTTTCTCTTCTCATCATCCATTTCAAGTGCAATTCCTCTTGGAGCAAAGCCGCCGGCATCGGATTCTATGGCAAAAAGATGCTTCTCATTCTTTTCCTTGGCCGTTTTTCCATATTGAACGCCTCCTTTTACACCATTTTCTTCATTGGCAAAGCAAACAACCCTGATTGTATGATTATTTTTAAGCCCCAGTTTTTTGAATGTTCTTAAAACCTCAATACTTTGTACAATTCCTGCGCCGTCATCATGTGCGCCTTCGCCTACGTCCCATGAATCCAGATGTCCGCCAACTACAATTACACTTTGATCTTTCGTGCCGGTGATTTCACCGATGACAGAGTGGGAGAGTTTTTCACCTTTCATCCCGCAGTTGGAATTAAGTTTTGCACTGACTTTCTGGGTCTTTAAAAGGGCTTCAAGTTCATCAGCTGTTGTGGCCCCGATGGTAACAGCCGGAATTTTTGAAACTTTATCTTCATAACGCATGGCTCCGGTATGCGGAACATCGTCAAAGGCGGAAGAAAGAGATCTGATGATGGCAAATTTACCTCCTTTTTTAGCCGTTAAAGCAGCAGCGGTTACCCTGTATTTTGCAGCGTCGCTGTAGCCTCTGAATGTTTCTACAAAAGACTGGCTGAAAGGGTAGTTAAAGAACACGATTTTATCCTTTACCTGATCTGCCGGAAGCTTATCATATTCTTCCATAGATTTCACGATGATGATCTCGCCGGAAACATCTTTTCCTCCGGTACCTTCAGAATTTCCGAGGGATAGCATTTTCAGGTTCTTCCATTTGCCGTCAGAGGTTTTAATCTGGAGAGATTCTTTTCCTCGGGTCCAGACGGGAACCATTACTTCCTGAAGCCATACTTTATCGGCACCGGCATCACGGAGCTTCTGTTCTGCCCATTTTACGGACTTTTCATAAGCCGGAGAGCCGCTTAAGCGGTGGCCGATATTCTTAGTCAAATCTTTAAGGTCTGTATAGCCTTTTCCGTTGTTCAGGATTTCTGTGGAAATTTTGCTGAACTGGACGGAATCTTCTTTGGACTGGCCAAAAGCAGCTATTCCCAGGAATAATAATGAAGTTCCAATTATCTTTTTCATAGTTTACCAATTTTTATCGATCATATAAATAAGTTGTGTCATTACCGCGGCACCGAGAAGCAATTCTCTGCGGTTTACTTTTTCAAAAGTGTCTTCTTCTGTATGGTGAATATCGAAATAACGTTGCGGATCAGGAACCAGTTCTGCGGTGGGAACCTCCATTTCATGCAGTGGAGCGATATCAGACCCTGAATATTTACCTTCAAAATTGTATACTCCGTAAGGCAGGAAGAGATTCACCCAGCTTTTGATCTGGTTTCTGTTTTTGTCATCCATTTCCAGTGAAATACCCCTTGGAGAGAAGCCCCTGCATCGGTTTCTATCGCAAAAAGATGTTTTTCATTGCTTTCTTTTGCTGTTTTTCCATACTGCTTTCCGCCTTTGGTTCCGTTTTCTTCATTGGCAAAACAAACAGCTCTGATGGTATGGTTATTTTTAATTCCAAGCTTTTTAAATGTTCTCAAAACTTCAATACTCTGTACAATTCCGGCACCGTCATCATGAGCACCTTCACCTACATCCCATGAATCCAGATGTCCTCCGACAACAATCACGCTCTGGTCCTTTTTTCCGGTAATCTCACCGATCACAGAATGGGAGAGTTTTTCACCTTTCATTCCGCAGTTGGAATTGAGCTTTGCTGTAATTTTTTTATTTTTTAATAAGGCTTCCAGTTCATCAGCAGTTGTATTTCCGATAGTTACCGCAGGGACTTTGGAAACATTGTCGTCATAGCGCATATTGCCTGTATGGGGAACATCATCAAAAGCAGAAGATAAAGATCTGATGATGGCAAATTTCCCTCCTTTCTGAGCATTCAGATTAGCTGCCGAACGTCTGTATGCCCCAGCTTCCCGGTAAGCAATAAAAGTCTGTACATGTGACTGATTAAAAGGGTAGTTAAAGAATACGATCTTATCCTTTACCTGAACTGCCGGAAGCTTGTCATATTCCTCTAATGATCTTACCATGATAATCTCGCCGGAGACATCTTTTCCGCCTGTTCCTTCGGAATTTCCGAGAGAAAGCATTTTCAGTTTTTTCCACTTTCCGTCTGCGGTTTTAATCTGCAGGGATTCTTTTCCTCTTACCCAGACCGGAATCATTACTTCCTGCAGCCAAACTTTATCCGCACCGGCTTCCCGGAGCTTCTGTTCTGCCCATTTCACAGATTTTTCATAGGCTTCGGTGCCACTTAAACGGTTTCCGATGTTTTTAGTAAGGTCTTTCAGTTCGTTGTAAGCTTTCCCATTGTTCAGTATTTCCGTAGAAATCCTGCTGAACTGTATCGAATCTTCTTTATATTGCCCGAAAGCAGCTATGCTTACCATTAAAAGTGAAAGGATGGTAGTCTTTTTCATTTTACCAGTTTTTATCGATCATAAAAATAAGTTGTGTCATGGCGACTGCTCCCAAAAGAAGTTCTCTTTTGTTCACCTTATCGAAAGTATCCTGTTCGGAGTGGTGGTAATCGAAGTATCTTTGAGTATCTACAACCAATTCAGCTAAGGGAATATCCAGCTTTTTCAGTGGAGAAATATCCTGGATCGCTTCAGTCTGGTCAAAATCATAAATACCGTAGGGAAGAAAATAATTTTTCCATTCGAAGATCTGTCTTCGTCTTTGTGGCGGCATATCTAATGAAAATCCTCTCGGAGAATATCCTCCTGCATCCGTTCCTAAAGCAAAAACATGCTTCTCATCTTTCTTTTTTACATAGGCTGCATACATTTCGCGTCCCTGCCCTCCGTTTTCGCTGTTTGCATATAAAACAATCCTTATCGTATGATTATTTTCAATGCCAAGCGCTTTGAATGTCCTTAAAACTTCAATGCACTGGGCAACACCCGTTCCGTCATCAATAGCTCCTTCACCGAAATCCCATGAATCTAACTGAGCTCCTAGAACAATCACTTTAGAATCTTTTTTACCCTGAATTTCAGCAATAATATTCGGATTGGTAGTATCACCTTTTGATTGTGCGGTCATATTCAGTTTGGCGGTAACTTTCTGGCTTTTTAATAATTTTTCCAGTTCATCAGCGGATTTTACTCCAATAGATAAGGCCGGAATCCTTACTTTGTCATCGGGTTCGTAATACACCATTTTTGCATGGGGTGTATCATCCGTAGCTGTTGTTAAAGACCTTATAATTAAAGCTTTTGCTCCGGTTTTAGCAATCACGGAAGCGGAAATTAATTTAGATTTTGCGGTAATTAAATAAGAATCACTTGTATTAATGATCTTTGGGTCCATCGGAAGATTAACAAAAACAATTTTATCTTTCAATTGTTTAATGGACATGGCGTTAAGCTCAGAAGTTGAATTGATCAAAACAATTTCCCCTGTAAGGTCTTTCCCGCCTGTTCCTTCGGAATTCCCGAAAGACAGCATTCTGATATTCGTCCAGTCTCCATTCCCTGCTTTTATCTGCAAAGTTTCTCTTCCTCTTATCCAGACCGGGGCTTTGGCTTCCATTCGCCAGATCATATCAATACCGATAGATTTGAGTTTTTTCTCAGTCCATTCCACCGCTTTCATATAACCGGGAGTTGCACTGAAGCGGGGGCCGATCCCTCTGGTAAGCTCGCCAAGATTTTCATAGGCAGTACCGTTGGTCATTACCTCGTCGGAGATTCTTTTGAATTCATCATGATAGTTGAATTTAGCCACGGTTGTTTTTTTTACCGGTTTTTTCTGTGGCTTTTTTGAGAAAATAAAAATCCACTCAAAAAGAGTGGAAGTATAATGAAGATTTTTTTCATTTTTTATTTACCTTTCTTTTTCCGAAGATAAAAGTAGGGAAAATTTAGGAATTTATTAAGGTTTCATATCATACATTAACAGGGCTGTAACCAGTTTCGGTTCAATGAATGTACATTTTGGAGGCATACTGAGCTTAAGATCCGAAATTTTAATCATATCATTAAAACTCACCGGGTAAATCCCAAAGCCTACTTTGCCTTCACCATTGTCTATTTTCTCCTTTAAAAAGTTAATTCCCTGAATGTTGGACGTCCCTTTTATATAGGAAATCTTTTCAGAGCTGTCGGAATTTTCTATTTTCAGGATATTCTTGAAAATGTATTTGTCCAAAAGATGGTGGTCAAGATTATCAAGAGACATTTCTGTAGAACGCAGGTCGTGCTTCACGTGAAGAGAGTAAAACTTACCGTCCAGGTACATTGAAATGTGGAACTTCTGTGAAGGGAAATAGGGAGTTTCACCCTTTTCGTGGATCAGGAAATACTGGTCCAGCTCTTTTAAGAACTCCTCGCTGGAAAGTCCGTTAAGATCGGATAATATTCTGTTGTAATCGTGGATCTTGATGGATTGGTTGGAGACGATGAAGCTGTATACAAAATTATAAGCCTCAGTACCGTTATGCCTTTTATTCTTTTCTTTGTGATGCTTTGCATTCAATGCTGTGGAACCGATCCTGTGGTGACCGTCGGCAATGTAGAAAGAATCAATCTGATCGATCACTTCCTTGAACTGCTGAAGCTTCAGACGGTTGTCTATTCTCCAGATTTTATGCCTGATCCCGATAGAATCAACATGGTTGAAAATAGGAACGTTCTTTTCCTCATGGTTCATCAGAAGCTCAATCTTGGAATTGGAAGGGTAGGTGAGCAGTACCGGCTCAGCCTGAAGGTTTACTTTGTCCAGGTAATGGGCTAGTTTTTCCTTTTTCTGAGGAATGGTACTTTCGTGTCTTTTAATCTTTCCGTTCCAGAAATCTTCAATACTTGCTAATCCAAGTAATCCTCTGAAAACCTGTTTATTGGGATAGATTTGCTCATAAAGATAATACGCTGAACTGTCCTGGATGAGTTTTTTCTCTTCAAGAAGTTCTTCAAATGTTGAACGGATCTTCCTTAAATTCCGGTCGATATCTTTAGATTTACTTACAACATAGGGTTTAATCATATTGATGTAAGTATTTTCAACTTGAGCTTTCTCTGCAATCTCCTCTTGGGTGAAATTGTCCAGCGGATGGGTAGGGAAAGTGCTCTCAAAGTCTTTATGAGGTCTTATTCCACGGAAAGGTTTAAAAACAGGCATAGTTTATCGTATAGTTTCTTTTTGTAGCTTAATAATTTGTTCTGCAAGTTCTGCACCGATTTTCTCCTGTGCATCTACGGTGTTGCCTCCTACATGAGGAGAAAGGGATAGTGCAGGGTTCATCAGTAAAGGTAACTCGGGAGTAGGTTCGTTCTCGAAAACGTCCAGTGCTGCTCCTGCTACTTTTTCAGATTCTATGAAATCTATAAGGGCTACCTCATTGATTACACCGCCCCTTGCAGTATTCACTATGTAGACTCCGTCCTTCATTTTTTCAAACTGGGGCGTGTCTATAATATATTCATTCGTTTTTGGTGTATTGATGCTGATAAAGTCTGTGTCTTTAAGAAAAGCATCGATATCATTGGTGGAAGTGATTTCAAAGTTTAAGGTCTGCCCATCAAAAAAATCAAGGCTAAGAACTTTTGTCTTAGGATTTCTTGTCAGTACTTTGACTTTCATTCCCAAAGCGATTCCCATTTTCAAAACTTCCTGGCCGATGCTTCCAAAGCCGATTACTCCAAGTGTTTTTCCTGAAAGTTCATAAGCTTTGCCGAATGACTTTTTCATGGCCTCAAAGTGGGTTTCCCCTTCCAATGGCATCAGGCGGTTTGATTCGTGAAGGAATCTTGCCAGTGCAAAAAAATGTCCGAAAACAAGTTCAGCAACCGATTTTGAGGATGCATTAGGGGTATTGATCACTTTTATGCCTTTACTTTTGGCATAATCAACATCAATATTATCCATTCCGATACCACCGCGTCCGACAATTTTCAGGCTGGGGCAGGCATCGATCATATCCTGTCTCACTTTCGTGGCACTTCTTACAAGGAGGATATCTACGTTATTTTCATTAATGAAATTAATAACATGATCCTGTGCCACCCTGTTGGGCAGGACTTCAAATCCTGCTTCCTTAAGTGCCAGTTCTCCTGTTTTTGAGATTCCGTCGTTTGCTAAAACTTTCATGTATTATGTTGGATTTAAAGATTGAAAAATTCTGCTATTTAAAAATTTTAAATCGGGTCGCAAATTAATAAATTTTAATTAACTGCTATCATCTTTCAATCTTTGAATTTTTTTATGCTAAAAATTATTTAATAGATCTCATTACATCTACCAGAACCTGCACACTTTCAATAGGTAAGGCGTTGTACAAACTTGCTCTGTAACCGCCCAGACTTCTGTGGCCGTTCAGTCCGCTGATTCCTGCTGCTTTCCATGCATTGTCAAATGCCTCTTTTTTGCTCTCATCCGTCAGTTTGAAAGAAACATTCATTAAAGAACGGTCTTCTTTTACGCAGAAAGTTTCGAAAAGAGGATTGCTGTCGATTTCTTCATATAAAAGTTTTGCTTTAGCCTCATTTCTGATTTCAGCTGCTGCAATTCCTCCGTTTCTTTCAAGATACTGCAGGGTAAGAAGGGAAGCATATACAGGGAAAACCGGAGGGGTATTGTACATGGATTCTTTGGAAATATGCTGGGAATAATCCAGAATAGAAAGCATGTTCTCTCTTCCTGTTTTTCCAAGGATTTCTTTTTTAATAACCACCAAAGTAACTCCTGCAGGACCCATATTTTTCTGAGCACCGGCATAGATAAGGTCAAACTTGGAAAAATCCAGCTGTCTTGAGAAAATATCTGAGCTCATATCACAAACCATCAAAGTATCCACATCCGGGAAAGATTTCATCTGAGTTCCGTAAATGGTATTGTTGGATGTGCAGTGGAAATAATCATATTCCGAACCTACCGTATAGTTTTTTGGAATGAATGAGTAATTTTCTTCTTTGGAAGATCCTACTACATCTACATTTCCTAATTTTTTTGCTTCTTTGATAGCTCCTGCCGCCCATGTTCCCGTATCCAGATACGCTGCTTTACCGCCTACTTTCAAAAGGTTATAAGGAACCATTGCAAACTGAAGGCTTGCACCCCTCCTAAATAAAGCACTTCATAATCATCGCCAAGGTTCATCAGCCTTTTCACAATAGCACGGGCTTCGTCCATTACGGCAACAAAGTCTTTGCTTCTGTGAGAAATTTCAAGAAGGGATAATCCAATTCCGTTAAAATCTAAAATAGCTTCTGCTGATTTTTCAAAAACCTCCTGAGGTAAGATGCATGGTCCTGCGCTGAAGTTGTGTTTTTTGCTCATATTTTTACTTTTTTTGGTTGTGCAAGAGTTTTAAGGACTTGCCATTTATTTCTTGATATTTTACTGGATTATTTCAGATTTATAGTTAAAAAAACCGCCTCATTATGCTGAGACGGAGCTTTTATTATTCACCGTGTAAGAATGCTTTTTTGTTAAGCAGGGTTTCTTCAGATTCTACATGGTCTTCATCAGGCACACAACAGTCTACCGGGCAAACAGCCGCACACTGAGGTTCTTCGTGGAATCCTTTACATTCGGTACATTTATCTGTTACAATGAAATATACATCATCACTTACGGGTTCCTGTGGCGAATCTGCATCTACAGTAAGTCCTGACGGCATGGTTACGGTACCAGTAAGAGCGGTACCTTCAGAAGCTTTCCAATCTACGGCCCCTTCATATATTGCATTATTTGGGCATTCCGGCTCACAGGCCCCGCAATTAATGCATTCATCAGTTATTTTAATAGCCATCGCTAATTTTTTTTAAATTTGCACAAAATTACAAAATATTCCCCAATTTAAAAGTAATTATGAATATCGAAAATCAAGTTTTAGGACTTATTAAGTTAAGTGAGTATATAAAAGAGTTTTTGGCAAAGAATCAGAAGGATTATAATGAAGCAGATAATGAGTTTGACTTATTGCTTAAAAGGTCTGAAATAGAGAATCCTTGGTTTACCATTGAAAATCAGAAATTTGCTCTGAATGAATGGACGAATTTACTTACGAAGGAAAATATAAACAACTGGATCAGAAATTATTCTGTTTCCAGGACTCCGAAAAGGGTAGGACTAATTCTGGCCGGAAATATTCCTCTTGTTGGGCTTCATGATGTGATATCGGTTGTTTTAAGCGGCCATATTCCGTTAATCAAGCTGTCTTCCAAGGACAGGCAGATGATTCCGTTTCTGTTGAAAAAATGGAATGAGCTGTCCGGTGGAGCTGTTCAGTTTGAGCTGGTAGAAAAATTGGAAAATTTTGATGCTGTAATTGCTACAGGAAGTAACAATACAGCACGTTACCTGGAATATTATTTCAAAGATCATTTGAATATTATCCGTAAAAACAGGACTTCGGTTGCTGTACTGGAAGGTAACGAGACTCCTGAAGAACTTCAGCTTCTGGCCGAAGATATTTTCAGGTATTTCGGGCTTGGATGCAGAAATGTAACGAGGATTTTTATTCCGGAAGATTTTGTGATCGACCGTTTATTTGAAAGCTTTTTAGGCTTCCAGGATATTATCAATCATCATAAATATGCCAACAATTATGATTATAACAGAGCGGTTTACCTTCTGAATCAGGATAAATTCTGGGATAATAATTTTGTGATGCTGAAAGAGGATGAGAAGCTTTTCAGTCCGCTATCGGTAATCAATTTCAGCAGATACTCATCATTGGATGATGTAAAAAAATTCATTGCTGAAAACGAAGAAAATATTCAGTGTATTGTGGCTAAAGACGAATTGGGGCTGGATTCAATTCCTTTTGGTGAAGCACAGCATCCTGCTTTGGATACGTATGCGGATAATGTGGATACAATGAAATTTTTGGAAGTGGTCTGATTTTCGTATCTTAACTCACTTATTTTACCAAATACCAGAAAGATTATGAAAAAAATATTTTTAGGACTTACAGTGCTTGCCGCACAGCTGATGTTGGCTCAGAAAGTGACGGGAGTAAAGGTTGAAAAGGTTCAGAAAGAAGTTCCGGCACAGCTGGACAAGGAAAAGGTTGCTTTATATAACGAGAACTTCCTGAAGTTCGTTGAAGCACTTAAGTCTCCGGACCGTACAGGTGTAGACGCCCTTTTATCAGATAAAGTGAAGGCAATCGTTACAGATGATGTTCTGCAAAAAGTAAAAGAAGGCTTTGATGTTAATAAAAAGCTTGAAATTTTAAGTACAGGATATCATAAACTGATGGACGGTTCCAACCTTCCAAGCATTCATTACAAATATGCAGGGGAATCAAAAGAAGTGATTATGGCTGTATTTGAAGAGGATGGGAAAATCCTTGGGGTAATGCCGGCCAAAAAGACAAAATAATGAATATTCAAAACAAAATTAAAAAATACTAACTATGATGACAGATGTCCTGGTTGCTCATTCCTCAGAAGTAGAAAAAGCAGCTTTTTACAGAAAAACGTACTTACATGTCGCTCTATCCATCCTCGCATTTATCGGCGTTGAAACTATTTTACTGAAAACCGTTCCCGTAGAGGTTATTGCCATGATGTTCGGGCAGAAATATACCTGGCTGCTTATTATCGGGGTTTTCTGGCTGGCTTCTATGCTGGCTTCCAAATGGTCGCTTTCCCAGAGCAGAACAACGCAGTATTTCGGATTAGGATTTTATATCGTCCTTGAGGCTGTAATTTTCATGCCTATGATTTATATTGCGGCCAATATGCAAGGTGGCGGAAATATTATTTTCCAGGCTGCGATGCTTACGATTGCCATGTTTGCCGGGCTTTCTGCGGTGGCATTTACTTCTAAAAGAGATTTTTCATTCTTAAGAAATATCATTATTATCGGAGGTTTTCTTTCGATAGGGCTTATTGTAGCCGGAGCTATTTTCGGGTTCAATTTAGGGCTTTGGTTTTCTGTAGGAATGGTGCTTCTGGCTTCTGCAAGTATCCTTTATGAAACAAGCAAACTTAAAAATGTATATACTACCGGACAATATGTAGGGGCTTCTTTACAGCTTTTTGCATCCATTATGCTGCTGTTCTGGTATATCCTGAGAATCTTAATGAGCAGAAGAAGCTAATTTAAAATGAATAATTTTAAATTCTTATCAATAATAGTCCCGGTGATCATTTCATCGGGATTTTTATTCTTTTTAAACACAAATGTCACCAATGCTTTCACAAATATCACTAATGAGGATTAGGATTATTTGTATCGTTAGTGAAAATATTCGTGCTATTAGTGTTTTAATTAAGTAATTAAACCAAAAAAACCTGATGAAATGATCACCAGGATTTTAATTATTCCTTAATTATAAAAACAATGGTAACAGCATCAGCAATGGCATATTACAGAAGCTTTGTACAAATGTTTAAAGTGAAATTAAAGAGTTGAGAAAATATAGTGTCGAGGAAAACCTCAGTAGTATTGTGGTCTGTAATCTTCGATTAAATCTTTAAATGATTCAATAAAAAATTACTTGTCAATAGATCCTAAGACCTTCTGTGCAAAAGAATTCAGAGCATCTTTTTCGCTCATACCGTTCTGAACGCTGGCGTGTACTTCCAAAGCACCGCAGATATTGGTGATCAGTTCTCCGGCTACATTCAGGTCTTCTTCACTGGTTCCTCTGAATTCGCAGAAGCTTTCTAAAACTTCCAGAGTTTTTTCAAGATTCTCCGGAGTCTGGTTCTGATAAAACTGTCTGATTACGGGTAATTTCATTACTGTATTTCTTTAAAAAGATTAATTAAACTCTCTGCCTGGTTGCTTTGTACCTGGTTTACCAATTCACCGTTTTTAAAAACTGCGAAAGTAGGAAGGTTGTCAACGGTGGCCAGTTTTCTGCTTTCAGGAAGTTTTTCCGCATCTACATATAAGAAAGGGATGTCTTCGTTTTCTGATGCCAGTTTTTTGAATTTCGGCTTCATGATTCTGCAGTTTCCGCACCATGTTGCCCCGTACTGAACAACTACTTTTTCATTGTCGTTTACGATATTCTGTAATGTATCTTCTGTTAATTCTGTGTACATGTTGTTGATGTGTTAATGGATGATTTGATGATGTGTTAAATGTCTGTGAGCAATTGATTTTTGCCAGGTCTGTAAAAAAGAATGAGATAATTTGAAAATGATCTGAAATAGTTCATCGGCAAATTATCTCATTGCCATATTAACACATTATTTTAGTTCTTTGCTAAATATTCTGCTGTAGAATTTCTGTCTGCTTTCATGGCATCTTTTCCTTCTTCCCAGTTGGCAGGACATACTTCACCGTGCTTCTGAACGTGAGTGTAAGCATCGATTAGTCTTAAATATTCTTTCACGTTTCTTCCTAACGGCATATCGTTTACAGACTCGTGGAAGATTTTTCCTGTCTCGTCAATAAGATAAGTTGCTCTGTAAGTTACGTTAGAACCTGTGAAAGTTTCTTCACCTTCTTCATTGTATTCGAAATCCTGATCTACGATTCCTAAGATGTTAGCCAGCTGTCTGTGGGTATCAGCTAAAAGCGGGTAAGTTACCCCTTCGATACCTCCGTTATCTTTTGCAGTGTTCAACCATGCAAAGTGTACCTCATTAGTATCGCAAGAAGCACCGATTACTTTTGTGTTTCTTTTTTCGAATTCACCTAAAGCATCCTGGAAAGCGTGAAGCTCTGTAGGACATACGAAAGTGAAATCTTTCGGATACCAGAATAAGATAACTTTTTGCTGGTTGGAAGTTGCTTCTTCAAGGATGTTGATTCTTAGATCATCACCCATTTCAGACATTGCATCAATGGTTACATTTGGGAATTTTTTCCTACTAAAGACATAATTTTCTGTTTTTATATTAAATTTTCTTGTGCAAAGATACAACCATTTTATCTATCAAACAAATCAATATTGATAAATAAAATCTATAATTGTTTTTAATGGAACTATAGGAAAAAAGCCCTGAAATCAGAGCTTTTTGTTTACTTTATACTAATTTTTATTCAGTCTAATTTATGAATTGAAGGTAGCCAATGCATCCTTGATTCGTTTCATCGCTTCTCTCAGATCTTCCTCAGAAGCGGCATAGGAAAATCTGATACATTCAGGGCTTCCGAAAGATACGCCGCCTACACATCCTACATGGGCATTCTCCAGCAGGAACATGGCGAAATCATCGGAATCTTTGATTTTTGTACCGTTCAGTGTCTTTCCGATATAATAGGAGATATCCGGGAAGAAATAAAAGGCAGCTTTTGGAAGCAGTACTTTAAATCCTGGGATTTCCTTCATCAGGTCATACACAAGATCCCTTCTTTTCTGAAACGCATCAATCATGTATCTGTATTCGGAGGGATCTGTTTTCAAAGCCGTAATGGAAGCTCTCTGCGCCATTGTATTGGCTCCGCTGGTCATTTGTCCCTGAATTTTTTCACAGGCTTTTGCCAGCCATTCAGGGCAGGCGGAATAACCGATTCTCCATCCCGTCATGGCAAATGCTTTAGACATCCCGTTGATTACTGCGGTCTGTTCATATACTTCAGGAAATTGGGCAATGGATGTTGTTTTCGTTTCGTAGTTGATATACTCATAAATTTCATCCGAAATGATCGTCACATGAGGATATTTGGCGAGAACTTTCGCCATGGATTTCAGCTCATCATAGGTATAATATCCACCGGACGGGTTACACGGTGAGCTGAAAAGGATTGCTTTTGTTTTATCTGTAATGGCTTCTTCAAGCTGTTCGGCAGTTATTTTAAAATCTGTAACGTAAGAAGTAGGAAGCATTACCGAATTTCCTCCCATCATTTTTACCATTTCATCGTAACTTACCCAATATGGTGCAGGAAGCAGTACTTCATCACCGTCATTGATCACAGAGGCAAGAACATTCAGAATAGCCTGCTTGGCTCCGTTGGAAACACAGATCTGGGAAGGTTTATAATCAAGGTGGTTGTCCCTTTTCAATTTGTAGGCTACCGCTTCACGAAGCTCAAGAAACCCGGGAACAGGAGAGTAGTGGCTGTAATTCTGGTTGATCGCATCAAAAGCGGCCTGTTTGATATTATCCGGAACATCAAAATCCGGTTCGCCAAGAGTAAGACTAATCACGTCAATGCCGGCGGCTTTCATTTCTCTTGCTTTGTTCGACATTACGAAAGTCTGTGAGTAACCTAATCTTTTTACTCTATCTGAAAGTTTATCCATATGATGTTTTTGAATTTAAACAAATATATAATAAAAACGTTTTGCCGGGAAATAAAAGTGGCACAGGAAAAAAGATTTTTATCAGGTTTTGATGTAAACCGGAAGCAAATTAAAGTTTAAATAAGACTTTATCCCTCTTTTGTTTTTGTATATTTAGCAATCTTATAATTGACGTTATGAAATATTCCATCCTCTTGTTGTTTCTGCCTTTTGCAGGTTTTTCACAAGTCCATACAAAAGACAATGAAATAAAGAAATACGTTTCTGAAGTGAGCCCAGATTCTTTAAAATCCTATATCAATAAACTGGTGGGCTTCCATACCAGGCATACTTTAAGCTCAGTGGATGATAAAAATCAAGGAATAGGAGCGGCAAGGAGCTGGGTGTTGGGAAAGTTTAAAGACTATGCAAAAAATTCAGGAGGAAGAATGGAGGTGTACCTGCAGCAAGAGGATATTCAGCCTGATGGAAAAAGAGTGGATAAGGTTACCAATCTAGGGAATCCTGTAGCGTTTCTGAAAGGTACAGACCCCAATGATAAAAGAATTTTCCTGATTTCCGCACACCTGGATTCACGGGTCACAGATGTCATGAACAGAACCTCGTTTGCTCCTGGTGCTAATGATGATGGGAGTGGGGTAAGTGCTGTGATAGAAGCAGCGAGAATTCTGAGTAAGTCTTCTTTTTCTGCATCTGTTATTTTCGTTACTTTTTCTGGCGAAGAACAGTCATTGCTTGGGTCTAAACTCTTTGCAGAAAAGGCCAAAAAAGAAAACCTACAGATAGAAGCAGTTATTAATAACGACATGATCGGAAATCCTGAAGAAGGAGAAACCGGGAAGATCAATAATCATACGCTGAGAGTTTTCAGTGAAGGGATGCCCTATGCGGAACTGGATAAAAAAGCAATGAATATAAGAAACCTCGGGATGGAAAACGATGGGGATTCCAGGCAGCTCGCCCGGTATATTAAGGAAATTGCAGAAGAATATGTGAAAGGGCTTGAAGTAAAGCTGATCTATAGAAACGACAGGTTCCTGCGTGGAGGAGATCATTCCAGCTTCGTCACTCAGGGATTTCCTTCTGTAAGGCTTACGGAATATTATGAAAATTATGACCGTCAGCACCAGGATATCAGGATGGAGAATAACAAACAGTATGGAGACCTTCCCCAATATATAGATTATAACTACCTGAAAAGGAATGTTGCTGCAAATATTGCAGTTTTGGCCAGTCTCGCGAAAGCTCCCTCAAAACCTGAACAGGTAGAAGTAAAAGTAAAAGAGCTTACCAATTCTACTGTACTGCAATGGGAAAGGCCGAAATCCGGTTCCCCGGCTGGATATTATGTTCTGGTAAGAGAAACGGACAGTCCCCTGTGGCAGAAAAAGATCTTTACCAAAGAACTTACCATTAAAATCCCGCTTTCAAAGGATAATTATATTTTCGCAGTACAGGCCGTTAACCAAAGTGGAAACTTAAGCGTTCCTGTTATTCCGGCCATTGCAAGATAATATCACTTTATTGTTAAAGTTTCCCGGAGCAACTTCATTTGAATACAACGGAAATAAAACTTATTTTTGCAGATTATAATAATTCATATGGCAGCATCGTTACTATTAAAATACTTTCCTGATCTTACAGAGAAGCAGATCGAGCAGTTTTCCCAATTGGAGAAATTGTATAATGAGTGGAATGAAAAAATCAATGTGATCTCAAGAAAAGATATGGATTCGCTGTATGAGAAGCATGTTCTGCACTCTTTGGGAATTGCGAAAATAATGGAATTTGCGCCGGGAACAAAAGTTTTGGATATTGGAACCGGAGGCGGTTTTCCGGGAATTCCCCTCGCCATTTTATTTCCGGAAACAGAATTTACTTTAGTTGATTCTATCGGAAAGAAAATTACTGTAGTGAAAGCGGTTGCAGAAGGCATCGGGCTGACAAATTTAACGGCTATTCACGGAAGAGCTGAAAAAGTGAAAGAGAAATTCCATTTTGTAGTCAGCAGGGCAGTAACCCAAATGCCTGAATTCCTGAGATGGCTGAAAGGAAAATTTGAAAAAGAACAAATTAATCCCAAACATAACGGAGTTTTATATTTGAAAGGCGGTGACCTTGCTGAGGAGCTGGCCGGAATTAAATGTGAAATCTTCAACCTTAAAAACTATTTTGATGAAGAATTTTTTGATACTAAAAAAGTGATTTATGTATCAAAAGGCAATTTTAACTCTTGATTTTTTAAAATTAAGTTGTAATTTTTGCTGAATTATTATTGATAATCAGTAAATTTAAGGTTATGAAAAAACTTTTAAATATTGGATTTTCTGTATTGTTTTTAGGGCTGGTTTTTGTCTCCTGTGAAGACGATGATTACCAGACCGTGCAGTCCATAGGAAAGATCAGGATCGACAGTGTAAAGATCATGAAAGATACCATGGACGTTTATTCCATACAGAGCATTAAGACGTATTCTACATATTCGTCCCAATGTGAGGGGTTTTACGGATATGATTATATTCACGACAGCAGTCTGCAAAGATCTGTTACCGCTTATAAATATACTACAGAAGGACCTTGTACCCACGAAACCCATGTAGGAGCCAGCCAGATCAAATTCAACCCGCGCCAGACAGGAACCTATACCTTCAGATTCTGGAACGGCAGCAACAGCTGGATCACCAAAACAATTGTAGTTGAATAATAATGAAATGGATTTCGCTTGGCTTATTTCTCTTTACAAATGCACTTTTCGGACAAAAAATAATCTGGAAGGAAGATCGCAAACTGGTCTGGGATAATTTTAAGAGCGCAGTAAGCAGAAAAAACAATTCGGATGTGATTGCCTATACCCATTGCGGATGGGAGTATTCCGTTGTAAAATCCACCAATCCGAAATCGCCGGTTAAAATTGAGATTACCGCCATCTTCAATGAAGACAGATCCTGGAAAGACGTGAAAAGGATCAATGATTATGTGCTGCTGCATGAGCAGAAGCATTTTGATATTGCAGAGCTTTTTGTCAGAAAATTCAGAAAAGAAATAGCAGAAAAGATCAAAACCTCTGGGGATTACAATAAAAATTTTAATGCGGTTTACAGCAAGATATCCAACGATTACAAAAACTTTCAGATGTCCTATGATAAAATCACGGAACATGGGATGAATAAAGAAAAGCAGGCAGAATATAATGCCCTCATTGCTGAAGAACTGGACAACTTAAAAAGCTATAAAGCCTCTTGAAATTCCTCAATAAAATAATCAGCGAACTGCTGGCCCAAAACCCGGATCTTTCGGAGTTCAATATTGTTCTGCCCGGAAAGCGTCCCATCGTATTCATCAGGCAGATCCTGGAAGAAAATAATTACTCAGGATTCCTTCCCAATTTTTTTACCATAGAAGAACTGATCGACAGGATTGCAGAAAAACAGCCTGTCCAGGGAATTTCACTGTGGCTTTTTGCCTTTGATGTTTACCGGAGCCTTGGGCTTATCCCCAAGGATGATTTTTCGGACTTTTTAAAGTGGTTTCCGACCCTGCAGAAAGACTGGGACGATATCCTGAAGTTCTCCGAAAGTGATGAAGCCGTACTGCAGTATATGTTTGATGAGGAAAGGATCAAGGAATGGGCACAGGACTTGGGTGAAGACGATGATGTTCCCCGTAAAAAATTCCTTAATTTCTGGCAGAATATGAATATTTTTCTTCCGGCTTTAAAGAAAAAACTGCAGGAAAAGAACTGGGCGACTTCCGGAATGATCCATGAAACGGCGAAAGCGAAGATTGCAGGATTTGCTGAAGGTACTTCCGAGCATTTTGTATTCTGTGGCTTTAATGCCTTTACGCCGGTAGAAGAGAAGCTGGTCAGAAATCTGCTAAGATGGAATAAAGCACAGTGTTTCTTTCAGGCAGATCATTACTATTTCGATGATGAAAGACAGGAAGCCGGGAAATTCCTCAGAAATCATAAAATGTGGAAGGAATTTGATGATAACAGGGCTTTTCAGTGGATAGAAGATGATTTTAACCAGCCTAAAAACATCAAAGTTTATGAAGTTTCCGGAAATGTAACGCAGACCAAGGTGCTGCCTGAAATATTCAAGGAAATTGAAAATAAGACCTATTCCAATACGGCTGTGGTTTTATTGGACGAAAACCTTCTTCCTGCAAGTTTAGATGTGATGTACGGGGTTGAAAACCTGAATATTACCATGGGTTTTCCGCTGAAGAATCTTTCTTTTTCCAATGCGGTAAAACAGCTGTTCTATCTTCAGAAACAGCTGGAGAAAAATAAATCCTCCTATTATTACAGAGATATTTTCCCGATCCTTGAAGAGCTCCCGAAATCTGCTGAAGATGAGCTGATTATCAGTAATTTCAGAACAAAAGTAGAGGAGAGGAATATTGTTTATATATCAAAAAAGCTTTTAGAAGAACTTCTGAGCGGGCTTTCGTATTACGGGCTTCTTAAAAAAGCTGACCATACGGGTGTTTATCTCGATATGCTTATTGAATTCTGCCGGCAGATTAAATGGCTGGAAATAGATGATATCCAGTACGAAAATGTTTCCCATTTTGAGAATGCATTCAGGATCATTAAAAATCAGCTTAGTCCGTATGATTTTGAGATTAAAATGGAAACGCTGGAAATTCTTATCAATCAGCACGTTAATTCAGAAAGTATAGATTTTCAGGGGGAGCCGCTCCGTGGGCTCCAGATTATGGGACTTCTGGAAACCCGTCTTCTGAACTTCGAAAATGTTATTATGCTTTCCGTGAATGAAGGGAAGCTTCCTTTGGGGAATTCTCAGAATACGTACATTCCGTTTGATATCAGAAGATACTTTGATCTTCATACGTTCCTGGAAAATGACAGTATCTATGCCTATCACTTTTACAGGCTGATCCAGGATTCTAAAAATGTGCATCTTTTGTACAATGCACTTAGCTCCGGAGTGAATACCGGGGAGAAAAGCAGGTTTATCACCCAGATCGAAATGGAGAGTTCTCATCAGATAGAGCATCTTATAATTGAGAATTCTTCAGAGCCTATTGTTTCGCAGCCTATAGAAATTCTTAAGACTCCGATTGTGTTGGAAAGACTTCAGAAATGGAAAGAAAAAGTTTCGGCTTCCCACCTTACCAGCTATCTTTACAATCCTATTGATTTTTACCTTTCGAAGATATTAAAGACCTCCGAAACAGATGAAATAGAAGAAGAGCTTTCGGTAAAAAATTACGGAAATCTGGTTCATTATTCACTTCAAGAAGTATATGAGATACTTAAAGGTAAGGTTTTAAAAGAAAAGGATTTACAAAATTCAATTAAAGAAATAGATCAATATATCAATGTTGCCATTGAAAAGCTGAAACACCAGCCTGAATTCTACGAAAAGGGCATGAATTATATCCACAGGGCTATTGCTAAAAAAGTAATTGAAAATGTATTAAACCATGATCTTCAGCTGGTGAAAAGTGGAAATACTTTAGAAATTCTGGACATTGAAAAAAGGTTTGAAAACGTAGATTTCTATCTTGACGGCAGTGACAAAATTTCTTTCTTTGGGTTTATTGACAGAATAGACCGCCTCAACGGAACGCTGAGAATTATCGATTACAAAACGGCAAAGATCAAAAATCTTACGGTAAAAATAGATGAAACTAATGTCGCTGAATATTTCCATAACAGTGAAAGGAAGCAGGCCCTGCAGTTATGTATTTATCATTATGTCGTTCAGAATCTTCCCGAATTCTGGGGTCTTCCTATAGAAACAGGCATCTGGAGTTTTGCAGAAGCTAAAAAAGGCGTGGTTTCCCTGCAGTTTGAGAAGGGAGACATTGATGATGCCATGCAGTCTGTAAAGAACCTTATCCTGGAAATTTTAAATCCGGATCTCAGTTTTATTGAGAATGTAAAACCTTATTCCAATTAAAAAATGCACTCCATTACTGAAGTGCATTCCATCAATTTGAAATGAAGAATATATTATGAAACTTTGTTATAATTTGACTTTCTTATTGACTGTTTTTCCATCGGAGGTAATCATTTGAACGACATAAACTCCTGATTCTAAATTATTTGACTTGAATTCCGACTTATTGATATCCTGCTGAAGGATCAGGGCACCGGAAATAGTGTAAATGCTGATATTTTTGATGCCGTTATCTGCTTTTGCAATTATCTGGCGGTTTTGGGTAAATACTTCAGTTTTATTGGCTAATGGCCCATCAGTCAATGTTTTTTTGAACTGCAGATTATAGAATTGAGTAACTACTTCAAAGGTATTGTTTTGATTGTCAATGTCTTTTATGTCAATCCCGCCGTCTTTGCTGTATTGTTCGTTAGAGACTGATTTCAGAAGGTTTTTATTGCTGTCAAAAATATTTACTGTTATAAGCTCTTCCTGAGAAACTTTCAGTTTTAAAATATGGTTATTTTCAGACTGTATGATCTCATTTTCAGGTACTTCTATTGGTGTATTCTTAACGTAAGGAATTAGTTTTTGATTATTGTTTTCCTGTACTTTTAAAAGGTAAACTCCATCTTTTAGGTTAGATAAACTGTTTTCCGTGGCTGATCTGCTTGCTGCTTTCTCCTGATTGAAATCTGTGATTCCCACCAGCTGCATATTACCAAGATCCGGTTTTAGCTGGGAAGAATAAAGTGAATGGGCTTGTTGCTGGCTGTTTTGCTGTTGTTTAGAAGTGAGTATAGCCCATTCGTTCAGAAGTCCGCCGCTTCTGAGTGTATTGAACTTTGCATTCGATGCCAGAGTGAAAGGGACAATTCCTCCCACATGCCCTAAAGGTCCCCAGTAAAACGAATCCAGCTTATATTTGTTCAGATCCCACCAGGCGTAATATCCACGTTGCACGTCAATGGTTTTAGAAGTGTTTTCCGGTGGAATAGCCAGATCTACAGTCGAATGTCCTAATGTCATCGGTGTTTTGTTATACCAATCGTATACATCTTTAGGCTTCATGCATCTTCTGAGGTTGTTATTCGGATTATTGGTGACATCATTCACAAAATTCTGAGTGAAAAGATTTCTCCAGATGACAGGCCCCCAAAGAAGTCCTCCGTTATCCTGAACCACATGATAGTTGTATTTATCAAGATATTCAGGGGAAATCACTTCTGAAATGCTGGTGTTATAGGTTTTATACCCCGTATTGTTGCAGGTATGGAGAACATTGGCAAGGAAAGAGGTAAACGGATAGAAATCTTTTTCCAGAACTCCTTTATTTAAAGTAACTCCTGAAAAATCATAAGGTCCGTCACCCATATAAGCGTATTTGAATTTCAGATTGGTAGGGTTGGAGGTATTTAAGGTCTTTAAAGTAGACATGGCCGCATGGGCTCCCTGGGAATAACCTGCCAGAAAATATTCATCATATCTTTTTACGCCTAACTGCCCCAAAACCTTATTGGCTGCCGTTACAAAGTCTATTGTAGCCCCTGCTTCCGTAGCTGCATCTACATAGGGGTGAACTCCGTCTCCGCTTCCCATCCCCACATAATCAGGAGCCATGAGGATGTAGCCGTTGAGAACATAGGACAGTTCCACTACAAATCCGGCTGTTAAAGCTCCTTTAAAGTTGGAGGGTACATTATTTCTGCTGTCGGTGGTTCCATGATCGGATACGACCGTAGACAGTTTAAAATTGACATTGGGATACATCAGAAGCCCGGTAGCTTTTACCAAAACATTCTTTTCGTTTTTGGTATAATACGTTATTTTGTATCCTTTCAGGCCTACATTGAATCCATTGAGATAACTGACGAAGTCCGGAGCATTCTGGTCACCAAGATTATTGGCGATAAAATTGGCTACCCCTTGCGGAGTGAGGTCTAATTTCTGTTCAAAGCTGGCAACATCTCCTGCCTGTTGGGCGAAAAAGAATGGCGCTGTACAACTTAATAAAAGAGCGGATAGTTTTTTCATATCAATATTTTTTAATGAATTTAAATTAAATATTTTTAATAAAATCTCATTAATATTAATACATCAATAATTATTCACTGAATATAAGTTCCCTGCAAAGTGAGTAAAATAAGGAGTCCGGCCATTCGGCCGGACTCCTTATAATATATTTTAAGTTTTATTTAAAAAGCGTTGATACCTGTGATATCTAAACCTGTAATCAGTAAATGAACGTCATGAGTACCTTCGTAAGTGATTACAGATTCAAGGTTAGCAGCATGCCTCATCATTGGGAATTCGCCCATGATTCCCATACCGCCAAGGATCTGTCTGGATTCTCTTGCAATATCAATAGCCATTTTCACATTGTTGCGCTTAGCCATTGAGATCTGGGCCGGAGTTGCTTTATGAGCATTTTTAAGATTTCCTAACTGAAGGCAAAGCAATTGTGCTTTTGTAATTTCGGTTAAGAATTCTGCCAGTTTCTTTTGCTGAAGCTGGTAAGAACCAATAGGTTTCCCGAACTGCTTTCTTTCCTTGGAATACTGAACAGCCGTACAGTAACAGTCAATGGCAGCTCCGATAACTCCCCAAGAAATTCCATATCTTGCTGAATTTAAACAAGATAAAGGTCCTTTTAATCCAGTTACTCCCGGAAGTAGGTTTTCTTTGGGAACTTTCACATCATTAAATACCAGTTCTCCTGTTTTTGATGCTCTTAAGCTCCATTTGTTATGCGTTTCAGGGGTGGTGAAACCTTCCATGCCTCTTTCAACGATCAATCCCTGTACTTTTCCTTCTTCATTTTTTGCCCAAACCACGGCAATGTCGCACAACGGAGAATTGGTGATCCACATTTTGGCCCCGTTCAGCAGGTAATGGTCTCCCATATCTTTGAAATAGGTTTCCATAGAACCTGGATCAGAACCGTGATTAGGCTCAGTCAGTCCGAAAGAACCGATCATTTCTCCTGCGGCAAGATGAGGAAGGTATTTTTTCTTCTGCTCCTCGGAACCGAATTCATTGATCGGGAACATCACCAGCGAGCTCTGTACCGAAGCAGCAGAACGTACTGCAGAATCTCCTCTTTCCAGTTCCTGCATAATCAAACCGTAAGAAATCTGATCTAACCCTGAACCACCGTATTCAACAGGAATATATGGACCCAAAGCTCCAATTTTTCCCAATTCTTTCATTAAGCCCGGAATATCTGTATGATTTTGTGCGGCCTGATCAATCTGCGGCATTACAAAACTTTCCACCCAATCTCTTACCGATTGACGGATCAGTTTGTGTTCTTCAGTAAGTAAAGCATCAATTCCGTAATAGTCTGGAATGCTTGTAAGAGGATAATATGACATGATTTTTTGATTTGCCTAAAAGTAATACTTTTCGCCGGTTTGAAAAATTTTTTTGCAAATCTTTATTGCCTTTGATTTTCAGTGAGATAAATGAAAACAGGCAGGTTTTAAGTAAAAACAGGACTTTTTAGGCCTCCTCATCATTGGAGATAGGATACTGGTTGGCAGCATTGTGTATTTTACTTTTGAACTTGTACAGATACGGGGCTTTGTTTGCAGATCCGTCGTAAAGTTTTTCCAGTCGGTCCAGGATATTTAAGCTCAAAATCTTGCGCTGGAAATTGTTTCTCCTGAATTTTTCTCCCAAAATAGTTTCATACAAGGATTGAAGGTCTTTCATGGTGAATTTTTCAGGAAGAAGATTACTGGCTGCCACCTCGGTATTGATATTCATACGCAGGTATTCCAGACCGGTTTCTATAATCCTGTCGTGGTCAAAAGCCATTTTGGGAAGATTGTTTACTTCAAACCATTCACAGCTTTCGTTAAAGGCATCCGGAAAAGTGTTGGCAATGGAAAAATCAATAAGACTGCAGTAAGCTACTGTAATGAATCTCTGAAAAATCCAGTGATCTTTCGGAACTTCAATTCCTTTGTTATTGAGGAGAATCTGGTGTACATTATTCTCCGTACGGTCTATTCTTCCGAACGTGTGAAATTGTTTCAGGAAAAGGTCTTTAAGATGCGTTCTTTCATACAAAACCCTGGCTGCCGCTTCGCGAAGATCTTCATCATTGAAAACAAAACCACCCGGCAGAGACCACAGATCCAGGTCATGATATTTCAAAAGAAGAACTTTCAAAATATTATTGTGAAAACCAAATATGGTACAGTCAACAGATACATGTGCTACAAAATCTTTTGTATCAATAAGTTCCTGAAGCGTTTCTTTATTTTTGGTTTCTTTGATTTTCATGGCATAAAAATAAAATTATTTTCTATAATTTCTTTGCTGTCAACCTAAAATATATCAAACTGACTGTAAACAGCACACAAACAGCCAGTAATATGTACATCGGATAGTAGTTCAGCAGCCGTTTTTCAAACAGTACAGCCATGATAATAGAGCTTACTGAACTTCCCAATGACGAGAAAATAACAATTAGGGAAGTAAACAGATTGATTTTTTCTTTGTCAATCTGCGCAATCATTTTTGAATTGATAACAGGGTAGAGCGGGGCCAGAAAAAGCCCGATGACAGGAAATAAAAACAAAATAATTTTAGAATTCACAGAATCAAAATACTGGATTCCCAAAATGATCATCAGAACAGCTATAATTAAAAAGAGACACAAAATATAATACCTTGACAAAGAAAATCTCTGGATTATATTGGCCGTAAGCATTCTACCCGCATAAGAGAAAAGGGCAAGGAAGGAAGTGGCCTGCAAAGCAAAAAAAGAATTGACGTTCAGGTGATTTTTATAAAATGAAGGCAGCCACGAATTAAATCCCTGTTCCACAAATACAATGAAAAAAATGACAAAGAGAAATACAACGGTTGCCGGTTTTACAAATGCTGAGAGTTCAGAAATAAGGCTTTTGCTGTCCGTTTTTTGAGTTTCCGAAATATTCAGCTTTGAAAATAAAAATATTGTTACGGCACAAAGTACGGATATAGACAGGAACCCAAATTTCCAGTATTCTGAATAACGGCTGGAGATCAGCCATCCGAAACCGGTATTCACCACAAAAATACCAACCATAAATGAAGCCTCGACACTGTTCATCATTTTGGCAAGAGACTTTTCATCTGAAATATTATTACGGATAATCCCGAAAACACAAATCTTTCCCACAGCAAAGCATGTCCCGATAATGGCAAACCATACTTTGTAAAACCAGAAATCTTCTATAAACGGAAGGAAGCATGAAGAGATTCCCACAATGATCAAAGCTGAAATTAATGCCTTTTTAGTTCCGGTTTTGCTTATAAAATTCACCGCAAAAAGAGAAATAAACGCAATAGGAAGATCCTTGAACGATTCTAAAAAACCTAGCTTTTCATAAGTGATATTAGCTTCCGAAAGCTGAAGAATGACAATGCCCATGCAGTTCAAAACCATTGAAAAAATAAGAAAGGTCAGTTTTAAAGGAAGTGAGATTCTGGAAAGCTTGGCTGTCATTTTGGGAGATTTTTTTATTGTTTTTTTATGATTTTTTTATGAATTATGAAGATAAATTAGGGCTTTCAGCCCCCAAAAATAAACGAAAAATTAAAATAATTGTGAATACAATGTTAATTATTTAAAAAAATATATTTTTATTGTCTCAATTTGAGAATTAAAAACTAACTGTATATGAATCGAAGAATATCAAGAAGTCTGGGATTGGTTGCCGTGCTGTATTTTACAGCCAATTTTAATGCACAGACCAGCGTAAAGGACACTGTTCCGAAAGAGAATAAAATAGAAGAAGTTATCGTGATCGGTTACGGAACACAGAAAAAGAGTAATGTGACCGGAGCTATTGCAAGTATTAAAGCAAGCGATATAGAGAACATTCCGGCAGGGAAGCCTGAGCAGGTACTGCAGGGTAGAGCTGCAGGGGTTTCCGTCGTGACAAATTCCGGACAGCCCGGTGCTGCTGCTACAGTAAGAGTACGTGGGATTACCAGTTTTGGAGCAGGAAGTAACAGCCCTTTATGGGTAGTGGATGGTATTGTGGTAGATAACATCGGATGGCTGAACCAATCGGATATAGAAAGTATGGAAGTGCTGAAGGATGGAGCATCATCAGCTATCTATGGGGTTTCTGCCGCAAAAGGGGTAATTCTGGTGACGACAAAAAAGGAAAAAAGGAAAACTCAGCCTTTCCTATAATGGGTTTTATGGTTTTTCAAACACTTCCAAAAAGCTAGATCTTTTAGATGCTACTCAGTATGCAAACATCATCAATGAAGGTTTCATCAATGACGGGCAGGCACCGAGATATACCAACCCTTCATCTTTTGGAAAGGGAACAAACTGGCAGGATGCTATCTTCGGAACCGGCGAAAAATCTTCTCATGAGGTAAGTATTACCGGAGGTAACGAGAAATCAACCTACTATACATCGTTCGGGTATTTTGATCAGACGGGTATTGTAATGAGCGATATTTCTTACTATAAAAGAATCAATGCAAGATTTAATTCAACCCATAAGGTAACGGACTATTTAACCATAGGCCAAACCTTTGCCTATACAAGAACAAAATCCCAGGGAATCAGTGCCAATGAGGAATTCGGAGGTCCGTTAGCTTCTGCCGTTAACTTAGATCCGACCACTCCGGTAGTCGTTACAGACTGGTCTACAGTGGATCCGAGCGGCTATACCAACCCATACATTATCCGTGATGAGAATGGTAATCCGTACGGAATTTCCCGTTACGTAAATCAGGAAATGACCAATCCGCAAGCCTTCAAACATATTCAGCAGGGAAATTACAACTGGTCTGATGATTTTGTAGGGAATGTTTTTGCTGAGCTTAAATTCCTTAAAAACTTCACTTTTAAAACAAGTCTTAACGGCAAAAAATCCTATTGGGGAAGCCGCACTTTTACACCGAAATATTATTTAAGTCCCAATTATAGCAATACCAGCTTTAACAGCCTGAATAAGGTAGACGAAAATAAGTTCGAATGGAGCATGGAAAATACACTGACCTATCAGAATAAATTCGGTAATCATAATTTGAGTGTATTGATTGGGCAAGGAGTATACCGATATAATATATCAGGAGGAACAAGTTTAACATACACTAATCTGCCTATTGATAACTGGCAGGATGCTTCTTTCAACTTTAATATCCCTCAGGATGATATTACAGCTACGGGATGGGACGGAATTCAGACCCGTAAGGCATCTTATTTCGGAAGGGTCATTTATGATTATGCCGATAAATATTTATTTACAGGAACAATCCGTAGAGACGGTTCATCAAAGTTTGCCACCAACCAGCACTGGGGAACCTTCCCGTCCATGTCTTTAGGTTGGAATGTTCATAAAGAAAACTTCTGGCCACAAAATAAAGTGGTTAATAACTTAAAATTGAGAGGAGGTTACGGAGTTTTAGGAAATGATGAAATGGAGAACTTCAGATTTGCAAGTTTCATGGTTTCCGGAAGCAATTATACCAATGCAGGAAACAATATTATCATAGGGTATGCGCCAAGTACACTGGAGAACCCGAACCTGAAATGGGAAGAGACCAGCCAGCTGAATATCGCTGCGGATTTAAAGCTTTTCAACAACTTCACTTTTACGGCAGACTGGTACAAAAAGAAAACATCCGATATCCTAAGACAAGTGAACATTCCAGGTTATGTAGGTGTTCCTAATTTGCCTTGGGCAAACGTTGGGGATATGGAAAACTCAGGTCTTGAATTGGAATTAGGTTACAAAAAGAACTGGGAAGATTTCAGTATATCAGTTAACGGAAACTTTGCCACTATTAAAAACAAAGTTTTAAGATTGGAAGATGATATAGATTATTTCAACCTTGCTTCTTTCCAGACGATGGGAGCTGTATCCAGAGTCGCAGTCGGACAGCCTTACGGTTCTTTTTACGGATACACATATAGTGGTGTTTTCCAGAACCAGGCACAAATCGATTCTTATGTTAATGCCAATGGAACTAAATTATTGGCCAATGCCCAACCGGGAGATTTCATCTGGCAGGACAATAATGGCGATGGTAAAATTGATGACAATGATAAAGTAAACCTAGGAAGTTCTATCCCGAAATATACTTTTGGACTTACAGTCAATTTAAATTACAAGAATTTCGATTTCATGATGTTTGCACAGGGACAGGCCGGAAATAAGATTTTCCAGGGCTTAAGAAGATTGGATATGCTGGATGCCAATTATCAGACAAAAGTTTTAGACCGATGGACAGGGGAAGGTTCAACCAATGATAACCCGAGAATTACAAGGAACGACCCTAACCATAACTATTCCTGGATGTCAAATTATTATCTTCAGAAAGGAGATTATGTCCGCTTGAAAATTATTCAGTTAGGATATACACTTCCTCAGGAAGTTACTAACCGTTTTGGAATGAATAAAGTAAGACTGTACATTACGGGAGAGAATGTATTTACTTTCACCAAATATACAGGATACGATCCGGAAATTGCGGGAAGAAATAATTCCGAGCAAGATATAATAGGAGTTGACAGAGCTTACTATCCTCAAGCAAGAACATTTTTGCTAGGTGCTAATATCCAATTTTAATAAATGAATAAAATGAAAAATAAGAATATTTTATATAAAGGGCTTGCTGTTACTTTTCTTACAGGCCTTAGTTTTAGCAATATTGCCTGTAGTGATTCATATCTGGATGATGTAAAGAATTCCGGTTCTTTTAATACCGACCAGTATTTTCAGAATGAACAGCAGTCTTTCAGTGCATTGGTTTCCGTTTATGATGTTTTAAGAAAATATTCAGGAGGATTCGAGAATACAGTTACATTTTTTAATGCAGGATCTGATGACTTTTATTCCGGTGGTGGAAATTCCAATGATGGAGCAGGAATCCAGGGATTGAATAATTATACCATTAACCCTAATACAATGCCAGCGAGTTACTGGAAAGATTATTATCAGGGAATAGCAAGAGCTAATCTGTTGATCGAAAAGGTTCCGGGAGCTACTATGGGAGAAGATGTTAAGAGAAGATATATTGCTGAGGCCAAAGTGCTTCGTTCCTTATATTATTTCGAATTGGTGAGAATGTTTGGAAACATCCCGCTAGTTTTCAAAACGATTCAGTTTGGGGATGATTACTGGAATATACCGCAGGCAAAACCTGCTGAGGTTTATCTTCAGATAGAGAGTGATATCGTTGCTGCAATTCCGGATCTAATGATGACTGCCAGCGGTAACGACAGAGGCAGAATTACGCAGGGAACAGCCAGAGCAATATTGGGGAAAATTTATCTGTATGATAAAAAAATGCCTCAGGCTGCAGAGCAGTTTGCTGAAGTCAACGGAACTCCCGGAGGAACCAGCCAATATGGATATAAGCTTGTGGCCAACTATGCAGATCTGTTTAAGGTAGGACCTGAAACAGCAGATCCATACAAGTTCTCAACAGAATCCATCCTGGAAGTAATGCATACCAACAAAGGAAATTCCGACTGGGGATTCTGGGGACAGGGAAAAGATGAAGGAAACTCTATTAATGTAATGGTAGGACCCCGTTCTTATTCCTTAAAAAATGTTCCTAATAATAATGCTCCGGACATCTACTCAGGATGGGCTTTCAATACAGTAACGGATAACTTTGTTAATTTCATGCAGGGAGATCCGAGATTAAACGTTACTGTTTTCAATGCAAAACAACTAGTAACAGACGGTAAAATTTCTTACAGTCCGGCTTATGCAGATACCGGATATTTCCTGAATAAATATTTACCGACAAACGATTTAAAAAGCTCACTTCCAGGGCCGGCAGAACTGAATTTCAGACAAAATTATATAGCCATAAGACTTGCGGATACTTATCTGATGGAAGCAGAAGCCTTAGGGGCCGCCGGGGAAGAGCCCAGGCTCTTTTAGATGCAGTAAGAGCAAGAGTAGGTCTTCCGTCAGTTCCTGTTTCCTTACAGGCCATTAAAGATGAAAGAAGGAGAGAGCTTGCAGGAGAAGGACACAGATGGTTTGATCTTGTAAGATGGGGCGATGCTCCTTCAAAGCTGGCTTTCAAAGGATTTGTAAGCAACAAAAACGAAATTTTACCTATTCCGTTTAATGAATTGCCTAATACCGCTTTAAAACAAAACCCAGGCTACTAAAACATGAAGTTTCACAACTTATATAGTTTCTTTTTTAAAGGTACTGCGCTGCTTTGCGGCGTGGTACTTTTTCCTGTATCATGTGCTTCGGTAAACGGAAACAAGGAAAGTAATGTTCAGTCTTGGCTGACCAAAGGTAATGAAAGTGTAAAATTACAGCAGCAGGCTCCCGTTAAATTTGTTAAAAATCCTAATGGCTGGCAGAATATTGAAATTGATGACACTCAAAAGTTTCAATATATTGACGGTTTTGGGTATACGCTGACAGGAGGTAGTGTTGAGGTGATTAACCGGCTTTCAGCCTCAAAAAGGAAAGCACTTCTGAATGAACTTTTCGGAAAAGATGAAAATTCAATTTCCATAAGCTATCTTCGGCTCAGTATCGGTGCTTCCGATCTCGACGGGGAAGTTTTTTCCTATGACGATCTTCCGGAGGGGCAGACAGATCCTACGCTTTCCAGATTTAGTCTGGCAAAAGATAAAGATCTGATCGCTATGTTGAAAGAAATCCTTGCAATTAACCCTGAAATTAAAATCATTGCAGCTCCGTGGTCTTCCCCGGTTTGGATGAAAGATAACGGAAAATCCAAGGGAGGAAGTCTCAAGCCGGAATTTTATAAGGTGTATGCAGAATATTTTGTAAAATACATTCAGGGAATGAAAAAAGAAGGGATTAGTATTGATGCCATTACCCCTCAGAACGAACCCCTGCATCCCGGAAACAATCCGAGCCTGTATATGCCGTCTGAGCAGCAAAGAGATTTTATTAAAGGTTATTTAGGTCCTGTTTTTAAAGCCAACAATATCAAAACAAAAATTGTGGTTTATGACCACAACTGCAATAAACCGGAATATGCCCTTGATATTCTGAAAGATCCGGAAGCCTATCAGTATATTGATGGGTCAGCTTTCCATTTGTACGAAGGAGATATTTCTGCTTTAAGTACGGTGCATAACGCTTTTCCTGATAAAAATTTGTATTTTACCGAACAGTGGACCGGTTCAAAGGGAACTTTTAATGAAGATCTCAACTGGCATGTTAAAAACGTTATCATCGGTTCTATGAGAAACTGGAGCAGTATCGCTTTAGAATGGAATTTGGCAAATGATCCGGAGTACAAACCTCATACAGATGGAGGATGTACAGAATGTAAAGGAGCAATAACAGTTTCCGGCCGTGAAAGTTTCACCAGAAATGTTTCCTATTACATTATTGCACACGCTTCTAAGTTTGTGCCTGCAGGCTCACAGCGTATTGCCTCTACACAAACGGAAACCATTTCTACGGCAGCATTTAAAACTCCTGCCGGAAAAACAGTGCTCATCGTTCAGAACGCAAACACTGCCGATGAAAGCTTTAATATCAAATATAACGGAAAGACCGCTCCCGTAACCTTATCAGGAAATTCGGCAGCGACTTATGTTTTTTAATTTAATATCATGAAAAAAACTTATTTCTTACTTGCAGTTGCAGCATTGGGAATGAATGTCTGCGGACAGAAATCAATTAATCAGAAAGTGGCAGAACTGCTGTCTAAAATGACATTGGAAGAAAAAGTAGGGCAGATGGTCCAGTACAGCGGCTTCGAATATGCTACCGGCCCCCAGCAATCCAATTCTGCAGCGGTATTGGAAGAAATAAAAAAGGAAAAGTAGGCTCTATGCTTAATGTAGCCGGAGCCGGTGAAACAAGAGCTTTCCAGAAGCTGGCTCAGGAGTCCAGACTGAAAATTCCTTTACTATTTGGTCAGGACGTGATCCATGGATACAGAACAACCTTTCCCGTCAATTTGGGACAGGCAGCAAGCTGGGATCTGGCGATGATAGAAAAATCAGAAAGAATAGCAGCCACAGAAGCTTCCGCTTACGGTATCCACTGGACCTTCGCGCCAATGGTAGACATCGCAAGAGACCCGAGATGGGGAAGAGTAATGGAAGGTTCCGGCGAAGATACTTATCTGGGAACCCGGATCGGCCTGGCAAGGATTAAAGGTTTTCAGGGTAAAGGTTTAGGAAGTCTTGATGCTGTTATGGCCTGTGCCAAGCATTTTGCAGCGTATGGAGCAGCCGTTGGCGGAAGAGATTACAATTCTGTGGATATGAGTTTAAGACAACTGAACGAAACCTATCTGCCTCCTTTCAAAGCGGCAGCTGAAGCAGGAGTAGCCACATTCATGAATTCCTTTAACGACATCAACGGAATCCCCGCTACAGCCAATGCATATATTCAGAGAGAACTTCTTAAAGGAAAGTGGAATTACAAAGGTTTTGTGGTGTCCGATTGGGGAAGTATCGGGGAAATGATTCCTCACGGATATGCCAAAGATGCCGGTGAAGCTGCGCAAAGAGCCATTCTGGGCGGAAACGATATGGATATGGAAAGCCGTGTTTATATGGCAGAGCTTCCAAAACTGGTGAAAGAAGGAAAAGTAGATGCCAAACTTGTGGATGAAGCAGCAGGAAGAATTTTAGCTAAAAAATTCGAAATGGGCCTTTTGATGATCCTTACAGGTTCAGCAACGAAAAAAGACAGAAAGAGCAGACCGATAATCAGGAAAACAGAAAATTCGGAAGAGAATTCGGTTCAAAAAGTATCGTTCTTTTGAAGAATAAAGGAAATATTCTTCCGCTTTCAAAAACTGTTAAAACAGTAGCACTCATAGGTCCTTTCGGGAAAGAAACTGTTGCCAATCACGGTTTCTGGTCTGTTGCTTTTAAAGATGACAGCCAAAGAATTGTTTCCCAGTTTGACGGAATTAAAAATCAGCTTGATAAAAATTCAACCTTACTGTATGCAAAAGGCTGTAATGTAGATGATCAGGACAAATCTATGTTTGCAGAGGCCATAGAAACAGCCAAAAAAGCAGATGTGGTGATCATGACTTTAGGGGAAGGCCATGCCATGAGCGGTGAGGCGAAGAGCAGGAGCAATATCGGTTTTTCAGGAGTTCAGGAGGAGCTTTTGAAAGAAATTGCTAAAACAGGAAAGCCAATCGTATTAATGATCAACGCCGGAAGACCTTTGATCTTTAACTGGGCAGCAGATAATATCCCGGCAATAGCTTATACATGGTGGCTGGGAACTGAAGCAGGAAACTCCATCGCTGATGTTCTTTTCGGAACAGTAAACCCGGGCGGAAAACTTCCGATGAGCTTTCCAAGAACTGAAGGCCAGATTCCTGTTTATTATAATCATTACAATACAGGAAGGCCTGCAAAAAATAATACGGACAGAAATTATGTTTCCGCTTATATCGATTTAGACAATGATCCTAAATTTCCTTTTGGGTATGGGTTAAGTTATACAGATTTTAAATATTCTGATATGAGCTTAAGCTCTGCCGATCTTAAAGGAAATCAGACTTTAAATATCAGCGTAACGGTTTCCAATACCGGGAAATTCGATGGTGAAGAAGTCGTACAGCTTTACATCAGGGATCTTTTTGGAAAAGTAGTACGCCCTGTAAAAGAACTGAAAGGTTTCCAGAAAATATTCATCAAAAAAGGAGAGAGCAGGAAAGTGGATTTCAAACTCACCCCGGAAGACCTGAAATTCTTTGATAACGACCTGAATTACGATTGGGAAGGTGGAGAATTCGATATTATGGTCGGAACCAATTCCCGGGATGTTCAGGCCAAAAGAATCAATTGGAATAAATAATTCAATAGGAGCGGGCTTTAGCCCGCTTAATGAAAAATATATAACGGCTTTAGCCAAAACCTAATGATCATATCATCCATGAAAATAAAATCCCGAAATATCATTCAGCTATGTACAGCAGGAATATTATTTTTTTCTGTTGCAGGCTGTGCCTCAAACAAAATAGAACCGGGAAAAAAACTGATCTGGAGCGATGAATTTAACGGAACTGGACTTCCGGATTCCTCAAAATGGAATTATGATGTAGGAGGAGACGGTTACGGCAATAATGAAGCCCAGTTTTATACAAAAAGCAGACTTGAAAATGCCCGGATGGAAAACGGAAACCTTGTGATTGAAGCCAGAAAAGAAAACTGGGAAAAGAACAAATATACTTCTGCAAGACTTTTAACCAAAGGAAAATTCTCCTTTCAGTATGGAACGGTGGAAGTGAGGGCAAAATTGCCAAAAGGCCGCGGAACCTGGCCCGCCATATGGATGATGAGCGAAAATATGAAAAAGTGGCCGGACGATGGCGAACTGGATATCATGGAGCATGTAGGATTTAATCAGGGATATGTTCATGCCTCAGTTCACACTAAAAAATACAATCATATTCAGGGAACCCAGAAGACAGATACAATGATTGTAAAGGACGTAAGTGAAAAATTCCATGTATATAAAGCAGACTGGACACCGGAGAAAATAGAGGTTTCCATTGACGGACAAAAGTTCTTTACTTATGAAAATAAAGAAAAAACCTATGAAGCATGGCCTTTCGATCAGCCTTATTTTATTATTCTAAATCTGGCGGTAGGCGGTTTCTGGGGCGGAAAAGAAGGAATAGACAACAGCATATTTCCGCAAAAATATTATATAGACTATGTAAGGGTTTATCAAAATAAATAATGAAGAGAGGGCTTTTTGCCCAAAAACAGAAAGAAAAAATTATGAAAAAACTAATTGTGAGCTGTTTGACAGTAGGAGTGTTTCTGAATGCTAATGCACAGAACTATTGGAAAAAGAATGCGGGAAAAACAGCGAAAGTCATTTTAACAAGTTCCAAGACCAATGAAAAGATGGCCGACAAAGGAATTTTTAAGTTTGAGAAATTCGGTCAGCCGAAGGAAACGGATGCATGTATTTTTGTAGATCCGGATTTTAAATACCAGAAGCTGATCGGGATAGGCGGTGCCATAACAGATGCCTCTGCAGAAACTTTTTATAAACTGCCTAAGAACAAGCAGAAAGAAATTATAGAAGCTTACTTTGGAAAAAACGGATTAGGCTATACGGTCGTTCGTACCAATATGAACTCCTGTGATTTTTCCAGCGATTCCTATACTTATGTGCAGGATAATGATACATCTTTAAAGACTTTCAATATCGCTCACGACGAAAAGTATAAAATCCCGATGATCAAAGAGGCCCAGAAAGCAATCGGTAAAGATTTTACATTTTATTTCTCTCCGTGGAGTCCGCCGGCATGGATGAAGTCCAATAAAAGCCTTTACAAAGGAGGAAGACTGGAAAATCAGTATTACCAGACCTGGGCAGATTATTATATTAAATTCATCAAAGAATACGAAAAAAAGGAATTAATATCTGGGGCCTGACCGTACAAAATGAGCCAATGGCCACTCAGACCTGGGAATCCTGTATTTATACTGCTGAGGAAGAAGGTGAGTTTCTTAAGAATAATTTAGGCCCGACCCTTTGGAAAAACGGCTACAAAGACAAAAAAGTAATGATCTGGGATCACAACAGGGACCTGATCTATCAAAGAGCAACCACCACTCTAAGCGATCCTGAAACCTCAAAATACGCCAACGGAATTGGTTATCACTGGTACGAAACCTGGAATAATAAAACCCAGCTTTTCGATAATCTCTCAGAAACCCAGAGAGCTTTTCCTGATAAATTCCTGGCTTTCACTGAAGGCTGTAAAGAACAGTTCAAAATGTCCGGAATTTATGATGTAAGCTTAGGAGAATTATATGGAAAGAATATGCTGAATGATTTCAATAAAGGAACCGCTCTATGGACCGACTGGAATGTACTGCTTGATGAAACCGGAGGTCCGAACCATGTCGGCAATTTCTGTTTTGCCCCTATCATTGCCGATACCAAAACAGGAGAAGTACATTACACCTACGAATATTATTATGTAGGGCACGTATCGAAATTCATTAAGCCCAATGCGCAGAGAATAGGAAACTCTTCCAACAGAGCCGCGCTTACATCCACGACTTTCATGAATGAAAACGGCCAGCTGGTTACTGTTATTATGAACGATTCCGAAAATGATATTGACACGAATCTCTGGATTGAAGGAATGTCTGCCAAGTTATCTGCACCGGCCCATTCTATCCAGACTGTTATCCTGTAACTTCATATTGATTATTTTTATAGAACCGGCGGCCTCTTCGAGGCCGCCGGTTTCCATTATAAGCAAAGTTCATTAACCTCTGAAATAATAAACTTTCTTTAAAATAAAATTGCGGCGTACCTTGGTACGCCGCAATTTTTACTGATATCTTTTATCTGAAACGATAATTAATTTTCAAGATCATATTTACTGATCACTTTCTGTGTAACTCCTGAACTGCTGAAACCACCATCATGGAACAGGTTCTGCATCGTTACTTTCTTGGTAAGATCAGAGAATAGAGTAACACAATAGTCTGCACATTCTAAAGCTGTAGCGTTTCCTAGCGGAGACATATCTTCTGCATATCCAAGGAATCCTCCGAAACCTTTCACACCGCTACCTGCAGTGGTCATAGTAGGAGATTGAGAAACAGTATTGACACGTACCTTTCTTTCACCCCAATAGTTTCCGAAAGTTCTTGCAATACTTTCAAGATAAGCTTTGTTATCAGACATATCATTATAGTCCGGGAATGTTCTCTGGGCAGCAATATAGGTAAGGGCCAAAATACTTCCCCATTCGTTCATACAGTCCTTCTCCCAAGCCACACGCATTACTTTATGGAAAGAAACAGCCGAGATATCCCAACCTTTTTCCAACCAGTCGTAATTCATTTCTGTATAATGTTTTCCTTTTCTAACGTTGATAGACATTCCGATAGAGTGAAGGATAAAGTCGATTTTGCCAAATTTTGCAACAGCGGCATCAAAAAGTTTTTCAAGATCTTCTACAGAAGTAGCATCTGCGGCTATCACCTCTGATCCTGTTTTTTCTGCTAAACCATTAAGTTCTCCCATTCTCAAAGCAATAGGGGCGTTTGATAAAATAAATTCAGCACCTTCTTCATGACATCTTTCTGCAACTTTCCATGCGATAGATTGCTCATTAAGGGCTCCAAAAATAATTCCCTTTTTGCCTTTAAGTAAACCGTATGACATAATTTTTTAATGTTTATTTTAAATACAAATGTAGCAATAATTTGTGTTTGCGACATAATAAAAATGGAGCCTTATTGATTTAAGACTCCATTTTCTTGAAAATATTTATATAACTGAAATTTTAATTGGTTTTCTTATTCCATTCTGCTTTTACATCCTCTGCAGCATCTTTGGTTTTTTCCCATGCTTCATTTGCTTTATCTTTAATATCATCCCAAGCATCAGCCGCATTATTTTTCACTTTTTCAAACCAGTCTTCCTGCTGGGCTTCCTCATCATTGTTTCTTTTTTCATTGATATAATCTTTAGCTCTGTCTGCAAGATCTTCAATTTTCCATTTCGCATTGTCTGCTGCATTCTTTAAAGAGTTTTCAGTGTTGTTTACTGCATTTTCCGCTTTGTTGTATTCTGAATTGTTCATAATGTAATATTTTATTGTTGTGTACCAGTAAATAAACAATAACTATTCCTAAAATCCGGAGCTACTGTTAAAGTTTTCTTAATCTTTTGTTATACTTTTCCAAATCACTCTTATCTTTATTTTAAAATTATTCTATGGAAAAAATACGCTGTGGCTGGTGCGAGAAAGATGACCTCTACCGGAAATATCATGATGAAGAGTGGGGACGCCCTCTTTACGATGATGATACTATTTTTGAATTCCTGATTCTTGAAAGCTTCCAGGCCGGACTAAGCTGGTACACCATCCTTTCTAAAAGAGAGAACTTCAGAAAAGCTTTTGATCATTTTAATTATAAAAAAATTGCTCTGTATACGGAAGAAAAAATTGAGGAGCTCATGAATGATCCCGGGATTATCAGGAACCGCCTCAAAATAAAAGCAACAGTAAACAATGCGCAGAAATTTCAGGAAGTTCAGAAAGAGTTTGGAAGCTTTTCAAAATACATCTGGGGTTTTGTCGGAGAAAAGCCATTGGATAACCGGCCTAAAGCATTAAGTGATGTTCCGGCCGTTACGGAAATTTCAGATGCGCTTGCCAAAGATCTTAAGAAAAGAGGATTTAAATTTATGGGATCTACAGTTGTTTATGCTCACATGCAAGCAACCGGAATGGTAAATGATCATATTGAAAGCTGTTTTACCAGAAATTAATGGATTTTATTTTATTCAATTTTTAGTGATGTTTTTTGTTTAAAATGTAATTTTAAAATTGTTTTTTTTGAAGGCTACGACCTATTACATGAGAACAGTAAAGGGTTGTAGCTCATTTAATAAGAAAGAATGTTTCAATTAATAGTGATTAAATAAGTGCTTATTCACTATTAAGTGTTTTTATTTGTGAAATTAATAAAAAAATAACCATTTTTTAAATAAATTCGTATATTTGCAGCCTCAAAAAAATAACTATTACTAATCAGGCAATGCATAATATCACCAGACTTCAACTGTTCCTTCTTTTTTTACTTTTTAATCAATTTATATACGCACAGGTGGGGATCGGAACTCCTAATCCTGATTCTTCTGCCATGCTGGAAATCAGTTCAAAAAACAAAGGAGTACTTTTTCCAAGCGTATCTTTACGATCAGTTACAGACCAGGTAACCATTCAAAACCCGGCTGAAGGACTGATGGTATGGAATAACGGAACAGGATCGCTAACGGACGCAGGTATTTATTACTGGAGCAAATCGAGATGGAATATGTTGTCTACTGGCACAGGCAACGGAACAAACGGTGGAAATATAGCTCCGCTTGCCGGATGGAATACTTCGGCTACCAACAGTGGTAATTATAGTGGAGCCAATACCAGTCTTTCTTTGGGAACCAATACTTTGGACGATCTAATTTTCAAAGTTAATTCTATCACAATGGGAAGGCTGGGAGTTAATAATTCAATAAGCTTTGGGAATGGAGCTAAGGCAGAACAAAACGGGATTGCCCTTGGTAATTCCAGTAGTGCCTACCAGGGAATAGCGATCGGAATGAATACTTCTGTAACAGCTAATGAATCGGTAGCGCTGGGTGCCAATACTCAAATTTCCGGTTATCAGTCAACAGCAGTAGGTTTTAATGCTAAGGTAACGGCAAATGAAGCTATGGCTGTAGGGAATAATGCTGAAGCGGCAGGTTTCCAGTCTATTTCATTAGGCTTTAATGCCAAAACAACAATGAATGATGCAACGGCCTTGGGAAAGAATTCTACAGCGTCCGGGTTTCAGTCTACAGCGGTTGGGTATAATGCAAAAACAAATTCCAACAGCGAAACCGCAGTAGGATATAATTCACTCACCAATAACCAGAATTCTACAGCAGTAGGGTCGGGTGCAAATGCTGTCGGTCAGTTTTCTACAGCAATAGGTTACGAAGCAGCAACTTCTCAGGCCAATGCAGTTATCCTTGGAAATAATAATGCCAATATTGGGATAGGGACATCAACTCCCAATACTTCTGCTAAATTAGATGTAAACGGCCAATATAAACTGGGCGAAAAGGGGAGTATACAGAAAAACCAGATCAGTTTTGAAGCCTGGCCATCAGTTTCTGTAAGTAATCTGGCACCCGGAAAATCCGTTACGCTTGAGATCCCTGTACCTGCAAATATGCAACCTGGTTCTGTAAGAGCAGCAGTTGTGGTTTCTCCGGCGGGCGATTTTGCCGGAAATACTTCTTTTTCGGTATCCAATCCAAGAATGACTTCTACTACGAGTGTTACGATCAATCTCACCAATATCTCAGGCGGAGCTGAAAGCTTGTATTCCGGACATTTTTATGTGATGATTAATGAGTTTTAAGCTGAATAAAGGTGATTTGATTTGTGATTTAATAAAAAAGGGTTCCAATTTGAAACCCTTTTATTTTATTCTTTTGATAATCTTACTACTTCATCATGCAGCTCCTGATCCCAGATAAACTGCATATCAAACTCTCCGTCTGATTGTAAGGTAAAATAGCTTTATTCCACTTGTTACTGCCATCTTCAGTTGTTATTTTGTGAAGCTCTAAAATATCAAATGTTAATTGAAAATCGAACTCATCAACATCAATTTGCTTTTTTCATTATTGCTGTTAATATAATTTCCTGTAAAACTGGCCATTTCTCCAATAGCTTCTATATTTAACTCTGCCTTAATCCATTCTTCTTTAATTACAGAATTAATATTATTGGCTATAGAGCCATAAATTTCGTCAACTGTCATAAATTTAAATTTTTAAGAAGCAAATTTGCAATGAGGTTTGCATTTTTTTGACTTTCAGCATTTTTTTGTCAATAAAACTTAAAAGGGTTTCAATTTTGAACCCCTTTATACTATTCTATTCTTTTGATAATCTTACTATTTCATCGTGCAGTTCCTGATCCCAGATAAATTCCATATTAAATTTGCCTTGTGCATTTAGATTAAAAATGGCCTTATTCCATTTATTACTATCTCCTTCTGTCGTAATATCGTGTAATTCTCTGATCCAATTTCTAATATCTCTGGAAATATTTCTTACAGATATGTTTTTTACTTCATTATTATCCGTTATATATTCTCCATTGTAGCTTACCACACCTGTTCCTACAACTTCGATATTTAATTTTGCCTCACTCCAACTTTCATCCTCTATAGCATTTACTATGCTTCGTCCAATGTTTAAATAAATTTCATCTACTGTCATAATATTTTAAATTTAGTTATTTGGGAAAGTTTTTATATATTCTTTACCATCTATTTTATAAAAAACTTCAATTTCAGAGGGTCTTTTACTTGCGCCCTCATAGATAGGGTTTATATCAATTTCTACTTTTTTTCCATCTCTTAGAGCTTTTGCCCAATCTTGTTCCATTTGTTTCCATGCGCCTTGGTTTAGTGATCCTTTCATGGGTACATAATTAATTTGTTCCCCAGCGCCTTTAAATTGATGACCTACTAAATGTCCACCCTCATCAACTCCTTTTGTTCCATCTTTTAAAGTTACGGATTTTCCTTGTTGATATTCATTTCTGCCAATTTTTCCTAATTCTAAATTTCCAGAAACTCTGTTTACCCTTCCAAGTTCATCTGTTTCATAAATTTTGTCCCCAACTTTATATTTAGAATTTGGTTTCAATGTTCCGTTCAATGCTTTATTCCAGTTTCCTTTTGAGCCTGGAGCTAACTCTATTATATCGTCTGCAACACCATCTGTAACCTTAGCAATATCCCCGCCTTCTTTTTTGGCGAGTTGCTCCATTGTTTCCGCAATTCCTTTTTTGGCACCGGCTTCTACTACATCATCTGCTCCTTTCTTCACGCCTTGTTCCACAGCTTCTGCGGCAACTTCTTTAGCGGTCTTTTCAACAACGGCTTCAGCTCCTTCTTTTAATACTGTTCTTCCGGCAGTTGCGGCCAATGAAGATCCCCGGAATATACCGCGGCTACTGCATCAGGAACAAATTCTCCTACAGTGGTTCCTATCTTTCTGGGGTTTTCGGCAACCCAGCCTGCTGCATTTTTGGTACCTTCCCAGGCTGCATTTCCGGCATCGGCCCAGTTTTGCCCGTCACTGGCCCAGTTCCAGGCTCCTTCTGCGGCATTTGTCCAGTTATCTCCTTTGCTTGCCCAGTCCCATGCATTTCCAAGCCCTTTGGTAGTGGCATTCCAGCCATCACTTACCATTCCGCCCAAAGCTTCAGCAGTACCCACAGGATCCTGACCAACCTGATAGATAGTTTCACCTAAACCAACAACTCCGTTTACAGCACCTTCTACCAATCCTGTACCCAGATCATTGAACCAGTCGCCGACCCCTGTTACAGGTTTCATCCAGTCGGGGAGCATCTGGTCCCGCATTTCACGGCTCTTTTATTTTGCTCCGCAACCCAGTCAAATCCCTCTTTAATATAGTCGGTGGGCATTTTTCCCTCTCCGACACCATATGATACGGCTGCAGCTCTGTCAAAGAAAATATTGATCTTCCCACCAAATATACAATTACAGAAGGAATCTTCCAAAAGCATCCTGCTGCCATTGATTTTTACCCCATCCTTTGGCTGCTGCCATCCTGTAATAATAGTCGGCAGACATGAAACTCCCGTTGACCATTTCAAAGGATTGGTGCAGAGCCCCATGGGTTTGATATTGAAAAAAGGAAGAAAATCCAGTTCTGAAGCCATGGGAACACTATATATGGTCGTGTTTTTATTGTTGCTGACCCTTAGGGTGGATGGACTTGTTCCTTTGTCGCAAGCTAAAAAGGCACCTTCGGGTACGTATTTTTTTGCCATAATGCGATGATTTAGAGGTTAATTTTATCTGAGCTCAGGACTACATTTTTCAATTTTCTGAAAATATTTTCCAGTTTATTCAGGTTTTCCTGGGTTTCCAGAAAAATCTTTCCCGGAACTTTCAACAGCTCCGAAACTTTACAATTCTTAATAGAACATATATATCCTTCTTCTGCATATACATACCATTCGCGGGTAGCCATAGCTTGCAGAATCCGCTCATCATCAAAGAGAAGATAATAGCGGTCGTTCTGAAAAACAATATCAAGCAGGGGAACGGTCATGAGCAGCGGCTTTTAAAATATTTTTTCTTCACGGTATAAGGTGCCGGGAATCTGTGCCAGGCTCATACACATGCTCTGTTCAGACCAAGGCCATTCTTCCAGCAGATAGCGTTCCATATAGTTAAGTTGAAGCAGTGTCGGTACGCGTGGACGATTTTTTAAAATACGGATCATAGCTGTTACTTTATCCTGTTCAAAATTATTTTCATCTATACTTCCTTTCACATCGATCTGATACTTTCCGTCTTCCAATTCTGAAATTCTTTCTTCAGTAGTAATAGGAACACTTTTAGCGGCAATAAAATTGGGAAGCTCACGATATCCGTTGATAATCTGGTTTTTCTTAAACTCCTTGAAATGAATACCCGGAAAAAGCAGCTGATAGGGCATTGCAAAACGCAGGGCTTCGGCAAGGCGGCTTCCGTCTTCCAAAAGTTCTTCTACCCCTTTAATAAAAATCTCGCGATACTTCTCGCTCCTGTGTTTCAAAATTATTTTAGGCTTTATTTCACGCCATTTATTCTGTATATCAGTTAAATTGATGATCTTTCCGAGCTGCCCGTTTTCATCCAGTGTGCATACTATTTTTTCTCTCAGTTCATGCAGATCTCCCACCCATTTGTACATTCCATCTTTGTTGGATTGCTTATATAGTGGCATTTCTACTGTGAAGACAGGTTTGTCATTTTCAATAGAAGATAAAGTGACTTTGAGTTCTGCTTCGATGTAGTTTTCGTTCCGGAGGCCCTGAAACTGATACCTTTCCTCTCTGAGAAAAGTATACTTACGGTACTCACCTTTATTTTCTATATTAACCTGCATGATTATCCTTTATTGATTTCCACATCGGCACCTTTAATATTGGTAGGTCCTGAAGATGAACTATTAATTTTGGTAGCGTTGGCATTGATATTATCATCAATCTTAATTCCGGGATTGGCACCGGCTTTTCCAAGTTCAGTTGTCGTTTTCCCTATGACTTTTACGTTGAGACCTTCTATGGTGATATCTCCTCCAGTCGTCATGGTAATTGAACTGCTTCCTGTTTTAATGGTGACCGTTGTATCGCATTCCAGGGTAATATTCCCTGAATTATCCATTTTGAACATGGAATTTGCCCCTCCGCCTTCTTTTCCACCTACATTAATAGCGCTTACACTGCCTACATTTACTGTATTATTATTTCCAACAGTTACTGTTTTATTATTATTCGCATGGGTCAGTGCATTTCCTGCTCCGTCAAATTTCATATTGGCTCCTCCCTGGTCAGTTAAAAATACAGAGCCTTCACCGTCATTAAGTTCCAGTTTATTACCGCTTCTGCTGCTCAGGCTTTTCACATTATTTCCTGCTCCGCCGCCTCCTCCGACTCCTCCGTGAAACATGCCTCCCATCACGAAAGGACGGTCAGGGTGCTGATGAACGAAATTAACAACCACCTGGTCGCCAACTTCGGGAATGGCCATAAATCCACGGTTTTTACTGACCTTATCACTGCCTCCTGCATCAGGGGTCATCACACGGATAAATTCTGTGGTATCCTGTCCGTTCTGCCAGTCAAACTGAACCTGTATACGGCCTTGATTTAATGGATCTGTATTGGAAATGACCTTGGCAAACTGCGGTTCTGCTTTTGGAACTTCAAATTCAGGACGTGGTATAAATCCTGTATCCGCTGCTATAGCTTCAAAATTTCCTGAGTAATATCCCCGTGCATCTACCTCATGACTGATTTCCGTGATCATGAGCTTGGTAAAATAGGCGGTCTGGTTGGTTGCAGATTTCCGCATTTCTACATCCGCGACGCATCCGGGATATAAAAATGGTACCGAAGTGCTTCCTGAAGTGATAAATACATTGACAGCCTTACTTCCTGCCGTTCCTTTTTGTGAGGCATCAATATCCATAAAGGTTGAAGCCTTGATAGGAGCTACCCTCAATGAAGGGGTCGTAAAGGTTGTCCTCGATATTTCATAGGCACGTTTGGCAATATCTGACTGGTGGTTTATTTTTGAGTTTCCTGTTGTAAGTTTTTCATTTTTGCTGCTGTTGTATCCATAGAAAGTAGGATTTACATGCTGGGCCCTCATTTTGATCTTAATGTCATGTACGCTGCTGCCATACACCAGCTGAACCGGCTTTTCCTGTGGAGGCAGTTTTCCGAAATGCAGCACTTCGCCATCATAATAAAACTGCTCCCCGTAAGCTTCTGCTATTCTTGCCAGATAATTGTAGTGGGTTTCTTCGTATTGTGAACTGTAAGAAACATTTCCGTGCTGGGAATCTACCCTGAAATCAAATTTATTGGAGCCAAGACCTTCTTTAATCACCCAGTCTGCAATACTGTTCAGGCTGATTTCCTGCCGTCCGCCAAAACTCTGAATATGCGGAGCTGCATCTAAAAGGACGGTAGGGCTGTTTCCGCTAAGCACAATGTTCCCCAAACTTCCCTTATCCTGACTGAATCCTACTTCTGTAATAACTCCCACGAAGTTTCTTTCAGGACTTTCCTCAACGTCTTTATATTTGAATACGACTGTGATCCTTTTACCCAGGAAATTCTGGGCCTGTTCCAGATTATGGTTTTCGGCACCTCCCAATGTATCATGGGCAAGGGTGAGATCGAATTCATGATGCTTAACAGCACTCTGAGTAAGTTTAAAATGTTTGAAATGCTTGATGATTTTACCTTCAATAATAATATCAAGCTTAATAACGCGGTTGATCCCTAAAAGCTCACTTTTGGGAATAGATCCGGCATTATGTATTTTAGAGGTTGGCTGTTCCGACCAGATTTTGCTTTCCTTTACCAATGGGGTATTCGGACCGGAAACCTGATTCAGAAATGTATTGCTGTAGGAGAGGGCCTGTCCGGCTGTCTGTACTGTTTTTTGAATTTTACTGTCGGCCTTTTTTACTGCTTCTTTACCTGCATTACTAGCTGCAGACTGCAGGTTGTCCAGATTTTTCCTGGATTTTGGACCTGGCTTTTTTGATGACTCACTATCTTGGAACATAACATATTTTTTCTGGGTTCAGTTTTAAAAACAGCAGTCCGGATTGCAGAGCTGCCTGAGGTCTTTCTTATCACTCACTTCAGATAGAATACTGTCTGGTTATGCCAACAGAATAGTATCTTTTGTGAGGAAATTATCGTTCTGTTTTCACTTGATGTCCGGGTAGCTCCCGATATATTTTTAAGTTTTAAAATACAATTAATATATTATTTACATGAATTTAATATTCTGAATTACAGACTTATAATACTGTTATTAAAATCACGTCCATGTGAAACAAATATAAGCAGCAATGAAGCAAATAGGAAAAAAGTGGTCGTTAATTTCAGTTTTTGTCGTAGTTTTACTACTAACAGTTGTTAGGCTATTGCTTTCTTATCGGAAAAACGCTCATTACTGTCATTAAAAAGTAACTTATCAGGGAAAATTTTATGGAATAAATGGTTTAATTTTACCGGATCAAATTTCTTTTGTTTTCTTTATATAAAGGAAGAAATAAAAGATTAACGTGCATACAATTAGCAGGAAATTATGAAGAAAACCGGAATTATCGGCTGTGGGTGGCTGGGATCAAAAATTGCAGAATCCATGTCTGGCAGATATCAAATATATACTACAGCAACAATGGTAGATAAAGTGGAAGACCTGTCGGCCAAAGGATTTAATGCTTCTGTGGCGGTCTTCCCTGATTTTCAGCTGGAAAAGAAAATCGAAGAATGGAGTGAGATTAAGGATATGGATGTTCTGATTATTACCATTCCTCTTTCCGGAAAAAGCTGTTGTGTAAGCTCACTGTATAATAGAATTCAGCATTTATTATCATTTACAGGTGATTTCAAGGGGCAAATGTTTGTGATGAGTTCTACAGGAGTATATCCGGATGCTCCGGGAGAATATAGAGAAGAAAGCCTTTCGACGGATAAGGTTCCGGGGAGAGGATGATCAGAAATAAATATCCGCAGGCGAATATTCTCAGGCTGGCCGGATTGATGGGGGATAACAGGCTTCTTAAAAACTATAATGTATCCAACCTTGACGCTCCGGTAAATCATATTCACTATGAAGATATCTGCCGTGTTATTGAAAAAATGATTGAAAAGGGCTCGGAAGGTAAGCTTTACAATATAGCAGCTCCTCAGCATCCTTCAAAAGGACAGGTGATCAATGCGCAGAAAAATTTATCGGCTATTGAAGAAAAAGTAGGAGAAGGAAAGGTAATTCTGCCTTCGAAAATGATTTCAGAGTTGGATTTTATTTTCAAATATCCTGATCCTTGTGAGTTTCATTAGAATTACTTTAAAATAAAACGGCTTGATGTTTGAGAGAGAAAAATTGCTCGCAGATTGAGCAGATCAAGCAGATATTTGCGTTTTATTAGGCAATAGAATAAGATTCAGGTATTGAAATTCTATTTTGCCTGCTGTAGAGTATAAGCTCTGTCAGCGTGATAATAGGAGTAAAATAGATCAGTTCTGTCCAACCAATTGAAATGAAGGCCGAAATTTTTTTAGCCTCCTGAATGTTGGCTTTATTACTTTTTGAAAGCTCACTATCATCATATACCAAAGAATTCTTGAGGATTGTGCCATCCTGAACCTGCATAAAATAATATTCCACAGGCATGTCCGCCCAGTCATAAGAGTGTTCTATGATGAAACTTTCAATGTGGTGGTCTCTTATTATTTTGAAAATATCCAGATCACAATGATCATTATCCCGATTGTAGGGATAGTGATCAAAGTTGTTCTGGGATTCCAGATGCTGGATATAATCACTCAAAAGGTCAAAATTTTTAGCATCTTCTATGCCAAGGTCACATGAAGTATTAAAAGGAATGAAAGTCAATTCCTTAATCCTGAAATGAACTATGTTTTTATCTAGTTCAATATTTTCTTTAATGATCAGACATGTGATATCCTGGCCCATTACCTTTAGTTATTTAATGATTCTTTCCAGCACCCAGTTAATAAGGTTCTTTTCAGAGGCATGATGGTCTGCAGAGAACTCTCCACGTCTTCTGTTGGCGATAACATTGTTGACGGTAATGGCTTTGTGGCCTAATAATTTTGAAAGCGCATAAATGGCAGAGGTTTCCATTTCAAAGTTTGTAATTCCAAGATCGTTTAATGTTTCCAGGAACTTATCATCAACTGCTTTTAAACGAAGCTGTCTTCCCTGAGGAGCGTAGAATCCCGGGAAAGTTGCTGTATTTCCATGGTATTTGGCATCTTTATAATATTCTCCCATTTCTTCTGCCCAGTCCGAGAAATAAAGCATCGGCTTGATTTTTTCATAAGGGAATTTTTCCATAAAGCTTTTGGAAAACTCGTTCTCAAAGCTGTAATCCTGATAAAAATGCATCAGCCCGTCCAGACCAACCACATTCTGGGTTACCAGCATATTATCAACCTGTACGTCAGGATTTACACTTCCGCAGGTTCCCATACGGAAAAGTTCAAGAGCTTTGTGTTCTGTCTTGAATTCTTTATTTTTAAGATCAATATTCACAAGGGCATCAAGTTCGTTCATCACGATATCGATATTCTCTGTTCCGATACCTGTGGACATTACGGTAATTCTTTCTCCTCGTAATGTTCCGGTATGGGTATAAAATTCCCTTTTATTTTTCTTGATTTCTACTTTGTCAAAATATTTTGAAACTTTTGCCACTCGGTCAGGATCTCCTACAAGGATGATCTTATCAGCAATATCTTCAGGTAAAAGGTTTAAGTGGTATACACTTCCGTCGTCATTCAGCACCAGCTCTGAGGCAGCAAGTTTATTTAGCATAATTTATATTTTTTTTTTAATTAATGAAAATAGCCTCTTTGTAAGGAGATCCGGCAAGATCATAAATCGTATCGTATTCCTCTACAATCCTTTTCTGTCCCTGGGAAATTTCGTAGACTGTAACAATGGTCTTTTCAAAATTTTTCGGGTCTTTTCTTTGGGTGGTTATTTCGTAAAATTTGTCACCTTTCTTTAATACGGAAACCATTTCTTCCTTGGTTGAGTTATTGGAATCCATCATTCCCGGAAAGTCCATTACGACATCTTTAAGGTCTGTATAATTTTTATAAGGTTTTGTCACCCCGTTTGAATACACATATACATTGGGAATTTCTTTATTTTCTTCCAGGCGTATCAGATAATAATCGTTACCTTTTTTCTCGGCATAAACAGCCATTTCTTTCTTCTTCTGTGAAAATGCACAAACTGAAAGGAAACCCGCCGCAAATGCGAATAAAACTTTTGCTTTCATGATCATATTTTGTTTTTAGTGAAATGATGTTAAAAAAAACTCTCCCAATATCTTACGTCATCATTTTTTAACCGGCTTTCAGAAATCAGCCGTTTCCAAGTATAATGAATTTGATTTCGGGGTTTAAAATTAATAAAAATATTTTACCTGAAATATAAACATTTTTTAATCTGTGCTTAAACTTAAGATAACATCGGAACGGTAGTTTTGCCGCTAAAAATTCATGAGATTATATCCGCTGCTTGCTGTAGTTATTTTGATAGGTTTGGCTGTCATGTCTTTTAACCCGGTTGATAAGGGAAAAGAAAACGAAAATACCTTTGTTAATAAAGGTTTGTCAGATTTTAAAAACAAGCTTGAGCAGCTGAAGTCGGATGTCTATAAATTTTCGGAAGATCAGATTTCTATCCAGGAGCTCCGGAATTCTTTAAGCAATACCAGAAATTCGTTTAAAGAAATTGAGTTTTATATTGCCTATCATTATCCGGAATTTACAAAAACACATCTTAATGCTGCTCCTCTGTTTCATATAGAGGCTGCAGGCACTTCTGCATATACTTTGCCTCCGGAAGGACTTCAGGTATTGGACGAACTGATATTTTCTGATGAAGCTCCGGAAGAAAAAGAAAAGATCAAAACCATTACAGATTTTCTCTACAATTCCTATTCAGGCTTTTACCTGAGTACAGTGAAGAACGGACTAAGCAGAGGAAACAACAAAACACTGCCTTTAAGGATAGAACTGATAAGAATATATACCCTTGGAGTTACAGGCTTTGATACACCAGGTTCCCTGAATATTTCCGAAGAAGCTTCACATGCATTTACCGGAATTAAACAATATATCAATGATGATGCTTATTTTAAAAACTATAACGTTCAGAAAGCCAGTCAAATCCTTACTGAAGGGATCGGTTACCTTTCAGACCATAAAGATTTTGAGGCTTTTGACAGGATTGAATTTTACAAAAAATATATCCAGCCTCTTTATGAAGAGTTTGGAAAATGGGATGGGAGAGAGGACGATCTCAAGGAGTTTTCCGGATGGAATGTAAAGAGCAGGAATCTTTTCAGCAGCGATTTTCTGGATCCGTATTTCTACACTTTACTGAAATCTTCAGAAGACAATGCCAGCCTCAGAAGTCTTGGGAAATCTATTTTCTATGATCAGAATTTAAGCCAGAATGGTAAAATGAGCTGTGCGGCCTGCCATCTTCAGAAAAATGCTTTTACAGACCTCAAAGTAAAATCGCAGAGTAATGTGGAAGGGAAAACCGTCCTGAGAAATTCTCCATCTTTGTATAATGCTGTTTTCGCCAAAAGATTTTTCTACGACCTGCGTGCATTTTATCTGGAGCAGCAGGCGGAACATGTTATCTACAATGATGATGAATTCAATACCAGCTATGAAGAAATCATCCGGAAGTTAAAAACAAAACCTGAATATACAAAAGCTTTCCGTACCGCATTTAAGGATGGTAAAATAAATAAGGAAAATTTCTCCAAGGCTTTAAGTTCCTATGTAGCCTCCCTGTATTCTTTCGATAGTGATTTTGACCGTTTTATGAGAAATGAAAAAGATATTTCTGAAGAGGTCAAAAAAGGATACAATCTTTTTATGGGGAAAGCCAATTGTGCCACCTGTCATTTTGCTCCGCATTTTTCAGGCCTTGTACCCCCGTTTTTTAATGAAAATGAATCCGAGGTCTTGGGCATTACAACAAAGCCTGTCAATCAGCTTCCTGTTGAGCTGGATTCTGATCCGGGAAGAGGAAACAGCCCTGTGAAAAAAGAAAAGTCCTGGATCTATGATTATTCTTTCAAAACAGTTACGGTGAGAAATATCGCACTTACCAAACCTTATTTCCATAATGGAGCTTTCAACACTCTGGAAGAAGTAATGGATTTCTATAACGAAGGCGGGGGAGAAGGATTGGGCCTAAAGATGAAAAACCAGACCTTACCACCGGATAAACTGGATCTTACAAAAACCGAGATCAGACAGATTATTGTCTTTCTGAATTCTTTGACGGATATCAGCAGGGCGAAGTAATTGTGGTTCGGGTTTCGGGTTAATTGGTTTCGAGTTTTGAGTTTAAAGTTTGGGTGAAAATTATTTTGGTTTTAAGAGTTGTAAAAAATCAAGTTCAGAATTATACTCAATACTATCATTAACCAATCCCGAGTAATAACCTTCTTTCGTTCATTCACCAAACCCGCATCCCGAACCTAATCGTACCCGTATTTCGCATCCCGAAACCCGCATCATTTAACAATTATTTAATTCCCTTAACATTGGGTTATAAATAAATTAATATTCTCCTCTTTATATTTAAAGTCCTATTAACAGAGGTGCCAGGCCAAAAAAATAGTTTTGCAGTGTCTAATAAATCAATAGAAAATGAAGAAAAAACTACTTACAATTGCGGCTTTGGCAATGGTTGCCGGCTTTACTGCACAGGCGCAGACTTTTTTATTCAATAAAAACTCGTCATGGAGCTACAAAGACAATAACCAGGCACTGGCAGATTCATGGAAAGGGCAAACATTTGACATTTCATCATGGGCAGTCGGAAACGGACCTCTTGGATATGGTGATCCTGTAACTACTACCATCAGCTCAGGTCTTACAACAGCTTATTTTGCTAAAGACTTTACGGTAGATTTATCAACTCTTACCGATAATATGGAACTGGGAGTGATGAGAGATGACGGAATTGTAGTTTACCTTAACGGGGTAGAAGTTGCGAGGGATAATATGCCTGCAGGGACTATTGCTTTCAGTACACCGTCCAGCACTACAATTGATGGTGCGGCGGAAAATGTGTATAATACCTTTTCTATTCCGAAATCCAGTTTTGTAAATGGTACCAACAGGATTTCCGTAGAGCTTCATAACAGATCCGGAGCCAGTTCAGACCTTAGAATAGATGCTTATTTAAAGACAATACCAACTGTAGCAGGATGCACAGGAACACATATCAGCTGTTTTACTTCAATTGTTCCTACTGCACAAACCAATAAACTGATTATTCCTGCAGAACACAAATACCAGCTTCTCTTAAAAGAAGGCGACAATTATACTGAAGGAGGCGGAATGGTAGGCGGCCAGAATGACTTCACAGCCTATGTTGCCAAAGCAGGAAGCAGCACAAACGGGTACCTTTCTGTAAACCACGAAACCAATCCGGGAGGTGTTACCATGGCTGAGGTGAATTACAATGCTTCTACAAAACTTTGGCAGCTGACAAGATCCAGAGCTGTAAGCTTTTCAGATCCTAGCCTGGTTCAGACAATCAGAAACTGTTCAGGTGGAATTACTCCTTGGGGAACAGTGGTTACAGCCGAAGAATCTGTTACTTCCAACGATGTAAACGGTGACGGTTATAAAGATTACGGGTGGTTAGTGGAAATTGATCCTGCTACGGCACAGGTGATTTCTAAAAATGCAGACGGGTCTAAAGGAAAGCTTTGGCAGATGGGCATCATGAACCACGAAAATGTAGTGGTAAACAATGCCGGAACTACAGCCTATTACGGAGAAGACGGAGGAACTCATATGGTGTACAAATATGTAATGGATACTCCAAACGATCTTTCTTCAGGAAATCTGTATGTATTAAAACTGGACCAGGGATTAAGCGTTGCCGGAGATCCTGTAGTAACTACCGCAACATGGATCCAGGTTCCGAATAAGATAAAAGCAGATCAGAATAACACCACAGCTCTTGCTCAGTCGCTTGGAGGAACAAGATTTAACGGAGTAGAAGATGTAGACATCAGCCCGCTGGATGGAAAAATTTATTTTACAGCCAAAGGTCTGGATAAAGTATACCGTCTTCAGGATAACGGAGCAACTGCTTCTCAGGTTGAAACTTTTGTAGGAGGTTCCTCTACCACGTACTCATTCAATACTCCACAGGGAATGAAGAGTGAAGCATGGGGCGATGGAAACGATAACCTTACTTTTGATGAGCTTGGAAACCTTTGGGTTCTTCAGGATGGTGGGAAAAATTATATTTGGGTTATTGCCCCGGATCATACGCAGGCCAATCCTAAAGTAAGACTTTTCGCTTCAATGCCGGCAGGATCGGAGCCGACAGGACTAACGTTTACTCCTGACCATAAATTCGGTTTCTTCTCGATCCAGCACCCTGATTCTACCATTACTACAGATATAGATGCTACAGGAAATACGATCGATTACAGAGGAAAATCGGCTACGGTTGTTATTGCCTTAAAGCAAAACCTGGGAACTTCCGGAGCATTGGGAACGGTTGAAAACGAAAATGCAGAAAATACGGTTAATGTAGCTCCAAATCCTACTTCAGGAATTGTTAAGATCAATTCACCAAAAGGCTTGAAAGATATTTCAGTAACAGCATACAGCATAGACGGAAAAATTGTTTATACCAGAAAATTCAGTGGAGTAAACAGATCATTGGATCTTGATTTTACCCATCAGCTGGAATCATCCCGCATCCTTGTTCTGAATATTGAGGCACAAGGCGGTTTCCAGAAGACCGTGAAATTATTGAAAAAGTAAATATTAATATCTGTTTTGGCTGCGGCGGCGAAGCCGCCGCAGCCAAAACTTCTTTCTATGAAAAAATTATCCTATTTATTTCCGTTTTATATCTCTGCCAGATCAGGGCACAGATCGATCCGGTAAAATATCCCACTTTTACCAGCATTGATGAGGCATTGAACAGTGAAAAGACGGTTTATAGTATAAGTTTCAGGCAAAAAGGGCTTTTCAATCTTCCCCCGCAGATTTCCAGACTGCAGTCTTTGTTTTTCCTGAACATCATGGGAAACAAACTTGAAAAAATGGATCAGGAGATTTTTACCTTAACTGAACTTGAGATTTTGAATGTGAATGAAAACAGCATCAGATACATTCCTGATGAAATAGGAAATCTGAAAAAGCTGAACACTTTCTCGATGAACCTGAATGGTCTTTCAAGCATTAATTCCAATATCGCCAAACTTCAAAATTTAAAGGCAGTGCATTTTGATGCCAATAATCTTAATGTATTTCCGGAGGCACTGATGGAAATTCCTGCACTGGAAGAAATTAACCTGCAGGGAAATCAGATCAGTATCATTGCTGACCGTTTGTACAGGATCAAAAATTTAAAATTTCTCAATTTATCTGAAAATCAGATTAATGATCTGGGAAACCTTTCCTTTCCGAAAAATTTAAAATACCTTGAATTGCAGCAGAATGCAATTGTAAAACTTCCGGAAAACCTTTTCAAGGCTCAGAATCTTGAATTTTTGAATGCAAGCAGCAATCACATCACGGAAATTTCTCCTAAGATAAAAGGATTGGAAAATATAGTCAGTATGAATCTGGCCCATAACCATTTGAAAGATCTTCCTTCAGAAATAACACAGCTGAAAAAGCTGAAAACCCTTATTCTGACAGGAAATCCAATAGAAAAAACAAAGATTGAACGGTTAAAAAACCTGATGCCGGAAACCCAGATCTATTTCTAGATCTATCCGCCGACTCTTTTGGTTTTGTATCCCATTTCTTTAAGGATATTCATTATTTTGTCACGGTTATCACCCTGAATAATGATCGTTCCGTCTTTCTCTGAGCCACCTATTCCCAGGGTGGTTTTTATTTTTTTAGAGATTTTCTTTAAATCTTCTTCACTGCCTTCCCAGCCTCCAACAATCGTTACAGGCTTACCGTTTCTGCCTTTCTTCTCAAATTTGCACACCAAAGGTTCCTGCTGCTTAAATTCTTCTTTAGGCATCTCAAAATCCTGTTCTTCGTGTTCAGGAAATAGGTTCTTTAACTGGTCTCGTAAATCCATAGAGCAAAATTAAATAATAATTTATAAAAGTACATCAGCAAGTTTGAAAATTAATTATGCTATTTCTATTGATACCAGTAGCCTGAAGAAACATCATTTTTTCTCCTGATCTTTTCAAAATAAACCCTCCAAATTCTTCTATTCATCCGAAATTAGGTAAATTTGTGTAACAAAAAGTTATACAAAATGTCAAAAAAAGCAATATTAGCAATCCTTGACGGATGGGGACTGGGGACAAATCCTGAGGTTTCTGCCCTGGATAAAGCAAACACTCCATTTATAGACAGCTGTTATCAAAAATTTCCACATACAACTCTGGAGGCCAGCGGCCTGGCTGTAGGACTTCCTGCAGGGCAGATGGGGAATTCTGAGGTAGGACATATGAATCTGGGAGCAGGAAGGGTAGTTTACCAGAACCTTGTAAAGCTCAATATGGCAGTGGAAAACGGAACACTGGGACAGCAGCAGGTTATTCAGGATGCTTTCGAATATGCTAAAAGAGAAAATAAAAAACTTCACTTTATCGGATTGGTTTCCAATGGTGGGGTACACTCCCATATCAATCACTTGAAAGGATTACTTACCGCTGCTCACGAGTATGGTTTGAATGAAAATGTATTTGTACATGCCTTTACGGACGGAAGAGACTGTGATCCGCATTCAGGACTTGGCTTTATAGAAGAACTGCAGGAGCATATGCAGAAAACTGTAGGAAAACTGGCAACCGTAATCGGGAGATATTATGCTATGGACCGTGACAAAAGATGGGAGCGTGTAAAACTGGCATATGATGCAATGGTAGAAGGTGTAGGGCTGCAAACCACAGATGCATTGGCTGCCATCAAAGATTCTTACAATAATAATGTAACCGATGAATTCTTAAAACCTATCATTTTAGTCAACACTACAGCGACAGGAAATATAGTTCCGGTGGCAAAAATTGTGGATAATGATGTGGTTATCTGTTTCAATTTCCGTACAGACAGAGGACGTGAAATCACAGAAGTACTTTCCCAGCAAGATTTCCCTGAATTTTTTATGCGTAAGCTGAACCTTCATTATATTACTTTAACCAATTATGACAAGACCTTCCAGAATGTACAGGTTGTATTTGATGAAGAAGTTTTGAAGGAAACAATGGGTGAAATTCTTGAAAGAAACGGAAAAACGCAGATCAGGATTGCCGAAACAGAGAAATATCCTCACGTAACATTCTTCTTTTCCGGAGGAAGGGAAGAGGAATTCAATGGGGAGAGAAGACTCCTATGCCCAAGTCCGAAAGATGTGCCTACTTACGATCTTAAGCCTGAAATGTCTGCTTATGACATTACCAATGCCATCGTACCGGAACTTGAAAACGGAACCGCTGATTTTGTCTGCTTAAATTTTGCTAATACAGATATGGTAGGGCATACAGGTGTTTTTGAAGCTGCCGTAAAAGCTGCCGAAACAGTAGATAAATGCATTGAAAAAGTAGCAACCGCTGCCTATGAAAACGGTTATGCTGTATTTATCCTGGCTGACCACGGAAATTCAGATGTAATGATCAATCCGGACGGAACACCAAATACTCAGCATTCCACCAACCTTGTCCCGTTTATTGTTATGGATAAGGACCACACATGGAATTTAAAACCCGGAAAACTGGGTGATGTAGCGCCTACTATTTTAAAAGTAATGGGTGTGGAAATTCCGGAAGTAATGACAGGAGACATTTTAGTTAGCTAAAATTTAATAATATTGTCATAAAAATGCCATTATTATAACAGATGGCGGCATTTTTGTATGATTTATATCAGTCATGGTATGGGTTGCATACGTTATTATGCCACAAATAATAAATAAATCATATCTTTGCAAATTAAAATCTATTTAGTCAGATGTATCAAAAGCTTGTTAGGAAAGAAGTAATGGGAATATTGGAAAAGGAAGTAACCTCTTTTCTGGATAAATTTTTAACGCCAATTGAAAAAATATGGCAGCCTTCCGATTACCTGCCTGATCCGTCAAGCTCAGATTTTAAATATGATCTTGAAGAAATTCAGACTTTTGCCCGTGAGATGCCTTACGACTTATTTGTAACCCTGATCGGGGACTGTATTACAGAAGAAGCATTACCATCTTATGAATCATGGTTAATGGGTGTTGAAGGAATCGACCAGGAAGAAAAAGTAGGCTGGGCCAACTGGGTAAGAGCATGGACTGCCGAAGAAAACAGACACGGAGATCTTCTTAATAAGTATCTTTACCTGTGCGGAAGAGTAAACATGAGAGAAGTGGAAATTACCACTCAATATCTTATCAACGATGGTTTTGATCTGGGAACAAGCATGGACCCTTACAGAAACTTCATCTATACAAGCTTCCAGGAAACAGCAACCAACATTTCTCACCGTAGAGTAGGAACACTGGCCAAGCAGTCCGGAAACGGAAAACTGGCAAAAATGTGTGGTGTTATTGCTGCAGATGAAGCCAGACACGCCAAAGCTTACAAGCACTTCGTTGCCAAAATTCTTGAAATAGACCCATCAGAAATGATTCTTGCTTTCGAAGATATGATGCGTAAGAAAATCGTTATGCCTGCCCACCTGATGAGACAGTCCGGACAGAAAGCCGGAGAGCTTTGGGGACATTTCTCAGATGCTGCCCAGAGATGCATGGTGTATACAGGAAACGATTATATCAATATTTTATCAGACCTGTTGGATGAATGGAAGATTGAACACGTAAAAGGACTTACCGAAAAAGCTGAAAAAGCTCAGGAATATTTAATGAAACTGCCTGCAAGACTACAGAAAATCACAGACAGAGTTTCTACACCGGACCTTCAGTTCCAGTTTAATTGGGTGAAAAGTTAGTTCTATACTACTTAAATTATAAAAACTTAAGAGTGCCATCGTTTTCGGCACTCTTTTTATTTCTTATCTTTGCAAAGCTAAAAAAAGACAAAATGTTAAATAATAAAAAAATTGCTGTAGATTTCGACGGAACTATCGTGGATGATGCATATCCGGCAATTGGCAAAGCAAAAATTTTTGCTTTTGAAACACTAAAAAAACTTCAGGCAGAAGGATACAGATTAATCCTCTGGACATATAGACACGGAAAAACGTTAGATGAAGCCGTAGAATTCTGCAGACAGAACGGAGTAGAGTTTTATGCTGTAAATTCAAGCTTTGAAGGAGAAGTTTTCGATCCTGAGAACCAATCCAGAAAACTGGATGCAGACTGGTTCATCGACGACAGAAATCTGGGCGGATTCCCGGGCTGGGGTGAAATTTATAATATTATCCAGGAAAGAATAGAATTCCGTGTAGAAGGAAAAGAAGTTTTAGCTTATTCAAAACTGAAAAAAGAAAAGAAAAAAGGACTTTTCTGGTAAAAATAATATAACAATTTAATAGTATAACAATGTAACAATAATCACTTGCAAAATTGTTACACTGGTAAATTAATACAATGATTCAATTAAAAACAATAGAAGAACTCCGTTTGATGAAGGAGAGTGCACACCTGGTTTCAAAGACGCTGGGAATGCTTGCCAAAGAAATAAAACCGGGAATCAATACCTTATATCTTGATAAGCTGGCTCATGATTTTATTAAAGATCATGGAGCAGAACCTGCTTTTTTAGGATACGGAGGTTTCCCGAATTCTTTATGTATTTCTCCGAATGATCAGGTGGTTCACGGTTTCCCTAATAAGGATATTGTAAAAGAAGGAGACGTTCTTTCTGTGGACTGTGGGGTTGTTCTTAACGGTTTCGTAGGCGATCATGCCTACACATTTGAAATCGGGGAAGTAAAACCTGAGGTTAAAAAACTGCTGCAGGTAACCAAAGAATCCCTTTATAAAGGAATTGCACAGTGTGTAAGAGGAAAAAGGATAGGGGATATTTCCCATGCCATCCAGTCGCACTGTGAAAAAGAAGGGTATGGCGTGGTAAAAGAACTTGTAGGGCACGGCCTTGGAAGACAAATGCATGAAGATCCACAGGTTCCGAATTATGGAAGACAGGGAAGCGGAAAAGTCATCAAAGACGGTCTGGCCATCGCCATCGAGCCTATGGTAAACCTGGGAACGGAAAAAGTGAAATTTCATAATGATGGCTGGACGGTAACCACTTTGGATAATCTGCCTTCTGCCCACTTTGAGCATGATGTGGCGGTGATCAATGGGAAACCGGTACTGCTTTCCACATTTAAATATGTTTATGAGGCTTTAGGGATTGTAAGTGATGAGGAAAAGCCGTTCCAATTGGATTTTTAATGAAAAAAGTAACTAAACTTTTACTTAATAAAATACCTCGCCCAATGCTTATAAAAATGAGTATCTGGGCGAGGCCGCTTATCTACCAGTTTTTCAAGGGAGATGAATTCTATGACCCTATTGATGGAAGATCTTACCGGAAATTCCTTCCTTATGGCTATGGAAAGCAAAGGGAAAATGCCCTTTCTCCGGGAACGCTGAGCCTGGAGAGACATCGCCAGATGTGGCTTTATCTTCAGAATGAGACAGATTTTTTTATCAAAAATGCCAAAGTGCTGCATATTGCCCCCGAACAGGAATTTCTCAGGAAATTCAAAATGATGAAAAACCTGAACTATATTTCGGCAGACCTTTTCTCTCCGATTGTAGACGTGAAAGCTGATATCCTGGATCTGCCTTTTGAAGATAACAGTTTCGATATTGTATTCTGTAATCATGTTCTGGAACATATAGAAGATGATGCAAAAGCTATGAGTGAGCTGTACAGGGTAATGAAACCCGGAGGCTGGGGAATCTTTCAGGTTCCGATGAGAAACTCTATGGAAAAAACCTACGAAGATTTCACCATTACTGATCCTAAAGAACGTCAGAAACACTTCGGACAGTACGACCATGTTCGCTGGTATGGAATAGATTATTTCGATCGCCTGAGAAAAGCCGGCTTTGAAACCGAACCGAATTTCTACTCTCAGAATTTTTCAGAAGAAGAAATCAAAAAATACGGGTTAAGGAAAAACGAGATTTTACCTGTAGTTTTCAAAAATAAATAATAAACCCGCTTTCTTTATGAAGTCGGGTTTATTTAATATAGATAGAAATTGTTTTCCTGATTAGTGAGAGACAGATTTCAGTCCCACCACGGAACCAATAAGGGTGACGATGAAAAATATCCTCCAGAAGCTTACCGGATCCTTAAAAAGAAAATTCCCATCAGGGCTGTTCCTACGGCTCCTATCCCTGTCCATACTGCATAAGCTGTCCCCATCGGAAGAGTTTGTGTAGCTTTGATCAGCAGTACCATACTGATGGTCATGGTAATCAGGAAACCGGCGTACCACAAATACATTTCAGTTCCGGATGTTTCTTTGGCTTTTCCCAGGCATGATGCAAAAGCAACCTCAAATAATCCGGCGACAATTAAAATAATCCAATTCATTTTTTTAAATTTTCTCTCCTGCAAATTTCAGGATTTGAGAGGAAACAAAATTTTACAATTGTTAAAAAATGACGATATTTTAATCAGGGTTGGAGAATGTAGGCAGGAAGTCTGAAGCTGGAGGAGGGGAGTTATTGATTCCCGAAAGCATAGCTGGAAAGCAATTTTATTTTACTGTTCATTAAATTTAAAGGTAACTGTTGAAAATGAATGCCCGATGGTAACGTCCAGCTCCCAGCTCCCATCTTCCATCTTCCATCTTCAAGCCCTCTTATTTGATCTCCGCACGTATTCTGCTGAGGCTTACCTGCGTAATTCCAAGATAAGAAGCAATATGTCCCAGCTGAACCCTTTTTAAAAGGTCCGGTTTATTAGTCATCAGATCTTTATAACGTTCCAGCGAGGTTTTGAACTGCCTTGAAATAATCAGTTCTTCCGTTCTTACAAGCTCCCGTTCTGCGAATTTCCGGCCCCAGTTGGCAATATAAATATCCTCATTGAAAAGCTTTTTCAGATTTTCTGTTTCCAGGACGTACAGATCACAGTCTTCCAGAAGCTCAATGCTTTCATAGCCGGGTTTATCCTCCACATAACTCTTCATGGAAACAATGGTTTCACCTTCACTTCCGAACCAGAATGTAATATCATTATCCTGAGTGGAAGCATACGCCCGTACCATACCTTTCCTGATAAAATAGATGTAGGGAATGATTTTATCTGCTTCCATGAGGCAGAAGTTTTTCGGATATGAGACTTCTTTGATATGCTGTTTTAAAGCATCTTTAGAAGCTTCAGGCATCCTGTAAATATGGTCAAGGATTTGGTCTATATCCATAAAAATTCTAGATATCAGTTTTAAAAATTAATACAATTTGGGTTAATTGGAAATTTTATTTTTTTATGGCTTTTTCCACTTCTTCAAATGCAGACTGAGCAAAATATTTCCACTTGTTTTGATGCTCGGCAGGAATCTGAACCCATCCTTTCATCTTTTTTCCTTCCGACGGTTCAAAAATGCTAGCACCCTTCAAATCCAAAGCTTCTTCTAAGAGTTTACCACCAAGCTTAATTGCAATATTTCCATTTTTAGACAGCAGGAAAGCTTTACCGTTAGAAGCTTTAAGGCAAAGAGCACCAAACATTTTGCCCTGTTGGGCTTCCGGCATGTTGGCTGCCAGTTCAGCAAAATGCTTTTCTGCTTCGGTCATAATTCATTTTTGCTATAAATATATTACTTTTTCAAAGGCCGGACTTACTTTTCACAGAAACAAAACCCAATTAAATTTTGTTTTCACTAACTTTGCACCCCGGTTCAATATTGAGCCTAAAAAATAATATATGCACAAAGCAGGATTCGTAAATATAGTCGGAAAGCCTAATGCCGGAAAATCTACCTTATTAAACCAATTAATGGGGAGAAACTGGCTATTGTAACACAAAAGGCACAGACAACACGCCACAGGATTTTTGGAATTTATAATGAAGATGATTTACAGATCGTATTTTCAGATACGCCCGGAGTTTTAGACGCCAAGTATGGCCTTCAGGAAAAAATGATGGATTTTGTAAAGGATTCTTTACAGGATGCGGATGTATTCTTATTCATTGTAGACGTTACCGATAAAGCCGAGCCTTCAGAATTTTTAATTGATAAACTGAATAAGATCCCGGTTCCGGTACTGCTTCTTCTGAATAAAGTAGATCAGACCACACAGGAAGGACTGGAAAAGTTGGTGGAAGACTGGCACAACAGGATTCCGAAAGCGGAAATTCTTCCTATTTCTGCCCTGAATGCTTTCAATACAGATATTATTCTGCCAAAACTAAGATCCCTGCTTCCGGAGAATCCTCCTTATTATGACAAAGATCTGTACACCGATAAACCTGAGCGTTTTTTTGTGAACGAGGCCATCCGTGAAAAAATTCTTCTCAACTACGAGAAAGAAATCCCGTATTCTGTGGAGGTAGTTACCGAGCAGTTTAAAGAAAAAGAAGGAATTATTTTCATCGATTCTATTATTTATGTAGAAAGAGATACCCAGAAAGGAATTATCATCGGACATAAAGGAGAAGCTATAAAAAAAGTAGGAACAGAAGCGAGGCTGGATCTTGAAAAATTCTTTTCCAAAAAAATACATTTGAATCTTTTTGTGAAAGTGAAAAAAGACTGGCGTAAAAATGACAGAGATCTGAAAAATTTCGGATACAGATAAACTAAAAACACCTGAAATTCCGTTCTATTAAAAGATTTTTAGTAACTTTAATCTAAATTTTTAGTAAATGAACTATTTTCAGTCCAATTCCAGCTCACTACCTAAAGATATTGTTTTATTTGCAGTGAGAGTATTTGTAGGTTTTGCCATGCTTTCTCACGGTTTTCCGAAACTTCAGATGCTGTTGGAAGGCGGTAAAATAGAGTTCTTCAACTTTATAGGATTAGGGCCTTTGGTGAGCCTTGTTCTTACGGTTATTGCTGAATTCGTTTGTTCAATACTTCTCATATTAGGTCTTTTTACAAGAGTTTCTTTAGGTTTCCTGATCTTTACAATGGCCATTGCTGCTTTTTTAGTTCACGGGGCAGATCCTTTTGACAAAAGAGAGCTGAGTCTTATCTACCTGTCTGTTTATCTTCTGCTGATGGCCTTTGGCGCCGGAAAAATATCAGTAGATCATATGATAGAAAAAAGAAAAGAGCTTCGGATTGGTAATCCGGTTCATATAAAGCAAAAGAGCATTAGATATAGTGCTCTTTTTTTATGTGCTAAAATTTTAAATTTTTGGATTTTCTGGAAAATAATGACTTGAATAAGCTGTTTCAGGTGCTTAAAATCACTATTTTCGTAGAAAATGAATTATATGAAGATAAAACTGACAATTTGCCTTCTGGCATTTCTCAATTTCTATGATGCACAGGAAAATATTACTTATCAAAAGCCATCCGCTGAAATTCTAAAGCTTGCAGATTACGAAAGACCTCCGAGTGTTCTGATGAACAGCAAAAAAGACTGGGTGGTTTTCACTTACCGTCCTACCTATAAAACTCTGGAGGACCTTAACCAGCAGGAAATGAAGCTTGCCGGCCTGAGGATTAATCCGGTGACCAATATCTCAAGCAGTGTTACTTATTCCAATAATCTGAAGATCAGAAAGATCAATGATAAAAATGAGATCCAGGTAAAGAACCTGCCGGCCAATCCTAAGATTACCTATATTTCATTTTCGCCGGATGAAAAAACACTGGCATTTACCCACACAACCGATAAAGGAGTTGAGCTTTGGATCGTCAATCTGGAAACCGCTTCAGCCAAAAAGATTACCGGTGATAACCTGAATGCAAATTTAGGAGCTCCATATACGTGGTCCAATGATTCACAAAGCCTGCTGGTCAGAACTCTTCCCCAAAACAGACCGGCTCTGATAGATGCCAGCAAAGATCTTCCGACAGGACCCATTGTTTCTACTGCTGACGGTAAAGTTTCGCAAAACAGAACCTATCAGGACCTTCTTAAAAATCCTCAGGATGAAAAAAACTTTGAAGTTCTTACCGCTTCTGAGATTTACAACGTTGACCTGAACGGAAACCTTAAAAAAGTAAAAGATCAGGATATGTATTCCGGTTTAAGCTTTTCCCCGGACGGAAACTATTTAATGGCCACTGTGATCAAAAAACCGTTCTCGTATATCGTTCCATTAAACAGATTCCCTTCGACTACGACGGTATATGACCTGAAAGGAAATGCTGTAAAAACAGTAAATGATGTTCCTTTGAATGAAATCATGCCGAAAGGATTCTCATCGGTAAGAACAGGAAAAAGAAGCATGGGCTGGAGAAGTGATGCTCCGGCTACCTTAGTGTTTGCCGAAGCTCTGGACGGGGAGACCAATCTAAAGCCGCAGAGTACAGAGATGAGATCTTTACCTGGGAAGCCCCTTTTACAGCTGCTCCGAAGTCATTCTTTAAAACCAAACAGAGATATGAAGGGGTGAGCTGGACGAATGATCATTATGCCGTAGTCTCCGAAGGCTGGTACGATACGAGAAATACCAAATCTTTCCTGGTAGATCTTAATAACGGTGAATCAAAAGTTATTGATGACAGGAACTATCAGGATGTTTACAGTGATCCCGGAAATTTTAATACAGCAAAAAACCAGTACGGAAGAACCGTTATTGATATGAAAGGCGGGAAAACCTACCTTATAGGAGATGGATTCACGAAAGACGGGCAGCATCCTTTCATTGATGAAATGGATGTAAAGTCACTGAAAAAGAAAAGGCTCTACACTTCCAACATAAAGAATGGTAAGGAAGAGATTATTGATATTCTCAATCCTTCAAAAGGAGAAATCTTAACGACCCAACAGTCCCCGAGCCTTTATCCGAACTATTTTAAAAAGAATATTAAATCCAATAAAGCAGAAGCCGTAACCCATTTTGCCAACCCTTTTGAAAGCATTAAAGATGTTTATAAAGAGGTGATCACCTATAAAAGAAATGACGGAGTTACTTTAACGGGTACACTTTATCTGCCTGCCAACTACGACAGAAAAGCTAAAAAAGAAAAACTTCCTTTACTGATCTGGGCATATCCTACAGAATATAAAGATAAAAATACAGCCGGACAGAATACCCAAAATCCTAACGACTTTACCTTCCCATATTACGGTTCTTTCGTATACTGGACTACAAAAGGATATGCGGTACTGGATGATGCTGCCTTCCCGATCATCGGCGAAGGGAAAACAGAACCGAATGATACCTTTATTCCGCAGTTGGTGGCCAACGGAAGAGCTGCCATAGACGCGGTAGACCAGTTGGGATATATTGACAGGACCAAAGTGGCTGTAGGAGGCCATTCATACGGCGCTTTTATGACGGCTAACCTTTTGACCCATTCTAAAGATTATGCCTGTGGTATTGCAAGAAGCGGTGCTTATAACAGAACTCTGACTCCGTTTGGGTTCCAGAGCGAGCAGAGAAATTACTGGGATGTCCCTGAAATTTATAACACGATGTCACCGTTCATGAATGCAGACAAAATGAAAATGCCATTGTTATTGGTCCATGGTGATGCGGACAATAACCCGGGAACATTCACCTTGCAGACGGAAAGATATTTCCAGGCCCTGAAAAACCTGGGCGCACCTGTAAAGATGGTTCTTCTTCCAAAAGAGGCCCATGGCTATGTTGCCAAAGAGAATATTTTACACCTTTTATGGGAGCAGGATCAGTTCCTTGAGAAGTGTCTGAAGAAATAAAATAATTTAACAAAAAGCTCGTTCACTTTTGGAATGGGCTTTTTATTTAAGTTTTGGAAATTATCAGTATTAACAATATTTTATTTGTAATTAATAATGTTACTATGCCAATAATTAGACGTTTTGAACAGAATAGACAGTCATTAGAGGAGTTTTATAAAGAGCTAATTCCGAAATCTGATGCCAAGATCGGAGATACGGGAACTCCAATGCTGGAAGTTTTGAAATCCATCAATAAAATGTTTAAGAAAACTGTTTTGTATGGATTAACTTCTCATGCATCATTGCTTATATTTAATAATGATTTTGAGGATTCAGATTATTATATTGTTATTAATGCTTTTAAGTCCAGGTATTATGATGAATATAGAATCGAGTATGTGATTCCGGAAAATGATAGACCTTGGAAAGGAGCAACTGTAAACGGAAGCTCTACAACATTGGAGGAATTTGAAAAAATGATCATCACTTCAATGCATAATTCCAGAGGATGGAAAGACAATAGTGAATTGGAAAAACTATATCAGAGATAATAAAAAAAACCGGTCATTTGAACGGCTTTTTATAAGTATTTCAATATCTCATCAATACTCTTCAGCTCCATAAAGTTGCTATGCTCCAGATGATGTTCATGCTGCTCATGGCTCCAGGTCACATGATAAGGGATATGTGCTGCAAAGCCCCCGATCTCCAATACAGGAAGAATATCGGACTTTATTGAGTTTCCAAGCATCAGAAAATGTTCCGGCTTGCAGTCCAGATGATTCAACAGCTTTTGATAATCGCTTTCCTTTTTATCACTCATAATTTCTATATGATGAAAATAGTCCTGCAGGCCTGAGTTTTTAAGCTTTCTTTCCTGATCCAGAAGGTCTCCTTTTGTAGCTACAACCAGTCTGTACTTTCCTTTTAATGCATCCAATGTTTCGGTAACGCCTTCCAGTAATTCTATCGGTTTCTGAAGCAATTCCTGACCAATTTCAATGGTTCTGTTAATCAATTGCATGGATGCTGTCCCTTCCGAAATTTTGCTAACGGTTTCCACCATACAGAGCATAAAACCTTTTACACCATAACCGTAAAGATGAAGATTTTTCATTTCGGTTTTAAACAGTTCCTGGGATACGGAATGTTGAGGAAGATAATCTTCAAGAAGGGTACAGAATTCCTTTTCTGCTTCCTGAAAATAAGGTTCATTGATCCAAAGGGTATCATCAGCATCAAATGCGATGGTTGTTATATGATTATTCATTTTACTTTTGTAATTTTCTGCTGACAAAATTCAGTATAAAAATTCAATCACAAAAGGACATTTGTCCCGGATAAGAAATGCTAAGAACCAATCAGCTGTTTTTAAATTACCTGGAAGATCTTTACGAAAGACAGGAACGTAAGGAAGATATTATCATCAGATCATTTTCCAAAGGTGAAAAGATATTCACACAGAATGAAAATCCTTCTAAAATAATGTTGATTAAAGATGGCATTACCAAATGTTTCTTTGTTGAAGAAAATGATAAGGAATACATTGTTGAATTTCTTGGAAAAGGTGAGATTACCGGAGAAATAGAACTGATCCGGGATATTCCCTGTCTGTGCAGTATTGAAGCTGTAACCGACGTTACCGTTTATGCTGTTACAATTCCATATTTTAAGAATTTAATCAAGAATGATCTTTCATTGAATAACCTGCTGCTGGATGTTTTTGCCGAACGTATCGTGAATACTTCCAGAAGGGCTTCCTATCAGCAGCTGTATGCGGCAGAACATACCCTTGCACAGCTCCTTGAGCTCCAGAAGCAGCAGGAAATAGAAATTTCCAAAGAAGACATGGCCGCCTACCTGGGAATTACAGTAAGGAGCCTGAACAGAACTCTGAAAAACTTAGAAAAATAAAAAGGTAACTTTTCCCCTGATCCTGCTGATAAGAATATAATGCTTCTTATTTTTGCACATCAATAAACCGGAACCTATACAAATATGGAAGACCTGCAATTCAGGAATGCTGACCTGAAAGATTTGGAAAAAATAGTTGAGATATACAATTCTACCATCCCGTCGAGAATGGTAACGGCAGATATGGAAAATGTTTCTGTGGAGAGCAAAATAAAATGGTTTAATGAGCATAATCCTCAAACACGGCCGCTTTGGGTGGTCGAAGATCAGAATGGACAAATCATAGGATGGGTTAGCTTCAGTTCATTCCATGAAAGGGCTGCCTATAGCGGAACGGTAGAGGTGAGTATTTATCTGGATGAAAACTGCAGAGGGAAAGGTTACGGTAAGACCATCCTTAAATATTGTATTGATAATGCCGGGAAATTCGGGGTAAATAACCTGGTCGCTCTTATTTTCCTGCATAATGAGGCCAGTTTAAAGCTTTTCAGGAATTTCGGGTTTGAAGATTGGGGAACATTACCTGATGTAGCTATTTTAGATGGTGTTGAGAGAAGCCTGAAGATTTTAGGGAAAAGAGTAGGGTAAGCTGTCATTGCGAACAGACTAAAGGTCTGCGAAAGTAGTTCAGAAGCGCTGAAGCAATCTCAGAGGTATTATTTTGCTTTTAGAAATATCAGTTTTATATTGTTGAAAATTATTATGTTAACATGCTCATACTTCGACTTCGCTCAGTGTGACATCTCTAATAATAAGCTGTTTTTATAAGATTATCATCTGAGCAGAGGTGAAGACTTTTTATATAAATAATAACTCTAAATATATTACAGCATCAAAATAAAAAATTGTGCGAAATCTCCGATTTCGCACAATTTTTTATTCAAAAGGTTGAAATTTATCATTATAGGGCTTAGTTTCATTTTCTTTTAATAAATAATATAGCCCATAATCTCCTAATTCTCCAAGGAAAAAAGTTATATAATTTTGAATTTCTAATGGTTTGTTTGAAATTTTGACACTTTTAATAATATTATTATGATAATTTCTTAGATTGTATTGAAGAGGAAAAGTCTTGTCAATTTTTATTGGAATTATAAAACCTTGCGAAAAATTATTAACAACTATTTTGTGAACTTCTTTAGGATTAATTTTACTTAAATTTATATTTTCAATATCGGCTTCTGATAAAAATAAATTATAATAATCTAACCAGTCTTTAAAAATTATTTTATTACGTTCAAATTTTAAATTCTTATTCTTTTCAGTAATAATTTTTATATATGATTGTATATCTTTTTTGAATTCAGAGCCTTCTTTTGTAGTTCTATTTTTGGGTTTGTTTGGAATATTCTCTTGTATTATAAGAGTTGACCTTATTTTTTCATCTTGGATTATAATCACTTTTTGTAAAGGAATTCGGTCTTTATTTTTAAATGATGAAGCAATATCATAGTATTCATCAAATATTGGGTCAATAGTAGAAATATTCTTATTTCCGCCATATTGATCAAAGTTGACTCTTTTAACAACTAAATATATAGTATTAATCAAAATATAATTTGTTAAAATAATTACTAAACCTTTTTTTAAATTTGATTGTATAAAAAAACCGTATATAAGAATATATATTCCTGAAATAGCTTGGAGAATAGATAAAACTAATTTATAAGTATAATTTTCACTATTTAAAAAAAGAGCATGTAGTATAAATATTAAAGGAACTAGAAATAAGTTTAAACTTATAATAAATATTAATGTTTTTTTTAGAAGAAATTTATTAATTACTAATTTAGTAGAAATACATAGTATTAGAGTAATTGGAAGAGAAATTATAAAATTTAAGATAGCAGGTTGAAATACTTCATTGATTGAAATTGTGGAATTTAATAAGAAATAAGATAATGCATATACAAAGAAATAGAAAATATATTGTGAGAAAACCTCATTAAGATCTTTATTATCTATATCAAGAATAAATTTCCTTGGTGACTTGAAAAAAATAAATATTTCTTTTAGCCACTCAATTAAATTTTCCTTTTTAAATTCTTTAAATAATTCAAAAATTTCACTAGACATATATGGAGCTATTAGTTATAGTATACAAATTAAGAAAATAATTGATTCTTAGATAATTATTTTATAAAGAATGGCCTTTTTAGGCCATTCTTTATAAATTCTGCTTAATCTTCTTCGCAGACATATTCAAAAACCGTTTCACTAGGAAAACAGCAGAAACCGTTAGTCCCAATCCTAAAGCGATCCACATTCCGAAAGCTCCCATTTTTAAAGTGACACAAAGAAAATAGCCTAAAGGAATCGTAATGACCCAGTAAGCGATAAAAGTATAAATCGAAGGGATCTTTACATCCTGGATCCCTCTGAGCATTCCTAAAGCGGTTACCTGCACTCCGTCTGAAAGCTGGAATAAAGCAGCAATGATCATTAATTTCGAGGCCAGTGTGATCACTTCAACTTCTTCTTTTTTGGTAAAGAAAGTAGGCAGTATATCTCTTCCCAGAATAAAGACCAGTCCGCAGATACACATGAAAATAAAGGCTATTTTAAGGTTGTTGATCCCGACTTTTCTCAGTTCAACAAAATTCTGCTCCCCAGTTTTCTTCCGATCATAACCGTTGATGCCACACTGAATCCTACACAAAGGTTAAAGGTAAACGAAGCCATACTCAATGCAATCTGGTGGGAAGCAATATCATGAGCTGAAATAAGGCCGCAGATAAATGCAGCACCGGCAAAAGCGGTTACTTCAAAGAACATCTGTAAAGCCGTAGGCAGACCCAATTTTATCATTTTGTCAAACATATTTCTGGAGAAAACCCGAATTTTTAAAGAAAAATCTTTAATATATCGTCTTGTTTTTTCTCTTTAACCAATACAATATAAAGAAAGACCACCATGAATATTCTGGAGATCAGGGTAGCTAAAGCAGAACCTTTTACCCCCATTTCAGGAAAGATCCAAAGCCCTTTAATGAAAACATAGTTTAAGGCAATATTGATGATATTGGCAATGATAGTCGCTTTGGTCACCCCTATGGTATAGGAAAGTCCTTCAGAAACTTCACGAAGCGTCTGAAAAGCCATAAACGGGATCATACTGATCGCCATAATACTCAGGAAATGCACGGTATTTGGGATGATCTTTTCCGGCTGCCCGGAATGGTAAAGTAATGGCATTCCTAAAAACAAAACAGCCATTAAAATAATTCCTACAGACATGTTGATCACAAAGCCGTGGCTGAAAACGGAATTAATGGTCTCGTGATCCTGCTTGGAGTGTGCCTCAGAAACCAGAGGGGGAATAGCAAATGAAAACCCCAGTGCCAGTACAAATACCGAGAAAAACACAGCATTTCCCAATGAAACGGAAGCCAGGGCATCCGCCCCTAAAAGTTTTCCGACAATAATATTGTCGAACAGATTCACCGAGACCTGCCCAACCTGCGTAAGCATGACGGGAAGGGCCAGGGTAAGGCACTCTTTCGTGTAGTTTTTGTTTAAAAAGTTCATTGTATTTTATGATTCATATATAGTTTACTTAAAATAGGGCAAAAAAATTGCAGTAAGGCTACTGCAATTTTATAATATATTTAATGTTCAATTAAATTATTTCCTTACAAAATTGGCAACATCCTCCTCAGAAACAGTATTTCCGCCAAGAATAATTAATCTTTCCACAACATTTCTCAGTTCTCTGATATTTCCTGTCCACGAAAGAACTTTAAGCGCGTCAATCGCTTTATCATCAAATTTCTTCACGGCAGTACCATGCTCATCGGCAATCATATCGGAAAAGTGATCCACCAATAATTTGATGTCTTCTTTTCTATCATCCAACGGCGGAACGTAGATCTCAATCACAGAGAGCCTGTGGTAAAGGTCTTCCCTGAATTTTCCTTCTTCAATTTCCTTCTGCATGTTTTTGTTGGTTGCAGCAATTACCCTTACATCCACCTTAATTTCCTTATCGCTTCCTACAGGAGAAACTTTGCTTTCCTGCAATGCCCTCAAAACCTTAGCCTGAGCAATAAGGCTCATATCTCCGATCTCGTCCAAAAAGATCGTACCTCCGTTTGCCTGTTCGAATTTTCCCTGCTTATCTTTAATAGCACCTGTAAAAGAACCTTTTACATGCCCGAAAAGCTCAGATTCAATAAGTTCAGAAGGGATGGCCGCACAGTTTACCTCTACCATTGGTCCTCTTGCGCGCTCGCTTTGGTTGTGGATAGCATGGGCTACCAGTTCTTTTCCAGCACCGTTGGGTCCTGTAATCAAAACACGGGCATCAGAAGCAGCAACTTTTTCGATCATATCCTGAATCTTTTTCAGAGCAGGGGAATCACCGATCATCTGGTATTTTTTGTTGACCTTTCTTTTTAAGGTTTTATTTTCAGTTTGAAGATTTTTATTTTCCTTTTTAAGACTTTCTTTGGCTAAAGCATTTTTTACGCTTGTAATCAGCCTGTTGATGTCGATAGGTTTGGAAATGAAATCGTACGCTCCTTCTTTTAAGCAGGAAACAGCAGAATCAATATCTGCGTGGCCTGAGATCATGATGAAAGTGCTTTCGGGTTTCAGAACCATACTTTGCTTTAAAAGTTCCGTTCCTGAAAGTTTAGGCATCTTGATATCAGAAATCACTAATGCGAAATCTTCTTTTTCTATCTGTTTGTAGCCTTCGAGGCCATCTTCAGCGATAACAAATTCGTAATCGGTAAGTTCATCAGAAAGGATACTGTGTAGTACTCCCGAGATTGCTTTTTCGTCTTCTACAATAAGGATTTTTTGCATAGTTGCAAATTTAGATTTTTTGATTCAATTATTAGCAAAAACTATACCTAAATATACTATTTTGAGTAATCTCTTCTGCCGAAAATAGCGGATCCCACCCTTACGGAATTGGCACCGCATTCAATGGCAGCCGGGAAATCATCACTCATTCCCATAGATAAAGTTTCCAGTGTTTTTAATGTATTTAATTCATCAAAAAGTCCTTTTAATATCGAAAACTCTCTTTTTACCTGTTCCTCGTCGTCAGTAAATGTAGCCATACCCATCAGGCCGGTGATCTCTACATTCGGAAATTCTCCGTTCAGATATCGTTGGAATAATGCTTTTGCCTCAGCAGCTTCAAGACCGAACTTACTTTCTTCTTCAGCTATTTTTACCTGAAGCAGAACCTTGATTTTTCTGTTGCTTTTCCCGGCTTCTTTACTGATTTCTGAAAGAAGTTTTTCAGAATCCACACTCTGAATGGTATCAATGAAAGGAGCAATATATTTTACTTTATTGGTCTGAAGATGCCCGATCAGGTGCCACTGGATATCCTGCGGAAGGAGAGGGTATTTCTCCATAAGCTCCTGAACTTTATTTTCCCCGAAAACTTTCTGCCCCAGATTATAAACTTCCTGAATGGCTTCAACAGGGTGTGTTTTGGAAACGGCTACCAGTTGAACTCCCGCTGGCAGCTGATTTTTTATTGCTGTATAATTTTCTTTAATTTCCATATATGCAAATTTCTGAATTTTAAAAGCAAAAAACTAATGAATCCGTAAAATAGTTGCCGCCAGATTTTAGTATATAGTACTCAATTGTTCCACTGCTGGATTGTTACATTAATTTAATATCTCATTAATCTGTGGATACTGGGAGATCTTCCTGAACACAAACTTGTTGCTTTTCTGAAGCTTTTCGATAAACATATCCAATTCATTAATGGAATCGGCATCCCTGAGGTACTGATCATGGGTAAGGAAAACCAGATGCCTCGATGTTTTTTCCAGGTCATTAAAGAAAATGCTGTCTACTTTTTTGATCATAGCTTCATGGCTTCCCTTTAAAGTCATTTTTTGGGAAGGTCTCCATTCAAGATCCCAGCCGATTACTTTATAGCCTGCTTTTTAAGGCTGTTGGCTGCATCGGTAGAGCTTTTGATATCGGTTACGTTGATGTTGTTCAGTCTCCAGATATTTCTGCCGGGTGTTCTCGCGATCATATCATACAATTTGAGGCTGTCTCTGGCAATATTAAAATCATGGACCACCGCATCGGGATTTTTATAAAAATCGGTGTATTTATTATGGGCATGGCTAAAGCTGTGGTTAGCCAGTTCTATCAGGGGATTGTTTTTTAAAAGCTCCAGATCCTCTTTCTGCCTTTTGCTTCCATAGGCATGTTTTCCTACGAGAAAGGCGGTAGCACAAACATTTCTTTTGTTTAAAATTTTAAGGAGGTTTTCTGTTCCCTGGTTAGGGCCGTCATCAAAAGTAAGGTAGATAATTCTTTTATCGGATTCTACATTCTCATCATCTATTCTGGGGACCGGTTTTACGGTGGGATGTTCCAGTGATACGGTTTTTTCAAACTCTTTCACTTCAGTTTTGCCGTTACAGCCGTTGAATACAATTGAAGCCGCACTCACCAATGCAGTCATCCCAAGAAAAGTCATATTTTTTGACTTTTCTCCCAAAAATTTTTTCATAAAGATAATGGAGATTAAATCGTTAAAAATTTGTTAAAATAATTGTTGAAATGTTAACAAATAATATGCCATATTTTCTTAAAATAATGTTTTTTAATTTTATTTTAAGATCTTTATTTTAAAGGTATTTTGCTAAAAATGAAAAGTCTTGGAATTATTTTTTCTTATTCTTGTTTTTTAACATTTAAAATTATAATAATAATAGCTTATCTCTATTATTATTGAAGTAGTATTATTTTCCTTTCTGTGGGATTTATTTTAATATTTCTTTCAGATAAAGAGAATTCTTAATGGCTGCCGTTCCCCAGGTATTATTGAAGAATATAAATGTTTTCTTTTCAGATTGACTGATCTTTTCAGCAAGATTATCAATAAACTCTGAACTGTATTCGGATTTATAAAGAACGGGTTTGCCATGAAGCCTGTAATATAAGATGTCAGGATGATTGATGATGATCTCTTCAGGAAGGTTTCCCGGAAAACTTACCCCTGAAAAAACAATATTGTTGTCTTTTAAAAGGGTGAAAATTTCTTCAGACCACCAGGAATCATGGCGGAATTCTATGACATTTAAATATTTGAAATCCAGGCTGGAAAGGATCAGGTCAATATTTTCCTGTGACTTCCTGAATGAAGGCGGAAACTGGTATAAAAACCCGGAAAGTTTTTCTTTCAGATGAGTTTCAATGTGCTCACAGAACTCTGAAATCTCCTGTCTGGAATCTTTCAGGCGCTTTTCATGTGAAATAGCTTTTGGTATTTTGATGAAAAATCTGAAGCTTTCGGGAGTTTCATCATACCATTTTGAAAGCGTTTTTGCAGTTGGCTTTCTGTAAAAAGTAGAATTGATCTCTACCGAATTGAAAGCCTGTGAATATAAGGTAAGAAAGTCTTTACTCTGGGCATTTTCATGATATAGCGAACCTTTCCAGTCGTTATTGTAAAATCCTGAGCATCCAATGTAAAGACTTTCTTTTTTCATGATATTTATTTTATTTCTGTATCCAGATTGACAGAATTCAGCCTTAATGAATTGAGAATGACAGAAAGTGAGCTGACACTCATTGCAGCTGCTGCAATCATAGGTGATAACAGTATTCCAAAGAAAGGATACAATAATCCTGCCGCTACCGGAATTCCCAGCACATTGTAAATAAATGCAAAGAACAGGTTTTCTTTGATATTCCTAAGAAGCTTTTCACTGAGAAGTTTAGCTTTTGCTACACCTAAAATATCACCTTTTAATAATGTAATTTCTGCGCTTTCCATGGCAACATCGGTTCCGGTTCCCATTGCAATTCCTACATCAGACTGGGCCAAAGCAGGGGAGTCATTGATCCCGTCACCGGTCATGGCTACAATTTTACCCTGCTGCTGAAGTTTTTTTACCTCATTCAGTTTATCTTCGGGCAGGCAGCCTGCTTTATAATGTTTGATTCCCAGTTCATCTGCAACTGCTTTTGCGGTATGCTCGTTGTCTCCCGTCATCATGATTACATCAATTCCTTCATTCATCAGGCGCTGGACGGCTTTTCTGGAAGTTTCCTTAATTTTATCTGTAAAGCTGATAAAGCCCAATACAGACTGATCTTGTGCAACATAAGATATGGTGTGTGCTTTCGACTGTACTTCTGCAGCTTTTTGTTTTAATTCATCAGGAACAGACATGTTGTGCGAAGTAATAAGGTTTTCGTTTCCTAAATAAACGGTTTTTCCATTGATATTTCCCTGTACACCTTTCCCTGAAACATTTTCGAATTGATCAACCTTTTCAGGGGTTAAATTTTCTTCTTTAGCTTTCTTTATTACTGCATTGGATAATGGATGCTCAGAATTCTGATTCAGTGAAAATGCTATTTTCAGAATTTCGTTCGTGTTGGCACTTCCAGATGTTTCAATATGTTCTACAGATGGTTTTCCTTCCGTTAAGGTTCCTGTTTTATCGGTGATCAGAACATTGACTTTATTCATCTGTTCCAGCGCTTCGGCATTTTTAATCAGGATGCCGCTTTTGGCACCTTTCCCGATTCCGACCATCAGGGACATGGGAGTGGCGAGACCCAATGCACATGGACATGCCACAATCAATACTGCAACGGCATTAACGAAGGCGAATAAGCTTCTTTTTCCTTCCGGCCCAAAAAACTGCCACAATACAAAGGTAAGAACAGCAATGAGGATCACAACCGGAACAAAAACTTTGGAAACCTTATCCGTCAGCTTCTGTATGGGTGCCCTGCTTCGGCTGGCTTCATTCACCATTTTGATGATTTGTGAAAGAAGGGTTTCGTCTCCCACTTTTTCAGCTTTCATGATGAACACCTTATTTCCGTTGATGGTTCCGGAGGAAACTTTATCATCAATGTTTTTCTTTACAGGAACAGGTTCGCCGGTGATCATGCTTTCATCGACCAGAGAGTTTCCTTCTGTGATTTTTCCGTCAACCGGGATTTTTTCACCTGGTTTTACTTTCAGGAGATCTCCGATTTTTACCTGGGAAAGCAAGACTCTTTTTTCTTCCCCATTTACTATAAGGTTAGCCTCGTCAGGAGAAAGGTTCATCAGCTCTTTGATGGCATTTCCTGTTCTTTTGTGAGCGGCAGCCTCCATGAGTTGTCCTAAAATTACAAGCGTTAAAATCACACAGACTGCTTCGAAATACAGCGGAATTTCATGATTGTGGCCCCTGATTTCATGAGGAATGATATCCGGGAAAGCCAAAGCCGTAATACTGAAAATAAATGCAGCTGCAACACCCAAAGCAATCAGGCTGAACATATTTAAATTCCATGTTTTAAATGAAACCCAGCCTCTTTTCAATAAAAACCACCCGGAATAAAACATTACCGGAAGAGTCAGGGCAAGCTCAATAAATCCCTGTGTTGTATGGGAAAAAGGAAAATTAATCAACATTCCACCCATTGAAAGAATGAAAACAGGAACTGTAAAGAGAAGAGAAATAATGAATTTCCTTTTTAAAATATTGTAGGTTTCATCTTCTTCGTCATCTCCGGAGTCGGGCATTCTTACAAGGTCCATTCCACAGATCGGGCAATCTCCGGGTTCGTCTCTGATGATCTCGGGATGCATGGGGCAGGTATATTTTGCTGTTTTCTTCTCGGGATATTTTACAAGATCCATCCCGCAGACAGGACATCCTACATTAGAATCATAGGTTTTGTCGCCTTCGCAGTACATCGGACAGTAATATTTTCCGGCCATATCATCTGTAACTTTCGGAGCTTCATGATGATGGCTGTGATCATGATGATGAGTATGGCTGTGTTGATGGTTGTGAGAAGTCGCATTTTTAACAAGGTCTTCTGTAATTTCTTCCAGGTGCATATGGCAGACTGGACAGTCCCCTTTTTCATCATAAATTTTATCACCTTCACAGAACATCGGGCAATAATATTTACCTATACTGTCTTTGAAATTTGCCGGAAGGTTAGCAGAAGAGTAGGCAGGTTTGCGGTTCGGGTCTTTGGCATGTTTTTCTTCGATGGGAACCAGATACATATTACAAACCGGGCATCTTTCGCCTTGTTTAAAGTATACTTTGTCGCCTTCACATTCCATCGGGCAGTAATATACGGAAGAAGGAGAAACCCTGTCCTGAGGCTTTACAAAAGTGTTTTCAGGTTGGTTTGGGTCTTCGAGCCTGTATTTTCCTATTTCTTCCAAAGCTTTATTGAGAACTGAAAGCTGGATTTCCTTATCAGAAGTGATCGTGGCTGTATTATTCTCCAGATTTACATCGGCTGTAACTCCTTCAATACTGTTGAGCTGTGCTGAAATTTTTTCTGGCAGCCGGAACATGTCATTCCGAGTATATTATATTGTCTGTTCATGATCCTTGAATTTATAATACAAATGTCCAAAATGAAGTGGTAAGACTGTTATAAATTTAAGGATAATAGTTATAGAATTTGGTTTTAGGATTTTGAGTGGGTTTGAGGGTGTGAGAGTTTGAGGGTGGGAGTGTTTAAGTAAATATTGAATTAGATATAATAGTTTAGCTTAAAATAGGATAATAATAGAAAGTCAAACCTCTTTCCATTTATTTATCTTCCACACTCAGGCACTCAAACCCTCAAACTCTCAAACTCAGAAACTGTCCAGGGTTTTTCTTTGATGATCTTTCAGTTTCTTGAATTCCGTAGGGGTAAAGCCGGTGATATTCCTGAATTGGGAAGAAAGATACTGAACGCTTTTGTAGCCTAATTTTCCGGCGATTTCTGTAAGGGTGAATTCGTTATAAAGGAGCAGTTCCTTTACTTTTTCAATTTTATGAAGGATAAAAAATTGTTCCAGGGTAATGTTTTCGTTCTGGGAAAAGGTTTTGGAAAGAGAACTGTAGTCTTTGTGGATTTTCGAACTTAAAAATTCGGAAAGAAGGAAATTTTCATCAATATCCAGTTCACTGATTTTGATGATAATGATATTTTTAATTTTATCAACGAGCTGATGGGCAGAGTCTTTGATCCTTTCAAAACCTGTATCGAGCAGGCTTTTCTCTATGGCCAGCATTTTTTCTTCAGAAACATCTGCTTTGGTTTCCACTTCTCCCAATGTAACGGATTGAGTTGCTATTTCTGCCTCGCCGAATATTTTTTCCACTGCGGAAATACAGCGGTTGCACACCATATTTTTGATGAAGATTTTCATGGCTTGCTCAATCTGTCTTTTACAAATTCTATTTGGGTTTTTCCGTGTGGTGCAGGATTTCCATCATTATCCAGATTTACCATAACGATCTTGTCTACTGTAATGATAGTTTGGTGGGTCATTTTGTTTCTTACATCACATTTTAAAGTAATGGATGACGATCCGAAGTGGGTGGCTTCAATCCCGATTTCTATAATATCTCCCTGTTTTGCGGAGCTTACAAAGTTGATCTCTGAAATAAATTTCGTCACTACTTTTGTATTTTCCAGCTGAATGATTGCGTAAAGCGCTGCCTCTTCATCGATCCATTGTAAAAGTCTTCCTCCAAAAAGGGAGTGGTTGGGGTTCAGGTCTTCAGGCTTTACCCATTTTCTGGTATGATAGTTCATGTTTTAATGATTTGCCTGACAAATTTAAGGTTAAAAACTGGGTTTATCAAGAAAACTGCATTTACTGATCTGAAGGAAATGATTCATTTTCTCAATCATATTCTTTTGGAACGCATTGCTTTTACTTTTTTTATGTCGCTATCGTTTAAAAAATTCTGATATTCTTTACTTTCAACAGGGAAAATAGCCACTTTACCTTCCTGATTATGATGAATCCCGAATCCATATCGTTTGGCCAGCGGGGAAGATCTGAGGCAAGGCTGCCCTTTAGAGAAAAACCGGATCTTTTCCTGTTCCTTCTCATTTTCAGAAATATCATTTTTCATGGCATAGCATTCGAAAATAATATCATCGGAAGTATACCGGTATGGGTTTTTAATGATCTGATCATACTGAAGTTGTGCTAAAGTCTTTATGTTCTTTTCAGGAGGGGTTTCTGCACTGGAGACAGGGCAGTCATCGGCGACTTCAATGAAGGTATTGATATAATTGGTAGTGTGTTTCATATTTTTTTATTCTGTTTTGATGTTAAATATTCCGGAAGCTAATCGTAAAGAACCTTGTTTTCTAACATTCTACAAGATTATTTTTATTATGTTAACTAACTTTAACTTTCTATGAAAATCATCTTAATTATTGTTTTTCGATAATTAATTGTTTCTTAATGATAAATTTAAACTTTGAATTCATGGCAGCGTGATAAATGGTTTAAAAAAACTTTGATTTATAATTTTTAATTGTATCTTGCATTCGTTTATATTTGGAATCAATATTTGTTCATTAATTTATGTTGTTTTTCTCTTATATACCAAATTTTTATTAATTTATAATTTTTTTTAAAATGAACATTTTTGTTTCAAACATCAATTACGCAACTAAAGAGTATGAGTTGCACGATCTATTCGCAGAATTTGGTGACGTATCATCAGCTAAAATTGTTACAGACAGAGAAACTGGCCGTTCAAGAGGTTTCGGTTTTGTAGAAATGGGCGATGAAGAAGGAAAACAAGCTGTTGAAGCTCTTAACCAGAAAGAATTTAACGGAAAAACACTAAACGTATCTGAGGCTAAGCCAAGAGAAGAAAAGCCAAGAAGAAGCTTCGACAACAACAGAGGCGGTGGTTACGGAAACAACCGTGGTAACGGTGGTGGATACGGTGGTGGAAACAACCGTGGAGGTAACGGCGGCGGAAACCGTTGGTAAAAATATAAGGCGGCTTTCAAGTCGCTTTTTTATGTACAATTATCCCTTCCTGATATATTCAGGGAGGGATAATTATTTTTTAATGGAAATAAAAAGAGCAGCTAAAAAAGCCACTCTCAATCTATATTATATATTATAGCATAGTTATTTTTCTTTGATCAGTAGCACTGCATTATCATAGTAGATATTCTTTTTACTGTTGTCTGGAGTTTTATCTCTTGACATATTCTGAAACACTATTTTGATATGGTATTTTCCCAGATCGCTTTCCATAGAAATTTCTTTCATAGTTGCCGTTCCCGTTTTAGAGGTATTGCTGTCAAAGAGTCTGTTCATGGCAGGGCCGAAATCTACGGCTTCAGTGGAATTAAGGATTACCCTTATTGTTTCATTATTATTGATTTCTGTCTGATTGTCTATCTCGAAGGTATCTCCATTGATATCTCTCGATTCCTGAGTATAATGATTGAAATTAATTAAATACTGATATCCCTGAATATTAGTTACCCCGGTTTCAGATTGTAAAACGAGTCTTTCCGGTATTGAAGCTTCCTGGGTTTTACCTACATTGGTAAATGCATCTCTCAATGTAATGAAAGACCATAAGTAAGGCTGTTCAAAATCACGTGCTAAAAGGTTACGTGTTTTCCCGGAAACAAGATTCAGCAGGAAATCTTTTTGCTTTCTTTTTGCCAGGAACTGAAATTTATTTGAAATTTCTATCACAAGGGTGTCAGATACTCTTTTTTGAAAATCTATTTTATTATTGACCAATAGCTTATTCTGATCCAGAAGTTTGATCAATTCGTTCTTCTGACTTCTTTTGGCAACACTGAATGCATTTAAATAAGGAAAGATCAGTGAAAATATACCGAATATGAATAAACTTACAGGAATGAATTTGATACTTGCTTTTTTGTTTAATATAAAATAAGCCACCACACTCAATAGCCAAAGTGCCAGCAGCAATACGAAATATCTGGGTTCCGTATAGCCGTATTCCAGAATCCTTGTAAATATGGCTGTAAATAATAAAACAAGCAAAGGAATTATAGTGTAATAGAACAGCTTTGAAAATACTTTGACCCAGGATTTTGCTTTCTCTTCTTTCAGTGGATATACAAGCAATAAGGCAAGGATGCCCACAACGCTGTAGGCCAGGATCAGATAAGAAACCCATCCTCTCGGAAGCTCCCAGTTAATGATGATTTTAAATGAATAAAGGTAAAGGATGATTGCATAAATAAAAAGCAAAGGGATCAGGACAAACTGGGTGAAAAATTTTAAGATCACAGGATAAGTTCCGTCTTTTTCAAGATAGTTCAGGCCGGTTTCGTTAAAGAGCAGGAAAATAAAAGAACTTCCGAATATAGCTAATACATAAAAAGTACCAAGGTAAAGTTTGTCGTGGAAATTAAAATCAAACAGCTTATCAACTGCCAGAATTGCCAGCTCCACGCCTCCTGTAAGGACCCCTGTGAAAACTGCTGTCAGGAAGATATTAACAAAAAGGTTCTTGTTGTACTGCCAGAAATTAAGCTCCCTGTTTTTTTCGAGAAATGCAGCAAAGGAAACCAATAAATGAGACAAAAGGAAAGTAATGGCAACAATAAATCCATATACCTCGGTGAAGTCCCGCTCTTTTCCGGGTAAAACAAAGTAAAATCCTGCAAGGAAGGCTGTCCCCAGCACTTCCAGTAATAGTCTTTTACCAATTCTTTGGGAAAGTATTTTTAAAGCGAACATCAAAGAAATTCCCAGGCAGCAACAAATGGTGAATTTGGTATGAGTAAACATCAATTCTTTGTTGTTTTTGCCATCCAGCATACAGATAGCACCGATAGAAGATAGAAGACCCATTAATAAAACCATTGGATAGCGCAGCAGGACCTCCTGTGCTTTCTCTGTTATTTCCCGGAATTTTGTTTTCATGATCCGTGTATTTTGTGCTTAATCCTTTTTCTTCTTTTTCTTTTTGTCTTTATCTTTTTTAGCCTTTTTAACTTTTTTAGGATTTAAAATCTCATCTGCATACTCAAATTTCGGTTCCTCAGTCTTTGCCGGAACAATTTCAATTTTAAGGTCGAAATAATTTTTAAGGTCATTCTGGGATATTAGTTTTTCATTAAACAACAGCTCAAGCATTTCTTTCCCGGAATCATTGAAAAAGTTGTGTGAAAGTTCTTTCAGCAGAAATTTCCTGTATTCTTCACACGGAACTACCACTGTGTACTTAAAGATTCTTCCTTCTTTTTGAGTTGTGATATAACCTTTTTCCACCAGGATTTTCAGGTAAGTGGAAACGGTATTTTGGTGCGGCTTCGGTTCAGGATGCTGCTCCATGATGTCTTTAAGATAAAAAGATTCAAGCTTCCAGAACAGCTTCATAAAATTTTCCTCAGCAGCGGTAAGATGATTTATTTTCATAGAATTCTTAATGTTGAAATTGTATATTGCAATAAAGATAAATAAAAGATACCACAAATGCTATCGCGGCACCCATAAATACCTCCTTTACGGTATGTCTTTTAAAATAATTCTTGTGATTCCCACCAAAGCGGCTATTCCCAGCCATACCAGCCCCGCCTTCCAGTCAAGGGTGAAAAACAGTGCTGCCACAAATACATTAAAGGCTGTATGCATCGAACTTTTAATAAATAAATTGCTGATCTGCATGGTGAAAACAAGAATCAGTATAAAAAGCATAACGAGATCAATATATCCGTTTCTGAAATAGTTAAAAACGAGATAAGCAACCACACAGGCACCAATAAAGATATAAAGGCTTTTCCTCTGGACCCGGTCGGAAACATCCATATTGGTATATCTTCCCGTTTTTACATTCCATACCAGCCATATTACCACCGGAAGAATGATCATTAATAATAAAGGGATAAAGTAAAGAAGAGAATCTTTCAGTGAATATTCCCTTACACTCATATAGATGAAAAAAATAAGTAAAGAAATAAGAGGATTGAAAAAATCTGAAATGATTCTTGAAATTTTATGCACCAATAAAGGCTGTTTTTCTTCCATGTTTAAATTTAAAAACCAAATATACCATTATAACCTCAAAAACCAAATGAAAAGCAGTGGGTGAGTGGGATTGGGTGAGGTGAAAATAATTCAATATCAGTCGTTTGTGATGAAGTGAAATTATTTTCAGTCATTTAAAATTTTGTTGAAAATGTATACCTTTAATTGATAAGTTTTAATTTATATCATGAAACACCTATTCATATTCCTTTTGATTATTGCAGGTTATTTTGTTTTTGGATAAAAGCTTTCTCAGGAAAATAAGATGAAGCCACTATGAAAACAGCGTGGGAAGGATTTATGGCAGATAAAGAATGGAGAGATTAAAGCCAGAACAACAAAACAATATGGTAATTTCGTTAATGAAATTGAAGACAGAACCTTGAAACTTACAGATTTTTTTCCAGAAAAGAAGCTGTTGAAATAACCAAAAAATGTATTAACAATAATTAAAGAGGGAAGAAACAGGATTACAAAAAGTACCGGATTCCGATATCTCCGAATTAGGTGATATTTCAGAAAAGCCATATGAACAGGCAGATCCCAGATATGTCAAGGTAAGAAAGTATTAGATAAATATTACTATATGAGTCTTTAGAAGGGGTCGAAAATTAAGAATAATCCATTCGGCCTGCAAATAGATTTTACAGAAAAAACGAAAAGTTATCTGTGTATAGAATAAAAACAAAGTTTTTTTCATAATTTTGCTCCACTATTCATCATAAAAAAGCAAGAGCTAGCACATGAAAGAATTTTCTAAAGAGGTATACCTGAAGTGGTATGAAGATATGACTATGTGGAGAAGGTTTGAAGACAAATGCCGTTCTCTTTATCTAAAACAAAAGATCAGAGGTTTTTTACATTTGTATAACGGTCAGGAGGCTATTCCTGCCGGCTTCACGCATGCAATGGATTTAACGAAAGACAGTATGATTACTGCTTACAGATGCCACATCCATCCAATGGCGATGGGGGTAGATCCTAAAAGAATCATGGCTGAACTTTGTGGTAAAGCTACCGGAACGTCCGGAGGTATGGGCGGGTCTATGCACATTTTCAGCAAAGAGCACCGTTTTTACGGAGGACACGGTATTGTAGGAGGACAGATTCCTTTAGGGGCCGGAATTGCTTTTGCAGATAAATATTTTGACAGAAAAGCTGTAAACATCTGTTTCTTCGGAGACGGGGCAGCAAGACAGGGATCGCTTCACGAAACATTCAATATGGCGATGAACTGGAAACTTCCTGTAGTATTTGTGGTAGAAAACAACCAGTATGCAATGGGAACTTCTGTAAAAAGAACAGCCAACCACGAAGATATCTATAAATTAGGTTTAGGATACGAAATGCCTTGCCTTGCTGTAGATGCAATGGATCCTGAAAAAGTAGCTGAAGCAGCTTACGAAGCAATAGAAAGAGCAAGAAGAGGAGACGGGCCAACCTTCATTGAGGCAAGAACGTACCGTTACAGAGGACACTCTATGTCTGATGCAGAACCTTACAGAAGCAAAGAAGAGGTAGCGATTCATAAAAACGATGACCCTATGGAGCTGGTAAAACACAGAATCCTGGAAAACGGATGGGCTACGGAAGCTGAACTGGAAGCGACCGACAATAAATCAAGAGAGTTTGTAGAAGAATGTGTTGAGTTCATGGAGAATTCACCATATCCGGATCCGGAAAAAATCTACGAATATGTTTATGCTCAGGAAAATTATCCGTTCTTAGATAAATTAGAAAACTAAAATAATTTGCTGATACGATGATATGCTGATGTGTTAATAGTATAAATTATTATCAAATCATCACATCACCACATTATCACATTAATTAAATTATCATATAAATAAATTATGGCAGAAGTAATTACGATGCCCCGCCTTTCGGATACTATGACGGAAGGGAAAGTGGCAAAATGGCATAAAAAAGTAGGCGATAAAGTAAAGGAAGGAGATATTTTAGCCGAAATTGAGACAGACAAAGCTGTTCAGGATTTCGAATCTGAAATAGAAGGAACCCTTTTATATATTGGTGTAGAAGAAGGCTCTGCTGCTGCTGTAGATTCTGTTTTAGCGATTATCGGTAATGAAGGAGAAGACATTTCAGGGTTAACAGGTGGAGCTGCTGCTCCTGCTGCAGGCGGATCTGAAGAGAAAAAGTCTGAAGAAGAATCAAAAACAGAAAATAATGCTACAAGTGTCGAGCAGACTACTGCAGAAGTTCCTGCAGGTGTAGAAATTATTACAATGCCAAGACTTTCTGATACAATGACAGAAGGGAAAGTGGCGAAATGGCATAAAAACGTTGGCGATACAGTAAAAGAAGGAGATCTTCTTGCTGAGATCGAAACAGATAAAGCGGTTCAGGACTTTGAATCTGAATTCAACGGAGTATTATTGAAGCAGGGTGTAGAAGAAGGCGGTGCAGCTCCGGTAGATTCAGTATTGGCCATTATAGGCCCGGAAGGAACTGATGTTTCTGCGGTAGGTGCTCCAAAAGCAGCTGCTCCGGCCTCTGAAAAACCTGCTGAACAGAAAACTGAAGCTAAAGCAGAAGAGAAAGCGGCTCCGGCAGCAAATACTTCATCTTCTGACAGAGTAGCTATTTCTCCGTTAGCTAAGAAAATGGCCCAGGATAAAGGGGTTGACATCAACAGCATTCATGGTTCAGGCGAAAACGGAAGAATCGTTAAAAAAGATATTGAAAACTATCAGCCTTCTCAGGCTCAGGCAGTTCAGCCAGCAGCTTCTGCTCCGGCAGCAGCACAGGTTGCATTGAGCTTTGTTCAGGGTGAAGATACGGAAACTCCAAACTCTCAGGTAAGAAATATTATTGCAAAACGTCTTTCTGAAAGTAAGTTCTCTGCTCCTCACTATTACCTGATGGTAGAGATCAATATGGATAAAGCCATTGAGGCCAGAAAAGAAATCAATTCTTTACCGGATACTAAAATTTCTTTCAATGATATGATCATCAAAGCAACTGCTATAGCTTTAAGAAAGCACCCTCAGGTAAATTCAAGCTGGGCAGGAGATAAGATCATCCACAGAGGAAATATCAACATAGGCGTGGCAGTAGCTATTCCTGACGGATTAGTGGTTCCTGTACTGAAGAATACGGACCAGATGAACTACACACAGATCTCTGCTGCCGTAAAAGATATGGCTTCAAGAGCTAAGAGCAAAGGCTTGAAAGCAAATGAAATGGAAGGTTCTACATTCTCTATTTCCAATCTTGGAATGTTCGGAATCGAAACCTTTACAAGTATCATTAACCAGCCGAACTCTGCCATCCTATCTGTAGGAGCAATCATTGAGAAACCGATTGTAAAAGACGGTCAGATCGTAGTAGGAAATATCATGAAGCTTTCACTGGCATGCGACCACAGAGTGGTAGATGGTGCTACGGGAGCTCAGTTCTTACAAACCTTAAAAACATATCTGGAAAGTCCTTTAACTTTGTTACTGTAACATCCTGGATTGTAAATATTAAAACCTCTCACTTCGAGAGGTTTTTTTGTTTAAACTGATCAATAAAATTACTCAATACAGGTTGTAAAAGGTTAATTAATTAAATGATTTGTTCTGTAAAGTATAAAAAAATTAAATTATTATTTTTTGCTTTAATTAATTATGTTTTTCCTTTGGTAATTGTTATTTTTGAATCATGATTAAAGCGAGTAATATCCATAAATCTTATGGAAGTTTAGAAGTACTGAAAGGTGTTGATATTCACATTAAAACAGGTGAGGTGGTTTCTATTGTAGGTGAATCCGGAGCCGGAAAGTCTACATTGCTTCAGATTTTAGGAACGCTGGACCATCCAAGCAATTCTAATAAATACAATACGGAAATCAGCATTGCAGGAGAGTCTTTCATCAATATGAATGATAAACAGCTTTCCAAATTCAGAAACCAGAATATCGGTTTTGTTTTTCAGTTTCACCAGCTTCTTCCTGAATTTACAGCTTTAGAAAATGTGCTTCTTCCAACAAAAATTGGAGGCGCGAACGAAAAAGATGCCTTAGAAAAAGCATATGCTTTATTTGAAGACCTTAAGATAGAACAGAGACTGAATCATAAACCCAACCAGTTATCCGGTGGGGAAGCACAAAGGGTAGCCGTAGCAAGAGCCCTGATTAATTCGCCTAAAATTATTTTTGCGGATGAACCTACGGGAAACTTAGACTCAAAAAATGCAGATGATCTTCACAGATTATTTTTTGACCTTAGGGATAAGTATAATCAGACTTTTGTGATCGTAACCCACAACCCGAACCTTGCCGAAATCACAGACCGGAAACTGGTCATGAAAGACGGTATGATTATCGAATAAAATACTTTTGCATTAATGAAAAAACTTATATTTCTGGTCCTTTTTATTATTTCCTGTTCTAAAGCTGAATCTCAAGGAAATAATGTTTCCGGTATTCTTCCGGAAGCAAAGGTTTTGGAAATTAAGGATTTTGTAAAAGGGAAAAATTATAATCAGGATATTGCTGTTTTTATTAACTTTAAAACATATTCCGGAAAATACCGTTACTTTGTCTATGATCTGAAAAATGATAAAATACTTCAGAAAGCAATTGTATCTCATGGTTCAGGTTCGGTTATCAAGAATTCAAAAGATTTGAAATTCAGCAATACCGAAGGATCATACCAATCTTCGCTGGGAAAGTATGAAATATTGAACAGTTATAACGGGAAATTTGGAAAAGCTTACAGGCTGAACGGTCTCGATATTGGTAACAGCAACGCCATGCAAAGGGCAATTGTGCTGCATTCTTACGGATGTATCCCGGATCAGGAATCTTTAAATCCTGCCTGTCTGAGCCTTGGATGCCCGATGCTATCTGCTAATGCTTTAGTTGAGACGGCAAAATATCTCGACCAGTCGAAATATCCGGTAATCATGTATGCATTTTATTAACTTAGAATCCTTATTTTTAACTTTATAACACACAAATGACCATAAAATTCCTTGCTGAAGACGACAGACCCAGAGAAAAATTCTTACTGAAAGGAAAGAGTTCGCTTTCTGATTCTGAGCTTCTGGCAATCATTATGGGAAGCGGAAGCAGGGATGAAAGTGCATTGGAATTAGCCAGAAAGATATTGGCTTCGGTAAACAACAACTGGCATCAGCTGAGCCTTCTTTCCAACAAAGAACTGATGAAGTTCAAAGGAGTGGGGAAGTAAAGGCAGTTTCTATTATTGCAGCATTGGAAATAGGTAAAAGGAGAATAATCCAGGAAATACCTGAAAAAGCAGTGATTTCAAATAGCAACGATGCCTATTCTATTCTTAAAAATAAATTGTCAGATTTAAGGACTGAAGAGTTTTGGGCCATCTATCTTAACCAGAGTAATAAGGTTATCCATATTTCACAGTTGACGCAAGGCGGAATAAGCCAGTCCGTTGTAGATGTAAGGGTTTTATTTAAAACCGCTTTGGATCATTTTTCAACAGGAATTATCATTGCCCATAATCATCCGTCCGGAACCCTGAAGCCTAGTAAGGAAGATATCAGCATTACGAAGAAAATAGACGAAGCAGGAAAAACATTGAGCATACAGCTTTTAGACCACATCATCGTTACACACGATGCCTACCTTAGTTTCTCAGATGAAGGATTATTATGATTAGAAGACTGAAATACAACGAGATTGATTTTAAAAAATATACAGACTGCCTTGAAAGATCAGAACAGAGGAAATATTCAGCATCAAAAAACTTCCTAGATGTAACCACTAATAAACAGTGGGAGGTTTTGGTTCTCAATAATTATGAAGCGGTAATGCCTGTTCCTTATATCCTTAAGAAAGGGATAAAAATTGTTCATAATCCATTGATATGCCAGCAGCTGGGTGTCTTTTCCAATAAAGATGATAAAAAGATCAATGAAAAATTTTTACATTTCCTTCAGAAGAACTATCTGATAAGAGCCTACCATTTCAATGAGACCAATAATTTTGACTCAAAATTAAAAACCAAAAAAATTTCCTTCTGTATCCTGATGAATATGCCAAGGTTTTTGCCAAATATTCACCTAAGAGAAAAAGAAAGCTCAGACTTGATGAGGAGGTGATAGAAAATTCAGAGCTTAAAGAACTAAGCTACCAGGAAGCAGAGATTTTTATTAAGAACAATGTGATAGGGCTGGACAAAGAAAATGATACGGCTACTTTGCTTAAAACTCTGGAAACTTTCCATTTATCAAAACATTTAAAGTTTTTAGCCTTTTATTATCATCATGAGATCACCAATATGATAGCCATCTACTCAGATTATGATACGATTGCGCTTTTAGGAACTTTTAATGATAAAAAGTATATTAAAATGGCTGGGGCATCCACACTTATCGATCACGTCATAAAAGAGAATATAGAGCATTATATTTTTGATTTTGAAGGCGGTAATCTTCCAAGTATTGAAGAGTTTTTCAGAGGATTCAGGCCTGTACTTAAACACTATGCGGTCATAGAAAATTCCAAAAAGACATTGATTAAGGATTTTACAGGATTTTTAATGAGAGGAAAGTTTTTTTAAGATTAATATCATGTTGATTTCACTATTTAGAATGATTTTAATTAAATATTATTCTGTATCTTTATAAAGTATTTATTCTAATAATCAAGCCATGCTAAAGCAGATCCGTCACTATAAACTACCCTATATTATTTACAATTTTTTTAATAAGAAGAAATTAAAACATAATATTCCTTTATATAAAAAATACGGACTCAACAAAAGCTATTTTTCCAGTATTTCCAGTGCTGATTTTGCCCATCTTCCCGCTTCGGAAAGAACAATAGACCAGAATAAACTCATCAATACTGCTTTTTTCAAAGAACTGAATGATGAGAACAAAGAAAGTGCTCTTCAGTATGATGAAAACGGGTACATGATCCTGAGAAATTTTATTACAGCAGATGATGCCGATAAAATTAATGCTGAAATTGAAAAGCTGATGGAAAACGGCACCCTGAAATTTATCTACGGCGGAAAGCTGATGTTTGCCATCCACCATTCTGAAATTATTAAAAACATTGGCAGTGATAAGAACTTGCTGGATTTTTTGTCTGTGCTTTTAGACGGTAAAGCCAAGCTTTTCCAAAGTATTAATTTCATTAATGGCAGCCAGCAGAAAACGCATTCAGACAGTATTCATATGACTACTTATCCGCTTGGCGGGCTTCTGGGAGTATGGATCGCTTTGGAAGATGTGGATGAGACGAACGGGGCTTTGCATTATATCCCGAAAAGCCATAAACTTCCTTATTTCCTTAATTCCGATTATGATAATGAAGGTGATGCATTGAAAATCGGTAAAAAAAGCTATCGTGCTTATGAAGAATTTCTGGAGTCAAAAGTTCGTGAACTGGGGTTGAAAAAGGAAATCTTTAAAGCAAAAAAAGGGGATATGCTCATATGGCATGCCAATATTCTTCATGGCGGCGAACCGCATACCGATAAAAACAGAACAAGAAAAAGCCTGGTTTATCACTTTTTTGATGAAAACAGCGTATGTTATCACGAAGTGACCCAAAGACCGGCTTTGTTTGAGCTGTAATTCCATACTTTCTTTAAAGAATCGTCAAATAATTACAGCTGAAAGAATAGTTTTTTTACTTTTGCATTCTTACGAATAAACCAGCACGCAAATGAAGAAAACCAGAAACATTCTTGTTTTTATTTTTCCCTCTACCTATGTCTCATGTCATACTATTTGTATACCCACCAGTATTACAACGTAGATCTGGAAGCTTATGTAGGACTTGTTTACAAAGCTGAATATCCGGATATGAAAATGGAGGATGTTCATAAAAAAGTATATGCTGAATTAAAAGGTACAAACCCAAAACTTTTCGGAATTACCCCGCAGGATGAGGAAATCGCAAAAGGGGAGAATACCTACTATAAAGTCTTGTCGGAAAATCCAAAAGCCTATGAAGAAGAGCTGCAGCTGTTTTCGGTAAAACCATTTTATAACTTTGTTAACCTGATGTTTTTTAAATTAGGTTTTAAAGTAACAACCTCCATATTTCTGACTTCCATACTCTCTTATGCTTTTATTTTGGTTCTGATTTTCTGCTTCCTGATCAGGATTGTGAAAAACTATCCTTTAGCATTCATCATAACCCTATTAATTTCTTTATTCAAGCCGCTTCTGGAAGCCAGCAGACATGCTTCAGCAGATAGTTTGTCCTGTTTATTACTGTTGTTGAGCCTGTATACTTTTATGGTAAGGAAAAAGCATCTTACAGCTACAATCTTTGCAATGCTTTGTGTTTTAACGAGGCCGGAGTATTTTATTTTATACTCATTTCTTTATATCCTGGTTTATTTATACAGAAACAGCCTTCAGATCAAGACTGTTAAAGTATTCTGGTCTTATGCCTATGTCTTTGTATCCTTTTTTCTGATCCAGTATTTTAATCAGATTTCGTGGTCTACTTTGTTTATGAACCAGTTTACAAAAGTTCAGATCTATCCGATATCCGATCCGGATCCGTTCTATTTTCCGAATTATTTGAATTTTATAAAGAAAACCATTATGCTCGACTTTAACGGATCGTATTTTCCGTTGCTCTTACTGTTTATTGTCATTATTCTGGCGAATAAATTTTCCTTGAGCAGTAAAAAAAGCCGGGCACAGTGTTTATTTTTTGCTTCCGTTTATGTCTCCGTCTTTTTAAGATATCTGGTTTTTCCAAGTCTCGCAAACAGGATGATGATTGGTTTTTATCTCATTATTATCCTGTCACTCATCTATATTCAGAATTCTAAAACTGATATATTTAAAAACTCTTTACAAGACGGAAAATAATTAGTAATTTTGCGGTCTAAAATTATGGCTAGTTTTTCAGGATATTTACCATATGCTTTTGCATTGATTATCGCAATTCCTTTTTTGGTTTTGCTGAGGCAGTTTGTACACTCGTACATCACTCTTAAAAATCAGGAGATCAAGCTTCTTTCTGTAAAATCAAATTCAGAAAATAAAGCCCATTCCTATGAAAGGATGACTCTTTTTTAGAAAGAATAAAGCCATCCAACATCATCCAGAAATTTGATAAAGGTTTAGCTGTACACGAATTCATCTTTCTTACGGAAAAAACCATCAATGAAGAGTTCGAATACAATTCTTCCCAGCAGCTGTACATCACAAAAGCTTCATGGACTAATATTGTGGATTCCAAAAACGCTTTGATCGATTTACTTCACAAAACCTATGACGGACTGAAAGGAAATGCAGATCTTGAAGAGTTCAAAACCATTTTCATCATGAATTATATGGAAGGTGACGATTATATTGCTGCTACCATAGAAGACCTTAGAAGAGAAATTTTAATTATAACTTAAAAATAACAGATAAATAATGATTCCAAATTTTAAAGCACATCCATGGCACGGGGTTTCTGCAGGAGAAGATGCGCCAAATGTTGTAAACGTATTCGTGGAAATCGTTCCTTCAGATACTATTAAATATGAAGTAGATAAAGAAACAGGATTTTTAAAGGTAGACAGGCCTCAGAAATTTTCTAATATTATTCCCGCTCTATACGGATTTGTGCCAAGAACATATTGCCACAATGAAGTAATGAAACTGGCTATAGAAGCCGGAGCTGATGATGTAACGGAAGGTGATCATGACCCGCTTGATATCTGTGTACTAAGCTCTCACAATATTCATTCAGGAGGATTATTAATGGAAGCTATTCCAATCGGTGGTTTCAAAATGATCGATGGAGGTGAAGCAGATGATAAAATCGTTGCCGTAATGATCGGTGACCACGCATTCGGACATTTTAGAGATATTGCAGAACTTCCTGAAGCAGAAGTGAAAAGATTGATGCACTATTTCCTGACCTATAAAAATTTACCGGATGAGCCTGCAAAATGCAGAATTCATGAAGTATACGGAGCTGAGCATGCTAAAAAAGTGATCAAAGCTTCCCAGAAAGATTACGCAGAAAAATTCGGAGGCTAAAAACAGCATTCCAAAATGATAAAAAAGGCAGGTGAACGTTCATCTGCCTTTTATTGGTTTAAACAGAAAATTTTCTGTATTAATGACTTGAAGGAATTAAAAAATTAACACCTGCCTGGATCGCTAATCCTGCAAATCTGTTTTCAGCGCCAAAATTTTGAGTAATTCTTCCCATAAGACCTATTTTCATCGGAACAATCCAGTAAGAGCCGAAGGCACCGATTCCGGCAATCCTATCAGATACAAAACCCCCATTGCTTCCCTTATCATCACCGACCTGGGTAGAATAATGTCCGAAAACACCTATTTCATCACCTCTTGTACTCAATACGTAAGATCCGCCTGCATCAACAGTAAAATGGCTTCCTTCCTTAAAATCAGTGTCTTTCTGCCATTGATTGATTTCTAAAGTGGTAGCAACAGTGATATTGGTTTTTGATGTTGGCTTCATCTTTCCCGCTACACGGATGTTGTGTGACCAATAGCCATGACCACCATTATCTAGGTCATTTGGTTTGTATTTTCCTGTAGGTGCCCAGACTCCATAGTTCAAGGCATAGCTGAATTTTCCCTTCGTCCATGACAGCCATACAGGCTGAATGTACATATCACCAATTCCTATGCTTTTATTGGTGAACACATAATTTCCGGAGCCTGTCTGAACAGAATAATAGTCTAAAGCAATATCAGCAGTCGGGCTGTTCAGGGTAGGGATAATCATCATTCCCCAATTGGCACCCAGAATTTTACCTTTACCGCCATAAATTGCCATCAGTATAAAAGAATGTGTTTTAACGTTTTGTTTAAGATTAAGTTCTGTAGGGTTTCCCGGTGCCGGATTGATAAGCCGGTCAGACCTTTTTCCCGAAGCATTATGATAATCCATATCAGCATACCCATACCAGACAGGAATGATCCATCCTGCATGGGGAGCAAAGTAATCATTGGGATTGAATGAAGAACCGTTATAATGTCCTTGGGCGGAAACAAGTGTTCCTAAAAATAAGCCCGCAATTAAAATATTTTTTTTCATAATAATATATTTGGTGTGAAAGGAGTAGAACTTTCAGTTATGAAAGTATAATTTGAATCGTGCTAAAAACAGAATACAATCTTTATTTCCTTTTATAAACAGAAACCCCTTCTTTAATTGTTTCCAATACTTTAATATTCCTGATTTGTTCAGGATCAATGGTTAAAGGATTTTGATCCAGGATGACAAAGTCCGCCAGTTTTCCTGCTTTGATGGAACCTTTCCTTTCCTCTTCCTGAAGCTGGTAAGCTGCATTGATCGTAATGGCTTTTAATGCCTGAAGCGGGGTTATTCTTTCATTGGGGCCCAGGATCCTTCCTGAACGGGTTTTCCTGTTCACGGCAGAATACATTGCCGTAATCAAATCAGGTGGGGTAACAGGAGCATCATGATGCATCGTGAAGATAATTCCGGCCTGTAATGCTGAATTGGCAGGACTGATGAATGACGCCCTTTCCGGTCCGAAAACACTTGAATAATGCCAGTCACCCCATAAATAAACATGGGTAGAAAAATAAGAGGGAATAACCCCTATATTTTTGATTTTCTGAATATGATCCGGACGGCTGTTCTGAACATGGATAAGGGTGGCACGAAGCTCCGGTCTGTAAATATTTTCCTCTTTCAGCCTTCCAATCACACGCAATGCCTGATCAATAGCAGCATCACCATTCACATGAAGCTGTGCAGTGATACTGTTTTGAAATAAAGTCTTCAGATCATCATATAAGACCTGATCAGAAAATATCGGGAAACCTTTGTAATCTGCTGACTGGCCTTCGGGAGGAACCAAATAAGGCTGGGTAAGCCAGGCTGTTTTCCCCTGTGGCGAGCCGTCATCCGAAAATTTGAAACCGCCAAGCTTTAAATGATTGGTGTACTTCATATATTTCGGCTTAAAGGTATTCAGATCCTTTTTGAAATACTCATAATCAGGAAAATACACTACGTCTGCTTTAAAAAGGTGTTCAGATGCTGCTTTCTCTAGAAGAGCCACACTTTCGCCCATTGTTCTTCCGTCACAGATGGTAGTCTGGCCGTAGCTGAGCCATTCATCCTGAGCTTTCTTCAGATTCTGCATGGCCTGTGCCTGTGTGTTTCCTGTTTGCTTACTCATTTTTTCTGTAAGGGAAAGAAGCGCTGAAAAACTTGCATTTTCTTCTAATTTCCCATTAAGTTTTCCTGTTTTTTTATTCCGGCCGTAATGTCCTCCTTCCGGATCTTTTGCGGACTCGGATATTCCTAAAAGCTTTAGCATAGCAGTATTAGCTACACTGGCATGGCCTGAAGTATGGATAACGATGATGGGATTTGTCTGGCTGATAGCATCCAGTTCATCCCTGGTTGGATGGCGGTGCTCAGTCATAATGGCATCATCATATCCATTGCCTATGACCGGCTGATTAGCAGGGACAGCATGATCTTTAAGATATTTTCTGATGGTATTCTGAAGGTCTTTAATGAAATTGACTGTTCCGTAAGGTTCAGGAAACAGATCGATGGCCTGCATCATTCCTGCTCTTGAAGTAAGATGCCCATGAACATCAATAAAGCCGGGAAGTAAAACTTTTCCTTCAAGATTGATGCTCTTTGTTTTATCATCCGTATAGCGGTCAGCTTCTGATCGGGTGCCTGCAAAAAGTATTTTGCCGTTCTTTAAAACTACTGCCTCTGCCTCGGGAGCCGTATCTTCCATTGTTAAAATTGTTCCTCCGAAATAAAGAATGTCTGCTTTTTCTTTCGGAGGTCTGCCTGTACAGCCAACAGCAATAAGAGATGCTGAAAATATTAAATAAATTAATGCTTTCATACGATATAATGTTTTTGTGGTGTTCTTTAAATTTACGAAAAAATATATTATCAGACCAGGCTTAATAAACCAAAGGAATTTTTGTTATATTTATAAAACTAATTACTATTTATTAATATAAAAATAATAAACTATGGATTTGTTCTATTTAATTCCGGTTTTTGGTGTTGTCGCCTTATTGTATACTTTCCTGCAGAGTAACTGGGTAAGTAAGCAGAATGCCGGAAATGAAAAAATGAAAATAATCAGCGGTCATATCGCTGACGGTGCCATGGCTTTTTTAAAGGCTGAGTACAAGATTTTAACCTATTTCGTAGTAATCGTAGCTATATTACTTGCCGTAATGGGATCCACCAACTCCAATTCCCACTGGAGTATCGGGATCGCTTTTGCGGTAGGAGCTGTATTTTCTGCTCTGGCAGGATTTATCGGAATGAAGATCGCTACAAAAGCAAACGTAAGAACGGCAGAAGCAGCAAAAACCTCACTTTCCAGAGCGCTTAAAGTTTCCTTTACCGGAGGCTCCGTTATGGGTATGGGCGTTGCCGGACTGGCAGTTCTGGGGTTAGGGGCCCTTTTTCTGATCATCAAGCAGATCTTTGCTCCCGATGCTACGGTAGATTCCCATGAGATGGAAAGAACCATCGAAATTCTTACCGGATTTTCCCTGGGGGCAGAATCCATTGCGCTTTTTGCAAGAGTAGGCGGCGGTATTTATACCAAAGCTGCGGATGTAGGCGCTGACCTTGTAGGAAAGGTAGAAGCGGGTATCCCGGAAGATGATCCTAGAAATCCCGCAACTATTGCAGATAATGTAGGAGACAATGTAGGAGATGTGGCAGGAATGGGGGCCGATTTATTCGGTTCTTACGTTGCAACGGTATTGGCAACAATGGTTTTAGGCAGGGAAACAATATCTGATGATTCCTTCGGAGGCTTTGCACCTATTCTCCTGCCGATGCTTATTGCCGGGACAGGGATTATTTTCTCCATGATAGGGACCTTATTTGTAAGAATTAATGATAATGAAGGTTCATCTACTTCCAGTGTTCAGAATGCCCTTAATTTAGGGAACTGGGGAAGTATCGTGATCACGGCCATATCCTCATATTTCCTTGTTACTTACATTCTCCCTGAAAAAATGATGCTCAGAGGACATGAATTTACTAAAATGGGCGTTTTCGGAGCTATAATGGTAGGGCTTGTCGTAGGAACTTTAATGAGTATTATCACCGAATATTATACGGCTATGGGTAAAAGGCCTGTTTCAAGCATTGTAAGACAGTCTTCTACAGGGCACGCTACTAATATTATCGGCGGTCTTTCAGTTGGTATGGAATCTACTTTGCTTCCAATCATTGTATTAGCTGGAGGTATTTACGGCTCTTATTTGTGTGCCGGACTTTACGGAGTGGCTATTGCCGCAGCCGGAATGATGGCCACTACTGCCATGCAGCTTGCTATTGATGCTTTCGGACCAATTGCTGACAATGCCGGAGGAATTGCTGAAATGAGTGAACTTCCAAAAGAAGTACGTGAAAAAACAGATATTCTGGATGCCGTAGGAAATACCACAGCGGCCACAGGAAAAGGTTTTGCAATTGCTTCAGCTGCATTAACGGCACTGGCTTTGTTTGCGGCGTTCGTAGGAATTGCAGGTATTGATGGAATTGATATTTACAGAGCTGATGTTCTGGCAGGATTATTTGTAGGGGGAATGATCCCGTTCATATTCTCTTCACTTGCGATCACAGCAGTAGGACAGGCAGCCATGGCGATGGTGGAAGAGGTAAGAAGGCAGTTCCGCGAAATTCCGGGAATTTTGGAAGGAAAAGCCCAGCCTGAGTACGAAAAATGTGTAGCTATTTCCACAGATGCATCCATCAGAAAAATGATGCTTCCGGGAGCGATTGCCATTATTTCACCTTTATTGATCGGGTTTATTTTCGGACCTGAAGTTTTGGGAGGATTCCTGGCAGGTGCTACCGTAAGTGGTGTTTTGATGGGAATGTTCCAGAATAATGCCGGTGGTGCCTGGGATAATGCCAAAAAATCATTTGAAAAAGGGGTGGATATCAATGGCCAGACCTATTATAAAGGCTCAGAGCCCCATAAAGCTTCCGTAACGGGAGATACGGTGGGAGATCCGTTTAAAGATACTTCGGGACCATCTATGAATATTCTCATCAAGCTGATGTCTATTGTTTCACTGGTGATTGCTCCAACGCTGGCCGTGTTACATAAGGATAAAATTGAAGCTAACAGAAAAGCTAAACTGGAAAGCCTGACCCAAACCTACAATATAAATTCATCCTCAACTCAGACGGGTATTCAGGCGATTCCTGTTACTCCTGCAGAAATCAAAGGACATCTTAATGAAAACGGAGACTTTGTTTATGATACCGGAACGATTCAGGAAGTAAAACTGAAAGGAGGGAAAACAATTACATTAGGAGAAGGAAGCAGACTATTCCAGTTATACAATGCTGTAAAACAAAAAGATCAGACGGTAATAGATCCTAATAACTGGTATACGATAGAAAATCTTTATTTTGAAACCGGATCAAGTGATCTGAAACCCGGTTCAGATGTACAGCTGAATAATCTTGCTGAAATTTTAAATGATTATCCGGACCTGAAAATAAAGCTTGGAGGTTACACAGATAATACCGGTAATGAAGAAAGCAATATGAAACTGTCAAACCTTCGGGCACAGACCGCAAAACTGAAGCTCCTGGAATTGGGAATTTCTTCAGACAGAGTAGAAGCAGAAGGTTACGGTTCTCAGCACCCCGTGTGTGAAGCTAATGATACTGATGAATGTAAAGCCAAAAACAGAAGAATTGATGTAAGGGTTTTAAGCCTTTAAGATCAATAAACAAATATTCAAAGCACCGCCTGCAAGGCGGTGCTTTTTTATATCTAAAAATCTGTGTAAATCTGTGAGATCTGTGGGATATAAAAGAAAAAATTAAATTTTATTTACCCGCAGATCTCACAGATTTACACAGATCTTCATATACTGTGATACTTGTTGTAATATTATGTTGCAATTCTCTAAAGATTTTTCTGAAGATATTCCAAAGCCTGGATAATCATCTCATCTTTCTTAGCAAAACTGAACCGTATATAATCCGAATTCTGCCGTGAATTGTAGAAGGCAGAAAGAGGCAGGCAGGCTGTTTTTTCTCTATGGTAAGCCATTTGGAAAACTCTACATCAGTCATGGTTTTGGATACATTCCTGAAATTGACGATCTGGAAAACACTTCCTTCAGACTTTTTGGTTGCCTGTAGCGGAGTGTAAGCCATCATTTCATTGAATATATCCCTTTTGCGCTGCATGATATACCTGTTTTCATACGGATCAAATACTTCCAGATATCTGGCAACAGCATATTGAGCAGGAGCATTTGCACTGTAGGAAATATACTGCTGATGGCATCGGAATTTTGAGGTAAGGAATTCTGAGGCCAGTAAATAACTGACTTTCCAGCCTGAGGTATGAAACATTTTCCCAAAGGAAAAAATACAGAAGGTCCTGTTTTTCAGCTCAGGATGGAGAAAAGAACTGTAATGTTCAAGCCCGTCATAGCAGTAGGTATCATAAATTTCTTCTGAGATCAGGTAAATTTCCTGGTGTTTAATCATATTGTATAACTGGTTCCAGTCGTCTTGTTTCCAGATGGTTCCCGTAGGATTTTGCGGAGAATTAACGATAATGGCTTTTGTTTTTTCAGAAATACAGTTTTGAAGCTTTTCCCAGTTTACGGTAAAATCATTATCAAGATCATAATACACCGGAATACCGCCGTTGAGCACTACGGAAGGACCGTAAGTATAATACGAAGGCTGAATAATAATAACCTCATCTCCCTGATTTAAAACGGATTTAAGTGCTGTATGTAAAGCAAAAGTTGCGCATGGAATAATGGTTACTTCATTTTCCTTAAGTTTGAGGCTGTTTTTACGGGAAGCATTATAGGTAATGATATTGTTGATAAGCAAAGGACTTCCTGCAAGCGGCTCATAATGATGGGTGTTACAGTCTATAGCCTCCCTTAGAAAGGATTTCAGCCGTTCATCAATATCAAAATCCGGAAGTCCCAGTGACAGGTCAAAACTCTTGTGTTTTGCTGCAAGTTCAGACATTTCCGTGAAAAAGGAATAATGTGTAAATCCGTAAATTTTTTCCATCTATATTGCATTGATATCAAATATAAGAAAAATACACATTCATTGAAGATTAAATAAAATTTGTTATTTTTAAGCAAATTATTATCATATGAAAAAAATTCTTATCCCGTTGATCAGCCTGGCTATGGCAGTCAGCTGCGGAACAACGAAAACTTCTGAAGGAGCCAAGTCACAATCTACCACCGTTGCAAAAGGAGATAAAGCATTTCTCTCTGCATATAAGACCATTAAAGCTGATGAATTAAAGAAAAACTTATATATAATCGCTTCAGACGAAATGGGTGGCAGGGATACCGGAAGCCCCGGACAGAAAAAAGCGGGTGAGTATATGATTAATTTTTATAAAAACCTGGGAATTGCTCCTCCAAAGGCTTTAGGTTCCTATTACCAGAAGGTTCCTTCCGAATTTATGAAGAAAAGAGGCGGCGGTAATCTTCCGGACTCAGAAAATATCCTGGCTTTTATTGAGGGAAGTGAAAAGCCTGAAGAAATTGTCGTAATTTCTGCACACTACGACCATGTTGGTACCAGAAACGGAGTTGTTTACAACGGAGCTGACGATGACGGAAGCGGAACTGTGGCCGTTATGCAGATTGCAAAAGCCTTCCAGGAAGCTAAAAAGGCAGGAAACGGCCCCAAAAGATCCATTCTTTTCCTTCATGTAACAGGCGAGGAGCATGGCCTCTTTGGATCCGATTACTATACCAGCAACCCTGTATTTCCACTTGCCAATACAGTTGTTGATCTCAATATTGATATGATCGGCCGCGACGATGCAGAGAACAGAGGAAAGCAATACGTTTATGTAATTGGTTCAGAAATGCTGAGTTCACAGCTTAAAGTGATCAATGAAGCAGCCAATAAGAAAACCAATAATCTGGAGCTGAATTACAAATATGATGATCCGGCAGATACCGAAAGGTTGTATTACCGTTCAGATCATTATAATTTTGCTAAAAATAATGTTCCGGTAGCATTTTTCTTCGACGGTATTCATGAAGATTATCACAAGCCTACCGATGATCCTGAGAAAATTGATTATGCTTTGCTGGAAAAAAGAGCTCAGCTGGTTTTTGCTACTGCATGGGAAATTGCCAACAGGCCGGAAAGGATTGTTGTAGATAAAAAATAAATATTGGTTGGATCATTGCGAATGATATCATACTGGAGGTTATATAAACTTTCAGAATCAGATCTCTGCAGTGATCCAACTTTTTTTGAATTTAGGCTGATTGCTAGGAAGTATTAAAATAAATATATTTTTGTTCAAATTTGAAATGACTTATAATCACTGGAAAAACAGAAAATCATGATACAGAAAGTAAAATCGATCAGACCTTTCATCGGTGCAGTGAATTTTGAAATAAGCCGCAGCTTTTACAGAGACCTTGGGTTTGAAGAAGTAATTCTTGAGCCTAAACTATCTCTGTTTAAAAGACAGGAAACAGCTTTTTATCTTCAGGATTATTATGCCAAGGATTGGATAGACAATACCATGATCTTTATGGAAGTCAATAATACAGAAGACTTCTGGAAAGAGCTTCAGACCCTGAATCTTACTGAGAAATATAAAGATGTAAAGCTTACCCCTGTCAGAACAATGGATTGGGGAAAAGAATGCTTTGTACACGATCCTTCCGGCATTCTGTGGCATTTTGGAGAATTTTTTTAATGACAGAAAAGAAAGGATGATTTACGCTTTTGATACGTATTACTATGATGATCATGCCAATACCGTATGTATTGCATTTGAAGACTGGACCTCAGAAAATGAATCTGAGATTTTTACAGAAGAAACAGGCATCACTTCCGGATATGAAAGTGGCGCTTTTTATAAAAGAGAACTTCCGTGTATTTTGAGTCTGCTGAAAAAAATTGACTTAAAAGAAGGCGATATTATTATTGTTGATGGTTACGTAACCCTTGATAATGATGGCAAAATAGGGCTTGGAGGTTATCTTTATGAAGCCCTGGACCGCAAATATGCTATTATCGGAATTGCCAAAAATGAGTTTGCATCACCCGATTCCCAAAGAAGAAATGTACTGAGAGGAGAAAGTAAAACCCCTTTATTCCTTACTGCAAAAGGAGCTGATGTAGATGAAATACTGCTGAAAGTAGAGCAGATGTACGGAGCTTACAGAATACCAGCACTTTTGAAAAAGCTTGATCAGCTTTCCAGAGCATAATTAATTGTAAGTTGAAGACGGGTAAAACAATATCTGTGTTTTATCTAAAATTTCTAAGCTATATTTAATTTATCTTCCTCGTTTTTAATGAATTCATTGAAAGGTGATAAATATCACCTGTTTATTATTTTTATTAATTCTAAATAAATATAAATTTGTTTCAACAAAAAAGGAATTAATGAAGAAACTATCTACTTTTTCTGCGGTGATATTTTACATGATGATGTACGGGCAGTATTGTACGCCGGCATTCCAGTATGGCGCAGACAGCAATATGATTACCAATGTCAGTTTTGGGACCATCAATAATACATCAACGTCGCAATCGGCCAATACGCAGGTATATGAGGATTTTACTTCAATGTCGGCGGATATTCAGGCTGGAAACAGTTACCAGATCTCTGTAAAAGGACCTTCCAGCACTTTTCCGAGTGATGTGATGGTATTCATTGATTTTAATAAAAACGGAAGCTTTGATGATGCAGGAGAAAGCTTTTACATTGGAAGACTTGAAGCAGCAAATCCCTTCAATGCTTTAACGGTAACCGGTACGGTTTCAGTTCCTGCAAATGCAGCATCAGGTAGTACCAGAATGAGAGTGCTGAAAAATACAAACACAGCTGCTTATTCCGATCCAAATGCAACTAATTCTATTCTTACGGCCTGTGATACCGGCCTTAGGGCAGGACAGGCAGAAGATTATACCGTTAATATTATAGGAAATACTATCATTTTTCCGGCCCCGTATTGCGGAACTGAAAATGTTGCCACCCTTACCGTCAGCGAAATTAATAAAGTTGAATTTACCGGAATTACAAATGAAAGCCCTGTAAATGGTAGTTCCGATGCACTGGAAAACTTTACCGGAACGGTTTTTAATGTGAACAGAGGAAATTCTTATCCCATAACAATCACGGGAGAAACACAGGGACAGACGACTGTATCGGTCTATGCATATATTGATCTTAATCATAACAATACATTTGATGCTAATGAAGTATTTAATCTGGGCTACCTGGATAATTCCGATCCTATTCCGGGTAAAGAATCGGGAGTAACGACCGGAACCATTGCTATTCCTGCCGATGCTATGCTGGGCGAGACCCGTTTCAGGATTGTCAAAGCTTATGAATCAAATTCATGGATGGGAACCCTGGAAAATCTTCCATGTCCTGCGGGATGGTTCATAGGACAGGCTGAAGACTATACCCTGAATGTATTGGCCTCAAATCTGGCTACATCAGAGGCTGTAAAAAAAGCATCAGCCAGAATTTACCCGAATCCTACATCAGGAACGGTTACCTTAAAAACTGAAGAGAAGGTCGAGAAATATGAAGTTTACAACTCATCAGCACAAAAGGTGCTGGAAGGAACCTCGGACATAATCCATATGGATAGTCTGGCAACCGGAACTTACCTGATCAGGATATATACCGGTGATAAAAAAATGATTACTGAGAAGATCATCAAAAAATAAACACTTTATCTAATCATATCCATATCAATTTTTGTTTTTTAAGCCGGCAGATTTATCTGTCGGTTTATTTTTATGACTGAATATTTTATTTAAAGATTTATAACGGGTTAGGTTCCAATATTTCAAGAAGATCGTTCTTTGAAAGCTTACGGATGCCATTTCCATCCGTTTGAAGCAGATTCTGAGCCAGTTCATTTTTCTTTTTCTGCAGGCTTAAGATTTTCTCTTCAACCGTATTGGAGCAGATAAGCCGGACAGCAATTACATTCTTGGTCTGCCCGATCCGGTAGCTTCGGTCAATGGCCTGGTTTTCAGCTGCAGGGTTCCACCACGGATCTACCAGATAAATATAGTCTGCTTCTGTAAGGTTAAGTCCTACGCCTCCGGCCTTTAAACTGATCAGAAATACCCGGATTTCATCATTTTCCTGAAAGCTATTAACAGCTTTACCTCTGTTTTTCGTCTGCCCGGTAAGATATTCAAACGGGATATTTTTATTTTCAAGCTCGGTTTTAATTAAATCCAGCATTTCTACAAACTGGGAGAATACCAATATTTTATGGCCTTTGGACTTACTTTGGACCTGTTCCATCAGTATTTCTATCTTTACGGAATGATCACCGGAATATCCTTCTTTTAAAAGTACAGGAGAATTACAGATCTGCCGGAGCCGGGTAAGCCCTGTAAGAACATGCATGCTGTTTTTATTCAGATCATCGTCATCATTGGCAGCAATAAATTCACGGAGCTCTTTTTCATAAGCATCATAAATTTTGCGCTGTTCAGCATTCATTTCGCAGTAAATAACCATTTCTGTTTTTTCCGGAAGTTCCCTGGCAACCTGTTTTTTGGTCCTGCGGAGAATAAAAGGCTTTATTTTCTGCTGAAGCTCCTGAGCACGTTTTCCATATTCAAATTTATCAATAGGAACAGCGTAGATGTCTTTAAAATACTGCTTGCTTCCCAAAAGTCCCGGACAAGCAAAAGAAAGCTGACTGTAAAGATCAAAAGTATTGTTCTCAATAGGTGTTCCGGTAAGAACAAACCTGTTCCTTGAATCCAGCAGACGGGCAGCCTTATATCTTTCCGAATCAGGATTTTTAATGGTCTGCGATTCGTCAAGGAAAATACAGTTGAAGCGGAAGTTTTTCAGGAAACGGATATCCGAAAGCAGCATTCCGTAGGTGGTAAGTACTACCTCATATCCGGAAAAATGGTCCGTAGTTTTCAGTCTGTCGGCCCCATAATGTACCATGGTTTTTATCGAAGGGGCAAATTTATCAATCTCTTCCTGCCAGTTGAAGAGCAGGGAAGTAGGAACTACAATAAGATTGGTGACAGGACCGCGTTTTTCCCGCTGGGAAAGAATAAAAGCAAGTACCTGGAGCGTTTTTCCAAGACCCATATCATCAGCAAGACATCCGCCGAAATTGAACCCGTCCAGAAAGCTCAGCCAGTTCAGCCCGTTATGCTGATAATCCCTCAATGATGCATTTAACCCTGAAGGAATACTGGTCTGGGGAATATCTTTAACCGATGCAAACTGAAGTGAATAAGAAGAAAGTTCTTCCTGTACCTCGCTGCTTAAAATATCTTTCTCAAACAATGAAGATACCTCTGTAAAATTGATCTTTGGGATTTTAAGATCTTCAGCATCTATTTCCCCGATTCGGAAAAACTCATTCATTCTGCTGATCCATTCTTCCGGCAGAACTCCAAGCGTTCCGTCATCCAGCTGAACGAATTTGCTTCTGTTTCGGATCGCACGATGAAGCTGTTTCAGGGCGGCCTCTTTCTGGCCAAAACTAACTTTTAATTTAGCATTAAACCAATCCAGACCGCTGGTGATCTGTATATTCACCTTTGCCTTATACGAATTAAGCCGGGTGCTTTTAAGCTCATTGAATCCAAGAATAATTACTCCTTCATTTCTCCATATTTCAAAAGCATGAAGGAACCAGTCCTGATCCAGGAATTTATCTTTATGCAGATAAAAATAATCATAGCCATCCATCTGCGCCTCAAAGTCCGGATGCTGTTTCATGATCAGGGAAGTAAAACGTGATTCTTCAGCATCACTTCTGTCAATTTTAAATACATTGCCGTTCTGGTCCGTATCAAAAAGCTGTTTTTTGGAATAAACGGCAACTTCTACCTGTCCGTATTTCATAACCGGAGTCAGGGCCACATAATTTCCCTGCTGCCGGAGATAAATGATCCGTTCATTCCGATGGTCTTTTTCTTCGAGCTGGATTGGGGTTGCAGGCTGTATGTAACTGTAGTTGATGTGAATGCGTTCCTCCAGGGAAGAAAGAACACTCTGCATGAATGTTTCATATTTTGAGGCATGAACAAGCAGAATTTCATTATTGGCTTTAAAAAATTTAATGACCCGAAGCATATCAGGATCATCCACAAAGCTGAACGTATTGCGGCTGTAGACGAAATATTCGTTCCTGATCACTATATTTTTAAAAGGAACCGAAACATCATTGAACTCAAGTTCTCCCGTCACTTCATAAAAAGGTTCTTTTTTGAACACATTAAGCTTTATTTCGGCCTTTAAAAGTTCAAGATGGATGGGGACAAGAGATTTGGAAGATATCGTTTCGGAAATTTCCCGGTCATGATAATAAGTCTCCAAACCGAGCGGATTCTGTACGATCAGCTTCAGGGCTTCCAGTTCAGCGGTATTGTAATCTTCGTTATAATTATTCTGAAATGCTGAAACTGCAGTATAAAATTTAATATGCTGAGGTTCTTCGGCATTCCAGATAAGCTGCATGGCATCAACAGACTGTATGGGATTTTTGATCTTTCCGGTCTGGGTGGTTTCGGCCTCCATGAGAGAAAAATTAAGATGGCTGTAGTAACGATGCCTTCCGATAACCAGTATTTTCCTTTTTCCGCTGTCCTGTAATGCCAGTTCATGGATTACCGGTGAACGCTGAGGAATCAGATACTGTTTAAAAAGATCTTCATCAATAGGCAGCATCTCTTTGATCTTAGGATGGATCTCAATTTTATGGTCGATGTATTTTAATTCGAAATACATGTCGAGATCAGGCTCGTTTTCCAGGCCGTAAGACTTTGCTTTGGCAATAAACAGTTTCTTGCGGAGAAAGGGATCAAAAAAGTCCTGAAATTTTTTTCCTCCAAAATACAGTGTATTATTTCTGCCTGATGCCCGCAAAGTTTTTCTTTGGGATTATTGCAGGTGCATGTGCTTACTATGGAGCTGCCTATCTGGCTTACGGAAACATCCGGATAATCATTCAAAGGAGACCTTTTACTGAAAATTCCATGATTGCTTTCAATGGCAGTGGGGTAAATGTCGTGAAAATCCCTAAGCTCCAGAAATGCACTACCCGAAGTATGCTTCAGAAGATCATACACAGAAAGTGTACTGATGCTTGTATTGTCAAGAATATAGGCTGCCATAGACGTGCGAATTTACAAAAAATGCCAACAATACTATCTGTATTATTTTCCGGAGCAGGTTAAAAAAACAAAGAGAAAGAATGTTTCAAGGAAAGAAATCCTTCATTATATGTTCTGAATACCAATATAAATATTCAATTATATTTTATCATACGATTAATAGATATTTTATCGTTATTATTGTAGAATATTAAAAATTCATGAGAAAAAACAAAATGAGTTTAAAAAAATTATAATTATTTTAATGACAAGCAAGATTATAGGAGTCGGCAATTATATTCCGCCGGAGACAATTACAAATTTATTTTTTGACCAGCATCATTTTATTAATAAAAACGGAGAGTCATTAAAGGAAGCAAACGATATTATTGCCAGAAAACTTAAAGAAATTACCGGCATAGAAGAAAGGAGATATGCATCTGAACACCAGGTGACTTCTGATCTGGGACTGATTGCAGCCCAGAAAGCAATAGAAAATTCAAATATAGATCCTGAAACCCTGGACTATATTATATTTGCCCATAATTTTGGGGATGTCCGCTTTGGAACAGTCCAGTCAGACAGTGTTCCGAGCCTTGCTTCCAGGGTAAAGCATCTTCTGAAAATTAAAAACAATTTCTGCGTAGCGTACGATGTACTGTTCGGATGCCCGGGCTGGATTGAAGGCGTGATACAGGCTAATGCATTCATTAAATCAGGTATTGCCAAACGATGCCTTGTTATAGGTGCGGAAACACTTTCCAGAGTGGTTGATATTCATGACAGGGACAGTATGATCTATGCAGATGGTGCCGGAGCTGCTATCCTGGAAATCAGTGAAGACGGTAAGGGGATACAATCTCACTTATCGGCTTCCTATACTTTAAACGAAAAAGATTACCTTTTCTTTGGGAAGTCTTACAATAACGAAAGCTGTCCTGATACAAAATATATCAAAATGGATGGCCGAAAGATCTACGAATTTGCTCTCGTTAACGTGGCGGATGCTATGAAGAAGTGCATGGATGCAAGTGGGTACTCCATCAATCAGCTTGATAAGATTATTATCCACCAGGCCAATGAGAAAATGGATGAAGCCATTGTAAAGCGTTTTTACCAGCTTTATGATTTGCCAATGCCGGAAAATATTATGCCAATGGTCATTAATAAATTAGGTAACAGCAGTGTGGCTACCATTCCAAGTCTGCTGACAATGATTTTGAACGGTGAACTTCCTACCCATGAAATAAAAGAAGGAGATGTTGTACTTTTTGCATCAGTAGGTGCAGGGATGAATATCAATGCATTTGTCTATAAATTTTAAAATATACAGTATAAAAGGGTAGAATCTACTGTCTATCTTTTCTTGAAAAAGGCTCAGAATTTTTTCTGAGCCTTTTATTATTGATAAGAGATCATATTTTCAGGATTAAATTCATTTTGGCTACACGTTCGTCCAATTTGGCAACTTTAGCTTTCCTGCTAATTCTGACCTTTGTCCTGTTAATTTAATACAGAACAAAATGAAAACAATTTTTATAACAGGCGCTTCAACAGGATTAGGAAAAGCGGCTGCCCAATTATTTCAAAGCAGAGGATGGAATATAATTGCTACAATGAGAAACCCTGATGCTGCACCTGAACTTGCCGCTCTGGATAATGTAACTGTACTTCCTTTAGATGTTACCAACCTGGAACAGATAAAGTCAACCGTTAATAAAGCTGTCGAGCTTGGCAATGTGGATGTGGTTTTCAATAATGCCGGATACGGGCTTATTGGTCCTTTGGAAGCCTTAAAAGATGAGCAAATCCTGAAACAGCTGGATACCAATCTTTTGGGAGTTATCCGCGTAACCCAGGCATTTATTCCTTATTTCAGAGAAAGAAAAAGCGGAATGTTTATTTCTACCACTTCAATCGGTGGATTGGTCGCCTTTCCTTTAGGCTCAACCTATCATGCTACAAAATGGGCTCTGGAAGGCTGGAGCGAAAGTATGGCTTACGAGCTGAACAAATTTGGCATCGATATCAAAACGGTATCCCCGGGAGGAATCAAGACCGATTTCGTAAGCCGCTCTCTGGATGCAGCAACCAGTCCTGCCTACGAAGAAATGACTAACTCTCTTTTTTCCAGTATGGAAGGAATGATGGCCGCGGCTTCTGAGCCGGAGCAGATTGCTGAGGTTGTTTACGAAGCAGCTACAGACGGTAAGAAACAATTGAGATATGTAGCAGGTGAAGATGCAAAAGCAATTTATGCACAGCGTCTGGAACTGGGAGACGAGGCTTTCAGAGAACAGTTTGGAAAGCAGTTTATCTAATATACACTGAATATAGAAGCAGCACAAGTCATCTGCTTGTGCTGTTTTCATTTAAATATTTAATAACTTTATACTATGGAAAAGAAGGATCATACTCCAATAAAAATTTCGTCGATATCGGAGCTTCACAGTATGCTGCAGCTTTCAAAGCCGCTTCATCCGCTGGTGAGCCTGGTAGATAATACGAAAATGATTGTTCATAAGGAACTTCTGGACCGAAGCTTTTATCTGAATTTTTATAAGATTTCCTATAAGTTTTCTGAAAATGGAAAAATGGGCTATGGACAGGGATATTATGATTTCAATGAAGGAGGGATGATGTTTACAGCGCCCGGGCAGATTCTGTCGACAGAAGCGGATACTTCTTACTGCGGATATACACTGCTGGTGCATCCGGATTTTATACGCACCTATCCTTTGGGAAAGAATATCAAGAAATTCGGGTTCTTTTCTTATGATACGAATGAGGCTCTGCACTTGTCCGATCAGGAGAAGACAACCATAACCGGATTGCTCGACAATATTATGAATGAATTGAATACTGCCATTGATGAGGTAAGCCAGGACGTAATTATTTCCTATATCGAGGTTTTGCTGAACTACAGTAACCGTTTTTATAAAAGACAGTTCATCACAAGAAAAGCGGTCAACAACGATTTATTATCCAAAATGGAAACGATACTGGAAGATTATTTCAACAGGCAGGAAACATTAACCAAAGGGCTTCCCACAGTGGAATTCCTTGCTTCGGAGATGAATCTTTCACCCCATTATCTGAGTGATATGCTGAGAAATCTTACCGGACAGAATGCCCAGCAGCATATTCATGAAAAGCTGATCGAAAAGGCTAAAGAATACCTTACGGGGACCAGTTTTTCTGTTTCAGAAGTGGCTTATGCTTTAGGATTTGAGCATCCGCAGTCTTTCAACAAGCTGTTTAAAAAGAAAATGGAAATCACTCCTTTGGGCTATAAACAATCTTTCAATTAATCTTATTGGATACGATACTTGATATAGACATTTAAAAAGGTCGTCAATGATATATTAAAGTAGCTCCACCAGGAATCGAACCTGGATCTAAAGTTTAGGAAACTTCTATTCTATCCGTTGAACTATGGAGCCTTTGAGGATGATAAAAATACTAATTAAATTAAAAAAAACAAAAGACTTCGACATTCCGAAGTCTTTTATTTTTTATGTTATTTTCAGCTTGTATCTTCAAAAATTTTATTTCAGAATTCGTTGCATAAAAGAATCCGCTCTTTAGGAGCGGATCCAGTAGATAAATACATCTCATTTTTTTAATTAGACAACAATAAAAAGCACAGCCGACAATGCTGTGCTTAAATTTTTATTTCAAATTTAATTGCAATTTCAAAGCTGAAAAAAGCAAAAAATGATTTCATTTCAGTTGTATTACATAGTAAATGTAGCACTATTTTTAATACAAAACATGAATTTAATGTTAAAATTCACAACTTATCCACAATTTGTTGTTGATAAGTTTGTAAATTATTGTTTTTCAATATATTGCAAAATGTATTTATTCAGTGTTTCCTTCTCTTTTTCACTGCCTTTGTCATCCATATGCCCGTGGTTAATATCGGTGGGCTGAATGGTGATGTGATATTTTTTCTGTTCTTCAGGGGATGGAAGCACGCCTTCATCAGCAGGATAATCATTGGAACGTAGGGTATATATCCGGGGAAGTGAAGTGCGGGGAAGATACATCCTTCGGTTATCCATAGTGATGACTTTGTAAACAAGCTCAGGATGTTTACCTGCAAATAAAGCAGTCATATCTCCGCCGTTGGAGTGGCCAATCAGCGTAAGGTGTTTATAATCAAGCTCCGGTCTGGTTTTCTTAAGCTCATTCAAAACAAATAGGATATTGTCGGAGCCTCTTTCCCAGAAGGGCATTCTTACGGTCTGGATTTTCCCTTCTGTAGGGATAAGTTCATCCGTAGGGAGCTCATGCTGAATACTCACCGTAAAATATCCTTTTGAAGCTAATTTTTGGGTTAAATATGAATAAATGAGATAATCTCCGCCTTTATTGGCACCGTAACCATGACTAAAAATAACGACCTGCTGTTTGGGCAGTGCCTGATCTGTTTTCGGACTGTAGAAGGCAACCGGAATCTTCCGGTTTCTGCTTTTGTCAAAGAATGTCAGAGTATCCAGCCTGGTTTCATAATTATGGTCTGGATTAAAATTGGTTCTGGAAGAACAGTTATATAATGACAGAATAAGGAAGGGAACACCTATTATTTTATATTTCATATGGTTTATTCAATTATGGTAAATTAATGAATATTTTACAAAATAAAGGAAAGGTATTTCTTTTCAGGAAAAATAATTATATTTGAACTATTAATATCTCTTTATAAATATCACCATTTATTCAGGTACATTTCTAAGTGCCTGAAACCCTAAGGTTCATTTTTCTGAACCCAAATCTATTATTTTTCAAAATCAAAGAATGCATAAGGACATGAGCTGTTCCTCATCTTTATTGCATTCTACTCATCAACAAAAGAGATCATTATGAAAACAGATAAAATAGCCGTGATAGGCGGCACCGGAAAATCAGGACATTATCTTATCCAAGAGCTTCTGAAAAAAGAATATCCCATCATGCTTTTACTTCGTACTCCCGGAAATTTAACTATAGAAAGCCCTTTAATTGAAATTGTACAGGGAGACGCAAGAGATTTTGAGTCTGTAAACCGTCTTATTACGGGTTGCAGTGCAGTTATCAGCAAAATAGGGCAGCCTGCCGGAGAGGATCCTATATTTACTGATGCAACAAAAAACGTCATAAAATCTATGAATCTTCATGGAATTAAACGGTACATTACCATTACCGGGCTGAATGTAGATACTCCTTTTGACCATAAAAACAGCAAAGTAAAGGCAGCCACAGACTGGATGTATCAGAATTATCCTAAAACAACAAAAGACAAACAGGATGAGTATGATCTTCTGGTGAACAGCCATCTGGATTGGACCTTAGTAAGGCTTCCGCTGATCATTCCGACTTCCGAACGGTTTAAAAAGGAAACGAACCTTACAGATTGCCCGGGAGAGAAAATCAGTGCGACAGACCTGTCTGAATTTTTGGTTTCCCAGATCGATGACAGGACCTATATTAAACAGAGTCCCTTTCTTTATAATGTATAAGTAAAGGTATGATGATAAAAAGACAGAGAGCCAAGCGGCTCTCTGTTTTATTTTTATTTAATTTTCAAGCTTTTCCTTGATATATTTTGCCGTATGAGACTTTTTGTCCTTGGCAAGACCTTCCGGTGTGCCGGCAAAAACAACTTCACCACCGTATTTTCCAGCTTCTGGGCCGATGTCGATAATGTAATCTGCACATTTGATAATATCCGGCTGATGCTCAATAACGATCACCGAATGGCCGAGATCGATCAGGGCCTGCAGAGATTTCAGCAGTTTCTGGATATCATGGAAGTGAAGTCCTGTAGAAGGTTCATCGAAGATAAACAGCGTTTTGTCTGTTGTTACGCCTTTAACAAGGAATGAGGCCAGCTTTACACGCTGTGCTTCACCACCGGAAAGGGTAGAAGAGCTCTGACCGAGCTGCAGATAGCCTAATCCGACTTCCTGAAGAGGTTTCAGTTTGGTAACGATTTTTTCTTCGTTATTATCTTTAAAGAACTCTAAAGCTTCATCCACCGTCATATGAAGGATATCGGAAATGCTTTTCTCATCGAATTTCACTTCCAGGATCTCGTTTTTAAAACGGGTGCCTTTACATACCTCACATTCAAGCTCAATATCTGCCATGAACTGCATGGAAACATTGATCACTCCTTCACCTTTACATTCATCACATCTTCCGCCGTCGACGTTGAAAGAGAAATGCTTAGGCTTATAACCCATCATTTTGGAGACTTTCTGTTTGGCAAAAAGATCCCTGATATCATCATAGGCTTTCAGATAGGTAACAGGATTGGAACGTGAAGATTTCCCGATCGGGTTCTGATCGATCAGCTCAATATTTTTAATCAGCTTCTTAGGAAATTCTACAGAGTCATAATCTCCTTTTTTACCACCCATTCCAAGCTGGATTTGGATGTCATTGGTTAAAATTTCCTTCATCAGCGTAGATTTTCCACTTCCGGAAACTCCTGAGATCACTGTAAGGCTTTCCAGAGGAACGTCTACATCTATATTTTTCAGATTATTTTGTCTTGCTCCTTTGATATGGATCCATTCCTTGGCTTTTCTGCGCTTTTTAGGAACTTCAATTTCCATTCTTCCGGTTAAATATTTTGAGGTAAGGGTATCTGCATTTTTAAGATCATTATAATCTCCGGCAAATACCAGATCACCGCCAAGGTAACCTGCTTCCGGGCCGATATCGATGATGTAATCGGCGGCTTTCATCACATCTTCATCATGTTCAACTACAATCACGGTATTTCCCAGGTCGCGGAGATTCTTTAAAACGCCGATCAGGTTTTCTGTATCTCTTGAATGCAGTCCGATAGAAGGTTCATCCAGAATATAAATGGATCCTACCAACGAACTTCCAAGGCTGGTAGCAAGATTAATCCTTTGGCTTTCACCGCCGGAAAGGGTATTGGAGGTTCTGTTTAAGGTTAAATAGCCTAAACCTACTTTTAATAAAAATTCAATACGGGTTTTGATCTCGTATAATAATCTTTTGGCAACATCCTGATCGTGTTCGGAAAGTTTCAGGCCGTCTATTAAAGGATAAAGCTCATCCAGCGGAAGCTCGATCATAGACTGGATATTGTGCCCGTCTACTTTTACCCAGCTGGTTTCTTCACGGAGTCTCAACCCTTCACAGGTAGGGCACAGCGTTTTTCCCCTGTATCTGGACAGCATAACGCGGTATTGGATCTTATACAGGTTTTCTTCAAGCATTTTGAAGAAATTATTAATAGAAGGGAAGCTGCTTTTTCCGTCTCCCTTCCATAAGAAGTTTTTCTGTTCCTTAGTCAGCTGGTGATAAGGCTTATGAATCGGAAAATCACCGGCTTTTTTGATGAATGCTTTTTTCCATTCGCTCATGCTTTCTCCTCTCCAGGCAACTACCGCATCCTCATAAACGGATAACGTTTTATTTGGAACTACAAGATCCTCATCTATTCCGATTACTTTTCCGTATCCTTCACATGCTGGACATGCTCCGTATGGATTGTTAAAGCTGAAAAAATGGACATTCGGTTCCAGGAACTCCATGCCGTCAAGCTCAAATTTATTGGAAAATTCCTTTACTTTTCCGGAATCGGTATTCTTCAGCGCACAATAACCATGTCCTTCGTAAAATGCCATCTGGATAGAATCTGCCAGCCTCTGAAGGAAACTTTCATCTTCTTCATAAGAAAAACGGTCGATCACGAGATTGATTACCATTCCTTTTTCCGGTGTAAATCCAAAGCTTTCAAGGTCTTCAATACCGGCTACATTACCGTTGATCTCAAGCCTTGTGAAACCGGCTAACTTTAAAACATTCAACGTTTCTTTGAAATTGGCGGCATCATATTCCAAAGGAGCCGTGAGTAGAAATGAGGTTTCTTTTTTAGAAGCTTTGATGAAATCTATCACATCCGAAACGGAATCTTTTTTACTTCTTCACCTGATACCGGGGAGAATGTTTTCCCGATTCTGGCAAAAAGAAGCTTCATATAATCATAGATTTCCGTAGAAGTTCCGACCGTAGAACGGGGATTGGAAGAAATCACTTTCTGCTGTATGGCAATAGAAGGGGCAAGTCCTTTGATATCGTCCACTTTTGGTTTTTCCAGTTTACCTAAAAACTGGCGCGCATACGAACTTAAACTTTCTACATATCTTCTCTGTCCTTCGGCATAAATAGTATCGAATGCCAGGGAAGATTTTCCGCTTCCGGAAACTCCTGTAATCACGATCAGCTTATTTTTCGGGATGAGAACGTCTATATGCTTCAGATTGTTAAGGTGTGCATTCTTAACGAAGATCTGTTTTTTTATATCTATTTCTGTTGTTTTAGTCATGCTTTTTATTCAAATTATACTGACTGAGACTTATTTTTATGATGATGAGTATACTTCTTTATTCCTGGTTCTGAAAGAGCTCTTTACTTCCTAAGTAAACGAGGTCAAAAAGGATGTAAAAAGAAGATTGATCATCACAAAATTAAGACCCACAAAATTACGAATTTTTAGCGGAAAAAGTGTGCTTAAATTTCTCCGATACAAATATATAATCCGGGATTAATGGAACAGAAATATTTTGCTTTTATGACTTAAAGCATAGGCTGGAATAAAAAAATCTCCTGCATTGTTTTCAAATGGCATATTCTTATCGTATTTTAAAACTATTAATGATTTTCATTATGTTTTTGCATTTTACTATTGCTTTGTATTTTAAAATTAGTTAAAATTGTATTCATAAATTTGTAATATAGAAATGAGAAAGTTATTCAGAGATCTTGTTACACATTTAATGAGAAAAAGATAAAAATTATTCCCATCGAAAGATGCAGTATATCCGTACTGCATCTTTTTTTATGACAAGTATCATTTGCCTGTCTTCAGGAACTCCCTTACTTTTGAGCCCATTATTAAAGAAACTGATTAAGAACAAAACGGGAACTATTATGATCAAGAAGATTGGAAGTATTTTTTTATTGGGATCAATGCTTTACGCGCATGCGCAGGAAAAAACAACGGATATTGAAATTATTGAATTTCAGGGAAAGTTTACTTCAACACCTTATAAAAGCGCCAATCAGAATATTACCGTTATTACGAAGGAAGATATTGCCAATTCTCCTGCCAAAAGTATCGATGAAATTCTTCAGCAGGTTCCGGGAATGGATATCAGAAGGAGAGGGGCCAACGGTGTGCAGAGCGATATAGGATTCAGGGGAAGTTCTTTTGAGCAGGTTCTGCTGTTGCTGAACGGCATCAGGATGAACGATTCCCAGACAGGCCACAATTCCATGAATGTTCCTGTAGATATGGATGATGTGGAGAGAATAGAGATCATCAAAGGTCCGGCAGCCAGAAGATTTGGGCAGAATGCTTACGCCGGCGTTATTAATATTATTACAAAAACAAACCCGGGAAAACGGGTAAAAATAAGTGCTGACGGCGGAGATTACGAAACTTATGGATTCGGCTTCAATGCTCAGCTGGGAAATGAAAAGTTTTCTAACTCGCTTCAGGCCAATTCGGCGACATCTCAGGGTTATATGTACAATACGGATTATGAGATCCGGAATGTTTTTTACCAAAGCAGGCTGAACATTAAAAACGGGGATCTGAAGCTGCAGGCCGGCTTTTCTGAGAAGAAGTTCGGGGCCAATGGTTTTTATGCTTCAAAAGATGCAAAGGAGCAGTATGAGGAAACCCAGGCATCTATTGTGAGCCTTGCCCATCAGCAAAAGTTTGGGAACCTGAACATCAACTCAAATGTATACTGGAGACGGGGAGAAGATATGTATGTGTTCCTAAGAAATAATCCGGGTTATTACAGAAATATGCACATCGGGAATAACGTAGGAGGCGAAGTAAATTCCAGTTACCAATGGGGATTGGGAACGACCGGTGTGGGTGTTGAACTGAGAAAGGAGTTTCTGGCCAGTAACAATTTAGGGGAACGAAACCGTTTTGTATCACAGGTTTTCTTTGAGCATCATTTTTCTTTACTGGATAAAAAGCTGAACATCAGCCCCGGAATTTCGTGGGCGAATTATTCGAAAGAAGGGAACTTTTTCTATCCCGGATTGGATGTAGGTTATAATTTCAATCAGAATAATAAAATCTACGGAAATATCGCCAAAGTCCATAGGGTTCCTACGTTTACAGATCTTTATTATATAAGTAAAACTGAACAGGGAAATCCTGATCTTCTTCCTGAAAATGCCCTTTCCTCTGAGATCGGATATCAATACCAGAGCAACAGATTTTTAGCTAAAGTGAGCGGGTTTATGAGGAATTCCAATAATTCTATCGATTGGGTGAAAACAGATGTTGCTGATAAGATATGGTATGCTAGGAATGTCGGAAAAATTGATACCAAAGGGGTTGAAGTAGAATTGAGCCACAGGGTTTTTGACTGGCTGAAATATACGGCAGGATATACGTATCTGGACAGTAAGGTAAAAGAATCCAACGGATTGGTTTCCAGATATATTTTGGACAATCTCAAACATCAGGTGGTAGCCAAACTGGAAACCAAATTCTTGAACTATTTCACGAATGAACTGGTTTACCGTTACAATGAAAGGCTGAATCTGGGAACTTATAATCTCCTTGATGAAAAGCTGAGCTTCTCCAAAAAAGACTTTTCGGTTTATGTGCTGATCAATAATTTAACGAATACAAAATATACGGAAGCATTCGGAGTTGAAATGCCCCAAAGATGGTTTCATTTAGGCTTCTCATATACGATCAATATTAAATAAATGTTAATTCGTGATTAATAAAAATTAATATTAACAAATTGTTAAATCGATTACTTTTGCAAAAATTTTTTATGAAACTTTTTTTCAGTTTGAGTGTACTTTTAAGTATGACCTTTTTAAAAGCCCAGGAACACATTTCCAGCTTCAATGCAGTGACTCTGACCTACAAGTTTCATCCCAAATTTTTCCTCTATGCAGAAGGTCAGCTCAGAGGAAATGAAGATTATACTTACCCGGATTATTACGAGATCAAAGGGGGAGTAGGGTATAATCTAACCAAAAACCACAAACCATTTATAGGTCTTGGAAGATATGTGAATTATAAAGATCACAGTTTGAGCAGAGAGGAATTCAGAGTCTGGCTGCAGGACGTGATCGATCTTAAAAAGGAATCGTTAAGTTTGAAAACCGTTTTCGTGTAGAAAAAAGCTGGTTTTATGAACCTGTGACGGACAAATCTTCCCAAAGAATGCGTTACAGATACCGTCTGAACGTAAGTGTTCCCCTTAATGCAAAAACGGTAAAAAAAGGCACTGTTTTCGCGAATGCTTATGATGAAATATTCCTGGTAAGCCCGATGAAGCCTACTTTCGCAAGAAACAGGGTATATGGAGGATTCGGCTATCAGATTGATGATGTTTTCGGGATCCTGACAGGATATTTATGGCAACGTGAATTTGAAGCAAAGGGGAATAGAAACCTTCACTTTATTTACCTGGCCCTGAACATCAATATCGACGGTACGAACCATCCTACAAAAACATATGATTTCCCCGGAGCGGATTAATATTTCTCTATCAGATAACGGTAGGCTTTCAAGTATTTGTTAAACCTTTTGATATCTTTAGGGGTCAGTTCTCTGTTTACTCTTCTGAGGTCCATATTGTCACGAAGATCATTAAGCTTTACTGCGACAGCAAGAGGGGATCTTTCTGTTCTTTTAACGAACTCATCGTAATCTTCTTCGGGATCAAATTTGGTGAGGCAGCTGATGGCAAAAATAATATACTCAGGAAAGCCTTCGGCTCTTAAATAATCCAGGCTGAACTCTTCCGGATGGTCTTCTACCACATCATGCAGAACGCCTACGATTTTTTCGTCTATTGTTTTGCCGTATTCCATCACGCGCATTACGTGGGCAATGTAGGGAGTATGGTATTTGTCGGTTTGTCCTTTGTGTGCTTTATCAGCTATTTTTATGGCTCGGTTGAGCATTTCTTCTTTTGTCATTTCAAATTGAAAATAGAATACAAAAATAAAAAATGCCTTAAAAAATAAGACATTTTTATTGAGATTATTTTACGTATTTTAAATAATGGTTTCATCCTCCACAGAGGCACCCGGGGCATTGGTTTTTACAGATTCTATGCCGTTTTCCATTCCATTTTCAGATTCGTACATCTGGCTGGTTCCTATGATCTGCCCGTTTCCGGCTTTTAAATTGAAATAGCATCGGTTGTCCTTGGCTGTATTTCTTTCAAATTTCGAATCGTCCTGCGAATTGGTACGTACCGATTCTATACCATTTTCACACGAGGATTTTGAGCCGTATCCCTGGCTTGTTAAGATCACCTGTCCGTTTCCGGCTTTAAGATTGAATTTGAAGTCATTGTCTGTCCTTTTCGAGATAACAAATTTTCCCATAGTAATAAATTTTTTTGTTTTTAATTATTTAGAAGGCTGTGCCTTTTTTGTGTCTGCTGATGTTTTTTCAGGAATGTCGGGATTCAGTATCCTGTATTTTGAATAATCCTTTTTTCAGATTGTTTTAAGGCTATATATGCTGCTGTATCTTTAGGCTTTACAGTAAGTATTTTATAAAGTTCCTTCTTATCCGTATTGGTTTTTGCCTTTGTATCTTCTATATGCTTGAAATTGAAAATTTTTGTAGTATCTTTTTTCAGCACAGGCTGCTTTTGATCTTCTTTCTGGGCAGATAACGCTATAGGAATCAGGATTAAAGGAAATAATAAGATTTTCATAAGGTTTTTGAATTTTAAATAAAAGTATAAAAAAATATTGAAATCCGGAATTTTTTAGGGCTTTATAGATTTATATAGGTTTGAATTCCTTTCAGTTAAAAGCAAAAGCGCCTCAAAAAGATGAGACGCTTCAATCAAATTTATGTTATAAAGACTAATAAGCTCCTTTACCAATATAGTGTGCTGCAATCTTTTCAGTTAAAGCTACTACATTAGGATGATTGGTATATTTTGTAAACCTTCTTAATCCTGAAAGCATCATTCTTTGCTCGTCGCCTTCAGCGAAAGAAATAATTCCTTCTTTAGCGGCTACAATGATTTTTTCAACAGCTTTATAAAGATTAAGCTGTGCCATTGCGGCTTCCACAGAATCAGGTGAGAAGTGTTTCTCAGCTCTTAATACGGCAGATTCCGCCATATAGATCTGGTTAAGGATCTCAGAAGCATTTAATAATAAGTGTTGCTGTTTTTCAATATCCATCATATATTTCTGAAGAGCAGCTCCGGAAACCATTAAGAATACCTTCTTAAGGTTGGCAATAATGGCTTTCTCCTCACTCATAAACGCTGAATAATCAGGAACTTCAAATGAAGGAATACCCATTAATTCTTTGCTGATCGCCATAGCAGGAGACAATAAATCAAGTTCTCCTTTCATTGCTCTCTTAATCAGCATTCCTACGGATAGTAATCTGTTGATTTCGTTGGTTCCTTCGTAGATTCTTGAAATTCTTGAATCTCTCCAAGCTGCTTCCATTGGGGTATCTTCAGAGAATCCCATACCTCCGTATACCTGAATTCCCTCATCAGCAGTGTGCTGGGCAAGATCAGATACGAAAACTTTAAGGATAGAACATTCTACAGCAAATTCTTCAACTCCTTTAAGCTCTGCAGCCTGGTGATCCATTCCACCTGCCACCAGCTCATCGATTTTATCCTGAATATCCTTAGCTGCTCTGTAAGATCCTGCTTCACTTACGAAAACACCAGTAGCCATTTCAGCAATTTTCTTTCTGATAGCTCCGAAAGTGGAAATAGAAACTCCAAACTGCTTTCTTTCGTTGGAGTACTGGATAGAATAGTTTAAGATTCTTCTCTGAGCATCAAGACATGCAGCAGCCAATTTGATACGGCCCACATTCAATGCATTTAAAGCGATTTTAAAACCGTTATTTCTTTCTCCTAAAAGATTTTCTACCGGAATTTTCATATCGTTGAAGAAAACCTGGCGGGTAGAAGAAGCACGGATTCCTAGTTTATGTTCTTCCTCTCCGAAAGTAATGCTTCCCGGATTTTCAAGTTCAGAACGGTTGATCACGAAACCTGTGATGTTTTTGTCATCATCGATTTTAGCAAATAACGTGAATGTATCTGCAAATCCTGCATTGGAGATCCACATTTTCTGTCCGTTGATGATATAATGTTTTCCGTCTTCGGAAAGCTTTGCTCTTGTTTTTCCTGAATTGGCATCAGAACCTGCATCCGGCTCCGTAAGACAATAGGCTCCGAATTTTGTACCTGTAGCCAGATCCGGAAGATATTTTTTCTTCTGCTCTTCAGTACCGTAAAGAACGATAGGAAGTGTACCGATTCCGGTGTGAGCTCCATATGCTGTAGCCAATGACCCTGTTACTCCTGAGATGTAGTCGCAGGCAAGCATTGTTGTTACAAAGCCCATTCCTAAACCTCCATATTCTTCAGGAACCGATATTCCAAGCAATCCCATATCTCCAAGCTTACGCATTGTTTCTTCTGTGAAAGCATAATCTTTTTCTCGAAACGTTCTTTTTGCGGAACCACTTCTCTGTCGATAAATTCTTTTGCAGAATCACGAAGCATTTTTTGCTCTTCGTTCAGTTCCTCAATACTGAAAATGTCATTTGCAGGAATTTCCTTGATCAGGAATTCTCCGCCCTTTAATGTTGCCATATATTATTTTATTTTTATAACGATTAGTAATGTTGTATTAACGTATTCATGTAAAATGTATTAATGATTAATTCTTTCATAAATACATTTTACATAAATACATCAGTACATTTTTTTAAAGAAGTTCAAAGATTGAAGCTGCTCCCTGTCCTGTACCCACACACATTGAAACCATTCCGTATTTATTGCCGCGTCTTCTCATTTCGTCAAGAAGCTGAACGGTTAATTTTGTACCGGTACATCCAAGTGGGTGACCAAGAGCGATTGCTCCTCCGTTTACATTTAAAATATCAGGATTTAAGCCTAATTCTTTCTTGATTGCTACTGATTGAGATGCAAAGGCTTCATTAAGTTCGATCAAATCGATATCTTTTAGTTCAAGACCTGCCTGTTTTAAAGCTTTTGGAATGGCATAAATTGGTCCCATACCCATGATTCTAGGCTCAAGACCTGCTGCAGCATAAGCCACTAATCTGGCTTCCGGCTCAAGTCCTAATTCTTTGACCATTTCTTCGCTCATAACCATTACGAAAGCGGCTCCGTCACTCATCTGAGATGAATTTCCGGCAGTTACGCTTCCTCCGTTCGCAAATACAGGTCTTAGTTTAGCCAATCCTTCTAAGGAGGTATCTTTTCTTGGACCTTCATCCACAGAAAAATCAAACTTTTTAGACTGCATTTTCTGATTTTCGTCCAGGAAGTTATATTCTACAGGAATTGAAACGATCTGATTGGCAAATTTTCCTTCCTGATTAGCTTTTAAAGCTTTCATATGAGATTCGAAAGCAAACTGATCCTGTTCTTCTCTTGTAATATTATATTGCTTGGCTACTTCTTCCGCAGTATAACCCATTCCCCAATAATAATCAGGGTTTGTTTTGGCGATGTCTGTTTCCGGAACCGGCTTGTAACCACCCATCGGAATATAAGACATGGATTCCGTACCTCCTGCGATGATACAATCAGCCATTCCTGCCTGAATTTTTGCAGAAGCAATAGCAATCGCCTCACTTCCTGATGCACAATATCTGTTTACGGTAACTCCCGGAACTTTGTCTGTATTCAGACCCATCAAAGAAATTAAACGCGCTACGTTCAGCCCTTGTTCAGCTTCCGGCATTGCATTTCCCACGATAAGGTCATCAATTCTGTTTTTATCTAATTGAGGTAATTCAGCCATTAATTTTTCAATAACTGTAGCGGCCATTACATCTGGACGAGTAAAGCGAAGGGAACCTTTAGGTGCTTTTCCTACTGCTGTTCTGTATCCTTTTACTATATATGCTTGTTTCATTTTGTATTAAAGTATTTACGTAAAATGTATTAATGATTAAAATGTTTGAGTATTAAATTTTTGCTTCAATTTTGCCAACATATTTTGTATGTGTTTGATTTCTGAATAAATGACATTAAAATCATCATTTTTAAAAAATCCCAAATCATTTGCAATTAAAATCTGAGTTTCAAATTCAAATGAAGAACCTAAAGCAATATTCAGAAAATGTGAAAACTGAGCATTTGTATCACGACCTGCACCTTCAGCAATATTAGAAGGAATTGAGTAAAGACTTCTTCTGGACTGAGAGGTAAGTCCAAACATTTCATCCTTTGGGAAATCATTTGAAGCCAGGTAAAATATTTTACAAAGTTTCATTGATTTTGTCCAGACTTCTAAATCTCTAAAATTGTGCATCGTGAATACATTAATACTTTTTACATTTTACAGAAAAATCTAATTTCTCAACGGTTTCCCATTCTGTAACATGTACTGAATTCTCTCTAACGTTTTTCTTTCACCGCAAAGCTGTAAGAATGTTTCTCTTTCAAGATTTAATAAATATTGTTCGGTAACTACGGTTGGTTCGGAAAGATTTCCTCCTACCATTACGTTGGCTAATTTATCTGCAATCTTTTTGTCGTGCTCAGAAATATATTTTCCGGTAAGCATCTGGTCTGTTCCTACGTAGAACATTCCTAGGGCGTCTTTTCCTAAAACTTTTACTTTCTGCTCGATAGGTTGGGTATAGCCCTGTTCTGCCAATAGTTTGGCAACTTTTTTAGCTTCGGCGATCTGTCTGTTTTTGCTTACGGAGACAATGTCTTTTCCTTTTTCAAGAATTCCCATGTCATAAGCTTCATACGCGGATGTGGCTACTTTACCCATTGCGATATTCATGAATGCTTCACGAAGTCTGTTATTTTTAACGTCATCAGCATGGAATTCTCTGGAAGTTCTTAATGTCAGTTCTTTGGTACCACCACCGCCGGGAATTACTCCGACTCCGGTTTCCACTAATCCGATATAAGTTTCTGCGGCAGCAACCACTCTGTCTGCGTGCATGGTCATTTCACAGCCACCGCCAAGGGTCATTCCGTGAGGGGCAACAACTACAGGAATAGAAGAGTAGCGTACTCTCATCATAGATTTCTGGAAGTAAGCGATTGCCATATTCAGATCGTCCCAGTCCTGCTCGATAGCCATCATAAGGATCATGGCAAGGTTGGCTCCTACAGAGAAATTGGTTCCCTGATTTCCAACTACCAATCCGTCATATTCTTTTTCTGCTAAATCGATAGCCCTGTTTAATCCATCAAGAACTTCGCCTCCCAGGGAGTTCATTTTTGAGCGGATCTCAAAGTTGATGATTCCGTCGCCAAGATCTTCAATTGCCGATCCTGAATTGCTCCAAAGGGTTTTGTTCTTTCTAATGTTATCTAAAATAATGAAGGCGTCCTGACCTGGAATGGTATTGTATTGCCCTGAATTTTTATCAACGAAGATACTTTGTCCTTCATCGTTTACTTTATAGAAGGACTCAACATTTTTCACCCAGTCTGAAACTTCGTAGCCTGCATCTTTTGCCAGTTCAATACCTTTTTGAACTCCTACGGCATCCCAGATTTCAAAAGGCCCGTTTTCCCATCCGAAACCGGCTCTCATGGCATCGTCAATTTTATAGACTTCATCAGAGATTTCCGGAACTTTGTGGGAAACGTAAGCGAATAATGCGCCTAAAGATTTTCTGTATAATTCTCCGGCTTTATCTTTACCTCCGATTAGAACTTTAAATCTATCGATTGGCTTATCGATATTTTTCGTTAATTCTAAAGTAGGGAAAGAAGATTTGCCCTGAAGCTCATATTCAAGGGTATCAAGGTTTAATCCGTGAATTTCAGATTTTCCTTCTGCATTTTTTACTTTTTTGTAGAAGCCTTGCTCAGTCTTGGAACCTAACCATTTATTATCCATCATTTTCTGGATATAGCCTGGAAGGGCAAAAACGTCATTAAAATCATTGGCTTCGGCACCGCTCTGGCGCACCCCGTTGGCTACCATTACCAGAGTGTCAAGACCTACCACATCAGCGGTTCTGAATGTTGCTGATTTCGGACGTCCGATAACAGGCCCTGTCAGTTTATCAACCTCAGAAACGGTTAAACCTAATTTCTGTACATTGTGAAGAAGATCCATCATCGAGAAAACCCCGATTCTGTTGGCAATGAAGGCTGGAGTGTCTTTGGCTAAAACTGTTGTTTTTCCTAAGAATTTAGCCCCAAAGTTCATATAGAAATCCACCACTTCCGGCAGAGTGTGCGGAGTAGGGATAATCTCTAAAAGAGGAAGATATCTTACAGGGTTGAAGAAGTGCGTTCCGGCAAAATATTTTTTAAAATCATCGCTTCTTCCTTCAATTAGAAAATGAATAGGAATTCCTGATGTATTAGAAGAAATCAATGTTCCGGGTTTTCTGAACTGCTCAATTTTTTCGTAAACAGATTTCTTAATGTCAAGTTTTTCAACAACCACTTCAATAATCCAGTCTGTATTCTTGATCTTTTGCAGATCATCATCAAAGTTGCCTATGGTAATTCTATCCGCAAATTTCGGAGAGTAGAGAAGGGCAGGACTTGCTTTTTTCAGTTTTTCAAAGTTTTCAGAAGCTATTCTGTTTCTTACCGCTTTGTCATCTTTGGTCAAACCTTTTTTCTGTTCAGCTTCCGTCAGTTCAAAAGGAACGATATCCAAAAGAGACACTTCTACCCCGATATTGGCGAAATGTGCTGCGATACCGCTACCCATAATTCCTGAACCAAGAACCGTCACATGTTTGATTCTTCTTTTCATATGTAAATTTTTATTATTAATAAGGTCATATGCAACCATATGGTTTCATGATAATTTATTTTCTGTTGTTTAATAATTCGTTGGCGATTTTCATGATCTCCGACATTACTTCCTTGAAGGTTTCAATCTTCTCGGGAGCAATCTTTTCCATCACTTTCTTGTTGAAATTCACGACCACTTCCTTGGACATATTCCTTGAATTCAGACCTTTATCCGTAAGTTTAATAATTACTTCCCTTTTATCGGTGGTAGTTTTTTCCTTATAGATGTACCCGTTATCTTCCAGAAGTTTGATGATTCTGGTTAAGGAAGTTGGCTCAATAGCCATTTTAGGTCCTAAGTTGGTACTGCGGGTTCCTTCTTTGGGATCAATTTTAAGAAGGGTCAAAGCTTGTACAGCGGTAGAGTCATGCTCCTGGGCAAGTTCTGTGTACATTTTAGAAACAGCCAGCCAGGTCTGTTTTAAAACTAAATCTACGTTTTCTATTTTTTCTTTATTATCCATCATTTATCTACGAATGGTGTTACCCAAATGTAGTAAATATTATGCATGCATAGTATTTATTAACGTTAAATTTTGTTAACAAGCTGATAATAAACAGATTAAATTGTATGATTAGCATAATACTATGCATGCATAGTATGTGAAATATTTAATGTAAATGCGGTATTAATGAATGTTTTTAACGAAATTAACTATTTCTTCAAAGGATTCATATTGACATGTTGTGTCATCGGCGATAATTTCCCAAAAACCGTTTTTATATTCAAAATGCAGGGCGGAAAGGTTTTTTTCGAAATTTTTCTGCAATAAAGAATACAGCATTTCCTTATGAACCTGCGGAGCCTGTATGGAAGGCGGAACAAAATTATCATTGACCTGGAACAATGAAACATTGGTGAGCTCTTCATGCTGCAGCAATACATCTTCTACAATCCCCGAAAAAAGCTGATTATCCTTTACATACCAGATCTTGTCTGCAAACTCTTTGGCCAGTCTCCAGTCATGGGAAGAGAACAGGATAATTTTATGCTGCTCCTTAGCCAATTTGCGAAGAGTCTTTAAGATAATGAGTTTGTTTTTTTCATCCAGATGCGTGGTTGGTTCATCCAGGATAATCACCGGAGAATTCTGGGTAATCGCCCGGCCAATGAATGCTTTCTGAAGATTTCCGTCGGAAAGATTTTTAAGAAGGGTGTGTTTATATTGATTAAGGTCCAGCTCATCAATAATATGAGCTACTTCATCTCTGTCCTCTTTTCTAAGTTCAAAATAAAAAGGGTAGTAGATGTATTTCCCCAATGAAATAAGATCTTCAACAGTATAATGCTGCGGGATATTTGATTTTGAGAAAACCACAGCAATATTTTCAGCGATTTCTTTAACGGAAAGGGTACTGATATTTTTGTTATTGATAAAAATTTCACCATTTAAAAGGGGAGTCTGATGTAAAATAGACTTGATGAGTGTTGTTTTTCCTACGCCGTTATTTCCAATTAAAAGACATACATCACCCAGTTTCAGATCTGCGTAAGCATCCGAAATTAAAGTTTTGTCATGGCCTATATTGGCTTGCTTGATTTGTAGGAACATTGAATATTGATTAATTGCTAAAGATGCATTGTTTACAAAAATACTATTTTAAATCTGCTCGATCTGCTAAATCTGCGAGAGAAAAAATATACGCTCGCAGATTTAGCAGATCAAGCAGATCTTAATTATTGCTATGCTTTATTGGATGAATAACGCATTAAATTCACAATTGACCATTGACTTATTGACATCGACTCCTAAACTTTATTCTGTTTCAAAAGCATCATTAAGATTACCGGGATACCAAATACAGAGCTTATCACATTCATAGGGATCTGTGTCTTTTCCGCGGCTATAGAGAACAGCATCATGATCAGCATTCCGAGAAACATATTCAATATCCATTGCTGCCATAGTTTGGACGGGTTGTAGATGAGCCTGCAGAAATGCGGAACAATGATCCCGATAAATAAAATAGGTCCCAGAAAAGCAGTAATGGAAGCCGAAAGCAAAGAAGAAGCGGCAATGATCAGAACTTTCAGCTGATTGAGATTGACTCCCAAGCTTTGTGCATAGGAAGTTCCCAATGAGTTTCCGATCAGAGGTTTTATAGTTTTAAAACAAATGAAAATTCCGCCAAAAACAAGAATGGATAATACATAAATCTGATTCCTTGTCACCATATTATTCGCTCCGAAAGACCATAAAATATAGTTTTTCAGGCTTTGGTTTTCCGCATAAAACTGAAGCAGCGAAACCACGGCACCGGCAAATGCCGAAACCAGAAACCCAAATATAATCAGGTAAGATTTATCCTGAAATTTATTCGACATGGAAAGCAAAACAAGCATCAAAACAAAGCTTCCTGCAATTGCTGAAAGACTGAGAAAACTGTTCTGTAAAAATTCCGGAATCAGAAAATCATGAGAAAAGAAAATATAAAATGCTACGGATAAGCTGGCTACAGAGGTGATTCCTAAAATATCAGGACCTGCCAGAGGATTCTGAAAATATTCCTGCATTAGAAATCCGGAGGTAGGAATAGAAATTCCAGCCAGAAGCATTACGAGCACTCTGTTAATACGGATTTCAGCAATCTGGCTCTGAGAAGAATCCTGGAAAAAATCCTGGAAATTTAAACTTAAAAATCCTGTGTTCAGATTGATGACTGCGGTAAAAATAATAGCAGCCGCCAACAGTAAACACAGGATTTTGAATTTTTTCGACATGGTCAGAAAGAATCTGGATGTTTTATTTTAAAAGGGCATCAACTTTAGAGTTCAATACTTCTTCTGTCATCATTCCCAGATATTCATCGGTTTTGTCACCTTTTCTCAAATAAGTAAAAGGAATTGACCCGCCATCCCACTGCTTGAAATTGCTACTGAAGAACGTAGCGTCCAGTTTCTGGCCATCTAACAGGATAATGTCTTTCGCAAGATTATTTTTCTGCGCAAATGTTTTTACAGAGGTATTCCATTCGGACTTATCATCAAGGTTAATGAATGTAAATTTTACCGGCTTACCTTTTAATTCTTCCATTTTATTCTTAAAATGAGGAATTTCTCTCATACAGGGTCCGCACCATGTGGCAAAGAAATTAGTCACGTATAAAGTATCATTTTTCTGAGCTAAATATTTCCCAAGGTTTTCAGGAGAAAGTTCCCTGGAAGTATAAGCCTCCGTTGCAGATGCTGTATGGTCTGTAACGGAAACTGAGTCTGCCACAGCTGTGCCGTCTGTTTTCTGGCCTTCTTTTTTGCAGCTGTAAAGAGCAGTGAAAACAAGCGCGGATAAAATTATCTTCTTCATAAATTATTTTTTGACTATTTTTGAATTGAAGTATGGAACAACAAATCTATAAAGGGAAACTGATACAGTTTCATCCGTTAAAAATAGCGAAAAAGGAACAACTGACCAAAAATACTTTTTCTCTGGAATTCGAGATTCCGGGGAGTTTGCAGGAGAATTTCAGGTTTGAGGCGGGACAGTTTGTCAGCATAAAATTTATTGCTCATGGCCAGGAAGTTATTAATGATTATTCAATGACTTCGGCACCTTACGAGAAAAAATTTCCCTTGGAATAAAGATCAATTCATCTGAAGGTGCTACTTCAGAGCTGTTTAAAAATTATCATGTTGGGGATGAGCTGATGGTGGGAGAACCTTCCGGAAGATTTACACTGGTTTCCAAACCGAGCGAATTCAGGACGATTGTTGCATTTGCAGCAGGAATAGGAATTACCCCGATCCTGAGCCATTTTAAGAATATTCTTCACACAGAACCTCGTACCAGACTTTTTCTTTTTTTGGAAATAAAAGCTCCGAGGAGCTTATTTTCAGAGAACAGCTTGACAACCTTGCAAGAATCTACGACGACAGGCTTCAGATCTTCTATTTCTTTTCGCAAGAGCAAACGGCTGACCGGTTTTTCTTCGGGAGACTGGATGAAAAGAAACTGAATCTCATCATTAATCAGATCCTGCATCTTGATGATACCGACGAGGAATCTACGATCTGGGATGCAGTAGATGAAGTTCTGATATGCGGTAAAGGAGAGATGATTAAATCACTCGCTAATGCCTGCTATCACCACGGCATTCCGAAAAAGAACATTCATTTTGAGCTTTTTGAAGAATACAATGATGATATCTATCCTGTAGAAAAGGAATTTCCACTGATTGAAAATATAGAGGTTGACTTTAAAATACTTGGAAAAGAATATGAAACCCATCTTCCGGACAATAAAGAAAAAATCCTGCAGCAGCTTCTGATCCAGAATTTTCCGGTGCCTTACTCATGCAAATCCGGTATCTGCGGAAGTTGTGAATGTTATCTTGAAGAAGGTGAAGTGGAGCTGCTTGAGAATGAATATCTGACGGAGAAGGAAGAACTGCAGGGGAAAATATTAGCTTGTATGTCCATTGCAAAAAGTAAGAAAATAAAGCTTAACTTTGATCTTAGTTGAGAATCATCAGGAACATATTTAACTTGGGTTTTGTGTCGGCAGAAATAGGTATTCTGCTGATATGCCTTTGTAATGCATGGGTTTTCGGACTCACCAACGGGCGTACCTATACCAAGATTTCTAAAATTCCGCCCCGGGAAATTGCTCTTGTTTTAGGAACTTCGCCTAAGATGAGATCAGGACAGTCCAATCCTTATTTTACCAAGAGGATGGATGCGGCGGCACTTCTTTACCATCATGGCAAGATCAAAAAGATTATTGTAAGCGGAGAAAAAAGTAAAGGCTACAATGAGCCAGCTGCCATGAAGAATTACCTGGTGAACCAGGAAGGCGTTCCCGAAGATATCATTATTGAAGATCCTAAAGGATTTAACACCTATAAAAGTATACTTCGCTGTAAAGACGTCTATAAAAAGAAAGACGTGATTATTGTATCACAGGGTTTTCATAATCTCCGCGCCTTGTTTTTTGCAAGAAATAATAATATGAATGCTCTCGGATTCGATGCACAGGATGTTACGAAGCCCGAAAGCTACTACAGAAACCAGATCAGGGAAATACTCGCCAGAGTGATTGCTGTAGTCTACTTCATATTGGGAATTTCTCCGGATTAGAAAGGATATCCGAATGCGATATTCAATGTTGGTTTAAAAGGCTGGAAATTTTTAAACCTCCATCGGTCACCTTCAGGCTTGTTCGGATCGTAGATCTTATAGGCAAGGTCAAGTCGTAAAGTGATGTAAGCAACATTTACCCTTAACCCAAACCCGCTGCCGATTCCCATCTGTCCCAGGAACTTATTGAATTTAAACTCATCTCCGTACCCGTCGTTGTAGTTTTTAAGACTCCATGTATTTCCGATATCCGTAAATAGGGCACCTTCATACATATCATTAAAAGGAATCCTGTATTCTATGTTTGTGGTAAGCTTTACATTGCTGGTCATATAGGTACGAACCCTTTCATCAACCTGTGAGTCTGCCGGACCAAGTCCTCCAAATGCCACCCAGGCTCTGATGTCATTTGATCCACCATTGAAATACGACTTAATTACAGGCATGCCGGTAGAGTTCCCGTATGGAATTCCAAGTCCGATGAACTGTCTTAAAACTAAGGTTTGATTTCCATTGAATTTAAAATATTTTCGGGTATCGATGTCAAATTTCACAAACTGGGCATAAGGAATTCCGAAAATGGTTCTTTGTGGACTTGTCACAACGCCTCCTGCATCTCTTTTCTGATTGAAAATGCTTAAAATATTACCTGCAAGCTCTACTTTTCCATTAAAATAAAATGCATTGGGATAATCTTTTTTACCAATTTCGCTATATACAAAATTATAAATCATGGAAGAGATCAGAACATCCTGGGTCTGTCTGTCTTTATTAACCAGTGATCCCATAAACGCTAAAATAAGGTCCTGGCCTCTTTTATCAAGTGTTTGAAGGTAAGCCGTATCCCCAAGAATTAATTCAGAGACATCATCTATGCTGAGCTGCCCGGAATTAAACTGTTGTTGAAGTTCCGGCGGTTTGCTGGCAAAATATCCGGCAAATACATCCCTTCTGATAATCTCATCATTCGCAAAATAATCATAATAAGCATCCTTATTTTTCGTAAGGCTGACCTGGGTATTGAAAAGGGTAAGCCTGTGCGACACCTGGTCATTTACATTCGCTTGGTAATTCAATCCTGTATTAAAGTTAACCCTTCCTAAACCGATGTTGTTCTGCAATGAAGCTCCTAAAATAATGGAAGAGATCGGGGTGTATCTTTTGGGAAGAAGCTTATAATAATTAAACGGCAGAAGAAGCCTTGGGAAATTCAGGGAAGCCTGTGCCGAAATTTCGTAGGCAAGCTCTCTTTTATCAATGTTTTTTGTACTTCTGATGGAACCGAATGTTCCCGAAATACTGGTAGAAAGGTTTTCTGCCCCTCTGAAAACATTCCTTGTGGTGAGGTCAACAGAAGGGGATACCCCAAGATTAAGAATCTGTGAGTAGTTGATATCCGTTCCCAGTTTTAGTTCGTATTTCGGAAGAGGTTTCAGTACATAAAGCACATCTACAATACTGTCATTAGGTGCCGTAACGCCTCCTCTTCTTAAGGAATCCCTTGCTTTCAGAATACTGAAATTATTCATGGCAATGAAATTTCTTTTGGTAAGATCAAGGGCTTTCTGGTCATAGACTTTCTTGTTGTCTACAATCACCGCTCTCCATAAAGAAGAGGTTTTGTAGCTGTCGTCCATTTTATGGAACCTAATCCTTCTTAAACTGTCTTTAACTGTATTTTTTGGGAAATCACCGGCTTCATTAACGATGGCTACATCTATATTTCCTATAGTCGCTACTTTATAAGGATGATCGGCAGAGTCTTTATGGATTTCAAGGGTAAGAGGGACCTGTTTTTTGCTTTTCAGGGAATCTGCCACGAAATAAATCTCTTCGTTCGAACTGTTAAATCTGTAATATCCGTTTTCTCTCATCAGATCATTGATACGGGTCACTTCTTTCTCAAGAACGGTCTGGTCCAGTCTCTGTCCGGACCGGATAAGGCTTTTGTCGAGCTTCTGCCAGTAAAGACCTTTTACGGTAGGGTCTGTGATGTTATAGTAATAATCTTTAATGTAAGTAGGATCATTGTGCCTGATGAAGTAATTAACGGCTGCTTTTTTGGATGCAGAATCAATAGCATGTTTGAAATCAACCTTGGCATCCCAAAAACCCCGGTAAACAAGTCTTTTTTCGATAGATTCGGCGCTTTTTTCACTTCTCGTCTGGTCCAGGATCACTGGCGGAGTTCCCCAGCTGTGCAGTAAACGGTCCATGAAAAGTGTTTTTCCTACGCTGCTTTTCATATTATATTTGAGGAAAAGAGAATCTCTTAATTTCTGATTTCTCATTTCACTCGGGTAGGTCATGTATTCGTTGAGTAAGGTATCATATTTAGGATTGGCCATATTATAAAATCCTAAACTCAAAGGCACGAAAAGAAGCTGCTTTTTATTGGGTTTCTGCTGTACGTAATCTTTCAGTTCTTCATCGAAGGATTCTTTCTTATCTTCAAACTTAAAGTTGTTTTTAGTAAGCAGATATTCACCCTCCGGAACTTTTTTAGTTGTACTGCAGGCATAAAGGAGACCAACAAATGTTGCAAATGAGATAATTTTATAATATTTTTGAGGAGAATTCTTATAATGCTTACAGCTCATACAATAAAAATTTTACAGTCTTTAGATAAAAAGAAGTTCAGACAAAAATACAATTTGTTTTTGGTTGAAGGTAATAAAATCATTTGTGAACTTTCTGAATCTAAATTTAAAGTTAAAGAAATATTTTCTACCGATCCGCAAAAATTGGACCGGACAGATTCAACCGTTATCCAGATCACTGAAAATGAGCTGAAAAAAATCAGTTTCCTTAAAACACCTAAAGATTCTGTAGCAGTTTGTTACCTTCCTGAAGAAGAAAAAAAGAGGAGAAAGATATTCAGCTGGTTCTTGACGGAATCCAGGATCCTGGCAACCTCGGTACGATCATCCGTTTAGCCGACTGGTTTGGAATAGAACAGATTATCTGCAGTGAAGATACTGTAGACGTTTATAATCCTAAAGTGATTCAGGCTACAATGGGTTCTTTTACACGGGTCAATATCATTTATACAGACCTTGTGGAATATCTGTCAAAAACAGGGAACGTCAATATCGGAACGGATATGGAAGGAGAAAATATTTATACTTTTGAAAAACCCGGAAAACTTAATCTTATCCTTGGTAACGAAGGCAACGGAATGAGACCGGAAACAGAAAAGATGCTTCAGAAATGCATCACGATCCCAAGGTTCGGAAAATCCCAGTCAACAGAAAGCCTGAATGTTTCTATGGCTGCAGGAATTATTCTTGGGCAATTATTTTCTAAGTAGATTTTTAGATCTCAGACATCAGATTTCAGACTTAAATGTTTGCGAAAATTAATCACCGAACTAATACATCTGAAATCTGACATCTAATATCTGACGTCTGTAAAATATTTATATAAGCTGCTCGAGGCTGGAAACACTTTTGTTTTTCTGGTATACTTCGAGTTTCTTTCTCACATATTTAAGGGCAATAGGAGCGAGGTAGATCATGGCTGCACCCAGAAGTTTTTTCTTCCAGTTAGAACTTTTCATATTCTTTTTGGCATAGTTGCCTACCAAAGCTGTGATTCCAAGCTTTATAAGGCCGTCCGTGACATTCCCGCCTAATGCAGTACTTGCAATTCCCACAGCCGTTTGTTTGTTGATGAACATATCTTTTACCTCGGAGGTAAGCTGTCTGGCAATAACATCTTTTCGGAGAACTACTTTTTCATCACCGTCGTCATCTACTTTTTCCTGCAGATACTGGTCGGTGAGACCATTTGTGAAGGCACTCAGGCTTTCTTTTGTGTTTTTAAAAGTAAGAAGGTTTTCCAGGTCTTCAATTTCGCCTTTAAGCAGCTTTTTCTTTCTTCTTAACTCTTCGATGCTGTCGTATTTTCTGCCCATAGCTTAATGATTTAAAAATTTAATAACCTGATCTGCTACCATATTGACAATCTTATTTTTGAAGGCAACGATAAATGCCATTACCACTACGTAAAAGCCGGCAACAATAAGGAAGCCGTACGAGGTATTATCCAGCGCCTTGCCGATAAGAAATGCTATTCCAAAATTGAAAAGGATAATAAAAAAAGTAAAAGCAACTAGCAGCACTACAAAGTAGGTAATGAGCCCTGCAGAAAGAGATGATTTTTCAGTAGCTTCAATTTTCAGAAGGTCTATTCTCTTTGATGCATATTCTTTAATAGTCTCTATCATTGTTTTTTTTTAAAGTTACAAAAAAAGGAACTTTCGCGCAAAAAGTTCCTTCCTATAATTTACTCAAAAAATAAACTATTTATTTTTTAAGATCATTCAGTTCCGTTTCTACATCCTTTACTACGTCTGCAGTTTTGGAAACTATCTGGTCTTTGTATTTGTCATATCCGTCTTTCACCGTATGAGCTACATTATTGGCTGTTTCTTTGAAAGTAGAAGAAATATTGCTGTACTGGTCTTTTACTTTTTCAGAAACTTCACCATACTTGTTTTTAGCCTGGTCTTTTAGGTCTCCTGCTTTATCCTTGATTTTTTTCTGGTTTCTTTACCTTCTTCAGGGGCATAAAGCATTCCTAAGATTACACCTGCTGCAGCACCTGCAAGAAGTCCTGCCAATATACCTGCTGTATTTTTTCCGTTTTTCGACATTTTAAGCTTTTTTAATAGTTAATAAATATTAGTTTTTACTTGTGTTAAAATCTACAATTTGTATACCAAAGGAGGCATTATGCCTATTAAAAATTGTTAAATCTTCTTGATATAAGATAAAATCAGGTCTATGGTTTGCTCTTTTGTAAGCGAAGTATTGTCAATAACGATAGCGTCTTCAGCCTGCTTTAAAGGGGCAATTTCCCTTTCACTGTCGATCTTGTCGCGGTCTATAAGGTTTTGTTTTACCTGTTCTCTTTCTGCCTGGATGCCCATTCCTGCCAGTTCGAAATATCTTCTGTTGGTTCTTTCGTCGATGCTGGCTGTCAGGAAAAATTTGTAGTCTGCATTTGGCAGAACTACTGTCCCTATGTCACGTCCGTCCATAATAATGCCGCCTTTTTCTGCCAGTGAGCGCTGGGACTGAAGAAGGAAATCCCTTACTTCTTTCTGTTTTGCGACAATACTTACATTGTCGGAAACTTCAGTCGTCCGGATCTGCTTGGAAATATCAATATGATTAAGATAAAGAATCAGCTCACTGTCCTGGTTTCTGAATTCAAGCTCGATCTGGTCTAAAGAGGAGAATAGCTCTTGAAGGTTGATGGAACCATCTTCATTCAGGCAGTTCTGCAGGGCAAACCATGTAATTCCTCTGTAAAGCGCACCGGTATCAAGGTGTATGATCCCCAATTTACTGGCAATGACCTTAGAGATTGAACTTTTTCCGGTAGACGAGTACCCATCGATAGCTATTACAGGTTTTTTCATACCGCAAATTTCAAGAATTTTTTTAAAAAATCAAGACAACGCAGAAAAAATCTTTATTATTATGAAGATTCTTTTGGGATGGAGTTATTCTCCTGCGTGGCTGCTAAGGTCCATGGAAACCCCTATCTGGTTCACATTGGAAGAGTTATGGTACCGGATGTGGGCATAATCTATACGGAATCTTCTCAGCTTAATTCCAAATCCTCCGGAAAGCCCGGAAAAGTTTCTCTGATCGGCTACCGCAAGTTCGTTTCCTCTTTTGGCATTATAACCCAGCCTGATATTGAAGCTTTTTTCAGGGAAAAGTTCTGCTCCGATGGAAAAGTGGTCCGCCAGCTTTCTACCGAATCCTACTTCCTGGCCGTTTACATTATATTCCGAAGAAATGTCAAACTGCTGAAGATCGTGGGCTGTAATGGTAACAGCAAGGGGAATAGCTTTCAGGATTCTTGTATATCCCAGATCTACCCTGAACGGAAGATTTTCTCTGGTTCCGTTGAAGGATTTCAGCTGAAAACCGAAATTTCTCGCCACCAATGAGAGAACTTCTTTGTTCTTTTTATTATGGTAAGCAACTCCTGCAGTTCCGGAGATCGCAGAAGAGGTATAGTTGTCAATTTTTGAAGTGATGAAATTAATGCCGCCTCCAATGGTCCAGTCTTCTTCAAACTGGTAGGCATAGCCTGCGCCGATGGCTACATCCGAAGCTTTGAATTCACCGTTTTCATAACCGCTTTCATCGGTTCTGGGAATGCTTCCGTAGCTCATATACCTGGCATTGATGGTGGCCATATGTCCGTTGTCAAAATCTCTGGCATAAGCTACAGTTCCGTATTTGGAATCGGCAAGGTAAGCTGCGGCATTCACGGAAAGCTGTTTGTCTGAATCTCTATTTAAAAGGGCCGGGTTTGCAATAGCAAAGGAAACATCATGGTCTCTGACGGAAATTGCATCGCCACCTAGGGCAGCCTGTCTGGCAGATACAGGAATGTTTAAGAAAGGATAAACATTTGTTCCTGTTTGCGCATAAGAAACAATTCCTGACAGAAATAATGAAAAAATGACAATTTTCTTCAATTCAATTTATAATTAATGCAAAAATAATCCTTTTTCGTACTTATCAAAATATTTCTGACATTATTTCTGCGTAAATATTTTTCTTTATTCAATATTTTTAATGATTATATTTGCAAAATCAAATTCCGGAGAAAATCAGCCCGGGAAAATTTATTAAAAATTAAAGATGAAATATAAAAGAATCCTTCTGAAACTGAGTGGTGAGGCCTTAATGGGGAACAGACAATACGGTATAGACAATGAAAGACTGCAGGAATATGCAGCTGAGATCAAAAAAGTAGTGGAAAAAGGCTGTGAGGTAGCGATCGTTATTGGAGGAGGAAACATTTTCCGTGGAGTAGCAGGGGCTGCCAAAGGAATGGACAGGGTGCAGGGAGACTATATGGGAATGCTTGCCACTGTAATCAACGGGATGGCTCTTCAGGGAGCTCTTGAAGATGCAGGAATCAAAACAAGACTTCAGTCTGCCATCGAAATGGACAAAGTAGCTGAACCTTTCATCAAAAGAAGAGCAGTAAGACACCTTGAAAAGGGAAGAGTCGTAATCTTCGGTGCAGGAACAGGAAATCCTTACTTTACAACGGATACAGCAGCAACTCTGAGAGCAATCGAAATTGGTGCTGATGTGATCTTAAAAGGAACTAGAGTAGACGGAATCTACGACAGTGATCCTGAGAAAAATGCAGATGCTGTAAAATACAATTCACTTTCATTCGATGAAGTGTATGCTAAAAACTTAAAAGTAATGGATATGACTGCATTTACTTTAAGCCATGAAAATAAATTGCCTATTATTGTATTCGATATGAACAAGGACGGGAATTTAGAAAAGATTGTAGACGGAGAAAATGTAGGGACTTTAGTTGATTTATAGGCAGCAGGGAGCAGATGATAGGTTACAGGTAACGGAAATATTACCCATTGCTTATTATTCATTACTGATTATTCATCAATCATCACACTTATAATTAATGTGTAATTTATCAAATTTTAACTATATAATGGAAGAATTAGATCTTATATTAGAATCTGTAAAGCAGGACATGGACGCAGCTGTGAAACACCTGGATCATGCATTTCAAAGAATTAGAGCAGGACGTGCCTCTACGTCGATGGTTCAGGATGTAATGGTAGAATATTACGGGGCTCCAACGCCTATCAACCAGGTTGCGAACGTTTCTGTACCGGATGCAATGACTATTTCTATTCAGCCTTGGGACAGAACTGCTATTGGTGCTATTGAGAAAGCGATCATCAATTCAAATCTGGGCTTTGCACCTTCTAATAACGGGGAAAATATCATTCTTAATGTTCCGCCTTTAACAGAGGAAAGAAGAAGGGAACTGGCAAAACAGGCTAAAGTAGAAACTGAGGGCACAAAAGTAACGATAAGAAATGCAAGACAGGACGGTTTGAAAGAGCTTAAAAAACTGGATGGTATTTCTGAAGACGTTGTAAAAGGAGTGGAAGAAGAAATCCAGGGACTTACAGATAAATATGTGAAGCTTTGTGAGGATCACCTTAAGACGAAAGAGGCTGAAATTATGAAGGTATAATTTCAGATTAAAAATAAAAAAGAGGCTTCGCAGGATGCCTCTTTTGTTTTTACAGACATTTTATTTCACCCTTTTTATCTTTGTTCCTTAGCAAAGACTGATAAGTTTTCATCACTTCATCAGTGTTGCATTGGGTTTCTTTGCCGGGAATGGTGTCGGGGGAAATTTTTTCTTTATTATCTGATCTTATGCTGTATTTTTTCTCAAGACATTTCAGTATTTTATCATTTTGCAGATAGATACGCGTTTCTGTAATATCATCTTTGGTGATTGGCTTTTCCGGAGTTCCGCCATCAAAATTCCAAACTGTTTCCTGCCTGAAGATAAAAAAAGGTTTTCCGTTTTTAATAAAATATTTTTCGGAGGCTGAGAAATGGCTGTGCTCTGCATAAAAATGTTCTATAATCTTAATCTCATCCTTATCCGAATAAAATTTCACTTCTCCGGAAGGCTCTTCATTGCAATTGTAGGTGAAACCTTTGGAGCTGAATTTTTTGATTCCAGCAGACCCTGGAGGTTTCCGTATTCTTTTTTATTTCCTCTATAGGCTCAGTTGTCGCTGTACTGATCGGTTTATTTTTTACGATGATGCTGTCTTTGGAAGCCGGTTCTTTATGGGTTGCTTTATCTTCATTCTTTTTACACGAATAGAGAAGGAGCAGACTGGCTGCAATGAATAGGATTTTCATACAGTAATGGGTTTGGTGATTTATAAAAATACAAAAAAAGGCTCTCTGTTGAAAGCCTTCTGTTATTCTTATTTACAGTTTTCGTTGTAATCGGTAATTACTTCTTCTACAATTTCCGGGACATTGGACATCACGTCGTCAATCTGGCTTTTGATCAGTTTCCCGAGGCCGGACCTTTTCTTTTCATCGTTTTTAAGGGAAGCGTAAGAACCGCTTGTCAATTTACCTTTTGCATAGCTGCAGTCTGCAATGATCATTTTAGCTTTGGCTAAAGTAAGTTCCTCTATCTTACCTCCTTTTTTGGAGTAGATATAGGAAGGTGAATTTCTCATTCTTTCGGTTTCCTTTTCTGCTACAGCGATCTGACCTCCGGCAGAGAATGTAGTAGGGTAACCGTATAATTTATAGACCTTGATTTTACCATCCTTTACCACTTCCGCAAACTGGGTACTTTTTGTAAGGTTGTTGAAGGCTTTGATATTACCGCTTAAACCTCCTGTTGCTGTATTGAAGCCTTCTTTGGTATTGGTGTACTTGATCATTTCAAAATGCCTTTCATTGTTGTTTTCATCAAAAGCGACATATTCTTTGATATCGTCTGAATCCAGGGTTTTGAATTTCTGCTTCTTCTTCGACTTGTCAATATCTGAAACAGCAATAAACTTTACTTTTTTCTGATTATTCCACGGGTTCATGGCATCCCCGTTCAGTCTTACGATTCCTTCCGTCTTTTTTCCTGATTTGTCAATGATGTAGCCGTATTTTTCATCCGTCCTCAATTCGTAATCCGTATTGTCTTCCTGTGCATAGGCATTGAAAGAAACCAATGTAAACATTCCCAATAGTAATGCTTTCTTCATAATTATTATAGTTTTTAACATTTTTTGTAAATATAGCTTTTTATCCTTTACTTCAAGTGAAATATGATACCACAACCCTAAATAAAAAAGACCCGGAACTTCCGGGCTTGTATATTTTTTATTGATATCTCTTATGTTCTTTGTTTTTGGAGAACCTCCTGGTAATAGGTTTGAACAATGCTTTGTACTTTTCAGCATCAAACAGCTGTGAATCGGTAAGAGCTTTATAGGTCATCCATACTCCGAAAGGTAAAAGGATAAGATTGGGAAGCCATGCTGCCAGATAAGGACTCATTCCTCCTCCCCATGAAATATTCTCAACACCAAGATTCATCACGTAGAAAATAATGAAAATCACGATGGCAATAATCACGGGAAGCCCCATACCTCCTTTTCGGATAATGGAACCTAAACTGGCCCCGATCAGAAAGAAGATAATACACGTTACAGAGTAGGAAATAATTCTCTGCTGGTAAATAACAACCTTACTGAAGTATTTTATATTGGAGCCGTATTCGTTTTTCTTTCCTGATGCCGTAGTTTTCAGATTGTCCAATCTGTTGTAGGCATTATAGATCATTTCAAGCTTTTTATCTTGTTTTACAGTATCAAGCTTGACCTGTTGTTTAGCCATCACTTTGGATTTTGTTTTGTCCATATAGCTGATCACCGAATTGGTCTGGCTCAGAACATCAGAGCTGATGTTTTCAAAATAGGCGGCATTCTCTTTTTTAGTTTTAGCAACCGTTTCATTAAGCTGGCCATAGGTCTGAAAACGGTAGTCATCTGTGATCTGTTCCTTTTCAATAGCCTTATTAATCACTTCACTGATATCAAAATGCGATACTAAAGTATCAAATTTAATGGCCTGATCCGGCTGCTTCAGTCTTACATTTTCACCTTTCCCGGCAAAATTATCTTCAAAAATATAGCCGTTATAAAGCTCCAGCTTCAGAAAGTTTTTATTGGCTGCGGGAACAAATTTCCCTTTTTCGGCCACAATAGACTGCTGGTTTTCGTAGGTGCTTGCTTTTCTGTGAACAAAAACCCCTTCAATATTCTCCCCGTTTTCACCATAAATCTTGTCAAATTTCACCATATATCCCGGAAGCTGGTCTATAAACTGGCCGGGTGTGAAATTCAGGGCAGGCTTGGTCTGCGCAATATTGAAAAGCATATTCTTGGCCTTTTTCTGAAAATCGGGGATGATATTATTGGAGAAAAGAAAAAGCAGGACTGCCAGTACTGTTGCCACGCCCATCAAAGGAGCCATTACCCTGGTCAGGGAAATTCCGGCGGCCTTCATGGCGGCAAGTTCGTACCGTTCTCCAAATTCACCGAAGGACATAATGCTCGCCAAAAGGATGGTAAGCGGAAGCACAAGGCTGATAACACTCACTCCGAGATAGAAGAGAAGTTTGAGGATCTGCCAGTAGCTTAATCCTTTTCCCATGAACTGCCCCAGCTGAACCCAGATAATGTTTACAATAAAAATGAAAAACAAAACGCTGAATATAAAGAAAAACGGTCCAAAGAAGGTTTTTATGATATATCGGTCTAGTATTTTTAACATGCGCCAAAATTAATCAAAAAGCCACAAAGTTTACTTGTGGCTCGTATAATTTTTTTATTTTATGGTAAAATGGCGGAAAGGCGAAGAGGCTTATTTGCAAATTTGCCCTTTAGCTATTTTGCCATTTTGCTTATTACAATTCGGTGATGATGTAATTCTTGAATTTATTCTTATCAAAAACAAACATATTAGGATCCAGGGTTTGGTTTTCCTTATATTCTTTAATGGCAATGACGGCAACATCTTTGTTGCTTCCGTGCTGTTCAAGCTTTACCATCTGTTTTCTGGCAGAATCTACAAAAAGGTATACATACTGGATTCCATTGGATTTGATAGGAGTCAGTTTAATGAAGTCAGCGTTTACTCCATTCACATTCTTTTTACCATTGTAGGTAACGTTATAGTCGTTTCTGTACGTGCTAAGATAGTTGATAGGGGAGAACATGCTGCTGCTTCCGTTCGGTTTTGCAATGGTTACTTCCATATCATCTGCATTGATATTGTAGATTTTGTTTCCGTCAAAGATCTGTTCCGTATCCATGATCTTCAGCTTATATTTATCTCCGGCAGAGTAATAGATTCCAGGTTCTGTTTTGGTCACCTGCCCGTTCACTCCGGTTCCGAAGGAAAATTTGAAGTAAGAATTCTTTTTAGAATTGTAGTTGGCAGTAATATCATCAAGGATCTTTTTAGCTTTTGCATCAATTTTTTGTGCATCTGCAAATCCTACAGCACCAATTACGAAACTTCCGATTATAATTTTTGAAATACTATTTTTCATTTTCTTATTTAATAAACTTTAAACATTCCAGTGCTTCAAGGTTTATTTTATAAAGCACTTTTCCTTTAATTACGCAAATCTTCCAAAAACTGTTCCAAAGAATGAAGATCACTGATAATGACCTCTCTCGCTTTTGCCCCGTTGAATCCTCCCACAATACCGGTGGCTTCAAGCTGGTCCATAATTCTTCCTGCGCGGTTGTAGCCTAATTTAAGCTGTCTCTGAAGCATAGAAGTAGATCCCTGCTGGGTAGAAACAATGATTCTGGCGGCTTCCTCAAATAAGGCATCTTTTTCATTCGGATCGAAAGCGCCTACTGTGCTTGCAGAATCTTCAGAAACGAATTCCGGAAGCAGGAATGCAGAAGAATAACCTTTCTGCTCTCCAATATATTCAGCGAGTCTTTCCACTTCCGGTGTATCTACGAAAGCACACTGAAGTCTTAAGATCTCATTTCCGTTAAAATAAAGCATATCTCCCTTTCCGATCAGCTGGTCTGCCCCCGGAGAGTCGAGGATCGTTCTGGAATCCACACTTGAAATTACTCTGAATGCAGCTCTTGCAGGGAAGTTAGCTTTAATCATACCCGTAATTACATTTACAGAAGGTCTCTGTGTGGCAACGATCAGGTGAATTCCCACGGCTCTTGCAAGCTGTGCAAGTCTGGCAATCGGAAGTTCCACTTCTTTTCCTGCTGTCATGATAAGGTCGGCAAATTCGTCTACCACCAATACGATATAAGGAAGAAAACGGTGTCCGTTTTCAGGATTCAGTTTTCTTTCTGAAAACTTCTTGTTGTATTCCTTTAGATTTTTACAGAATGCGTTTTTAAGCAGGTCATATCTGGTATCCATCTCTATACAAAGAGAGTTCAGGGTGTTGATCACTTTATTCGTATCTGTAATGATGGCTTCATCAGCATCCGGAAGTTTAGCCAGATAATGTCTTTCGATTTTTGAATATAATGAAAGCTCTACCTTTTTAGGGTCTACCATCACGAATTTCAGTTCGCTCGGGTGTTTTTTATAAAGAAGAGAAGTCAGAATGGCGTTAATCCCTACGGATTTACCCTGACCGGTAGCACCCGCCATCAGTAAGTGAGGCATTTTAGCAAGGTCGGCCATGAATACTTCATTGGAAATTGTTTTCCCGAATACAACAGGAAGGTCCATATCCGTATTCTGGAACTTGTGTGAAGCGATTACTGAACGCATAGAAACCATGGTAGGATTTTTTCTCGGAACTTCAATCCCGATGGTTCCTTTTCCAGGCATTGGTGCAATGATCCTGATCCCAAGGGCTGAAAGATTCAAGGCAATATCATCCTGAAGTTTTTTAATGGCAGAAACTCTGATCCCGGCTTCCGGAACGATTTCATATAAAGTAACGGTAGGACCGATCGTAGCTTTGATCTCGGAGATCCCAACGTTGAAGTTTTTTAAAAGTCCTACAATCTTATTTTTATTTTCTTCTAATTCTTCCTTATTAATGGAAATTTCCTCGCTGCCATAGTCTTTAAGCAATTCCACGGTTGGCATCTGGAAACCTGCCAGGTCAAGTTTATGATCATACAGTCCGTGCTTTTCTACAAGCTCCTGGGATTTTTTGTCTGAATCGTCCAGAACATCTATTACCGGGGCTACTTCTACATTGAATTTAATATTATCCTGAGTAGTAGAAGGTGTTACCGGAGGAACAGGGGAAATTGCCGGGCTGACAGGTGCCATGTCAAATGCCTGCTCCGGAGTTGAAGTAGGAACCACCGGCTTTGTATTCAGGTTTAGGCTGACCGGTTTTTCCTCCTCTTCAAAAGAAGTATGATTGGGGGTAACAATAGTTTCTATGTCTGCTGTAGGCTGAACTTCAGGAAATCCTTTGGGTACATTTACCGGTTCCTGTTGTTTAGATTTTGGTTTTTCTGAAAGATCTGTAACGGTAACATTCAGGCCTGCTTCTTCAGCAGCTTCCTCAAGTTCCGTATCGGCTTCAAAGTTTTCCTCTGAGCTTGGCATCATGGATTTTACTCTGCCGATTGTATTGTCATTGATCTTGTCAAGTTTGGATTTAATAGAGCTCGGTCTGAGATTGAATTCAAGAATGAAATATAAAAGAATACTTGCAGCCAATACCACCCAAAGACCTACAGGCCCAATGATAGCATTCAGGTAATCCATGATCTGGTATCCATATACCCCTCCCAAAACCCCCTGGCCTTTCGTTACTGCTCCCATAAAAATAGGCAGCCAGCAGATGAAAAACAAAGAATGGCCGATGGTTTTCCAGGGCTTAAAAGTTTTCTTTTTAAGGATAAGGGTTCCCACAACCAAAAACAGGAATGCAATAATGAACGATGCGATTCCTATGCTTTCGAATATAAAAATATTTCCCAGCCAGTCGCCAACCTTTCCAAATATATTTGAAGATTTTATAGTTTTATCTGTCATTGTTCCTGCCTGGCTCTGGTCCGCCTTCCAGTTCATCAGATAAGAGATGAAAGAAAATGCCAGAACGACAGAAAAAAGAATAAAGGTAAGCCCGAAAAATATACGTGGCTTAGATAAGATTTTGCCTTTGTCAGGCGATTCAGCTGGTTTTGTCTGTGTCTTTTTATCCATAATATCAATGTGGGCAAATTTAATGTTTTTTCAACATTAATAGAATCTTTTTTATTCAAAAAGATAGCGTAATTTAAGGTTATTTTTTTAAAATTATACTTCGTTTTCAAGATATTTTTTTCCATTCAAACGCCATGCGGCAGGCACTTTTAAGTTGATCCGGATACCCGGATTATTTTGCAACTAATTTTATTCCATAAAACTTTAAAAATTAAAAAATGATGAAAAAATATTTAAAAGTATCTCAGAATACTTCTTTAAAATTCATTTAACATAATTTCTTTGAAGATTTGTGAAATGTCAGTAAGTTGATTACTTCTGATCAGCTGGGAGGAATAGACCATTCAATCATAACAGTCGGAATATTATATCCGGAATTTTAGGGGATTACAATTTGAATTTTTGTTAATTGTTTTTATACTATTAAGAATGATTCAAAATAACTAAAATCGCCTTCAAAGTGACAAAAAACAGCTTTTTTTAGCGTCTTTGTAGTTTATCATCCTTATTTTTGCATGTCAAGTAAAATAAATCATGAAGAAGCTCCAAGATATTCTTATCTCAACCAGGACAATGGCTGTGCTGTTACTGGTGTATGCATCTGCGATGGCCTATGCAACGTTCTTAGAAAACGACTACGGAACTCCTACAGCTAAAGCGTTAATTTATGAAGCAAAATGGTTTGAACTCATCATGGTTCTGCTTATTCTCAACTTCGTAGGAAATATCGCAAGGTACAGGCTGTGGAAAAAAGAGAAATGGCCGGTACTGGTATTTCACCTTGCTTTTATCCTCATTTTTATAGGAGGAGCCATTACCCGGTACATCAGCTTTGAAGGAACAATGCATATCCGGGAAGGTGAAACTTCCAACGAGATCGTAACGGATAAGAATTTCTTCAAAATTCAGATTGAAGAAAAAGGCGATGTTCTTAATTATCAGGATGTTCCTTATCTGATGTCGCCGTTGCATAAAGATTTTAATGCCACTTATGACTTCCACGGAAAAGAAGTAAAAGTATTTGCCAAAGATTATATCCAGAGAAAAAAGACAGCCTAATTGCTGAACCCAATGGTGCGGAATATCTTCACCTGGTGTCTACTGGAAATACCGGAAGACAAAATATCTATATCAAACCGGGAGAAACAAAATCGATCAACGGAACTCTGGTAACGTTCAACAGGGCGATTGAAGGAGCTGTAGAATTTAAAAAAGAAGGCGGGCAACTGTTCATCAAAACTCCGGTTGATGCAGCCTTTATGACGATGGCAACACAGGCTACCGGAAGTACCAAGAAAGATGAATTCCAGCCTTTGGCATTAAGAAGTTTATATACCATCAACGAATTGAAACTGGTTGTTCCTGAAGGTCTTAAAAAAGGAAGACTGATGGCGTTTGAAGGTGACAAAAAGAAAGATGCCATGGTGCCGGATGTACTGAGAATAGAACTTCAGGGCCCGAAAACAAAGCAAATGGTAGATCTTTCCGTTGAAAAAGGCAATCCGAATGCATTCAAGCAGATCACTATGGACGGACTGAATATCATGGTAGGTTTCGGACCTAAAGTTTACAATACGCCTTTTGCATTGAAGCTTGATGATTTCGTAATGGAAACCTATCCGGGAAGTTCGTCGCCAAGTGCTTATGAAAGCCATGTGAAGATTATCGATGAAGGAAAAGAAACACCTTATAAAATTTATATGAATCACGTTCTTAATCATAAAGGATACCGTTTCTTTCAGTCGAGCTTTGATCCGGACAGAATGGGAACAGTACTTTCTGTAAACCATGATTTCTGGGGAACAATTATTTCCTATATAGGGTACGCACTTTTATTCTTAGGAATGTTCGTTATCTTCTTCTGGAAAGGAACCCACTTCTGGAAATTAAATAAAATGCTGACTGACGTTAATAAAAAGAAAGCAGCCACAGTACTTTTGGTGTTGTTAAGTTTAGGCTTAAATGCACAGAAAATAGAAACCCATGGTACAACGGACGGAAGCAGAGAACATATCCATGTAGAAGGAGACAATCATTCTCACGCTCCGGCACCTTCTGTCCAGCCGCTTGATGGTGCTGCTCCAAAACAGAACTCGCTGGCAACACCAATGGCCAAAATGAGATCAATCTCTCCGGATGAAATCATTACAAGAAACAGAATCAGCAAAGAACATGCAGATAAGTTCGGATATCTTCTTGTTCAGAATTTTGAAGGGAGAATTGTTCCTATCAACACGGAAGCGTTAGATATTTTAAGAAAATTATACAAAAAAGACGAGTTTAAAGGAACGGATGGAAAGTCTCTTACGGCTAACCAATGGTTCCTGTCGATCAATACAGATACGCCAAGCTGGACTATGGTTCCAATCATTAAAGTGGGAACAAAAGGAGGCGATGAATTAAAAAATAAAACAAAGGCTGATGAAGATGGTTATACTTCATTAATGAACCTTTTCCCTGCAGATGCCAACGGTAACCTGACCTATATCCTGGAACATGATTATAATACGGCATTTCGTAAAAAGCCTTCTGAACAGACCAATTATGATAAAGAAGTAATTGCTGTAAACGAAAGAGTACAGATCTTCAACGAGTTTTTCAGCGGCCAGTTTATGAGAATAGTTCCTGTGAAAAACGATGCCAACCACACATGGCATTCCTGGCTGGATCAGAAATTCGAACCGGATATGGAATCTCAGCAGGTAATGGGACCATATTTTGCAGAAGCGCTTACCGCACAAAAAACTGGAAACTGGAGTAAAGCCGATGCTGAACTGGCAAAACTTTCAGAATACCAGCAGAAGTGGGGTAAAGCCGTAGTTCCTGCAAAATCTAAAGTAGATCTTGAGGTTTTCATGAATAAAGTGAACATCAACTTCAAATTATTGATTTTCTATACCATTATCGGAGGACTTCTTCTGATCTTAGGATTTGTAGAATTGTTCAAGTCCAATAAGACTTTAAATAAAGCGATCAAAATAATTATTGCTATAGGCATAGTGGGATATTTATGTCACTTCTTAGGTCTTGTGGCAAGATGGTATATCTCAGGACATGCTCCTTGGAGTAACGGATATGAGGCGATCATTTTTATCTCATGGGTGGGTATTACAGCCGGATTGATTCTTTACAGAAATGCAAATGCTCTTATTCCTGCAGCCGGTTTTATGGTGGCGGTTATCATGATGGGCTTTGCCCACGGAGGTTCAGCACTTGATCCACAGATCACACCGCTTGTTCCGGTATTGAAATCTTACTGGCTGATTGTTCACGTGGCGATTATTACCTCGAGTTACGGTTTCTTTGCCTTGTCCATGATTATTGCAGTGATCTCTTTGGTATTCTATATTATCTCCAATAAAGATACTTATAAGCTTCACCACGATACTACATTAAAAGAGTTGGTAATTGTGTCTGAAATGTCACTCACGATCGGTCTTTTTGCCCTGACGGTAGGAAACTTCTTAGGCGGTATCTGGGCCAACGAATCATGGGGAAGATACTGGAGTTGGGATCCTAAAGAAACATGGGCGTTCATCTCTATCATGGTATATGCTTTCGTACTGCATATGAGACTGGTTCCGGGATTGAGAAGCAGATGGGCATTCCACGTTGCCACGATGTTTGCGTTCTGTTCAATGGTAATGACGTACTTTGGAGTTAATTATTACCTGAGCGGACTTCATTCCTATGCAGCAGGAGATCCGGTTCCGGTTCCGGCATGGGTATACATCGGACTGAGTACAATGCTGCTATTATCTGCTGTTTCTTACTTTAAGTTTAAAGGTTTAACGAAGAAATAGATAAAAAAAACATAACAATTGAAATCCTGGAATTTATTCCGGGATTTTTTTGTGCGTGTTGAGGGGTTCGGTTACGAGTTTCGGGGTTCGGGTTTGTATATAAAAGATAAATGTTTCGGGTTATTAAATAATATCAATTAAGGCTAATAGCTGGATCGAAATTTAATTGATCTAATATTTTTCACCCCGGATCATGAAACTCGCAACCCGAAACCCGAATCTTGCATCCCCGCACCCCGAAAAAAATTCTCAAGAATCGTTCAAAATTCAAAAACTTATTCATACCTTTATGATATCAAAATAGTATCAAATTAAAATTACAATCATGGAAAAAGTTTTAAAGCCCATGTCGGGCTATCTGGCATTAGTGTTCTGCCTAATCTTATTTGCCGGTGCCGTTTATTTTTTTATTTCCGGAGTGGAGCAAAGTTTTACATTCGTTGTTCTTGCAATGCTGTGCTTTCTGTTGTTCTGTTTCTTTCTGAAAGGCCTGATGATTATTCAGCCCAATCACTCAAGAGTATTGAACTTTTTTGGAAAGTATGTGGGAACGGTGAAGGATAACGGGTTATTTTTCATCAACCCTCTGTATTCATCACAGAAAATGTCATTACGTTCGGAAAACCTGCAGGGGCAGACCCTTAAAGTAAATGACAAAATGGGAAACCCGATTGAAATTGCAGTGGTAATAGTATGGAAAGTAGGGGATACTTACAAAGCTGCTTTTGATGTGGAGCGTTATTCAGATTTTGTAAGAATGCAGAGTGAAGCTGCAGTACGTCATTTGGCTATGAGTTTTCCGTATGATAATTTAGAAGATGACCACGCACCGATCACTTTGAGAGAAGGAGGTGATAAGATCAATTCTATTTTGGAGCAGGAGCTTACCGACCGTCTTTCAAAAGCAGGAATTATGATTCAGGAAGCGAGAATTTCCCACCTGGCTTATGCTTCGGAAATTGCAGGAGCTATGCTTCAGAGACAGCAGGCAACAGCTATTGTTGCAGCAAGGACCAAGATTGTGGAAGGAGCTGTAGGAATGGTAGATCTGGCATTGAAAAAACTTTCGGAAGAAAATATCGTAGAGCTTGATGATGAAAGAAAAGCAGCGATGGTAAGCAATTTAATGGTGGTACTTTGCGGTGAAAAAGCAGCTACTCCCATTTTAAATGCAGGAACTCTTTATAATTAAGAGTCAAAAGCAAGAATGAAGAATGAACGCTTGGATTTTTACGGTAGACCTTTATGTCTGCTATTCCAGGAGTATTACTAATCTGCAAAGAGAAAAAATGAAATCGGAAAAAGCTTCAAAATCCTCTGAAACTAAAGGCAAGAAATCCTTCGTCATAAGAATCGACGAATCTACCTATAAGCTGGTGGAGAAGTGGGCCAATGACGAGTTCAGGAGTGTGAACGGACAGATCGAGTATCTGCTGCACCAAAGCCTGATCAATTCAGGGAGGAAAAAGAAAGACGAAGATGAATAAAAAGAATGAAAAAGCAGTTGACAGAATAATTTAAACAAAATTTTCATTTTATCTGCCTGTAACAGGGCAGTACCATTCAATTAACCTTATTAAAAAGAAAAGCAGAGAAACTTCTCTGCTTTTTTATTTTATACAACTCTGAAGCGTATCTGCTCCAAAGTAGAATATGACGAGCCAGATCAGGCCTTTGATCGTGAAAAAAGCAAATCCTGCCCATCCTACACGCTTGAACCACTTCTTGAACTTCGAATTGTTGTTTTCCTGTGAATTTTCCATATCTCAATGTCAAAAGATTACTCTACAAAGATAAACATGTTTATAATTAGTCCAAATAAAAAGGATGTTAAAAATTAAAATTTTGAGGTTCGCATAATATTTCTATCTTTAGAGGAAACGAAAAGTAAACATTTTATGTCTAAAAAAGTAAAGGATTTCGGAATCGAAAAAACACTTAAAAACCTTGGTATTAAAGAAGAAAATAAGGGGACTTCAGTGGGCGGAAAATATTTTGCTTCGGGGAAAACGATAGAAAGTTTTTCACCTGTAGATGGCAAGTTAATCGCTAAAATAAAGACTTCCGGAGAAAGTGATTATGACAAAGTAATAGAGACGGCTCAGAAGGCGTTTCAGGAATTCAGATCTATCCCTGCTCCTAAAAGAGGGGAGATCGTTAGACAGTTGGGTCAGAAATTAAGAGCCTATAAAGATGACCTTGGAAAACTGGTTTCTTATGAAATGGGTAAATCTCTTCAGGAAGGCCTTGGAGAAGTTCAGGAAATGATTGATATCTGTGATTTCGCAGTAGGTGTTTCAAGACAGCTTCACGGGTATACCATGCATTCGGAAAGACCTGGTCACAGAATGTATGAGCAGTACCATCCTCTTGGGGTAGTCGGAATTATTACTGCTTTTAATTTCCCTGTTGCCGTTTGGGCATGGAATACCGCTTTAGCATGGATCTGCGGAAACGTTACCATCTGGAAGCCATCCGAAAAAACACCTTTATGTGCCATCGCATGCCAGAACATTATGGCTGAAGTATTAAAGGAGAATAATCTTGCCGAAGGTATTTCAAGCGTATTGGTTGCTGATCATGAGATCGGACAGAAGCTGGTTGATGATAAGAGAGTTTCTCTGGTTTCCTTCACGGGATCTACAAGAGTGGGAAGAATGGTATCTTCCAAAGTAGCGGAAAGATTCGGTAAATCTATCCTTGAATTGGGAGGAAACAATGCTATCATTATTTCTAAAGATGCCGATATCGATATGTCCATCATCGGAGCCGTTTTCGGAGCGGTAGGAACAGCCGGGCAAAGATGTACATCCACAAGAAGACTGATCATTCATGAAAGCGTTTACGATGAAGTAAAAAACAGATTGGTAAAAGCTTATGGCCAGTTGAAAATCGGAAATCCATTGGATGAAAATAACCATGTAGGACCGCTTATTGACGTAGACGCTGTCAACCAATACGAAGAAGCAATTAAAAAATGTAAAAAAGAAGGAGGTAAGTTTATTGTTGAAGGCGGTGTTTTAAGCGGTAAGGATTACGAGTCCGGATGCTATGTAAAACCATGTATCGCAGAAGTGAAAAACTCTTACGAGATTGTTCAGCACGAAACTTTCGCACCTATTCTTTATTTAATCAAGTATAAAACATTGGAGGAAGCTATTGCGATCCAGAACGATGTTCCACAGGGATTGTCTTCTGCCATCATGACCCAGAACTTAAGGGAAGCAGAATTATTCCTTTCTCATGCAGGTTCAGACTGCGGTATTGCAAACGTAAACATCGGGACTTCAGGCGCAGAAATCGGAGGTGCTTTCGGTGGCGAAAAAGAAACGGGAGGCGGAAGAGAATCCGGTTCAGACGTTTGGAAATACTATATGAGAAGGCAAACCAATACTATAAATTATACAACTCAACTTCCTTTAGCACAAGGGATTAAATTTGATTTGTAAGAATTTAGTTTAAGCCAATCAAAAACAAAAAAACAAAAATTAATAACCTGAATGTTTAAGCTTTTAGCCATTCAATTTATTAAATCACACAACTATTTTAATTATGGAACAAACAATTGATATAAAAGTTAATAAAGTAAAAGAAACCGTAGGAAGACACGTTTTGGCAGACGGCTTTGATTTTGTGATGGATATTGAAAAATCCCACGGATCATGGCTGTATGACAAGCTTACAGACAGAGAATATCTCGATATGTTCTCTATGTTTGCATCTGCTTCCATAGGCTATAATCACCCTTATCTGGTAGAAAGATCCGAATGGCTGGGGAAAATGGCTGTGAACAAACCTACTTTGGCGGATGTGTATTCAGAGGAATATGCCCACTTCCTGGAAGTTTTCGAAAGAGTGGTTATTCCTGAAGAACTGCAGTATGCTTTCTTTATTGAAGGGGGAACTTTAGGCGTTGAAAATGCAATGAAGGCCTGCTTTGACTGGAAAACACGCAAGAATTTTGAAAAAGGACTTCAGACAGAAGCCGGCATTTGTATCCATTTCAGACAGGCGTTCCATGGAAGAAGCGGTTATACTTTAAGCTTAACCAACACTTCTGATCCTAGAAAATATCAGTACTTCCCAATGTTTGAATGGCCGAGAATCTTAAACCCAAAATTAAAATTCCCGATCACAGAAGAGAATTTAGAAGAAACTATAAAGAATGAAAGACTGGCTCTTTTGCAGATAGAAGAAGCCATTCTGATGCATCCTGATAAAGTGGCATGTATCATTATCGAACCCATCCAGGCTGAAGGTGGCGACAACCATTTCAGAGACGAATTCCTGATGGGCTTAAGAAAACTGTGCGACCAGAACGAGATCCTGCTGATCTTTGACGAAGTTCAGACAGGTATTGCCATTACAGGAAAAATGTGGGCATTCCAGCATTTTACTGCAAAACCGGATATTATTTCTTTCGGTAAAAAAGCGCAGGTTTGCGGAGTTTTGGCTAATAAAGAAAAATTTGATCAGATCCCGAATAACGTTTTCAGAGAAAGTTCAAGGATCAATTCTACCTTTGGAGGAAACTTTATCGATATGCTTCGTTTCCAGCTGGTAATGGAAGTAATTGAAAAAGAAAACCTGGTTGAAAATGCAAGAGTAGTGGGCGACTATCTGTTGGAAAAACTAAAAGAACTGGCTCAGAAATATCCTGAGAAGATTTCAAATGCAAGAGGAAGAGGACTGATGTGTGCCATCGACCTTCCTTCAGCGGAACAGAGAAACCACCTGATGAACGAGCTTTTCAAAGATGGGCTTATCATTCTTTCGTGCGGGGACCAATCACTTCGTTTCAGACCTCATCTGAATGTTAGCAGAGAAGAAATTGATCTGGCTGTGAATAAAATTGAAAACAATATTAATAAAATTTAAAACCAAAGATTTGTAATTTTAAAAAAAACATTGTACATTTAGATACTCAAACGATATAGAACATGGAAAGAAGTACGAGAGTATCGGTTTTTGAAAGTGATAAACCTTCAGAAATCCAGCTAATAAAGTCTAAATTGGATGATGCCCAAATTACAAACAGCGTCGAAAACAGTTATCTTACCTTTACGACAACGCCTACCGCAACGTCACTGAAAGTTATGGTAAAACTGGAAGACGAGAAGAATGCATTTGAAATTATAGATGCTTATCTTCAACAAAGTGAAAATCAATAAAACAATTTCATAATTTTAAATTTTACTACTTCGAACCGAAAATTAATTTTAATTAGTTTTCGGTTTTTTGGTTCAATTAAATATTAAGTTATTAAAAGATTAAAGATTAAAGATTAAAGATTAAAGATTAAAGATTAAAGATTAAAGATTAAAGATTTTGGAAATTAAAATTCCAATTTTCAAATATTCAATAGAGGTGGGCTTTAGCCCGCCTAAATAAATAATCCATTATAATCGGCTTTAGCCAAAACCTAAACAGAATAAATTTACACACACTAATTTTTAAATCTTTTAATTATTTAATCTTTTAATTTAACAATCCACACAACAATGAATTCAGAGACAAAACTAAGAAAAGCAGAAATTGAAGACAGGGATATTATCTGGGGAATAATCCGGCAGTCTATCGAAAGAAGAAAGCAGGACGGAAGCACCCAATGGCAGAATGGATATCCCAATTTGGGAACCGTGGAAAGTGATATTGCAAAAGGATTTGGATATGTTCTTACTGTTGATGGAGAAATTGCGGTATACGTTGCCCTTATTTTAAATGACGAACCTGCTTACAGTACCATCGAAGGAGCCTGGCTGAGCGACGGAGAATTTGTTGTTGTCCATAGAGTAGCTGTTGACGAAAAATTTGCAGGAAAAGGAATGGTAAAAAAACTTTTTGACCATATCGAAGATTTTACCAAATCCCATGGAATTCAAAGCATAAAAGTAGATACCAATTATGATAATCTGGCCATGTTGAAAATTCTTGAAAGTAAAGGTTATTCCTATTGTGGTGAAGTACTTTTGGCGGGTGGAATGCGAAAGGCCTTTGAGAAGATTATAATTTGAGGTAAAAGTTAAATCAACTATCATTGAATTTTTAAAAGAGTCTGTATTTATAAACTCTATCATGTTTGTTCGTTTAGTTCTGAACTAATTTCTACTTTTGTCAAAATTTTTATATTATGCACCAAAGTATAGAAATTGATGAAAAAATATTTCAGGATGCCGTGAAATTTTACGGCACCGTTTTCAACCTACCGCCTTTAGCTTCAAAGATTTATGCCTACCTGCTTTTCGATTATGAAAAAGTAGGAATTACCTTTGATGAATTCGTTGAAGTGCTCTGTGCGAGTAAAAGCTCTGTATCTACAAGTATTTCATTGCTGTTGAATGCACAGCTCATCATCGATCACAACAAAATGGATGAACGGAAACGGTATTTTTTCATCAATGACGAGTACAAGAAAATCAGATTTGAGAAAATAGTTCAGAAAATGAAAGACGAACTCAAATTACTCGATGACCTGAACAGCTTTAAAAAAATCAGGACGATGAATACAACGAACGAATAGAAGCTTACAAAGCACTTTTATACAAAAACATAGAAAATATTCAGGAATCTCTTAATAAACTTTAAAATGAATAATAAGCTAGTTATACTTTCTATTGCAGCGTTTTCACTGACAGCCTGCAAAAAAGAAGCTCCGAAACAGGATGGTCCTAAACCTTACCCTGTAGTATCTGTGGAGTCAAAAAATATAGTGGGCTATCAGACCTTCCCGGCTACCATCCAGGGAAGGGTGAACAATGATGTCCGGGCAAAAATACAGGGGTATATTACCCAGGTGCTCGTAGACGAAGGGCAGTATGTTACCAAAGGACAGCCACTGTTCCGCCTTGAAACCAATATCCTGACCGAAAATGCCGCTGCTTCCAAAGCCGGAATCGGGGCTGCAGAATCCAATATTGCAGCAGCACAGGCCTCTGTAAATGCGGCACAAGTGGAAGTCAATAAGCTGAAACCCCTTGTTCAGAAAAATATCATCAGTAATGTACAGCTGCAAACGGCTCAGGCCAACCTGGCCCAGGCCCAGGCTCAGCTGCAGCAGGCTACCGCGGCAAAAAGACAGGCCGTTGCCAATTATAAAGGAGTAGAAGCCAATATAGAATATTCTATCATCCGTGCCCCTATTTCAGGGGTAATCGGAAAACTTCCACTAAAAGTAGGAAGTCTGGTAGGTCCGACTGACCAGACTGCACTGACGACGATTTCTGATACTTCTGAAATTTTCGCCTATTTCTCAATGAATGAAAAAGAATATTTTGATTTCCTTGAAAAATCTCCGGGAGCATCCATGCCTGAAAAGATCAAAAATCTTCCGATGGTAGAACTTCAGCTGGCTAATGGAAGCCTTTATCCCGAAAAAGGAAGAATTGAAGCCATTACCGGACAAATTGACCCTACAACGGGTACCATACAGTTCAGAGTAGCCTTTACAAACGCTCAGAAACTCTTAAGTAACGGTAACAGCGGAACGATAAGATTCCCACAACATTACGATAATGTATTGGTTGTGCCGGAAAGTGCAACTTATGAGCAGCAGGGTATTGTTTACGTTTATAAGGTGGAAAAAGATACTGCTAAAAATGTGGTAGTGAATGTAATTGACAGAATAGATAATCTTGCCCTCATAAAATCCGGTGTCAACAAAGGAGAAATTATTGTTGCAGCAGGTATTGGAGGATTAAAACCGGGAACAGCCGTTAAAAAGAAACCTGTAAAAATGGATAGCCTTGTTCAATCAATAAAACCGAAATTCTAAAATGATTAAAAATTTTATAAACCGACCGGTTTTATCCACTGTAATATCAATTCTGATTGTTATTCTCGGGGTATTGGGGTTGATATCGCTGCCGGTTACCCAGTATCCGGATATTGCGCCGCCTACCGTAAGTGTATCCGCAAACTATACCGGAGCCAACGCGGAAACGGTGATGAAAAGTGTTGTAGTGCCTCTTGAAGAACAAATTAACGGGGTAGAAGGGATGGATTATATCACTTCCAGTGCCGGGAACGACGGTTCTGCCCAGATCCAGGTTTTCTTCAAACAGGGAATAGATCCGGATATTGCAGCGGTAAACGTACAGAACCGTGTAACAAGAGCAACACCGCTTCTTCCTTCCGAAGTAACCCGTTCAGGGGTAGTTACCCAGAAACAGCAGACAAGTGCCCTGATGTACATGTCTTTCTATTCTGAAAATAAGGACCTGGATGATGTATATCTTCAGAACTTCCTGAATATCAATATTATTCCGAATCTTAAAAGGATCAATGGTGTAGGGGATGCCAACGTTTTCGGAGGCAAGAACTATTCCATGAGAATCTGGCTGGATCCTGCAAAAATGGCAGCTTATAGCATAACACCTACGGATGTTACCAATGCCATCAACGACCAGAGTAGAGAGGCAGCCGCAGGTTCTATCGGACAAAACAGCGGAAGCTCTTTTGAATATATCATCAAATATGTAGGTAAATTTAACGATAAGGAGCAGTATGATAATATCATCATCAAATCCCTTGGTGACGGACAGAATTTAATGCTGAAAGATGTTGCCAAAGTAGAACTGGCAGGCCAGTCTTACACAGGAATCGGGGAAAACGGAAACAATCCGTCCATCAGTATGGGGATCTTCCAGACTCCCGGATCCAATGCCCAGGAGATCATTAAAAATATTAAAACTTACCTGAAATCGGCGGAAGGAACTTTTCCGCAGGGAATTAAATATACCTTCAACTTTGATACAAATGAATTCCTTGAAGCTTCTATCGACAAGGTAGTACATACCCTGATCGAAGCCTTCATTCTTGTATTTATTGTTGTGTATATATTCCTTCAGGACTTCAGATCTACCTTGATTCCGGCCATTGCGGTTCCGGTATCTATTGTGGGAGCCTTCTTCTTCCTGAATCTATTCGGGTATTCATTAAACCTGTTAACCTTATTTGCGTTGGTACTTGCGATTGGTATTGTGGTGGATGACGCCATTGTCGTCGTCGAGGCTGTCCATGCGAAGATGGAACACGGTATTTCCGATGCTAAAAAAGCAACCGTAGAAGCAATGGACGAGATCACAGGAGCGATTATTTCTATTACATTGGTAATGGCAGCTGTATTTATTCCAGTAACATTCATTACAGGTCCTACAGGGGTATTCTACCAGCAGTTTGGAATTACTTTGATTATCGCGATTATCATTTCTGCAATCAACGCCTTGACGCTGAGCCCGGTTTTATGTTCATTATTTTTAAAACCTCATGCAGAGCATCATAAAGAATACAGCAAACTTAATTTTCTTCAGAAATTCTTCTATAAATTCAATATTGCTTTCAAAACAACCACAGAGCGTTATGGAAGAGGATTTGTATTTCTGCTGAGACATAAATGGGTAACCCTGATCATCTTTGCAGTGACCGGAGGTATTTTATTCTGGGCGAGCAGCACCATGAAAAAAGGTTTTGTACCTACAGAAGACCGTGGAATTATCTTTACAGACGTTCAGCTTCCTCCGGGGGCTTCTATGGAAAGAACGTATAATGCTTTAAAAACACTTCAGGCCAAAGCTTTAAAAGTTCCGGGAGTACAGAACGTAACGATTTCTACCGGTAGAGGATTCTTATCAGGAAACGGAAGTAACAATGGTCTTGCCTTTGTTAAACTGAAGCCTTTTGAAGAAAGAAAAAAGACGGCCAGACTTCTGAAGACATCACTAAAAAATTATTTGGAATCGTAGGATCTGTTCCTGATGCCAAAGTGGTATTCTTCCAGCCACCAAGTGTACCCGGTTTCGGGAACAGTGCCGGTTTTGAAATGGTGCTTCTGGATAAATCGGGAGGTGAATATGCTGATCTGGACAATAAAACCAATGAATTCATCGGGAAACTGATGGAAAGACCTGAAATTGAGTTTGCCCAGACTTCATTCAATACAAAATATCCTCAGTATCAGATGGACATTAATGTTCCTCTGACCAAGCAGCTTGGAGTTTCTGTAAGTGATATCCTGGCTACCATGCAGGGGTACATCGGAGGTATCTATACCGCCGACTTTACCAAATATGGGAAACAGTTCAGAGTAATGGTTCAGGCGCTTCCTGAAAACAGAAAAAACATTGAAAACCTGAATGAATTATATGTAAGAACCGGTTCAGGAATAATGTCTCCGATTTCGCAGTTCGTTACCCTGAAAAAAGCATACGGACCTCAATCGGTAAGCCGTTATAACCTGTTTACTTCTGTGAAAGTAACAGGGGCAAACTCTGCAGGATACAGTTCCGGAGATGCTATTACCGCTGTACAGCAGGTAGCCAACGAAACGCTGAACCAAAACTATGCAGTTGAGTTTACCGGGTTAACCAGAGAAGAATTAAATTCAGGATCCCAGACGCTTCTGATCTTCGGATTAAGTTTGATCTTTGTTTACTTCATTCTTTCTGCCCAATATGAAAGTTATATCCTTCCACTGATCGTAGTTATTTCGCTTCCTCTCGGGGTAATGGGAGCTTATTTCGGACAGAAAATTATGGGTCTGGAAAATAACATTTACTTCCAGATTGCCCTGATCATGCTCGTTGGATTGCTTGCGAAAAATGCGATTCTTATCGTTGAATTTGCCGTCCAGCGAAGACATCATGGGGAAACCATTGTGATGTCAGCGATTAATGCAGCTAAGGCCAGGATAAGACCAATTCTGATGACTTCCTTTGCGTTTATCTTCGGTCTGTTGCCGTTGGTTCTTGCAAGCGGAATCGGTGCGGTAGGGAACAGGTCTATTGCAACAGGGGCAGCGATCGGGCTATTGATAGGAACCATTTTAGGATTATTTGTAATTCCTGTACTGTATGTGATTTTTGAAACACTTCAGGAAAAAATTAAACCTATCAAGAAAGAAGATATCAATTTAGCAGAATAAAATTAATTAGAGAAGCTAGAAGTTAGAGCTTAGAAATTAGTCTAATGCTCAGCTTCTAACCTCTGGTTTCTAATTTCTAACTTCTAATTAAAAATAATGAAGAGTTTATTAAACATCATAAAAGGAATAACTTTTTCAGTTGCAATTCTTGGTGCCGTTACCTCCTGTATGGCAAGAAAAGAGTATGAAAGACCAAAAAACGTTGTAGACGAAAAGCTTTTCCGTACAGATATGCTGCCTTCTGACAGTACAACGATTGCCAATGTTTCATGGAAAGAAATATTTACTGATCCTATACTTCAGAAGCATATTTCAAAGGCTTTGGATAATAATTTAGATATAAGGATTGCCCTGCAAAGCATCAATTCTGCGGAAGCTTACTTAAAGCAAAGTAAGGGTGCCTATGAACCGACATTAACAGTAGGTCCGGGATATTCTTTCCAGACTCAGTCTTTAAATACGCAGACCGGTCAGTTATTTGGAGAGAGAAGGTATATCAATCAGCTTGATATTACGGCAAGTTTAGGCTGGGAAGCTGATCTCTGGGGTAAACTGAAAGCTCAGGAAAAAGCTCAGTTAGCTACTTATTTAGGAACTGTAGCAGCGCACAAAGCTGTTAAAAGTGATCTGGTTGCTTCTATTGCCACAGCTTACTATCAATTGCTTACTTTTGATGATCAGAAAAGGATCATTACAGAAACCATTGCAGTTCGTGAGAAAAACCTGGAGACAACCAAAGCTTTAAAAGTTGCGGGAACAGTAACGGAAGTTGCGGTTCAGCAGAGTGAGGCATTGGTTTTCAATGCCAAGTCTTTACTGATCGATATGGATACTCAGATCCAGCTGTTGGAGAATACAATGAGTCTCCTGATGGGAGAGCCTTCCCATACCATTGAAAGATCAACATTGAGAAGCCAGAAGGTTCCGGTTGATTTAAAGTTAGGATATCCTGCCCAGTTACTGGCCAACCGACCTGATGTAATGAGAGCGGAATATAATCTAATGAATACTTTTGAACTGACGAATGCTGCAAAAGCTCAGTTTTATCCTACTTTAAAAATCACAGGAAGCGGAGGAATCCAGTCCCTTGATATTGACCATTTATTCAGTGTAAATTCATTGTTTGCAAGTGTGGTAGGAGGTTTGGCTCAGCCCATTTTGAATAAAAGAGCGATCAGAACCAATTACGAAGTAAGTCTGGCCAATCAGGAAGCTGCTTATCTGAACTTTAGAAAAACGGTGCTTACGGCCGGGAAGGAGGTTTCAGATGCGATCCGTGTATTTTCCGTTCAGGATTCTTTTATCGAATTAAAACAGAAAGAGCTTAATGCTTATAAGAATTCTGTTGAGTACTCGCAGGAACTTGTTAACTACGGTATGGCCAACTATCTTGAAGTATTGAATGCAAGTGTGAATTCATTAAATGCAGAACTGAATATTTCCAATGCGGAATACAGCAAAATGAAAGCTGCTGTGGAGCTTTACCAGGCTCTTGGTGGTGGATGGAAATAGAAATTCATCCCAAATAAAATAAAAACGTATGTCAGAGATGGCATACGTTTTTTGTTGTATAATACTGTTAAACTTTTTATAAAAAATAAAAACATTTTGTATATATGTAGTAAACTACGTAGTTTTGATATATAAATAAAATGTATATGAAAATGATCATTAAACCATTAGATAATACTTATTCTGATCAGCTGATTGACTTGATTCTTACCATCCAGCAAAAAGAATTTAATGTGCCCATTACGATAGAAGATCAGCCGGATCTAAAAAAGATTGAAAGCTTTTATATGGAACCCGGCGGGAATTTCTGGGGAGCTTTTATAGACGGCGAGCTGGTGGGCTCCATAGCGTTGGTAAAATTTGATGAAAAGGCAGGAGCGGTGAGAAAAATGTTTGTAAAAAAAGAATTCAGGGGAAAAGAGCTTAATATTGCACAGAAACTTCTGGAAGTTTTAATATCTTTCTGTCGTGAAAATGGAATAGAAGCGATTTATCTCGGAACCGTTAATATATTGAAGGCAGCCATGCGTTTTTATGAACGCAATCATTTTTTACAGGTAAAAAAGGAAGATCTGCCAGCCCGGTTCCCTTTGATGAATGCCGATAATGTTTTCTACTATTTCATTGTAAATCAAAAGGTATGAATATAATAGATGAATCCGGCATCCTGGCCATATCTACGAGGCTGCAGCGATTAAGTGAACAATTGAGAAAAGATGGGGCTATGATCTATCAATCTTTTGATATTGATTTTGAACCCAAGTGGTTTCCTGTAATCTTTACCCTCCATCATAAAAAAATGCTGAGCGTTGTGGAAATTGCTAATGAAATAGGATATACCCATCCATCTACCATAAACTTACTGAAAGAACTGGAGAAACAAAAGCTTATTCAATCCAAAAAAGACAAACAGGATGAACGCAGAAGACTGATTGTACTATCTCCGAAAGGTATTGCACTGATTGAGAAGATGCAGCCCGTTTGGGAACTGGTATCAAAAGTACTCGGTGAAATAGCGGATAATAAGAATAATCTTCTGGCAGCAATTAATGAAGCAGAAGAAAAAATAGCTGAGCAGTCTTTCTATCAGAGAGCATTGAAGATGAAAAAAAGAAAGTGAATAGTTTGATTGCCAGAGTTTTTCTAAAATAGAATTTGTGTTTTTTTGTTAGAATGAATTCTAATATAGGATGGCAACCCCAAATAATGTAAAAAAACTGATAAAAAAGTGAAAAAATATTTGGATATGTAGTTTAAATACTTACTTTTGTACCACTTTAAAAAAGTAGGGGAATTAGCTCATCTGGCTAGAGCGTTAGACTGGCAGTCTAAAGGTGACGGGTTCGATCCCCGTATTCTCCACAAGAAATAACAAAGCCTGTAATATTAATTATTGCAGGCTTTTATTTTTTTAATAGCAGATAAATTTTAATTCCCCAACTCCAACTGATTTCTTACCAGGTTAAAATATTCATTTTTTGTATCCACCAGTTTATAGTGATTTCCTATTTCTGCAATTTTTCCATGCTTCAGAACAATGATCTGGTCGGCATTTTTTACGGTTGACAAACGGTGGGCAATCACAACAACTGTTCTGCCTTCAAAGAATGACTGGAGATTGTTATAGATCTGCTTTTCGTTTTCGGCGTCAAGAGCTGAAGTTGCTTCGTCCAGGAATAGGAATTCAGGATCCTTATAGACTGCTCTGGCGATTAAAATACGTTGTTTTTGTCCGCCGCTTAACTGAATTCCGATATTGCCGACTTTGGTATTATAACCCATTGGAAGTGACTCAATAAAAGAATCGATACATGCAATTCTTGCTGCCTCCATTAATTTATCATGATCAATTTTACCTTCGGTAAACGCAATATTATCCGCAAGCGTACCACTGAAAATATGACCGTCCTGAAGCACAATACCGCATTTGTTACGCCATTGATCTGCGTAGACATCGTTTAGATCCATGCCATTAAGGAGTATTTTGCCGGAAGTGACAGGGTAATAGGCCAATAATATTTTAAGCAGGGTGGTTTTACCGCTTCCACTGGAACCTACTATGGCTGTTACTTTATTCGGAAGGATCTTGAAGTTGATATCATTCAGAACAAAAGGATTGAAATTTCCGGGATATTTAAAAGAAATATTATTAATGGAAAGCGTATTGACCTTCGATGTGAGATTGATTGTTCTTGTCAGGTTTTCCTCTTGCTCATTATAAATTTCGCCGATTCTTTTAGAGGCAATTTCGGCATCCTGGGTATCTTTTACAAGGTTGACCAACCTGTTGATGGGAGACGAAAGCTGCCCGATAACGTAGGAAATACTCATCAGAACCCCTAAACTCATTTTCCCGTCCATGATTAAAATGGCACAGATACCAATAGCCGTGATCTCTTTAAGTTTGGATAAAAAATTTACTCCTACCAGCTGATACATATTCAGAAATAAGGAATTCAGTTCAATGGAGTTGAGTTTTTTCTGAATCGCAAGTATTTTATTAATGGAAAAAGTCTGGGCATTATTTACCTTTATTTCAGGCATATTCATGATGAATTCATAAATATGGTTATTGTTCTCCGATTGTCTCAGAAATAATGCATATTCAAGAACGGCCCGTTTCTTCAGAAACAAAAAGATCCATGCAACGCTCATCACCGAGAGAACGAGATAAACAATAAAAACCCACCGGCTGAAATAGAATAAAATACTTCCGAACAGCAGGATGTTCAGTATGCTGATTAAAAAATCGACCCCTTTCCATGTGACATAATTCTGAATTTTCTGCTGATCATTAATTCTTTGGAGGGTTTCTGTATTTAACCTCGTATCAAAGTAACGGATCGGCAGGTTCATCAGTTTTTTTAGAAGGTTGCTTTTAAGTGAAATACTTAAATTAAAGTTGATTTTGGTAAGTAATAAATTGCTGAAAAAATCACTGATGAAGCTGGAAATAAACAGTACGAGCTGTGAGGCAAGCAAAAAAAGGATAAGGTTGGAGTTTTTCTGCAATATTCCTTCATCAATTATATTTTTAAAGACAAAAGGAATGCTGCTGTTGATCAGCAATCCGATAATGATTAGAAAAATGGCTAAAAGATAGCCTCCTTTCCGGCTTTTAATGTAATTGACAGCTTCTCCGAAAAATTCAGATTTTGAAAAGCTTTCAGGTTTGTCAGTGGGCAGTTTTGTGGCTTCCCATTCGGGATCTTTTTCAGAATAAATAAGGATACCTTTATCTCCTGTTCCACGCCATTCATTGGAGAAACCGTCTTCATCCAGTTTAATTCTTCCGTAGGCGGGATCAGCTAAAAAATAAGTATTCTGATTGTTTTTTTCTTCAATATTTTCCAGGACTACAAAGTGATCCTGCTTCCAGAATAAGATTACGGGCAACGGAATTTCTTTTAAGTCGGAAATGGTGATTTGTACCGGGGTAGATTTTAGTCCGGCTTTCGTTGATGCCGCTACAACGTCATCTACGGAAACCCCAACCCGTGTAAATTCAAATAAAGATTTTACAAAAGCAAAGGAATATTTTTTTTGCCATGATAGCTGAGGATCATAGCGAGACAGGCTGCAGCACAATCTGTACTTTGCAGCTGGTGGTAAAATGTAAATTTATTTCTAGGCCAACGCATTCACTATTTCTTCTATTTTGCTGAGTACTACTTTATCTTTTTCAGTATCATCACCATTATAAATACAATATTCATCACCAAGTTCAATATGCTCTACTGCATGCTGGCTGCATCCGCCGTTGCATAAGGGTAATAATCTGCATTGCAGGCAAGGTTTGTTTTGGAATTTTGCTTCCATACGGCGCTCAAGGTGATTGTTTTCCCAAACCAGATCTCCGTCCTGGGTAAGGTATCCGACTCTGTTTTTAGGGAGGAAATCTCTGGCCGTACATTTATATAAATCGCCATTATAATTAATGGTTGCGCTGTTTCTTTTATCGGCGTAGCAAGGATCCTGAACATTGTTGATAGAATACATCACTTTTGTATTGAATCCTTTGGTTTTCATTTTTTCGGCATTCTCGTCGGCCACCACGTTGGTTTCGTCCGGTTCATCGTCCTGCCATACCCTGTGAAAGTCAAAGAGCAGTTTTTTCTTTTTCTCTTCTTCACTTAAATAAGAAAATTCATCAACGATTTTAAAACAGTTATGAATGTTTTCGTGGGTGTAATTAATTCTTGCGCGAACAAAAAAGTTATCATGTTTCAAAAGATTCTTTATGTTGCTTACAATTTCATTATAGCTTCCTCTTGTCTTATTGACAAAACGGACTTTATCGTGTTCTTCTCCATATCCGTCGAAGGTAATCTGAAGACCTGCTTCAAGATTTCTGTCGACAAAATAATTAATGAATTCATCATTCAGTAAATACCCGTTGGTTGTGAAAGCAATATTAAATTCCGTATCATATTTTTTGCATTCTTCAACAAGGTGATCGATCATTGGGGTTACATTTCTGTTAAAATACAGCAATGGTTCGCCGCCAAAAAAGGATAATATGAAACTTTTTATAGATTTTTGAGAAACGGTTTTAGTAATGAATTTGTTAACGGAATCCAGTACGGTTTCTTCTAACCTTGATTTTTTAATATGGGTTTCATAACAGTACCAACATTTGAAGTTGCAATTCATCGTAGGATTGACAATCAAAAAGAACATATTGGGATTGTTGTCTATTTTTTTGGATATATCTTTTACCTTCTGAACCTCATTAATGTTTTCGTCCACAAGAAAATATTCTTCTTTCAGATAATCATAGAACTCGGGATGAATTTCGGAAAGTTCATCAATACCATCTCTTTTTCCTGCTTCTAGAAGTTCCTTTAGCTCAGGCTCCAGCATAATCACTTTCTTTTCAAAGGAATTAAACAGAGCATACTGATTATTGAAAGGCACAATTGAGTTGAATTGGCTGTATTTCATAGTTAGTTTGTTTTTGGTTAAAGACTAAGGGGCATTTCTGCCCCTTAGTTACAGAAAAGTATTACTTTATGACTGTATAGTTGTAGACGTAGTTGGATGAGTAGGTTGAGTTGGCTGAGTTGTACCACCACAACCTGCTACGCAGTTTCCACTGTTTGTTGTAGGGCAGTTCCCAATGTTTGAGCCAGCTGCACCGGCAAAACCTGCGCTAGTTCCTCCTAATGCCTTTGAAAAACCTCCTTTTACAGTGTCATTTTCTTGAGTAAATTTTGAGATGTCGAATTTGTTTTCGTTTGTTGATTTCATGATAATAAAGATTTGTAATTAGTATGCGGTAAATATTTAGAGTCATTAACCGTTTTTTGGACTTTGCTTGCAAGCATATCTATAATTCATTCAGTGTACTGGCCATTACACCAATGAATAACAAATCAGTTGGTTCTGTTTCTTTCTTCCTGATTCCGGTAAGTTCTTTGATTAACGTTAATCTGTCCTCCAAAAGAATAGTTTAATGTTAGCCTTACATATCTGGAATCATAATATCCGTTGGTATACGTCCTGTTGCCGCTCCGCTCGGATACTGAATTAAATTGATATTCCTTAAGTATATTATTAACAGATAATACAAGTCCCAGTTTATTCCATAGCTTGGCTTTAAAATAAAAATCTAAAAGGGTATTGGTTTTATTTTCAACCATATCTATAGATTTATTAGGAAATCTGTGCAATAAATTAAATCCCGTGCTGATCGTACTATTGATCAGGAAATTCCCGGAGACCGCAATCATGCTGAAAAAGCCTTCAATTTCCTTCGGTGTTAAAGGATAAATCTCTGATGTTGACTTCTGATAACCAATATATCCTGTTATATAGCTTTCCAGCCATTTCTTTTTTTATAAACATACGTCTGCCGGAAGCCATAGGTTTGCCCTTGCGCATAATTAAGCTGGGTTACCCGCTGTGTTACATTATCGTTGTTCAGTAAAACAATCCCTCCAAACATATCATCGATCTTTTCCCAGTATAAAACACTTTGAAGGAAATCTTTATAGATATAGTTCAGTTCAATATTGTGAGTATAGGACGGCGTTAATGACGGATTACCCTCCCAATAGCTAAACGGGCTGCTGTAGATCCGGAAAGGATTCAGATTAGTGAATGACGGTCTGGAAATCCTTTTGCCATAATCCAGCGAAATGGTATTGTTTTCAGTAGGCTTATACTGAATGTATGCGGTTGGAAAGAACTTCAGATAATGGGTATTATTTTTATTTCCCATGAAAACATTCTCAGATTCCAGTTGTGTATTTTCAACCCTTAGTCCTAATTTGGCCGACCATTCCTTTTTTTGCCAATTTCCTTTTCACCTGAGAAAAAAGGGCCTGCGTATTTTCTCTGTATGTGAAAAGATCCTGCTGCAAAAAACCTACCTGCTGTATATCCGAATAAAGATCATTGTTCGTCTTCGAAAAGGACATCCGTGCTCCGTAGTTTAATTTAACTGCTTTCGTAGGATGCTCCATATCCAGATTTACAGAGTAATTATTTATATTTTGTACTGCATTATTCTGATTCCGGCTCTCAAAAGTGGCAGCATTATTCACGTATACATCAAAATTTCTGTCACTTTTATCCCTGTACGTGAAAAAATCAAAATCAAGATTAAGCTGTTTCCCTAGACTGTCTATTTTATAAATTGTATGAAAATTGACGGTGTGCAGCTGTCTTTTTCTTTCAGTTCTGCCAACTGTATGATATTGGTTGGCATAGGATGGATTCTTTTCCAGAGATAAATCATCATCTTCTGTGATAGGTTTGCTTAAGCTTCCATTATACATTGCACCGATCTGAAATTTTCTGGATAGATCATAATCAACTGCAATACGTCCGGACAAAGTATTTATTTTATATTGATACTCTTTATCGGAATGCCAGTAGGTTTCCGGATACTTAATTTCCAGCTCTTCCATACCGTAATATTTTCCGTAGCTGTAATTCAGGTTAGAAAACAAAGACAGCTTTTTCTTTTTATAGCTTAAATTGGCTGAAGAAGACTGCTGGGCATATTTCCCTTGCTGGTAACTTGTCATTACCGTAGATGACCAATTATCTGCCCGTGATTTTTTTAAAACAATATTTACCAGCCCGCTATTTCCTTCCGCACTGTACTTGGATGGGGGATTGGTGATGACCTCAATGCTTTTGATATCGCTGCTCGGAATACTTTTTAAATAACTGATGAGGGCATCCCCGCTGATGTTCATGATTCTGCCGTCCACCATAAATCCCATTCCGCTTTTTCCAAGCATCGTTATGGTTTCATTGCTTACCAGAAGTCCCGGTGTTACCGTAATGGCATCCAGTCCGTTTCCACCGGCAGCAAATGCTGATTTCTCAACATTGAATATCAAACGGTCTGTTTTTCTTTCAATGAGCTGTTTCTGCCCGTTGATAACCACACTTTCCAGCAAAATATTGTTACTGATGGTAATCGTTCCTAAATCAACATCTCCGTTTAGATCAATCGATTTTTCGTAGTATTTCTTTCCTAATTGAGTAATCAGAAGCGTATATGCTCCCTTACTTAAAAGTATTTTGAATTTACCCGAGGGATCTGTTTGAGCATTTACAACAAGCTGGCTCTGTTTATTTTTAACCTGCAGATTGGTATCCCGGAGATCACCATTCAGACCATTGACAACACTTCCGCTAAGTGTATATTGTTGAGCAGCTACCATGTTGGATAACATACCACAGGCAAGTGCCGTAAGCAGAAGTTTTGAGTTGGTCATTTCTAGTTTTTTCTCCGACTAAGGAAATAATATTTTTTAGATATTCAAAAAAAAATAATATTTATTTAGGGTCAATAGTATAATTATTTAATATACAATAAGTTATAAATGTTGAAATATTTGCTTTATTTTTGATTATAGACTGATAATATCACTTTCATGTGAAATTATGCTAAAAAATAGTTAACAATTCCTTCTATTGTGAAAAAAATAAAGGGAAATGTTGATAAAATCTTAAATGACTTTTTTAATACTTGTTCAATTGCAGGCGAGAAAAAATATTTTAATCCCTGGCCAGGTTTTGATTTAAGTATCACAACAAAATATTAATTGTTTTTATTTCAAAATATATTATGTTTTAACATATTTTTAATATATATTAGTCGCCATGAAGTGATTTAATACATTAAAACTAAACCTAACTATGAAAACAAACAATTATGAATGTCAAACTCCTTTCTCTGATTGAGCGAAGAGTCAATAAGGCAATACAATTATTATCTGAATTTTTATCCAATAGTAAAAACCATGATCACTTGCTTGAAAAACAGGTGAGTGGTTATACTGATGTGGTTATAGAAACCCATATTGCCCTATTCAAGGCTCTTGATGTTTTGCCGCATGATTTTTTATACTCTGTACGGAAAATACAGAGGCATGATCCTGATAATGGATTAAGCAATGTGCAGTTAAATAAGAAAGTTGTTTCTTATCTGAACGAAGTAATAGCATCTGCGCTTGATAAAAGCTCAGGTTCAGGATATAGTTTTATTCCGTTACATTTGAATTTTTACAGCAGTTTTTCAGATATTTCCACAATATTCGGGATTTGTTTAGTTGATCATTCAGCCAAAACAGCACAAAGCTTTTTATATGAATTTGCACTTAATACAAGGCAGATTAATTTCAGTACCCACAATTTAAATTACCTGGATAATATCCTTTTAAAATTTAAATCAGATCCGTCTGTTAATATAAGGAGTCTGAGTAAGATTAATAATTTAAGCTATCAGCAGTTTCAAAAAGATTGCCGGCAGTATTTCGGGACTACTTTCTATGATTTTACAATTAAACTGAAAATGATGGATGTAGTGGAAGACCTCATGTTTTCAAAGCTGATGATAAAAGAAATTGTCTATAAGCATAGGTTTGCTGAATATAGTAATATGTATAAATTTTTTCACCGAACCTATCATTTTCCATTTAAAAATATCACCAGATTGTATTTGGATAAAGGGTAATCTTTAAGACAATTAGCCACATTAATTACATGTGGCTAATTTTATGAATATTTATTTAATTACTCTTTGAACGAGATATAGACAAGAGGTAAACAAGATGGGCAAACATACTTCTTTTCACAGATTCCACTTTGATATCACCGGTCACCTGGTTGATGGTTGTTGTCAGGTCCGCATTACACTGTCCGGAAAAAGATCCGCTGCCTAAATAATTGGCTGTATTGGCAGCAGGATAGGAGATCCTCGGATAATCAGGAGCAACCTGTTCAGCAGCTGTTGCTCCTCCCACATAACCTTTATTATCAATAAAACGGGCAGACCAGGTTCCCAAAAACTGTCCGTTCACCGTATTGATGGTTTGGCCTACCACAATCTGGGTATCTACAGCCCTTGTGAAGCCTGCACAGGAACTGTAGTGGTTAACGTTCACCGTACAGGAAGACGCATTATCAGCGGGCTGGAAACATTTTCCTTCGTAAACGGTAAGCCTTTGTTCCGCGGCTGATGTGGAAGTATTCAGCAATGCCTTGGGAGAAAAGACTTCTTCAGGTGAAATTAAGATCAAAACTCCCTGCTCATCGGCGGCAACAATTTTCCTTTCGGTATTGGCCAATGCTCTTACTCTGGCAGGTCCGTTCACATCTAAAGTATGGGATGGGGTGGAAGTGTTAATCCCTACCTGAGAATATGCGTTATTGAATAAAATAACTGTAAGGGAAATAAATAGTCTCGTTTTCATGGTATTAATTAAGGTTTTAGTAAAATTTTATATTTTTCACTAAAGTAAGAAATATTTATAAATGCGAAAATAATTTGTATTTTAAATTCAATTTAAATGATTTGATTATCTGAATTTTCATTAAACAAAGAAAAAATAAACATAGTACATCTGTAAAATATATAAATGAAGCGGTTTGTAAAATACTTTTACTGAAATACAGTAAAATTGCTTGTTTCTCTTTAGTAAATAATTGTATTTTAGCCAAAATAAGGCACTAATTCATAAAAATATAATCACCTGATTAAAATTCAGATAATCTGAATGAAAAAAATTAGTAGATTTGCACGGAACAAGGCAAAAAATAAATGATTCAGTCTTCTATTTTTTAAGTAGAGATGAATAAACAACAATAAAATTTGATTAGCTTATAAACTATTAGAAACTATGAAGAAACTTTTTTTACTTCTTTTAACAGCTTTTTTATTTATCGGATGCAGCTCTGATGACGATACTATTTATGATTATATAGGAACATGGTCAGGCAAATACACAGGAAGCGACGATGGAACCTGGAATCTTGTGGTAGCCAGCGACGGTAAAGTAACAGGTACCATGCACTCTACAGTCAATGATGAAAATTATAATATTTCCGGGAATTTAACCGAAACCGGAGATCTTACCGCTGTAGTCGGACTACCTGATGATGGCGAATTCAAAGGCACCCTTTCAAGAGATAAAAAGGAAACGGAAACTGGTCAAACGCTGTTCCTACCCCCGCAAGATACGGCACCTGGACAGGAGATAAAAAATAAAACAGAAAGCCTGCAGATTCATCTGCAGGCTTTCTTATTTTAAATAAACCCCATGTGGGTAATCTTTTCCTTATTCTTAAGCACTAAAAAGTATAGCAGGGGTTTACCGTCCTGAAATTGCTTTTTCAAAAGAATTTCTTTTTCATTTTTTATGGGAATTTTATCTTCAAAAAATTCAGCAGTGTATGCATCCAGATCAGCATGTATACGAACTACAATTAATTCATCCGCTGAAAGCCGGTCATCCAGATTCAGGGTAATATCTTCGTTTTCTCCGGAAATATAAGTTCCGGCACTGAAATTTTCCTTTTCTCCAAATTTGAATTCTTTAAGAAGGTGCATCCCTTCCTCAGTAGTAAGCCCGTTTTGTACAGTTCTTTTCCCCTTCTCTGAAACAGTGTCAAAATCCTTGATAGTGGTCATCAGCTTTGCAAACCTTTGGTAGAGTAGAGGTTCGCCAGCTTCCCGGATATAATTTTCAATACAGCCGCGTATCGTCTTTCCTGCTTTTGAACAGTGCCCAAACTCAGAACTGTTCTGCCTTACCTTTTCATAAGAAGGGCTTTTTTTGAAAGCAGTTTTATTGAATCCGCTCTTTTTACGAACCACATTCTTTCCGTTCAGGCTGTAAAAAACCAGATCGCCTACACTGCCTTTGATCTTTATTAAACTTTCATACGTTGCCATATCACCAAATTGGATTCAAATATACTAATAAATATAAGAAATCCTAATTTTAACATATATTTATTATATAGTTGTAGTATAGTTTTAGTATAATTAAAATATAAAATGTATATTTGTCACACAATTAGTTACTTCATTTAAAATCAGATGACTATGATACCGGGATTATTTGAAAAAAACTTAAGGATAAAGCAGCTTTCCGTTCTGATGATGGCCTCAGTTATTGCAGTTTCCTGCGGATCATCAAAAAATGTATCTTCCAAAAAAAGACTGCAACCAAAACCGTTGCAAAAGCTGAAAACCTCAGAAAACTGGATTCTAAATTTGATGGAAATATTTCCAGGTCAGTCAGTGATATTCTGAAAGATGCTGAGAAATATCTCGGAACACCCTATAAATTCGGGGGAAACAGCTCATCAGGTTTTGACTGTTCCGGTTTTACCGTAAAAGTTTTTGAAGAAAATGATTTTTCCCTTCCACGCAGATCTGCAGATCAGGCCGACGCCGGTAAAAAAATTGACATTAAGGAAGTAAAGCCCGGCGATCTCCTCTTTTTGCCACAGCCGGAGGAAGCAGGGTTTCTCATGTAGGAATCGTTCATGATATCGGAGCAGATGGAGAAGTAAAATTCATCCATGCTTCCACTTCAAAAGGAGTCATTATTTCTTCATTAAACGAAAAATACTGGAACAAAGCTTACCTTCATGCCCAGAGAGTGCTGTAAATTATTATAATAACTTATTATTCTCTTCATCCGGAAATTGGCTGTAAAAATTTTCTTTAGTTCTGCAATCCTTAAATGCATGGACAGCCTACGACATTAAAAGCATACAGGATAAAACTGTTTTGCTGAACTTTTTTGTATCTTTGGCGCGAATAATTTTCAAATTAATTTAAACAAGAAACATGTCGTTACAACAAACAATTGAAAACATTTGGGATAATAGAGATTTATTACAGAATGAAGACAGCCAGAAGGCGATAAGAGAAGTTATTTCTTTATTGGACTCCGGAGAACTTCGTGTTGCTGAGCCTACGGAAAACGGATGGCAGGTGAATGAATGGGTGAAGAAAGCTGTAGTAATGTATTTCCCGATCCAGAAAATGGAAACCATTGAAGTAGGTCCGTTTGAATTTCATGACAAAATTCCTTTGAAGAGAAACTATGCTGAAAAAGGAGTAAGAGTTGTACCGCATGCCATCGCAAGAGAAGGATCTTTTGTGGCTTCAGGAGTGATTATGATGCCATCTTATGTGAATATCGGTGCTTATGTGGATTCAGGAACCATGGTGGATACCTGGGCTACAGTAGGAAGCTGTGCACAGATCGGTAAAAACGTTCACCTGAGTGGTGGTGTAGGTATCGGTGGTGTATTGGAGCCGTTACAGGCAGCTCCTGTAATCATTGAGGATGACTGTTTCATCGGTTCAAGATGTATCGTAGTAGAAGGTGTTCACGTAGAAAAAGAAGCTGTTTTGGGTGCCAATGTAGTATTGACTGCTTCTACAAAAATTATCGACGTTACGGGAGATCAGCCGGTTGAGATCAAAGGAAGAGTTCCTGCACGTTCAGTGGTAATCCCCGGAAGCTATACAAAACAGTATCCTGCAGGAGAATATCAGGTTCCATGTGCATTGATTATTGGCCAGAGAAAAGAATCTACAGATAAGAAAACATCTCTTAATGATGCTTTAAGAGAGAATAATGTAGCTGTATAAGCTATGTTTTCTTTAAATTTTAAAGTTTCATTTTAAAATTTATACAATAAACCCTGAATATTCATTTAGGGTTTATTTTATTTATACCTTTAAACCATTAAGCTTATTAAAAACTCTGATATGAAAATTGCCTTCGATGCAAAACGTTTTTTTCACAATACGTCCGGATTGGGCAATTATTCCAGGGACCTTGTCAGGATTCTTTCCCGGTATTATCCTGAAAACGAATACCTACTGCTGAATAAAAACAGTTCGGAAAGAGGCAGAGAAATTCTGGAGCAACCCAATGTGAAATTTGTACAAACTTCAAAAGGAAGCCTTTCCCGGCAGCTTAAAATGGGAAAAGATGCACAGAAGGAAGGGGCACAGATATTTCACGGCCTTTCCGGTGAACTGCCTTTGAAATGGGGTAAACAACCTATCAGAAAGATTGTGACGATCCATGATCTGATCTTCATGAGATATCCGCAGTATTATTCTTTCTTTGACCGGAAGATTCACTTGTGGAAATTTAAAAAAGCAGCTATTTCTGCCGATAAAATCATTGCTATTTCGGAACAGACCAAAAAAGATATCATCACTTATCTGAAAGTTCCCGAAAATAAAATAGAGGTCATTTACCAGGGATGCCACAAAGCTTTTAAAGAACAGCAGTCAGATGATGTTATCCAGGCTGTAAAAGAAAAATTTAACCTTCCGGAACGCTATATTCTAAACGTTGGAACCATTGAAGCCAGGAAAAACCTTTTAAATATAGTTAAGGGCATCAGCGGAACTGAAATTCCTTTATTGGTGGTAGGAAGAAAAACCAATTACTACAAAAAAGTAGAAGCTTTTATCAAAAAAAATAAAATGGAAAAGCAAGTACTTTTCCTTGAAGGAGTTTCTATGGATGAGCTGGCTGTGATCTACAAGCTGGCAGATGTTTTCGTGTATCCTAGCTTTTTCGAAGGCTTTGGAATCCCGGTAATAGAAGCACTTTTCTCAAAAACAGCAACGATCACCAGCAATACCAGTTGCCTGCCGGAAGCGGGTGGAAAAGACTCTGTTTATATTGATCCTAACAATTACGTTGATATAGGAGCTAAAATAAAATTCCTCTGGGAAAATGAATCCGAAAGGAAACGCCGTGCAGAAAAGAGTTTTGAGTTTGTTCAGAAATTTAATGACGAACCTATTGCAGCACAATTAATGGAGCTCTACAAAAAAAATCTGTAAAAAAACTTTGCAGTTTAAAAATAAACCCTACATTTGTACCACAATTCAAAACAATGATACCGAATTTTTTAACACTTCATCATTACTATCATCATCTCTGCTAAGACGGAACTGATTGATATAAACATGTGTTAAAATCAAAATAATTAAAAACCGTCTGAGTAAATAGACGGTTTTTTTGTTTCCTGAATTCTTCCCGGAATCTTCAACAGATCAGTTTTTATTTGCTCAGATTTATCTTAAAATAATACAATGAGTAAATTAAAAATTGCGATTCAGAAAAGCGGCAGGCTTTACGAAGATTCCTTACAGCTCCTCAAAGACTGCGGTATTTTCGTCAACAACGGTAAAGACCAGCTCAAGGTTTCCGTAGACAACTTCCCGATGGAGATCATGTACCTCAGAAACTCGGATATTCCGCAGTATCTGGAAGACGGAGTGGTAGATATTGCTATCGTAGGAGAAAACCTTTTAGAAGAAAAACAGAAAAACATCAGGATTGTTGAGAAACTTGGATTTTCAAAATGCCGGGTTTCCCTAGCCGTTCCCAAAGAAGTGGAAACCGACGATCTTTCTTACTTTCAGGGTAAAAAGATTGCCACTTCCTATCCCAACACCCTTAGAAATTTCCTTGATAAAAAAGGGATCGTTTCCGATATCCACATTATTTCCGGTTCCGTTGAAATTGCTCCGAATATTGGCCTTGCAGACGGGATCTGTGATATTGTAAGCTCTGGAAGCACCTTATTTAAAAACGGGTTGAGAGAAACGGTTACCATTCTTAAATCAGAAGCTGTTCTTGCAAAAACATCCGTGCTCGATGCTCAGAAGGAAGCTATTTTGGATAAATTTCTGTTCAGAATCAAGTCTGTTTTAAAAGCGAAAAACTCAAAATATATCCTGATGAATGTTCCTGATGAAAAGATCAGTGACATTGCTTCAGTGCTTCCGGTACTGAAAAGTCCAACCGTTATTCCTTTGGCCGAAAAAGGATGGAGCAGCATTCATTCAGTAATAGATGAAGTAAGATTTTGGGACGTCATTGATGAACTGAAAGAAAACGGAGCGCAGGACATACTCATTATTCCAATCGATAAAATGGTGATTTAATTATGAAAATATACAGATATCCAGAACGGAATGCATGGCCGGATCTCGTAAAACGCCCTGTCATTGAGCAGAAAGAAATATCCGGACTTATTAAGAATATATTTGATGCCGTTGAAAAACAGGGAGACAGTGCACTTATAGAATTCAACAAAAAATTTGATAAGGCGGTAACACCGCAGATTGTAGTTTCTGAGGAAGAATTGGAGAATGCGGCAGACAAAATTTCTGAAGATTTAAAGAAAGCCATTCAACAGGCCAAAGAAAATATAGCTAAATTTCACAGTGCACAACTGGCAGAAACAGAAAAAATAGAGACTGTAAAAGGAGTAACCTGCTGGAGAGAAAACCGTGCCGTTGAAAAAGTAGGGATCTACATTCCGGGTGGGACTGCTCCTTTATTCTCTACCGTGCTGATGCTCGCTGTGCCTGCAAATTTGGCAGGATGCCAGGAAATAATCCTTTGTACACCACCGGACAGCAGCGGTAATATTAATCCTGCAATTCTGTTTACAGCAAACCTTTGCGGGATTACAAAGGTATTTAAAACCGGAGGTGCACAGGCCGTCGCAGCTATGAGCGTTGGAACAGAAAGTATTCCAAAGGTGTATAAAATTTTTGGACCCGGTAACCAGTATGTTGTTGCCGCCAAAGAATATGCACAGCGTTACGGCGTTGCCATCGATATGCCTGCCGGTCCAAGTGAAGTGCTTGTTATTGCAGACAGCCAGGCTGTTCCTGAATTCTGTGCAGCGGATCTTCTCTCACAGGCAGAGCACGGAAGCGACAGCCAGGTAGTTTTTATTACCACAGATTTCAGGATTTTCAGTGAAACCATTGAAGCCGTTGAAAAACAGGTGAAGAAGCTTCCGAGAAACGAAATGGCTACACAGGCCCTTGATCACAGTGTTTTTGTTTTGATGAATTCAATAGAAGAAGCTTTGGAATTCAGCAATTTGTATGCTCCGGAACACCTTATCCTTGCCCTGGAAGATTTTGAGCAGTACATTCCACAGATCAGCAATGCCGGATCGGTTTTTCTGGGAAATTATTCCTGCGAAAGTGCCGGAGATTATGCCAGCGGGACTAATCATACTTTGCCGACTAATGCTTATGCAAGGAACTACAGCGGCGTTTCCCTCGACAGTTTTGTTAAAAAAATTACCTTTCAGCACCTTTCTAAAGAAGGTTTGAAAAAAATAGGAAAAACAATAGAAGTAATGGCAGAAGCAGAAGGTCTTATTGCCCACAAAAATGCAGTGTCCATACGATTAAAATAAGATAATGAAAGAATTCAACCTCAATACTTTAGTTAGAAAAAATATACTCAGTTTACAGCCTTACACCAGCTTCAGAGATAACAGTGAGTTTAAATCCCCGGTTCTTCTGGATGCTAATGAATGTCCGTTCGGGGAATTCAACAGATATCCGGATTCAACTCAGAAAAAGCTTAAAAGCAAGCTTGCAGACCTTAAAAAGGTAACTCCTTCACAGATCGCTTTGGGAAACGGCAGCGATGAATTGATTGATCTGATCATAAAAATCTTCTGTGAGCCTAAAAAAGACACCATTCTGATGATGAACCCTTCATTTGCCATGTACGCTTTTTACGCGGCGGTGAATGAAAATGAAGTTGTAAAATTAAACCTGGATGAAAACTTTGAAATTGTAAAAGATGACTTTTTAAAGATTACTCAGGAACGCGACATCAAAGTTTTTTTCCTTTGTTCTCCTAATAACCCGACCGGGAACAGTGTACAGGATATAGAATTTTTCATCCGGAATTTTGACGGAATTGTTGTCATAGATGAAGCTTACATTGAATTTTCAGAAAATAGATCAGCAATTGAACTTCTGGATAAGTATCCTAACCTGATTGTGCTGCAGACTTTTTCTAAAGCCTGGGGAACGGCAGGAGCAAGGGTTGGTGCTGCTTATGCTTCTGAAGAGATCATCCGTTTCATCAATACGGTGAAGGCTCCTTACAACGTTAATTCTTTAAGCCAGGAGCTTATTCTAACCCTTTTGGATGATAAAAATAGGCTAAAGGATAATGTTGACAGCATTTTGCAGGAAAGAGCCTGGCTGGAAGAAGAATTTAAAAAATGGAATGCATTATCAGGGTATTTCCTACCGATGCCAATTTCTTCCTGATCAAAGTCAATAATGCCCGGACGGTGTATCAGAAAATGCTGGATAAGGAAATTCTGACCAGCCAAAGGTCGCCTGCAATTCAGGATTGCATAAGGATCAATGTAGGAAGCCGTGAAGAAAACGAAAAATTAATCAATGTTTTAAAAGCAATTGCATCATGAAAAAAGTACTTTTTATAGACCGTGACGGAACCTTGATCATAGAACCGCCCTTAGATTTTCAGGTAGATTCGCTGGAAAAACTTGAGTTTTATCCGGGAGTTTTCCAGAACCTTTCCAAAATTGCCAGAGAAATGGATTACGAGCTGGTAATGGTCACCAATCAGGATGGTTTGGGGACGGATAGTTTTCCTTATGAAGATTTTATAAAGCCCCAGGAGAAAATGCTGAAAACTTTCGAAAACGAAGGAATCATTTTCAGTGATATCCTGATTGACAAAAGTTTTGAGCATGAAAACCTACCTACCAGAAAACCGGGAATCGGCATGCTTTCAAAATACATCTATGGAAATTATGATCTTGAAAATTCATATGTAATCGGTGATCGGAATACAGACGTTCAACTCGCTGAAAATTTGGGAACTAAAGCTATTTTTATCAATGAAAGCTTTAATGAGAAAGCAGCGCTTACTACAACAAATTGGTCTGAAATTTATCGCTTTTTAAAGCAGGAATCAAGAAAGGCAAAGGTCTACAGAAAAACCAACGAAACAGAAATAGACATTGAAATAGACCTGAACGGTAAAGGAGCTGCAGAAATTTCTACCGGTCTTCATTTTTTCGATCACATGCTGGATCAGATTGCAAGACACGGAAACCTTGATCTTAAAATTAAAGTAAACGGAGACCTGAAGGTGGATGAGCACCATACCATTGAAGATACCGGAATTGCTTTAGGTGAAGCCTTTTCAAAAGCATTAGGAAATAAAAAAGGGATTGAAAGATATGGCTTTTTGCTTCCGATGGACGATTGTCTGGCCCAGGCTGCCATTGATTTCGGAGGAAGGCCTTGGATCGTTTGGGAGGTTGATTTCAAAAGAGAAAAATAGGGGATGTTCCTACAGAAATGTTCTTTCACTTTTTCAAATCATTTACAGATTCATCAAAATCCAATCTGAACATCAAAGCGGAAGGAGATAATGAACACCACAAAATAGAAGCGGTTTTCAAAGCATTTGCAAAAGCTGTTAAAATGGCGGTGAACCAGTCGGACGGCAGTTTTAATTTACCATCAACCAAAGGAAGTTTATAACATGATCGCATTGATAAAATACAACGGAGGAAATGTAAGTTCTGTCCAGAATGCTTTGGCCCGGCTCAATATTAATTCCATCATTACGGATGATCCCGAGCTGATTATAAAAGCTGATAAAGTAATATTTCCGGGCGTGGGAGAAGCTTCATCAACGATGAAAGTACTTGAAGAAAAGGGTCTTAATGCGCTAATCCCCAGTCTGAAGCAGCCGGTTTTAGGAATTTGTCTCGGAATGCAGCTGATGTGTGGTAATAATGAAGAAGGAAATACAAAAGGAATGGGAATTTTTGATGTAGATGTTAGGCAGTTTCCGCCGGAAGACCTTGTTCCGCATATGGGATGGAATACCATTTCAGGCCTTAAATCCCCACTTTTTTCAGGGATTGAGGAGAATAGTGATGTTTACTTTGTCCACAGTTATTATTGTGGTCTGGCAGAGTCTACGGTGTCCGTATGTGATTATATTCTTCCGTTCAGTGCTTCGCTTCAGAAAGACAATTTCTTTGCTGTACAGTTTCACCCTGAAAAATCGGGACTGACGGGTAGTAAAATATTAGAAAACTTTATAAAACTATAGGTGATGAAGATTATTCCAGCAATTGATATCATTGACGGAAAATGTGTCCGTCTGTCAAAAGGAGATTATTCTACCCAAAAAATATACAGCGAAAACCCTGTGGAGATCGCTAAAGAATTCGAAAGTTTCGGAATCCGGTTTCTTCACCTTGTAGACCTGGATGGTGCCAAATCCAGACATATTGTGAACCAGAAAGTTCTTGAAAGTATAGCCAGAGAAACTTCCCTTCATATTGATTTCGGAGGTGGTTTAAAAACAGGGAATGATATAGATATAGCCTTTAATTCGGGAGCAAAACAGATCACTTTGGGAAGCATTGCCGTACAGGACCCGGAATTCTGCCTGGAAATGGTTCAGAAATATGGAAATGACAGGATTATTTTAGGAGCTGACTGCGAAAACAGGAAAATCAAAACATCCGGATGGCTGGAAGAAAGCAGCCTGGATATTATAGATTTTCTTCTTCAGTATCAGGAAAAAGGCATCAGCCAGACCATATGCACAGATATTTCCAAAGATGGAATGCTGGAAGGTCCGTCCACAGACCTGTATAAAGAAATACTGGATAAAACTTCAGTAAAGCTTACGGCGAGCGGTGGTATTTCATGCATTGAAGACGTATACAGGATGAAAGAGATCGGATGTTCGGGAACCATTATCGGAAAAGCCATTTATGAAGGAAAAATAAGTTTATCACAACTTCAGAAATTTATTGAAAATGCTTAAAAAAGAATCATTCCATGTCTGGATATTAAAGACGGAACTACCGTAAAAGGAGTTAATTTCGAAGGATTACGAAATGCCGGAGATCCGGTAGAGCTTGCGGTAAAATATGAACATGAAGGTGCTGACGAACTTGTTTTTCTGGATATTACGGCGACATTGGAAAACAGGAAGACCTTTGCAGATCTTGTAAAAGAAATAGCCAGGCAGCTCAGCATCCCGTTTACCGTAGGCGGTGGAATTTCCTCTGTGGAAGATGTCCGAAAGCTTCTGGAAGCCGGTGCAGATAAGATTAGCATCAATTCTTCTGCGGTTAAAAATCCACAGTTGATTGGTGACCTTGCCAAAGAATTTGGAAGCCAGTGTGTTGTGGTTGCTATTGACACGCGTTTTACAGACGGTTCAGACCTTGTCTATGTAAGAGGCGGAAAGCTTGCCACGAACCTGAATACCGTAGACTGGGCAAAAGAAGCTTCATCATTGGGAGCAGGAGAGATTCTGCTGACCTCAATGGATGGTGACGGAACAAAAAACGGCTTCGATCTACGCATCACGAAGCTGGTTTCGGAAGCTGTTTCTATCCCTGTGATTGCTTCAGGAGGAGCAGGAAGCGCAGATGATTTTATTAAAGTATTCAGTGAAACAAAAGCAACAGGGGCTTTAGCAGCCAGTATTTTCCATTTTAATGAAGTACCTGTTCAGGAATTGAAACAATATTTAAAAACTCAAAAAATACCCGTACGATGAAAATAGATTTTAACAAAAATAACGGCCTTGTTCCGGTGATCATCCAAGACAGCAGAACGCAGCAGGTGCTCATGCTTGGGTATATGAATGAGGAGGCTTTTGAAAAGACAAAAAAGGATGGTATCGTCACTTTTTTCAGCCGTTCCAAAAACAGGCTTTGGACAAAAGGGGAAGAATCCGGTAATTTCCTGACTGTAAAGAATATAAGTATAGATTGTGATCAGGATACGGTTTTAATTCAGGCTGTTCCTACAAACACAGTCTGCCACACCGGAAGCTTCAGCTGCTTTGGTGAAAAGGAAAGCAAAGGTTTTATCTATGAGCTGGAGTCAAAAATCTCCGAAAGAATTGATAAAAAAACGGAAAATTCATATACATATTCCCTTTACCAGAGAGGAATCAATAAAATGGCCCAGAAAGTAGGAGAGGAAGCTGTAGAACTTGTTATTGAAGCTAAAGACAGCAATGATGATCTCTTCAAAAACGAAGCTGCCGATCTTATGTATCATTTCCTGATTCTGCTTAAAGCAAAAGGTTTTTCTATGGAAGACATTGAGCAGGTTCTTCTAAGCAGGGACAAATGATTCAAGGCATATGATGTAATAAAAAGAGGATGTTTCACTTTTGAAACATCCTCTTATCATTTGAATAGATTGATCAGACTATCTTTCAATCAGGATTTTTCGTACAGCTTTCTGACCGTCGGATTGTATAATTCCAATGTAGGCCCCTTCAGCCAGCTTTGATACATTAACAGCCTTTTCGTTAGCCGTTTTAAGAAGAGATTTTCCTGAGAGATCTGTAATTTCAAAGCTGAAATCTTTTCTTGTGCCGACAGGAAGCTCAATATTGATGGTATCTTTAGAAGGATTAGGATAAACGGATACCGCTTCGAGAGACTGGTTGGAAGCCGTTTCTTTTGCTCCCAATACGATAGAATTCGAAGAAGTGGCTACTGCAAAATGCTGCAGGGCTCCCACCGTTGCTTTGCCGATTTTATAAATATAAACCGGGTCAGTATTGGCAAAAGTATCATCAGCAGAATGCGGATAGGTACTTCTTATTCTTTCAAAAAAGCCTGTAATCACTTCACCTTTTCTTTCAAACGGTATATAATCTGTATCTTCTGCGGGATCTACAGCGGTTTGAAGAGGAGAGTACAGGGCAGTACAGTTTCTCAGCTGCTGAGTTACCGCTGCCGAAGCAGCATTATTGCTTGTGGGACCAGCTTGATCCTGATCGCAGTATACTGTATTGTTGTTATTGCCCATAACACCGCCTACCTGGTCAAGATTGAATACCAGCTTGATGTCCAAAACCCTTGTTCCGTTCTGGTAAGCCACATTATTGACGTAATGGGTACTTCCTCTCAATCCCTGCTCCTCGCCGGAGAAATGGATAAACTTAATGGAATACTCCGTAGGAACATTTCTCAAAATTCTCGCGGCCTCTAAAATAATGGAAGTCCCGCTTCCGTTATCATTGACTCCCGGACCGTAAATACTGTCAAAATGCCCGCAGATAATGACATATTTATTAGGATAAACTGTTCCTGTTTTGGTAATCACCAGATTTTTTGAGCTTGTACTTCCAAATGTAAAAGGATCTTCTACGATCTGGCTGGCAGAATATCCGTAAGAAATATACTTGTTTTTGATCCATGCCAATGCCTCGGCATTCTTTACGGAACCGGTCGTTTTAATACCCAGATTGGAAAACTGCTGTAAGTTTGTTGTAATATTGGTCTGGGAAACCAGGTTGGCTCTGTCCTGGTAAGCCTGGATAAAAGTCTGGGCTTTACCGCTGAGTGCTGCAAAACAGACAGGCAGCATTACGATTGTTTTTTTCATTTTAATTATTTTATGATTGTGGTGTGTTTTAAGAGTAATATTTACCTTTATAATTAATGATTTAAATTATTTTTCAATAATTATTTTCCGGGTAATACTTGCGCTTTCTGTTGTTACAGTGCATAAATAAATTCCATTTTCAAGCTGTGACACATTGATCCGTGCCTGATTTTCTTCCTTCAATACGGAAAGTCCCTTTAAATTGGTAATTTCAACAGTAAAGTTCTTTATGGCCGGATCCGGCAGCTCAACGGTTAATACGTCTTTTGCAGGGTTCGGGTAGACTTTTACAGACTCCAGAGTTGTTACAGGCACTTCTTTTGAGGTAGAAATAGCTGTAATATTGGTGGCTGCTGTGGCAAAATGCTGCATTGCTCCCACGGCAGCTTTACCTACTTTAAACACATAAACAGGATCTACATTGGCAAAAGTATCATTTACCGTATGTTCAGTGTAGCTTCTGGTATATTCATAAAAGCCCGTGATCACATATCCTTTCTGTTCAAAAGGCATGTAGTCTGAAGAATACGCATTGGAAATGCTGGTCTGGAGAGGAGAGTACAATGTAGTACATGTTGCCAGCTGCTGGGTAATGGTATTGGATGAGGCATTATTTCCTGACTGTCCGCCGGTATCTCTTTCACAGATGATCTTGGTATTAGTATTACCTGATTTGCCTCCAACCTGATCAAGATTGAAAACCAATTTGATGTCCAGTTTTTTTACACCGCTTTGGTAGGCAACATTATTTGCATAATGGGAGCTTCCGTACAGGCCTTGTTCCTCTCCGGAAAAATGGATAAACTTGATGGAATACTCTGTAGGAACATCTTTTAAAATCCGGGCAACTTCCAGGATAACCGATGTTCCGCTTCCATTATCATTGGTTCCGGGACCGGTAATGGTATCATAATGCCCGCAGATGATTACATATTTATCAGGATAAAGAGTTCCCGTCTTTGTAATCACCAGGTTCCTGGAACTTGTACTTCCGAAAGTGAAAGGATCTTCCACGATCTGGCTTGCGGAATATCCGTAAGAGGTGTACTTGTTTTTAAGCCAGGTTAAAGTATTGGCGTTATTCACGGATCCAGTGGTTTTTACCCCTAAATTGGAAAACTCCTGAAGATTGTTGGTAATGTTGGTTTGTGAAACCAGATCCGCCCTGTTCTTATAAGCCTGAACGAGGGTCTGGGCACTGACGGTTCCTACCGCTAATGCAGTGCACAAAAAGGTGGTGAATTTTTTCATATTAAATATTTTGGTTTGGTGTGTGGCTATTTTTCAATAATGATTTTTCTGGTGATGCTGTCGGTATCAGATTTTACAGTAACCATATACGTTCCGTTTGCCAGGCCTGAGGTATTCATTTTCTTTTCGTTATCTGCATTTAAAATCAGCCGGCCGTTCATATCGCTGATTTCTACCTTAAAGTTTTTATGATCCTTCGGCATTTCAATGTGAAGCACATCACGCGCTGGGTTTGGGTAAATTTTAACCGTTTCTAATAGATTTTCAACCTGAACATCATCCGTGGCCAGAGTAACCGCTGAAGCTACTGCAAAGTGCTGTAAGGCTCCTAAAGCAGCTTTTCCCACATTAAATACATATACAGGATCTACATTGGCAAAAGTATCGTTTACCGTATGTTCATTATAGCTTCTGACTGTTTCGTAAAATCCTGTAATGATATCCCCTCTGTTTTCAAAAGGCATATAATCCGAATTGAATGCATTGGACATTGTCGTCTGAAGCGGAGAGTATAGGGTAGTGCAGGTAGCCAGCTGCTGGGTCATCGCCAATGAAGCTGCGTTGTTCCCGCTTTGCCCGCTCTGATCGCTTTCGCACTTGATATTATTGTTTACATTCCCCAGTTTTCCTCCTACCTGGTCGATATTGAAAACCACTTTCAGATTCAACTGGCGTGCGTTATTCTGGAAAACAACATTATTTACATAATGGTTGCTTCCCACAAGTCCTTGTTCCTCTCCTGAAAAATGAATAAACTTCACGGAATATTCCGTAGGAACATCTTTTAAAATTCTGGCTGCCTCCAGCAAAATAGAGGTTCCGCTGCCATTATCACTGACTCCGGGGCCTACTATCGTGTCGTAATGCCCGCAAATGATCACATAGGTATCTGGATATACGGTTCCTGTTTTGGTTACGATTAAATTTTTGGAAGTATTGCCTCCATAGGTAAAAGTATCTTCTGTAATCTGGCCTGCAGTATATCCATAAGATTGATATTTAGCCTTAAGCCATTCCAATGCGTTGGTATTTTCTATAGTGCCGGTAGTTTTTACACCAAGATTCGCGAAGTCCTGAAGATTGGCTGTAATATTAGCCTGGGATATTTTATTCACCCGGGTTTGGTAGGCCTGTATAAAATTCTGACCATGAAGGTAGTAAGCTGATAAAGAAAGGAGTAAAATAGTTGATATTTTTTTCACTTTTAACTAAAGTTTTTATAGATTTAATAATCCAACAAATGTAGATAATAAAAATCAATTTTATTTTATGCAAAATGGAAAAAATCTTTAGCGAAGCTTCATTTTTTCTAATTAGCTTAAATGTGAGAAAATAAATCTATCATTTGTGATTTTTAATGAAAAAAATATATTCCGGAAAACAAAAATCCCGGGCAAAGCCCGGGATTATATTGATAACAAAAAATTCTACATTATTTTACTTGATCTACAACTGCTTTGAAAGCTTCAGGGTGATTCATTGCTAAATCTGCTAAAACTTTTCTGTTAAGCTCTACGTTGTTCTTTTTAAGAGCTCCCATAAACTGAGAGTAAGACATTCCGTGCTCTCTTGCACCAGCGTTGATACGCGTGATCCAAAGTGATCTGAAATTTCTCTTTTTCTCTTTTCTTCCACGGTAAGCATATTGCATTGCTTTTTCTACCGCGTTTTTAGCTACAGTCCAAACGTTCTTTCTTCTACCGAAAAAACCTTTAGCTTGCTTCATAATTTTCTTTCTGCGAGCTCTTGAAGCTACTGCATTTACTGATCTTGGCATAATTTAAATTGTTTTTTTGAAAAGGGCGGAATTTTCTAATTTATATGAAAAATTCACTTAGTGGCACCGTTTCAGGGTTAAATTGTTGAATTTGTTTGAATTCTTATAAACCGAATATAGATTTATAAAAACTACTTAATGGCTAATTGACGTAGAACACTTTTCTCATCCACAGAAGCTACGTAAGAAGTCTGCGTAAGATTTCTCTTCTGCTTAGTTTCTTTCTTAGTTAAGATGTGGCTTTTGAAAGCATTCTTTCTTTTAATCTTACCAGTTCCGGTAAGTTTAAAACGCTTTTTAGCACCTGATTTCGTTTTTAATTTTGGCATTGTTCTGCTTTTTTATTGTTTTGTTATCAATATCTTGTCCTTGATTCCTGCAATACAGAGGAATTACAGTTTGCAAAGATACAAAAAAATCAATCCGAACTTTCATTATCTGTGATTTTGTCGGATATACATACAAAAAGCCGTCTCTGAATGAAACGGCTAAGACTAAAAGTATTTTTTATTATAAGAAGTCTTCCACGATGATATCGTTTCTTTCTTCGTTATTTCCACCTAAAATAACTTTGATTCTGAATCCTGAAGGAATGGCAGCCCCTGTTCTTGAATAAAGCTGAAGTTTAACGTGTGGATTGGCTACATAATAGTTAACTGCAGTATTGGAACTCCAAAGAGCGTTTCCATCTCTGTAAATCACCATGTTTCCATCGTTCTGTACAATAAGCTTTGGAGTACCCGAGCTTCTGTAGGTATTGGAATGCCAGATTACATCAGTTCGACCCGGTCTTTCTCTGTACAGAACAAGATTATTGTCAGTCTGCATGATAAATTTGTAATTGCTGCCACCGTACTCCATATTGATCGCTTGTCCGGCTTCTAATATCTGAGGATGGTTGACGCTTTCCTTTAAAAGGGTATAACGTGTAAGATCCAAAATACGGGATTCACTCTTTTTACCTGCAATGCTGTGCTTTTCGCTTGGCACATTTGTATTCACATTATCAAGAGTATCATCCTGAGCGCAAGATGCAAGAAGCATCGGAAGACTTAATAAAGTCAGTAATTTAAATTTCATGGGTATATTTATATTTAACGCTGCAAATATAATAATTAATACTATTAATTCACTATTTGAAGATTAAATAAATGTAAATAATCCTTTATTAATAGTATCTTTCAATTAACATTAAGACACTTTTAAGTGACTATATAATTAATAATCAATGGTTTTTTGCATGGTCATTCGGAGATAGGGTAAGAAAATTAATTACTGCCTGAAAAAATCCAGAAAGATATCGATTAATCGTTATTGCCTCTTTAAAAGGTGTACGGAAAAAGCAGAAGGGAAGGAGATACCAGAAATTTTAAATATAGCGATACTGATTTTCCGGTAACATAAAACTGCAAGCTGATCTGTTTAAGGTTCAGACCATTGGCATTGGGTATTCTTTTATTTATTCAGGGCTGCGAAAAATATGAAATCCGGAGGAGCAGGCTATCATAATTGATTGCTTTCAGATTGCTTTCACTATTTGTTATAATTACTTAATAATTAAAAACAAAAAAACCTCAAAATATTTTGAGGTTTATATGATCGGAAACAGACGTTGCGTCTGTTAAAACTATTTAGCTGGTTTTTTAGGACTCATCATCATGATCATTCTTTTTCCTTCAAGTTTTGGAAGCTGATCTACTTTTCCAACGTGCTCCAGTTCCTGGGCAAGTTTCAGAAGTAATATTTCTCCCTGGTCTTTGAAGATAATTGAACGTCCTTTAAAAAATACGTAGGTTTTCAATTTTGAACCTTCTTCAAGAAACTTTTCAGCATGCTTCTTCTTAAATTCATAATCGTGGTCATCAGTCTGAGGTCCGAAACGGATCTCTTTTACAACCACTTTTACCTGCTTGGCTTTTAGTTCCTTCTGCTTTTTCTTTTGCTCGTATAAAAACTTCTTATAGTCTAATATTCTTGCAATGAAAGGCTCAGCCTTATCGGAGATTACTACCAGATCAAGCTCCTGCTCTGTGGCAAGCTGTCTTGCTTTGTCAATAGGATAAACTCCTGGCTCTACGTTATCGCCCACCAAACGAAGCTCTCTCACACGAATTTTATCGTTGATCAAGTGTAAGTCCTCCTGTACCGGACGTCTCTGTGGGCCCCTGTTGTTAAATCTTTGTGCTATTGTATTATAATTTTATTGGTTAATTACTAATTTATTTTAAATTAAAAGATTAAAGAATTAAAATATTGAAAAATTACTAAGGGTAAATCAATCTTTTAATCATTAAATTTTTTAATCTTTTAATTAAATTTTATATCGCTGCCTCCTTTTTAAAATAAGCAACAAAATCTTCCATGCTCATGACACCAAGGTCTCCTTCACCACGTCTTCTTACAGAAATTGTGCCTTCCTTCTCTTCATTTTCACCTACAACCAGCATGAATGGGATTTTCTTCAATTCCGCATCACGGATCTTTTTCCCTGTCTTCTCATTCCTGTCGTCAATCAGACCGCTAATATCGTGATTTTCCAAAAATTGTGAAACTTTTTTTGAATAATCTACATATTTTTCACTGATCGGTAAAATAATGAACTGATCCGGGCTCAGCCATAGCGGGAAATCTCCTGCTGTATTTTCTAAAAGGATCGCAATAAAACGCTCCATAGAACCAAATGGTGCTCTGTGGATCATTACCGGTCTGTGCTTCTCATTATCGCTTCCGATGTAGTGAAGGTCAAATCTTTCCGGTAAATTATAGTCTACCTGGATTGTTCCAAGCTGCCATTTTCTTCCTAAAGCATCTTTCACCATGAAGTCCAGTTTCGGGCCATAAAAAGCAGCCTCTCCGTATTCTGTAATGGTATTTAAACCTTTTTCTTTAGCTGCAGTAACAATGGCAGTTTCCGCTTTTTCCCAGTTCTCGTCGGTACCGATGTATTTTTCAGTATTTTCAGGGTCTCTTAAAGAAATCTGAGCGGTAAAATCTGCAAATCCAAGTGAACCAAAGACATACAGAACCAAATCGATGGTCTTTTTAAATTCTTCCATCAGCTGATCCGGAGTACAGAAAAGGTGGGCATCATCCTGGGTAAATCCACGTACTCTTGTCAGTCCGTGAAGTTCTCCACTTTGCTCATATCTGTATACTGTTCCGAATTCTGCATATCTTTTCGGAAGGTCCCTGTAGCTCCATTGTGAAGTTTTGTAGATTTCACAGTGGTGAGGGCAGTTCATAGGCTTCAGCATGAATTCTTCTCCTTCGTTAGGAGTTTTGATAGGCTGGAAGCTGTCTGCACCGTATTTGTCCCAGTGTCCTGATGTTACATATAGTTCTTTTGCCCCGATGTGTGGCGACATTACAAATTCATAACCTCCTTTTTTCTGAGCATCACTAAGGAAATTTTCCAATTTCTTTCTTAAAGCGGTTCCTTTTGGAAGCCATAAAGGAAGACCTGCACCCACTTTTTCAGAGAAGGCAAAAATTCCAAGCTCCTTACCCAGTTTTCTGTGGTCTCTTCTTTTGGCTTCTTCAAGTCTTTCAAGATATTCAGTAAGCTCTTTTTGTTTAGGGAAAGAAATACCGTATACTCTTGTCAGCTGAGGATTCTTTTCATTTCCTCTCCAGTAAGCTCCGGCTGCATTTAAAATTTTCACGGCTTTCACAATTCCTGTATTTGGAATGTGGCCTCCACGGCATAAATCTGTGAAATTATCATGAGTTACAAAAGTGATCTCTCCATCATTAAGATTAGAGATAAGCTCCACTTTGTAAGGATTATCTGCATAGGTTTTTAATGCTTCTTCTTTAGAAACAGGGTATAAAGAGAATGTTGAACCTTTTTTGGCATTTTCCAAAACTCTCTTTTCAATCTTCTCAAAATCCTTTTCGGATAAACTCTCGTCCCCAAAATCTACGTCATAATAGAATCCGTTTTCAATGGCAGGTCCGATCGTTAATTTAGCATCAGGATAAAATTCAAGGATAGCCTGCGCCAACAAGTGGGCAGAAGAATGCCAGAATGCTTTCTTACCTAGATCATCATTCCATGTTAACAACTGTACCGTTGAATCCGTGGTTATAGGTGTGGTCGTTTCTACTTGTTTGCCGTTTACAACTGCGGAAATGGTATTTCTAGCCAATCCCTCGCTTATAGATTTTGCCACATCTAAAGGAGTAACTGCTCCTTCGAATTCTTTGACACTATTGTCTGGAAGTGTAATTTTTATCATTGTTTACTAAAAAATTTTAAGATGCAAAAATACGCATTTTTTAGATAAAATACTATATTAGCCTGCATTTAGAATAAGAATTAATATCAAATATGAAAAAGATTGCTGCAGTTTCGGGTCTCTTGATTTTTTCACTTTGCCTTTTACCCGAAAATAGATCAGGATTCAGGCTTTTACAACTGAAATATTGAAGCTCTTTTTTTAAATAATTTTTAATGCATTAGAAAAAAAACAATAAATAATTTACCAATTAATCACATGAATTTTAATATTGATTTACACTGCGATTTATTATGCTATTTACTTGAAGAAGGTTCGGCAATTGGTGATAGGGAATTGGGTTGTTCGCTTCCTTTTTTAAAACAGGGAAACGTGAAGCTTCAGGTAATGGCCATATATTCCGGTACAGGGGGAAACAGTTCTGTGAATGGGATAAAGCAGAGTCAAATATTTTCCGAACTGATAAAAAGCGAAAACTTTTTCTTATTTGAAGGAGAGAATTATAAAAACACTGAAAATATCGATAAAGTAGGGGTTATCGCTTCCATTGAAAATGCCTCAGGATTTTGCAGCGAAGATGATACCCTGGAATCAGGCTTTAAAAACCTGGAAACCATTATTGGGAACACGAAGAAAATTCTTTACCTGGGAATCACTCATCACACAGAAAACCGTTTTGGAGGCGGAAATAATTCCGAAGCCGGACTGAAAGACGATGGAAAAGTCCTGATAGATTATATTGCAGACAGAAAAATTGCTATAGATCTGGCTCATACAAGCGATCAGCTGGCTTATGATATTTTGAATTATATAGATCAGAAAAACTACAGCATTCCCATTCTGGCAAGCCATTCCAATTACCGGAGCATTCAGCATAAGAAAAGAAACCTTCCGGACGAGCTTGCCCAGGAAGTGATTAAAAGAAAAGGCTTGATAGGTCTCAATCTTATAAAGGACTGGCTGGATGACAACAGCCCTGAAAGATTATATGAACATATCCAGCACGGGCTTGATCTGGGTGGGGAAGATGCCATTGCGTACGGCCTGGATTTTTTCATGATAAAGCCCATCCGGACCAATCCCGTTACCCTTTTTTCTTTGAAGGATATGATGATGCTTCAGCATTTAATACGATCAACAGAAGGCTTGAAAAGGATTTTTCAACCGAATTGATGGAGAAGATCAGTCATGGAAATGCCTTGAAGTTTCTGGAAAGAATTTCGATTTAAGGTCTGGTGGCTTCGGGAGCCTCAGCCACCAGACGATTTATTTCTTCCTTTTATACCGTACTTTCTGCTTGATAATCTCAATGACATCCACATTTCTGATCTTGGATTTTACCCAGCCGTGAATATCAATATACAGTAAGGATCTTCTGTAATATTCATTTTTTGAAAACTCTTCCAGTATTTTATCAAATGCTTTAAATGATTCCTGCTGACGGCTTAAAACCAGGTTGTTAATATTTTTAAAGAATTGAATACTTTCAAAATGGAAAGCTTCAGGCTTTTTCATTTTGCGGGCAAATTTCAGCGTTGAATTGATGAATTCATCATAATCTTCATCATTACCTGACTCATATTTGGCCATTAAAATCAGGATACGGGTATGGAAGAGAAGATCCTCCTGAACATTCCCTTTGCATTCAACCACTTTCATGGAATATTCAATGGATTTATCAAACATTTTACTTCCAAAAAACATGGCAGCCACTTTCAGATAAAGGATCATAAAGTGGTGTTCATCAATTCTTTCCCTGAGTTTTTCCATCTTCATTTCAATTTCAGGAATAAGCTTTGTGCCGGTAAAGAATTCACCTTTCACAAAATGGATGTTCATCAGAGTATTGTAATGGGTAAGGAAAATCAAAGCCTGGAGGTTTTCATTCTGGGCAAAATTCTGGGAATTCACCATCGTGTTGAAATTTTCAAAATGCTCTTCCAGAATATCAATATTCCCATATAGGAACAAGATCTTCAGCAGGTAAGTATTTCCCTTGATATACCATACCGGATGGCTAAGGATCATTTCAGGTTTTTTATGAAAAAGATCTACCCATTGATAGGCGTATTTCAGCGTATACTTATAATCCTGAAGCAGCTGGTTTTTCCAGACATGAGCTTTAAAGTACCATAGCTTCTCCGTGAAATTAAGCTTTTCCAGCTTTATTTTTTGAATCTGATCATTAAACAGTTCCAAAACCTTTTCCCGGTCCGCATCATTATTCACATAGCCATGCATCAGCATTTCACTGTACAATTTCAGGGAAAGGTTAGAAAGTTCAGTGGCATAATGATTCTGTTTGCTGATTTCTGTAGATTGCAGGATCAGTTCATCAGCTCTTCCTTTTATACTTCGTGTAATGAACTGGGATTCAATTACTTTTTCAAGGTCTATAATTTCGGAAGCTATACTTTTTTCATCCAGTTCCAGGGCAGACTGCTTTGTTTTATCCAGTATCTTCAAAGCCTGTTTATAAAGCCCTTTCTGATATAGAATGTTCGCAAAATCAAGCTGTTCGCGAAGCTGTATTCTGTAATTCTGATGGCTGGGATTCATGCGGAGGCTCACCAGGATCTGCTTATAAAGGTGGGCCTTCAGGTTGGAAAGCTGCTGTTTGGTTGAAATTTTTTTCTCAATGATGATATGTTCATCATATTCTTTCATTTTGTCGAGCTCCGAAAAAAGGAGCAGGAATTTAGCATCCACATTAATTCCCAGTCGATTGACGTACAGCTTGAACTGACGTTTTTCAGAAGTGGTTAATGACTTGATCAGTACAAACAAAAAATCTTTCTGCAATTCTGCCATTGTAAATTTATAAAATATAATATTTTGATTATCAGATAAATAAAATTGATTTTCCGGTTGTTGAATATTGTAATTTTCAGCCAAAATGGAAATGCAAAAATATTGTAAGCGGTAGTTTTGATCAAAATTAAGTAAAAAAGTTCATTATGAATTCCGAAAAAATTGAAATTTTTGATACTACGCTGAGGGATGGGGAACAGGTTCCCGGATGTAAACTGAATACAAAACAAAAACTGATTATCGCTGAGAAGCTTGATAGTCTAGGGATTGACGTAATTGAAGCCGGTTTTCCAATTTCAAGCCCGGGAGACTTTGAATCTGTTTCAGAGATTTCCAAGCTGGTAAAGAATGCAAAAGTATGCGGATTAACAAGGGCGAATAAAAAAGACATTGATACGGCTGCGGAAGCCCTTAAATATGCAAAAAGACCACGTATCCATACGGGAATAGGCACTTCCGATTCCCATATCCGGTATAAATTCAATTCAACACGGGAAGATATTATTGAACGGGCAACAGAAGCTGTAAGGTATGCAAAAAGTTATGTGGAAGATGTTGAATTTTATGCTGAAGATGCCGGAAGAACGGATAATGCCTACCTGGCAAAAGTTTGTGAAGAAGTCATTAAAGCTGGAGCTACAGTTTTGAATATCCCTGATACAACGGGCTATTGCTTACCTGAAGAGTACGGCCAGAAAATAAAATACCTGAAAGAAAATGTAAAGGGTATTGAAAAAGCAGTTCTTTCATGCCACTGTCACAACGATCTGGGGTTGGCTACAGCCAATTCAATTGCCGGAGCCATCAACGGAGCCCGTCAGATCGAATGCACGATCAACGGGTTAGGAGAAAGAGCCGGAAATACAGCTTTAGAAGAAGTGGTAATGATTTTGAAACAGCATAAAGGCCTGAATTTTCATACGGATATCAATTCAAAGATGCTTAATGAAATGAGCCTTATGGTTTCAGACCTGATGGGAATGCCGGTACAGCCCAACAAAGCTATTGTGGGAGCCAATGCCTTTGCGCACAGCTCGGGAATTCATCAGGATGGGGTGATCAAGAACAGGGAAACTTACGAAATCATTGACCCTGCGGAAGTCGGAGTTAATGCTTCTTCCATTATTCTTACTGCGAGAAGCGGACGTTCGGCTTTGGCCTATAGGTTCAAGCATATCGGTTACGACATCACTAAAAATGAGCTTGATTTCCTGTATCAGGAGTTTTTAAAGATTGCCGACCGGAAGAAAGAAGTGAAAAACGACGATCTCTATATGATCATGGAAACATGCAGCAGAAAAATAGGGTAGTATAGATTAAAAATCAGGTAAAATTGAATATGGACAACATAAAAAAGACACTTTTTGATAAAGTCTGGGATGCCCACGTAGTAGAAACGGTTCCGGACGGACCTCAAATCGTTTATATAGACAAACATCTGATCCATGAGGTTACCAGTCCTCAGGCTTTTGCAGAACTTGAAGCAAGGAATCTTGAAGTTTTCAGACCCAACCGGATCGTAGCGACTGCAGATCATAATGTTCCGACGCTTGACCAGGAAAAACCGATCCGGGACGAGCTTTCGAGAAATCAGGTGGAGCAGCTCACGGTAAACTGCAGAAAAAATAATATTGAATTATTCGGCCTGGGACATCCTTATCAGGGAATTGTACATATTATCGCTCCTGAACTGGGAATTACCCAGCCCGGAATGAGTATCGTATGCGGAGACAGCCATACTTCTACCCACGGTGCTTTCGGGGCTATTGCTTTTGGGATTGGAACCAGCCAGGTAGCGCAGGTTTTTGCAAGCCAGTGTCTTCTGCTGGACAAACCTAAATCCATGAGGATAACAGTTAACGGAAAACTGAATGAAAATGTTCAGCCGAAAGATGTCATTCTATACATTATTTCCAAAATAGGAACCGATGGCGGAACTGGCTACTTCTGTGAATATGCCGGAAATGTTTTTGAAGAAATGTCTATGGAAGGTAGAATGACAGTCTGCAATATGAGTATCGAAATGGGAGCCAGAGGTGGGATGATCGCACCTGACCAGACTACTTTTGATTATGTAAAAGGAAGAACATTTGCCCCTAAAGGTGAAGAATGGACAGAAAAACAAGCCTATTGGCAAACCCTTAAAACGGATGAAGGAGCTGTTTTTGATAAAGAACTTACGTTTGATGCATCACAGATCTTTCCTATGATTACTTACGGAACCAACCCTGGAATGGGAATTTCAGTGAATGAAGTAATTCCTGCTCCGCAAAATGAGTCTGAAGAAAAAGCCCTGCAATATATGGGACTTAAGGCCGGACAGGAGGTTTCAGGTATCGAAGTGAATCATGTTTTCATCGGAAGCTGTACCAATGCCAGGATAGAAGATTTCCGTTCTGCAGCACAGTATATTAAAGGAAAAAATAAATCGGAGAAGGTAAAAGCCTTAATTGTTCCGGGTTCCCAGCAGGTCGTAAAACAGATTTATGAGGAAGGCCTGGATAAAATATTCAGCGATGCAGGATTCCAGATCCGCCAGCCCGGATGTTCAGCGTGTCTGGCCATGAATGACGATAAAATTCCTGAAGGAGAATATTGTGTTTCCACATCCAACAGAAATTTTGAAGGCAGGCAGGGGCAGGGTGCGAGGACAATTCTTGCAAGTCCGCTTACGGCAGCAAAAGCAGCGATAGAAGGTAAGATATCTGCTTTTGAAAGTTTAAACTAAATCTATTAAAAAGTACATGCAAAAATTAGTTGTTTTAAAATCCCGCGCAGTGCCTCTGCCGGCAGAAAATATAGATACAGACCAGATTATCCCGGCAAGATTTCTTAAAAGTATTGACAGAAAAGGTTTTGGAGAGAATCTGTTCAGGGACTGGAGATTCAATATCCATACAGGGGAACCGAATCCGGATTTTGTTTTGAACAATCCTAAATTCAGTGGTGAAATCCTTGTTGCAGGAAACAATTTCGGTTGTGGAAGCAGCCGTGAACATGCCGCCTGGTCTTTAACGGATTATGGTTTTAAAGTCATCATATCAAGCTATTTTGCTGATATTTTTAAAGGAAATGCTTTGAATAACGGACTTCTGCCTGTAAAAGTTTCCGAAGGCTTTTTAAAAGAAATTCTGGAAGGCATTCACGAAAATCCTGATAATGAAATCGCTATTGATGTGGAATTACAATCGGTAAGCTTTAAAGATACAACCGAGACCTTTGAGCTTGATTCCTATAAAAAAATATGCCTGCTGAACGGCTATGACGATATCGACTATTTGATCAGCAAGAAACAGGCAATACAACAATTTGAACAAAAAACACAAAAATATGAGCAACAGTTATTTTAAAATAGCAGTTTTGCCCGGAGACGGGATCGGGCCCGAAGTGGTTGGTGAAAGTGTCAAAGTTTTGGATGCTGTGGCAGAAGTTTTTCAATGCCAGTTCAAGTTTTCCTACGGATTAATGGGGGCTGAAGCTATTTTTAAAACCGGCGATCCTCTTCCGGAAGAAACCTTAAAGATCTGTAAAGATTCGGATGCCGTACTTTTCGGAGCGATCGGAGATCCTGTTTTCGACAATAATCCCGAGGCTAAGGTGAGACCTGAACAGGGATTGCTGAAACTCCGGAAAGAGTTGGGGCTATATGCCAATATCAGACCTTTGAAAACCTATGCTTCACTCATTGATAAAAGTCCGCTGAAAAGAGAAATCATTGAAGGAACGGATATCCAGATCTTCCGTGAGCTGGTAAGCGGTATTTATTTTGGTGAGAAATTTACAGATCCGGATGGTAAATATGCCTATGATATCTGTAAATACAGCACAGAAGAGATTATTCCCATTGCCCATATGGCTTTTAAGGAAGCACAGAAAAGAAAAAAGAAGCTTACTTTGATCGATAAAGCTAATGTTCTGGATACGTCAAGGCTCTGGAGAAAGACCTGCCAGAAAATTGCCCCGCAATACCCTGATGTGCAGCTGGATTATATATTTGTAGATAATGCAGCCATGCAGCTGGTTCTGAATCCAAAACAGTTTGATGTGATCCTGACCGAAAATATGTTCGGGGATATTATTTCTGATGAAGCGAGTGTTATCGGAGGTTCTATCGGGCTTTTACCATCGGCATCGATAGGTGAGGAAAATGCTTTGTTTGAACCTATTCATGGTTCCTATCCTCAGGCAAAAGGAAAGGGAATTGCCAATCCTGTTGCATCCATCCTCAGTACAGCGATGATGCTTGATTATCTTGAACTTCCCGAAGCAGCAGATAAATTGAGAAGGGCAGTGGAGCATGCTATCGAGAACAGATATGTTACTGTGGATCTTAATTCGGAGCAGCATTATTCCACGAGTGAAGTAGGAAGTTTTATTGCAGATTACATTAAATATTCCGAGAAGTCTTATTACAATTTTGAAAATATTAAGATTGGAAAATCTACAATCGTATAGTTTTTAAACAAAAGTTCACATAAATAATAGATTAGTTAGAAAGGTTCTGTCCCATTGGGGCGGAATCTTTCGTTTTTATGCTGTTTGAAACTTAAAAATTAATAATAATTATTTTTTGAACCATTAAGAAAAATTAAGTGTTTAAGGGAAGTTAAGGGAAAATCAAATGATTTTCTTAAGACTTGTGCTTAAAGCGAAGCTCTTCTTAATATTCTTAATAACTTAATAAACCTTAATGGTTTAAACATTTAAAAAGTTGTCAATAAAAAAGGTTCCGTCTTATTTTAGACAGAACCTTTTGTTTATTTCTTAGTATTATCCGTTTTTCCCGATTTGTTTTTTGAAGATTTCTGAACATCTTCCTTATCAATATCAGGGGGATTACTTTTTTCTGATGAAGCAGGAATATTTTGAAAATCCTGGTTCTGCTTTTTTGTTTCTGCACTGTTGGCAGATTCTTTCTTTTTGTTGTCTTTTGAATCCATAGCGTATATTTTTAGAGTCCTAAAACACCGAGCTTGCCGGTTTCATCTTCTATGGTATAATCCAAAGCTTTTGCCAAAACGAAAATATTATTGAGATTTTCAAGTAATTGTTTGTGGCCTTCCGTTCTCAGCTGGTTCTGATTGACGGATTGTATCGCAGTTTCCTTGGCCTTCTGGGTTACATTTTTAATGTCTTTTTCAGAAATCCTGTTGAAAAATGAGTCGTCCAGTGACTGGATCTCAACGCTGGGTGTAATTCTTATTTCCGCATCAGGCAGTTCGGTGATTCTTAACTTTTTGTTGATGGAATCAACCTCTATCTTCATTTTATTAAGATCATAGGAAACCTGAGCATTGGTTTTGGTGTAGGTAATAATGCTGTTGTTTGAAACTTCTTTTCCAAACACCTCATAGCCCATCTTGGTTTTCTGCATGCTGGAAATATCCTGCTCCATAACGACCATTTTATTCATTTTAGAAATCTGGTTGGTCAGGATATAATAGTCTGACTTTTCCGTCTTTCTGCCAGGATTTAAACATGATTTAAGCCCGAAGAACACGATGAGCATAACGAGAATTCCCGCCGCAAATGATATGATTACTTTGTAATTTCTCAATTTTATTTGTTAAAAATTTCTTTGATTACAGAACTGTCGTCTTTTTTCATGATTTCAACCAGATCCCTTTCGATATACCCGGTGGTAGGCATTTCTATGATCCTTCCGATCTCTTTACCGTATTTTTCAACAATAATGGTAGGGACTTTCTGGATGTTATAGCGTACCTCATCTCCGGTAGGGGATTCTTTTTGCGGTTTACGGCAATGATCGTCAATTTATTATCAGGAAATTTCAGCTCTTCCAGGATTTTCATCAGTCTCGGGAAATCCCTGTGGCTGTCTTCACACCATGTTCCCATAAAAACAACCAGGGAATAGGTGTTAAACTTAGCTTTTTTCAGTTCACCGATGGCTTTCTGGTCAATGGCGTATTCGTCATGTTCTTTTACATACCAGTCTGCATACGGAGCTTTTAAGAACTGTTCTTTGAATTGGTTTCCTAAAAGCATTTTACCGTCATTCTGAGTCTCTACCTCACGGTTCATCACTACTTTTTGGGCACTGAACTGCTGGGACACCAGGACAAAGCTTGAAACGGCAACAATATTGGTAATAAATTTCTTCATATTATTTTTCGATAATTGTTTTTAAATCTGCAGGAGAATAGTACTTGTTTTTAAGAACTTTATGGTCTGCTTTTCTGTAGACGTTAAATTTCTCTCCCGATTTTTCATAAAAAGATTCTACTTCTTTTTCTTTATAAAATGCTACAGTTTCCTCTGCCTGCTCTGCATTATCACAAGCTTTAGACATATTGGAACGCTGTACTTCGTTAAATAGCTCTACAAATTTATTGCCAAGTCCGAATTCCAGCACGGCTCCGCTTAAAACATACTGAAGATCACACAGTGCATCGGCAATTTCTACAATATCATTATCGGCAATGGCTTGCTTTAGTTCGTTTAATTCTTCCTGTAAAAGTTCAACTCTCAGGTTGCATCTTTCCTGGGAAGGGATTTGTGGGGTATCTAAAATAGGGGCTTTAAAAGTGGTGTGGAATTCTGCTACCTGGTTCAGACTATCAATTTTATCCATGAATTTTATTATTTACAGCAAAGATAGAAAACGAATTTGAAAATTTTGTCATGCACTTACATATCTGTCCCGATAAAAATTAAATAATGCTTTTTAAAAAAAGCTTTCTACGAAAAATCCACAGCTTGAACCGTGGATTATATTTTAAAATTCTGAAATGATAATAATGATAATTTTGAACCTTTAATTTGAACCATTAAGGATTATTAAGTTTTTAAGGATATTAAGATGAGCTTCGCTATTTTAAGGATGCACTTGAAAGACCATCTTGATTTTTCTTAATTTACCTTAATCCCTTCACTTCTCTTAATGGTTTAAGAATAAATATAAGCAGTTATTCCAATTCTTCATATTTCCAGACACCGGAAATGTTTAAAAGAGTCAATCCCGGCTGCCATTCCCCGTAACTGAATACGCAGAAGTATTTTGAGTGACAATTCTGACAGTCTGTTCCAAAATATAACGTAGGTAAATCTTTTACGGTTAACTCTCCGAGATATGATATTCTACGGGAGGTTTCAGTAACGATTTTGTTTTCCAGTAATTGTTTTTTTGACAATACCTGATCATTATTGTAAATCTGAAAAATAGGGAACCCTGATTGATAAGGAAAGATTTCAATGGAATTCTCCTGACCGCAATCACAACATACGAATTGGGTTACAGCTGCCGGGATGATTTCATCATTGCTGAAATGGTTTTGGGCAAGGGCTGCCTGCCTGATGAGTTTTATTTTTTTGATATAGAATACATCTGAGTTTATTTATTGCTGAATCACTGTGCCTACCTGGTTATTGTATTTTCCGCTCGGGCTCTTTTTGATGGTAATCTTTACATATCCTTCCTGTGCCAGTTTATTCCATGTTTTCTGATAACCTGTTGTCACATCAATCGGGATTTTCCACATCGTCTGTTTTCCTCCGCCAATCTGGTTAAACCAGGGAATCACATCTGCCGTTTGAGATTTGAAAGGTAGTAAATTATTCAAAACATCTATTTCGTAATAGAAATCATATTTGTTCTCGGGCTGGTTTAGTGCTCTTTGGGAGAAAGTGTACACATATCCATTGATGATCGGGCTTGTAAAGCTACCGCCTAACGTAGGGACACCCGTTCCGTCATAGCTGCCAACAGCCCCGCTATACCTGTCGAATTTTTGTCCTGCCTGAAACGGAACATCATCAACGATATTGTATCCGCCATTGGCAGGAGGCCAGCCGCCATTGAGATTATTGGCATTAAAAAGCGCTTCAAGCTCGCTCCATTTTCCCTGTTTGTATAAATCAAACGCCTGATTTCTGATAGCCTGGCTAACCGTTCCGGCCGGATCATAGGTTAAAGCGAATTCATCTGCGTTTTTATAGAATACATGGGTAACGACTCCCGTGGGGTTTTCGGTTTCTTCATTGTCTGAACTACAGCCAACTGAAAAGAATACGGTTGTCAGTAAAAAGAGGTACTTCAATAAATGTTTCATGGTAAAAGTTTTTATGGTTATTTTTTTAAGCTGTTTTTTTGGTTTATGAAATAGGCTTATCTCAACAATGATCATTGCAGAATTTTTTAAGAAATAAAAATTAAAAAGAGAGGCTTATATGTATGAGTGTGTGAGTTGAAGATCTGGTATCAGAATGCATCAAGCCTGATCGGGTAACAGTACAAAAATATTTGAATGATAAATTTAAATTAAAAATTTCAAATTTTAGTTGATTTTATTTAAATAATTAATTATGATTAAATTTTAAACATTAATGAGATGGTTTTAAAAGCTAATTTATATTATTGATATATATGACAATCTTAAAATCATTGGCATAAAAAAGACTGCCCGAAGGCAGTCTTCCAAAGTGTTGACTAAATGGTTATTAATTTTTAATAAATCTCTTGGCAGTTTCTCCAACCTGGATCATATAAGCTCCTTTGATAAGTCCGCTTACATTAACGCTGCCTCTTTCAAGTTTTCCTGAATTGATTAGTTTTCCACCCATATCGAAGATTTTATAATCTTCTGATGTTGCGTTTGAAATATGTAATACATCTCTTGCCGGATTTGGGAATAACTTGATATCAGTGATCAGATCCTTGGTATCCGTAAGTTCTCCTCTTCCTGAAGAAACAATATTCAGGGTATAATCCTCAACCTGTCCATAAGTGTAGGCTTCACATGAAGAAGTAGGAACAGAGCTGTACTTCATCATGACTCTCATTCTTGTAGAGCCTGTAGTAGCAGTCGCAGGGATAGTGATGCTTCCTGTTACAGGGGTAGTGGTGGAACCTGCTTTAGACCATGCTAGTTCTCCGCTGTCTGCAAAGTCACCGTCACCGTTATAATCAATATATACCGCATAAGCTTCGCTGTAAACCGTTGAAGTCCATGTTGGAGTTATGGAGATGGTGTAAGCGCTTCCTTTTGTTACGTTGGTAGAAATCGAAGTGAAGTTCTCATAACCTGCTGTTCCTGTTGAAGTGTTATTGATGGTTCCGAATTTCACATTTCCGATTCTTTCATCTGCTGTATTGCTTGCAGAAGAAGAGCAGTAAGTTACCGTACCTCCTGAAAGAGTGGTAACGCTTACTGTATTGCTTGAAGGAGAAACGTTTCCTGCTGCATCTTTAGACTTCACAGTGAAGCTGTAAGTGGTTGCAGGAGTTAAACTTGTTACGGTATAAGTAGTTGATGCTGTACTTCCAATCACGGATCCGTTCATGTATACATCATATCCTGTAACGCCTACGTTGTCTGTAGCTCCGCTCCAGGAAAGGTTAGTGCTGGTGGCTGTAGTTCCGGAAGCTGCAAGGGTAGGGGCTGTAGGTGCTACGGTATCTGTACCTCCGCTGCCTGCATTTACTGTGATATTGGCATTATTTACATCAAAGAAGATGTGGTTTGAGCCTTTTACCATAATTCTTCCTGTTGTTGTGGATGAATTTGGAATGGTTACAGCCTGTGTTCCATCGTTTGGAGTTCCTGCAAGAAGGGTAGTCCATGTATTTCCACCGTCAGTTGACCATAAAATGTCTACATTGGCAGCATTCACACCATTGGCGGTTGTTCCGGCCACATTCCATGTTACGGTTTGTGAGGTTCCTCCCGTGTAGGTAGTTGCAGAGTTTTGTGAAGAAACACTGAAAGGTCCTGCTGTTCCGTTTACTGTAATTAAAGCATCGTCGGAATTATTTCCTGAACCTCCGGCTCTGTTATCACGTACTGTAAATCTGAAATTTAATGATCTGGCTACGTTGGAAAGTGCTTCAACTGTGATCTCTGATCCCGCTGTAGTTGTAGCTCCTGCCAGGATAGATGCCATTCTCGGGAAATATCTTGTAGGAGAAGTTGTAGGAGTCCATGATCTGAAAGTTGGACCTGATGCTTTGGTAGCACTGGCTGCCGAGCTTGCTCCGGTTTGGGATGATGAAGCGTTGTCCATCTGCTCCCAGATGTAGGTTAATGAATCTCCGTTGGCATCGGTTCCTGTTCCTGTAAGCATGAAAGGTGTGCCTTTAGGAATCGTATAATCAAGGCCGGCATTGGCTGTAGGAATGGCATTTCCTGTAGAAGTGCTTACCGGGCATGTTTTAGCTTTAATATTATTGGTGATCTGCTGGATGCTTATCGCATGGAAAAACGCATCGGAATGAGGCTGGATATCCTGAGAAGTAATCCCTGCATACCCCATAATGGTTGATCCTGAGCCCGGTTCCATATTAGCGCCGGTTCCCTCGTTATTCATAGAGAAGGTGTGGTTTCCTCCAAATTGATGCCCCATTTCGTGGGCAACATAATCGATATCGAAGTTATCTCCCGAAGGAATAGCATCTGCCGGTGAAGTATATCCGCTTCCTTTTGAGCCGTTTGTACAAACACATCCGATGCATCCTGCGTTTCCACCACCTCCTGAAGCTCCGAATAAGTGTCCTATATCATAATTGGCTTCTCCGATTACGGAAGTAAGCGTACTTTGAAGCTGTGAGTTCCAGTTGCTCATTCCTGAAGCTGGAGAATATGGATCTGTAGAGGAGTCGGTATAAATTACAGCATCATTATTGGAGATAAGAACCATTCTTGCTGCAAAATCTTTTTCAAAAACACCATTTACACGGGTCATTGTATTGTTGATGGCAGCAAGAGCATTTGCTTTAGTGCCTCCAAAATACGTTGTATATTCTCCGGTAGTTGAAAGAGCGAGTCTGAATGTTCTCAGCTTGGCATCGTCTGCATTGGGTCTGGCAGCAAGGGTGTTATTGGGTACCCCTTTTTGGGCTACATCGATAACCGTACATTCGAATTTATTAAGATTGTCTTTCTTGTCGGATTTTCTGTATACTACATAAGAAGAGAGATCCTTGGTGTAAGGCTCAATAAAAACAGCAGATTTATCTCCATAGATTTCCATAGAGGAAAGGCCAAGTGAGGAGATACTGAAATAAACGGTTGAATTAGAGTCGGTAAGGCCTTCGCCTACGTAAGATTTGATATCCGGATACTTTGCGGCAAGCTGAGGATCAAAGTTTGAATTTTCTCTTACTTTAAAGTTTTCCATCTTTCCTTCAGAATTAGGAAAAGAAATGATGATTTCTGATTTTTCTCCCGGAGCAAGTCTTTTCGGAGCCTTGGCGAGAGCGTTTTTCAGTCCTTCGAAATCTAAGCTGAAGATTTTCGGATTGTTGATTTGGGTTTTGTTTTCAAAAACGTTTGAAGGTGCTTTTTTGAACCTTCACTCCAGAGACGGTCAGTCTGCGCGAAAGAAATGCCTGTAATAAGAAGCATCCCAATCATGGATAATTGTTTCTTCATATGAAATTTTATTTTGATTGTGGAATATCAAAGCTAATAAAAAAATTATTACGAAAAACAAAATTTTTTAAGAAAATTTTAGAACATTCGTTCAGTTTATTATATAATGCATTGCATATAATTTAAAATGTATTATCTCAAAAAAGAAAATAGCATACGCAAAATACGTATGCTATTCACTTATCTGAATATAAGTCTAATTTACATCTGGTCGTCAGCAGTAGGTCCGTATAAACCGGGTACTGTATTACCTGTTGCTCTCAGATAAACAATCAACTCACCTCTGTGGTGGTATAAGTGATTGTATAAAAAAGAACGGATCACCTGGATCTTCGGCATAGGAGGGAAAAGTGAATTTCCACCCATTTCCATTTTCCATTCGTTAAAATAGTGGTCTTCATTTGAATTTTCTATAACTTTCTGTGCCTTGGCTACATTTTCTTCAAATTTTGCTACAATATTTTCAGCTTTGGAAATATCACCTTTATCATACTGGTACGTTCCCATATCGAAAACATCCTGATTGAAAGTAGGGTTATACCAATTATATACTTCTGCAATATGAGAAGCCAATTGTCCGGTAGTCCAGTTTTTTTCAGAGGGTTTCCAGTTTAAAGCATTATCCGGGATTGCTTTTAAAAGTTTTCTTGTGCTTTCTGCTTCATGCAGAAATTCACCTAAGAGGGCCTGTTTAATCATTTGTGTGTATTTAAATTATTTTGTAATGTCTCTTCCTATTACCAGTCTCTGGATTTCTGAAGTTCCTTCACCGATCGTACATAATTTGGAGTCTCTGTAGAATTTCTCAGCAGGGAAGTCTTTGGTATATCCGTAGCCTCCGAAGATCTGAACGGCATTGTTGGAAATTCTTACACATGCTTCAGAAGCGTACAATTTTGCCATTGCGCCTTCTTTAGTCATTTTTTGCTTGGCGTTTTTCAGAGTTGAAGCTCTCTGGATCAGAAGTTCAGCGGCATCAATTTCAGTGGCCATATCAGCAAGCATAAAGTTGATAGCCTGGAATTCAGCGATTGCTTTTCCGAACTGGTGTCTTTCCTTAGCATATTTTAAAGCAGCTTTGTAAGCTCCTCTTGCAGTACCTAAACTTAAAGCTGCGATAGAAATTCTTCCTCCGTCCAGGATTTTCATTGCCTGCTTGAAACCTTCTCCTACTTCCCCTAAACGGTGTGAATCCGGTACACGAACATTATCGAAAATAAGTTCGGCAGTTTCGGAAGCACGCATTCCCAGTTTGTTTTCTTTCTTTCCGGAAGTAAAGCCTGGCATTCCTTTTTCCAGAACGAAAGCAGTTGAATTATTTTTAGCTCCTATTTCGCCTGTTCTTGTCATTACCACGGCAATATCTCCTGAAATAGCATGAGTAATGAAGTTTTTAGCACCGTTAATAACCCATTCGTCACCGTCTTTAACGGCAGTGGTAGACATACCTCCCGAATCGGAACCTGTATTGTGCTCTGTAAGACCCCACGCTCCGATCACTTTTCCTGAAGCAAGCTGCGGAAGCCATTTATTTCTCTGGTCTTCATTTCCAAACTCGTAAATATGGTTGGTGCACAGTGAATTGTGTGCAGCTACAGAAAGACCAATAGACGGATCTACCTGAGATATTTCGTCCAGAATAGTAACATATTCATGATAGCCTAAACCGGAACCTCCGTACTGCTCAGGAACTACAATTCCCATAAATCCCATTTCCCCAGTTGGTGAAAAAGATCTTTTGGAAACGTCTGGCTTTCGTCCCACTCCATAATATTCGGTCTGATGTTTTTTTCAGCAAATTCTCTTGCTGTTTCAGCTATCATTTTAATGTTGTCAATAGTCTCTGTGTTCATATAGATAAAATAGTTAGTTCCCAAAGATAATTAAATTGATGGAAAGCCAAAAATAATTATTCAGCTTATGGTACCGATTACGCAAGATTTTAATAATCAATTTTTTATATTTTAACAATTAATGATTTTTTAATAAAAATTTCAGAACTTTAAGTGTTTTAATTTACTATTTTAGCCACCCAATTTTTAAGGAATGAAAAAATTTTTACTGCCTATTATTTTAATTGCATCTTTTGTTTCGGCCCAGGCTCCTGCGGGATACTATGACGGAACGACCGGACTTACAGGCTATGCACTGAAATCGAAATTGCATGATATTATTTCAGAAAAGAACATTAACTGGAATTATGGTGATCTGCCTAATCTTTATAACCAGACGGATTTAGATAAATATTATGATCATGGGCCGGGTAATACAACAATATTACTTGATATTTATTCGGAAATTCCTAGCGGGGCTGATGCTTATGAATATACATCGGCTAATTTAATAAGTACTTCGGGAGCTGAAGGTCTGGGATACAACAGGGAACATGCTGTACCGCAGAGTACTTTTAACAGTGATTATCCCATGTATTCAGATCTGCATTTTGTGATTCCTACGGATGCCAGAATCAACCAGCTTAGAAATAATTATCCTTACGGTGTTGGGAATTCCACGGTTCATTATACTTTTACAAACTCATCTAAAATTGCCAATAGTGCTATTCCTAATTATGTTTATACCAACAGGGTTTATGAGCCTGTTAATGAATTTAAAGGAGATATCGCGAGGATGCTGCTCTATTTTGCGGTAAGATATGAAGGTAAATTGCCTTCTTTTAATTACTCCACAAATATTAATCCTGCGATAGACCGGTCTCCACTTGACGGAACCGCAGAACGCGCTTTTGATCCGGCTTATATTTCGATGCTCCTGCAATGGCATCTTCAGGATCCTGTATCTCAAAGGGAAATTGACCGGAATAATGCCATATATGCCATTCAAAACAACAGGAACCCTTTTATTGACAATCCTCAATGGGTGAATGCTATCTGGGTGCAGACGCCTGATGCTGTAGCACCACAGGTTCCTTTAAACTTAAATTCTACCCAATCCGGAGCTTATTATACCAATCTGGCATGGTCGCCAAGCACAAGTTCAGATGTTATCGGGTATAATATTTACCAGAATGGAATTCTTATAGCTACAACAAAATCTACATCTGTAGTTATCGATCATCTGCAGCCTTCCACCTCTTATTCATTTACAGTGAAAGCATATGACCAGGGTTATCTGCAGTCGGCTGACAGTAATACCGTTACAGTGACCACGTTAGCCACAGATACAAACTCTAAAGATCTTTTTATCATTAAGTATATTGAAGGGACAGGAAATAATAAGGCTTTGGAAATTGTAAACAAGACAGGGCATGAGGTGGATCTGAACAATTACAGCGTAAGAGTTCAGTATTACAACAGTTCAAGCAATTCCTATTATTATGGAAACAGTTTTGAGCTTGAAGGGAAAATACCGAACAATGAAAATTTTGTCGTCCTGAATCCTAAAGCAGCCTTATCATGTTATACGAATAATGATGCACGTTTCCTTACAGCAGGTGATGCTCTGACTTTTTCAGGGACGCAGTACGTAGAGCTGATCTATAAGTCAGCGACGGTGGATGCTGTAGGAAGTAAGTTTGTCAGCAATTCGTACGGAGATGTTTCCCTTTACAGAAAAAATACCGTTACACAGCCTAATGCAACATTTAGTATTGGTGAGTGGGATTCGTACGGAGTTAATTACTGTCAGAATTTAGGAACTCTTTCTGCCACAGATATTATTTTAGCAGGAAATGATATTAAAATTTATCCCAATCCAGCTTATGACAATATTTTTGTGAGTGGTAAAGCTGAAAGTATAAAATCAGCTCAGGTTTTAGACTTTTCCGGAAAATTGATCTATTCTGAACAGAATCCTTTTAAAAACAAGAATAATATTTCGGTACAGGACCTTTCATCTGGCGTATATCTTCTAAATCTTGATGATAAAACCTATCAGTTTATCAAGAAATAAAAATATACCAGCCGTCATTGCGAGCGCAGCGAAGCAATCTTTACTTGCTTAATGTAAAGAAGTGTTTGGGATTGCTTCGCTGCGCTCACAATGACATAAAAGAAAAAGTCGTTTTTGTCAGCATTTTCGCCTGAACAACGCATCATTGATATAAGCAGATTCACTAATAATCAATATCTATAAGTGTTTCTGCTTATATTTTTTATTTATAAGTAATTATGCTTATATTTGCACAATGATAGCGGTTATCACCGGTGATATTATAAATTCACAGCATGCAGACACAGAAGTTTGGATCACCAGACTCAAGAATCTCCTGGAAAACTGGGGAAGTTCACCGCTCGCATGGGAAATCTACAGAGGAGACGAATTTCAGTTCAAATGTAATATAGATGAAGTATTCTGGCGTTTTCTAGCCATTAAGTCACTTATAAGAAGTCAGGAAAATTTAGATGTGAGAATTGCCATAGGCATCGGGGAGGAAAATTTTTCCTCTGAAAAAATTACCGAATCCAACGGAACAGCTTACGTGTATTCCGGAAGGTTGCTGAATGACTTGAAAAGTGACGGCCACACCGTTTCGATAAAAACCTCAAATGAAGCTGTAGACCGGGATTTGAATATCCTTCTGAAATGGTCTTCAAAGGATTTTGACAGCTGGACGGTAGCTACCGCAGAAATCATCCATGAAATGATCATGAACCGGGATATCACACAGGAAGATCTCGCCAAGAAATTTGCTATTTCACAGTCCTCTGTAAGCCAGAGACTGAAACGCGCCAACTACGACCTTATCGTAGAAACCAACCAGTATTTTAAAAAGAAAATCTCAGAACTGTAAGCATGATCTTTATTAAACTCATATTGGCACATTTACTCGGAGATTTTATTCTTCAGCCAAATTCATGGGTTGCAGATAAGGAGCGCCGTAAACTGAAAAGCCCGTATTTATACCTTCACGTTCTGATCCATACTGTTTTAAGTTTCATTTTTCTATGGAATATAGATCTGTGGTGGGTTGCATTGCTTGTCGGGGGCACTCATTTTATTATTGATGCTTCAAAACTGATCTTCCAGACTGTAAAAAATAAAAAAAGATGGTTTTTTATTGATCAGCTGCTGCATATTCTTGTGATTGCCGGAATTTCATTCTATTACAAGGAATTCAGTTTTGAATTCCTGCAGAATCAGGAAGTTTTAAAAGTAGTGATGGCTGCATTGTTCCTTACGACGCCGGCTTCAATTTTCATCAGGATACTATTGTCTTCATGGACTCCGGTTCCGGAGACCCAAAGCAGTTTACAGACCGAATCTCTTTCGAGTGCCGGAAAATATATAGGAATTTTGGAACGCCTTCTTGTTTTCACTTTTATTATGGTGAATCACTGGGAAGGGGTAGGCTTTATGGTGGCTGCCAAATCGGTTTTCAGATTCAGTGATCTGGCACAGGCCAAACAGCGGAAACTGACGGAATATGTACTGATCGGTACGCTCCTGAGTTTCGGATTGGCGGTTTTAACAGGAATTTTAATTAAGTAATTATAAAATAAATCTAACTAATACGAATTTAGAAATGGAAAAGAAAGAAATGTTGTACGAAGGTAAGGCAAAACAGGTATTTGCTACCGATAATCCTAACGAAGTGGTGGTACGTTTCAAAGACGACGCTACAGCATTTAATGCTCAGAAAAGAGGATCTGTGGATCTGAAAGGTGAAATGAACAACGCCATCACCACTCTTATTTTCGAATATTTAAATGGAAAAGGGATTAAAACTCATTTCATTAAACAATTGAACGAAAGAGAGCAACTGGTAAAAAAGTATCCATCATTCCACTGGAAATGGTTGTAAGAAACTATTCTGCAGGAAGTATGGCTCAAAGACTAGGAGTGGAGGAAGGAATTAAATCTCCGGTTACCATCTTCGATATCTGCTACAAAAAAGACGAGTTGGGAGATCCGCTTATCAATGATCACCATGCTGTTTTCTTAGGAGCAGCCACTTATGAAGAGCTTGATGAAATGTATGAGCTTACCTCTGATATCAACGAAATCCTTATCGATCTTTTTGATAAAATGAATATCATCCTTGTTGATTTCAAAATTGAATTAGGAAAAACGGCAGACGGCGAAATTATCCTTGCCGACGAAATTTCTCCTGATACCTGCAGACTTTGGGATAAAGATACCATGAAAAAGCTTGATAAAGACAGATTCAGAAGAGACTTGGGTGAAGTTACCGAGGCTTATGTGGAAATCTATAACCGTCTTAAAGCGCTTCTTCAGAAGTAAGATTTTTAGATAAAAAATTAGATGTTAAGTTTTTGTATTTAACATAATATTTAATTTTTCATCTAATTTAAAAATCTATCAAAATAAAATCTAGATTAGAAAAAATAGAAATGAAAAGTTTAGACATTCATAAAAGTGAATATTTAAAACAATTTGAAACTCAAACCTACGGAAGAAACCTTTTCAGAACGCAGGAAGAAGAGAGACTGGACGCTCCGAATGAAGAGTGCGGTATCTTCGGAATGTACTCTGATGATGATCTGGATACGTTTTCTCTTTCGCAGTTCGGGCTTTTTGCGTTACAGCACAGAGGCCAGGAAGCATGTGGTATTTCTGTTTTAAAGAACGGGAAAATCACCAATATGAAAGATGAAGGTTTGGTTTTGGATGTTTATAAAGAGATCTCTGATCCTGAAACTTTTATGGGAAATTCTGCAATCGGGCATACCCGATATACCACTGCAGGAGACAAAAAGAAGTATAATTTCCAGCCATTTTTCGCGAAAAACGAATATGACCAGATTATCCTTTCTATAGCGCATAACGGTAACCTTACCAATGCAAAAGAATTAAAAGCCGAATTGGAAGCTGAAGGCGTAGTTTTCAGAGCTACTTCCGATTCTGAGGTTATTTTAAGATTAATCCAGAAAAATCTTGATTTGGGTCTTCGTGGAGCAATCAAAGCAACAATGGAGAAAATTGAAGGAGCCTATTCAGTGGTGGGAATGACGAGAAATAAATTCTTTGCATTCAGAGATTTCAACGGAATCAGACCTTTAGTTTTGGGAGCAATCAACGAGAATTCTTACGTTGTGGCCTCCGAATCTGTTGCCCTTGATGCTGTAGGAGCTCAGTATGTTCGCGACATCCTTCCGGGAGAGATCATTTATACCAATGAAAACGAACCCGGAAAACTTAATTCCTATATGGTGAATGAAGAAAAAGGAAAGCAGAGGATCTGTTCTTTCGAATATATTTATTTTGCCAGACCGGACTCTACCTTAGAAAACATCAATGTATATGAGATCAGGGAGAAATCCGGTGAAAAGATCTGGGAACAGGCTCCTGTAGATGCCGATGTGGTAATTGGTGTCCCTGATTCAGGAGTTCCGGCTGCCATAGGCTTCTCTAAAGCTTCAGGAATCCCTTTCCGTCCGGTTCTGATCAAAAACAGGTATATCGGGAGAAGCTTCATTGTTCCTACACAGGAAATGAGAGAAAGAGTAGTAAATCTTAAGCTTAACCCTATTATTTCCGAGATCAAAGACAAAAGAGTAGTGATCATCGATGACTCTATCGTAAGAGGAACCACTTCCAAGCGATTGGTGAAAATTCTGAAAGATGCGGGCGTAAAAGAGATCCATTTCAGAAGTGTTTCTCCACCTATCATTGCGCCTTGCTATTTAGGTATTGATACGCCTTCAAAGGATGATCTTATTTCGGCAAATATGACTACGGAACAGCTTAGAGATTATCTGGGGGTAGATTCATTGGAATTTTTAAGCACAGACAACCTGAAAGAAATTTTAGGGTCTTCCAACCACTGCTTCGGATGTTTTACAGAAGAATATCCTGTAGGAAAAGGAGAGGAGATAGAATTGTTCAATTAATAATTCACTGACATAAAATAAAAGAGCCGGGCTTATAACCGGCTCTTTTTGTTTTTATAAACTTTGGGAAGCCTGAAGCTGGAAGAGGGAAGTTATTGAGATCCTTAAGATTCAAGATAATCTTATCCATGAAGGGCTCATTCACAGATAATTAACCGTCAAGTAGCATCTTCCATCCTCCCTCTTCCAGCTTCACTTATCATAAATATATCAAAAGCTTAACATTCCTGTATCATACAACAGAAGAGCAAATTCTAATTTTGCACCAAATAACTTCAGGATATGAAAAAAGTTTTTTTAACAGGTGTTTTTCTGATATTTGCCCAATTATATTCTTCCCAGTCTTTCGATAAGCAGGCACACCGTGGAGGAAAATCCTTATACCCGGAAAATACGATCCCGGCCATGAAGAATGCATTAAAAATGAATGTTACAACACTGGAAATGGACCTGGCCATCACAAAGGATAAAAAAGTGATCCTTTCTCATGATGCCTTTCTTTCCCCTGAACTGGTAACGAAGCCGGATGGAACCTATATTCCTAAAGATTCAGGGTTCTATTATAAGATTTATGATATGCCTTATGCAAAGATCTGGACATTTGATGTAGGTTTAAAGAAGCTTAACAACTATCCTGACCAAAAGAAAATGAAGGCACAAAAACCTCTCTTTTCAGAAGTAATCGATGCATGTGAAGCTTACGCCCGCGAACTGAAAAGACCTTTGCCTTTTTATAATATAGAAACAAAAACACGCCCGTTTTCAGATAATATATTTCATCCCGAACCCAAAGAATTTGTAGATCTGATGATGAAGATTATTGTTGAAAAAGGAATTCAGGAACGCGTCATTATCCAGTCTTTTGATCCCAGAACACTGGAAATTATTCATAAGGAATATCCGCGGATCATGACTGCTTTACTGGTAGAAAAGGTGGATGATAAAAAGCTTGCCCAGCAGCGGAACCATTTCGAAAATATACCTGTAGCTAAATTCAGGGAATATCCGGACCATCTGAATGGTGTACCCAGAGATTTAAAATTCCTGAGCTTTATTCCAACTATTTACAGTCCGGACCATATGCTGGTTACTCCGGAACTTGTAAAAGAATGTCATGCATTGGGAATGAAAGTTATACCATGGACAGTGAATACCAAAGAGCGATTGAAAGAATTAAAGGATATAGGGATAGACGGTGTCATTAGTGATGATCCGAGAATATTTGAATAATACCTGTCCTGATCAATATAAATAGCCGGAAGATTTTCTTCCGGCTATTTTATACCATGCAGTAAATCTGCATTTCGGTTAAAAAATTGGTTGGTATTTTTTAGAATTTATAATTCAGGCCTAACTGAAACGTTCTGTGGTTAAGAGGTTCAGTACCTTCAGGCTTATGATTTCTCATATCAGTAAGACTGTTGATATATCTTGCATTGATACCGATATTATCAGTGATATCATATCCAAGACCTAAGCCAAGACCTAAATTGAACTTGTTAATATCGTCCTTATTGATATCCTCAGAATTAGTTACAGACTGAGTAGTTGTAACTCCTCCTGTCGTTGTAGAAACAGTGCTGTTTCCTGAGTTTTTCCCGTTGATGAAATAACTGAATTCAGGTCCGGCTTCTACATAAAACCTTTCTGTAGGTCTCATCTGTACCATTAAAGGAACAGAAATATAGTTCATGGTTGTTTTGTAATCGCTTTTAGTCTTAATGTTCGTATCACCAGTGGTTACATCTGTAGAGGAAATTACATTTCTTGCTCCTAACTGGTTATACAAAACTTCCGGCTGTAAGCTGAATTTCTGAGAAAGTGGAATATTAACTAAAACCCCTGCATGAAATCCGATTTTCTGGTTATTAAGGCTTAATTTCTGCTCACTGAAGTAAGAAGAGTTTCCTCCTGCTTTAATACCGAATCTGATAGGTTGTTTTTCTTTTTTAATTGGTTCCGGATTCACTGTTTTTGTTTCTTGTGTTTGTGTTTCCTGAGCAAACGTCATCATGCCAGCAGCAACTGCCAACCCTAGAAATAACTTCTTCATAATTTTATTTTTTAATTTTACTATTTTACTTCTCATCCGATTTTTCAATCAGACTTGATTTATTTTGCAAAATGCTTGCCAAACTCTGAAAACCCTTACTGTAAGGAGTTTTTTGGTGGTTTTTAGTATTGCTTTAATAGTACTTTTAACTGTTTTTTATGAAAAATTATATTATGAAAATCTGATTTTTAATCATGATTTTAAACTAAATTGATTTTATGTTGACAATTCGATATGGAATTAAAACCCGTGAAAAAATGAACAAATACTTAAAGATTTTAATAAGCTTTGCCTGAAATTTCAGTTGTTGTAATGCCAAATTCTTTCTTAAAAGCAAATGAAAAGTGAGACAAATCTTCAAAACCCAGATCCACGTAAATATCCGTTGGCCTCTGTTTTTTTCTTCAATCAGAAATCTTGCCTCCTGTAGCCTGCGTTTTACAAGCCAGCGATTCGGGGTTTCATTGAAAATGGTTTTAAAATCTCTTTTAAAAGCAGACAAACTACGTCCAGTAAGAAATGCGAACCTTTCTATACTTACATTGAATTTATAATTTTGCTGCATAAACTTCTCCAGATCCAGGCGCCCCGGAATACCAAAATCAAAAAGGATATCCGACAGTTCCGGATGGAGTTGTAACAGGATCAGTAATAATTCTTCTCTTTTTACATCGGAAAATGTTTTATCGATATTTCCTGAACCTTGGTAATAAGGTTCCAGAGAAAGCAGAAAACGATCTATAAGCTGGTCTTTTTCGAGCCTGATAAAAGCATCATTTGAATCATAATTCTGAAAAAGAATATTGTGTTTTTTCTGAAAATTCTTGAGAAAAGCTTCATCAAAAATAAAAATCACCTTCTCAAACTCATTATTATCCTTTACTTTGTTGTAGCGGGCCAGTCTGTTTTTATGGATCATACAGCTTTCCCCGGGTTTAAGCTTGTAATGTTTGTTGCCGTCATAGCCGTTCATTTCACCTTTTGCCAGAAACAGGAAGAAATGTTCTGCTATAAATTGTTCAGGTGAAATCAAAGGGCCTACAAAGCAGGATTTTATTTCAGTTATTTTCATGGCCTGTTACTTTATATCGTTCCACCATTGTTTAAATACCTGTGAACTGTCATCCAGATCTACCAGTTCTCCGATCATCGGGGTGGCAAGGCGATAAGGCTTTGATTTTGACAGTGTGGTGATCTGTTTCAGAGGTTCATTCCAGGGGTGTTTGGCTAAAGTAAATTTGGAGTGATGAACAGGTAATAGATTTTTAGCCTTTAATTCCACAGTTGCCAGTGCAACTTCTTCCGGCAGTTCATGTACGGACTGCCACGCTTTATTATATTGTCCGCACTCCATGACAGCCCAGTCGATAGGCGGATATTTTTCTGCAATTTCCTTAAAACGGCCGGTATAGCCTCCATCACCACTGTAATAGATATTCATAGCCGAAGACTGTATATAAAAAGACAGCCATAAAGCCTGTGAACTGGTGAAATTCCTTCCTCCGTCGTGGTGCGTACTTTCAGCATAGATGATAAAGCCCGGTTTTACCTGTGTTTTATCGCCCCAGTCTTTTTCAAGGATCTGCTGGGAAGTATAGCCCCATTTTTCGTAATGAGCGCCGGCTCCCAGGCCGCAGATCACATGTTTTACCTTAGGCTGCATTGCTTTTGCCGTTTCATAATCCAGGTGATCATAATGGTCGTGCGAAAGCAGCATATAATCTATCTCCGGCATATCGGCAGCAGCATAAATGTCAGTCCCTTTATAGGCTTTCACACTTCCCGGCAATGGCGATGCATTTCCGCTAAATACGGGATCAACCAGGATTTTCACACCATCCAGCTGTAAAAAGAAGGAAGAATGTCCGAACCATACAATAAAGTTCCTGTCCGCCGGAATCGCTTTCAGATTTGTCTTTATTGAAGGTAGTGCTTCCTGGGGTTCCGTGTGAGGATATTCTTTTGTCAATGCTTTCCATATTTCCCCGGTGAAGCTGTAACCTTCGGAAATAGTAGGCTTCTCCACGAAATTTCTAAATTTTTCGTCTTTATAATGGGGCGATTTTTTTATCAGTTCCATCCTTTTACCTTCAGGCAATGCCCCGAACTGAGGTTGTTTTAGATAAAAATAGGTGGCAATAGTCAGGATAGCAATAATGCACAGCAAAGTAACCATTGTTATTTTGAATATTTTCAGAGACCGTTTCATTATTGTGCCTGCAGTTTTATATCTTTTACTTCCGGAATTAACCTTCTATATCCATTAGATACATAACTGATTGTACTAAGACCTGTTTTGGGAAAAGTTAATGATTTTCTGCTGACAGATAATATAGCCGGATTTTCCGGGCTTACCAAAATTACTTCTTGTTCGGCCAATGGTGTAGTGCCGATAGTTTCTGTTTTCATTGTGTTTATTTTATTAAATCCATCTTGATCAGGCTGTTTGCTGTAGCTAAAACAGCTTCTTCAATGGGACGGGGCTTCCATCCCAGCATGGTGATCGCTTTTTCACTGCTTGCTTTTTTTACCATACCCAGATAAGGTTTAACGGCTTTCAGTTTAGGAATAAATATAGCTAATAATTTGATAAACCAATTGGGTAATTCTTTAGAAGGTACTCTGGCCGCTTTGCTACCCAGATTTTTTCTGAGAATATCGGCAATATCCAATAATGAGTAGCCTCCTCCGGCAACGGCGATAAACCGCTGGCCGTTTGCCTGTGGCAGTGTCATAGCCTTATAATGAAGATCGGCAACATCGCGTACATCAACATATCCTGAAACAATTTTAGGACAGGCCTTCATATTGCCATTCAGCATTTGACTGATATTCTGGATAGAATGTGAAAAATCGTCTGCCAGAACAGGCCCCAGCACTCCGGTAGGGTTCACCACGGCAAGTTCCATTCCTGCTCCTTCATTTTTTATAAAATCCCAGGCCGCTTTTTCAGAAATTGTTTTTGATTTTTGGTATGGAAATACACTGTCATTAAGCACCGTCCAGTCTTCTTCGGTATAAGGCGTTGTTTTTGACGTTCCAAATCCTACCGCTCCGAAAGCCGATGTAAGAACGACTCTTTTTACACCAGCACGTTTTGCGGCTTTTAGAACAAAAAGGACCCCGTTTTTTGCAGGAATTACAAAATCATCTTCTGTTCTGGCATCGGTATGGGGAGTCGGGGAGGCTACATGGATGACATACTGGCAACCTTCAACGGCTTTTTCCCAGCTTGATTCGTTCTGAAGATCAGCTTCCGCGAATGATAAGTCATCAAAAGAAGTAATGCCTCCTTCTTTCAGCATCTGTTTTACAAGGTCTGCTTTTTTCAGTGAGCGAAGTGTTGCTTTTACTTTGTACCCTTTATTAAGCAGGGTAATTATACAATACGAGGCTATAAAACCGGAACCGCCTGTTACCAAAACTGTTTCTTTATTTTTCATTATTAAAATTTTATGGTACAAATTTCTGTAATGAAAGAATGAATCAGTTTGTTAAAAAGTCCATTTTTGTTTGCTGTAAAGTTCAGGATTACAAACATGATAGAATAAAAAATGCCAGACTCCTGAGAGCCCGGCATCTGTTGAAAATATATATATTATTATTTGAATTTATAGGCTACACCAACCTGGAATACATTATTTCTGATAGCGTCTCCACCGTTGTGTTTGTAAATATCCGTAATGCCTGCTGTAAATCTGGCAGTTACACCAAAATTATGAGTAAAATAATATCCTGCTCCGATACCAATTCCAAAATTGAATGTATTGTACAAATCTTTAACGATCTTGCCTGAGAAGTTTGATGTTTCTGTAACAGTGGTATTACCGGAATTTCTGATCGTTGTAATATCTCCTTTATCTTTTCCTCCCAAAAGAAAACCGAATTCAGGTCCTGCTTCTACATAAAGCTGAGGAAGGATATTATATTGTACCATAACAGGAATAGTAAGATAGTTCAAAGTTTTTTTGTAGTTTACCTCTCTTCTGTATCTGTCCGAATTAATGTAGAATTCATCTCTTTCTTCTGTTTTTGAACCTACCTGGTTAAAAAGAACCTCAGGCTGAACACTGAATTTTTCCGCTACCGGAATATTAGCAAACACTCCTGCATTAAAACCCGGTTTTATCCTCTGATCATTGTCATATTGATCTGCCTTACTAAGTGTGGAAGCATTAAGTCCTGCTTTTACTCCTAATGTAACAGGTGAAGAAGATTTGGTTTTTTCCTGCGCATTCACCAAAAGACTTCCTGCAAATGCTACACCTAAAATTAGTTTTTTCATGATTATTAAATTTTAATTGATCTTCTCACCACTATCAAAATTCCCGCCAAAGGGATTAAAATGACAAAAGTCATGTTTAAGGCGAAAAAGTCAGGCTTAAATGAATAAACCTGACCTTTTCTATTGAAATCAATTTATATATGAAGAAACTTTGCTGTACAACACAGATGAAATCAGGTTTTCCAGCTTACCTCATTATAGGCAAACTCCTTGCCAAAGACATCAAATTAAAAATAAACATCATAAAAAAACCGGATTAATAAATAATCCGGTTTTCTTATTGAATATAAAATTTGTTTTCTGAATGTAAAAGCTTATTATTTGAATTTATAAGCTAATCCTACCTGGAATGTATTGTTTCTAATAGCATCACCAGAATTATCTTTGAAAATATCAGTTACCCCAGCTACATATCTTGCTGTAATTCCTAAGTTAGGAGTAAAGTAATATCCTGCACCAAGACCGATACCAAAGTTGAAAGTTTGTAGTTGGTCTTTGTAATTATCAGAAGTGGTAGAGTTTCCGTTATTTTCATTTTTCAATTTGTTTTTAGCACTTACTAAAAACCCGAACTCTGGTCCAGCTTCTACATAAAGATTTGGAATTAAGTTATACTGGAACATTACCGGTACAGCAATATAATCTAGTTTAGTAGATGTAGAATATTTAGTTCCAAAAATTGTCTGATCTGCTTTTGATCCATACTGAGAGTATAAAACCTCTGGCTGAACACTGAAAGATTCAGCGATTGGAATGTTTGCAAATACACCTGCGTTAAAACCGATTTTAGACTTCTGATCATCAAGACCTTCGTCTTTAGAAAGAGAAGATACGTTCATTCCACCTTTCACACCGAATGTTACCGGGTTAGAAGAAGATGATGGAGTCTGCTGAGCGAAAGCTAGTGAACTTGCAGTTACTGCTAATCCTAAAATTAACTTTTTCATAACTTTAATTTTTTAATATTTTACTATTTTCTAATTTTAAATTTTACTACTGTCAAACCTTACTACTGAGTTTGACGGAGAGTATCTTTCAAATTGCTTGCCAAAAACAGAAAACATGACAAATGTCAGTGATTAATTGGCTCGATTTTTAAATTAATAAAACTGTAAAATATTGATATTCATAAAATTAAAAATTCAACTAAACATTTGTTTAGAGGAAGTCTAAATTATTTGCTTCATTAAAATTATACAGAAAAGATGTTGATTTTGAATAACAATTTACGCATTATTGATATTTCTGTAAAAATCCAGAGACTTCAAAATGTTTTCTCGGCTGCACTGGTGATCATAGGTACATGAGCCTATTCCCGTAAGAAGAGAGAAATTGATCTTACTGTCCGTATTTTTTTTATCGTTCAGCAGAAGGGCAGTTATGCTTTCATCTGTAAAGTCACTTATATCAAGGTAAGGATAATACCTCTGGATATGATCGATAATGCTCGCTGCATCTTCTTTCAGAATAAGACCTTCAAGATAGGCCAGGTGTGCTTCACAGATCATTCCCATAGCTACTGCTTCACCGTGAAGAATAGGATTTCCCTGACTAAGGCAAAGGCTTTCTAAAGAATGTCCGATCGTGTGTCCGAAATTTAAAGTTTTTCTTATGTTTTTTTCATGGAAATCTTTTTCCACCACATCCTGCTTAATATCCATTGAAGACTGGATATGAGGCACTACTGCATCCACATCAAGCTTATGAATCTGAATAAGGCTGTCCCAGTGAGCCTTGTCAGCGATAAGACCATGTTTCAGCATTTCTGCAAAACCGCTTCGTAGTTCTTTGAAAGGAAGGGTTTCCAGGAATTTAGGGTAGATAAAGATCTGCTCGGGAAAGGCAAAGGTTCCCACCATATTTTTGTAATGCATAAGGTCTATCCCGGTTTTCCCTCCGATGGAGGCATCACACATGGACAAAAGGGTAGTAGGGATATTGATAAACTGAATACCTCTTTTATAGGTAGAAGCCACAAATCCGCCCATATCTGTAATAACACCGCCGCCAAGATTGATGACAAGCGCTTTTCTGTCTGCCTGCATTTCGGTAAGAATCTCCCAAAGCTGGTTGGCCGTCTGGATATTTTTCATTTCTTCACCGGCTTCAATTTCCAGAATTTCGAAGCCTAAATCTGTTTCCATGTTGCCTAAAAGAACCGGAAGACAATATTCATGGGTGTTTTCATCAACCAAAATAAAGATCTTACTGAAAGATTTTTCGTGAAGGAAGTTATTTAATTGAGAAAAATCATCGTTTAATATTGTTATCATTATTGGAGTTTCTTTAAATTTAAAATAGAACTATTCTGCAAAGTTATGATTCTTAATTTTTAACTCGTAACTAAATTACTATCTTTGCAGAAATTTTTAGAATGAGCAGAGATAATAATAATTCAGAAAGACCCAAAAGACCAAGAACTTCAACAAGAAACAATTCTGATGATTCTCGTGCTTCCAGATCTGGAAATTCTTCAGGATCAAAACCTTTTAAGAAGTCCTTCCCAAAAGCAGGTGAAAGAAATTCTGACCATAAAGGAAGCAATTCCAGGTTTGAATCCAAACCTTTCAAAAGAAGCGGAGACAAAGATGACGATGCAAAAAACGAAAGCAGGGCCTATATCACCAATTCCAGTGAAGGACGTGAGAGAAAAACCTTCGGGAAACCAGCTTCTAAAAGAGGCGGTAAAAATTTTGATACCAGAGACAAGTATGAAAGAGGCAGCCTAAAATATGGACGAAGACCATCCAGCGGGGATGACAGAAATGATGACAAGGCAAGATCTTTTGTACAGAAAAGAAGATTGAACAAGATTGACAAGGATGTTCATAAAGATACCATCCGTCTTAATAAGTATATCGCCAATTCCGGAATCTGCAGCAGAAGAGAAGCTGACGAACTGATTACACAAGGGCTGGTAGAGGTAAACGGACAGGTAGTAACAGAAATGGGGTACCAGGTTCAGAAGACCGATAAAGTTGTATTCGACGGACAGGGCATTACTCCTGAAAAGCCGGTATATGTACTTTTGAATAAGCCTAAAGGATATATTTCTACAACCAAGGATGATAAAGCCAGAAAAACCGTAATGGATCTGGTGGCCAATGCATCACCATACCGTCTGTTTCCTGTAGGAAGACTGGACCGTTCTACCACAGGGGTTATTCTTTTAACGAATGACGGGCATATGACGAAAAAACTTACGCATCCTTCTTTTGATGCCAAAAAGATCTACCATGTAACACTGGATAAAAAACTTACCCATGAAGACATGAAACTGATTGCGGAAGGAATTCGTCTGGATGAAGGGGTAGCCGTTGTAGACCAGATTTCTTTCATTGAAGGAAAACCAAAAAATGAAGTCGGAATTGAAATTCATATCGGATGGAACCGTGTGATCAGAAGAATTTTCCAAAGACTTGGATATGAGGTGGAAGCTCTTGACAGAGTAATGTTTGCCGGTCTTACCAAGAAGAATATCAAACGTGGACACTGGAGAATCCTTACAGAACTGGAAGTTAATAATCTTAAGATGCTTTAATAAACTCAATTTATTCGCTTAAGAAAGTATAATATAAAAAGGCGCAGAAATTTATTTCTGCGCCTTTTTGTTTATCGAATGAATATACTTTTAAATTAAAATTTCATCAAACTTTTATCTTTTACCCTAGCACTGTAACTCCTTTCTGGATCAGCTCATAAATAGCATCTCTGCCATTATCGGGTTTTACATTCACTGCTTTTGTTCCGTTGAAATGAAGACAAGTGATATAACCGTTGGCCACTGCATCCTGGCAGGTAAATTTCACACAGTAATCTAAAGCAAGGCCCACTACTTCAACAAGCTGGATATCGTGATATTTTAAAAAATCATCCAGTCCGGTTTTCATAAAGTGGTTATTATCCTGAAATCCGCTGTAGCTGTCGATCTCTGTATTTTTTCCTTTCTGAATAATATGGGTTACCTTATCCCTGTTCAGGTCTTTATGGAACTCTGCCCCGAAAGTTCCCTGTACACAATGATCCGGCCACATAAACTGTGGAACCCCGTTAAGGATGATACTTTCGCCTACTTTTCTGTTGTTATTGCTGGCAAAGCTTTTATGGTCGGCCGGGTGCCAGTCCTGGGTGAGAACGATCTGATCGTATTCATTTTCTTCCATCAGAAGATTAATGTAAGGAATGACCTCGTTGGCTTCCGGAACTGCTAATGCGCCGCCTTCACAGAAATCATTCTGTACATCTACGATTATTAACGCTTTTTTCATATTTAGATTTCTCGAATTTTGATAAAATTACTCAAAAAACTCTCCAAAACTGAATTATCGGACAAATCGGCAATAATTTTTTTAAACTGAATATAAGATTGAATCATTAAAGCCCGTTTACAGCAATTAGTAAAGCTTTACCAGATACAATAGCTTATCTTTGCAGTAAATAAATATTTTTTATGTCATTTGAATCTTTAGGATTATCACATCATATTATCCGTTCTGTCAACAAATTAGGCTATCTGAAACCATTTCCTATTCAGGAGCAGGCTGTTCCTGTTATTCTGCAGGGAAAAGATCTGATGGGAATTGCGCAGACGGGTTCCGGAAAAACAGCCTGTTTTGTGATGCCTATTTTGGAAAAACTACAAAATTCGGAAGTTAAAAAAGATAGGAATGTCCAGGTACTAATATTGGTTCCAACCCGTGAATTAGCCATTCAGATTGATGAAGTTTTCAAAGCTTTCACAGGAAATTTAAAACGTGAGATCCGTACAATGGCAGTTTATGGCGGTGTTTCTATCAATCCGCAGATGAAAGGAATGTTCGGGGTAGAAGTTCTTATTGCAACGCCCGGCCGTTTGTTGGATTTAATTGGTCATAATGCATTGAGTATTTCAGGAATTCAACATCTGGTTATTGACGAGGCGGATAAAATGTTTCAATTAGGCTTTGGGGAAGAAATGAATAAGCTTTTCGCTCTGATGCCTGTTGTAAAGCAGACGACTCTGTTTTCAGCGACTTTGAATGATAAGGTGGCCGAAATGAAGGAGCGGTTGGCCATCAATCCTGTCATCATTGAAATTAAAAAAGAAGAAGTTGAGATTGACAATATCGAACAGCTGGCCTACCATGTCTCTCCTGAAAATAAAGGTCCGTTTCTGCGTTATCTGATCAAAGAAAAGAAAGTTGAAAAAGCCCTGATATTTGTTTCATCTACAAGATCGGCAGATAATCTGGTAGAAAAGCTTAAGAAGAATAAAATAAAAGCAGTAGCCATTCACAGCCAGAAATCCCAGGGTGCCCGAAGGAATAATTTAGAAGAATTTAAAGTCAACGGAGCCCAGATTTTAGTGGCAACAGACTTGATTGGCCGTGGAATCCATATTGAATCTTTACCTTGTGTCATCAATTACGAACTGCCGCGTTCTCCTTTGGACTATATTCACCGTATCGGAAGAACAGGCCGTGCCAACGAAAAAGGGACGGCTATCAGTATCCTGACGGATGATGAGCTGCAGCATTTCAGGGTAATTCAGAAGAAAATGGGTAAAAAAGTAACACTTCAGAGAACGGAAGGCATTAATTTACATGGTTATTAGCCGATACATAAAACAATAAGAGCTTCAATTTCAGGATTGAAGCTTTTTCAATGTAAATTCCCGGTTTGTAAAACTTTACAATTAATGCTTTCTTCATTTTAAATTCTTGAATTTTTGATAAATTTACGAGCCCGATCATTTAAAAACTGTCCAAAAAATTAAACCTATTCCAATGAGCAACTTAGAACAGAAAAGATTTCCCATCGGTGAATACCAGCAACCCGATACTATTTGTGATATCAAACTTGATGAATATATTAAAGTCATCAAGAACTTTCCGGAAAAACTTAAAAATCTGATAGAAGACTTTTCGGATGATCAGCTGGATACCCCGTACAGAGAAGGAGGATGGACGGTACGGCAGCTGGTGAATCACATTGCAGACAGCCACATCAACAGTTTTATTCGTCTCAAACTGGCATTAACGGAGGAAAATCCTACCATAAGACCTTATGACGAAGCCAAATGGGCAGAGCTTCAGGACAGTGTCAGCATGCCGATAAAACCTGCTATGAGAATGATAAAAGGGACTCATCAAAGATGGGCTGCCCTGCTTAAAAGCCTTACCAATAAACAATTTGAAAGAACTTTTCATCATCCTGAACAAAACCGCGATTACGACCTGAGAAGCTACCTCGCGATGTATGTCTGGCATTGTAATCATCATTTTGCTCATATTGAAAATTTGAAGAAAGAAAAGGGGTGGTAAGGAAAAGCCTGCATAATCCGGTTTATTTTGAGGAAATTATTCACAGAATTTCCCTGCTCACTGAAAATACTCCTCCAAGATGGGGGAAAATGACGGCTTCACAGATGCTGAAACATTGTGATCTTGTGCTGCAGGTGGCTTTAAGGCAGGTAGAACTTCCGGAAATAAATATCCTTTTCAGGACAATAGGAGCGTTAACTAAAAGGGAAATGCGGATTTTTAATAATGGAATTCCCCAAAAATGCCTACTTTTCAAAAACTAATCGTTAATTTTGAATGTGATTTTAATGAATCAAAAATCAATCTGCTGAATACAATGAAGGCTTTCCGGACGGCATCTGAAAATCAGAATCTTCCGGAGCGTCACAGGTTATTTGGCAAAATGACTGAAAAAGACTGGGGATTTTTAGAGTATAAACATCTGGATCACCATTTAAAACAATTTAATTTATGAGTTTTTTTGATAAAATATTCGGAGGAAAAGAAAATCAAAACCCTGAGCGTGAATCTTTCTGGAAAAATCTTGAAACTGAAGAAGATCTGGCTAAGGCGATTGAAAGCTCCTATCACCATAAAATTGCTATTTTCAAACATTCAACAAGATGCTTCATCAGCAAAACTGTATTGAGAAATTTTGAAAAAGAAATAGATAATTTAGATCATAAAGTGGAATTATATTACTTAGATTTGCTAAGACACAGACTGGTTTCAAATAAAATATCTGAAAATCTTGGAATCAGGCATGAGAGCCCGCAGCTGATTGTAATAGAAGACGGAAAAGTCATCAACAGCGCATCACATGAAGATATATCAAGCCAGATCTTAAAATGAAGAATATAAACACTTATTTAGCTAAAGTACTTAATGTTCCTATCGAAAAAGTGAACATGTGCAGCTTACACTATGAAGTAAAGAAAATTCCTAAAAATCAGTTTCTTTTACAGTATGGTGAAATCTGCAGATATATATTCTTTGTAGAAAAAGGACTGCTGAAAATGTACTCCATTGATAAGAACGGAAAAGAACATATCATACAGTTTGCGCCTGAAAGCTGGCTTATTTCTGACAGAAGCAGTCTTTATTTTAACGAAAAGTCTATTTACTATATAGAAGCGGTGGAAGATACGGAAGTTCTGTTTCTTCATCCTGACTTCTTCAATAAACTGGTAGAGCAGTTCCCGAACAGCATTGAAAGAAGTGATTTCCTTTTACAGAAGCATATCAGAAGCCTTCAAAACAGGATCAATTCCTTACTGGGCGAAACGGCAGAAGAAAGGTATATGAAATTCATCAAAATGTATCCTGACCTGCTTTTGAGAGTTCCGCAATGGATGATAGCCTCTTATCTCGGGATCACCCCGGAAAGCCTGAGCAGGGTAAGAAAAGAGCTGGCCCGCAAGAACTTCGTTCCGGACAGATAAGATCAGATCTTTTTGGCCAGATTTCCGATCTGCTCCAGACACAATTTTGTTTCTTCCGTCCAGGGAAGACCGATACATAAGCGCATACAGTTTTCAAACTGGTTCTGAAGGGTAAACATCCTGCCGGGTGCTATACTGATATTCTGTTTGATGGCCAGATCGTAAAGCTCAGTAGTACGGATGCCTTTATCAAATTCTACCCAAAGGGAAAGACCTCCCTGCGGGCGGCTGGTTTTCGTGCCTTCGGGAAAGTAGTCTGCGATGGTCTGCACATAATTCCGGTAATTATTCTGCAGTGCCCTGCGCATCTGGTGAAGGTGCTTTTCATATCGTCCGGACTTAAGAAAATTCGCAACGGCTTCATTTACGATAGAAATGGATGAAGTGGAATGAAGCAGCTTAAGTTTCATCACCTTATCCTTGTATTTTCCCGGAGCAATCCATCCAACACGGTATCCCGGGGCCAGAGTTTTCGAAATTGAGCTGCAGTACAGTACATTTCCGTCCTTATCAAAAGATTTACAGCATTTCGGGCGGCTGGAACCGAAATAAAGATCCCCGTAAACATCATCTTCTATCAGGGGAATATTATTTTCAGAAAGAATTTTCACAATTTCCTTTTTGTTCTCATCCGGCATACAGCTTCCCAATGGTGAGTTAAAATTAGGTATCAGAAGACAGAGGTTAATTTGGGGAATTACTTTTCTTAAAGCATCGATTTCAATTCCTGTAGTCGGGTGGGTGGGAAGCTCGAGTACATTCAGACCTAGTCCATTGGCAAGCTGCAAAATACCCGGATAACATGGGCTTTCAATAGCAATCGTATCACCCGGTTTTCCTAAAGCCATAAGACAGAAGGAAAGTGCATTCATACCGCCGTTTGTAGTAACCAAATCATTTTCACTGAGGTTTCCTCCCCATTGTAAAGATCTCACGGCTATCATTCTTCGCAGTTTTAAGTTACCCTGAAGTTCCTCATATTCAGTTCCGCCTTCTTTTAATTCACGGGTGGCATTAATGATCTCTTTTTTAATTGGGCTTGTGGCAAAAGATCTCCTGAAGGAATTCCTATAGAGAAAAACGTAATTCCTTTCTTTCCCATATTTTCATACACTTTGCTGATCAGCTCGTCCGGTTCATCATTATTGGCAATCAGCGAAGGGCGGCTTATTTCAGGAAGGGGAAGTTTTACAGACATCAGCCTGCTGACAAAATACCCGGACTGGGGCTTGGATTCAATTAAAGACTGGGATTCAAGCTCCAGGAAAACCCGCTTTGCCGTATTCATGCTTACCTGATGTTCCTGGCACATCATTCTTACGGAAGGAAGCCTGTCGCCGGCCTTCAATACACCATTTCTGATCTGGGAAGCAATGCCTTCGGCAATTTCTGTATAGATAAATTCTTTACTCATTTTTTTTAAACTGTGCTCATGCAAATATACAAAACTGGGACTGTGTTTATCCATTTCAGCTTTATAATTTTGAATAATTAAAAAATATAAAAATGCTGACTGAAAAAATATCCAAAGATGAGAATATAAGCGGCTGGATCAACGGCTTTATTGGTGTAGTATTATTTAGTGGCGGATTACCTGCTACCAAATTAGCGGTAATGGAAATGAGCCCGATCTTTGTCACCATAGTACGTGCAGCTATTGCAGGGATACTTGCTTTTATAGTTTTATGGATAGGTAAAGAAAAACGTCCTGTCAGGGAACAGCTGGTTCCTTTAGTTTTGGTTTCTTTGGGCTGTGTGGTTGGTTTTCCACTTCTTTCTGCACTGGCCCTCCAGTATTTAACTTCTGCGCATTCCATTGTATTTCTGGGTATGCTTCCTCTGGCAACTGCTGTATTCGGGGTTTTTAGGGGTGGAGAAAGGCCTCATCCTATATTTTGGTTCTTTTCGGTAGTAGGAAGTCTTTTAGTGATCGGCTATGCTGTGTCACAAGGGATATCTGCTTCGCCGGTCGGAGATGTTCTGATGCTGCTTGCAGTGATTTTATGTGGTATGGGATACGCGGAAGGAGCGAAATTGTCCAAGACGTTAGGCGGCTGGCAGGTTATTTCCTGGGCTTTAGTATTGGCTTTGCCTGTTATGATTCCTTTGTTTTTTATTTACTTTCCGGATCATATTGAAACGGTAAGCTTCCAGGGATGGTTTGGGATGGCTTATATTTCACTTTTCAGCATGTTCATCGGTTTTATCTTCTGGTATAAAGGTTTGGCTCAGGGTGGTATTGCCACGGTAGGGCAGCTGCAGCTGTTGCAGCCTTTTTTCGGACTGGGCCTCGCAGCTTACTTTCTTCATGAACAGGTGAGTATAGGGATGCTGGGGGTTACCATTGGAGTGATCTTATGTGTTGCGGGAACTAAAAAATTTGCGAAATAATTAAAAATAATGGATTATGATTCAAATCATAATTTTTACAAATTGGAATAGGTTACCTTTGGACCACACCAAAAAATAAAATTATGAAATTTACCCTATTATTAATGCTTTTAGGCTTAACCGTATTAAGTTGTAAAAAGGAAACCAAAGTGGATAATACAACGACAGCCGACAGTGCAGTTATTGATACCGTACCTTCAGACACAATGACTGCTCCAGCCAATCCTATGCCTGCGGACACCATGAGAACAGGAGATACAGCAAGTGTTAAAAAATGGATTCCGCGAGAGCAACTAAAAAATAAGTTTTACCGCCATAGATTTAACCCGTTTTCAGGAACGGGTTTTTATATCCTTCAGATTTCTGACAGGATCAATAACTTATACATTTACTCTGTTTGCATTATTGGCTGAATATTGTCTATTATTGAACGGATATCACATTAATAATTAAATAATTAGTTATTATTATTGAATTTTTTAAGTTTTTTTAACCTTATTTACAATATAAAAGGCTCGATTTTTGCATGGCATTAGGCAATCGTCCCAATATATTTTTACTAAGATAGGTTTGACAGAAGATAAAAAACAATAAAAAAACTATTATGGTTATTGACGAAGACATTCTGTATTCAGCGGGGGCGGAAATCAGACATTACAAACCCTCGGAATATCTGTTCAATGAAGGGGAGTCCCCGATGTATTATTACCAGATCACCCAAGGAAAGGTGAAGCTGAATAATTATAATGAGGAGGGAAAAGAGTTTATACAGAATATTCTCTCTGAAGGTCACAGTTGCGGAGAGGCTATTCTTTTTATCAACAAGCCTTACCCTATGAATGCTCAGGCACTCACTCAGTGTGTTATTTTAAGACTTCATAAGTCTGCTTTTTTTAACTTATTAAATTCATCTGCAGAATTGTGCATGGAGATCAGTGGATTTTTATCACAAAGACTCTATTACAAATTTGTCATGATGCAGAATATCTCGTCCCAAAGCCCTATGGTAAGGCTTAAGGGATTAATGGATTATCTTAAAAGCTTTCATGAAGACGAAAGACCGTATTCGTTTCTGGTTCCTTTTACAAGGCAGCAAATGGCCAGTCTTACGGGCTTACGGGTAGAAACAGCGATAAGAACCATTAAGGATATGGAGAAGAATAAAATTGTTCAGATCAAGGATCGAAAAATTTTATATTAAAAAGCTGTTTTCAATAATTAATTTCACTATTTTTTATTGAAAATTTAAAGAGGTACTTATGAGAACAATAAGCTGCATGAATATAGACGAAGAAGTGTTATATTCATACGGAGGAGAGATCAAACAATATAAAAAAGGTGAACTCGTATACAGGGAAGGGGACCATGCCCTTTATTATTTCCAGATCAGGGAAGGAAAAGTGAAACTTAATAATTATGATGATGAAGGAAAAGAATTCATACATAATATTTTTGCAGGAAAACAGAGCTTTGGGGATTCATTGCTCTTTTTGGATAAATTTTATCCGACGAATGCAGTGTGCATCAGCCCTTCAGAAATTATAAGAGTTCCGAAAGACCAGTTTCTGAAATTAATAAAAGCGGATCCCCAGCTTTCTTTGGAAATGAACGCGTGTCTTTCTCAAAGGCTTTATTTTAAAGCGATCATGCTGCAAAGTATGGCATCGTTGAACCCTGTCGCAAGGCTTACCGGACTGCTCGATTATCTTAAGAGTTACCACGAAGAAGACTGTAGCAGCTGTTTCCATGTGGAACTTACAAGGCAGCAGATCGCCAATCTGGTAGGTCTTCGGGTAGAAACGGTGATCAGGGTTTTGAAAAAAATGGAAAAAGAGGGTAAAATTACTCTGGAAAACAGGAAAATTATCTATTAGCTACATTTTATATGATTAAGGTCATAAAAAAGTGAATTATTCGGGCGTATATTTGAGATAGCAAGTTTCAACACAATTCTTAAGACCCCAGTAAGGGCAGTTAAAAGCTTTTGGCTTTTAGATAAAATTACTCTATTCCAAATTTTGCTGTATAACATTGAACAGCAGAATATGCTATTCATGTAAATTTATACAATTCAGTAGCAGATACTGAAAATAACAGCAGTTCATAGAAATTGATGTTGAAATAAAATAATTAAACTTCTCCGGAAGGATTTTTATATAAACCACAAGCACTCAATAATATGGATTGTCAAAAGATCATAAAGGACCTGCAGCATAAAGACTTTATTAAGGTTTCCAACAAAGGAGACTGGTTTGAGGATGGTGCCGCCGTGTATGCCAAGGAAATAAAGGATAATATTTTTTTATTATTTGTTATTCTGAAAGATATTGAGATTGAGAATATCCGGGCATTAATTGCACATTTCGACTGCTTCGGCAGTATAGGGCTGAAAGAACCGGAACAGATCATGTTTTATCTTTCCATAAAAAACAAAGAAGACCTTCATTATTTTGAGAAATATTTAAAAATTTCTGATAACTAATAACCGTTGCGAATATGATTTTTGAAAACGACACTTTAAAATATTCCGGATTGAATGATAAAAACAATATGATAGAGAATGAATCCCTGTTTCCAAGTGTGATCAATTCTTACGGAGTTACCGCTTTTCTGATCAAATCATTGGAAAAGATAAAAAATAATGCCAAGTGCGATATTCTGAAAAATGTAATCGACACTTATATTAACGAATATATTCTGAATATCCGGCAATATCACAGCGAAAAAACGATCTCTCCCGAAAACAGAGATACCGAAATAAGCATTGAAAATTCTTCCTTTACTCTATATGCCAAAACGGCCTATTACAAAGTATTAAAAGAAGAAGAATATCTCAATAAACTGCTAAGTACCCTGGAAAAGACAGGACAGGAGCGGAATGATCTGCAAAAGATTTAGTTTGACTTTTTAACCTTCACACCACACACTAAAAGATAAAGCGATATGAAAAACGACACTCAAAACAACAAAAAGTTAGACCAGCTGGATGCGTACAGTACCTCCAATGAAAACGAAAAACTGACAACCAACCAGGGGTAAGAATCAACAATAACCAGGATTCATTAAAGGCCGGCGACAGAGGACCCACGCTGCTGGAAGACTTTATTTTAAGGGAAAAAATTACCCATTTCGATCATGAAAGAATTCCTGAAAGAGTCGTTCATGCACGAGGTTCAGGGGCCCACGGTGTTTTTAAATTAAACAAAAGTCTTAGTGCTTACACCAAAGCAAAATTCCTGTCAAAAGTTGGAACGGAAACTCCTGTTTTCGTAAGATTTTCAACCGTTGCAGGAAGTAAGGGAAGTACCGATCTGGCAAGGGATGTAAGAGGTTTTGCCGTAAAATTTTACACCGAAGAAGGAAATTATGACCTTGTAGCGAATAACATGCCTGTTTTTTTCATTCAGGATGCTATTAAATTCCCGGATCTTGTTCATGCCGTAAAACCGGAACCGGACAATGAAATTCCGCAGGCAGCTTCTGCCCACGACACGTTCTGGGACTTTATCTCTCTGATGCCGGAAAGTTCACACATGATTATGTGGCTCATGAGCGACAGAGCCATTCCGAGAAGCCTGAGAATGATGGAAGGATTCGGTGTACATTCCTTTAAATTCATTAATGAAGAAGGGAAAGTCCATTTCGTTAAATTTCATTTTAAGCCTAAGTTGGGAGTACATTCAGTTGCCTGGGATGAAGCTCAGAGAATTTCAGGGGTAGATCCCGATTTTCATAAAAGAGATTTATGGGAAGCCATCGAAAGCGGAGCTTTTCCGGAATGGGATTTCGGAGTACAGCTGGTTCCTGAAGAAGACGAACACAAGTTTGATTTCGACCTTCTGGACCCTACCAAAATTATTCCCGAAGAAGAAGTTCCCGTACAGCTTGTCGGAACTTTGACCCTTAACAAAAACCCTGAGAATTTCTTTGCTGAAACAGAGCAGGTAGCTTTTCATCCCGGACATATTGTTCCCGGCATTGATTTTACCAACGATCCGCTGCTTCAGGGAAGATTATTTTCCTATACCGATACTCAGCTGTCAAGATTAGGATCACCCAATTTCCATGAAATACCTATCAACAGATCGGTGAATACGGTTCATAACAATCAGCGTGATGGCCATATGAGACAGCAGATTGCCAAAGGAAAGGTAAGCTATGAACCCAATTCCATCGGCGGAGGATGTCCGTTCCAGGCTATGATGTCGGAAGGTGGGTTTACTTCCCAGGAAGAAAGAGTTTCAGGTGAAAAAGTCAGAAAAAGAAGTCAGAGCTTTGTAGATCATTATTCCCAGGCGAAACTGTTTTACAACAGCCAGTCGGCTCCGGAACAAACCCATCTTCAGAATGCTCTTGTTTTTGAACTTTCAAAAGTCACCATTCCTGAGATCAGGGAAAGAATGGTTGGTCAGCTGGCCTTCATCGATGATACCTTGGCTAATAAAGTAGCTGAAAAATTAGGAGTAAAAGTCAAAAAGCTGAAACAGCCTAACCAAAGTATTCCTGCAGATGCTGATCCTGCTGAACTTCAGAGTGAAGAAAGAGAGCCTAAAACCAAAGCTTCTGAAGCCCTGAGCATGAAAAATACCGTTAAGGATACTATCAAAAGCAGAAAAATTGGCTTTATTGCAGCCAATGGTGCAGATGGTACTGCCCTTAATGCCTTAAAAACAAAACTGGAAGCGGAAGGTGCCAAAGTAGAACTGATAGCACCAAGCTTAGCCCCTATTAAAACTACAGACGGATCATTAATTCCGAAACATTCCCTTACCAGTACAGCCAGCGTATGTTTTGATGCTTTATATATCAGCGCCGGAGAAAAATCTGCACAGGAGCTCATGGGACCGGAAAACAAACATCTTTCCCTTCGTTTTATTAATGAGGCTTATAAGCATTGCAAAGCCATTTATTTCGGGAATGGTACAGACATTCTTTATGACAACAGCAATATTGCCATGAAACAGCATGAAGATCCCGCTGTAGTTATCGAAAAAGATGGCGGTTCCGATGAGCAGTTTATCAAAGCGGTTGCTGCGCACAGAGTTTGGGAACTGGAGCAGGAAAGAAACAGATAGATCATCACACACCCCTTCACACACTAAATATTTAAAATTATGGAATTTCAAAAAAGTCTTTTAGAATATATAAGTCAGTCGCTTATGACAGCAGATGAAACCATTTCTATTGCAGAAAGCGTTACTTCCGGATGTCTTCAGCTGGCTTTTTCCCAGATGCCGAATGCCTCCCTGTTTTACAACGGAGGCCTTACGGCCTATACACTGCCTCAAAAAGTAAAACTGCTGAATGTAGACAGGGAAGAAGCGGAAGAATGTGATTGCGTATCAGAAAATATTGCCAAAACCATGGCCCTTAACGTGGCAAAATTGTTTAATTCAGATTGGTCTATTGCCACCACGGGTTATTGTACACCCATCAGAAATTCATCTTATAAGATCTTTGCCTATTTTGCCTTTTCTTATAAAGGTGAGATTATCCTCACCAAAAAGCTTGAGCTGCATCCCAAAACACAGGCTTTGAATGCCCAGCTGTATTATACGGAATTTATCCTTGGGTGCTTTAAAAGTGAAATTAACCAGCTTTTAATCTTAAAATAATTTTCATATGAATGATTTAAAAGACAAATCAGTTCTTATTACAGGAGCAGACAGCGGAATAGGTAAGGCAACAGCGTTACTTTTTGCACAGGAAGGAGCTGATATTGCCATTATCTATCATACAGACGATGCTGATGCGGAAAAAGTAAAAAAAGAAATTGAAAAACTGGGAAGAAAATGCATTACTTTTGGAGGAGATATCAATGATTATGATTTCTGTGAAGAGACTGTAAAAAAGGTTGTTTCAACGTTTGGAGGCATTGATATCCTGATCAACAATGCGGGGGTACAGTTTCCAGCAGAAAATATAAGGGAACTGGAAGAAAAAAACATCAGAAAAACCTTTGATTCCAATATCATAGGGATGATCCTGCTTACAAAAGTCGTTTTCCCTTATCTGAAAGAGGGGAGTTCCGTCATCAATACGACTTCTGCCACTGCTTATCAGGGACACCCTGAATTGCTGGATTATTCTGCCACAAAAGGAGCTATTGTATCTTTTACCCGTTCCCTGGCATTGCAGGCAAAACCCAAAGGAATACGCATTAATGCCGTAGCACCGGGGCCCGTTGCCACACCGCTTACCAAAGAAACTTTCGGGGAAGAGGAAGAAGACCCCAACAAACCGCCTTTCGAAAGAAATGCTACCCCCGAAGAAGTGGCAGCCAGCTTTTTATTTCTCGCAGGAAGCGGAGCCGCTCAGATTACCGGACAGGTGATCCATCCGAACGGCGGTCTCGTGGTTAACGGGTAGATTTCATAACAAGCCGTTCAAGCATTAGATTAAGAGTCTTAAGTCTTACATTTTAAACTTGTGGTTTTATGTCTAAAAAAGTTTCTTTTACCGTAATAGTTTAAGTATTGTTTTAATTGTATTAATGCTTTCCTGCCTTGCGGGACAGTTCTTTACCGGCTGGACCACCCTGAATAAGGAGCTTGCGGAAGAGGGAAGTCCACAACTCAGCCTGGGAACCTATGTTCACAGCGGGCATTTTATACAGGCTACTTTTGAAAACTGGGAAAGCGAATTTCTGCAGATGATGCTTTATATTCTGCTGACAGTTTCCCTGAGGCAGAAAGGTTCCAGTGAATCCAAATCTCTTGAAGGAGAAGAAGAAGTGGATAAAGAACCTGAAGCCCATCCAAAAGCGCCCTGGCCGGTAAAGAAAGGAGGAATATGGCTTAGCCTTTATAAGCATTCCCTGTCCATCGCTTTTGCGATCCTGTTTTTAGCAAGTTTCGGAATGCATTTTTATGGTAGTATGAAAGATTTTAATGAAGAACAGAGGGCGAAAAATGAGCCTCCGACAACTGCGGTTGAGTATATTTCAGAATCCAGGTTCTGGTTCGAATCTTTTCAGAACTGGCAGAGCGAATTTTTAGCAGTGGCTTCAATAGTTATCCTCTCCATCTGGCTCCGTGAAAAAGGTTCACCGGAATCTAAGCCTGTGGACATGGCTCATGATGAGACACCTTAATCTATTTTTTAACTCTTGGCTTGTTTTTCATAATCGAATAATAAGAAGAGGTAAAAGCTGAAAGACTTTGATAGCCGACTTTATAGGCAATCTGGCTTAAGGTATACCGGCCTGCATCCATCAGCTCAATACTTTTTAATATTCTTACAAGCTGAAGATATTTCTGAAGGGTTATTCCGGTTTCACTTTTAAAAATTCTCTGTAAGCTTCTTACAGACATTTGTGCTCTTTCTGCAAGGTCAGCAGTATTCAGGCTGTATTTAAAATTGGAATTGATATAGGTACAAACCGGAATAAGTCTTTCATCAGAAGGGACAGGAATTTCAAGATAGCTGCTTTCCCGGCAGAAGTTGGGAAGACTTTTTAAAATAGCTTTAAAAAATAAATCCTGTTCCTCATCTTTTTCAGTCAGCTGGTTCCATTTGGAAGCATACAGAAGCATTTCCTTCAAAACCGGCGGAGTTGCAAAAACATGAACATGCCTGTAAAAATCATCTGAAAAAACACTTTTAAACAAAAAGACCATTAAATTAACTGTTTTGGCTTCTGAAGTAATTCTGTGCGCTTTTCCGGAAGGAATCCACATTACGTGGTGCTGCGGGACAATATAGATCTTCCGGTCGATATGGAAATACTGATAGCCTTCCTCCACAAAAGTAAGCTGTGCACGTTGGTGGGCATGCTCATGATCGTCATGTTTCCAGTCCGTTTCGCACCAAACGTAAGCTTCCTTTTCAATGGTATCTACAAATCTGCTGTCGTTCTGTTCCGTTAATCCGCATTTTATAGTGTCGTTCTGCATAAAGTTTTTGGCAAATTTAATGAAAACGACAATACTAATTTTGTATTGTAATTTATTTATCCCGTTAAAAATGAAAAAACTAAGTACAGTTTTTGTATTCATCTTATTACTGAAAATCACAACAGCTATGGCACAGGAAAACAAAGCGAAAATTCTGGTTCTCATCCATTCAGACAATGGCGGAACCTATGAATTGGCTAAAGAGATAGCATCCGGAATAGAAAGCGGAAATAATGCAACAGCCGTTATCAAACAGGTTAAAGATAACCAAAATCCAAAACTGAAGAATATTCCCGTAGCTTCAGTGGATGAACTGCCTTCCTATGATGGAATTGCTTTTGGATCTCCTGTTTATTTTGGAAATATCAGCACCGGAATGAGTGAATTTTTATCCAAAACGGTTAATTTATGGACTAATCATGTCCTGGAAGGTATGCCTGCAACGGTTTTTATGTCTGCCGGCAGTGGAGCAGGAAAGGAGCTTGCCCTTAATGCTTTCTGGAACAGCCTTGCAGTTCACGGAATGGTGCTCGTATCCAATGGAATCAGAGGAAATGAGGCGATTAACAAAACCATTCCTCAGGGAAATACCGTATTAGGAGTAACAAGCATGGCATCTCTGAAAGATGTTGAAAGGCCGACAAAAGACGAACGTAATCTGGCAGAACTGCAGGGCAGGAATTTTGCTAAAACGGCCTTGGCCCTGAAAGGGACATTTTCCAGAAAACAGGTAACAGCAGAGTCTCTGGAAAAATATCAGGATATCAATGACCTGCTGAAACAGAAAAATATTATTCTTCCACAGGTTCCGCAGCCTGCCGGTAATTATAAGCCGTTTGTGCGCTCAGGGAATCTGGTATTTATTAACCAGGTTGCTTTAAAAGACGGAAAAATCTTAAATCCCGGAAAATTAGGAGTGAATGTTAATGAAAATGACGTGAAAGAAGCGACAAAAGCTACCATGCTTAACGTTATAGCTGTTTTGAAAGAAGCTGTAGGCGGTGATCTGAATAAAGTAAGGCAATGTGTCCAGCTTACAGGGATTTTCAATACAAAAGACGATTATACAAAGCATGCGGATCTGATGAACGTTGCTTCAGATCTTACCGTGGAAATTTTTGGAGAAAAAGGAAAACATGCGAGAGCCACGCTGGGAGCTTCATCTATTCCGGTGAACTCTTCTGTGGAAATTCAGGCTGTTTTTGAGGTGGAATAAATTGTTTAAATTTTAATATTGATTATTTTTAACCGTAAAATGTTTACACTTAAGTTTTTTTAGAGCCAGGCTTTATGTATAATAAGTACACTTAAGTTTTGTGAAGATCTTTGATTTTCATCTTATGTGAACTTTTCTTCGGAATCATTTTAAACTTACTTAGGTGAACTAAAGTGTTTTTAAATGAAAACTTTGTGACTTTTTAGGTTTTGTAAAGTTTAAACAATTTTAAGATTAAAAAAACTACTGGCAGCCCAATTTTGAGCTGCCAGTAGTTTTTATTGTAAAAGCCTGAAATTCCAGGCTGCTTTCATCTTTTAAATAACGGCATTGCCTTCCACACCGTCAGAATTATTTGTTTTAATTCCGGTAATGGCGGCCGTTACAAAGCTGAACAGACTAACAAGTTTTCCTGCTTTTGTATCCCAGTAATAGGTTTCCTTAGGCTCTACGCGGATAATCGTAACGTCAGGATCATCTTTTCCGTCAAACCAGGCTTTAGCCATAGGCGACCATTTATCTTCAATGGTGGCTTTGTCTTTATAAACAGATGCTTCACCATATACAGAAAGGTATTGGGAATCACTGTTGTTCATAAAGAAGAGCTGTACTCTGCGGTCTTCCTTTATTTCAAAGTTTTTATTGCTCGTTCCGCTGCTGATAAACCATAAATTTCCGCTGTCATCCGTTTCCTGAAGGGTCATAGGGCGGGAATTTACAGGTATGGTTTCAAGTTCTGTACAGAACATGCATATTCTTGCCTTTTCCGACAGTTCTTTGATCTTTTTAATGGCCTCAAGATGGGTTAAGTTTTGTGTTGACATAATAATATATTTTAGTGGTTGGTATTGAAAACTGGGTAAAACTGATAGTCCGGGAACTGAAATATCAATTATTTTTATCCGTTAAATATTCAAATACCTGACCAAACATTATTTTAATGTGGTATTGTTGATTAATTTTTTTCTATCAGTTTATAAAATACAGATATCATATTCTAAGCATGCAAATCAAACTGCTTAAGCATTCATCTTTATCCCAAATGCCTCATCATCCGGAGCAGAAAGTAGCGTGGATGAAAGATGACAAAAAATAAAACAGGTTTTTATAAAACTATTTATTGATTATTTCCTGAAGATCACTCCAGGCACCGCCATTATGCACATGCCTAAAGCCTCTTTCCTTTAAGATCTTTTCAGCTTTTACACTCCGTAAGCCATGGGAACAGACCGTGATATAAGTTTTATCCCGGTCAAGTTCCGTGTACCTTTCCCTGATGGTTCCCAAGGAAATATTAACAGAACCTTCAATATGTCCCGTTTCAAACTCTTTCTCAGTTCTCACGTCCAGAATAATTGCTCCTTTCCGGATTAATGAATCAAGGCCTTGATCTAACGTCTGGTATCTGTACACCCTGTAAATGATATAGACCGTAAGAATAATTCCACCAAAAATCAGCACATTTCTCATAGTTTGCTTAGGATTTTATGGTCAATATAAAAGGTTCCGAAAGGGATAAAACACGCCAGAATAACTTTCCAGGTAGTTTCCCGGAATTTCCACTGCTGTTCAACACCAACGCTTAAAGTATTAAACAGGAAAAGCAGGAACAGGCTTCCGTGAACCGGTCCCATTAGTCTCACAAAAGAAGGGTTTCCGAGCCAGTATTTTACAGGAACAGCAATAAATACAAGGATAAGCAGGGATATTCCTTCCAGAATGGCAAGAATTCTCAGGCGTCCGGTTTTTGTTTTTAATAAATATATCATAATTATCTGAAATAAGGTCTGTTAGCAAGAGGGGAGAAAGGCCACGGGATTGCTATAAAAATAACGGCCAAAGCAAGGATATACCAGATCAGCATTGTTCTGAATTTCTCCCGGTCCGTTTCTTTTCTTTTGGCTAAGGCGGAGCCTACAGTGATCAGTACAATGGCAGTGATCATAAGAGCAATATGAATAACGCCGAAAAAAGAATATCCAAAGAACCTTTGGCCTCATTGACATTTTTCCAGAAGTATTTCACTATAGGGCTTTTCGAGTAGAGTATAATTCCTAAAACCACTTGGACATGAGCAATGGTGGCTGTCCAGTGACGGACCAAATCGTCTCTTCCTGAAAACACCTTATGAAAATAATAGCCCCTGAAAGCAATCCATACGGAATAAAAAAGACTTAATAAAACTACCCATCGGAACAGAGAATGGAGGAATGTAAGCGTCTGGTACATGATGACTTTTTAGAACATTCCAAAGATATGACAAAAACATACTAATTAGTATGTTTTTTGATAAAAAATTATTGAAAGCTGTTAAAATAATTCTTAAGTCCTTTTAAATAAATAAGATACACTGATTTTGAGTTTTCCAGTTTCCCCAGATTTCTTACTCCCCAATAGCCGGACATCACAAAAACAGCAATTTCCTTTGCTTCCACATCTGCTTTCACGGTTCCGTTTTTTTTACCGGTTTTAATACATTGTATGATTGCATTTTCCCACTGGGCAGAAAGGTTGTTCAAAGCTTTTGTAAATTCTATATTCCAGGGAGCCATTTCCTGGGTGAAATTAGATGCGGGGCAACCGTATTCAACCTTCAGGAAATCATTTTCCATTAAAATTCCGTACATCAGCTGGTAAATGCTTTCTAGCGGATGGTCAGTGTTATTCAGAGGTTCAATAAAAGTGCTTTTGAAATTGTTGATCAGAAGTTCGTTAATAATAGCCAGTCCCATTTCATCCTTTGTTTTGAAATGGTAATAAAAAGCCCCTTTGGTTACTTGCGTAGTCGCAATGATCTCATCAACGCTCGTAGTCTGATATCCTTTTACATAGATCAGTTCAAAGGCTTTCTGAAGAATGTTCAATCGGGTGGCTTCTGATTTTTTCATTTGTTTAAGCTGGCTTTACTGCAAAGGAACGGAAATTTTAAAAAATACAACTATTATTATTCTGATAATAAACTAGAATTTAAATAATTTTTATAATACAATTATTCATCGGAAATTTGCATAGTCAATTCAACAAAATTACAACGCAATGAATAATCAAAAAGAAATACAGATGAATATAAATTCTGCTGTAAAAAGCAAAGGACTTCCGGCAGCATTATGGGCGTTAACCATAAGTGCATTTGGAATAGGAACTACAGAATTTGTGATCGTGGGACTTCTTCCTACGGTGGCCGGAGATCTTGGAATAAGCATCCCTTCAGCCGGGCTTCTGGTAAGCCTGTATGCCATCGGGGTAGCTATAGGGGCTCCGATACTGACGGCACTAACAGGTAAAATACCTCGTAAAACACTTTTAATTTCAATCATGATCCTGTTTGTTATCGGAAACGGGCTCGCGTCTATCGCTCCGGGATTTATCACTCTGGTCATGGCCAGAATCTTAACCGGGTTTGCGCATGGTGTTTACTTTTCCATTGGCTCTACTATTGCAGCATCGCTGGTTCCCGAAGAAAAAGGGCAACGGCTATCTCCATTATGTTTGCAGGTCTTACTCTTGCCATTGTAACCGGAGTGCCTCTCGGAACATTCATAGGACAGCATTTCGGCTGGAGGGCTACATTTATAGGCGTTTCTCTCCTTGGGATCATCGGATTACTGGCAAGTATGCTTCTGGTTCCCGGAAACCTTAAAAGTGATCAGACCGCTTCTTTAAAAAGCCTTCCCAAAGTGTTTGGAAACAGACGTATGATCTTCGCATTTTTAATGACAGCCATGGGATATGGAGGCACGTTTGTTGTTTTTACTTATCTGTCACCAATATTACAGCAGATCACAGGATTCCGGGAATCTACAGTGACATTTATTCTGCTCATTTACGGGATTGCCATTGCTTTAGGAAATCTTCTGGGCGGAAAAACAGCGAATAAAAATCCTTTGAAAGCACTTCTGTGGATGTTTGCAGCGCAAGGAATTGTATTGTTTGCCTTTTATTTCACCTCAGGCAATCAGGTATTAAGCATTATCACCTTATTCCTTCTGGGAGGTTTGTCCTTTGCCAGTGTGCCGGGACTTCAGCTTCTGGTGGTACAGATTGCGGAAAAAGAACTTCCGGGAACTGAAGATGTAGCATCAGGAATCAATATTGCAGCGTTTAATATAGGAATTGCTATAGGATCTTATACCGGCGGAATTGTGGTAACATCTTCCTTAGGTTTAGCAAGTACACCGTGGATCGGAGCTTTGTTCCTTTTGGCGACTGTACTGATTACTTTATACAGCATCCGTCTAAGTAAAAATTAAAAATAGTTTTCACTTTAGTATATTGATGTTCAAGGACTGTCTTTTTAATGGCGGTCCTTTTTATTCTAAATTAAAACTGATACGGCTTATATTTCATGAATCTCAGAATCTGTAAAAACATAGAATTTCCCACCTTTAGGAATGTTTTTGGTATCCAGACCGGTAAATTCACTGAACGCGGGAAGCAGCAGCTGATCTTTGGTCTGAACAAAACATGGCAGCCTGATATTTTTTACCGCAGAATTCAGGACAACACCGGGATGAATATGCCCGGTAATCTGAAATTCGGAAAGGTTTTTATCAAAATCATGCACAAAAGTAAAGCCGTCAATGGTAAGAGATTCAGATTTAAAATTGAGGCACAGTTTTTTTCCAATGCTGCTGATAAACGGTCATGGTTGCCTTTAATAAGGCAAAACTGGAGGTCCGGATACTGATTTCTCCAGCTGCAGAATTCATCCACATCAGAATTATCCCCTGCATGAAGCAGATCCCCAACCACGATAAATTTTTCGGGCTGAAAATATTCAATAAGTACCGAAAGCCTTTCCAGGTCACTTTTCATGATATGATTGGCGAGTGCAATTCCGTTTTTCCGGAAATGAGCAGTTTTTCCTATATGAAGATCGGATAAAATCAAGGCTTTCTCTTTTTTCCAAAAGGCCGCACGCTGATTGGTTAGGGTGAAAATTTCGCTGTTGAGGGTGATATTTTTAGTAGCAATATTCAATTTTTGTAATGTGGTTTTTATTTTACTTGTTTAACTACCCCGTCTTTTTGCTTTGCAAAAATCCACCCCTTCAGAGAAGGGGAATGGGATCGAGATAAATTGGTTGGAATATACTTCCAGTTTGAAAGCAGAGAGTAAAATTCTCAGCTATTTTTCCTTGCCTGTTCTACCATTTTCCTGATTCTTGTATCCAGGCTTTCACTTGAAAGGGTTTGCCTTAAGCTGTCTACCTTGATCGGAAAACTCAGGGGTGTAAAGGTATGGGAATATTTTAAAATGATTTTTGATTTTTCTATCCTTTTGAACGCTTCTACAAGGCGCTGTTCCTGAAGTTGCATATTGAAAACTTCGGTATAAGCCTGTCTGACAAGGAAATGATTGGGATCATAATCTTCCAGTACTTTAAAAATAAGGCCTGCAGAACTTTGAAGAGATTTGTTGGAACGTTGTTTTCCTGCATAATTCTGGATGACCATTCCTGAAATTACTGCAATATCCCGGAATTTTCTCCGTGCCATTTCTGCCGAATTGATGCTGGCTATCACATCATTCATCAGATTTTCCCGGGTCAGAATTTTATCCAGATTATCTTCGTTTAAGGGAATTTCCTTGTCACTGAACAGTTCAAAACCATAATCGTTCATGGCCATCGAAAAGGAAATCGGAGCCAGCTTTGAGACGCGGTAAGCAATCAGTGCAGCCATTACTTCATGTACCAGCCTGCCTTCAAACGGGTACATGAAAAGGTGATAGCCTTCACGGTTTTTGATCAGCTCCACAAGAAATTCATCCTCTTTAGGAATATGGGAATTTTTTCCTGGCTGGCTAATAGCGGATGTAAAAATTTAAGCTCTTTTTCTGAAGCTTTCGGATTTAAGGCATGGGAGAGTTTTTCTCTTAAAAAATGGCCTAAATTTGAACTTAACGGCAGCCTTCCGCCCAGATAGCTTGGAGCCATTGCTTTTCCTTTCGCGGCCCGGACATACACGGTCATATCTTTGATCATGGCTACTTCGAGAGTTCGTCCGGCCAGAATGAATTTTTCTTCTTTTTTTAATTTTGAAATAAAATATTCTTCCACCATCCCGATATAGCCGCCGGAGATAAACTTCACTTTCAGCATGGCATCGCTCACAATAACTCCCATATTCATGCGGTGAAGCATGGCGATTTTCCTTGATGTTACTTTATAAAGACCATCTTCCATAATGACGATCTTGTGGAATTCCTCGTAGCTTTTTAAAACGCTTCCGCCAATGGTGAGGAAATCAAGGATACTTTTCCATTCTTCAACGGTCATTTCCTGAAAAGCAAATACTTTTTTAATCCTTTCGAATGTTTCTTCAGGGTAAAATCCGTCTCCCACAGCTAAAGTCATCAGAAACTGCACCAATACATCAAAGCATAAAACCTGAGGCTCACGGGGTTCTATCACTTTTTGTTTTACTGCTTCCTTGAGCGCTGCTACCTCGATCAGCTCGAGAGAATGGGTTGGGACACAGTAGATTTTAGAGGTTTCAAAAGGGAGTGCCCACTTCGTCCTGCGCGCTGAAGAAATCTGGCAACCCCTTTTGCCGAACCGATCTGAATAACGGTGTCTACAGGCTTAAAATCGATTCCGAGGTCCAAAGAGGAGGTTGATACCACGGCTTTGAGTTTTCCGGCACTTAAATTTTCTTCGATCCAGATCCGGAGATGGGCATCAATAGAGCTGTGATGAATGGCAATCTGACCTGCAAAATCCGGATAAGCATCCAACAGGAGCTGGTACCACATTTCGCTCTGGCTTCGTGTATTGGTAAAAACAATGGTGGATTTGGAATCCAGGATGATCGGGACTATTTTATCGGCTAATTTGGCACCTAAATGCCCGGCCCAGGGAAGTATTTCGAGCTCATCCGGAATAACCGGAAGAATATCTATTTTTTTATGTTCCTTGGCCGTTATTTTTGTTTTTTTAATGTCGTAAGGAATTAAGACATCCATGGCTTCATCCAGGTTTCCAATGGTTGCTGTGATGCCCCATATTTTTATTTTAGGGACATATTTTCTCAATTGTGAAATAGCCAGCTCAACCATAACGCCACGTTTTGAACCCAGCAATTCATGCCATTCATCAACTGCGACGCATTTCAGGTTTTGAAAGAAGCGGTCATGATTTTTCTGTCCTAAGAGGAGGTGCAGACTTTCGGGAGTAACGACCAGAATTTCCGGCATATTGCGGACCTGCTGCTGTCTGACTTTTGGATCTGTGTCACCGTTTCGTACACCAACGGTCCAGTCGAGCCCGATTTCGTCCATGGCTTCCTGCATGGCTTTGGCAATGTCTTTGGATAAGGAGCGCAGGGAGTGATCCAGATCATTTTCAGCCCTTTTTTGTAATTTTCAGGATGGTTCATGAAATCTGAAATCAAAGCCAGGAAAACAGAAAATGTCTTTCCAAACCCGGTTGGTGCAACGACCATTCCGCTGTATCCGTTCCCGAATTTCTGCCATGTATCTACTTGGAATTTGAAAGGGAAATGCCTTTATCAGCCATCCATTGCTGAATGACCCTGAACCCGTCTGTATTTTCAAATGCTTTCAAATTATTGGATCAGTTTTTTTATTTCTTCGAGATCATCTATTTCCGCTACGGTTTTATCTTTACGCCACCTTACAATTCTTGGAAACCTTAAGGCAACACCGCTTTTATGCCTGCTGCTGAATCCTATACCTTCAAAGGCGATTTCGAAGACCAGCTCGGCTTTTACTGTACGGACAGGCCCGAACTTTTCAATGGCGTTCTTATTGACAAACTTGCTGACTTCCATGATTTCTTTATCGGTAAGTCCGGAATAGGCTTTTGCAATGGTGACAAGGGAATCCCCGTTTTTTACGGCAAATGTATAGTCTGTATAATAGGCGCTGCGTCTTCCGCTTCCTTTCTGGGCATAAATCAAAACAGCATCAATTGTCAGCGGGTTTACTTTCCATTTCCACCAGTCACCTTTTTTCCTGCCGGAATGATAGGGGGAATTTTTCTGTTTCAGCATTAAGCCTTCGCTGTTAATATCTCTTGATTCTTCTCTTATTGTATTGAGGTCATCCCATTTTTCAAAATCAATAACCTGAGAAAGCTTAATGTTTTGAGGAGCTTCATTCAGCAGTAATTCTTCAAGCATGGCCCGTCTGGCTGCCATAGATTTTTCACGGAGATCTGTTCCTTCAAGTTCCAGCAGGTCATAAACAAAAACTTCAATAGGAATATCTGCCAGCATTTTTTTAGTTAAAGTTTTTCTGTTTAATCTTTTCTGTAATTCATTAAAATTTAAAACATTAGAATCCTTTACCGCAAGTATCTCTCCATCCAGAACAAAGTTGCCTTTCATAGCCTGTACGGTCTCTTTTATTTCCGGGAACTGGTCTGTGATGAGTTCTTCACCTCTTGACCATATAAAGACTTCATCGTTTCTTCGGATAATCTGTCCACGGATTCCGTCCCATTTGTATTCTGTCTGCCAGTCTGCGGGATCTCCCAGTTCTTCAAGCTCTTTTTCCAACGGATAAGCCAGGCAGAAAGGATAGGGTTTTGAATTATCAGGATTAACGTTTTCTGCCGAAATCAGTTCCTGAAACGTAACTTCGCCAGGCATCCATTTACCCATCAGGCTATGCATAAGAGTGCTGGATTCCTGGGATGAAAATCTGGTCAGCGCATTGATGAGGGTTTTATCCGATACGCCTATGCGGAAGCTTCCTCCCAGTAATTTGTTGAATAACAGGCGTTCAGTATAATCCAGACCATTCCAGGATTTCAGAACAAATTCTTTTTTTCGGCTTCCGATTTGTCTTTTAAATTAACAATATCCACCATCCACTGGGAAAGCGTACGGTCAATTTTTTCTGAAGGAGGCGGAAGGATCAACGAAATGGTTTCCCCGAGATCTCCTACCGAAGAATAGCTTTCCTGAAACAGCCAGAACGGCAGCTGCGCAATTTCGAGCGCCCATTCTTTCATGTAATTGGTATTCACATTCCTTTTAGGCCTTTTACCGGTAAACAGAGCAATAAACCATACTTTATCTTCATCAGGAGCACGTTCCAGATAATCAATAATGGCATCTATCCTGGCATTGGTTTTATTGGTGGTTTCCAAGGCGTTGATCAAATCGGCAAAATGTTTCATGGTTCGGGGTTTTCAATGATTTCTTTTTCAGCTTCTTCCTCATCTTCTCCAAACTGGGTCTGTACCACATCTGCTTTAATGCCGATTTCATTTAAATATTTTGAAAAAATCTCGGTCTGGCCATGGGTAACATGTACCATTTCTGCTTCTGTAGCCTTTATAGCCTGCAACAGACCTTTCCAGTCGGCATGATCACTCATTGCAAATCCGGCATCGGCACTCCGCCATCTTCTTGCCCCGCGCACCTGCATCCAGCCGGAGCAGATTGCTGTTGCGGCATCCGGAATTTTCCTGATGATATTGCTGTCTAAAAGTGCCGGCGGAACAATGACGATCTCATGTCGGACTTCTTTTGGATTCTCTCTGAAATCGGCAATTTTATAGTCAGGAAGATCAATTCCTACAGATTCAAAGGCTTCATTAAGTTTTCCGATAGAATAGTGAACGTAAATTTTGCCCAAACCTTCCACCGCCTTCATAATACGCTGTGCTTTTCCTAAAGAATATCCTATGAATACAGATGTTTTTTCATTTTCTTGATTTTTGAGAACCCAGGTCTGGAGTTTTTTATTGAGATCGGGAACTTCCAGCCAGTTGTAAATGGGTAACCCAAAAGTGCTTTCTGTAACAAATTCATTGCATTTCACCAGTTCAAAAGGAGTGCTCAAACCGTCTTCCTGCACTTTATAATCGCCGGAAATAACAGTAACATATCCTTTATATTCTAATCTGATCTGGGCTGAACCAATAATATGTCCGGCAGGGTGCAGCGAAACTTTTACTCCGTTCATGATTATGGTTTCACCGTATTCAACACCCTGACATTCGATATCCGGGCCAATTCTCTGGTAAAGAATGGGTTTTGTATAATGATGGCAAAGGTATTTCTTCATTCCCCAGCGGGCATGGTCTGCATGGCCGTGTGTGATGACTGCCAGATCTACAGGCCTCCAGGGGTCAATATAAAATTTACCCTGAGGACAGTAAATGCCTTTTTTTGTAAATGTTATCAGTTTCAATGGAAAATATTTTGATTTTCTATAAAACGTTCTGTATTTATAGAAGCTTGGTTATGTTTTAGCCTTCAAAAATCTAACCAATCCTGAATTTTGTATGAAAATATTAAAGAGTTTGAAATTAAAATTTTAAAATCAATTTTATTTTGTACTTTTATCTACCTACTAATAGATAGATATATGAATACGAAAGATAAAATTATTGAAACCGGAAATAAGCTGCTGACTGAAAGAGGCTATAATGCCTTTAGCTATGCGGATATAGCGAATAGCATTCATATAAAAACATCTTCCATTCATTACCATTTTCCCTCCAAAGCAGACCTTTGTCTGGCTATTATTGAGCTTCACCGTCACCGGATTCTGAGTTTGAAAGATTCCCAGAATACATTCTCGGCAACAGAAAAATTGCAAAAACTTTTTAATTATTACCTTTTTCTTATTGATAAACAGCAAATCTGCCTTACCGGAACTTTAGCCTCTGATTACCATTCACTGGATGAAAAAATCACAGAAAAACTAAAAGAGTTCAACGAAACTATTCTTTTCCATACAACAGTAATTCTGGAATCAGGAATTGAAAAAAAGAATTCCGTATGATTAAGAACTGCCGGTTAAAGGCTTTGGAACTTCTTTCTCTGCTGGTTGGGTTAGCACAAATAGGAAGATTATATACGAAAGAGGAAATTCAGCTTTTAATGGATGAAATTATTAATAATATAAAACTTTAAAAATGTCTTTTTATCAAAATCTAAGCAAATACGGAGCAAAGATTATCGGACTGCCGAAGCTCTTTAAATGGGCATTCAACATGTCTCCTATGTACCGCAGAAGCACGGCCAGAATACAGTCTGTATCCGAAGACTTATCGAAGATCTGCATCAAACTTCCGATCAGTTATAAGAACAAAAATTACATGGGAACCATTTTTGGCGGCAGTATGTTTTCTTCAGCAGATCCCATTCCAATGGTACAGTTGATCTATCTTACCAACCATCAATATGTCATCTGGGATAAATCTGCAGAAATCTATTTTAAACGTCCTGCTAATACTGATCTTCATGCAGAGTTTATTTACACTAAAGAAGAATTGAAGGAAATAGAAGAACGGATAAAAACCGAAAATGAAATTGTTATTGTAAAAACAACACAGCTTACAGATAAAAATAAAGAAACCCTTTACTGCGAGATAAAGAAAACCATCTATATTGCTGATAAAAATTTTTACAAACAAAAACGGGAATTAAAAAAGCAGAGGTCTGAATAGTAAACCTGCATTCATAGACTACACAAACATTAAGACACAAAAACCTACATTCCCTTACAATCAGTGACAAGCGTTACTGAACATCTCCCTACAAGCTTTAAGCTCAATTTTTTGCTCATGTTTTTTTTAATGATTTAAATAATACTGTGTAATCTTTATGGACTTTCCAGCAATAAAACATTGAACTTTTCAGCAATAAATATCCTTCTGAAATCTATGAACTTTGTCCTGTAACAATAAAGAAAACAAAATGAGCAAAACAATTTTAATTACAGGCGCAGCAAGCGGTTTTGGAAAAATAGCCGCATTTGATCTGGCTAAAAAAGGCCACAAAGTTATTGCAACAGCACAGGTATATCCGCAGATGAGCGATTTGATCAGGGAAGCAGGTGAACAGGGAATTGAACTTACGGTTGATAAACTGGATGTAACGAATTCACAGGACATCAATTATATCCTTAAAAAATATGATATTGATATTCTGATCAGCAATGCCGGTATTATGGAGGGCGGTCCTATTGCCGAGCAGCCACTGGAGCTTATCCGTTCCATGTTCGATGTGAATGTTTTTGGCGGATTGCAACTGGCACAGGGCTTTGTTAAAAAATTCATTGAACAGAAGAAGCCGGGCAAGATTGTATTCACGACGTCAATGGGAGGATTATGGACGGTTCCGTATGTAGCAGCGTATTGTGCCTCAAAACATGCTATGGAAGCTATTGCAGAAGGTTTAAAAACTGAACTGGCACCGTTCAATATTAAAATCGCAACGTGTAATCCGGGCGTTTTTGGAACAGGGTTTAATGACAGGGGAGTAGATTCTATTTTCCGTTGGTATAGTCCTGAAGTAAACTTTACTCCGGAATCTGCTTTTGATGGGGCAGCCGATTCTCTTGTCCACCAGCTGGATCCGAAGTCTATGGCAGAAGTAATTGTGAATGTGGCGCTGGATGATAATTCCAATTTCCGGAATGTACACCCTAAAGAAACAGAAGATTTTGTCAAGCAATTACAAGCGGATGCGTGGACTGCAAAAAGTTAAACCATGAGTATAACGTATAAACAGGCTGCAAAAGCGCTCCAAGCAGCCACAGAAAAAGCAAGTTCCATCAATATTCCTGTTAGTATTGCCGTTGTAGATTCGGGAGGGCATCTTGTTGCCTTAGCAAGGCTTGACAGTGTTTACGGGGTTATCGATTTTGCTGTTAAGAAAGCAAAAACAGCAGTAATGTTTGGGGTCGACAGTGATGTGATGGGAACAATTATTGCCGGAGCAGAAATTCACGGCTATGGTATGCTGAATTCCAACGAGGGGCTTCTTACTATTGCGGGCGGACTTGTGATCAAAGATACTGAAGGAAAGATCATAGGGGCAATAGCATCGTCGGGGGGAACTCCTGAACAGGATAAGGAGATTGCAGGGGCAGGTGCTGCTGTTATCGGTTAAATTTCAGATATTTGTGGTATGGAAAAAACTTCGGAAATCATATTCGACAGACTGGTCTATTCCTGTTCGTTTGAAATGTACAGGGGACACGAGGAATTTATTCCCGATCATTTCCTGGGCTATCAGCTGTCTGGTGAAACACATGCTTTCCATGACAAAGGCAAAACTGTTATAAAGGAGAATACAGTAGTGATCGTCAGAAAAAATCAGCTGATCCGAACGGTAAAGTATCCTTCAAAGAATAATAAATACCAGTTTCTGTCTATAACCCTTGACCAGGAAACACTCCAACAGTTTGCGGCAGAAAATAAAATAAGCCTATCTGAAAGATTTCCAGACACTGAAAAGCTCTTTTTTGAACCGGATGAATTTTTCAACGGATATTTTGTCTCGCTGCTTCCGTATATTGACAAGACAAAAACAGCAACTTCAAGGCTGGCTGTTTTAAAGGTTAAAGAGGCGATAGAGCTGATTCTGCAAAGTAATCCTGATTTTAAGAACCTGCTTTTTGATTTTTCAGAACCATATAAGATCGATCTTAAGGAGTTTATGAATAAGAATTTCAAATTCAATGTGCCGGTGGAAACATTTGCAAAGCTTACAGGCCGCAGTCTTTCAGGGTTTAAACGTGATTTCAGCAAAGCTTTCAACATGACGCCTAAACAGTGGCTTAAAGAAAAAAGGCTGGAAGAAGCATATTACCAGATCCGGCATAAAAACAAAAAGCCATCCGATATTTATCTCGAACTGGGATTTGAAAATCTGTCCCATTTCTATTATTCATTTAAGCAGAAATTCGGCCTTACCACCACAGAAGTTTAAATTAAAAAAATACAAGCAGTATAACAAAGGAACAGTGAACAGCTGTTCCTTTTATTTGTTAACTGTTTAAAACTATAACCTGTAATTGCAAGTGTCCGGAAAACAAAGTTTTAATATATTTGGGGTGACTATCTTAGATGATAAATCCGGATTATAACTTATAGAATAAAATTCGTTTAACCCTGAAATTCATCTTATAGATTGTTTACGAATATTAAATTTAGAAATGAAAAATTCAAACCTGGCAATTTCAGCAACACTTTTAGCGATTATCTGTGTACAGGGAGGGGCCTCCATTGCCAAACAGCTCTTTCCTCTGATAGGTCCTATTGGTACTGTCAGTTTGAGGATCGGGCTTTCTGCTGTGTTGCTCATTTTGATTAACCGTCCGAAGTTTTTGCAGTTTACCGCACAAAAATGGAAGTACTGTGCCATGTATGGGATTGGTCTGGCAGCGATGAATCTCGTTTTCTACATGGCTATTCAAAGGATCCCGTTGGGGCTGGCAGTTACGGTAGAATTTGCAGGGCCTTTATTTCTGGCCATTGCTTTATCCCGGAAATTGCTGGACGTAGTATGGGCATTGCTGGCCTGTATCGGAATATTACTCATTGTTCCGTGGCAGAGCGATCATGTTGATCTGGTTGGACTTGGATTGGCTTTTCTTGCAGGAATGTTTTGGGCGGTATACATCGTCATGGGTGGAAAAGTGGCTAAAATTATGGATGGAAAAGATGCGGTTACCACCGGAATGGTATTCGCAAGTCTGGTCATCATCCCTTTTACTATATGGGACGGAGCTGTATTCAATCTTACGCCTTCTATTTTTGTAAAAGGTTTAGGAGTGGCTATTTTGTCCAGTGCGCTGCCGTTTTCACTGGAAATAATGGCATTGAAAAGACTTCCCGCAAAGACCTTCAGTATTCTGATGAGCCTGGAACCTGCATTCGCAGCTCTTTCGGGTTGGGTATTTCTGGCAGAAGAACTGAGTTTTTTACAATGGATTTCAATCGGTTGCGTCATTGTGGCCAGTATAGGAACAACTGTTTTCAGTAAAACGACGGTTCAGAATGAAATTGTTCAAAGCAAAGAATAATCTTCTGCATAAAAAAAGTGTATCATTGTATTATTTTTCAGGCTGATTCTTCAAATAATTAATAATCCCGATCACATCATCCTTCCCGAAACCTTCATCATGGGCAGACTGATAGGTTTCACTCAAAATTTTGGATAAAGGAAAATCAGCACCGGCATTCTGAGCTAATAGAATATCTTTCAGCATGAGATCGAGAGCAAAAGCGGGCTCATATTGGTTTTTGATCAGCATAGGTGTTTTTACTTTGGTAGCGCCACTTCCGCTGGCACTTTCGTTGATGATTTCCAGCATGGCCGTTCGCTCTATTCCTAATTTATCTGCAAACAGAACGGTTTCGGCCAATCCCTGGTAGATCGCAGACAGAAAATAATTGATGGAAAGCTTCCCTGCGATTCCTTTTCCGTTTTCTCCTAAATGCTTCACTGCTTTTCCAAGTTTTTCAAAATAAGGCATGGCCCGGGAAAGGTCTTTTTCTTCACCACCTGCCATAATGATCAGTGTTCCTTCTGCAGCAGGAACGGTACTTCCGGCTACCGGCGCATCGATGAAGGCTGCTTCTTTTATTTTAACAGCTCCGCTGAGCTCCGCAGTGGCCTGTGGAGAGATCGTGCTCATGTCTATAAAAAGTTTTCCGGCAATATCCGATGTAAGGATTTCTTCATAAACTGCTTTGGCAGCACGGTCATCAGTAAGCATTGTAAAAATGATGCTGCTGTTCTTCACCAGATCTGAAATCTGGGTGTAAACAGTTGATTCTGCTTTAAAATCTTCAGCTTTTTCAGGTGATCTGTTGTACACTGAAAGCGGAAATCCTGCTTTTTCAAGATTTTTTGCCATGGGATGGCCCATATTTCCTAATCCGATAAATCCTATTTTTTCTTTCTCCATGCTAATTTTATTACTGTGGTTAAACAATTGGCTTTTCAATCAAAATATAAATCATGACACTATAAAATACGGATTTCATAATGTAAGCCTTCTCTATTGGCATCAAAAAACCGACCAAAGACAGGCTGTATTTTTACAATATTTTTTGTTGATTAACTTTTAAAACCCGGAAAACTTACGGAAATTTACAGCAAATAAAAATCAATGAAGATCATAGACGTCGAGAAATGGAACAGGAAAGAGCATTTTGAATTTTTCTCAAAAATGGACAGCCCTTACTTTGGTTTTACTACTGAAGTAGACTGTACCAAGGCTTATGCCTATGCAAAGGAAAACGGATATTCCTTTTTCGCGACCTATCTTCACAGGTCAATGGTGGCCGTAAATGCCGTAGACGAGCTGAAAATGCGTATTGTAGATGATCAGGTGGTTTTATACGATGCTGTTCATGCAGGAACTACGATAGGAAGGGCAGACGGGACTTTCGGTTTTGCATTTATCCCTTTTTCAAACGATTTTAAGACATTCAACAAGATTATGCAGGAGGAAATAAAGGATGTACAGCGCACATCAGGAATCAGGATGAATAACGGCGAGCTTGGTAAAGATCTCATCAGGCATTCAACAATTCCATGGAATTCTTTCAGTGCACTGCTTCATCCTACCAGTTATAATAATTCCGAATCTGTCCCGAAAATTACATTCGGAAAATTCAGTATCCGTGACGGTAAAAAGTTTCTTCCGGTTTCTGTGGAGGCCCACCACGGGCTGGCGGATGGAATTCATATTGCGAGATATCTGGAGGAGTTTCAGAAGCAGCTTGATCAATAATAAAATTCGGCTCTGGAAGTCTGAAAGCTCACGATAGACATTAACTTTTCATCAATATATTTTAATAAAGCTCTTCCGTCTTCATGTGACGGGTATGCTTACTCTGTCTTTAATCCCTGATTTTAATAATTTCATCCATTTGCAATTTCTTTTTATATCGGAAACCTGGATATCTCTAATTTTAAAATCCTGAAATACTTCCCAAAATCTTCAAAAACATTGATTGAGATCATAAAAAGCGAAATCAACATCTGCTACATTTGCTTAAGAATAGATTCAATGAAGAATTAATTTCAAAGCATAGTATAAATAGCGTAGATACATTGGTATAGGATGGCGTGGTACATATGTGGTATTTTAATTCTGTAAAATTTTAATCATTTTTTCTTTCTTTGTTTTGTTTAAAAATCACTGAAAGAATCACAGCCGGTGAAAGTTTTTAAGGATTGAAGCCTTTAAGATATTCACAGATAAATATGAAATTGATGTATGCGACCTGAAACCTTCATATAAAGCAGCTATTCATTTAGCTATTGAAGAAGAATTTGTACTGGTGCCCAACTTTGTAATGTACCAGAAATAAGTAGAGATGAGAAAATATTATGAAAAACGAAAAACCACAATCTAATTTAGAAGATTTAAACCAAAAAATGTAATGCAGGACGAAATTATAGCATTAGCTAAGGAAAATTCGCCACGCCTGCTGAATAAATTCAGATTAGTTTACCCTGATTTTTTTGATAAAATAGCTAAGGTATATCCCGGACTCAAAAATTCTGAACTGATTTTTTGCATTTACCTGAAACTCAACTTTACCACCAAGGAAATCGCGACTTACACTTTTGTAACTCCAAAAGCCATTCAGAATAGGAAAAACAGAATCCGGAAGAAGCTTAATATTCCTTCCGACCTGGATATTTACAAATGGTTTAATGACCTTTAAATTTTTGTATCAGTTTATATTTGGATCACTGCTTTATCCAGATCATGATAAAGCAGTATTTTCCATTTTTCTTCGGCAGCTTCTTTTTGCCATTTCAGTCTTAATTCCATTGCTTTTCTTCCGTCAAAATCACTTTTATACGCAAGGTGATATTTCAGATAAGATTCCTGAGGAAGATCATCTGCTCCGTAAAAAACAGTTTCCCCGTTTTCTCTGATCCAGAATACCTGCATGAAAGGAGTATGTCCGCCTGCAACTTCAAAAGAGATCTCTTCACTGATGTTTCCCCGATCATCATTCATCCATACAATATTCGGCAGGGTGATCAGTTTTTCCAGTGTATTAAAATCAAAAGAAGGATTTCCTTTGTTTTCCATAGCAAAAGCCAATTCCCGTTCTTGAATATAAATTGCTGCATTGGGAAATGTGGGTGCAAAACCATTGGAAGTCTCCCGGATACTTCCGTCAATATGGTCTTTATGAAGATGAGAAAGGAGAAGCTTGGTGATCTGCTCAGGCTTGATATTTTCTTTTTCCAGTAATTCCAGAATCACAGTTTTCCCCTCAGTATTTTTCCATCCGATACCGGCATCAATAAGAATATAATCTTGTTCTGTAACGATCAGGAATGGCTGTACAGACATTTTAATCCCTTTAACAGTATCAAAATTTTCATCAGTAAGTAAAGTGAAATCTTTCGTTTTGCTGGCAGAAAAATTGCCTTCTTTAAGCGGAATAATTTTCATCCTGCAAATTTCCCTAATATTTCTAAAATGTAAAAACCTTTTTTCAATAAAATACATTGGAAAAAACAATAATTTACCAGCTGTTCAGACCGTTTTCCATAGCTTTGGCATAATTTTCCTCGTCAAAAGAGTAGAGGTCGGGAGCTTTGTGGGCACCGCCACGTCTCTGTTCGTCAAGCTTTTTCAGAATTCCCAGGTTTTTAATTTTCCTGTAAAAATTCCCACGGTTCAGCTCTTTTCCCAAAACAGCTTCATATAATTTTTGCAGTTCGGGAAGGGTAAACTTTTCAGGCAGAAGGTTTTTCCCGATAGGTTTTGTAGAAATTTTCTCTCTAAGTGTAAGCAAAGCCTTTTGAATAATCTCATAATGATCCATCCCGAATTCTATCTCCGGCAGCTTGCTTACAAAAACCCACTCGCAGGTCTCACTGAATTCATCCGGGATCAGGCGGAACAGGGACGGTCTGTATAAGGCGTAATATCCTACAGTAATGAAGCGCTGTTTCTGGAAAAGCGTCTCATCGAAATCCTCAAAATAAAATTCACTTCTGTTTTTCTTGCCAAATACTCCAAATTCTTCGAGGTAAATATCTGTAATCCCCGATCTTTCCTTAAGTATTCTCTTCACAGCATCGTCCAGATCCTCATCTTTACCTACATAGCCCCCGGGAAGAAGCCATATTTTTCTGTAATTGGTTTTCAGAAGCAGAACTTTAAGCTCATTATGTTCAAATCCAAAAATAACCGGGTCCGCTGAAATATGGGGCAGAAAAGTCTCTTTTGCCTCAATTGACTGCTGTAAAAGCTGTTGTTTAGAATCCATGGAATTAGTGTGAATGTGTCTTTATACAAATTTGCTAAAAAAAATGACTTCCTGTTTAAAATCCGTTCAGATAAAGGGATTTAGAACAAAAGAATCTAAACAATTTGAATAAAATAATAGAATTGCAAAATATTAACGGCTATTTTCCGTTAAAGTAAGCATAAAACACAAGGCTAACCTTCTGTAAGCCTATTACTGACGAAAAAATTTCCTTCCCCTTGTTTCATGAATTTATTTTTTTAGATTAAATGCCATAGTTGATTGAAAGAGGCCGTTTGCAATAGACGGCCTCTTTTTAAATTCCTTATCTTTGCAATTCTTCAAAATGATAGGTGATAGAATATCCATGGGATCATTCTTGATTACCGATTCAGGATACGTCCTAATCATTTAATTCTATCTTAGATTTGAAGTTAAATTTTTATTCCAACTATGCAGACGAGCAATACGAACGGTATTTCAAGAACAGTGATCTGGCTTATGGCTGTTATTTCGGGCCTGGTGGTAGCCAATAATTATTATAACCAGCCTTTACTCGCCCTTATTTCTGACGATCTTCATATTTCTGAAAGCGCAGCAGGCAAAATTTCGGTGCTTACACAAATAGGATATGCCTTAGGGTTATTACTGATTGTTCCTTTGGGAGATAAATTTTTGCGTAAGAAATTAATTCTGATCGATCTGTTTTTGGTTTTTGGCTCATTATTGTGGATGACTTTCGCTACTCAGTTATGGATGCTGTATGCTGCGAGTTTACTGATCGGGGTAACTTCTGTAATTCCTCAGTTATTTATACCCATTGCCGCTGAATTGTCTTCTGACAAAGAAAAGTCTTCCAATATCGGAACGGTGATGTCAGGATTATTATTAGGGATCCTTTTATCCAGATTTATAGGTGGAATAGTAGGTGATGTGTGGGGTTGGAGAGCGATGTTCGGTATTGCAGCAGGCCTGATGGTCATTGTTTGGATAGCGGTGTACAAAATGCTTCCCGAAATGCAACCCAATTTTAAAGGAACCTATAAGGAATTAATGCAGTCTGTTGCCCACTTAGCAAAAACACAGCCTATATTGCAGCTGGCCTCTTTCCGTGGAGCTATGGCTTTTGGGTCGATGTGTGCCTTGTTTACAACATTGGTTTTTCATATGGAGAAGCCGCCGTTTAATGCAGGATCATCAGTGGTAGGAAGCTTTGGACTGGCCGGGGCTGTAGGGGCATTGGCGGCTGCCAAAGTAGGGAAACTTCAGAAATATCTGGATATCAACAGGATTATATTGTACTCGTTGTGCATTGTTGTGGGAAGCTGGGCTTTTACCTATTTTGCCGGTGAAACTTACTGGGGACTGATCATTGGAGTTATTTTGGTTGATCTTGGCGTACAGTCCAGCCATATTATGAACCAGACTAATTATTTCCTGATTAAATCCAATGCTGTAAACCGTTTGAATACAGTTTACATGGTTTCCTATTTCATTGGCGGATCGCTGGGAACATGGCTGGCATCTCTTGCCTGGCAATATGCACAGTGGGGAGGAGTTTGCTTTGTAGGAACCTCTTTCGGATTGCTTGCCATTGTAGCTCATATTGTATTCAGCAATAAAGTAAACACATCCCAGCCTTAATTTCAGCTTTTGCCCTGAACTAAGTCCCTGTGCTTGGTTCCCCATTTTTCAAGGTCTTCCCAGATCGGGATCAGTTCTCTGGCAATTTCCGTAAGCTCATAATCTACTCTTGGCGGAACTTCCGCATGTACTGTCCTTTTTACCAGCCCTTCTTTTTCCAGTTCACGAAGCTGAAGAGTGAGCATTCTTTCGGTAATTCCGCTAATCCTGTCCCGTACTTCGCTGAAACGCAACTTTCCGTCCTTTAACCTGTTTAAAATCAAAAGTTTCCATCTTCCTCCGATCTTGCATACAGCATAAGACAGATCACATTCCTGTATGTACTTTTTATTGATGTTATTCGTTGAATTTTCCTTTATTTTTCCCATAGCTTACAAATTTGTTAGTACCATACAATTAGCTGTATACGGTGCAAATGTAAGGTTTGAAAATTAATTTTGTACTCAGAAACTGAAAATAAACATCAGTTCCGGAATAAGAGCGCTCAACATTCCTAAAAAAGTATTCAAACAAAAATAAAGAGTAATGCAGTTAACAGAACCTATCAATCAGATTTTAAATCATTTAGAAAAAATACATTCGTTCAATGCCCAAAATCCATTAGAAGATACCCGGAAATACCTTGAAACTATGTCATTTCAGCTTAGCGGTAAAAAAGAACCTGTCGCTATGATCGAAGAGCTGAATATTCCTCTGGAAAGTCATCAGGTTCCGGTCCGGATTTACCGTCCAAAAGGAAAGGAAGTTCAAAATTCATCAGCAATCATCTATATCCACGGAGGATGGTTTATTGCCGGTAGTTTTGAAACTCACGATGTTGTAGCCCGTAAACTTGCCAATAAAACCGGGTCAGTTGTAATCTTTGTAGATTATCGCCTGGCTCCCGAACACCCTTTTCCTGCAGGCTTAAATGACTGTATCGGCTCTGTAAAATGGATAGCAGATCATGCAGAATTTTTGGAATTGATGCCCGTCAGATTGGTATTATCGGAGACAGTGCCGGAGGCGCGCTTGCAACCGGTGTTTCTATCCAGACAGGAGAGCTGCTGAAATTTCAGGTACTGATTTACCCTGCCGCAGATCATCAGCTCAATACAAAATCATGGGAAACTTACGAGAAAGGCCCTGTTCTTAACAAAGAAGGCGGAATCCAGGCCTGGAAATGGTATTATCCCGAAGGCAGAGACAATCCTGATCCCTTAGCTGTTCCTATACTGATAAAAGATTTCAGAAATACACCACCTACACTTGTTCTTATTGCAGAGCATGATCCCTTAAGAGATGAAGGAGAAAAACTGGCCGCCCATATGAAAGAAGCAGGAATTCCTACACATACAATTTTTTATAAAGATATGGTTCATGGCTTCATGCACATGGGAGAGGTGCTGGATGAAGTAGACCAGGCTGTGCATGAAATGGCAGATTTTGCCCATCAACATTTCAAAACCATTATAAAATAAAGATGAAAAAATATGCATACATCGGTTGTCTGGGGTTTATTGCTGTCATTACTACTGAATTTGGAGTCATAGGAATTCTACCCCAGATAGCGGAACATTACCAGATAGGGATCGACAAAGCAGGATGGCTCCTTAGTGCTTTTGCACTGATTATTGCTGTAACAGGGCCTTTTATGACTCTTTTAATGTCAGGGTTTGACAGAAGAAAGGTAATGCTGGCCGCTATTTCTATTTTTCTGTTTACAGCTGTTATTTCTGCCATGTCGCCGCCGTTCTGGCTTCTGATGCTGGTCCGGATACTTCCGGCATTTTTACAGCCTGTGTATATTGCAACGGCCTTATCTGTTGCAATATCCGGTTCAGAGAAGAAACAGGCTAATCAATTAATGGGAATTGTATTTATCGGGGTTGCACTGGCTATGGTTACCACGGTTCCTTTTGCCACGTGGCTGGCCAGTGTGTGGATCTGGGAATCATCTTTCATTGTTCAGGCGATAGTAAGTACCGTGGCTCTCAGCATTATTTATTTCTTGCTTCCGGCTATGCCTGTAGCAGAAAAGAAAACCTATAAAAGCCAGCTGAAAATCTTAACCCAGCCTAACTTTATCATCAGTACTGCCATGAATTTTTTCATGATTACTGCATGGTTCTCTACCTATAGCTATTTTGCGGATTATCTGAATAAAGCAAAAGGAATGGACAGTACCATGGTAAGCTATATGCTTTTCCTGTTCGGGATCATTGGGGTATTTTCAAACTGGATTGCCGGAAAAATGCTGAGCTGGAATGTTTCGAAAACAACAGCCTTGTTTCTTTCCGGTACCGTCATCATGCCTTTCCTGCTATATTTTTCAGGAAACAATCTGACGATGAATATCATCAGCATTGCTATTTGGGGTTTTCTGTATTCTCCCAGCTTTCAGAATGCATCCACCTATATGATTTCTTCAGCTCCGGGCTCACTGGAGTTTGCAAACAGTCTGGCAACATCTTTCGGGAATTTAGGGGTAACTTTAGGAACTACACTGGGAGGATGGATAATTGTTTCCAAAGGAGCATCATACAATCCGTGGATAGGTTTTGTTTTCGGTATTCTGGCTTTTCTTATGATAATCCTGAGAAGTTTTCTGGAGAAAAAAGAAGCAAAAGAAAAAATCATTATTCAGAGTTCTTAAATTATAATGTAACAAATTTTGTTACATTAATAAAATGCAGTACCTTTGATCTTTAAATAGTTTCATCAAAAATTTAAATAAGAAAATGAAAATAGAAATATGGTCTGATGTTATGTGTCCGTTTTGCTATATCGGAAAGAATAATTTTGAACAGGCCCTTGAAAAGCTTCCGTTTAAAAATGAAGTGGAAGTAGAGTGGAAGAGTTTCCAGCTAGACCCAACCCTGGACCCGGTTCAATCTCAGAATACAATCGAATATTTTAAAGAGAAAAAGGGCTTCCGGCAGAGCAGGCTGCCCAGATGATCGGTCAGGTGGCCCAGATGGGAAAAGGTGCGGGAATTGATTTCAACTTTGAAAAAGCTTTGATTATCAATACTTTTAATGCCCATAAATTACTTCATCTAGCCAAGAAATATGGTAAGGCGAATGAAATGGAAGAAGCTCTTTTTAAAGCGCACTTTACTGATGGGAAAAACGTTGGAGACATTGAGGAACTCATTTCGCTTGCTGATGATTTGGGAATTGATAAGGATGAAGCAAGGCAGGCCTTAGTTTCAGACCAGTTTGATTATGAAATCAATCAGGATATCCAGGAAGCAAGAAATAATGGTATTTCCAGCGTTCCTTTCTTCGTGTTGAACGGAAAGTATGCAGTATCCGGAGCACAGCCGGCAGAAGTTTTTGCAGATGCTTTACAGCAGACCTATAAAGAAACAGTAAGTCCGTTTAAGGATCTTTCCCAGGGAGGAGCTTCATGTGATGCGGATGGCTGCAGTATTTAGTTTGGGAGTCTGAGAGTTAAAGAGTAAACAGGTTAAGAGCTGATGGCAAATATTATCAAGGATTCATAAATATTATCATTGAACGATGTTAAATTCGTGTAATTTGTGAAAAAAAAATAGTGGCATTAGTGTTTAAATAAAAATATTATTCAGTATAATAAACACCTCAACCCGGGGTGTTTTTTTCATTCTATATGTGAATAAAAATTAAAAAAGTTACCTTTTTATTGAATTAATATATTGATTATCAATATCATATTTATTTAACGCAAAGTTTTATTTTAGAATGAAATAATTTAAGAGAAGCAAAGAGAATCAATCAGAGATTGATTTTCATGAAGCTGCTGGATAATAAGTCTGCTTAATCACTGGCCCAGCACCTTCTTTGCCTAACGCAAAGTATAAATCTTTTTCATAACACTTTACGCCAGAATAAATTTTCTAAAAACAGATAATAAAGTTAGAAAGAGGTTTATTTTATCCGTTCAATGCTTATTTTTGTTCAAATAATTAAGCTCCATGATAAAAATAAATGCCGAATCTGAATATCCTGTTTCAGAAACCCTGTTTGTCTTTGCTCTGGATTCAGAAGCAGGAAAAGCATTTGAGGGAAAAAATAAACTGGTAACAGGAATCGGGAAAGTGAATGCAGCCATAGAACTGACAAAAGAAATTCATACCAGAAAGCCGAAACTGATCATTAACCTTGGGTCTGCCGGAAGTAAAAGCTTCAGTAAAGGCAAAGTAGTCTGCTGCACAAAGTTTATCCAGCGCGATATGGATGTAAGAGGACTTGGCTTCAGCCTTTATGAAACGCCGTTGTCCGGAATTCCTCCCGTTTTGGAATACGGTCTTGAAATGAATGGCCTGGAACAGGGAATCTGTGGAAGTGGCGACAGCTTTGAAATGAACCATTCCGAAACGGATTACAATATTGTAGATATGGAGGCTTATCCGCTGGCTCTTATTGCCCAAAAGGAAAATATTCCGTTTTTATGCCTGAAGTATATTTCAGATGATGCGGGAAGTGATGCTGCGGACGATTGGTCCGTTCAGGTACATCTGGCATCTGAAGCGTTTAAAAAGATATTATTTTCATAGGATAATTTCTGTTTGAAATCTGAGATTGAAGTTCCCATGAAGGTTACCTTTTATCAGCCCCTGCATCCTGTTCTTCAAAAATATATTGAAGGATACTATTTTGTAGACAAGGATGACCATCACCAGCCCGTCAGATATCTTACTTTTCCGGACAATTATTTTATTGTATCAGCTTGCCAGGATGTATCCATTACTCAGGATAAAGGTTGGGTGGAAATTCACAGATCATTATCGGAGAACCTGGTGATCGACTTTGTTTCCAGATGCTCTGTTCCTACTGAAATTTGTTACCGGCAGTCTGTAAACGAAGTGACTGTATACTTTAAACCCTTGGGAATGTATCATTTTTTTGAAGCAGATGAAAGTTCAGCTTTAAAGGAACATCTTCATCTTTCAAATTTTATTGAAATCATGACTACTGTTTTAAAAGAAAGCGATAGGAAGCAGCAAATTGAATTGCTGGAAAATTACTGGCTTTCAAAATTCCAAGAGAAGAATTTAACCTTAGCTTACAACATTCTGGCTGATTTTGATACTGAGCTTAGTATCGAAGAAATTGCTGGAAAAAACGGAATCACAAGACAATATCTGAATAAAATTTCAAACCGGTATCTGGGTAAACCCGCATCAGAATTCAGGAAAATCCAGAGATTCCGCAAAGCCTTGATTTCAAATAAAAAATCCAGAAATCTTACGGAACTTTCGTATGAAAACCTTTTTATGACCAGTCTCATCTTATTAAAGATTTTAAGGAACTTACAAAAATAAGTCCGGGAAAATTCTTTGAAAATGTAGATACGCAGCAGAATAATATCTGGTTATTTATCTGAGTTTCCATTTTTACAATTTATATGATTTTCATTGAGATACTTTTGCTGAAATATAATGCCTGTTTCAATGAAAAAAATAATAGCCGGAGTTTTATTTTTACACTCCTTATTCTCTTACGCACAGAGAAACGAAAATACAGCGGTACTTTCTGACATCACAGAAAAAGTAAAGCAATATTACATCGATAAAGATGCCTACAAAAAAGTGGATTCTTTATTTCAGAGTGAATCCGGAAAAGGAACTTTTAATGATCTGAGTAAAAAAGATTTTGCAGCACTGCTCACCCAAAAGCTGCGGACTGACATAAAAGATAAACATTTCTTTGTTAAATACCTTGAAAACTACAGTCCCGAAAAACCAATCGATGAAAAAGAAAGAGAAAAACAGGATAATTTTCACAACAGTCTTGAAAATTTTGGTTTTGAAAGTGTTCAACGGCTGCAGGGCAATATTGGTTATATAGATTTCAGAGGTTTTGCTTCCCCTGAATCCAGCGCAAAAACGCTGGCCTCTGCAATGGATTTTGTAGCCAATACCCATTCCCTGATCATTGACCTTAGAGAAAACGGAGGCGGAGATAATGGAATGCTTATGCTATTCTGCAGTTACTTTTTTGACAAAAAAACAAATCTTTACACTACTTACTTAAGACATACGGATCAGACGATACAAAATATAACACAACCTAAAGTTTCCGGACAGAAATATCTTCATAAAAATATTTATATCCTTACCAGTAAAAGAACTTTTTCCGCAGGGGAGGCAGTCGCTTACTTCTTAAAGGAACATCAATTAGCCGAAGTGATAGGCGAAAAAACCGAAGGAGCCGCTAATCCTGTAGATCATTTCATCATTCAAAATCAGTATTTACTGCTCGTTCCGGCAGGGAAAATTACTTCTGCCAGAAGCCATAAAAACTGGGAGCATATCGGGGTAACCCCTGATCAGGAAGTGAAAGCCGAAGATGCATTAAAGACAGCCCATCTTAAAATTTTGAAAAATATTTTAAAAACAGGAACAAAAACAGAACTGAGCATACCCCAGATAAAAAATCTTATTAATAAATTAGAACAATAAATACTCATTATGTCATCAATAACGATATCTAAGGCTGGAATGAACGATCTTGAAACCATTCAGAACACTGGCAGGCAGACTTTTTACGAAACCTTTGCAGAAAGCAATTCGGAGGAAGCCATGAAAAATTATCTCGAAAAAAGCTTCAGTACGGAAAAAGTAAAATCAGAATTGAATAATCCGGATTCCCATTTCTATATCGCATGGGAAGAAGACATCCCTGTAGGCTATCTTAAATTAAATTCTGGATCTGCCCAGACGGAGCTTCAGGATGAAACTGCTTTGGAAATAGAAAGGATTTATGTAAAAAAAGCCACCACGGTCAGAAAGTAGGGCAGCTGCTGTATGATCAGGCTTTGGAAACAGCAAAAAGTCTTCACAAAAAATACCTCTGGCTTGGGGTCTGGGAAAAGAACCCAAGGGCTATCAGATTTTATGAGAAAAACGGCTTTGAAGTATTCGGAAACCATACCTTCAGGTTGGGAGATGATGAACAGACTGACCTGATGATGAAGAAAATCCTGAAGTAATTAAAAAAATAATTTTCTGCTCATTTTTTGAAACATAAAGAATAATAAGGAGATTAAGAAAATGAAGTTTAAAATAAGAAAAAATTTGTTACTCAATAAGCGAAGCTTACCTTAATAACCTTAAAACCTTCAATAGCCTTAATGGTTTAAAACAGTTTAATAAAAAATCCTTTTAAGACCAGTGCTTAAAAGGATTTTTTATGATTGGTTAATAACGTATGAATAATTAAATATTTTCAAAGTTTTTACCCAAATGTTCTTCAATCACAAAGAACGGGTCTTCGGTAAGCGTGTGGGCTCTCATGTCCATTAAACTTACTTTACTCATCATACGGAGCATAATTCTTCTCTGGCATTGGTATTCTATCCCGTCAATATTCCTCACTCCGGCACGAAAAGCTGATCTTCCATGGGCACATAAATGATTATTGACCAATATAACATCTCCGGCCTGGGGTGTAAATCCTGAATAGATCAGGTCTCTTGCCTCTTCCCAGAATTCATTCAGATGGTGGTGCGCATCATCACTTTGTTTAATGCTTGGATTGAATAACTGTTCCGCTGCATCAAATCTCATGAAAGGTAGTTCATAATTCCCGTACAAAATGGCGTCCAGCACTTCTTCTTCATCGGTTCCTGTTTCAAGGTTGGCATCTTTCGGGATCTTGTACATCCTTTCAAAGAGAGGTCTGAATTTCTCCCCGATAGATTCATGGGAACGGATAGAATACAGGGTAGAAGGTACCTGCTCTTCATTCCTGATGTACATAAAGCTCAGAAAATCAGCCTGATGTTTCAGAAAGGCATCTTCCGTATGGACATAAAGATCCGTTGAGGATCCTGATCCGGTCTGGGTTTCACGCATTTTTTCATCAGGGATGATTGCATGCATTAATCCACCGCCTTTACGTTGAGAATAGTACTGTACCGGCTTCGATGGAAGCGCACCATGCATCAACGCGCAGGCAAATCCGTAGATATTGAATTTTGAATAATCCGCAGACTGCCAGTTGGCCGGGGTAGTCCCGATACTTTCCTGATCTATATCCATCAGCCCTCTGAATGCGATGGCTCCGTACTGATCTTTTGAAAAGTCGCTGGCGAAATCAGCGGCTATATGTAAGATTCTTTCTGGTAAGAAATAAGAAGCCAGCTGGTGAACATGGGTAATAAACTCCCTGTTTTCATAGCTGCCGTATTTTCTCTCAAGATGCACCGCTGCATCTTGTATCATTCTTCTTTCCTGAGAGGTGATCTCAACGATTGTGGGGAGCAGTTTTACCTCAGTAATACTGTCGTTATCTAAAATTTCTGGCGAATTCATTAAAAAAATATTTGGTGTGTGAATTAAATTTCTATATTTGTTTTTAATTATTCTAAATAACAATTGCGAGTTCAAATTTATGAATAATTTACAAATCACCAAATAAAAATCAAAAAAATGTCAAAATTAAAATATTGATTGTCAGATATATACATCTATATATCAAATACCTTCACACAACTTATTAATTCTTAAATCACCTTACAATACAATATATGAACAACACTCAAATGTCCGCCGGAGAGATCCTGAGCGCTCCCTTACCTCACATTTCGGGGAATTTTGGAAATATTTTTCATTCTGATAATTATGATCACTATCGTTCCGCCGTCGAGGATACTTTAGACCTTGTGGGAACATTTCTTCATAGAAACGACAAGCCCTTCAGCGGAATAGAAGCCAAAGAAATGAAAAGCATGGTACAGCAGATCGATTTAAACCAAAAACTGTCTTCTTACCAGGAACTTCTTCAGGAAGTGGATACTATATATGTAAAGCATGCTACAGCTTTTCACTTACCACAATATGTGGCACACCTTAACTGTCCTATCGTAATTCCGGCATTGGCAGGAGAAATCCTGGTCAGCGCCATCAATTCTTCCCAGGATACCTATGACCAGAGTGCTGGAGGAACCTTCATGGAAAGAAAACTGATTGACTGGACGGCTGAACAGTTAGGCTACAATCCAGAAACCAGCGACGGCGTTTTCACAGCCGGAGGATCGCAGAGCAACCTGATGGGGCTGGTCATGATGCGCGACTGCTTTTCCCAGAAAAAATACCATCACAACATTAAGCTGGATGGTCTTCCACAGGAGGCCGGTCGCTTCAGAATCTTTGTATCCGACAAATCTCACTTCAGCAATTTGAAAAATGCTTCCATCATGGGATTAGGCGAAAAATGTATCGTGAAAGTTCCTACGGATGAGAGATTCTGTATGGATATTTCTTTGCTTAAAAAGTACATTAAAAGAGAAGAGCAGCTGGGAAACATTCCTATCGGGATTGTAGCTACTGCAGGAACCACAGACTTCGGAAACGTAGATCCTCTGGAGGATATTGCCAATATTGCAGAACACTACAATATTTGGATGCATGTAGATGCAGCTTACGGATGTGCTTTATTACTAAGCGAAAAATACCGTCATCTTCTGAATGGCATAGAAAGAGCAGATTCTGTGACGATAGATTATCATAAATCTTTCTTCCAGCCGATCAGCAGCAGTGCTTTCATCGTGAAGAACAAAAGGGAATTAAGAATTCTGAAACACCATGCAGATTATCTGAACCCTGCCGAGATGGATGAAGAAGAAATTCCTGCACAGATCAACAAATCCATTATCCAGAGCACAAGAAGATTTGATGCTTTGAAACTATGGTTCACTTTAAGAATGATGGGCAGGGAACAACTTTCCGAATACACAGATACTGTAATCGAACTGACGAAAGAGGTGGCAGCTATGATTCAGGAAAATGCTGATTTTGAACTGCTCTCCGATACAGATCTGAGCGTTCTGGTTTTCCGTTACATCAGAACCGATATTCAAGACTTGAATGCCTTGAACCAATACATCAAAATGAAGCTGTTCTACAGCGGGGAAGTGCTGGTAGCCAGTACAAAAGTAGACGGAAATTTCTATCTGAAATTTACTTTCCTTAACCCGATTACAACCACAGAAGACGTACACCAAATTTTAAACAAAATAAAAACTCATGGAGAAAACTTTGGTACAGAGAACTAAATATACAGAACAGGCACAGGAAATTACAGTCCGCATCCTGCTGAACGGAATGCTCCGCGAACTTGGAAACGGAAGATTCTACCAGGGAGTTCCGAAGTATGATACATTGACAGCTCAGGCCCTTGAAAACAGCACTTATCCGCTCCATATCAGGTTTGAACTGAAGAAAAGCAACGTGTTTTTATTTGCACCCGTTTCTTATCGTTCCGAAAGTACTTTTCATAATTATGGCATGCCCTTATGGATCGTCGACCATAAAAATCAGACAGTTGATGAAGCAGATCTTAATCAGCTGACAGCTCTGGTTTATCAGGAGCTTTCTGAACGACCTGCCCAACAAGGGCTGGAATTGTTTACGAAAAGAATTCAAAGCAGTTTCCATAACCTGCAAATGATCATGACTGATGGATTAAAAGATAAAGATGCATTAACGTATTCTTTCCTTGAATCTGAGCAGCAGCTTCCTGTAGGTCACAATCTTCACCCTTTTACAAAAGCAAGGATGGGATTCTCCAGAGAAGAGCAGCTTCTTTACGGCCCGGAATTCAATGCAGGTATTCAGCTTGAATATTTTCTGGTCCACAAAAGCTGTGTGAAAGAAAATTCAGTAATGGATATCTCATACAACGAATTTCTGAAAAGCCTGGTTTCATTACCGGAAAACCTTGAAGAGAAATACCTGAATGAAGGAGAGCAGATATCAGATTTTTATGCGGTTCCTTGTCATCCATGGGAAGCCGGTTATCTTTTGTCTACGAAGGAAGGCGCAGAAATGGTCAGCAACCGTACTTTAATTCATATCGGGACTTTAGGGGAAGAATTTTATTCCACTTCTTCCATCAGAAGCATGTACAGCCCGGATATTCCGTGGATGCCTAAATTTTCTTTAAATGTCCTTTTAACAGGATCTATAAGAATCAATACGGAAAAAGACCTGGCAAGAGGTTATGCATCAGCATTGTGGCGTAAGCATGCGGGTGCGTCATTCGAAAAGGATTTCAATCGGTTTAAGCTGCTTCTGGAGCCTGTAACCTTAGGGGTTTATCATAAAGATAAAAATGTTGAAAGCCTGAACCTTCTGATCCGTGAGAATCCGTTTTTACCGGAAGACAAAATACTTCTTTTGGCCAGACTTTGTCAGGACGAGCCTGCGGAAGGACAAAATTTTAGTCAGAAATTCTTTACAGAAGTTTCAGAAAGACTGGAAAAAAGCCCGGAAGAATCGGTAAAAATCTGGTTTGAAAAATATATTCAGCTATTAATTACTCCTCTGAACCATTTATACAGTCAATACGGGATGGCTCCGGAAGCGCATCAGCAGAATCTTTTGATTAAACTGGATGATCAGCTGATGCCACAGACCCTTTTTGTAAGGGATGCACAGGGTTATTTACTGAGAGAAAGTGCAAGAGAACAGTATGCTGAGCTCTCAAAACAATATCCTAAAATCGAAGATCTTTTTATCAGGGATGAACGTCTTCTGGACATTATCTCTTATCATGTCCTGGTAAGCAATCTTTCAGCATTGATTGCCTCTTTAGGAAAGACAGGATGGGCTCGTGAAAGGGATCTCATCAATATTTTACATGATGAATTTGAGAAAATTCACCAGGAAATGCCTTCAGATTTTACCCGTTATGCGCTTAAAAACCGTCATTGGGGTACAAAAACCAATTTTAAAGCAGTGGCTAATGAAATTGACGGAATCACAAGCGCAGGAGCAATCTCTTATGCTAAAGTTCCGAATCTTCTTCATTATCATTATTTCTCGGATCAGCTGATTCAGCCGAAAGGAAAAGAGGTGTTTTTCAGCCGTTATTTTCAGAAAGAAGATGTCACAGTCACCATGAGACCGATAGATCTTGATGAAGACCTTGAAATGCTTCATGAATGGTTTAACCGTGAACATGCGGTAAAAATCTGGCAGATGAACTGGACTATTGATGAGCTGGAAACCTATTACCGCCTGATGCTTCCGGGTGATGAAGCCCACAGCTATATTGTGATGAGCAATGGTGAACCTACCTGTAATATTGAGGTGTACTGGCCGTGCAGGGATATTGTAGGCGATTACTATGATGTGCTGCCCACCGACTATGGAACACATCAGTTCATTGCGCCTACCGATCCGAAGAAGAAGTTTGTTTCCCCATCTACACAGTCTATGGTGGATTATGTATTTGCCCAGCCTGAAGTGGGAAAAATGGTAGGGGAAGGCTCGGTAGATTCTCTGGCTTCTATGATGAATAAAGCCCATGTAGGTTTCAAAGTAGATAAAGTGATTGAAATGCCTCATAAAAAAGCCAACCTGAACTTTTGCTACAGGGAATGGTACTGGGAAAAATTCCCTCAGAACAAAGATGTAGAATTCACCGTAAAAATTACTGAAAATGAATAACGAAACGATATATAATGTAATCGGCATCGGTATTGGCCCTTTCAATCTTGGTCTTGCTGCTTTATCCAAACCGATTTCTGAATTAAAAACACTTTTCCTTGACCAGAGAGACGGCTTCGACTGGCATCCGGGATTGATGATCGACCATGTAACGCTGCAAACGCCTTTCCTGTGCGATTGTGTATCTATGGCAGATCCTACCAATCCTTTAAGCCTACTGAACTATCTGAAACAAACCAACAGGCTGTACAAATTTTTTATCAGGGAAGATTTTTTTATTCCGCGGAAAGAGTATAACCGTTACTGCCAATGGGTGGTGAGCCAGCTAACACAGTGCCGTTTCTCCACACAAGTCGTTGATATTGTGTATGAAGACGAACTGTATTTAATAACCACCATTCATACCAAAACTAAGGAAACAGAAGTTTTCAGAACAGAAAGACTGATCTTGGGAACAGGAACCCAGCCACATATTCCTTCATTTATTCCTAAAGAGGATACACGTATTCTTCATACAAGCTCTTATCTGTACCGCAAGGAAGAACTTTTAACAAAAGGTAAAAAAATTGCTGTGATCGGTTCAGGACAAAGTGCGGCAGAGGTTTTCTATGATTTATTACAGAGCCGTGATGAAGATACCCAGCTAGGCTGGTATTCACGTCCGGACCGTTTCTTCCCGATGGAATATTCAAAGCTGACTTTAGAACTGACTTCTCCTGATTATGTAGATTATTTTTACAGCAGAAGTGAAGCCGCAAGAAAAACCATTCTGAGCAAGCAGCAGGCTCAATTTAAAGGAATCAACTACGATCTGATCAACCAAATCTATGACTTCATCTACGACCTGAATATCGATAATGCTGATCCGAAGCTGACTATCATCCCGAACAGCCAGCTGGACAGGGTAGACAACAGCAGCCCGGAGAATTTAATTCTTGAATTCACCCAATTGGAGCAAGAGGTTCCATACGAACAGTCAGCAGATTATCTGGTAATAGGAACAGGCTACCGTTATCATGAGCCAGCATTCCTGAAGAACATCCAGTCCAGAATTAAAAGAGATTCAAGCGGTTTGTTTGATGTGAACAGGAATTACTCCATAGACCACAACGGCGGTGAAATTTATGTTCTTCACGCAGAAGTACATACTCACAGTTACATTTCAACCGACCTTGGAATGGCGGCTTACCGTAATTCCTACATCATCAACGACATTCTGGGAAGGGAATATTATAAAATCGAAAAGAAAATTGCTTTCCAGGATTTTGATGTGGAAAAACATGCTGCAATGCCAACTGCGAAAATATAACAGAAATGAACACCAATTTAAATAATAATACATTCAGCCAGGAAATCTGGCTGCAGGCTAACAGGGACCTTATGGCCAAAACGATTGCAGAACTGATGCATGAAGAACGGCTGAAACCCGTTCCAATACTTCAGGATGAGTCTGGATTTACAGTTTTCAGACTTGAAACCGGAATCGAAAATATAGAATACAGTTTCCGTGGACAGGAAAGAATGATGGATTACTGGCATATTGATAAAGACAGTATCATAAAAACAGAAAACGGCGTAAAAACCTCATCGCTGAATATCACACAGTTCTTTCTTGAAATGCAGACTGTATTGGATCTGGATGCCAATACCTTAGCCAGATATACTGAAGAATTACTTTATACTTTATATTGCGATGCGCTCATCTTATCCAGAGGGGTGAAATCTTCAAAAGAGCTTGCATCAAGCAACTATCAGACGGTAGAACACCAGATGACCGGCCATCCGTGGGTGATTGTAAACAAAAGCAGGTTAGGTTTTTCTCCTGCTGACCTTGAAACATTTGCTCCGGAAGCCGGACAAAATTTAAAAGTTTTATGGCTGGCTGCCCATAAAGACAGATCAGCTTTCCAGTCGCTGGAACATATAAATCGGGAAGAATTTTACCGTTCTGAAATGGGAGACAAATTGTATCAGGAATTTCAACAGAAACTGATCGATTCAGGAAGATCTGCCTATGATTACAATTTAATTCCGGTACATCCGTGGCAATGGGAAAATAAGCTGAAAATTCATTTTGCGGGAGATCTTGCAGCCGGTTTTTTAATTCTTCTGGGAGAAGGAAATGATATTTACAGTCCGCAGCAGAGTATCCGTACACTATTCAATATCAATCATCCTGAAAAAAGATATCTGAAGACGGCAGTTTCTATTTTAAGCACAGGAAACATCAGAGGTCTTTCTCCCAAGCAGATGAAAATTGCCCCGGCCATTACAGACTGGGTAAAAGGATTGATCAAAGACGATGCTTATTTAGAAACAAAAGGAACGATATTTTTAGGAGAAGAAGCTTCTATTGCCTATCTGCATCCTCAATACAGTGCAATTGCCGGTGTTCCTTATCAGTATAATGAATTCCTGGGAGCTTTATGGCGTGAAAGTGCCTGCAAATATTTAAAAGAAGGCGAAGAAATGTTCACCATGGCTTCCCTTTTATTTGTAGATCAGAACGGCGTTCCTTTGGTACAGGCCTTTGCGGAAAAAGCTGGAATCACCATCAGGCAATGGATCACAGAGTACCTGAATGCTTATCTTACACCGCTTCTTCACATTTATTATACCCATTCACTTTGTGTAACCCCACACGGGGAAAACATTATGGTTGTTCTGAAAAACGGATTGCCACAGAGAATTGTGATCAAAGATTTCGTGGATGATATCGTACTGACTCCGGAAGCAAGGGAAAAACTTCCTGATCATCTGGCAGACGGACTGATCCAGTCTTCCAACAAGGAAAATGTCCCGTTGTCTATTCTTTTAGGTGTTTTTGATGCGTTCTTCAGATATTTATCGAATGTTCTGCATACCTATTTCAATTTTCAGGAAGAAACATTCTGGACCCTTGTTCACGAGTGTATTGAGAATTACAAAAATCAAAATCCCCATCTGAACGAACGTTACGAAAAATATGATCTGTACGTTCCTGCATTCAAAAGGTTTTACATCAATAGTGTACGCCTGAAGAATGGCGGCTACAGCGAGAATAAAGCATTTGCAATTCCGAAAAAGACGGTGCACTGCCGAATCCTCTGCATCAGATTGCAAATAAAAACTCTGTAGCAGAAGTATGAGAAATCTTCTGCATATTGTAAAAGAAGGCTCTGTATTTGCGTATAGGGCAATGGCGGGGAAAAAATAGAGCTTACTTCAGGCAGCATCAACCGTTCTATTTTCAGCCTTGCCATTCCTATGGTGATGGAGCTGGTGATGGAATCAGTATTTGTCAGCATCAACCTTCTGATTATTGCAAAACTGGGCGATAAGGTGCTTGGACTTGTCGGGATTACAGACAACTACATCAATTTTGCCAATGCCATTGCCATTGGATTGGGTATAGCTGCTGCAACGCTTACGGCAAGAAGAGCCGGAGAAAAAGATCGGGAAGGGATGGGAAGAACTGCCCACTACATCATATTGCTGGCCTTTGCATTTGCTTTACTGATTGGTGGTTTGTCATTTCTTTTTGCAGGAGAGATCATCAGCTTTCTTGGGTTTAATACAGGTATTGTTGAGAACGGGCTTCTTTTTTCCAAACTGGTCTTTTTAAGCATCGGTCTGGTGATTCTGCGTCTGTCCATCAACGGACTGTTCAGAGGTGCCGGAGATGCCGATCTTGCGATGAAATCACTTTGGCTCTGTCATATCTCAAGTATGGTATTTGCCGTGATTCTTGTTTTCGGATTAGGCTTTATTCCCGCTTACGGATTGATGGGACTGGCTTACGCGACGGTTTTATCCCGTTTACTGGCGGTTTTGTACCAGTTCTTTATTCTCCTTACCCGCAAAACAAGCATCAATATCCTGATGAAATTCCGCATGGATCTGCCTTTGCTAAAAAAATCATGAAAATAGCTCTGGGAGGCCTGGTACAGTATATTGTTCCCGCTTCGAGCTGGCTGATTATGGTTAAAATCATCGCCACTTTCGGTACTACTGCATTGGCAGGTTACATTATTGCCCAGAGAATTGCTTCCGTCGCTACAATGCCTGCCTGGGGAATTGGAAATGCTGCTGGTGTTTTAACGGGACAGAATTTAGGCGCCGGAAATCCTGATCGTGCAGAAAAAACGGTTTGGAGAGCGGGAGGAATCAATATGACCTATCTGATAATTGTTGCCATATTCTGGCAATTTGCGGCAGAATACGTAGTGACTTTCTTCACCAAAGAAGCCGAGGTAGCAAGATACGCTGTACAGTACATCCACGTGGTGTCTGTGGCTTATCTTTTATTGGGCTTTACAATGGTAATCAGCCGTGCGCTTAATGCTGCCGGCAATATTATGCAGGTAACGCTGCTTTACATGATCATGTTCTACGTGATTCAGCTTCCTCTGGCTTATCTGCTTGGGATAAGACTTCAGTGGGAACTTAAAGGAATATTTACCGCCATCGTTTCCTCGGAAATCGTACTGGCTGTTTTATTCTTAATGATCTTCAAAAATGGTAAATGGAAAACTATAAAAATTTAAAATGCACACAACAGACGAATTTTACGAAATTATAGCATCAGCAATTGCTGTAAAAAAAGAACTGGTAGACGAAAACCTTACCTATCAGGAAATCCCGGAATGGGATTCTATGTCACATCTCCTTATTGTGGAAGCCTTGGAACAGTTTTACCAGGTAAAGTTTGATTTCAACGACATCCTAGAAATGGGTACTGTCGGCAAGATCCGTGAAAAAATGAAAAAATACGATGTACTCGTAGAAAACTAAGTATATGAAAATTTTAGAAAATGTAATTGCCAACAAGAACCTCTTGTTTACAGATGCTTCCAGCGGTGCCACCACGCCCGTTGGAACGCTGTACCGGTCTTTGGGCCTCAATCCTGTAGAAAAAGGATTGATCTTTTTGTACAATGACAACCAGTTACCCGGTATTGAGGTTCTTCTCAATTTTTATGGAACGGCCCATGCCATTGCCGTTCTGGGACAGAAACTGCATCCGGAGTTTAAAGAGCGCCTAGAAGCGGAATACCGTCCGAAATATATCTTTGACCCTTCAAGAGATGAGGTTCAAGGGTATGAACTGAAGGATTTCTCTGAAACGGTGAAGATCTTTGCTAAAAAAGACTATCGCCCCGAAGTGGTTATTCATCCTGAAATCAAGATACTGCTGAGTACTTCCGGAACCACGGGAGTTCCGAAACTGGTCAAGCTTTCCGATGAAAACCTGTATCAGAATGCCATCAGCATCCTTCAGTACATGCCAATCCTGGAAACAGATGTCGTTCCGCTTAACGTCCCGATTAATTTCGTGTACGGTTTCTCTATTTTCACCACCAACTGTATGCGGGCGGGAAGAATCGTATGTACGGACAAGGACATTATGCAAAAAGCTTTCTGGGACGAAATGGAAGAGTACGGATACAGCACGCTTGGCGGTGTTCCGTATCTGTACGAAAATCTGAACAGAATCGGATTTTTCAGAAAAGACAGCATCAGCCTGAGATACATGACCCACACAGGAGGTGTGATCAATGCCGAATTGAGAAAAACCATCTTCAACTACTGTCATGAATTTGAAAAACAGTTCTTTGCCCAGTACGGACAAACCGAAGCCGGCGGAAGAATGGCCTATCTTACCACAGACGGGCTTCTTGAAGAAGAAACTTCTATCGGTACACCTGTACCCGGCGGAAGCTTCCGGATCGATCCTGATACGGATGAATTGTTATTCCTGCATTCAAGCATCAGCGGAGGTTATGCCAACAAGCTTGAAGATCTCTCTACCTACGAACAGCCGGGAATTCTTCATACCGGAGATACAGGCAGAAGAGGGCAGAACGGTTTGTACTACATCACAGGAAGAATCAAAAGGATTATGAAGCTTTTCGGGATCCGTCTTAACCTGGATGAGGTAGAGTTTATTCTTAAAAATGAACTGGAAGGAAATACCGTAGTCTGTCTGAACGGCAATGATAAGAAAATCATTGTTCTGTATGACAACAAAGAAATAGATCCCCAGGTCATTAAGGAAATTATTAAGAATAAACTGCGCATCAATCCGCAGTATGTAAGCACCGAACACATAGAATCATTCCCATTATCACAGAACGGCAAAATCAACTATCCACTGCTTCAAAATTTACAGCATGAAAAAATTTAAAACCCCTATATTACTTTTATTACTTGTCAGCTTCCCGCTTTTTGTTTCTGCCCAGCAGAGCGAACGTGTTAACGGGAAGATCATGCTGTCTGAAAAAGCACCTGTGAAGAATGCACTTTTAAGGTTAGTGAATACACCGTATCAGGCCAAAACCAATAATTCAGGAGAATATCACTTTGATAATGTGCCACCGGGAGAATATACGCTTCAGGTGGTTTTGAATGATATCGAACTGATGCGTGAGCAGATCCGCATTGAAAAAGATGTCTTTGAAATTCCGGTCATTTATACTTCACAGGAAAATAATGTTATAGAAGGGATCACGGTATATGCCTTCAGCAGAAACAAATTTCTGGACAGGGACAGTACTTCCATCTCAAAAATGCCATTGAAAAATATAGAAAATCCGCAGTTCTATACAAGTATTAATCAACAGATCCTGAAGGAGCAGCTTATCTATGATGTTTCGGACGCTCTGAAAAATGCTCCCGGTATTGTAAAAATGCAGGGAAGTGCGGGAAGAGCAGGAGACGGAAGTTTTTATTATAATTTAAGAGGATTTCCTACCAGGGTTTCTATGGTAGACGGAGTTCCTGCTACAACCAATTCAGAAATTGATCCTGCAGATATTGAACGTATCGATGTCATTAAAGGACCTTCCGGAACTTTGTATGGCGGTGCGGTAAACTCTTTCGGAGGATTAATCAATGTGACTACAAAAAAACCGAAAGATTATTTTGGCGGAGAAGTCTCCTATCTTTTGGGAAGTTATAACCTGAACCGTGTGACGGCCGATGTATACGGACCTATTACGGATTCAAGAAAGACACTGTTCCGTTTGAATGCAGCCTATCAGTATCAGAACGGATTCAGGGATTCTGAGTTCAGAAAATCTATGTTTGTGGCTCCTACATTCAGCTATCAGGTGGATGACAGACTGAAGTTCAGCCTTGGCGCCCAGATTTACACCTATGAAGGAACCAATACCCCGATTATCTTTTTACCGAGAAACAGGCAATTCATCGCGAGAACTCCGGACGAGCTCGGATTTGACTGGAAAAAGTCTTACTCCAATAACGATATGAGCCTGAAGGCACCTTCCATCAATGTAAAAGCTGAGGTGAATTACAAAATTTCAGATCAGTGGAGTTCCCAGACTTTGATCTCAAGAAACTACAGAAAAACGGAAGGTTTGTATCAGTACCAGTTTATGAGAGGAGCTACAGATAACCTTCTGGAGCGTAATGTACAATGGCAGAATGGTGAAGGTGCATCTACCAGCATCCAGCAGAACTTTAACGGGGAATTTAAGATTGGAACCATTAAAAATAAACTTCTTGTAGGGTTAGATTATTTAAATCAGTCTCAGAATAATAACCTTTCTCCGATTGTTGTATTTGATTATATTGATGGGAAGAATCTTACAGCACCAGTGGTAGCACCGGTAACGGGAACATACGGTAATATTTCCAAAGATCTGGCATTGCAGAAAATTCAGACTTCTTCGGGAGCTTTAGTGAGAAATACTGCATCAAGTAATATTTATGGTGCTTACGTTTCTGATGCGGTTTATATTACAGACCGTTTGGTTGCATTGCTGAGCTTACGTTTTGATCATTATGAAAGTAACGGACAGCTTGACCTGAACACCAATATCAATACGGGAACATTCAATCAGAATGCATTGTCTCCGAAATTCGGTTTATCCTATCAGATTCTTAAAGATCAGTTATCAGCCTATGCGAACTATATGAATGGCTTCAGTAATGTGGTTCCGGTGGCTCAGCCGCTTGCAGACTACAGCGGAGATTTCAAACCGCAGAGGTCCAACCAGTGGGAAGTGGGATTCAAGGGAAACCTTTGGAGAAACAGGGTGAATTTCACCGTTGGATATTATGATATTCTGGTCGATAATATGTTAAGAATCGAACCAATTGTTCGTGACGGAAAAAACTATAATGTAACGATCCAGGACGGAGAACAGAGAAGCAAAGGAATAGAAATTGAAACCATTCTGAACCCAATCCAGGGTCTGAACATTATGGCGGGATATTCTTATAACGACAGTAAATTTGTAAGAGCTGCTGCCAATGTGGAAGGCCGCCGTCCCTCATCTTCAGGTCCTGCCAATGTATTCAATTCATGGGTGAGCTACGTTTTACCGATCAAAGGACTTTCCGGTCTTGGTTTAGGCTTTGGAGTCAACCGTGTAGGCGAGCAGGTTACTGTAGATAATACTACTACCGGACAGTTTACATTCCCGGCTTATACTTTAGTCAATGCTTCCGTGTCCCTTGAAAAAGAACGATACAGATTAGGATTTAAAATGAATAATTTAGGAAATGTGCAGTATTTTGCAGGACAAGGGGTAATAGTTGCCCAAATGCCGCGTAATTTTGTTGCGGAGGTGACCCTTAAATTTTAATATGAATTCTACACTAAGGAAGATAGCCTATCAATTACATCTATGGCTCGGGCTGGCGTCCGGGCTTATAGTTATAATAATGGCCGTGACAGGATGTATTCTGGCTTTCGAAAAAGAACTGAAACACGCCATACACCCTGAAAAATATTTCGTTAAAACCATCCGAAGAGAAAAATTACCGTTCTCTGTCCTCAAATTAAAAGCGGAACAGGCATTGCCGGACAGTCTGAAAGTGAGCAGGGTAGAAATATCCTCAGATCCAGCCGGGAGCTATGTATTCCGGTCATTGAAAATGAATGATGAAGCTTTGACGTATTGGGGCACTTATATTTATTATTACAGGGTTTATGTAGATCCCTATACCGGAAAAATTCTTGAGGTTGAAAATGCTAAAAATGATTTTTTTGAGATTGTGATGGATCTTCACCGCAGGCTTCTACTGGGCGAAAAAATCGGTAAAACCATTACAGGATATTCTACATTGATCTTGGCAATTATGCTGGTTTCAGGATTGGTAATCTGGTTTCCCCGCAAAATGAGTAAGAAAGCTTTGAAGGGAATGTTTCTCATCAAAACATCTGCAAAATGGAAAAGAGTCAATTATGACATACACAATGTTTTAGGTTTTTATGCTGTTATTCCTTTGTTTCTCATCATTTATGCAGCATTGGTCTGGAACTTTGAAGGCTTTGATAAATGGGTTAAAAAAACGCTGAACGGAAAAGCAAAGACCGAACAAAAAGCCAAGAGTACTATTCCTTTGGAAGAGTTTTCAGACCAGAAAAATATTCTGGATATCGTTGGGAAAAGAGTTGAAAAAAGCCTGGCAGGTAAAAAATCAGCCCTTATCAGCTTTCCCAAAACAGAAGAAGGAACTTATTATGCTGAGGTGACCTTCGGCAATAAGCAATACCAGAATGAGCAGTTCAATTTTGATCAATATTCGGGAATAATTTTAAAGCATCAGTTGTATAATGACAAGAATATCGGATATGGAACTGCATTAAGAGCAAGGAATTATGACCTTCACATGGGTAGCATTTTTGGACTGACCGGCAGGATCCTGTATCTTTTTGCAGGCATGATTGCAGCATCACTTCCCATCACGGGATTCATTATCTATCTGAACAGAAAAAAGAAAAAACCGAAGAGAAAGAAGGTCAAAGCAAAACCTTTATCAAATTAAAAAACAAAAATTCAAAAAAGTGTAACGTAACAGTTGCACTTTTTTATACCCAATATCTGTACATACAAAAACATAAACATTCGTGGAAATCTGTATATTCTGTGGGAATTTTTAAATTAATTATTTACAATTACAAAATAAATCTTTTTCTCCCACAGATCACGCTGATTTCACAGATTTAAATAATAAACATCAGTGGGACTCATGTGATCCGCGGGAAACTATTTACTTTTAATTTAAACCTTATAGGTTTTAAAAACCTATAAGGTTGCGTCATACTCAAAAATCTGCTCCATCTGCAAAATCTACGGGAAATAACATCCACATTTAAAGCAATCTCCTGGCATTTTCCGCGAAAATTCCGATACTTCTCTCCATTTCGTCAGCATTGAAATTACCGAAACCCAGGCGCATCGCAGTCAGATTTTTGGTTTGATAAAGCAGTGTTTTCGGAATAAAAAGATTATCCTTTGCACAGTTTCTGCTCAGCTGCATCAGATTAATCGGAACATTCCATTCCAGCCAGAAAGCAAGTCCTCCTGAAGGCTTTTGAAACTGGATTAACTCTTCTAAATGCTTATCAAGGAGTTCGGCAAAATAATCCCGTCTTTCCTGATAAACCTTCAGCGATTTTTTCAGATAACGGTGGATTTCGCCCTCTTCAATCATTTCTCCCAAAGTCCTCTCCATTAAAATATCGCCCTGGCGGTCTATAATGCCTAGATATTTCCGCATTTCAGCCATCAGATTTTCAGGAGCTACAATAAAACCTGTTCTGAATCCCGGAGCCAGAGATTTCCCGAAAGAGCCAATGTAAATCACCATTCCGTTGGTATCTGCACTTGCCAAAGGAAGAATCGGACTTTTATCATAATGAAATTCGTAATCGTAATCATCTTCAAGGATTACAAAGCCGTACTCATGGGCAAGATCCAGCAGCTCAAGCCTTCGCTGCGCGCTCAATGCAACGGTAGTGGGATAGTGGTGGTGCGGGGTAAGGTAAAGCATCCGGATTTTTTGTTTTTTACATATTTCCCGGACATTTTCTACGATAATTCCTTCTCCATCAATAGGCATTGATAAGATATTCACTCCTTTTTTCTGAAAGATCATATTGACAGAGAAATAACTGAGAGCTCCTACCAATACCGTATCTCCTTCAGAAAGCAAGATTTCGGAAACAATATAAATACTCATTTCCGTACTTCGGGTAATAAGAAGATTATTCTTTGAAATAGGCAGTCCACGGGACAGATTAAGATATCTGGAAAGATGTTCTTTAAAAAATTCACTACCGTCATGGTTGTAATGGCCCAGCATTTTCTGGTTGGATTTCCGCTTAAGAATCGAGCTGTAAAACCTCGAGTGCTGGCCGATCTGTGTCAGTCTGATATCCGGAACTCCATCATTAAAAATATATTCACAATCCGAATGCTCAAAGGGATTATCTAAGATATTTGAACTTTTAAATGAAAATCCTGTTGCCTGAGGATAATTCTGAAGACTGTTCTTTTCAAAATTCTTCACTTTCACAGGTTTCTCCTGATGTTCTCCGATGATAAAAGTTCCTTTGTTCGGAAGACTTTCCACCCAGCCCTGTGCAGACAATTCATCATAAACGGCAACAGCAGTATTCCGGTGAATATCCAGAACTTCACTGAATGTTCTGGTTCCCGGCAATTTTGTACCATAAGGCAAAAATCCCCTTTGAATAGCATTGATAAGCTGATTCGCAATCTGCATATAGATCGAAGTCTCTGAATTTCTGTCAATTTCTATAAAACTTTGATAAGGAATTTTAACCGGACTATCCATAATATTAAAACTGGCACCTTTTAATGGTCCGGCAATATACTACTTTTGGTGAAATAAATTAACGGGTACGGGATACGAGTTTCGGGTTACGTCATATGAAATGATAATAGAAAATTAACTTAAAACCGGAATCTCAGAACCCTAATCACGAAACTCGCAACAAAATTAACCCTATGGAATTTCATCAACTGCTTGAAAAAATTGTACAGGACAACGGAACCCACGCCAAATGGCTCAATACCCTCTCGTTTATGGAAAATGCCGGCGCCAGAAAAATTTCTAAGTGCGAACATCCGGTTTCCGTTACGCTGATACAGCTGAAGCATGCTGCAGAAGAACATCGCCATGCTTACTACCTTAAAAAACAAATCGGGAAATTAGATCCGGAATTATGCAAAACCTATGAAGCTGATGAGCTTCTGGCCCCTACTGCCACCAGACAATATCTTCATTCCCTGGATGTAAAAGCATGCAGGTATCTTCAGACTGTCTTTAATTTAAATAAAGAAGAGCTAAAATATGCAGCTTATCTTTTCGTGACCTACGCTATTGAAGTGCGGGCAGACGAGTTGTATCCGGTGTATCAGGATATTCTGACTAAACAATCTTCAAAAATTATGGTGAAATCTATTATTCTGGAAGAAGAGGGACATCTTGAAGAAATGATCAACCAGCTTAATGAGTTTTCTGTGGAATGGCAACAGCATGCCGGAAATATTCTGGCCATAGAAAAAGAACTGCATGATCAGTGGATCAGTGCTATAGCGGAGGAAGTATCACAATTGGATTATGCTTAAAAAGTTTCAGGAAGCTCTTGACCGGAGAAAAGAAACGGGAATACTGAGAACATTAAAGCCTGAATTAAAAGGTGTTGATTTTTATTCCAACGATTATCTCGGTTTGGCTAAAGATGAAGAATTACAAAGGCAATTGCTGAGCTATGTTCAGGAAAATCCTGCGCTACTCTCAGGAAGTTCCGGATCTAGACTGATCAGTGGAAACAGCAGGATGGTAACCGAAGTGGAGAGTTATATTGCCCAACAGCACGAATATCCTGAAGCTTTACTTTTCTATTCCGGATATAATGCCAATCTGGCTTTGTTTTCTACATTGCCGGACCGTCACGATACCATTATTGTGGATGAACAGATCCACCGGTCGGTCCATGATGCCTGCAGAATGTCTCACGCAAAAAAAATAAAGTTCAGGCATAATGACCCTGATGATCTGGAAAATATCCTGAAAAAACAGTCCGGACAATGCTTTATAGCCATAGAAAGTCTTTATTCAATGGATGGCGATCTTGCTCCGCTTCAGCAAATGGCAGCTTTAGCCCGGAAATACGATGCTCTTTTAATTGTAGATGAAGCGCATGCTTTCGGGGTTTTCGGATATGGCCTGATTGAAAAATATCAGCTGCAAAAAGATGTTTTTGCCACTGTAATAACTTATGGAAAGGCTTTGGGAGCCCACGGAGCAGCTATTCTTTGTGATGAAACCGTAAAATCCTATTTAGTGAATTTTGCCTCACCGTTTATTTATACAACATCCGCCCAGGACTTCCTGTGGCTGAGTATAAAGACAGGGTACGAATTTATAAACCAAAAACCAGAATTACAGGAAAAACTTTCTCAAAACATAAAAATCTTCAGAAATCAAAACATAGAAACACCTTCATCAGAAATAAGCCCGATACAAGCCATAATCATTCCCGACAATCATCAGCTGAAAGCATTACAGGAAACATTGTCTGACAGAGAATTTCTAACCTATGCGGTCTACAGCCCAACCGTAAAAACAGGAACTGAAAGACTCAGGATATGTCTGCATAGTTTCAATACTGAGCAGGAAATTGTTGAAATGGCGGGGATTATAAAGGGATTTGTTGAGGGCGAAAAGGCAAAAGGGTAAAATGGCAAAGAAAGCCAAGAGGGCGAATAAGCTGATTTGCAATTTTGCCATTGATAATGAACAAATAAAACCCATAACAAAAGCACTTAGTTAAATAACCCGTATCCCGTATCCCGAAACCCGTAACACTAATGAACAAACTATTCATCACCGGCATAGGAACCGAAGTAGGAAAAACCATCTGCTCAGCTGTCTTGGCAGAGTATTTTAAAGCCGACTACTGGAAACCCGTACAATCCGGAGACCTTGACTATACGGACAGTCATAAAATAGAATCCTGGACAGAAAATACCATCTGCCATCCCGAAACCTATCGCCTTAAGCTCGCTGCATCCCCACACCAGTCGGCAAGGGAAGAAAATATTGAAATTAAGATTGAAAATTTTAAGCTTCCCCAAACAGATAACAGTCTTATTGTAGAAGGAGCAGGAGGGCTTATGGTGCCTCTTTCTGACCATATTTTCATGATCGATCTGATTAAAAAACTGGCACTTCCCGTTGGATTAGTAGTCCGGAATTACTTAGGGTGTATTAATCACACATTGCTCTCTGTCATGGCATTATATCAAAAAGAAATTAAGCTCGACTTTCTCATTCTGAACGGGAATTTTCCTCCGGATACAGAAAGAGTGATAACGGGATTTATAAAAAAAGAAACCAGGATTATCCGAATCCCTGAAATGGATCAACCTGCAAAAGACCGCATTAAAGCTGCCGCAGAATATTTAACAAAAACAAATTTACGATAATGGACAAAAAAACAACCATCAGAAACAACTGGACAAAAGAAGAAATAGAAGAAATTTATCATCAGCCTCTTCTTGAACTTATTTATAAGGCATCAACCGTTCACCGTGAGTGGCATGATCCTTCGGAAGTACAGATCTCAACATTATTATCCATCAAAACGGGAGGATGCCCTGAAGACTGCTCATACTGCGGCCAGGCAGCCCGTTATCATACAAACATTAAGGTTCAGGCATTGCTTCCCACAGAAACCGTTATTGCCCATGCCCAAAAAGCCAAAGACAGCGGATCATCCCGTTTCTGTATGGCTGCTGCATGGCGTGAAGTAAGAAACAACCGTGATTTCGACAGGGTAATCGATATGGTAAAAGGCGTGAATGAACTTGGACTGGAAGTATGCTGTACCCTCGGAATGCTTACTGAAGAACAGGCTGTCCGTCTTCAGGAAGCTGGTCTCTATGCTTACAATCACAATCTTGATACTTCCGAACAGTATTACGAAGAAATTATTTCAACCCGAACATTTGACAACAGGATCAATACGATCAATAACGTCAGAAAAGCCGGAATTACAGTATGTTCAGGAGGAATCATCGGACTTGGGGAAACGCATAAAGACAGAATTTCAATGCTTTTAACACTTGCAACGATGCCAAAACATCCGGAATCCGTTCCTATCAATGCCCTGGCGAGGGTAGCAGGAACACCGCTTGAAGATAATGAGAAGGTAGATACTTGGGAAATGGTAAGAATGATCGCTACCGCCAGAATTGTAATGCCTTCCTCAATGGTAAGACTCAGTGCGGGACGCATCGAAATGAATGAAACAGAACAGGCCTGGTGTTTTATGGCCGGAGCCAATTCTATTTTTACAGGAGAAAGGGAAACCTTACTGGTCACTCCTAACCCGGGAGTTTCCGAAGACATGCAGATGCTGGAAAAACTGGGACTTAAGCCTATGAAGATGAAGGAAAATACTTGTTGCTAGTTTAGAGGTTCGGGTTCCGGGGTGCTGGTTTCTGGAATAGAACGATATCCTGACCAACTTATCTCGACCCAAATTCCCCTTCCCTGAAGGGGTGGATTTTTGCAAAGCAAAAAGACGGGGTAGTAAAAAAACAAGCAAACCCATCAACATAACCATCACTAAAAATCATAAATACATTCCCCAATGAATACCTCAATACAACCCAGCCTTACAGAAAGAGACAAAGCCGTCAACTGGCATCCTTACACGCAGATGAAAACGGCAGGAAATCCCATTCCCATTGTGAAAGGAAAGGGTGTTTACCTGTATGACGATGAAGGAAAAAAATATATTGATGCCGTTTCATCATGGTGGGTAACCATACATGGGCATGCACATCCTTATATTGCAGATCGCGTATCTCAGCAGCTGAATACGCTGGAGCAGGTTATTTTTGCAGGTTTTACCCATGAACCGGCTGTTCAGCTTTCAGAAAACCTTTTAAAACTGCTTCCGGACAATCAAAGAAAAGTTTTTTCTCGGATAATGGCTCCACAGCAGTGGAAGTAGCTTTGAAAATGAGTATTCAGTATGCTTATAATCTCGGAAAAAAGAAAAGAAAAATTCTGGCTTTCAAAGAAGCATATCATGGCGACACCTTTGGGGCAATGTCTGTGAGCGGAAGAAGTGTATGGACAAAACCTTTCGGAAGTATGCTTTTTGAAGTGATTTTTATTGACACTCCCAATGTTGAAAATATTGACCGTCTGAAAGTTGAAATCGGAGATATAGCAGAGGAAACGGCCTGTTTTATTTATGAACCGCTGGTACAGGGAGCGGCCGGAATGCTGATGTATGAGGCTGAATACCTTGACGAACTCATGAAATTCTGCCGGAACAAAGAAATACTGATGATTCAGGATGAAGTTTTTACAGGTTTTGGAAGAACAGGAAAACTTTTTGCTGCCGATCATCTTACCGAAGTTCCGGATATCATGTGTTTTTCAAAAGGACTGACCGGAGGAACGATGCCTATGGGGATCACTACCTGTTCACAGATGATTTTCAATGCTTTCCTGTCCGATGATAAATATAAAACCTTGTTCCACGGGCATTCTTTTACCGCGAATCCTCTGGCCTGTACCGCAGCACTGGCGAGTATGGAACTTTTGTTAAAGAAAGAAACATTAGCTTCTATTGATCGTATCAGCAGACAGCATACAGATTTTATCAAGGTCCTGGAACAGCATCCGAATGTTGGGAATGTCCGCCAGACCGGAACTATTCTCGCTTTTGAATATAAAACAGAGCAAACTACCTCTTATTTTAATGAAACCGGAAAAATTCTCTATGATGAATTTCTACAAAGAGAAATTATCATGCGTCCGCTGGGAAATATCATCTATCTGGTTCCGCCATACTGCATTACTTCAGAAGAGCTGGATTTTATTTACCAGGCTATTCTTGAGGTTCTGAACCTGTTCAGCGGGCCAGTTCATTTCCCCATTGGTGCAGCTGATCAAGGATAGGTCCCAATTCACGGGCCTTATCCGTAAGCTTGTAATAAACTTCCGGAGGGAAATTGTAGACTTCAATCCGTTGGATCATATGATTTTCCTCCAGTTGTTTCAGCTGTTCCGAAAGCACTTTCTTGGACACCCTTGGCATATTGCGCCACAATTCTATAAAGCGGACCTCGTCTTTTTCAAAAAGATTCTGAAAAATCAATGGTTTCCATTTTCCGGAGAGAATATCCAGGCTTCTTCTGAGCCCACAGTTTTTAAATTCTTCAAAATTCATCCGTTACAAAATATTTATGGTTAACCTTTTGGTAACCGTCTATTATTTAGCCATGATTGGGTCTTAGTTTTACAGAACAAAATTAAGCAAAATGAAACTAGAATTATGGCGTAATGCCACATTGGTACTCCGGATCGGAGGGAAAAACATTTTAATTGATCCTATGCTTGGAAAGAAAGGTTCCCTGGGACTGTTCCCGATGACGGACAATGAACTGTTGAATCCACTGGTAGATCTTCCGTTTACTGAAGAGATATTGAAAGAAAAGCTGTCCGGAATAGACGCTGTGGCAGTTACTCACCTTCATCCTGATCATTGGGACGAAAAAGCCATTGAACTTTTAAATAAAAATATTCCGCTTATATGCCCGGAAAGTATTGCAGATCAGATTTCACAATCAGGTTTTACAAATATTATTCCTGTTAAAGATGCTGTTACATGGAGAACATCAACATTTCTATAACGGAAGGGCGTCATGGAACCGGAGAAATAGGAGACAAGATGGGAGTAGTTAATGGATTTGTGTTTAAAACGGAAGAAAAAAGCATATATGTTGTCGGAGACAGTATCTGGTATGAGGGTATTGCTGCCGAAATCGACAAACATCAGCCTCAACATATCATAGTGGCAGGAGGTGCCGCAACTTTTGTGGTGGGAGATCCTATAATAATGACCGCTTCGGATATTATCAGGGTTTGCAAACATGCGCCGGACGCCTCTGTTTGGGTAACTCACCTTGAGGCAGTGAGCCATTGTAAAGAAAACCGCTCATTTATTCAGGATAAAATCAATGAAAATAACCTTCAGGACAGATGTTTTATTTTACAGGACGGAGAAATCCGCTCTCTTAACTAAAAAGAAGATTTCTTCTCAAATGGCGCATTTTTTGGATGTTTTTTTGAAAATTAATGTCTATGATGTCTCTGTTTCTTTTAGAACTTAACTGGAAAGAATTATTCCTGGGCCACGAAGAATGGTCCTTTCTTTTAGAAATCATTCTCCGTACCGCCATTATGTTTCTCGCCATCATCATAGGGCTCAGGGTTTTGGGAAAAAGGGGAGTGAAGCAGCTTTCTATTTTTGAGCTGGTGGTGATCATAGGGCTGGGTTCCGCTGCTGGCGATCCGATGTTTAATAAAGATGTGGGAATCATTTCCTCCATCCTTGTTTTTATAATCATCATCCTTCTATACAGCATCGTTACTTATTTCATCGGCAGAAGTAAAAAATTTGAGAAGCTGGTGGAAGGAAGTTCCATCTGCCTTATACAGGATGGGGAATTTTCCATTGATAATTTTAAAAAGGAAAATCTTGGCAGCGATGAATTTTTCGCAGAACTCAGGTTGAAGGGAGTTTCACAGCTGGGGCAGATAGAAATGGCTATTGAAGAGATTTCCGGCGAGATCAGCGTATTTTATTATGAAGATGAAAAGGTAAAGCCGGGGCTTCCTATCATGCCTGATTCACTGAAAAATCCTTTGAAAAATATACAGAAAGAAGGTTTTTATTCCTGTACTTTCTGTGGCCATACAGAATCAAAGACAGAAGGAAGTGCCGGAAACTGCCCGAAATGTAAAAAAGATGAATGGGTGGAAGCCAGCAAGAGAAAAAGAGTAACATAAAGGCTGTGCTGAAATACGGCCTTTATCATTTAATCCTCCACACATTTATTTCTGGCTGCTTTCATTCCAAAATAGAACATAAAAACTACAGCAACACTTAAAAAGCCAAAAGAACTTTTCCACGAAATGTCCCAATCATGCAGTTTACCAAAAACCGGCGGACCGAATGCGGCAATCAGATAACCTACAGACTGCGCCATTCCGGATATTTTTACAGCATTGGCGCTGTTTTTGGTCCTGGTAGAAAAGAAAAGAATGGATAAACTGAAAGACAGGCCATTAGAGATGCCGATAATCACAGCATTAACGTAGATCCATTGAGTCTGCAGCGTAATAAACATCATGGTACTTCCAAACATTAATGTACAGATGAAAACGATAAGTATCCGCTGATCCTTCATTTTACTGGCGATAATCGGCGCACAGAAAGCGATAGGAATCATCGTGATCTGAATGGCAAACAGAACCCAGCCTGCGCTTTCGGCCTGCATATCAGAATCAGTTAAAAAAGAGGGCAGCCAGGCCATCATACAATAATAAAACAACGACTGCAGTCCCATAAACAGGCTAATATTCCATGCCTGTGCAGATCTGAACATATTAAAATCAGAAACGCTCAATGCTGTTTTTGACTGATTTTTATTCTTCTTATTAAACAGCAGCTCAAGGACAAGCACAAATAATCCAAGTCCGGCAATCACCAGCCATATTCCCAGCGAACCGCGCCATCCGAAACCTGTCCATTCCCCGATTCTTACGCTGAAACCTGAAGCCAGAGCGGCAGTGAGATTCATGGAGACAGCGAAAATTCCTGTCATCAACCCTATCTGTTTGGGAAAATTATTTTTGATGTATCCCGGAGTTACCACATTTCCGATACAGATTCCCAGACCGATAAAAACCGAACCTGCAAACAGCATCCAAAGAGATCCTGTGATCCTCAGGAACAACCCAAAGCTCAGAATAATTAAGGAATACATCAGAAACCTGCTGATGCTGAACCGATGCGAAAACCTGCTGACCAGAACAGAGCAGGTTGCAAACATAAACAGGGGAATAGAAGTGAGCATGCTTACCTGAAAACTACTCAGTTTCAAAGCTTCGCGTATATCACCTAAGACGGGAGAAACAGCAATAATTGGGGACCTCAGATTGCTGGAGACCAGGATCACTACCAATACATTAATCAGCATTAGAACGTAAGAAGCATTTTTTCTTGTTTGATTCTTCATTATATAATTTATTTATGGCAAAATTAATTCAGCTGTTTTGTTTAATTTTGCCAAAGTTTTAACTTAAAACGACATGAATCCGCACAATACAATAGATCTGGACAGCCTCGATAAGCCTTATTTTGTATGGTTTGAAGAAAACTGGCGGCATGACGACATCCTTCATTCCCATGAAAAAGGTCAGCTGGTGTATGTGGAAAGCGGTTTTCAGTACATTACGGTAGATGGGAAAATGTATTTGCTTCCGCAGAATCATGCTGCATGGATTCCTCCCGGTGCCCTGCACAAAACCAATTCACATTCGGAGAAGATCAAGCTGATGATCATGTTTGCAGAAGTGGATGGAAAAAGTTCTTTTCATCTTGAGACCAATGTTTTTTCAGTGCCTCCTGTTTTAAAGGAAATGATCAGGTATTCGGAAAAATGGTCAAAAAATATGGAGAATAATCCTGATGAAATGTTGTTTTTAAAAGCACTTTTCAATGAGCTGCCTCAATTTGTAGAACATTCCCTGAAGCTTCACATCAGCCTTCCTGCGGATAAACGCTTGTCCCAGTCCATTGGTTATCTGCACAATCACTATCATGAAGAAGTGAAAATAGAAGATCTGAGTGAAATGTCAAACCTTTCCTTACGAACTATGGAACGGATCTTTAAAAAAGAAACCGGCATGACTTTAAGTAAATATCAGCAGATTCTGAGAATTATAAAAAGCCTTGAACTTCTGAGTTCCGGAGATCTTACTATTTCTGAAACAGCGTATGAAGTAGGGTATAAAAGTGTTCAGGCCTTTACAAGAAGTTTCCAGTCTGTGATGCAGTCCAGGCCTACGGATTTTATAAAAACTACTCAGTAAGAATTATTATCAAGGCAAAAAAATCTCCAGGTTTCCCCGGAGATCTGTATTCATCTAAAATAAGTCCTAGAACTTGAATGTGCACCCGCAAACGCTCATTTTGCCTTCTACGACTGTTGTCCACTGTCCGTTCCAGGTACCTCCGTAAGAAGCACAGATAGAAGGACATATTTCTTTAGCATCTTCGTTGCTCCAGATAGGTCCCGCCAAAACGTCCAGTGTATACTCTGTGCTTCCTGATGGCTGTGTATCGTACTCAACTTCGATAACGCTCATCTGACCTTCGACAATAGTGCTCCATTGTCCGGTGAATTTTCCTAAATGTGCCGCAGCAATACGGCCTCCGATTTTTTGTGCTTCGTCATTGCTCCAAAGTGGTCCTGCAATGATGTTGATTTTGAATGTTGACATGGTGTAATGTTTTTAAGTTGTTTAACATTACAAAGTTGTCACTTTAAAGAGATATACGCTAGAGTAGAAAGTACCAAATTCAGCTTTCCGTATTTTTACCTACCACACGGTCTGGTCATATGGAAGCACAAAAAAGGCCTCCTAGAGGAGACCTTAAAAAAACACAAATGATGAAAAAAATTATTTCGATCCACAAATATAAACAAAATTTATATTATGTAAAACATTCTATAAGTACAAATTTTAAAAAATTTATTAATTCCAGTTATAAATAAGACTTCGGACAATAGTATTTTTCTTCTCATTTTTAACATTTGCCTGTGACACTACATTATCAAAAAATGATAAAAAAGTGTATATATTTAAAAAGTATAAATATTACTGAGAAGAGCTTCCGTTAGTTTTGAAATACTGCTTCAAAAAATCCGGATCAGTAGAATATCTTACCATTCTGGATTCTTACCGTTTTTTCTTTTTCCATTTTCTTTACAACCCTGATAACAGTTTCTACGCATAAACCGGTAAGAGAAGCCAGGTGCTGCCTGGTAAAAGGAAACTGGTAAGAATATTTATCTGTAAACTGGTTATAGGATTTCAGGCATTCCATTACCCGTTTTACTTTGGTTCCGGGATCGGGCGAAGCAAGATTGTTCAGCATCACATGCCTGTAATACATCCTTTCTGCAGTATAGCTGTAGAGCTTAAGAAGCAGGTCAGGGGAATTTCCGACAAGTTCAAGGAATTTAATTTTATCTAATCTGATCATCTCGCAATTGCCCATTGCTACTGCATTAACGGCATATGGCTTATCTGTAAAAAGAGAGCTTTCTACGATACAGTGGCCGTCAAAAGGTACACTGTGGATGATTTCACGCCCATTTTCATGATAGTTATTGAGCTTTACAGTTCCGGATCTGATCTGAAAATAATATTTGGGATATTCATTTTCTTTAAAAATAATATCATTGGCTGCATAATTCATCAGTTCCGCACCTGAGGAAAATAAAAGTTCTTCATCTATTACCATAAGCATATCTACAACTGTTCTTAAGTGCAAAAATAAATTTAAATTAGTTTTATCTCTACAATTTTTAATTTTTTATTCAAAAATAATTATTACTTCAAAAAAAGCTATAAAACATTAAAATTCGAACAAATTCACAATAAAATATTGATCAACATGACTCCAATCATAAAATAGATCACCTGTTCATCCTACATTTGGTGCAGGAAAATAATTCCCCATCAATACATTACGTTTTAACATTAGCCTCTCAACCGAGAGGTTTTTATTGATCTTATGACCCCGCTCATAAAGAGATCTTCACGGTTTTTATAACTTAGTCTAAAATCATCTACAATGAAACCAAAGAAGATCAACAGAGTTCCACAGCAGCAATCGGGCGGATTTCATGACACAGAAAGCCAGAAGGAGTTTGAGCCGGCTCTTCTTCCTCTTAAATTTGATATACTGAAACAAAGATTTTTCTCTGTCAGCAAATGGCAAAGCTATTGTGGTGAAGGATTTGCATCATTTAAACTCTATGATTCCCAGGGAACAAAGACAGAAAGAGCCCCTCAAAAAGGAGATTTCATGAGAATTGATATTCCCGGACCCGGAGATACTGAAGCAAAAGGATATGATTGGGTAGAAGTCACCGATATCTGTTTTCAAGAAGATAACTTTTCTGAAAGCATCATCATCACCTGTAACCCTTCCAGAAATCCACAAGATAAAAAGAGCAGGCATATTGCCCATTTTTACAGTTCCAAAGCATCCTCTTCCTTTATGATTTCCAGAACACCTACTCATTTGAAAGCAGCAGTTTACGGAAGAAATGAGAGGCCTAATTTTAATGCCGGATTTATTGACATCATCAGAAATCTTATGGTAGCCGTCGGAGGAATAATGGGCTTATCGAAAATACAGTGGAAAAAACTTTCAGACGGTTTTCTTGATTTCGAATAAATTTAATTAAGTACTTAAAATGTCAAAATAATGACATTTAACATATTTCCAATATTATAAGTGTTATTTGATACATAGCTAATATTAAAATGATAAATTTAGGTCAATTAAAATTTTAAACCGACTGCTTATTATATAAAATAGATGGTATTCGGGGTTTTAATTCATTCGTTGCGAAAGAATTTTTATCAAAATAAAATGACACATAAACCATTACACAATTTCCATATTCCGGTAATGGGACTGGCTTATACCATAGACAGCCCGATCCGTGTTGCCCAGTATGGAATTTCTTCCGTTATTTCCATCATTGACGATGAAATCCTGGAAAAAATGAAAAATTTCTATAACAGGAAATTCAATCTTGATTATTTAGGGATTTCAACAAAAACCGAGGATTATAGGGCGAAAAGAGTTACAGCTTACCTGGATATGGTAGATGATATCGTGAATGAAAAATTTGAATCTTTCAAACAGGAAATCATCAGAAACAAGGAGGCATTAAAGAATTTCATGGCCATTCTGCCCAATACTTCAGACCTGAAACACGGATTGCAGCATCTGATGAATCAGAAGGAGAATTTAGGTTCCGGCATCAAAAACTTTATTGAAAACAATCTCAAACCCGGAAGCATCGATGTCAATATCATGACGAAAGTTGATAAGGACAACTATAAAAAAGATGAGCAGCTTCCTGTCATATTTAATGATGCGCATGCCTCGTTGCGTGGTTTTGCACAGAGCAAGTTATCTTCTTCAATGGTCCTTTCCGCGGGAATGAATCCGCGCCTTTACAGCTATATCGAAGAATTTGATGATTTTTTTCCAGACCAAAACGGAATTCTGAAAAAGAAAATCATTCTTAAGGTGAGCGATTTCCGTTCAGCCATGATACAGGGGAACTTTTTAGCTAAAAAAGGGCTGTGGATCTCAGAATACAGAATTGAATCCGGACTGAACTGCGGAGGGCATGCATTTGCCACGGAAGGAATGCTGCTGGGTCCCATTATGGAAGAATTCAAGCAGAAAAAGAATGATCTTATCCAGTCTGCCCATGCTTTAATGGTGACTGCACTGGAACAGAAAGGAAAACATGTGATTTCTAAGCCTCTTGAAATGAAAATTACCGTTCAGGGAGGCGTAGGAACTTCCGAGGAACATGAATTTTTACTCGAAAACTATAATGTAGACAGTGTGGGATGGGGATCTCCGTTCCTTTTGGTTCCGGAAGCTACCTCTGTAGATACCGAAACCAGAAACCTGCTTTTGAAATCGAAAGAACAGGATTTTTACCTGAGTAATATCTCACCCCTGGGAGTTCCTTTCAATACAGTAAAGGGAACTTCCAATGAAATCCTGAAACACCAGAAAGAAGCTGCCGGAAAATACGGAAGCTCTTGCCCGAAAAAATTACTGGCCCTGAGCAAAGAATTTTCACCGCAGGGAACGTGTACAGCTTCTAAAAAGTATCAGGACATCAAGCTAAAAGAACTGGAAACTTATCATGGACTTACTCCTGAAGAACTGAGTAAAAGAAAAACTGAGATTACAGATAAAGCCTGTCTGTGCGTAGGTTTGGTTAACGCTGCCTACATGGAGCAGAACCTGGAGATAAAAGGTGAAAAACAAGGCGTGGTGATATGTCCGGGACCTAATCTGGCCTTCTTTGACAAAGAAGTTTCACTTTCAGATATGGTAAGGCATATCTACGGAAATACCAACATTCTTCCTGATAACCAACGCCCGAACATGTTCATCAACGAGTTGAAAATGTATGTTGATTATCTTAAAAAAGAAATCGGTAATTCTTCGGTACAGATTACCAATGCCCAGACCAAAAAATGGAATGCCTTCAAAAATAATGTTCTTGAGGGAATTGATTATTATAAAAACCTGTTTCAAACATCCGATTTCTTTAAAAGCGGATTGAAAACCATAGAACTGCAGCTGCAGGAATATAAACTGATGCTTACAGCCATTGAGATTCCTCAGGCTGAAAAGTAACGGTATTTTTTAGATTGATAGATAAACAGCTTTCGTTATGAAGGCTGTTTTTATTTATAATACCTATAAAAGATATGCTTATTTTGAATCCGGAATCTTCCATGATATTTCCTACCTTAGAGACTTCTTAAATTTTTAATTCAATTTATTTTATGGAAAAAAGAAAGATAAAAAATACCGATTTGGCGGTAGCACCTGTCAATTTTGGAGGAAATGTTTTTGGGTGGACGCTTGACGAGAAACAATCTTTTGATATATTGGATCAATTTACGGAAGCTGGATTCAATTTTATAGATACTGCGGATACCTATTCATGGTGGGTTAACGGGAAAGGAGGTCAGTCCGAGGAAATTATCGGAAAATGGATGAAAAGCCGTTCCAACCGTGAGAATATTGTGCTGGCCACCAAAGTAGGATCCCAGACCAAAGAGCACGGTTTTGATATCAGCAAAAAACACATTCTGAAATCTGTAGATGAATCTTTGCAAAGACTCCAAACCGATCATATTGATCTCTATTATACTCATTTTGACGACGACACGACGCCGGTAGAAGAAACACTTTCTGCATATGATGAAATCATTAAAGCTGGAAAAGTGAAGTATATTGCTGCTTCCAATCTATCTCCCGTACGTTTGAAAGCCTCATTCGAAGCCTCTGAAAAATATGGTTTTCCAAAATATGTTGCTTTGCAGCCCCATTATAATTTGATGGAAAGAGAAGGTTTCGAAAAAAATTATGCTCCACTTGTGGAAGAATTTGACCTCAGTGTATTTCCGTACTGGTCATTAGCTGCAGGTTTTCTTACCGGAAAATACCGGACTGAGGAAGATTTGGGTAAAAGCCAGAGAGGAGAAGGCGTAAGAAAGTATCTGAACCCAAAAGGTCTTGAGGTACTGAAAGCTCTGGACCAGGTGAGTGAAAAGCATCAGACCACACAGGGAACAGTTGCCCTGGCATGGCTTCTGGCCAATCCTCTGATTACGGCACCTATTGTAAGTGCGACGAGCGCTTCTCAGCTTGATACTATATTCAAGGCTCCGAAGCTGGCTTTGGATCAGGAAGATATTGAACTGCTTAATGAGGCAAGTAAATAATTTCTTGCTATAGAATAAAAATATCCGTTCGGTTTTGCTGAACGGATATTTTTTTGATTTTTTATTTATCCACGGATTTCACAGATTACACGGATAATTGCCCATAATTTCTATAAGATTCGAATAGGATATTAAACATTCGTGTAATCTGTGAAATTCGTGGCAAAAAAATCTCTTTGATTGAAAGAAAATTTAATCGGAATATTCCTTTAAAAGCTGTCTGTAGCTCATCAGGATAGATGATTTTGAGATAAACCCGATAAAATCATTCCCTTCGGTTGTTACCGGAAGGTTCCATACTCCGGTATCATCAAAAACCTGAAGGATTTCCAATGGCTTATTTTCCCGGTAAATGACTGCCGGCGGGGCTTTCATAATCTGGGAAACCGTCATAGAGCTGTCCGTTTCTTTATTGAAAAGGTAAGGACGGATATCATCCAAAGTCAGGATACCTTTCAGTTTTCCTGCTTCATCTGTGACAGCAAAAATATTTTTATTCCCGTTTTTTACCTGTTCAAATAATTCGGTAACTGAAGCATGCTCATTGATGGTTTCTGAATATTTATCTATGAAATCTTCTGTTTTTAAAGCAAAAAGCAGGTTGGTATCGTGCTGTTTGGTCAGTATTTTTCCCTGTTCGGCCAAAGATTTAAGCTCGGGAGAGATCGGGGAGAACCATTTCGCAATAAGGTACGAGATAATAGATACAATCATCAGCGGAATAAAAAGATCATATCCAAAACTGGACTCCGCAATCAGAAATATAGCTGTAAGAGGGGCGTACAGTACGCCGCTCATTGCTCCGGCCATACCTACAAGCACAAGATTCGTTACCGGAACGTCAGTAAACCCGATATGCTGGCAAACCAGGGCAAATAAATACCCGACCGTACCACCGGCAAAAAGGGAAGGGGCAAAATTACCGCCGTTCCCCCCGCTGAATATGGTAAAAGACGTAGCAAAAGCCTTTAAAAGACATACCAGAACCAGGAATATAATGATGGTCCAGTCTCCAATCTCAAAGTATCTGAAAAAGCTGTTTCTGATAATAGCATGAGTGCTCCCGTTGGTAAAAGCTTTCACCGTTTCATATCCTTCCCCGAATAACGGAGGGAAGAGCACACAAAGCAGCGACAATACCAATCCGCCGAACATCGCTTTACGCATCCTTGAAAGCTTGAGTTCTTTAATGAAATGCTCCACCTTTTGGGAAATGACCACAAAATATCGGGCATACAATCCCGTTACAATCCCCAGAATAAGATAATAGGGAACATTCTTATAGTTAAAAGGATCTCTGGTATAAAATCTGAAAAGCACATCTTCCTGAAGCAGAATTCTGGATAAAAGGCTTCCGCATACTGCAGCTACTACCAAAGGTATAAAATCTGTAAAAACCACTCCCGTCAAAAGGATTTCAAAAGCAAACATAATCCCGGCAATCGGAGCGTTAAAGGCCGAAGCAATCCCCGCCGTAGCACCTGCCGCCAGCAGGAGTGTCCGTTCTTTGTAACTTAGCCTGTAGGTTTGTGCATAATTGGAACCGATGGCAGCTCCGGTAACGGCAATAGGACTTTCCAATCCGGCAGAACCACCCAATCCAACCGTCACAGCACTCTGGATAATCTGGGAATACATTTTTACAGAAGCTACAATGCTTGAATTCTGGGCAATTTCGTATAAAATAGCACCGATTCCTTTCCTGTCCTGTCCTTTGAATAAAGTAAGCACAATGGATGTGGTGAGTACAATCCCCAGAAAAGGAAAAACTATATAAAACAGAATCTGATATTCAAAATGAACCTTATGGGTAATAAAATTGTGAATGGTATGGACAAGGGTTTTCAGGACCACTCCGGCAAGCCCGGCAGTACAGCCTACGAGAATCCCGGAGAGCACCAGAAACTGGTTCCTGCTGAGCCTGTTATTCAGCCAGTGAAGGATCAGCTCGTAGCTCCGCGCCTTTTCCAGCCCGTATTCCTGAAAGTCTCTTTTAAATTTTAGAAAGCTTAAATACTTTTTTTTGTTGTGAATTTTCACCTGAGAACCAATTTTAAAACTGTGATGGTTCCGTAAATTTATGAAATATCTTTATAAGGATTTAGTATTTTGCAGCAATAAACGGGCTCAATTCTATTATAATGTACTGAAATTAAACACTTTGAAATGGTGTAAATATTTTTCAATAAAAATTTTGTTTTCAAAATAGATACTAAGATGCTGAATCCAGGCTGTCTTTTTTCAGGTTATTGATAAAATAGGAGGGACTCACGCCGGTTTCTTTTTTGAAGATGACCGCAAAAACTTCCCTTGACGAAAATCCGCAGGCTTCTGCCAGATAACTGATCTTATATTCTCTGTAGATAGGGTTCTCATAAAGTTTATTGATGATATAATTGATCCTGAGTCCGTTGATATAATTATTGTAATTGTTTTCTTTATACTGCTTGATAATTTCAGAAAGGTATCGCGTATTGGTATTCAGATCGGTGGCAAGAGAAGTGAGACTGAGGTCTTTTTTAATGAATTTTTGTGACTTTTCAAATTTTTCCAGCTTGGCCAGAATCATTTTTACGGTTTCGTCTGTAATGGTAATCCCTTTCTCAGAAGGTATTTCCTGCTGTATGGTGAGTACTGGAGAATCATTAGCTTTTTTTAGATTATTAATAACTGTCTCATAATTTTCATGGAGTTTTTTCTGGTTTCTCTTCCAAAACAGTATCCCGCCTGCCACAAGAAGGATAATAATGGCAAGACTGATGATCAGAATCTTCTGAATATTCCCTGTATGAGCCTTTCCCTGTTCGTCCATTATATTTTTTACGGGAGTGTTGATGGTTTTCTTCTCTTCATTCACCAGGCTGTCATTGAGTTTTGTATACAAGTTCATGTATTTTTTTGAAGCCTCATTATTTCCAAGTTCTACGTATGACTTGAAATTAACTTCATAAATATCTCTCCTGATATAAGGAATATGTATTGATTTTTCCAGTTGTTCAGCCTTTTTACCGTACTGTACTGCCAGATCATATTTTTTCTGATCATAGTACAGCCATGCATATTCATTCAGAATTGTACATTCCAGGTTTTTGGGGACTTTATATTCCTTATTCCGGGCAATTTTTAATGCTTTTTCAAAATAATTTTCGGCATCGTTGATCCGTTTGGAAGCAACGCTTGTCATTCCCAGATTCATATAACACAAAACCAAAAGAAAGTATTTTTTCGACTTGAAATTTTCGTTATTTCCCATATGAACCGCACTTTCCAAAGACTTTTCCTGATAGTGTATAACCGAATCCAAAGGTGCTTCCACATGAGCCAAATAACTTCCTATTCCTGTATATATTAATGATTTCAGATAATTCTTAGTATCATCAGATGATACCTTTTCAGCTATTTTTAAAGCTTTTCTAAACTCTGCAATACTTTCATTGTTAAAGCCCAATTCCGTATAGGAGGAAGCTCTCAGCCTGTAAGTATTGGCCAGCTTCGCATCAGATTTTGTTTCGAGAGCCAGTTTTTCTGCTTCTGTACTGAGCTCAATTACTTTTTTGTAATTTCCTGTATCATAATATTTGGCCATCAGGATAGAACTGCTTTCAAGAATTCCTTTTTGTACCCGTTTTTTTAGATGCACGATAGATCTCATTGGAAAGGGTGATGGACTTTTCTATATTATTTTTAGCTAATTCTTCAGCGCGGATAATTCCGGCGTCGATTTGTGCGTTTGTTAGAGACCCGGAACCTAGTTGAGCATAAGAAAATCCGAAAATAAAACAGAACAGGAGTAAAACGGTATTTTTCATCAGGTGTAATTTTGAATGGCAAATTAAGTATAATATTAACAATTACAGTCTAATAATAGCGTTAGTTTTTCAGAATTTATAAGATTTGTTAATTTTTTAAACTCTCTGAATTTGAATTGTTTAAATTCAATCAACAGCCTTTAATCCTGAAGATTTTTAAGTTCGATAAAACATTTCAAAATAGCTGTTCTTTTTTCAGAAATCATTTCATTTGACCCTTTTCTTTGGCTAGCCAAAACCTTAATATTACGTTATCTTAAAGACGGAATCTTCATTTTAATCAAAAAAATAAAGCCATTGAACTCATCCAAGCAGTGATGAAATTCCATTAACCATAAAAACACAAACAGAAATATATGAACCTAAAAAACCTGAATATTGGATCAATAATTCAAGAAAAAGTAGCTCAAAGCGGTATAGGAATGCCCCGGATATGCAAATTCCTAAACTGCAGGGAAGAAGAGGTAATGAAAATGTACGATTCTCCTTCTTCTGACACAGAAGTGCTATTACGCTGGTGCAAGCTCCTTCAGTATGATTTCTTCAGGCTCTATTCACAGCATCAGATCTTGTATGCGCCTCAGTCTTCCATGAACTATATCCAGAAGAAAAATATACCGGATTCATTGCCGGATTTCCGTAAAAACCTTTATACCAAAGAAATTATAGAATTTGTTCTGGACAAAATCAGAAAAGGGGAAATGACGAAATCAGGTGTTATTTCTGAATATAAAATTCCCAAAAGCACCCTCTACAAATGGCTGCATAAATACAATATGATGTAAAAATAAAAATACAATGAGAAATATTCCTGATTACAAAAGAATATATACAGACCTGATCAATGAAAGGTATCCCGAAAAAAAGAAGCGTTCAAAGCCATGCTATCCCAAAAGGATTTATCCCTGTTTGATGTTATGAAATGCAGTACTATCCTTACAGACGGAGAAGATAAGAATGCATTTGCCTTTAATCAAAAGCACCGTTGTTTCGACCGCCAGACTATTCTTCTAATACTGGACTACCAGAAGGAACATGGTTACAGCAATGCCCAGCTCGCCCGGCATTTTAAGCTGAGCAGGAATACCATCGCAAAATGGAAAAAGAAATTCATTTAGAAATCAAAAATAACCTCCGGATGAGAGGTTATTTTATTGAGGTTTTGTAAAAGATTATTTTCTCGCTTTTATTAAAGAGAAAGACAGGAGTCCAACCGCAAGTATGCCCAGCGCTCCGGCTCCGGCTACCTTGAGTGCCTTGGAAGGAGCAGGAAGTAGTGTTTTCCCATTAATTTTCATATTACCCTGTGAAGGATCAAGTATGTTTCCTGTAGTGTTTTCTTCATTGCCGGCTTTCTTCATCAACATTCTCAATGCAGCAGATGAAACGGAACGGATGACTCCGGGGAATATTTCATACAGATTTTTAAAGACAACCGATGACCAGTCAGGATAAACGGCCTGTTCAGGATTTTTTGCTGTTTTTACCATGGAGGCAGCAAGTTCACGCGGATCAAACGATGGAGGAGGAGTGCTCAGTTTGATTCCTGAATAATTGGCAGCGTGTTCTATCCCTGAAGATTTCTGGAAGCCGGGATACATGGCGCAGATATGGATATCCGGAAAATCCGACACCTCGCCCTGTAATGTTTCCACCATACCCCGGATTCCAAATTTTGAAGCGGTATAGGCTGTTCCGTACGGAGCAGGCATCCATCCCCCGATTGAAATATTATTGATGAGAATTCCCTTTTTCTGTCTTTTAAATACCGGCAGTACTGCATGAGCAGCATGCAGATATCCTAAAAGGTTTGTTTTTATAATCTGGTCGGTCACTTCAATAGGTATTTCTTCGAATTTCCCGAAAGCGAGCACTCCTGCGTTATTTACCCAGCAATCAATCCTGCCATTTATTTTAGCAGCTTCTTCTGCAAGACGGTATACTTCTTCAGGGACAGACATGTCGGTGGGCACTGCGATTACTTCAACCCCTGATTTTCTGCATAGTTCTGCCGTTTCATTCAAAGCTTCTTCGCCCCGTGCAGCCAGGACAAGATCTGCCCCTTCTTTAGCAAAAGCTTCTGCTGCAGCTTTTCCAATACCGCTGGATGCTCCGGTGATCACCACCGTCTTTCCAAAGAAATAAGGTTTTTTAGAATTTTTCATATTAATATTTTTAAATGTGGTAAGATGCATGGTTCCATTTCTTCCGAAAGGATTTTAAAAGATTTCAGGTCAATCTTATTCATCAAAGTGTTTCCTGTCATTTAAACACCAATCAATTCTACTTTTTTCATTCAATAACAAGACCAAATGAACTCTATCACAAACATTTAACATAATATAAAGATGTTTCACAGTTTTTTAAGGGGTAGTCTGCACGATGTTTGTATCTGCTTATACCCAACACTTAAATATTCACCATATGAAAACAGACATTTTAAAAGAAAAGCACAGGTTAGGAATTGGCGGAGTAGCGATAGGAACTGCCTTTGAAAACATAAGTGATGAAGAGTCTTATGAAATACTTCAAACTGCCTGGGATCTCGGGATCCGTTATTATGATACCTCACCATGGTACGGTCTTACCAAAAGCGAAAGAAGATTCGGGAATTTTCTAAAGGATAAGGACAAAAATGAATTTGTATTTTCTACTAAGGTAGGAAGACTGTTTCATGAAGTGCCGGAATCTGAAGTTCCCCCTACGATGTGGAAAAAACCATTGAATTATGATTTTAAACACGATTATACTGCAGACGCCATCAAAAAATCAATTGAAAGCAGTTTAGAGCGAACAGGACTGAGTCATATCGATATTGTTTATGTTCATGACCTGTCCGAAGATCAGGTAGGAGACCGGTATCCTTATTTCCTGGAACAGGCAAGAAAAGGAGCATTTAAAGTTCTTTCCGAACTGCGTGACCAGCGGGTGATCAAAGCCTGGGGAATGGGCGTTAATAAAATTGAACCTATCCTTGACTGCATAGATTCTGCAGATCCAGACATCTGCCTTTCTGCAACCCAATATTCGATTCTGGAGCATGAAGATGCGGTAGACAGGCTTCTTCCTGCCGTTAAAAAAGCCGGAGTTAAACTGGTTTCCGGTGCCGGATACAATTCAGGATATATTGCCGGAAGAGAGCGCTACAATTATAAAGACGTAATTCCAAAAGGAATGGCTGAAAAGCGAGCTGCAATAACTGATATAGCCAAAAAATACAATACAGATATTGTACATGCCGCCCTTCACTTTGTTTTGGCTTCAGATGAGTTTGCTTCAATTATTCCGGGAGCCAGTAAACCGGAACAGGTTAAAGATAACCTGGAAGGGCTTAATGCCAGCATCCCTGCAGACTTCTGGAAAGAATTAAAGTCCGAAGGACTGATTTATGAAAAGGCACAGGTTCCCGGCTCATAAGATGTAAGTCATAATTGATTTACTGTCAGTTATTTTCATATAAAAACCTCTCATTACGGGAGGTTTTATCATTTTGGCTAAACTACTTTTGCTTTACGTACAATTTTGGTCAGGAGATTGGGAAAAAATCTTTTAAGATAGGTTCCCAGTACTTCCTGTCCGCCTATGGAAACCTGGTTTTTCTTTTTCTCTATTGCAGAAAGCATTTTCCGGGCGAAAACATCAGCAGGCATTCCTTTCTTGGTAGCATCATCCATAGTTCCCTGCAGGGAGCCATTACCGGTGACTGCATTAATGGAAATATTGGTCTGTACAAATCCGGGACAAATAATTGTTACTGTAATATTCTTTGTATACAATTCGGCACGCAGGCTGTCGAAAAAACCGTGCAGTGCATGTTTTGCAGCGGCATAACTGCTTCTCATAGGTGCCCCGAAAATTCCCATCAGGCTGGAAACTACGGCAATATGGCCGCCACCGTTTCTGATCATGTAGGGAAGAACAGATTTGGTAAGGGCTACCGTTCCTATAAAATCAATATCCATTAAGCGTTTATCCACTTCTATATCGGTTTCTATAGCCAATGAACGCTGGGAAAGCCCTGCGTTATTGATCAGAATATCTATTTTTCCAAATCTGTCTACGGCTTCTGACACTATATCCGGCATTTTTTTGTAATCCTCCAGATCCAGAGGCAATACAGTGAAACGGCTTGCTTCGAGCCCTGCCTTTTGGGCAACAGCATCCAGCTGATCTTTATTTCTTGATGAAAGAATGATTTTTGCGCTGCTTTTCATTGCCAGTTCGTTAACCAAAGCTTCTCCGATTCCTGAGGAAGCTCCTGTAATCCAAACTACTTTATTATCGAAATAATTTTTCATCTTTTTTAGTGTTTGCTTTTGATTATTGACGTTTAAAGTCCTGCTATATATTTTCCTGCTTTCATTCCGGAAAAGATGCATCCTCCCAAAAAGGTTCCTTCCAGCGCACGGTATCCATGCATTCCGCCACCGCCGAAGCCTGCGGCTTCTCCTGCTGCATACAGACCGTCAATTACAGTATCGTCATCTCTCAGTACCTGTCCGTTCAGGTTGGTTTTAATTCCTCCCAATGTTTTCCGGGTAAGAATATGAAGCCGTACGGCGATTAAAGGTCCGTTTTTAGGATCCAGTATTTTATGCGGAGCCGCAACACGGCCTAATTTATCTCCAGGATAATTCCTTGTATTCCTTATATAATTCACCTGGGTATCTTTTGAATACTTATTGTCAAGCTCACGATCTCTGGCTTCTATCTGTTCCTTTATTTTATCATAGCTCAAATGACGGGCACCGGAAAGCTCATTCATTCTTTCCACCAGATCTTTTAAATCATCCGAAACAATAAAATCTTTTCCGTGTTCCTTAAATGCTTCCACAGGTCCCGGTGCTTTTTTACCAAAGATCCTGCTCAGAAAAAGGGCGTAGTCCTTATTGGTAATATCCGGATTCTGCTCTGATCCTGAAAGGGCGAATTCTTTTTTAATGATTTTCTGGGTCAAAATAAACCAGGAGTAAGAAAATCCTGTATCCTGGATATGCTTCAGGGTTCCCAAAGTATCAAATCCCGGCAGGAAAGGAGCGGGGAGACGGTTTCCCTTCGCATCAAACCATAAAGAAGAGGGGCCAGGCAGTATTCTGATGCCGTGTTTCGGCCATATCGGGTTCCAGTTCTGTATTCCTTCGGTATAATGCCACATCCTGTCCGGATTAATAATGTGAGCTCCTGAATTTTCAGCAATACCGATCATTTTTCCGTCCACATAGGCAGGTACACCGCACACCATATTTTCCGGCGCTTTTCCCAATCTTTCCGGCCAGTTTTTTCTTACGAGTTCATGGTTGGCTCCTATACCACCGGATGCAATGATGATATGGGAAGCATGATATTCAAACTGGGCGGTGACATTCCGGTTGGTTTCAGCACCTCTTTCTTTATCGTCATTCTCAAGGATATCGCCTTTTAAACCTTTGATTTTGCCGTTTTCTATAATCAGCTCAGTTACCCTGTGCCTGAATTTCATCTGTAGGAGTCCGTTCTCTTTTGCTTTGTAGGCTTTATCTACAAAAGGTTTTACCACTCCGGTTCCGGTACCCCAGCTTACATGGAAGCGCGGTACTGAGTTTCCATGGCCGGTTGCCGACCCATCACCACGTTCTGCCCATCCAACCATAAACATAAACTTAATTCCCAGCTTAGAAACATAAGCATACTTTTCATAGGCTGCGAATTTCAGATAGGCTTCCGCCCATTTTCTGGGCCAGTAATCTTCCTTACGGTCAAAACCTGCTGTGCCTTTCCAGTCCTGGAGAGCGAGCTCATAAGAATCCTTAATTCCCATTTTGCGCTGCTGGGGCGAATTAATCAGGAAAAGACCTCCAAATGACCAGAATGCCTGGCCTCCTATGTTCTGTTCCGTTTCCTGATCGAGGAGAAGTACTTTTTTTCCTGCATTGGTAATTTCCATAGCAGCGGTAAGTCCTGCTAATCCTGCTCCCACGATAATAGCATCGGGCTGGAATTCTTCTTCCATGGTATTGATTTGCTTTGGTTTATTTACTATAATAAATATATAAAATATTTCATATCCGAATGTTGGAAAATTAATGCGCTGCATTTTAGTTCCGGCAGGGTATAACATCAAAAAAACAGGTCAGAAAAATTATTCCTGACCTGTTTTTTATGTAAGCAAGTTTCAATTTTCTATCAGAGAGGTCTTTTACCGGTAATGATATTGTAAAGTACCACAATAATGGCAATGACCAAAAGTACGTGTACTAAGTAACCGGTACTGATTCCCGGTATGACACCTAACATTCCAAGAAGCCAAACAATAATACAAATGACAGCGACTAACCATAATAAATTTCTCATGACTTTAAATTTTTAATGTTATTTCCTTGTTTAATACACATTCTGTGCCTTTATGTAATAAAATTTTCAATAATATCTAAAATGTGGTATCTATACTATATTTATAACAAAAATAAATTTAATCAATCACAGGATTATTCAAATTAATAACATTATCATTTACAGTATATTATAACCTGAAATAAAAATTAAAAGCTAAAGAATTTGAAATGCTCTTTTATAAAGTTTTCAGGTCCAGGGCATAGCAGTTATCTTCTGCTTTACTGATCAGAATATAAAAGAAAAGGGCATAAATCATTTGTATTCCCATTGCATCCCAGTTTTCTACAGTACTGCTTCCAAAAAGAAGCATGATGATAAGTCCGGCTCCTGCCATGCTTGCCAGGCGAGTCTTTAAACCAATAATAAGAAGAGCGCCAATTATAAATTCCAAAAATGGGAGAGTTGTACTGAATAGGTGTACAAAAGGTTGGGGAAGCCAGCTTTTTTCAAAACCCTTTGCCATTCCTTCCGCAAAAACGGAAAGTTTAGAAATTCGGGCAAGACCATGTCCCAGAAGATTTACTCCCATGGAAATACGTAAAAGGAAATAGGCTGCATTTTTATTCATAATATTTATTTTTAGTTATTGTATTTTTCTTCACTGTTATCTACAGGAGTTGCAGGATCATTAACCACCATTTTTGCGATATCATCCTTACGCATAAAAACGACTCCCTGCTTTTGTTTAGTATATCTGATAAATTCTTCCATAGCATGAACCATTGCCGGAGTGCCGCCAATCCTGTCGTGGAAGCTTATGCTCATCATTCTTCTTTTGGTAGCCCCTTCTTCATACAGGCGGTCGAATTCGAATTTCAGCTGGGCGAGAAACTGATCCGGACTCCAGTGTTTCCCTTCAATATTCACAATATCGTTATTTCTGAGGGTATAAGGAATCACAACAAAATTTTTTCCATTAACTTTGGTAATAACAGGTTCATCGTGGCTAAGATCGTCTATATGATAAAGGAAACCAAGCTCCTGCAGGACCTTTAAAGTATTAGGACTTCTTCTGAGCCAGTTACAGTTGTAGCCCAAAGCTTTCTGTCCTGTAATCTTTTCTACCGCATCTTCACCGTCTTTTACAAAATGTAGTTCATCAGCGTAGTTTTTGTTCCATTGGTTATCCCAAGCTAGGCCGTGAGCAGCTATTTCATGACCTCCATTGGCAATGGCCCTTGCAATTTCCGGGTATTTTTCAGCGGCCGTCCCTACAACATGGGATGTGACTTTTATATTATACTTTTTCCACAGATCCAGCATACGGTAAATTCCCTCGTTTGCTCCATAACGGTACCAGCTTTCTGCAGCAAGATCCGGATGACCTTTGGGAAGGGGAGTTCCGCTGAAAGGACTTTCTGCTCCTTCAGGCTGCCCTCCGGTTTCAAACTGCATGGATACCGAAATGACCAGGCGAGCACCGTTGGGCCAGTATTTTCTTGATATTGATTCTGTCTTTTCAGATTGTTCATTGGTGTCCTTCCTATTCTTATCGATACAGGAAGCCAGCATCATTACGGATGCGATCAGGAAGGCAGATTGTTTTAAATGCTTCATTTTAAAAAGTTTTGTTCCACAAAATTGATCAATATCCAGTTGGATTATATTGTAAAAATTTATGCTAAATTTGTAAAAATCCATTCATCCATGAAGCGTATTGTTAACTTCAGTTCTTTCAATGTTTTCAGTATTGAGAAAGAGGTTTGGGATATTGAATACCATAATCATAATTTCTACGAGCTGATTATTATAGAGAGCGGAAAGGGTACTCATCATCTGAACGGAGTTACATTTGCCTATCAGAAAGGGGATGTTTTTCTGTTGAGACCCAGCGATGCTCATGAATCTTCTATCCAAAGAAAAACCAGGTTCATTTATATAAAATTTACAGAAAATTATATCTGGGAAAGTCTTCATACGGATAAGAAAAGTGAGCTCAATAAAGTAATCCGACTGATGATGGAAGACAGCTCTTTCGTTTATGAATCGGCCATCAGGAACAAGGCAGACAGGGAACATATGCTGCAGCTTGCCAGAATTCTTCTTTATGAATTCAATAATAAAAGTATCTACAGCAAGGAAACATCGGCAGACCTTTTCTCTTCAATGATCACCATTCTGATCAGGAATACGATGAACAGCGGAGGAAAGGAGCGGGTATCGAAAGGAACCAGCCAGGCGGAAAAAATCCTTTATTACATTAGTGTGAATGCAATGGATGCTGATAAAATGAAGCTCGAAAATCTTGTAAAAGAATTCACGCTTTCCCGGAATTATATCAGTATTTACATTAAAAAACAGACCGGATTTTCCATACAACAGCACGTGATGCATCAGAAAATAAAGGCTGCTGAAAAGCTGTTGAAGCAGAGTAATTATCATATCAATGAAATTGCAGATCAGCTTGGATTTAATGATGCCAGCCATTTTAATAAGATCTTCCGGAGCTATAAAAACATGCCGCCATCAGTATTCAGGAAAAATAACTAACTGCATGACCGATTATTATTCTTAAAACCTTATCTTAAAGTTATGAAAACAAGTGCCGGCATTTTATTGTATAAAAAACAGAAAAATAAACTGTATTACTTTCTGGTTCATCCGGGCGGACCTTTCTGGAAAAATAAGGATACAGGGGCATGGTCTGTCCCGAAAGGAGAGGTACCGTCAGATGAGAACCCTCTGGACCGGGCTGTAACTGAGTTTAAGGAGGAAACCGGACAAACAATAAATGGGAAGTTTACAGCTCTTACGCCGATTAAGCAGAAAGGCGGTAAAACTGTTTATGCCTGGGCTCTGGAAAGTGATATTGAAACATCCGGGCTTTACAGCAATACATTACAGATAGAATGGCCTCCAAGGTCTTCTAAAATGATCGAAATTCCTGAGGTAGACCAGTGGGAATGGTTCGAATCGGAAGAAGCTCAGAAAAAATCAATCCGGCGCAGGCTGCCTTTATCACAGAATTGGAAGAATTACTGGATAAGCAGGAGTAAAATTTACTTCCAACCAAAATAACACAAATGTGAGAAAACACCTAAAATTACTATGAATAAACATTTCCCTCAAAAGATACACGGCATTAAATCGTTTAATCAATATGTTAGAGCTGAAATGCCAAAACATGATTGGATAGATATTGGTTTTTATCCTGATAGTTTCATTTTGACCAGCCCTTCTGTTTGTCCTGATTTCTATCGCATTTCAATTAAATTGGAACTGGAGGGTGAAAATGGCAAAAGTCTTATGTTTTTTTCAAGTCCCAATCAACCTGTAGAATGGGATGTGAAAAAGCCTTTCAAAGGATATTACATGCAAATCACCGAAGATATTATTGCCAACTATCAGCATTTAGAATATTCGTTTCTTACTTATGGACTGCATGAGCCGCTTTATTTAGAAAAAGAAGAAGAAATGGTCATAACTCAGATATTTAAGGACACTTTACGAGAATATGAAAGTTCTGATTTTTCGATGAATTTATTGCTGGCTTATTGCAATCTGATGTTTGCCCATGTTTCAAAATTTTATGAGCGGCAGTTTGGCGAAAGAAAAGAAAAATATAATAGGTTGGTTAATGATTTCTTCGAACTCTTAAACACATATTATAACAACAATAATCAAAATGTAACCCAACCGACCGTGACCTATTTTGCTAAAAAACTAAATATCACTCCTAACTATCTGAGCGACCTGATAAGATTTCACACGGGTAAACCTGTTTTGGAGCATATTCATCTGCAAATAATTGATACATCAAAAAGCCTTTTAAAAAGCAATAAACATACTGTTTCAGAGATTGCCTATCAATTGGGATTTGAATACCCTAATTACTTCTCTCGCTTGTTTAAGAAAGTAACCGGAAAATCGCCTTCAAATTTTCAAAATCAGTAATTTGTATCCAAACTGCCTTGATTTGTTTTCATAGCTGTCAGAGTTTTTCAATGAAATTTGTACCATTAACTCATTTAAAATTTAATACAATGCCATTTGAAAAAACCTTAGACTATCAACTAGATCATACTCTTGCAGGACGTTTGGGTAAAGATATCTATGAAAAAGCCATAGAACAACAAAAAATTATATCCGAGCAGGATTATGCTACCATTAAATTTTTGGGAGAAAGAGCTATTCGGCCACCGTTCAGAACGCCAATCCACAAAACACCTGCCGATCATGGAATGGATGTTTGGGAAGATATTTATTTTCCTTCCAGCGATGGCATTCCTCTCGAAGGTTGGTACATTCCTTCCTTAAAAGGCAAATCCGACAAGCTTATCATTATGAATCATCCGTTACCGATGAGCCGTTCCGGATTTACCGGGCATTTTGGTGAGCCGTTTTCGAGTGTAGACGATTTGGAAATTGATTTTGTTATTGAAATGAAACATTTATCTGATGCAGGATATAATATTTTGGCCTATGACTTACGAAATCATGGCAATAGTGGAACAGCGAACAACAATATATGTGGAATCGGGCGTTACGAATGGCGTGATGTGGTTGGAGCACAAAATTATGTAAACAACCATCCTGAATTAAGTAAGATGAAAGTTGCCTTGTACAACCGTTGTACAGGTGGAAATGCAGCTTATGAAGCAATGTACAAATACCCCGAATTGTTTGAGAATATCGTTTGTTTTTTCGGACCAATGACTTTGTGTATGACAGCAATGATGAAAAAATTTGCAGGATATGCAGGGGTCGGTCAGTATATGGAACTAATGGCTTTTGAACAATTGAAATTAGGAGGTTTTACTCATTACGAAATGGACCCAAAACCATTTGCACCCGCTGTAAAAGTACCGTATTTTATGTCAGAAGTTTTAGACGATGCCTGGACAGACAATCCAAATGATGCACAGGCCATATTTGATTTGATAGGCTCAGCTGAAAAAGAATTGTTTTGGATTGAAGGTACAAACCGAAGATTTGATGCTTACAATTATTTCGGATTATACCCTGAAAAGATGATCGCTTTTTTTGATAAGTATATGAAATAAAAATAGGAGATCGTAAAAGGTCTCCTTTTTATATATCCATCTAAAATTCACTTCCCTAAACTCTTAGGTTGAATTCTACTTTTTAATCCCAATAGATTTCAAAGCATTTGCCGTAAGATAAATATCATCGAAAACAGTCAATGCTTCAATGTCTGCAAAAGCTGTTGAGAGCAGGTCGTTTTTATTAAAAGAAATTTCAATGCTCTGATCGTAGGAAGCTACGATCCTTACCACAGAATATCCATTGTATGCAATGGTAAAGCCTTCAAACAGACAATTACGTTCGGCTTTTTGATATTCGGCATATTCCTCAAATCCGGCTGTATCATTTCTTTTTACGGTATTATGATCCAATGATTTCCAGGAGGTGTAATTTTTAGGTTCTTTCAATACATTTCCCTGTGGATCTACAGGAACAAACATTCCAAGAGTCAAAGGTTTTCTTAGAAGATTGGCATAGTTTTTCATCAGACGCAAAGTCTGAAGGTCAGCATATCCTTCGTTAGAGTAATACTCAATAACAAAGTCTGTCATCGGAATCAGCTTGTGGGAAGCTTCAGTCGGCATAGTTGATGTTTTCTTTTCTGAAAATAAAAATAGTACTTTTATTTGCTTTTCCAAACATTAAAATTTTAAACTCCGGAACATTTCGGGCATATTCCGCTCACTATAAAATTGTATTCCTGTGCTGTGAAGCCGGGAGGCAGGCTGATATCAGGAACCGCGTTTTCAATGCATGTTACGGAATGGCATTCTTTACAGTTAAAGTGAACATGATTGTGAGCATGTTTTTCTGTACTGCATTTTCCGCTGCATCTGGCGAAATTCACAACACCGTCTATATTCACAATTTTATGAATGAGTCCTTCATTTTCAAGTCTTTCCAAAACCCTGTAAATGGTCACCCTATTGCAAAGATCGCCCAGTTTTTTCTGAATATCAGGTTGGGAGAGTGCTACGTCAGAGTGATTTATAACGTTTAAAATTTCAGTTTTGGCCTGGGTATTTCTGATCTGTTTCATTTTTTAATGCAACAAAGTTGCGTTAATTAAAATTTATCAATACTTTTGCAACAAAGTTACAATAAGAAATTTAAATCCCAATCTTTTATGAAATCAAAAATTCTTGATGCTGTAGGAATTTCCGCAGCAGTTCTGTGTCTTATTCACTGTATTGCTTTTCCGCTCCTGATGATCATTCCTTTGGGAATTTCCCACAATCCGTTTATTGATCTTATCTTTCTTATTATTGGTGCTGTAGTGGTGTACAGAATTACACAAAATATGCCCTGGAACCGGCTGAAATTCCTGTTCTGGATTTCCATCGCCCTGATTGCTGTTTCCGTGCTGGCGGACCTGATTTTTGAAGTTCATATTCCATTGATCTATGCAGGAGCAGCAGGATTAATCATAGGTCATATCATTAATTTCAAGAATCATAAGCACTAATAATTTCAGCAGATATTAGCGGATGAAATATTTTGAAAATTCACAATTAATTAATGCAACATTGTTTCTTTAATTAAAATTACCTTTTAACTTGCCAAACGAAATTTTACCAAGATGAACAGACGTAAGTTTTTAAAAGGCTCAGCATTGCTGTCCGGCCTGTTTACTTTAAGCCCAGTTGACTTTTTTGCCAACGGAACAAAAGAAATTCCTGATCCAAAAAGAAGGCAAAAAACATTATTTTTATGATCAGTGACGGAATGAGTTCCGGAACTTTGGCTATGGCCAACCTGTATTCCCAGAATATCCTGGGTAAGAACGGAAAGTGGATGAGCCTGTATCTTGAAAATAAAGTTTCCCGGGCATTGATGGATACTGCTTCCGCAAGTTCCATTGTCACAGATTCTGCAGCAGCCAGTTCGTCTTTCGGGGAGGATACCGGGTAAAGAATGGTGTCCTTAATATAGGAGCTAATGGGGAAAAGCATGTCCCGATCTGGCAAAAATTCAAAAAAGCAGGAAAAAAACGGGCTGTGTAACAACGGTAACGATTACCCATGCCACTCCTGCAGGCTTCTGTGTAAATTCCGACAGCAGGAATGTAGAAAATGAAATCGCAGAAATATATGCTGAAATAGGTTTTGATGTGATGATGGGCGGCGGGGATGAGTTTTTTAATCCTTTAAAAAGAAAAGATAATAAGGATGTTTATAGTCTATACCAGCAGAAAGGCTACCAGATCCTTAAAAGTAAAGCTGATCTTAATAAAGCAGAAAAGGGTAAGAAAGTTTTAGGAATATTCAATTCCGGAGCTTTACCATATTCCATCGACAGAAAAAACATTGCTGAACTGCAGCAAACCCCATCCCTTGCTGAAATGGCTCAAACTGCAATTGACCAGATGAAAGATCATAAAGAAGGCTTTGTTTTACAGATCGAAGGCGGAAAAGTGGACTGGGCGGCGCATGCCAACGATATTTCGGCTTTAATTCATGACCAGCTTGCTTTTGACGAAGCGATAAAAACGGTAATTGATTTTGCAGAAAAAGACCAGAATACGTTGGTAATCATTACTACAGATCACGGCAATGCCAATCCCGGAACAATTTACGGTGCTGATGCTACCCGAAATTTCAACAGCATTTCCAATTACAGGTTTACAAACGAATATATCCTGAATGCTATTCACTCAGATTTTAATCTTCAGCAGATGAAAGACTGGATCTATGAAACCAACAAAATAAGTCTTGCTGATGATGAAGCTAAACATTTGCTCAGCTTTTATTCAGGGCTTGAAAAACAGGAAACAGGAATTTACAATTATAAAAAACTCCCTTTCAAAGCCTATTCGGAAATTCAGAAAAAACATAATTCTGTCGGCTGGATCAGTATGGATCATTCCGGGGACTATGTTGAAGTTGCAGTGTATGGACCGGGGAAAGAGCTTTTACCGCCTTTTATTAAAAATACAGACCTGCATTATCTGATGCTGAAAGCGGGACAGATATAAATAAGCAAACTTTAAATAAATCAAAAACAAAAGTGATCAGGATCTTGGTTTGCTCACATATTTATTTCCTTTTACATAAAAACGCCATGGCAGCAAGGCATCTTCCTGGGCATAGGCAACCCCGATTCTCGGACCGGCTATAATGGTATCAGGAGAGTATCTGATGCCGTGGTCTTCAATCCAAATTTCATTTTCAGTAAGGTCTTTTTTATTGAAGGAACGGTCAATACCTAAAGCCTTAGCCGCTGAGCCCGGCCCGGATGAAATAGCAGGTTTGGAAGCAGGCATATTGCGTCTCAGTTCCATAATATCGGTTCCGATTAAAGGTTCTACAGCCCTCACCAATACAGCATGCGGTTCGTCTTCAACGGAGCTTACAATATTAAAAAGATGATGAATCCCGTAACATAAGTAAACATAGGAAACACCGCCGGGATGGTATAATGTTTCTGTACGGCTGGTACGTCGGCCTCCGTAAGCATGGGAAGCTTTATCCAGCACCCCGAAATAGGCTTCGGTTTCCACGATGATGCCTGCCGTAACATCTCCGTTAATTTCGGTAAAAAGTACTTTTCCCAAAAGATCTTTAGCCAGAAAAATAACATCCTGATTGTGGTAATAGGAAAGGGAAGCTTTGATTTCATTTTTTTGATCAGACTTAAAGTTACTGCAAAGGTAAACATCTGCTTTTTATATAAAGCGTTAGTATCTTAAATGATATGCATAAAAAAAGCCCTTTGACAGGGCTCTTTAAGTATTGCTGTAATTTTTATTTAGCTTTGGTATTAATAGCAGTGTCGGCAATTTTAGTTAACAGCTGATCACATTTTTTTCTTCATTGAGAGTTGCCAGAAGGTTCTTTAAGCAGTCTTTTTCTTTAAGAACTTTGGCATATGCGGCAAGTGAGCCATAAGTTGCAATTTCATAATGCTCTACTTTTTGTGCTGCAGCGATAATTCCTGCATCTCTTACAGGACCTGCTTCCGTTTCTTCCATAATGCTTTTTCCTTCCTCCAGCAATCCCTGCATCGCATCACACTTCTTAGCCTGGGCTTTTTTTCCGAGATAAGCGAAGCATTCTTCAAGTCTTTTCACATGGATTTCCGTTTCATTAAGATGCTGTTCAATAGCTGTTTTCAGCTTTTTGTCTGTGGCATTTTTATGCATCTTAGGAAGTGCTTTTACAAGAGCTTTTTCTGCCCAATAGATATCTTTCAGTGAATCTTCAAACAAATCTTTCAATTGTTTGGCTGCATCTTTTTTCGCAGGAGTTTTTGCTGTTTTTTTCGCCACAGTTTTCGACGTTGTTTTCCTTGCTGTTTTTTTAGTTTCCATAATAATATAATTTAGTGTTGATTTTTATCCTCTGGTAGGTGCAATTATAGGACCAGCCTGCAATTTCGGGTATTTGTGTGGTAGCAGGGAAGTAGTATTCAGATGTCTGTAAAGGATGGGGAGCTTTTAATCTTCCTGTTCTTTTCTGAAACTTACCACTTCATACTCATCATTTGAGCAGTATTTTTTACAGCTGCTGTCATTAAAATCATCAGGATTTTTAGAAAAATCCTCGATATATTTTGCACTTTCCGCGGTATCAGCCGGTGTAATAATAATATGATAATTCTGGATAACAGACTCATCCGCTTTTTTACAGCTTCTTTTTTATATTCCAATGCTTCGGTGTATTTCATAAGATATTTATTTTTCGAAAATTAGTCTGCCGTCAAAAGGTTCGCTCCATTTTATAAAAATCTGATCATTCAGCCTGGTAATCATGGCCTGAATGGTTTCATACTCGCCGTTTTCTTTTTTCTTTCAACCGTGAGATTCGATCCCTGACCGATTTCCTGAATGGTAAATTCTAACTGATACTGATTTTCATCATTCAATACGAATTCCGCTTTTGTAAAATTTCTATTTAACATGGGATAAGGTTTTATTTTTAGCATAATGAATAAATTATGCCAATATAAATCTGAATTTAATTTTAATTTGAAAATATACCTTTTACTTTCATAATATTATATTGATGATCAGTATGATGGAATACTTATTGCGGTATGGAAATTACAATACAGCCCTTTAAATCCACCCAATATGAAAATAGCAACCTATAATGTGAACGGAATCAACGGCCGGTTACCGGTTCTGCTGCAATGGCTGAAAGAAGCGCAACCGGATATTGTCTGCCTTCAGGAGTTAAAAGCTCCGCAGGAACGTTTCCCTTTAGCAGAAATCAACGCGGCAGGATATCAGGCCATATGGAAAGGGCAGAAAAGCTGGAACGGAGTGGCTATTCTTGCCAAAGATCTGGAAATTACAGAAGTTCAGCGAAGTTTGCCTGGAGATCCTGAAGATGTACAGAGCCGTTACTTAGAAGCTATTATTGATCAGATGGTTATATGCTGTCTTTATCTTCCCAACGGTAATCCTTATCCGGGGCCTAAATTTGATTATAAGCTGGACTGGATCAAGCGTTTGAAAAAACGGACCAATGAGCTTATCAAAATGGAACTGCCCGCCATACTCATCGGGGATTTTAATATTATTCCTGAAGCCAGAGACGTATATAAGCCTGAGCGTTGGGAAAATGATGCATTATTCAGGACAGAAGTGAGAAAAGCGTACAAGGATTTATTAAGTAAAGGCTGGCTTGATTCAATCCGGACCTTATATCCTGATGAAACAATCTATACCTTCTGGGATTACCTGTATAAAGCCTACGACCGGAATGCAGGGATAAGACTGGATCATATTCTTTTAAGCCCGTACCTTCATGCAGGTCTGAAATCGGGAGGAGTCGACAAACATGTCCGCGGATGGACGAAAAGCAGTGACCATGCCCCTGTATGGATTCAGCTGGAAAAGTAAAACATTTTATATTTCATGAACCATCCGGAAGGTAAGATTGATCCGTGGTTTCATTGTTTTCGCAGATTTGGCAATGCGGTGTTCCCAATGTTCCTGCAAATCTCCTTTCATAATCAGCAATGAACCATGCTGAAGTGGCAGGCTGTACCTGTTCTGGTGCTGATCTGCTTTCCGGAAATCAAAATTCCTTACCTGTCCAAGGCTTATGGAAGCAATTACAGGACGGTTTCCCAGTTCACTTTCCTTATCGCGGTGCCATACTACAGAATCATTTCCGTCACGGTATAAATTCAGCAATACGGAATTAAACTGATAGCCGGATGATTTTTCGATCTGCTGTTTCAAAGCAAACAATTCCGGCAGCCACGGATTGACATTGAAGGAGTTTCCGCCAAGCCTGTATGTTTTGGCTTCATCACCATACCATGCTGTCAACCGCGGTGTCAGTACTGTTTTATCGTACATTTTCTGGGTTCTCTGCTTCCACGGAACGGTGTGAAGAAGAAGCTCCTCAAGTTCAGAAGCTTTGTCTTCGGGCAGGAAATGCGGTGTATATTCAAGCAGTTCTTCCGGAAACCGGAAATATTCGTCTGCATTAAATAAACTTAGCTGGTCCATACCTTTTGACATTAATATTCTTAAGATTTACGGCGGCCGGACAATTTTTTATCAAGCTGCTTGATATCCTGTTTCAGTTCACGGAACATTTCTTTAAAATTATAATTGTCATAATCTCCGGGCTCAAAATCTTCCGGGAAAATCCCCGATGCATATTGCCAGATCTCGACAATTTCTTCGAAAGGAATGTCGTAAGGTTCGTAGAATGAATTATCTGCACTTACACAGATGCTGTTGCCTTTTTTTCTTTAAAACGCTTATAGGTAATTCCGTCATTTAAAGTAATGAATACATAGGTTTTTCCAGGTTTAAGTTCATCAATTCCCTCCACATATTTTCCTACGATATAGGAACCGTTTCTAAAAGGCGGCATAGAATCCCCGTCTGCCGGGAATGCCCTGTATTTACCGTTAGTCAGGAAGGGTAAGGCAATCCTCTGAAGGCTTTCTATATAACCCACGTCACTATAACCTTCAAGATATCCCATTGATGCTTTCTGTGGAATGATTTCTATGGTATCGTTTCCCAGCTCATCTACGGCTACCGGCAGGACGATCCTGTTATCCGGAAGCTTCAGCATGTCTTCCACCGGGTATTTACAAATATCTACAGAGACCAGCAGATCAATACTTACGTGGAAGTACTTGGCTATTTTCACAAGCAATCCGATTGGCGGTTCGGACACTCCGTTTTCATATTTGGAATACCGTACCCGGGAAATGGCAAGTTCGTTGGCTACAGATTGCTGAGAGAGGCTTCTTTTATCTCTTAAGAAGCGAAGATTATTTGAAAAAACCGACATTGATACAAAATATATCAACAAAAATACAAATTCTGACTAAAAAACACGTCTAATTTATAAGTTAAAACCTGACATTTTATCTAATCACTTCTCTTTAAGCTCTTTATTGATGCGGTTTTCTGCATTTTTGGCTTTCTGCTCCTGAGCTTGCTTTTCTTTACGCTGCTGACGCCTTGTTTTCTTTTCAGCACGTCTTTCTTCACGGATCACTTTATTGGATTTTTTATTGTATAAAGCATCGATGATTCCCTGACCGGTTTTACTGAAGATTTTAATTTTAGGTTTGGCATGGGTTCCGGTTACTACAATAGGAAATCCGATCCATCCGCCCGGAGGCAATCCGACTCTTACCCTTAAATCCAGTAATCCGTTGAAGCTTGTTGTTCCGCTTATAGAAGGCCTTAAAACAGATACTTTAAAGGTGAATTTATCCACATGGATCAGGTTGTTCTTGATGTGGGTCTCAATATTCACTCCTTTCATATCAGGATTATCGAATGCTTTAGCCCCGATATTATCTCCTACGGCAGAAAGCATTTTTAAATTCTTTACTTCCACATCACGGAGGTTAACAATTCCACCGCCTTCCAAAGACGGATAAATAGGGCTCATATTCTTATCAAAATCACCTTTCAGCTTATAGTCGAGCGAGACGATTCCTTTAACATTCTTTGCTGCAGTTACCATTTCCCGGACCATATCAATTTCTTTATAAGCCCGCTGTACATCAAAATCCTGAACTTTAAGGGATACATCATAATTAGCAGTAAGGGGAGATTCGTCCTGATAACGGGCATCTATATTCATACGGCTTCCGATAATATCAAATGAAGTGTTCTTAAGATATACCTGACCTGTATTCACAGAGGCATTTCCTTTAAGATGATTGAGGGTTAATCCTTTGAACTCAACTTTTTTGCGTTGGCTTCGAGGGAAACATCAAGGTTTTTAGGAACAATGACAACTCCGCTGCTTTTCGGATTTTCCACCTTTGCATATTCCACTTCAATGGATTTGTCTGTATTATCACCGTTTTTAAGAGCCATAAATTCGTCAATCAGAATATAATTGGAGTTCAGTCCGAATTTTCCGTGAAGGGTTCCTTTTCTTTCAATGAAATAATTGATGGTATTCAGGAGATAGCCATTTAAGGCAAAATCAGATTTTCCATAGGTAGCCAGGAATTTTCTGAACCACATTTTTTCGTTCTCAAACCTGAAGTTTCCTTCCTTTATGAAAAATGATTTCGGAAGGTATTCTGTAGTGGCTTTGATGTTTTTTAGGATCAGGGTTCCTTTGTTATCAAGCTTGCTATACTGGCCGGTAGTCGCGTAACTCTGTCTGCCGTTTAAGGATAGATCTGCCATAATCAATCCGCTGATATCGAATCCTTTTTTGGCAAAGACTTTATAAATTCTCCCTACATTTAAAACTCCTTTTGCCCGGACTTTATACAAGAGATCTTCAAAATCCTGCAGATCGGCATTCACAAAGACCGGGTTTCCTTCAAAATCGAAGCTGAAAGGATCCAGTTTAACGCCCAAACTCCTGAAAGTACCGTCAGTATTGACAATATTGGCGATAAAATTAATATTCTGGATAGGGTTGGGGTAATATTTCGTTTTAACCAGACCGTTTTTAAGGTTAAGATACCCGTTGGTTTTTGGGAATAATTTTTTATCCAGACTGAATAGACCATTGGCTTTGATGTTGGTATCCATTAGCCCGCGGATGTCAATATCTTTTAAACCCAGTGCCTGATCAAGCGTCTGAAGATCCACAGCTCCTTTTATATCGGCATTGACCTGCATTTCGTTCAGGCCTTTTGTGTGTACATAAGCCCGGAAATTATTATTCGGGCCCAGATCAAAGCTTAGCTTTTTTAAATCTACACCCAGCTGGTTCGTATCCAGTGAAGGCAGGTCTATGTTAAGATCCATATTAAGATTATTCATCGGAACAGGTGCTTTTCCGTTCGAAACAAAGCCGTTTTTGACCAGAAGGCGTACTTTGGCTCTCGGCTTAATTCTTTTCTGCTCGCTGAATCTGCCTTTAATATGAAAATACAGGTCACTGTTGCCTTCAATTTTGGTATCTTTCGCCCAATCCAGGTATTGCGGGGGCAGGACGGAGATCATTTCCCGGATGGTAGTATTTTCGGAAGCCGCCTTGATATCCATATTATACCCGTCTTTCAAAATACTGATAAAACCAATAAACTTTAAAGGAAGTTCATTGATTCTTAGTTCATTTTTTTCAGGACAAAAGTCAGGGCATTGGTATTGATTCTGGTGATCAGGTCTGCATGTAAGGTTTTCTGTTTGGCGTAATAGATCCTGTTCAGGCTAAAATCTACCTTATTGATATCAAGATTGGTCTGAAGATCGAAAATATCCTGGCTTAAACCTCCTTTTCCGGTATAATTCAGGCCTTTGGCATCAACAAGGACCCTGGCAGAGTGATCATTGTATTTGATATTCCAGTTTTTAAATTTAATAAGATCCAGCTTTACAGAGGCTCCGGCTTCTGTACTGTCTTTGGGTTTGCCCGAAGGTTTTGATACATATACATTATAATTGGCTTCTCCTTTCGTGTTTACGAAAACGTTGGCGTTGGCGTCGGTTACATAAATCTCATCGATTTTCACTTCACGGTCGAAGATCAGGTTTTTCAGATTAATTCCCACGGCAACTTCTCTCGCTGTAAGTAAAGTGTCATTTTGGAAAGGTTTTGAGCCCTGCAAAACAAGGTTGTCCACAGAAACCGTAAGGGAAGGGAAGTGCCGGAAAAAAGTAAGGTGTGTTTTCTTATAATCCAATTTACCTGCAAGGTGTTTGTTGGCAAATATTTTTACCTGCTGGGAAATGGTTCCCGGAAACAGAATAGGAAGAATAAACATTAAAAACAGAATTGATGCTATTGAAATTCCTGTCCATTTCAGAATCTTCAAAATTATTTTTTTAAACCTTTCCATGAGTCATAATTTTGATTGTTATTCTTATTACGTATTTGATAACAATAATTAATTATTCCCAATCTAAAATTAAGCCATTTAAGTAATTTCAGGGTTCATAACTCTTTTTCAATATTAAATTAATCTTTATCTGAAAGCGAATTTAGCAATCTGACTTTCCGGACTCATCATGGTAACATCAGCATTAATTCTGCAAATAATCAGGTTTTTTAAATAATTATATATACATTAAATAACCTTTATGTTAATTAAATATAAATTAATAAATATTTTTTATTGCAATTATCATTTCATATTATAATTATTCCTAAATTAGTGATGTAATAATCACAAAATTTTATTATCATGAAAAACTTAAAAAAATTGAACAGAAACGAATTGAAAACAATTTCAGGTAATGGTATCTTCGATAACATCGGTGGTGTTATCGGCGGTCTTGGTGGAGTAGTTACCGGAGCAGTAGGCGGCGTGGGCACTATCGTTGGTGGTGTCGTAACCGGTGTAGGCAATACCGTTGGTGGCGCAGTAAATGCTACAGGGCAGCTTGTAGGCACTACATTGTGCAACGTACAGTGCGTGATCAACGGGGTAGTGCATATCCAGTTGCTTTCATGCGGATCTACCTGCTAGAAAAATAATGTGTAGTAAAATTATAACCGCTCTGAAAAGAGCGGTTTTTTTTATGAATTTTAAATGCTTAATTTTATTTACAACTATTATGAAACAGGAAAATACAGATCTGTTCATTTTTATCTGTCAATTCAGAATTTCTTCAAATTTGAATGTATAAATTAGCAACATGAAAATCCTCATCATTGAAGACGAAAAAGAACTGGCAAAAAGTATCTCCGAATATCTTTCAGGAGAAAGCTACCTGTGTGAGTTTGCAGCAACATTTGGTGAGGCGATGGACAAGATAGAGGCTTTTAACTACGACTGCATCTTGCTTGATATTATGCTTCCAGGCGGAAACGGCCTTACCATTCTGGAAGAATTGAAGAAACAGAACAAACAGGATGGCGTCATCATTATTTCTGCAAAAAATGCATTGGATGATAAAATAAAAGGCTTACAGTTAGGTGCCGACGATTATCTTACCAAACCTTTTCATCTTTCGGAACTGATGGCAAGGATTTATTCTGTTATCCGGAGAAAGCAGTTTAACAATTCCAATATTATCAAGCAGAATGAACTGCAGATTGATCTTTTGGCCAAATCTGTAAGCATCAATGATACAGTGATTATTCTGACAAAAAAGAGTTCGATCTTCTCATCTATTTTATTGGAAACAAAAACAAAGTAATCTCAAAAAGTACACTGGCAGAGCATCTTTCCGGTGATTTTGCAGATATGCTGGATAATCATGATTTTGTATATGCCCATGTAAAAAATCTAAAGAAAAAGCTCTACGATGCAGGATGCGAACATTACCTGAAAACGGTATATGGAACCGGATATAAATGGGAAAGCAATTAAAATCTACCAATGAAACCGTTATTAAGCAAAACAACAAAACCGTTTATTATTTATGTCCTGATTATTCTGGTGATAAGTATTCCGGTATATTATTTTGTGGTGGATACGATATGGAAAGGTGAGCTGGATGAGCATAATATAACAATAGCGGAGAAAACAGCGTATGAATTCAACAGCCTGAAACTTTCTGATGCAGAATTGGAAAAAAGCATTCATCTTTGGAATAAAATTCAGCCGGGGACGGATATTGAGAAAATTCCGTCCGGTTATGCAAAGAAAGACTCATTTTTTACGGTTGATAAGCAAAATGCCTTTACTCCCAAAACTGAAATAGAACGGTACAGATGTTTGAGAAAAGTAGTTTATATCAATAAAAAACCTTTTCTTTTTACTATAGAAACCAATATTGAGGAATCTCAGGAAACCGTTGCTGCAATTGCTGTAATAACCATTTTTTTCTTCGTCCTTATCGTTGTAGGATTATTATTTTTAAATAAAAAGCTTTCAACATCCATCTGGCAGCCGTTCCGGAATACCCTGGATCAGCTTAAAACATTCAACCTGAATAAGCAAACCCAAATTGAATTTGACAAAACGGATATTACAGAATTTGAAGAGCTAAACCAATCTCTGAGCAAACTGATTGAGCATACTGTCTCTGCATTTAAAACCCAGAAAGAATTTACTGAAAATGCCTCTCATGAATTGCAGACTCCTTTGGCAATTCTGAAGAACAAGCTGGATATTTTACTTCAAAATGAAAACCTGACTGAAAAACAATATCAGATTGCAGAAGAAATGCATCGGGCATTGACAAGAAGTTCCAGAATCAACAAAAATCTTTTGTTATTGGCCAAAATTGATAACAGCCAGTTTGATAAAACTGAAGCCGTCCGGTTCGACGAGTTGCTTCACCAAAGCATGGAAACATTCCGGGAACATTTTGAGCAGAAGAATATTTCCGTGAAAGAAAATATTTTACCCAATATAGAAGTATGCGGAAACAGAAGTTTAATAGAAGTTCTGATCAATAACCTTATACTCAACGCAATCCGGCATACTCCGGCTAACGGTGTGATTTCAATTACACTGGCAAACTCGTCATTTGAAATAGCCAATTCCGGAACAGAAAAATTGAATACAGATTTACTGTTTAAACGGTTTTCAAAGCTATCGACTGACAGTAACGGCAGTGGCTTGGGCTTGGCAATTATTAACGAAATAGGCAAATTCCACGACTGGAAAATCAATTATCAGTTTGAAAATAATTTTCATGTTTTTTCTTTAAAATTATCCTGATATTGATTTTACGTAAAAAAACTTATCCCCAAAATACAACCGGACTATTCTAAATTTCTACAAAATCAGGTTCCATCTTTACCGGATAATTTATAGAATATGGATTCCTTGTGTGCCTGTGTTATTCGAAGTTTTTTGTTTTCGGCTCTGCTTTTCAGTGGTTTTACTATAAAAGCACAGTCAAAAAACACGTTATCATATTTCCTGGAAACAGCAAAAACAAACAGTCCGGTTTTAAATGATTTCAACAATCAGGTAATGTTCAATCGAATTGACAGTTTAAAACTGAGAGCAACTTACGGTTTTATTGTCACCGGAGAAGGAACTGCAGGCTATGCTCCCAATATAAAAGGATGGGGATATGATAACGCAATCACTAACGGACAATCTCTTTTTGCAGGAGTAAGAGTTGCCAAAGAATTCATCAGCCGAAATAATCTGAATACAAGACTGGCAGGGATTAACGCAAGCATTGCACAGGTTTTAGCACAGAAAAATATCAGTATTCAAACGCTTAACAAGCAAATTACAGATCAGTACATCGCAACTTATGCAAGCCAGCAGCAATATAATGTAAGCAAAGAAATAATTCATTTGCTGGACCAGGAAGATATCGTCCTGAAAAAGCTGACCCAGGCCGCTGTCTTTAAACAAACAGACTATCTGACATTTAAAGTAACGCTTCAACAGAATGAACTGACCTTGGAACAGCAAAAAGCCGACTGGCAGAACAATTATTCCCTGCTGAAATATTTATCGGGCATTGTTGATGATACTTTTGAGCCTGTTGAAAAACCATTCTTCAGTGAGACGCTTAGTCCAGCCTCTTTTGATCAAAGTATATATGCCAAAGCTTTTCAGGCTGACAGTTTAAAACTGGCCAATAACGCAGAGATCATCCAGTATGATTATAAACCTAAGGTTACAGCTTTCTCAGACAGCGGTTATCAGTCTTCTTTTACCACAACTCCCTATAAAAATTTTGGAGTGAGCGTGGGAATTGGCGTTACTATTCTAATTTACGACGGACACCAGAAAAAAATGCTTTTACAACAAAATCAGCTCTCGCTGCAAACCCGCTGGAAATATCTGGAACAGATCCAGAGACAATACCAACAGCAGATTCTCCAGATTACCAACCAGATGGAACAATACGACAGAATGATCAAGACTGCCAATCAACAGATTATTTATGCTAATACCCTGGTTGAAGCCAATGCAAAACAGCTTCCAACGGGTGATGTGAGGATGGTAGACTTTATTTTATCTATTAATAATTTACTCAGTCTTAAAGGGAATATCATTCAGTACAATACCATGTTATTCAACCTGAAAAATCAACTGCAATATTTAATCATTCAATAAATCATGAACAAAATAATCGCCTTCCTTATCCTGTCCCTTATTGTTGCCAGCTGTAACAAAACCAGCGAAAGTGTTCCCACATCTCCTGAACCTGAAGCAAAGCCTAAGACACTTGTCACCATAGCTTATCCTTCCGATACCGCTCAGCTTGATAATACAATTACGCTTAATGCAACGGCAATGTATTTGTTAAAATCCGATGTAAAAGCCAACAGCACAGGTTATATTACAAAAATGACCATTAAGCTGGCAGATCATGTCGGGAAAGGAGCCATACTTTTCGGATTACAGACCAAAGAAGCCAGAGCATTGGGAAATACAATCAATAAACTGGATAAATCCTTTCGTTTCAATGGAGCAACAACGGTAACAAGCCCTGCAACAGGCTACGTCGCCATGGTGAACCACCAGATCGGAGATTATGTGCAGGATGGGGAAGTATTGGCAACCATTACCGATGCGAGCAGTTTCGGTTTTGTGGTCGATGTGCCTTACGAATACCTTCAAATTATAAGAAACAAAGGTACTTTAGCAATTACTTTGCCTGACAATACAGTCTTGCAGGGAAGAATCGCAAAAGTAATGCCTTCGGTTGATGCCGTTTCCCAAACTGTAAAAGTTTTACTGCAGGTTGCCAACAGCAGCAATATTCCTGAAAACCTGATTGGTACGATCAGCTTTTCCACAACTTCCGCTTATGGACTTTCTGTTCCTAAAATGGCGGTAGTAAGTGATGAAACCCAATCTTCTTTTTGGGTGATGAAATTAATCAATGATACAACAGCCGTAAAAACAGACATTACAAAAGGGGTGGAAACAGATAAATATATCCAGATAAAATCGGGTAATTTAACCACAAAAGATAGGGTAATTGTTTCAGGAAATTTCGGATTGAGCGATACTGCAACTGTGAAAATACAAAAACCTTAGCTTGATGAAAAAGTCATTTTTTGTAACCTATAAAAGCCCTTTGCTGGTCTTAATTTTCCTGATACTGGCAGGCGGAATTTATTCTTATACCAAAATCCAGTCAGCATTATTTCCGCAGATCACTTTTCCCAAAATAAAGATCATTGCGGATGCAGGGCAGCAACCTGTCAATCAGATGACTGTAGGAGTAACCAAAGTCCTGGAAAATGCCGTAAAAAGAGTACCTGACTTACAGGTTTTAAAAAGCACAACCAGCCGGGGAAGCTGTGAAATTTCTGCTTTTATGGATTGGAATGTGAATGTAGATTTAGCCAAACAGCAGATTGAAAGCAGTGTGAATGAAGTTCGAAACCAATTACCGCCGGATATCAATATTTCCGTTGAAAAAATGAATCCGTCGATTCTTCCGGTCATGGGATATTCATTGAATTCCACTTCAAAAGACCCGATTGAACTGAAGCAACTGGCACTTTACACGATCAAACCTTTTCTTTCACAGGTTCCGGGAGTAAGTGAAGTGAGAATTATCGGCGGACAGGACAAGGAATTCCGTGTCGTGATGAATCAGCCGATGATGGCGAGACTGGGAATTACGCCCGCTACGGTTCAGCAGGCAATTAACAATACCAATTTTATTAAGTCAAACGGATATTCTTCAGATTTCAGGTATCTCTATCTGACGCTTACTGATGCCCAGATCCGTAACGAAGGACAGTTGAAAAATCTTGTTGTAAGCAATAACGGAAACCGGATCGTTTTGTTGGGTGATATAGCCCAAATCACTGTTCACAATGCAAAACAATACATAAAAGTCAATGCTAACGGACAGGAAAGTATCCTGATTGCAGTTATACAGCAACCCAATGCCAATGTGGTGGATTTAAGTAAAGCAATGGAAGTCAAAATTGTTGAACTGCGAAAAACATTACCAAAAGATATCGTATTAAAACCCTATTATGTTCAGGCAGACTTTGTCAATGATTCTATTAAAAGTGTTACGGATGCTTTATGGATAGGATTGGTTTTGGCAATTATCGTGGCAATTATTTTTCTCCGTTCATGGAAGGCGAGTGCCGTTATTCTGATTACAATTCCCATCACGTTAAGCCTTACAATGCTTGTTCTGTATACCATGGGGCAGACGTTTAATATTATGACATTGGGAGCGATTGCTGCCGCCATCGGATTAATCATTGATGATACGATTGTCGTCGTAGAGCAAATCCATCGCACACACGAGGAACATCCCGAGGAATCTTCAAAAACATTGGTGCAAAAAGCAATTAATTACCTTTTGAAAGCAATGGTAGGTTCCTCACTCAGTACCATTGTGATTTTTCTGCCTTTCATGCTGATGAGCGGTGTTGCGGGAGCTTATTTTAAAGTAATGACAGACACGATGATCATCACCTTAGTCTGTTCGTTTTTTGCAACCTGGATATTACTGCCCATCGTTTATCTGCTACTTTCTTCAGGAAAGGGAAAAGAAAAAAACTTCAGCATCACGATGTAAAGGAAAGAAAATGGGTGGGATTTTTTATCAGAAAACCATTGTACAGCTATTTATTTATTGGAATTCTTATTGTTTTGACCGCCATAATTCTTCCGAATATCAGCACCGGATTTCTTCCGGATATGGACGAAGGAAGTATTGTTTTGGATTATAATTCACCTCCGGGAACGTCCCTTGAAGAAACAGACAGGGAACTGAAAGAAGTCGAGAAAATTATCACATCTACACCCGAAGTTCAGGCGTATAGCCGAAGAACCGGAACCCAGATGGGATTCTTCATCACTGAACCAAACCGGGGTGATTATTTAATTCAATTAAAGAAAAATCGAGGCAAAACCACAAATGAAGTTACCGACGATATCCGTTCCAGAATTGATGCCTCAGGATTGCCGCTCACTGTAGATTTTGGGCAGGTGATTTCTGATATGCTGGGCGATCTGATGAGCAGCGTTCAGCCGATTGAGATTAAAATTTTCGGAACAGACCAGAAAGTTATTGAAGACTATTCGAAAAAGGTTGCTAATATTGTAAGCAAAGTTAATGGTACAGCCGATGTTTTCGACGGAATTGTGATTGCCGGTCCATCCATGGTTGTGACGCCTAAACTTCCTGTTTTAGCGCAATATAATATTTCTCTGCCTGATTTTCAGAACCAGCTGCAGGCCAACCTGGATGGTAATGTAGCCGGAAATATTTTTGATAATGTTCAGTATACGCCAATACGATTGTTCTATAACGAAAAAAGCAACCAGTCTTTAAGCGACATCAACAACAGTATGATTGCTTTGCCCAATGGAACCCTGAAACCCCTTAGCGAGTTTGCGACCGTCAATGTAACCACCGGTTCTGCGGAAGTCAACAGGGAAGATCTTCAGACTTTAGGAATTGTAACTGCAAGATTAGACAATGGCAATCTGGGCGGCACAATACAGGAAATTCAGAAACAGATCGATCAGAAAATCAAGTTGCCGAGTGGATATTCTGTAGTGTATGGAGGTGCTTATGCGGAACAGCAGCAATCATTTAAAGAACTATTGATCATTTTACTGGTTTCCAGCTTATTGGTTTTTTCAGTGATGCTGTTTCTGTTCAGAAATGTTCTGGTTGCCCTTATCATTTTAGGCATTTCAGTATTGGGTCTTTCAGGAGGCATCCTGCTATTGTATTTTACCAATACTCCTTTGAACGTTGGAAGCTATACAGGACTTATCATGATGGTCGGAATTATTGGAGAAAATGCAATTTTTACCTACTTACAATTCCACGAAAGTTTAACCACAAAAACTAAAGAAGAAGCCGTTATTTATGCCATAAGCACAAGACTTCGACCGAAATTAATGACTGCTTTGGGGGCCATTATCGCATTAATGCCACTGGCACTGGGAATAGGAACAGGAGCGCAGATGCACCAGCCTTTAGCCATTGCTGTCATCGGCGGTTTTATCATTGCATTACCGCTTTTACTGATCGTTTTACCAACGTTACTCAACAAAATCAATTTAACCAATGAAGAAAAATTCTGAACTCAACCCAATGGTTGAAATTTTATGCTTGAAGATTCGAAAATTCAAAATTTCTTCTAAATCATTATTCAATATTGTAGTAGAAATTGAAATATATTCAAAGAATTTCCAAATGCAGTGATACCGGGGTGTAGCTATAAGTTTTAAAATATAATTAGCCATGGATAATTTAATTGAGGCTGTCAGGAATTATGTGGTTGTTTTTCTTTCGGAAAATCTTTCAGATCAGCTTTCTTTTCACAATATCAGACATACTTATGAAGTGGCAGATGCTGTACGTGAAATAGGTTTGCAAGCAAGTCTCTCTGAAGAAGAAATGCATATCGTAGAGGTTTCAGCATGGTTTCATGACTGTGGGTACACAAATACCTACATGGGTCATGAGGAAGAAAGTAAAAAATTAGCAAAGAACTTCCTTGACAATTGCGGATGTGATGAAGAATTTACCGAAGCTGTTTTAAAGTGTATCGAATCTACAAAATATCCTCCAAAACCTGCTTCTTTACTGGAAAAAGTGATGTGCGATGCAGATATGTATCATTTAACCAAACCCAATTATCTACAATATAGCAAAGCCATACGGCAGGAATTTGAAATTTACCTCGGTCTGGTTTATACGGATGAAGAATGGCAAATTAAAAACTGTCAATTTCTTACTGAACATCAATATTTTACAGATTATGGCCGGGAAATCTTAAGCAGGTTTAAAGACGTTAATACTCAGTTGTACCTTATCTAAAATAAAATTCAGGCACATTATACTTATCATGATATCAAAACATTATAAAAAAATAGTTCTCAGCTTTCTCGTTTTAATTTCATTTTACGGGAAAGTAGCTGCACAAAGCAACAGTGACAGCATTCAGGTTCCCGAGAACACAAAAGACAGTACTGTTATATTAAATACTAAAAAAGAACGTTTTAATTATAAAAGACTGATCATTCCCGGGGCATTTATAGGTTATGGGATTGCCAGTTTAACGGTGAAAGATTTAAAACGGCTGAATTTTTCTACCAGAGATGAAATTAATGAACATCAACCTGATCATATAAAACTGGATAGCTACACCCAGTTTGCTCCTGCAGCTTTGGTATATGGTCTGAATGCCATTGGTGTGGAAGGAAAGCATAATTTTAGAGACAGAACGATTATCTACGGGACATCGATGCTGATTACCTCTGCTATTACCATTCCTTTGAAGCATATTGTAAAAGAGGAAAGGCCCGACGAGTCAAATAATCTGTCTTTTCCTTCGGGGCACACGGCAATAGCTTTTGCTTCTGCACAGTTTATGTTCAGGGAGTATAAAGACACCAATTTCCTGCTGGGAATTTCCGGATATTCTCTGGCTGTTTTTACAGGGATCTACAGGATGCTGAACGATAAGCATTGGGTAGGGGATGTGGTAGCAGGAGCCGGATTTGGGATTCTTTCAACAGAGCTGGCTTATTGGCTGTATCCAAAAATCAATACGATGCTGGGCGGTAAAAACAAAAATACGGCTGCAATGGTAATGCCTTTTTACCAGGACAAAAGGATAGGGATTGGTTTAGTTAAAACTTTTTAGGTAACCTCAAAAAAATAAGGATATGTGGTTCTATTATGCATTACTTTCGGCTTTATTTGCGGCATTTACAGCTATTTTTGCTAAAATGGGAGTGTCTAATATCAATTCTAATCTTGCAACGGCAATCAGAACAATTGTTATTCTTGTGATTGTCTGGAGCATTGTATTTTTAAAGGGCGAAGCAAAGGAAATTGGCTCATTATCGAGGATTAATATTATTTTTCTTGTTTTATCGGGAATTGCAACCGGATTGTCCTGGCTTTTTTATTTTAAAGCTTTACAGATCGGAAATGTGTCACAGGTTGCAGCTGTCGATAAGTTGAGTGTGGCCATAGCCATTATTCTGGCAGTATTATTTTTCAAAGAAACGCTGACGCTAAAAACCATAATCGGAGCTTTGCTGATTATCAGCGGAACTGTTGTATTGGCGTTGAAGTAAAAGCAGATGTCAATAATAATAAAATGATGGATAATCCTGAAATCCTGGAATTTTGAAACACTGAAACAAATACAATTTAACATAATATAAATTATAGGATTTTTAAAATATCAAAAGAGTACATCAAAAAAGACGCTTACGACTTCTTCCAAATTAATTTCCTTTCCTGCTATCTTTATAGCTTCTACATTTCTCATTATCGTATTCTGATTCTCCAAATCTTTGAGCATTCTTTAAATTACATAAAGATTCGGCTTTATAAAAATCCTAAGCGTAAACAGAATCACAGCCGCAAAAATTTCATCAATAAATTTCTATAGAAAGCTCCAGGATTATTTATATACCAATCTTTAGTGTATTCAAAAATCTGTCAATGCTATATGCATCTTATTTTTTATCATGAACTTCATACTTTCCCATTTTTCAGCAAATCGTTTCCTTATCCGATTTATATTTCCCAAAGTATTTGTTTGCTATTAATTCATATATTATGTTAAGTTAGCACCATTCGTCTTAAATATTTATTCAATAATATAATCGCTGAGAATCTCTTAAAATATTTTGGTGTGGAAAAATATACGTAGAATAAAATCTGAACTGTTTATCCATGCTCCATGATAAGACTAAATCGCCGACTTAGATCCCCTGCTATTTATCATGTTGTTTTCCAGTTAGATAGCATAATACCTGCCTGAAAAAACACAGCTCATAAGGGCATTTTCCATACTTTCTGCATTTTTGGGAAATCCTGAATACAATTCAGTTGAACCGAAATAGCTCCATAGACGATATATGACGGATTGCATTCAATATAATTACTTATCTCCGGTATTTTGCTTTTGAATATATTCACTTGGAGTCATGCCCACAAATTGTTTAAAAGCCTTATTAAAGGTAGATTGGTTGGTAAATCCTGCTTCTGTATAAATGTACATAAGGGTTACTTTTTCCAGGTTACTTTTAGAAATCAGGTCTTTTACGTAATCAATCCTATGAGAATTGATGTAGGTATTGAAGTTAGAATACCCCTGCAACCTGATTGATTTTGAAATATAATTATTGCTGACTTTCAGAATGGTGGATAACATTGAAATATTAAATTCCGGATTCGTGAAATTTTTGTTGGTAACGATCTCATTTTCAATTTTTTCAAATAATGGTTTGGCAAAGGGCATTTCTTTTTCATCCACCGTAATAGGAAGTGTGATCCGTTTCCTTTTTTCTATGATCGAAAGAAGTTCCTGCTCCCTTATTTTATCCTTATAATAAATAAGCAAATAAACAATGACAATATTAAACCCAAATGAAAGGAGGTCATTATACCTAAAAACATTTTCATAAGACGTTATCCTGGAATGAAGCGGAACAATATCACCGGTAAAAATGGCTACAACTGCAATAAACAAGGTATAAACTGAAAAAAATGAACCTTCTTTTTTACCAAGAAAAATGTATGCCCCCAGCGGCACAGGGACCAGCCAGCAAAATTGAAAAATAGAGCATTTCCAGAAATAAAGGATAACAAAATAAACATAAACGGGTGCAACAATAAGATAATTCCGCACTCTTTTTTCTAAAGAAAGTGACGGAAAAAAAGTATTTAATAAATATACATGACTTAGCAAGGTAATAGCCCCAACCAGACAATAATATCCGAACAATTTTTCTTTTATAATGAAAAAATAGATGAAGGTGAACAATAATAAAATAGTCCCCATCAGATAATTATATCTTATGGAAAGCTCTTCTTTCAGCCTCTGGATTTCCTGCTCTCTTAGTATCGTATGATCCATTTCTTATGGGGTATTTGAGCTTAAATTCCAATGAAAAGTGATCATTGACTTGTATAATATATTGTATTTCATGGTTTTAATTTACTTTCCTATTTACTGACAATGATATTTTTCAACCTTCAATTTAAAGTGATTTTTCATTGATGGGTATGGCCATTTTAGTTTCCGATCTGAATTTATGCATATAATTTTGCTCCGAAATATAAATGATGAAAAGTTTCGCAACCATAACCAAAAGTATTTTAATACATGTTCTCACATTGGGAACTGTGTATACTTATGGTATGCTTCCATTATACAATCATCATCAAATCGAATATGGCAAAAGTAATAAAAAAACAAGCCCGCTTTAATTTTTGTATCGGAAGGAAATTATATTTTCAATGAAGACCAGTTGCATACTGCTGCAAAAGATTCATCCTCTTTTTCAAGGAAGGACGAAGAAACAAGAACAGACAAAATCCTTTTCGTTTCGGAAGAAATACTACTCTATAATCCGCAGAATATTTTCATTGTTCCGGAAAAGAAAGTGAAGAGTCAGGCAGTAAAAATTATTACTAAAAAATCATATAAAAAACCTGTTAAAGTAAATAAAAGTGAACCTGCCAAACCCATAAACCTTTACTATACATCGAATAATAGCCAAAATCACCTTCTTTTGGCTTCGGATGGCAAATCCTGCTTTTGCTCAACACACAATGACCATCATAAACAGCTGATTAACGCAAACCGTTTCAGCCTTAATTCTTTTGTTTTTTCAAAAGATGAGTTATCAGAGTACAATACTCATATGGTATCCTGTTACCATACAGTGATCTTCAGCATTCGGCCTCCACCTTCAAAAAAACAGGTTCCGGGACGCTGGTTAAAAAGCTAAGGGCAAATATGATCATTCAAAAACAACAACAAAATATAGCGTTCTGCTATTTAATCCATTTTAAATTAAAAAAAACAAAACAAATGAAAAAAAATGTATGTACAGCAATAGCCTTGACAATTTCTTCCCTGGCATTCTCTCAGGTAGGTATTAATACCCAAAATCCACAAGGAATTTTCAATATAGATGGCGCTAAAAACAATGCGACCACAGGCACTCCTACTGCAACACAATTAGCTGATGACTTTATTGTTACCGCATCAGGATCTACAGGTATCGGTGCAGCTCCCGACGCATCTGCTTTACTGGAGCTGAATGTCAGCCAGCTTGCTGCAACGGCCAAAAAAGGATTTTTAGGTCCGAGAGTAGCTCTAACAGCATATAACGATGCGGCTACAATTCCTAGCCCTGCAACTGGTTTGTTAGTATACAACTTAGGAACAGCCGCCCTTACCTTCCAAGGATATGTTTATTGGGATGGAACCCAGTGGAGACCTTTAGACGGACGTTCATTACAACCGGGTACGATAGGCGCTTTGAACTGTGCAAGTGCTACCCTGTTTCCGATTTCCTATACTGCGGGTGTTCCTTATCAGGGAACAATGTCGGTTCCTTATACAGGAGGAAATGCAGGAATATACGCTGCACAGACAATAGGACCTGTAAACGGGCTTACGGCGACACTTCCGCAGGGTAATTTTGCACAGGGATCCGGTACTTTAAACTATACGATCTCCGGAACTCCAACGGTATCCAGTCCAAATACCACAACATTCAATCTTTCCATCGGAGGACAGAGTTGTAGTGCTACAGTAGGTCTTGGAAAAGTACTGGCTCCAGGAGAATATCAGTTCTTTACTTACACATTACCAGCGACTTATATTGGATTATTGAGCACCTATATTGGCGGTAGTTATGATGCTATTTTAGGACAAAAAGTAAGACTGGATCTTAATTTTACCAACAGTTCCAATCAAAATTCCGGTGCAGTTACTTACAATCCTCGTTTGGTGAACATCTCTACTTCCAATATTAAAGTGTGGTATGCAGCCTTATCGAGTGTAGACCGCTACCGTCGTTCGAATGTTCTATTGGCTCCCGGAGGTTATATGGAGACCGATAACGGAATTTATCTTAACTGGGGAGACAATATGAACAGTACTTCAATTCCTGTATTGGCCACCAGCTCCAGTGATGATTCCCAGGAGATTGAAACAGTAGATTTGCTTGTAGACGGAATTTGGTACCGAATAATAGTGTATGTGTCTGTAGACAACATGAATGATACCAATGCTGCGAATAACATCCGACGTGTCTTTATGACAGCGCAAAGAATGTCGTCTTAAACGATTTTTTGTAATTAATAGAATGCCTCCATTTCCACTTTTAAAATGCACAAATGATGGGAAAGAATCAATGGGGGCATCTTTTTACCATAGGAAAGGGCTTTAAGCACAAACTATAAAAATTGACCAGGCAGCTGTTTTTTTTAATTATTAAGTTGATATGACTTTTTCATCATCTGTATTTTGCTGCCTGGTTTTCTTAAGAAGAAAAATAAATTTAAAATATTTAAAAAACACAAATATGAATTTCAAAAGCATTCATATCGGACAAATGATTGAACAAAAAATTGTGGAAAGTGAGATAGAATTACAACGAGCATGTAATTTTTTTAAGTGTACCGAAGAAGAGATCGAAAAAATGTATCAGCAAAAGGTCATTGATACCGAAACCTTGTTGAAATGGAGTAAATTACTGGAATATGATTTCTTTCGTCTTTATTCGCAGCATCTTATTCTTTATGCTCCTCCGACCGCTAAACGCAAGTCCGAAAAAACAAACCTTCCCCAGTTCCGGAAAAACATCTACACCAAAGAAATTATAGATTTTATACTGGAACGGATAGGCACAGGAGAAATGACCAGAAATGATGTTATAAAAGAATATGGAATTCCAAAAACAACACTGTACAGTTGGCTGATAAAACATAGGGAACAGATAGAATAATTTGTTCGTTTTTTGTCCAATTAAAAGAAAATTAAATATTTCTGTAAAACAATTTCAATTGTTGTACAGTCTAAAGAATATAGTTTAACATTAATACTTATACCCATGAAAAACTATCCTAACTATAAAAACATTTATTCTGATATTGTAGCCAAGAAATTTCCCCATAAGAGAAAAGAATGTGAAGCATTGCTTAGCAAGAAAAGCCTGTCTTTTCTGAATATTATTAAATTGAACACCATAATATTCGGGACCTCCGATTTACAAACCGAAAATTTCAATCAGAAGCACCGTTCTTACCAAAAATCTGATATTCTGAAAATATTGGAATACCAGAAAAAGCACAGGCTTAATAATAATGAACTAGCCAATCATTTTAAACTAAGCCGGAACACTGTTACTAAATGGAAGAAAATGTTTTTGGAATAACCCCAAATTATGCCTTTTTTAATATAATCTGGTTTCTGGACACAATCACCGCTACCCTGTCCCCTGCCTCAAAACCACAATCCTGAACCCATTTCCCGGCAATCCTTATTTCCGGAAAGAAAACTTCATGGTAGTATGCCCGTGCGAAGGATTTAATAAATTTTGTCAAAAAAAACTTGCGTAGTCAAATAACTTCATTTAAATTTGTAGTCAAATAACTACACAATGAATTTAAGAAGAGATGTATTTCAGGCTATAGCAGACCCTACCAGAAGATCGATTCTGATGCTGGTGGCGGCACAATCCATGACTGCCGGGGCCATTGCTTCCAATTTCGATACCGCAAGACCTACCGTTTCAAAGCATCTTCAGATCCTCACAGAATGTGAGCTGCTGAGATCCGAACAAAACGGCCGTGAAATTATTTACCACCTCAATCCCAATAAAATGAAAGAAATAGCCGATTTTATAGAACCTTTCCGCCAAATGTGGGACGAAAAATTCAATAAGCTGGAAAGTGTAATGAAAGCCTATCAGAACAAAAATACGTGATCCGAGATACGGGTTATCGAGATTCGTGGTGCGGGTTCCGGGATCATAAATGAATAGCAGTTTAAAATCTCAAAATCCTCACCCACAAAATACCCGAACCTCTTAACCCGAAACCCGTAACACGCATCAAACCCTCAAACTCTCCCACTCTAACACTCTCAAACACCAAAACATGGAACTTAAAACAAAAATCCACGCCGAAGACGGCAAACAGGAAATATTCATCACCAGGGAATTTGATCTTCCGGTAGAACTGCTTTTCAAAGCCTATAACGAAGCTGAACTTTTCGAACAATGGATGGGAACTAAGGTAACAAAGTTTGAAAACAAACAACACGGAAGCTACCGTTTCGAAACCTCAAATCCTCAGGGAGAGGTAGTGTTCAGCGCCAATGGAACCATTCATGAAATCGTTCAGGATGAGAAAATCATAAGGACTTTCCAAATGGAAAACACGCCCTTCCCCGTTCAGATCGAGTTTCTGGAATTTGAAAAACTTACAGACAGCACCAGCAAAATTACCATCCAGACCATTTACAAATCGGTCGACTTCAGAGATCAGCACCTGAAAATGCCATTCGCCCAGGGAATCAATATGGCGCATAACCGATTACAGGAGGTATTAGGGAGTAAAAGGTAGCAGATTACAGGTTGCAGATAGTAGGTAATTTGGTCATAAATCTCATTATCCTACAACTCTCCCACTCTAATACTCTAATACTCTCAAACCCGAATCCCACACCATGCATCACGATAACCAAACAATCACCACCATGAATCCAAAAACAGATTTCTTCTTCAACGAACCCGGCCAATGGCAGGCAGCATTTCAAAAACTAAGAGCAATTGCCCTGAGTACAGAACTCACAGAAGATCTGAAATGGGGATGCCCATGCTATACCTACGAAGGAAAAAATATTTTCCTGATCCACGGTTTTAAAGAATATTGTGCTCTTCTGTTCTTTAAAGGCGCCCTGATGAAAGACCCTGAACATATTCTCATCCAGCAGTCTGAAAATGTGCAGGCCGCAAGGCAGGTCCGCTTTACAGACGTACAGCAAATTAATGATCTTGAAGACATTCTCCGGTCCTATATGTTTGAAGCCGTTGAAATTGAAGAATCCGGAGCTAAGGTTGAAATGAAAAAGACAAAAGAATTTGAAATGGTTGAAGAATTTCAATCCAGACTGGATCACGATCCGGCACTGAAAGAAGCTTTTGAAGCATTAACTCCCGGAAGGCAAAGAGCCTACCTGCTCCACTTCTCATCTGCCAAACAGTCTAAAACACGGGAAGCCCGCATCGATAAATGCATTCCGCAAATTTTTGAAGGAAAAGCATTAAACGACTAACACTAAAAACTTTACCATATGGAAACACAGAACAAATCTCAGAAAAGAAACAAGATCATCTACTGGATCTTCACCTTATGGATGGCTCTGGGAATGGTGTCTACAGCCATTGTCCAGCTTATGAAAAATAAAGACGAACTCGCGAATTTTACCAACCTTGGCTACCCTGCTTACCTGATGACCATTATCGGAGTCTGGAAAATTCTTGGCGTTATCGCTGTTCTCATTCCAAGACTTCCGTTACTGAAAGAATGGGCCTATGCAGGATTTTTCTTCGTCATGTCGGGGGCATTGGTTTCGCATATTATTGTTGGCGATACTGCCGGAAGAACTTTGCCGGCTCTTTTATTGCTGGTTCTGGTAATTATCTCATGGTACTTCAGGCCTGCTGACAGGAAAATTTCTATGGATAACCATTAAAATGTGCTTGTAAAAACTTTAATTTTAAAGAATCAAACCACTTAAAAATAATTGATATGAGCAAAAAGAAACTGTCGGCGGAACAAAGTACAGAGCTTTTAAAAACCCTGAAAAACCGTTTTGAAAAAAATATGAGCCGTCATAAAGGCTTTGACTGGGAAAAAATTCAGGCAAAATTGCAAGCAGCTCCCGAAAAACTCTGGTCACTGAACGAAATGGAAGCAACCGAAGGCGAACCGGATGTGGTAAGCTATGATAAAAAAACAGACGAATACATCTTCTTCGACTGCTCCCCGGAAAGTCCGAAACGAAGAAGCCTTTGCTACGATTACCAGGCCTGGAACGCCCGTAAAGCCAACAAACCTGAAAGCAACGCTATCGATAAAGCTACGGAAATGGGTATTGAAATACTAACGGAAGAACAATACCGCCATCTTCAGGAACTCGGGAAATTCGATCTGAAAACTTCCAGCTGGATCCAAACACCTGAAAACGTACGGGAACTGGGCGGAGCTATTTTCTGTGACCGTCGTTATAATACGGTTTTCACTTATCATAACGGTGCAGATTCTTATTATGCAGCCAGAGGTTTCCGGGGAATGCTGAAAGTGTAAGTGCTGATTTGGTTCGGGTTCCGGGTTCCGGATTCGGGTTTTGAGTTGAGTTAAGTTGAGTTTGAACATCTAATCAACTATAAATTCCCTCACATGAACGGATTACAAACCAATCAAAATTAAACCCAAACATCTGCTCAAATCTGCCTCATCTGCGAGATATAAAAAAGCACCAATTATCAAAACCCTATGGATTAAAATTTTTCAATATTTTCAAATAACATATTATTTACATTCCATATTCTTTCATATTGAAATACTATTATTAATTTAGTACACAGAAATTTGAATTTAATATAACAACTTTGGATATGAAAAAATTAATCTTACTGGGCTCGTTATCCGTTTTTCTAATGAACTGTAACAAGAAAACGGAAACCCCTGCTCCGAAAGTAGAAAGCGACACAACAGCTGCCGCAGAACCTGTGGTAGATACATTAGGTCCAAAATCATTCTGCTATTTAGGCGTTACCGGAAAAGACAGCGTTTTTGCATCTATCGATGACAACCTGGGAACTATTACCGGAAAACTTGCTTATAAAAACAGTGAAAAAGACAGTTCTAAAGGAGATGTAACAGGTTTTAAATCAGGAGATACTTTGAAATTGACCTATGAATTTCAGTCTGAAGGAACGAAAAGCAAAAGAGATATTTATTTCATTCAGAAAGATAATATTTTAACGGAAGGAATCGGGGAACATAAGGAAGAAGACGGCCAGTCCAAATATGCTGATGAGAAAAAGATCAGCTATAAAGATGGACAAAAACTGGAGCCTGCCGACTGTAAAGTAGTTGCAAAAGCTTTAAAATAATTTAAAAAGGTGGCTGAGGATCTCGAAGCCACCTTTTTTATTACTTTCCGTTAGAGTTCTCTCTCAATAATCTCTATAAAACGCTCCACCGGCTCATCTCCCGTATTCCAGGAAGTTATAAGGCGAATGGCAGAAGATTTTTCATCAATTTTCTTCCAGACATAAAATTCAAAATATTCTGAAAGAGTTTCAATAAGTTCATTGCTTATGATCGGAAAAATCTGGTTGGTATAGGTATCGGCCAGAAACTGCACTCCCTTTCTTTCATAGCATTCTTGATTTTCATAGCCTGGATATTGGCATGTTTTGCCAGATCAAAATACAGATCATCTTTCATCAGCTCCATAAACTGAATGCCGAGAAGACGGCCTTTAGCCAATAAGGCTCCTTTTTGTTTGATATTAAAGGCAAAATCCTGCTGCAGATCCTTATTATTGATGACAATGGCCTCTCCTATCAATGCTCCGTTTTTTGTTCCTCCCAGATAAAAAACATCCGTTAGCTCTGCTACCTTTTCCAGCGTAAGATCACTGATTTCAGACATTAATCCGTGTCCCAGCCTTGCCCCGTCCATAAACAGATACAATCCTTTTTCCCGGCAGAAATCTGAAAGTTCTTCCAGCTCTTTAGCCAGATAAATCGTTCCCAGCTCTGTAGAATTTGATATATAAACCAGCTTCGGCATCACCTGATGCGGAATATTGCTGTGATTTTCCAGAACCGGAACAATATCTTCCGGCTTAAGTTTTCCGTCTGCAGTATCAATGCTTAAAACTTTGTGTCCTGTAGCTTCAATAGCTCCCGTCTCATTATTCAGAATATGCCCCGGCGCTGCTGATATTACACATTGATACGGCCTTAAAATGGCTGAAATTACAATAAGGTTAGCCTGTGTACCCCGGAAACCAGAAAAACTTCAGAATCCGGATTTTTTATTTTTTCTTTGATCAGTTTCTTTGCCTGAAGAGAATAATCGTCTTCACCATATCCGGCCTGCTGATCAAAATTAGAGTGTAAAAGTGCCTGTAGAATATTCGGGTGGCATCCCTCGGAATAATCGTTTTTAAAAGAAAATTTCATAGAGTAAAATTAAAAAAAGTTAAACTAACAAGGGTTCATTTTACATATTATTTTGTTAGATTTGTAATGAAAATCATCTAACATTTTGAGAACAACATTAACAGAAGAAAATTATCTGAAGGCTTTGTTTCATTTAGTTGACAATGAAGGGAAAGTGACGATCAATGAGCTCAGCAAATTTCTGAACGTAAAAATGCCGAGCGTCAACAATATGATGAAGAAGTTTGCCGAAAAGAAATGGGTCATTTATGAAACTTACAAACCTCTGTTAGTCACAGAAACCGGAAAGCGTGAAGCAGCACTGGTAGTTCGCAAGCACAGGCTTACTGAAATGTTCCTGGTGAAAAAGATGAATTTCGGCTGGGAAAATGTCCATGAAATCGCAGAACAGCTGGAACACGTTCATTCACAGATATTTTTCGACAAAATGGATGAAATTCTTGATCATCCTAAATTCGATCCGCACGGAGAACCTATTCCCGATAAAGACGGGAACATCATTGCACAGGACCTTCAAAAACTGAGTGCCTGTACAGCAGGAGAAACAGTTACGTTTGCTTCGGTTACCCTTTCAGATGACGGTTTTTTAAGCTACCTCAATGAAAGGAAACTGCTACTGAATACCAAGATCAAGGTCATTAAGATTGAAGAATTCGACAAATCCATGACTATCGAAATCGGAAACACCAAAGAAGTTCTCAGCAGAAAAGCTACGGAAATTATTTTGGTGAAGAAATAAGTAAACTTCATTCTTCGCGTCCTTCAGCCATATGATGTATGGCTGCAATACATAAATTAAAATCCTGATATACACTAATAACTAATGATGAGAAATATTCTGCCAACAGCAATTATTCTGGCATTTTTCAATACTACAAAAGCTCAAAAAATATTTACTTCGGATATCGATAATTTTTGGACGGCTTATGACCATATCCGGAAAACGGAAAACAATAAAGAAGAAGTTCTGGAAACCTATTTTCTGAATAAAAAAACGGAAGGGTTAAAGGATTTTATGGAAATTAAGCAGTTTAATGAAGATGATTATCTGACCGTAATGGAAAAATATCCTCAATTCTGGAATTCCATTCGTAAAAATACTTTGATTGACAGTAAAAAAATCAGTTCAATTAACAAAGCTCTGAAAAAACTAAAAGTGCTTTATCCCAACAATTCAAACGGAAATATTTATTACACCATCGGTACTTTAAAATCAGGAGGAACAACCCATAATGAAGATTTGTTTTTGGGAATTGAAAAAATTGTAGGTGATAAAAACACAATAGTTTCCGAATTTGATAATGAAAACCTTCAGAAAATGTTTTTGTATATCAATAGTTCACAGCTGGAGCAAATTACCGTTCACGAATTTATTCATACCTTTCAAAAAGCTGGCGAAATCAGCGTACTGTCGAAAGCCATCAATGAAGGTTCCTGTGATTTTATTGCAGAACTGACGATGAACAAAAAGTTCTCTTCACAATATATGGATTATGGGTTTAAAAATTATGATAAGGTAAAATCTGAATTTAAAAATGAAATGTTCAGCCGCAATTTTGGAAATTGGTTTTACAACAGTAATACGAGTAAAAGTCCTGATTTAGGCTATTTCGTAGGGTATGTTATTTCTAAGAAATATTATGACCATTCAAAAAATAAAAAAGAGGCAATTAAAGAGATCATCGAGCTGGATTTTAATAATGAAGAAGCAATTCTCCAATTTGTAGAAAAATCAAAATTCTTTGAAGACAACACTGATATCAGGGAATTAAAATCTGCCTATAAAAACAATCAGCCAAAGGTTGTCCGGATTAACGAATTTGAAAACAACAGCCAAAACGTAGATCCAAAAATAAAACAGATCCAAATTGTGTTTTCAAAACCAATGAATGAAAACATTTCTATTAATTTTTCAAAATTCGGCAAAGAACATTTTCCTTTGAAAAAAATTACAGGTTTAGACAACACAAAAACAATCCTGACCCTTGAAACCGTTGATTTAAAACCTGACACTGAATACGATTTTTACGTAACCGACAGGAGTACCAAATCTGAAGATGGTTATTATTTTCCAGAGCAGGAATATAAGGTGTCATTTAAAACTGAAAAAAACTAGCTTCTGTAAGAGAATAGAATCACTACTGGTGGCTTCGGGAGCCTCAGCCACCATAAATAGGTTAAGCGTATAAAATAGATAAGGATACTTATGAAATTGTATCCTTATTTTTTTGATTTACTTCAACTAATAATAACTTTTACCAACCATAACCACAACTGGTGGCTGAGGCTCCCGAAGCCACCAGATCCTAATATTCCAGCATTCTCAACACCTTCTCGATTTCTTCAGAGGTATTGAAATAATGCGGCGACAACCGAATAGCCCTGTCGAGACCTTTCATGGTAAAATCAATCAGAGCATTACTTTTATTGCTTACCGAAAAGTATACGTTATTCTCTTTTAATATTCTGTATATGTTCTCAATATCCCCATTCTGGTCAACAAAAGTTACAATACTGCTTAAATTCTGACCCTGGTCCATTACTCTTAAGCCGTTGTTAAGCAATCCGTTTCTTAAGGTTTCTGCCAGTTTTTTATTATAATTCTCAATATTCTGCATCCCGATTCCATTGGCATAGTGCAAAGCTTCTGTCAATCCTAAAAATGAACTGATGGAAGTTTCCCAAAGCTCAAACCTTTTTGCCGTTTTAACCAGGGTATAATCGTCAAAATCTGTCCATTGTGCCCCGTTCATATCCAGAAATACCGGAGCCATATCTCTTTCCAGAACTCTGTCTGACACATATAAAAACCCTGTTCCTCTGGGCCCGCGTACAAATTTCCGGCCTGTAGCGGTCAGGAAATCACAGCCTATCTTTTCAACGTCTACAACAATCTGCCCCACAGACTGGCAGGCATCAACAAGGTACAAAACATCATATTGACGGCAGATTTTTCCCGCTCCTTCCACATTCTGGATCAGTCCTGAATTTGTCGGAATATGGGTGACTGCCACAAGCTTTGGATTATATTTTTTGATCAGATTTTCAAGGCCTTCCAGATCCAATTCATGATCGGAAAGATTTTTAACCCTGATTAGCTTCACTCCCCTCTTTTTCTGTAGTGAAAAGAAAGCCATCTGATTCGAGACATAATCATCATTGGTCGTAATAATAACATCTCCGTCTCTGAATTCAATACTGGATAAAGCCTTTGCATAAGCATCCGTAGAACTTACTGTAAAAGCAATATTATCGGGTTGAGTATTAATCAGTTGAGCTGCTTCAGCATAAAACCGGTTGAGATGTTCTGACTTTCTGTCGGCAGATTCATAAGCCCCATGCTGCTGTTCCAGAAGAATATGATCTGTCATTGTTTCAGCAACGATATTTGGCATCAACGATCCTCCTGCACTGTTCAAAAATATTTTATCTGTACAGCCGGCCGTCTCCTGTCTGATAGTATTGAAGTCTATTGTATCCATTTTGGAATTGATTTGAATGCATAAAAAATCCCGAAATTTCAAGTCCGGGATTCATATTTTTATTTGTTTTGTTAATCTAAAACACTCCAGCCTCTTTTCGGATTGGTATTGGAAGACACTTCCTGTTCATTAACAATAATGTTTTCTTTTCTCTGACCGATATAATCCAGCTCGCTCAGTTTAGAGAAAATAATTTCTAAACTGCGCAGCATCTGCTGGATATACAATAATGGTTCTCCACAGTTGTGATGATCGTAATTGGTTTCCGCTACAATAGAAAGCTGGTTCAGTAATGTATGAGGGGCAATTTCGCTCCATTCAAGGCTGTAATTCAGCATTTCTTCCAGTTCTGCGGGTACCAGAAGCTGGGTGGAGTTGTAAAGGTGCAAAGCAAGTTTCGCAAATGATTCGATTAAGAATACCGGCGGCTGCCACGGAATAATATTTCTGAACTGGAAATACATATCCCCGAACGTATTTACCATGGTAGTACACAAAAACTTAACGTTCTGTGCCAATGCCGTATTCTGGTTTTTATGAGACGCTTTCTGTATAATTTTAAATGCGTACTGCTGCAGATTTCCAATAGATTTTGCATAGCTGCTGTAATAATCCAGTAAAGCGGGATGACTCTGAATAGACGTACACGGAGGGATAAAGTTGGTGTCTACCTGCGCTATATTGGCCCTTAAATCCACTTTTCCGATGATAAGATAGTTTCCTCCGGAATAGCTGCTGTTCAGCGAAGTGACAGGAAGAAGCTCAATATGGTGGTTAGGCTGTGCATTAGGATGACGCGGTGGAATTTCTTCAGGGTCTATATCCCCAAAAGGAACTTTATCAAAAGGGTTTACAGAGATCAGGATATAATATTCACCATCTGCCTGCTCTTCGTTCATGGATTTTGCAAGAGATTTCACACTGACTCTCCTGTCGCTCAAATCGATGCGGTAACCCGCCATGGTAATGGCGCTGCATCTTTTGATGACAAGCTGTACATCATTCGTAGCGGTATTATGAACATCAAAGATTGTTTTGTCCGTAAACTCGTTGGAAATAGGTAAAAGCCCGTAATTATATGTAGTGATCCCTAATGAACTGGAATCTCTGATCGTGTCAATTAAAAAATTATCCTGATCATTAAGGTGTTTCTGGGAAACTTTCATCCCGTCTACCCAATTGATCGCAAAATGCTTAATAGGCTGTATCATATTTAATACTTTTTAAATTTTCTGTGATTATGATTTTTTCAATACTCCTTCTTCCTCATGCTGGATAACTCTTTTGCAGATCACTACTTCATTTTCTGAAATGTTGTTTGATGAGATATCCTGGTCGAAATCAATATACTTTCTAAAACTGAAAAACGATTTTTTGGTGTAAAAAATCCAGTAGTAAGGCTCTTTTTCTGCATCCGAAAGGTGAATGATAGAATTCGGGTTTTTATGGTTGTAATCGTCGACTACCCTGTAAAACCAGTCTCCGAAAGTAACCCCTGTCGGAAGTGTCTTTGCTTTGATCCTGAATCTGTTGGCATCTTCAAGGTTTTTGCTTAATTCTACGTTTAATACCATCAAACGGTCAAAATCAACCCCTTCAAAATCCGGCAGCCTCTGGTCCGGAGAATATCTCCATGTTTTGTAGATATCAAAAGGAATGCTGATAAACTGAACATAACAATAATAAAAAACCATCGGAACAATAAAGATAACCATACTTGTAGCAGCCATTACCGCATTTCCGTTTCCTTTGCTGATCCAGTTAAAGATCAGGGTAAATAAATATCCCCCGAAAGCAATACACGTTAATGAAAGAATAGATTCAAACAAGATGCTCATTCCTACAGAATCGATATGCTTTCTGAAATACCTGTGCAGGAGATTCACATGAATAATACCAAAAATAAGATAAATCACCTGTGCAATAAGATACCAGTACGGGTTAAAAAGGTTTTTTGAAAAACCAAAGATTCCCGGTAAAGCCAGGCATAAACTGCAAAGAAGAACGTATATAATAATTACTTTAATTTTGATCGCAGGCTTGTTTCTTCTGATAATCCCCAGAATAAACATCATGATCACTGCGATTAAAGGCATTAAAATATACCTTAAAAAAATACCTTTTACTGAAGAAATTTCCATTAGTTTTTTTTCAAATTTATACTTTGTTGGTAGGTGTAAATATAATAAATTATTTTAGAGGAATGTAGAGTATCCAAGCCGGCTGGCATTTCTTTCATCATCTTCCAGACTGAAGGAATATTCTTCTTTCTCTGTAATAAAATTTTCTTCTACGTCTACCGTTACCGGAAGAAAATAGTTATATAAAGCCTGCAGAATATTTCTGAAAGGACTTCCGGAAATATACTTTTTCATTTCCGTATAAGGAATCGGGCCAATATTGACTACCCAGTTCCGCTGCCCGTCCATATGCTTTCCGCTGGGAATATAGGTAACACCTAATTTTGAATTTCCCAACAGCATCGAATCGTCATTCCGTTCTATTCTGTCAATAATATTCGGTGCAAAGGTAACTTCTACCGGCACCTGAAGGAAGGCTGTCATGCACCTTTCAAACCATCTTTTGTCCCCTCTGATCTGATGAAAAAAAGGCAAAATATAGATGAAAATATAAGCATTCTGCTTGTCAAGCATTTTGATAAGGGGCCAAAGCTCGCTTACAGTTTCCAGAAGAGTATCCGTACCGCTTGAAATATCAAATTCAGATTCTTTAAGCAGGGAACTGATTTCTGTAAAAAACACTTCCAGCTCAAAAGGCCGGAAAAATTTCCGGGCATCCTCTTCTACTTTTTTCTGCTTGCGGATTTCCCGGACTACAGAATCTACATTCTTTCTTGAAGCTCCCAGAGACGGCGGATGAAACAGCCCTTCGGGAAGATAATCATAAATCCCTTCTCTGTAGGTTTCTATAGTGAATACCTCTTCATCAAATCCCAAATAACTGCTCGAAATACTTTTGATATCCTTAAGATAAGCACGGTCGTTGATTCCGATCCGCTCTATAAATATATTGCTTACCGCACGATGGTATTTCAAAAGATTTACCGCTACGGCTTCAGCTTTGAAGTCGGTCTGCAGTTTATTGTAATACATGTCTACAATATTATTCTCATACATAGTGTTTGCTGTGATTATGACTTGTAAAGATAATATATCTCGTAAGTTTGAAAAAATAATTTGGCTATAATTTTATTCTAAAAATACTAATTTATTGACAGTAAAAGGAATATTCTGTAACAAATTCCGTAAAAATACGGTAAACAGCTACATTCATGAGGTTTTACCCTTTGACGCTAAATGAATTTTATCATCTGATATGGAGGGTATTACAATATTTTTTCACTTATTTCAAACACCGTCTGAAAATTTTACTCAGGCACTTTTTTATTCAGATTAAGTTTTATTAACATATACCGCGGAAGAAATTGATCATAATTGGTACAGGTTCGAAAAGCGGTCCGTATCTTTGCAGCTTGTAAAATGTTATTTATAATGAAAAGTATTTATTCTAAAATTCTGATTTTAGCATTCATTTCATCTTCCCTTTATTCTTATGCATGGGGACTGACGGGGCACCGCATTATTGCAGAGATTGCAGAAAATCACCTGTCGGGTAAGGCAAGAAGAGAAATAAGAAAAATAATGGGAAAAGAACGCCTTGCCTATTGGGCAAACTGGCCGGATTTCATCAAATCTGACACTACCGGTGTCTGGAAAGAAGCGTCATCATGGCATTATGTAAATGTAGATCCACAGGCAGACTATAAAGCATTTGACCAGAAGCTGAAAATGCAGGCGGGTCCTAGTCTTTATACTCAGGTTAACACTTTGTCCAGCCAGATCAAAGACGAAAAAACCTCTGAAAAAGACAGAAAAATTGCACTGATCTTCCTTATTCATATCATGGGAGACCTGGCGCAGCCTCTACATGTAGGCCGTGCAGAAGATCTTGGCGGAAACAAAATCAATGTAACCTATTTTGGAGATAAAACCAACCTTCACTCCGTATGGGATGGGAAACTGGTAGATTCACAAAAATACAGCTATACTGAGTATGCAAGTCTTTTAGACATTAAATCCAAGGATGAAGTAAAGCAGATTCAAATGGGAACTGTGGAAGACTGGCTGTACGATTCTCACAAGATAGCCAATAAAATCTATGCTCAGACGCCAAACGATTCAAAATTATCCTTCGATTATCAGTATAAATTCAATGATACGCTGGAAAGACAGCTTCTTTACGGAGGTCTGAGACTGGCAAAACTGTTGAATGATTTGTTTTAATAGTTAATGGTTGCTGGTTATCCGTTGATAGCTTGTCGAAAATAATAAAGCGGGACTTCGGTTTCGCTTTTTTTGTTGAAAGATTTATGGTTGAAAAGTTTCAGTCCATGTCTGAAATCTGCTATCTCACATCTGATGTCTACCCAAATTTAAAAAATAATTAAAACTGGTGTAACCTTTTTACCACTTCATACGTATAATATATAGTAACTCTTTTTTGAGGATAAAAATAGATGAGACAATTAAAAATCACTAAGCAGGTAACCAACAGGGAAACTGCTTCATTAGACAAGTATTTGCAGGAAATTGGTAAAGTGGAACTGATCACTGCGGACGAAGAAGTAGAATTGGCACAAAGAATACGTGCAGGCGACAGAGCAGCACTGGAGAAACTAATCAAAGCCAACCTTCGTTTCGTAGTTTCTGTATCCAAGCAATACCAAAATCAAGGTCTTTCTCTACCCGATTTGATCAATGAAGGTAATTTAGGACTTATGAAAGCGGCAAAAAGGTACGATGAAACTAGAGGTTTCAAATTTATCTCTTACGCGGTATGGTGGATCCGTCAGTCAATTTTACAGGCTTTAGCTGAACAATCCAGAATTGTAAGGCTTCCTTTGAACAAGATTGGATCTATCAACAAAATCAATAAAGCATACGCTCACCTTGAACAGGAAAACGAAAGACCACCTTCCCCGGAAGAATTGGCTGAAGTTCTTGACATGAGCGAGGAAGATATCAAAGAATCTATGAAAAACTCCGGAAGACACCTGTCTATGGATGCACCTTTAGTAGAAGGTGAAGATTCTAATCTTTATGATGTATTGCGTTCAGGAGAATCTCCAAGTCCGGATAAAGATCTGATGCTTGAATCTCTTCAGATTGAGATTGAAAGAGCATTGAATACTTTGACTCCAAGAGAGGCCGATTTGGTAAGATTATACTTCGGACTGAACGGAAAACACCCGATGACTTTAGAAGAAATCGGTGAAACTTTCGATCTTACCAGAGAGAGAGTTCGTCAGATCAAAGAAAAAGCGATCAAGAGATTGAAGCACAATACCAGAAGTAAGATTCTGAAATCTTATTTAGGTAAATAAATTTATCGCAAAACAATGTAGGCGGAGTCTGGTTTCAGGCTCCGTTTTTTTTATACCTGCTCAAAACTTGGGATTCATCATTTTCTCAACTTCAGCTAAAACAAAAGGAACTTTAAAATGCAACTGTAACAATCTTTGGACTATCTTCAACTAATCTAATAAAACCAATCTAAAACATTATGAAAAAAATACTTTTTATTTCCGCCCTAGCCTTATCAGTCCTTTCCTGTAAACAAAATGATTCCGGAAATGCCGCAGCAGTTGAAAATGCTGTTGATGATACAAATTCCTCCATAAAAGGTTCTTTTGAGAGTGGCCGTAGTGAGAATATGATAGATAAAATTTACTCTGAACTTCTGAAAAAAGATAAAAACCTTAAGGAGCTGGACGAAAAGCTTGTCAAGCTTAACGAAGAAAGCAGAAAGGTTCTTACAGTGTATGAGGAAATACTCAATAAATCCGAGTCATTTTATCAGGATGCTCATTTTCAGGCTACCAATGTTAAAGATTCCCTCTTAAAACAGCAGCTGGAAAAAGAAATTACAATAAGCTCCGGCAACTACAATCAGAAAATAAGCAAAGTAAAAGGACTGATCGACAAAGTGAATACAAACAATGATCACATCACCAATCTGTATACTGCTTTCAAAATCAGGAAAGCGCTTCCTGAGATTGAAAAATACCAGAATGCTCACCCTATGAAAACAGACAACCTGGAAAGCTTTATCAAGAAACAGAATGCATTATTGAGCGAACTGAAAAATATAAAATAAATGAATTACACCACAAAATGGCTTACAGATAATACCCGGACAGAAGAGCTGGTTAACTTTTTTATCACTCACAAAACAGATTCCTATATCTCCCACGGTGAAATTATTTCCGGACGGGCTTTAGATTCCAGCCATTGGAATCCTGATCTTAAAACAATATTGACTGAACAGTTTCAGTCCGGTTTTAGTGCTGATCAAAATTCAAAATTAAACATTCTGATTGCTGAAAATATGGAAGGGAAGATTATCGGAATGCTGATTTTCAATATCATCCGTGGATTTAAAAATTATGCGGTATTGGAAGATATGCTTTTGGATCAGTCGATCAGAGGACAGTCATTAGGAAGTACATTGCTGGAAAAAGCTGTAGCAGAGTCTAAAAACTGGAATATCAGTTTTATGATGCTGGAAAGTGGTATTGACAATACTGGAGCTCACCATTTCTTCGGTAAATATGGATTTAAAAAGGTATCTGAGAATTATATTTTAAACTTTTAAAAGAAATTACAACCCATTCTGGTGCACAATATATCAATAATAGGCGCAGGAATTGGTGGATTGGCACTGGGAAATAGGCAGCTTTTTTATTGGCAATTTCTCAAAAATATTATTTTTTTCTTCATTCAATTTTTGATACTGTTTGAAATAATTGGAGAATGATTCACTTTCTTTCGGATTTGATTTCTGCCAGGCCTTTAATGCCTCACTCTGCTTCCTATAATTAAGGAATGTTGTCGTATCTATGATCATATTTCCCTGTGTTTTTATCTCCTGCAGCACATCAGTTCTTATTTCCTGTTTCGTCCGGACACTCTCCTTATACCATTTCACTCCGGAAAGAGCACTGAAAATCCCCAATCCCCAGCCCGATACAATAACAAATAGGGTGACATATAAAATAGGTTTATAGTGGTTGAAGTAATCTTTGTACGTTTCAAGCTGCCTTAGATCCTCCGGAGAAATTCCTACCTTTACATTTCCAACTTTTTCCTTAATCTCTTTCAGATTTTGCTCTACGAAGTGTTCTGTTCGTTTTAGCTTTTCATCCATAATGGATACTCCGGAGCTCAGACTTTGAAATTCTTTGTACAAAGATTCAGTTTTGATCTTGAGTTGTTCCATTAGCTCCATAGAGTTGAGCCCTTCCGTACCAAAATTTTGATTTTCTTCCATAATTGATTTTATATACTTAGGATAAAACTATGAAACAACTGTACAGCTTTTTACAGCATCCGTTTCAGTAGCACTGGATTTTATGCAATTATTTTGATAAAATTTTAATCAAATTCTTATAAATAGTAAAATTAATAATATAGCTGCAAATAAATATCACAAACAATTGAATATTATTAAAATAAAACTCATTGACAATTCAAAATTTAAATATAGCCGTTATCAATCACTAAAATATGGATTTTTTACGTTTAGTCTATAAATTAGTTATAATAAATCACTTTAACATGAACATCGTTTAATATAGATTTATATATTAAATAGATTTAACAAAAATTTAACAATAAAGATATATTAAAATCAATTTGGCATTTTTACTTAAAATCGCTAATCCTGACAAAACAAAATAAATATACTGGTCTTATATGAAAGTACCGAAAAAACTTAATGCCGTCAGAAGAAAATTCATGCACAGCATTACAAAAAATATAGGCAAATCAAGCTCTTCTACCGTACATGCCCAAAACACAACGATAAAAAAAATATTAATCTCACGTCCAAATCACAGATTAGGAAATCTTTTATTGCTTACCCCCATTGTTCAGGAGGTTACCAATACATTTCCAAATGCCACGATTGATCTGTTTGTAAAAGGAGGTATCTCTCCCACTGTTTTCAAAAATTATGAAAATGTTGACCAGATTATCCAGCTTCCCAAAAAACCCTTTAAAAATTTATTTAAATATGTAAATGGCTGGTTTACGTTACGTTGGAAAAAATATGATCTGGTGATCAATTCTACAAACGGCTCGTCATCAGGAAAGCTATCCACCCGGCTGGCCAATGCCAAATACAAATTTTACAGTGAATGGGATGAGGAACTTCATCTGAAACATCCGGATTACGAGCACTCAGCCAAAAATGTGATCTACAATCTGAGGAAATTCCTGACCCAATCGGGATTTGGAGAAAACACAAGCAAAATCCCCTATTTAAATATAAAATTAGATCAGGATGAAATAGAGGACGGTAAAAAAAGTTATTCCAGATCTTCAATAACAACAACAAAACAATTTGCCTGTTTACGAATGCTACAGGAGATAAATGCTATTCCGAAAACTGGTGGAATTCTTTTTATGACCATCTGCAATCTGAATTTCCTGACTATAATTTTGTAGAGCTTCTGCCCGTAGAAAATATTTCTAAATTAAATTTTAAAATCCCTACTTTCTACAGTACCGATATCCGGGAAATGGGCGGATTCATTGCCAATACCTGCATTTTTATCGCTGCTGATAATGGAGTGATGCATTTAGCAAGCGCATCAGGAACGCCAACGCTAGGTTTATTCTCCGTCACCAATGAAAATATGTACAAACCTTATAATGATAAAAGCTTTTCCGTAGATACCAATCAGCTCAATGAAAATGAAATATCAGATCTGATAAAAAAAACACTTCAATGATGACTACAGGCCAATATAGAGCCGCATGAACTTAATGAAATTTGAATATATTAATACTGCCCCATGTTACTATGAACCTTATCGTTGCAACAGATTACGCCCATTACGCAGCTGATGTACTCCGCATTATAAAGAATTTTCAGAATGAAGGGAACCTAATAGGACCCGGAACCAGAAATATTGTAAAGTGGATCATCATCAACAATATGACCCTTAATTTCAAATCATTTAAACAGCATAATATAATTAACAGGCATGTTTATAAATTTTACCGTAAATCCAAAGCAAAACGTTCTTTTGAGTATGCCAATCTGCTGATTTCTAAAAACTTCTATACCCCAAAACCTATTGCTTATGTGGAATTTCACGACTGCATTGGTTTAACAAACAGCTATTATATAAGCGAGCAGCTGGAAAACGGGTTTACATTGGAAAATGTATTTCTCAACAAAAGTTCCTTTGAAGACTGGCAGGAAATTGTTAAAGGATATACTTTATTAATCTATCAGTTACATGAACAGGGAATTGAATTCATTGATAACTCTCCCGGTAATTTTTTAATAAAGAAAATCGACAATGAATACCGCTTTTTTCTGGTGGACTTAAACCGAATGAATTTTCATGAAAAATTTGAAATTCCTGACAGGTTCAAAAATTTTTCACGGTTGACCAATGACCCGGAAATCCTGCAAATCATATGTCAGGAATATTCATTGTTATCGGGAATTTCCCGCGAAGAATGTCTTGAACAAATCATTAAAGCTACAAACAGACAGAAAACCAAGCGTAAAATAAAAAAAGTGCTGAAGTTTTATAAATATTTTCTAAAATAGAACTGGTTTATAAAATTCGGATAAAGTATAAAAAAGGTTGCCATTTCTGGCAACCTTTTCATTAATAGGTTAAAGTAAGTCCGGCTCCCCAGCCCATTTCATTATCATAGTTTCCTGAAACGGATAACCATTTTTGTAAAATATATCTCAATCCGGTTGAGAATTCTCCGTCTGAATTAAGAGAAAAATTCCCTCTTATCCTTCTGGAAATCGGAATATCTTCCCTGCTCAGCTCCAGGAGTACTTTTCCGTTCTGATCCACGCTGGCATCAGCTGTTATCAGCATTGGCAAAAGATACTGTACCCCAACTATGAATGCATATTTGTCTTTTGAAGCTTTCTGCTGGCCAAACCAAGTTTTCTTACCTTGAAATTTCATGCCCATCTCTTCTGTCATCTGGCGCTCCATGATCTCATGATTTTTCTGAAACCTGAAACCGGCATAGGGAAGCGCCCATTGAAATTTACCCAGAAATCTTCCCACCTTCACATTTCCTTCAAAATGATCAAAATCCCAGTTGGAATGAAACTCGTTCAGGTTGGCCCATCTCGGTCCGAACATAGTCATCGTTTCAGCGTGCAGCTTATTGCTTGCAACATCGAGCATGGCCATTGAGCTGATCATTTGATTGTCTTTCAGGAAATTTTTCCAAGCCAGTTTTCTGTCCGGAAGCTGTGGATTGGGCTTGGAATTTTCATAACTGAATATTCTCCCCATTCCGGCCATCATATGGTATAAAATATGGCAGTGGAAAAACCAGTCACCATCCTGGTTGGCTGCAAATTCAATAGTATTGGTTTCCATCGGCATAATGTCCACAACATTTTTCAACGGGGAATATTCTCCTTTTGAGTTGATCAGCCTGAAATCATGACCGTGAAGGTGCATCGGATGACGCATCATCGAGTTATTGTACATGGTAATTCTCAGGATCTCCCCTTTTTTCACAAGGATTTTATCGGTTTCGGTTACCGTTTTGTTATCCAGCGTCCACAGATAATGGTTCATGTTTCCTTCAAGGGTAAATTTAAGTTCCCTTACATTTTCCCCGGGAAGAATGGTCTTTTCAGGAGATTTTAAAAGATTGTATGTCAGCCTTTTGATAGGCTTTTCTTCCTTCATATCCATTCCTGAATGATTTTCATGCCCGGTTGATGCTTCCGGAGCCATTGCTGAATGATCTTCTTCTTTGGTTTTAACCCCCATCATCTCATTCATATGCTTCATGGTCATTTTTCTCTGGCTTTCAGACAGTTCAGGATACATTACTTCATTCATATCCATCATCTGGTTGCCCATCGTCATATTCATCGGTTTCATATTCCCGCTCATTTCCATCATTCCGTTCATCATTTTCATTCCCTCAAACAGCATCAGCCTCGGCAGGTTTGGCGCCTCTACTTTTTCACCGGAGCCCAGCCATAATGAAGCATGTCCTACCCTGTCTTCTGATGTGGAACGGAACTCAAAGCTTTTATTTTCGGGAATAGTGACTTCAATATCATACGTTTCGGAAACCCCTATGATGAGACGGTCAACTTCTACCGGAACCACATCATTTCCGTCATTTCCCACTACTTTTATTTTTCCGCCGCCGTAATTCAGCCAGAAATAGGTGGATGAGCCGCCGTTGGCCACTCTCAGCCTTACTTTATCTCCGGCTTTCAGATTGGAATAATCAGAGCTTGGAAGTCCGTTGATCAGGAATTTATCATAGTAAACATCACTTACATCCATGGCTTCCATTCTTTTCCATTCATTCAGGGCTTTTGTCCCTAAATTTCCGGATTTGATCGCTTCCCAGTAGCTTTGTACTGCATTTTTTTTGATGGCATACCAGTCCGTATTGGCCATATGAAGCCTTCTTGCGATCTGCATCGGGTCTTCATCGCTCCAATCGCCTAATAATACAGGGATTTCTTTCGTATAAGCGGGTTTGGGCTCCCCTTCTCTTTTATTGAATACCAAAATACCGTTCATTCCAATCTGTTCCTGCAGGGCCTCGTGGGAATGGTACCAATAGGTTCCGTTCTGAGATACCCTGAACTTATACAAGTGTGTTTCTCCGGGAGTTACAGGTTTTGTAGTAAGGTAAGGAACGCCGTCATGCTCATTGGGAAGAATCACACCATGCCAATGAAGTCCTGTATTTTCTTTGAGCATATTGTGAAGATAAATCTCAGCAGTATCCCCTTCTGTAAAATATAAGGTAGGTGCCTGCAGTTTTCCGTTAATGGCAATTGCTCTTCGGTTTTTTCCCGTAAAATTGACGATCGTATCTTTTACATACAGATCATACCTTACCGTTTTGCCTCCAAAAGTAACTTTTCCGTTTTCAGAATTTCTTTTGAATGCAGTATGACCTGTTTCCGGTTTTTCTGCCGGCACGGACTGCTTGCTTTCCTTTTCTATCAGCTCCATTCCGCATTTCGGGCATTTGCCGGGTTTTGCAGATGTTACCTCCGGATGCATAGGGCAAGTATAAACAGGCTGTGCCTGAGGCAAAGTTTTGAAAGATTTTATTTCAGGTTTATCTTTTTTAGTAACCACTGCCGCTCTGGGAGCCGGATTAACCTTAGTCTGAATTTTAGCTTTCTTTATTTTAGGCTTAACTTCTGTTGCTTTCTGTACTGCTTTGGGTTCAGCTTTCAATTGTGGCTGTGCCGTGACTTTCGGTTTTACCACAACCGTTTTCTTTACCAGAGTCATTTTGCATTTCGGGCAGTCTCCGGGTTTTGAAGAGACTACTTCGGGATGCATTGGACAGGTATAATAGGTTTTCGTTGCTTGGGCGAAAGTAAAAACAGTAAACAAAAGCATCAGAAACATGATTATCTTTTTCATAATATTCTGAACTTTAAAAGATGTATAGCTTAAATCAAATTAGATATTAAACTATACAACACATTGTTTTAAAATGAAATACAATAATTATTTTATTTCCGACTTTACACTTCCGCAAGAAAGCATGGATTTTCCGTAGTATGGATTCAGGATTTGTTTTTCGTCACTTAACCAGCTGGAGTCTGCCATTGGGCAATATTGTACATAAACTGGTTTTTCCGAAAGTTTAAACTCTTTTGTCAAAGCGATCATGTTCTCGGAAAGGTTGGAAAATGTTTCTCTTTGCGCTGTAATATCTCTTGCATCAGAAATTACTGTGGCATCTTTTCTTAAAATATTCAGATTTCCCTCCGAAACCAATTTGTAATCAACAGTTGAAGCCGTTTTGATAAATTCTGCTGCTGCTTTTGAGGTTGTATCAGCATCATCGGAAGCCAAAGCAGATTTAATGGCAATATAATTCTGGTACAGTTTTGAAATCTGGGCATCTTTTTTAGACTGTGCAGAAAGTGAAATAATAGAGAATAAAGAGAATGCTGCTGTAATGATATACTTTTTCATTGTTTTAAAATTTTAGAATTAATTTTTTAATAAAGAATAATTGAAACGCAAGATGCGTAGAAACCTGTTGCCAGCGAAAGCGCAATCATCTGATTACACCAGACAACGGACGGTTTTTAAATTCTAAAATTACAATGATTGATATAAATAGGAACCGGCCTGTATTCGGGCGGACCGTTGATTTTTATCTGGGTAAATTTTGAAGCTGAAAAAGACTTGTCTATAAAGAAAAATTCATGCTGTACGAATGCTGGAGCGATCTGGCTTGAAAAGTCGATTTTAAGCAAATCCGATTTCTGGGAATCATCAACTTTTACAACTTTGATTTCGGTTTTACAACATCCTTTTTTTCTTTAACACCACATTTTCCACATATATCGGTGGTTTTCTGGCTTACGGAAACAAATTCCTCCATACAGAAATGTACGCTGAAAGCTGCTCCGGAAGAAAATCCAAAGTAGAAAACAGAGAATAATATGGCAAGAATCTTTTTCATTGATAGAGCAAAGTTAAAAATATCCCTGAAACCTGTGTTATAAAATTCTGTGTACTTATTATAAAATTCAGCAAAATAAAAAGCTTCTGAAATTCAGAAGCCTTTCTATTCTCTCGCTGATTTTACAGATTGAGCAGATTTTTTATTCTGAGTTATCAGCTAATTTCTAAAATCTAGCTTCTAACTTCTATTCTAAAGTTTGAATTCAAGTTTTACATTGAAAAAACGTCCTGTAAGACGCACCGGAACCGGGTACATTACACTTGAATTGTAATCCGTGATCCACTGGTTGGCCACCGTATTGTTAATATTAAATGCATTGAAAACCTGAACTCCTAAGGTTAATTCCTCAAAATTACCCCAGAAACCGTAACGCTTTTTCTTGTCTTTGGAATCAATGAATACTTTTGAAAGTCCTAAATCGACTCTTTTATAAGCTGGTAATGTTCTCTGATACTGGTAAGGATCAGTAAAAACAGGTGCTCCGTTCGGAAGTCCCATAGCGTATACCAAAGTAAGGTTGACACGCATAGACGGGAATTTCGGCATATAATCCTGATAGAACATGGCAAACCTGAATCTCTGATCGGTAGGTCTCGGAATATTTCCTCTTCCGTCAATATTTTCATAGACTCTGGCATAACTTGCAGACAGCCATGAATCTACTCCCGGAACAAATTCACCAAACAATCTGGTATCAATTCCATAAGCATATCCCGAAGCATTATTTTGCCCTGAATAACGGATTCTTACGTTATCCATATAATATGGAATCAGGTCGTCCATCTTCTTGTAATACGCTTCCGTAGTCAGCTTGAACGGTCTGTCGTACATATAGAATTCATAGTCGTGACCAAGGATCAGCTGCATGGAACGCTGGGATTTTATATTGGAATTAAAGTTTCCGTCCAGATCTTTGATTTCTTTATAGAAAGGCGCCTGGTAATAGATTCCTCCCGAAAGCTTGAAGAGCATATCGGAATCCCAGTCAGGTTTTATGGCAAACTGGAATCTTGGTGAAAAGATCGTTTCTTTATTAAAGCTCCAGTTGGAAACCCTTGCTCCTGCATTCACAAATACTTTACTGGCTCCCCAGTAAAATTTCTGGGAGTACTGGGCATATGCAGAAAGCCTTGAAGGCTCTATTTTATTTTTACCGGCAATCTGATAGAACAGTTCCAGGTCTCCGGATTCCCCGGTTCTCGGATCGTCAATAGGCCGCGGAATGCTGTATCCTGAAGAGTCTACCAGCTTCCATTCGTTGGTATTATCACTCAGGTTTTCTTTTTCATATTTTACTCCTACCTCTATATCTGTATTGATATTAGGAGAGAATTTTGCTCTGAACTGAGTTCCATAAGTTCTTACAAACAGGTCATTTCTGGCATGTTCTATCTGCCCGCCCCCATCAAAAGAAGGAACTGGATCTCCTGTTATTGGATCAAAAGTCTGGATCTCATAGCTTGAAGCGATAGAATAATATTCTTTTTCCCTGTTCTGATAGGCAAAACTGTCCAATGTAAACTTCCACTGATCCGAAGGCTTAAAGTTCAGAGAGAAAGTTCCCATCATGTTTTTGTACATATCCTGCTCTTTTCCGCCATAGCCGATATTGACCGTAATCGGCTGCTGAAGGCTTCCGAAAGTTACACTTTTGGCTTTCGGAACCATTTCGTAATCATTCTTGGAATAATATCCGATGAATGACATGGAGAATTTATCGTTGAGATGATAGTTGATATACGACTGGAAATCCCAGTAAGTCGGGTTAAAATCCGTATCTTCATTCAGGGTATTCAGGACAAGATTGGTATTTCTGTATCTTCCTGAAAACAAAGCGGTCAGCTTTTTATTTTTTGATGCCAGACCAGCTGTCAGTCTTCCTCCTATCAAACTGGCTTCTCCCGAAAGTTCAAACTTTTCAGGTTCACGGTAATAAATATTCAGTGCTGAAGACATTTTATCACCATATTTCGGCTCAAATCCTCCGGCAGAGAAGTTGACCGTCGAAACCATATCAGGATTGATGATACTCATCCCTTCCTGCTGGGAATTCCTGATCAGAAAAGGTCTGTAGATCTCAATATCATTAATGTAAATAAGGTTTTCGTCATAGTTTCCGCCACGTACCATATATTGTGAAGACAGCTCGGTATTGGAGTTTACGGAAGGAAGTGTTTTAAGAAGGCCTTCAATTCCACCGCTTATGGTAGCAGCTCCTTTAGCGTCCTTTGCTGAAATTTTGACATTGGTAATGTCGTTCGTTTTTCCGACTACTTTTTTCTGGAAAACGACTTCCTCAATATCGGTTACTTTATCTGCCGTATCTCTTTTTCTGTTTTGAGAGAAAATAAGCATGGGAACCATAAGGCTCAACGGTAAAACTAGTTTTTTCAAAAGAAATGCTTTAAAATTTCAAACGTGAATATATAAATTTTATTTTAACTTATTTAAACTTTATTTAACATTTCAGCTCTGGAAAGTTAAAATCCTCCAAATATTGTTTTTACCTTTTTAATATAGTATCCGGAAAGTAATTTTTTGAATTTAAATAAGCTTTAATAAATTATAAAATTGATTCTCTAACTCTTGTTAATTTTTGCAACAAATCTTCCAGTAAATCCAATCTTAGCATGTTGGCACCGTCTGATAAAGCGGTTTCAGGTGTAGGATGGGTTTCAATGAAAATTCCGTCTGCCCCGACAGCAATACCTGCTTTAGCCACGGTTTCGATAAGATCCGGTCTTCCGCCTGTAACGCCGGAGCTTTGGTTAGGCTGCTGTAATGAGTGGGTAACGTCCAGAATAACCGGCGCATACTCTCTCATCGTAGGAATACCTCTGTAATCTACAATAAGGTCTGTATATCCGAAAGAATTTCCTCTTTCAATAATAGCCACTTTCTGGTTATTGGAATCTGTGATTTTCTGAACGGCAAATTTCATGGATTCAGGAGAAAGAAACTGCCCTTTTTTAAGGGTTACGCATTTTCCGGTTTCCGCTGCAGCTACCAAAAGATCGGTCTGGCGAACCAGAAATGCCGGAATCTGAAGCACATCCACATATTGTGCGGCTAAAGCTGCATGCTCATTTTCATGAATATCCGTTGTCGTAGGAATATTAAAGGTCTCTCCTACTTTTTTAAGAATTTCAAGGGATTTTTCTTCACCGATGGTTGTAAAAGAATCTACACGGCTTCTGTTGGCTTTTTTAAAGCTTCCTTTGAAGATATAGGGAATATTGTATTTGTCTGTTAGGCTGATTACTTTTTCTGCAATTCTTAACGCCATATCTTCGCCTTCAATGATGCACGGACCGGCAATAAGGAAAAAGTTTTTTGAATCTTTGTGTTGGATATTATCTAAATACTGGATCATTTTTATTTCAATTAAAAAGTTCAGTAAAAATACTTATAAAGTTTCAGAATTGAAAATTATTTAGGGGCTTTAACCATTCCTGATACGGGTTGTATATTATTATTTTATACCTTTATCCTATGAAAGCGAGGGAAACTTTGAAAGAATTTTATGGTCTGCACGGAAGAGAACATGACCAGGATACTCAATGTAACGTCTATCGCAGAGAGGATTTTGAGTGCAGCAAAAGCTTAAAGCCTGTTTACCGCAGGGATTTCTATAAAATATCAATGATGTGCGAAGGAACGGGAATATTGAGCTATGCTGATAAATTTATCCGCATCGACAGACCTTCTATTGTCTTTCTTAATCCGCTGATTCCCTATTCCTGGGAACCTGAATCTTCAGTACAAACAGGTTATTTCTGTCTTTTTACAGAGGAATTTGTAAACCAGGAGCTTAAAAGTGAAAGTTTATCTCAATCACCTCTGTTTAAAGCAGGCGGAGATCATATCTTTTTCCCGGATGAAGCCAGCGTACAGCTGTTGAAAAACCTCTATGAAAATATGCTGAATGAAGCCCATTCAGATTACGATAATAAATACAGTCTTCTCAGAAATTACATACAGATCATTATGCATGAGGCACTGAAAATGCAGCCGCCACAAACGTATGGCCAGCATTCTAATGCCGCTGAACGCATAAGTGCTTTATTTTCAGAGCTTCTGGAACATCAGTTTCCGGTTAGCCAAAATAGTGTTATCCTATTAAAAAATGCAAGCGAATTTGCCACACAGCTCAATATACATACCAACCACCTTAATAAAGCACTTAGAGAAACAACAGGCAAAACCACCTCAGAATGGATTACCGGACGGATCATCAAAGAGGCAAAATCCTTATTACAGTTCAGCAACTGGAGTGTAAGTGAAATTGCTTATGCTCTGGGATTTGAGCATTCTTCCAATTTTATTATTTCTTTTAAAAAAAGGACTGGAGATTCTCCCAATCAGTTCAGAAAAAGAATTCTTTCCAAATCATAATCTTTGATTTGTTCTGCATAATTATTCTATGGCAGTACAGGCGAACTTTGTGTCATTCTAAATAACGAATTATGACACATCCTACTTTTCAGGGAAAAACAGCACTCATTACGGGAGGTACGACAGGTATCGGCCTTGCCGCAGCCAAATTATTTTTAAAAAACGGCGCACAGGTGGTTATTGCCGGCCGCAGGGAGCAGCAGGGGAATGAAGCTTTGGAAACACTGCGTGCCGTAGGTCCAAATGTACATTTTGTACAGACAGATGTCTCAAAAAGCGATCAGGTTCAGCATCTGATTAATGAAACCATCAGGCACTTCGGGAAACTGGATATCGCATTCAATAATGCAGGAATTGAAGGGCAGTTTTCAAGCATTGACAACACTTCTGAAGAAGAATTTGACAGGGTGATGAATATCAATACCAAAGGCATCTGGCTGGCCTGTAAATACGAGATTGAACAGTTTAAAAAGCAGGGAACCGGCGGAGCCATTGTCAACACCTCTTCATGGCTGGCCAGAGGAGCATCTTCCGGCTCGGCAGTGTATTCGGCAAGCAAAGCTGCTGTAGACGGGCTTACAAAAGCTCTGACCATTGAAACAGCATCCGAAGGCATCCGCATCAACAATATTCAGCCGGGATACATCCGTACTCCCATGTTTGACAGGTTTTTCCCCGGATAAAATGCTGAAGAAGCAATAGAACCGTTTAAAAAGCATGCTCCGATAGGACGTTTTGCCGCTCCTGAGGAAGTAGCAGAACTGGTTGTATGGCTAAGCAGCCCTGCAGCCTCTTTTGTAATGGGAGAAAGTATCCTGATAGACGGAGGTTTGGCTATTGGAGGACAACGATAATATGAAAAATATCTTTTATTTCATTTTATGGGCGGCAAGTAATCACTTCAATGCACAACAGGCTGATAACAGCAATTCTTTACTTAAAAATACAGCAACGGATCATCCAATGAAATCAGTGAAATACAATCAGCTCTATCAGCATGGAATTGCTGATGCGTTTATAGGCGGACTTTATAAAGGTACCCTTTCGCTTGAGAATTTAAAATCAGAAGGTGACTTCGGTCTGGGTGCTCCTGATATGCTAGATGGAGAGCTTACCCTACTGGACGGACAAGTATACCAGACAAAAGCTACAGGCGAAACTGTTACGCCTGAAGACCAGTTTAAGTCCTCATTGGTTTTTGTAACGTTCTTCCAACCCGATCGCATTTTCATTATTAAAAATAAAACGGATTATCAGAAGGCTCTGCAGGAAATAAATGAAGTTCTGTCAAGTAAAAACTCAATGTTTGCCATTAAAATAACAGGAAAGTTTACTCATATGAAGACCAGGGCTTTCCCTCCTGTGGAAAAAGAACCGTTTCCTACCCTCACTTCTATTGCTGACAGGCAAAAGATCTTTGATTTTTCAAATGCTGAAGGCACTCTGGTTGGTTTTTATCTCCCTGAATATTTAAACGGAATCAATGTGAAAGGGTTTCACTTCCACTTTATTTCATCAGACAAAAAACACGGCGGACATGTACTGGATTTTGAAGGTGAAAATTTAAAAACAGAGATAGCCCCGTTAGAAAGTTTCAGATTGGAAACTTCAGGAGATAAAGATTTCCGGAATTTTCAATTTGAAACAAAAAATAATGAATCCCTTGAACTTCTGGAACAAAGAAAATAGTTCAAACAGGTTTTAAATTTTGAGAAACAGGTTTTATACTATAAAGTTGTTTAAACTTTACAAAACCACAAAAGTCACAAAAGCTTTCATTTTAAAACACTTTAGTTCACCTAAGTAAGTTTAAAATGATTCCGAAGAAAAGTTCACATAAGATGAAAATCAAAGACTTTCACAAAACTTAGGTGTATTTCTTATGCATAAAGCTTGGCTCTAAAAAAACTTAAGTGGTTAAAAATAATCAATATAAAAATAAAAGTTTAAACAACTTCTATATGAAGCCTGTTTTTTTAATTCATTTTTTTCAAAATCTTCTCAAAAGTATTCATATTCCGGCTGGTGAACTGATCTTTAAGGCTCTTTTTACCTAAAACCTTTCCGAAAGAAGAATCCAGTGTATTTCCTTTTGGAACCTGCCAGTAAAATATATCTTTGGCAATTACTGCTTTTTCGTTCTCAGTTTTGGAAGCGGCTTCAAATTCTGCCATCAGAATATTTTCCACCCCGGGATTTCCTACAAAAGCATACGTATGCAGATCATCATTTTTTTCAAAGGGAATGCTGTCCCAGAATACCTGTGTTTCTTCCTGAGATTTTATAAATAAAAAGGCTTCATAAGAAAAATGATCAGACATCGCTTTTTCTAAAATTGTCTTGAGTTCTCCGGCCTTTTTATCAGAGGAAAAAACAATATTTCCTGAAGCCAGTACTGAACTTACGTCCTGCATGCCTGCCTCTTTAAAAACCTGGCACACATCGGCCATTTTCATATTGGTTCCTTTTACGTTGACACCGCGGAGAAAAGCACAGTATTTCATTTTCTTGAGGGATTAGGTTATAGTTTTGAGGGTTTGAGGGTTTGAGATTTTGAGAGTAATAGAGTTTGAGGGTGATTGTTTCTTTCTCTACAAATCTTTTAATTCTTTAATTTTTTAATCTTTTAATATTTAATCAATCTTAACATATAAGTTATAATCTGTTCCTGACGGCTTAAAATGGTAGATTTTTTCTAAGATTTTATTGTCGCTGTTCAGGTGGTCTTTTATCCTGAATTCTTTCAGAAGCTTATAATGGGCCTGATAATATTCTGCATCGTCTCCTTCAAAGAGGTTTTTATAAGAAAGAAGGTATTTCGGTTTTCTGTTTTTTACGGTATTGATCCAGTAATGAGGCTTATCTTTCTTTATTTCGGTCTGGATCTGCTTGTCGACCAATCCTACTTCATCAATCGCTTTTAAACCTGAAAAATAGGGTACATAACCGGCGGGTTCCAAAAAGATCCATTGGTTTTTATCTTTTTCGTAAGTATTCAGGAACAGTCCGATTTGTCTGCGGTAATTCCACTCTCCGTTTCCTGTTGCAATAGAATGTATAGTCTGGAAAGCAGTCATCGGAAGGATATAAAATACAACTAACAGGGACAGCCATAGATTCCGTTTCTCTTTCTGCTCCAAAACAAAAATAAGAACCGGAACGAAAAGTAAAAGCTGCGGAACCCAGTAATACCAGTCGAATAAACTTTTTTGGGAGATAAAAATAATCTGTTTCGCCCATCCGAAAATAAAGATGATCCATAAAAAATAATTCCTCTTGTCTCTCTGTCTTACAAGATAAATAAAACACAGCAATTCAAAAATAAGGATAATGATTGTCACTGGATTGAAGTTTCCGGGAAGTTTCAGCATTCCCCAGAAATTCCCGAAGCTGACAAAGAAATATTTGAGATTTTGAGCGAAGGTGAAATGGTGTTCGTAAAGAAGCTTTTTGGCCACAATAGTATTATTAACCAATTCCCCAAAATAGAGCCAGTTGAAGGAAAGCGTCCATATAAGACCCAAAATTCCTCCGAAAACATAGTTCCATCTGATTTTTCTGTTCCAAAAAACATCGACAAGAAATACAATTCCCAGGAAAATAACTGTATCGATCCTTGTAAACATAATCAAAACAGGCAAAAGGATCAACGCCCACTTTTTGCCTTTGCTGAAACCGTAATACAGAAGCGACATTTCCAGGAAGAAGAGAATTCCATATTCCATTCCCAGTATAGAAATCTTGATTGCAGGCGGCAGTATGCCTATTAAAAATATAAAAATAGCTTTGTGCCACGGATTTTTTAGGGTAAGATGGGAAAGAAACAATGTTCCTATCGTAAAAAGTATGGAATTAAAAATCAGAAGGGGTTCAACAAAATGTTCTTTACCGAAAATCAGGTTGAAAAAATAAGATACAAATACATACAGATGAGTGGTAGAAGCCGAAATTCGGGTTTCTCCATTGAATCCTATTACCCCATAATCCAGGAGATTCTGGGCTACTCTCCAGGTAATGAATGCATCTTCCTGGATATAATGAGTCAGTAAAAAGAGAAGTTTAAAAGTTACCGTAAAAATTACAGCATAGATTGGGAGCCTGTTATTTTTATTTTTTGCCATCACGCATTTTTAGTTCCACAAATATAATCTTAAAATTGATGAAACCCAATAACAAAAAAACGGAACCGAAGTTCCGTTTTTGTTAGCTGTTTATTGCGTTGCTTTGATAATTGCTGTGGTAATCTGATCCTCTTTCTCTTTTGAATAAGTAGAATCGTAAGGTTCCATCACATCAAAAAGGTATTGGTAGAAAGGTGTGATTTTCTGTACTTTTTCAGATTCATTCCTTGCTTTTTCTTTACCCATCTGCTGAAGATCTTTGATAAACGCATTGAACTTTTTATCAATCGGCTCTATGGATTTTACAAGGTATGCATAGGCTTTTTCATTCTGTCCCAATTTTTTATAGGCATCTGTAACCGCACCTACTATCAGAGAATATTCCATCGGTTTTGATCTCATCTGCCTTCTGGCAAAACTCTGATCAGCCGGAGCAAGGCTTAAATAGTAATCATATTCATCAAAAATACCTTTTTTAAGGATTTCTGCCAGCTCAAGTCCTTTTTTCTCCTGTCCTGCAATAATATATCCGGTTACCATAGCGCTTAATGAACGCGGATCATTATATTTTTCAGCAGGAATTTCTTTTGACGCAAGATCCAGTAATTCTATAGCTTTTGCTTTTTGTCCGCTTAATGCCAATGCTGAAGCTGCTCTGCTGGCAGACATTCTGTAGCTCATAATATTGGAAGTGGCAGTTTCATCAAAGTGAGCGTTCAGATCTTTAAAGTTACCCCATCTGAAGTTTTTCACCACATTATATAAAGAATTGGTATCTACTCTACCCATATCTCCATCTGCATTCGGAGTGGTATGGATAGGAACCAGTCTGTAGCTGAAACCGTCAAACTGAAGATATTCATCAAGATAGAAGATATTTTCGCTGTCATAAATTCCTCCTGATGAGAAGTTAACCGGACGTTTCCAGTCGAAATTCGCCAGCATATCCATCAGGATCAGGTTATTTTTATAAAGGGTGTTTCCTTTATAGGTAATCATGATCTGGTTTACTACATTCGGAAGGTCTGCCTGGGTAATGATTCCTGCTTTTAAAGCATTTTCTTTGTTAACAGGAAGAATGAATTTATTTACCGGAAGAATGTTGTATTTCTCAAACTTTTCTTCTCCGAAATACATTTTTAAAAGCTCATCTTTTTCAGGAGATTTGAATTTAATAAAATCAATAGCTTCTTTCAACGTCAGTGAATCCTGCGTCAGGTATTTTCTGAAGGCTCCGAACTGGGTATCGGGAACGCCTTGCTCTTTCAGCATAGAGAAAACTCCTTCCCAGTCTTCTTTTTTCATCATATAGATCTGGTCGTTCACTCCGTCTCTGTAATCTTCGTGAGTGAGCTCACTAGGAATCCCTGCTGCGTTGTATGTTTTTCTTTTAATCTGATCTAAGTTCCATGGAGTTGAAGCAAGGGTAAAGTTAACCACCTTTACATCATCTCTGAATCTTTCCGTTTCCTGGATAGCCCACACAGGGTAAGTATCATTATCTCCATAAACAAATAAGATATCATTTTTAGGAAGTGATTTTAATACTGAGTAGGCATAGTCATAAGCTGTATACCTGTTACTTCTGTCGTGTACATTGTAGTTCTGGAAGCCCATCATAAAAGGAACTCCCAATAAAACTACTCCCAGAGCAATATTCGCTCCATTGGATTTAACTTTTGACTGGATAAACCATAGGATGGCCGCTGCTCCAAGACCGATCCAGATAGCAAATGCATAGAATGAACCTACCATTGCATAATCTCTTTCTCTAGGTTCGAAAGGTTTTACACCGGTATAGAAAATAATTCCGACACTGGTTAAAATAAATAATGAAAGCAGGGCATAGAATCTTCCAAAGTCCCTGTTCAACTGGAAAAAGAAACCGATCAGCCCTAAAATCAATGGTAAAAAGAAGAATTTTACCGTACTTTCATTCTTGAATTTAGCAGGCATTTTATCCTGGTTACCAAGCAAAGCATTATCGATAAAAGAAATTCCTGAGATCCAGTTTCCTTTCGTGTTCTCCATATTTCCTTCAAGGTCGTTCTGTCTTCCCACAAAGTTCCACATCAGGTATCTTACGAAGTAATATCCGTTCTGGAAGGTGATGAAGTAATCCATATTCTGGGCCAGAGAAGGCTTCTGAACATTAATTAAATTGTATGGTTTAACCTTCAGGTAATCGGCTGCAGTAATGGTTTTATCTTCATACTTCCCTCTCAGTTCGTCAAAAATCTGCTTGGCCTGTGGATTATCTGCCACATCTTCATTGGCATAGTTGAAAGTAAAATCAGGCGCTCCGTACATGGAAATGTAGTTCGCCATTACCTCTTTATCTTCATTAAACATCCTTGGCATTAAGCTCACCTGAGATTTGCTGAATGTATAATTGAAACGGTCACCTGTTTTTCTGTAAGTTCCGGTTTTTTCATCTTTTTCATAAATTTCACCGGTTTTCTTTGTTTTAAAGCTTCCGTCCTCGTTTTTCTCAATTCCGTTGGCATCAAGGAAAGCTGTGTAATTTTGACCATAGATAGTAGGCCAGTCACCGTATTGCTCCCTGTTATAGTAATCCAGCATACCAATTGCAGTATCGGGATCATTAAGGTTCATCGGTGGATTGGCATTCGCTCTGATAGGAATAACCATCCAGCATGAAAAACCGATGATCATGTATACTACTGACAATGCAGCAGTCTGATATATATTTCTCTTAGCTTTTCTAGCATATTTAATCATGAAGTAACAAGCTGCCACCATTAAAATAAAAGCAGCGATTGTTCCTGAATGGAAAGGAAGTCCAAGACCGTTGACGAAGAATATTTCAAGTCTTCCGAACATCGTCATAATTAATGGGAAGATGATTTTGAATACAATGATCAAAATTCCCAAGGTGATGGCATTCGCCCAGATAAAGTTCTTCCAGGTAAATTTATAATTTCTTGCATAATACACTAAACATACCGCAGGAACTGCAAGCATACACATCATATGAACCCCTACAGACAGCCCTAATACAAAGAAAATAAGGATAATCCATCTTTCGCTGTCTTTGGCAAGGTATTCATTTTCCCATTTGGTAATCAGCCAAACGAGTAAAGCAATAAACATGGAAGCCATGGAATATACTTCTCCCTCCACTGCAGAAAACCAGAAAGTATCCGAAAAAGTAAAGCATAAAGCTCCTACAGCTCCTGCAAAAAGAATGGAAATTTCCTGGTGTCTGGTCACTTCATCAAAATCCTTGTTCAACAACCGTCTTACAAAATGGGTAATCGTCCAGAATAAAAATAAAATCGTCAGAGCACTAAACAATGCAGACATTGCATTGATTACGATAGAATAATTTTCACCCTTCCCTAAAGCAAAAATGGCTGCCACAGCACCCACAATCTGGAATAAGGCTGCTCCGGGAGCATGCGTTACTTCAAGTTTTACCGCAGAGGAAATATACTCACCGCAGTCCCAGAAGCTGAAATTAGGTTCTATGGTCGACAAGTACGTGAAAAATGCAATGACGAAAATCACCCATCCTAAAACGGTGTTCCATTGCCTAAAAGTCCAATTTTTCATAGTATAAAATCAATTACGCGAAAATAAGGCTTTTATACCATTCTATGGTGTTTTTAACAAAATTTAAAAATTTTGGCGTAGTATTTGCGATCGTACTTCAGCTAAGATTGCAAATCAGAAAATAAATTTTGCTGAATCACAGGCTTGAAATCAAACAAAAGTTTAGTAATTATTTATTTTTTTGTATTTTTGCGGTCAGATTTTTATTGAAAATAACAAATAATGAGTAATGTTTACGATAATATTCTTGGCCTAATAGGAAATACTCCTATGGTGAAGCTTAATACTGTTACAAAAGATATTCCTGCAACCGTTTATGCCAAGTTAGAATCATATAATCCTGGACATTCCACAAAAGATAGAATAGCACTTCATATTATAGAAAACGCTGAGAAGAAAGGTTTATTAAAGGAAGATTCTGTAGTTGTAGAAACTACTTCAGGAAATACCGGGTTTTCTATTGCGATGGTCTGTATTATTAAAGGATATAAATGCATTCTGGCGGTAAGCGACAAAACAAAGCCCGAGAAAATTGCTTATTTAAAAGCATTGGGGGCTACGGTATACATATGCCCTGCCAACGTTGCTGCAGATGATCCGAGATCTTATTATGAGGTTGCTAAAAGAATAGCTTCAGAAACACCAAATTCAGTTTACATCAATCAGTATTTCAATGAATTGAATATTGATGCGCACTACCAGACTACCGGTCCTGAAATTTGGGAGCAGACAGAAGGCAAGGTTACCCACCTTTTTGCCTGCACTGGAACAGGTGGAACATTGTCCGGTTCAGGTAAATTTTTGAAAGAAAAAATCCTGCTATCAAGATTATCGGTGTGGATGCTGACGGGTCTATCCTGAAGAGCTACCACGAGACGGGAGAAATCCATAAAGAAGATGTTCATCCTTATCAGATTGAAGGAATGGGGAAAAATTTGATCCCTTCTGCGCTTCTTTTTGACAAAGTAGATGAGTTTGTAAGGGTAAATGATGAGATGTCTGCCTACAGAACCCGTGAAATAGCCCTTAAAGAAGCTATCATGGGAGGATATACAACAGGAGCTGTAACCCAGGCGTTGATCCAGTATGCCCAGTCTCACGAGCTGACCAAAGATGATATTATAGTATTAATCTATCCTGATCACGGATCGAGATATATCACCAAGGTATACAGCGATAAATGGATGGCTGAACAAGGTTTTGTGAATAACTGCGTACACAACTACGATGAAGTTTTCAAGACAGAATTTATTAAATAGATTTAATTAAACCACGATACAAATCAAGCCTTTTGTGTTTTACAGGAAAGGCTTTTTTACTTAAAAAATTACGATACAAAATGTTGGATATTTTTGAAAGAATAAAAGAAAATCCAGGACCTCTTGGACAGTTTGCAGATTACGGTGAAGGTTATTTTATTTTCCCAAGACTGGAAGGACCTATTGGTCCGAGAATGCAGTTTCAGGGAAGAGAAGTAATTTTCTGGAGTGCCAATGACTATTTAGGATTATGTAATCACCCTGAAGTATTAGAGGCTGATGCCAAAGCTGCTGCAGAATATGGAATGTTCTACCCTATGGGCGCCAGAGCAATGTCCGGTGAAACGGATCAGCACCTTCAGCTGGAAAGAGAACTGGCAGATTTTGTACAAAAGGATTCAGCCTATTTATTGAATTTCGGTTACCAGGGAATGGTTTCTACCATTGATGCTTTGGTAAGCAGAAATGACGTGATTGTATATGATGTGGATTCTCATGCGTGTATTGTAGACGGAGTAAGACTTCACTCCGGAAAAAGATTTACCTACAGACACAATGATATTGAAAGTCTTGAAAAAACCTTCAGAGAGCAACGAAAGTAGCAGAAGAAACCGGAGGAGGTATTCTTGTGATTACAGAAGGAGTTTTCGGGATGAGAGGACAGCAGGGAAAACTTAAAGAAATCTGCGATCTTAAATCCAAATACAGCTTCAGATTATTAGTAGACGATGCACACGGATTCGGAACTCTTGGAAAAACAGGAGCCGGAGCTGGTGAAGAGCAGGGATGCCAGGACCAGATCGATGTCTATTTCTCTACTTTTGCCAAATCTATGGCAGGTTTCGGAGCTTTTCTTGCAGGTGATAGAGAAATCATCAGATATCTGAAATTCAACCTAAGATCTCAGATCTTTGCCAAATCTCTTACCATGCCAATGGTAATCGGAGGTTTAAAGAGACTGGAACTTTTAAGAACAAGACCTGAAATCAAAGCTAAACTTTGGGAAAATACTTATAAACTTCAGAACGGTCTTAAAGAAAGAGGATTCAATATCGGGGACAGCAACACGTGCGTAACTCCTGTCATGATGCAGGGAACTCCGGTAGAAGCTACTCTTCTTGTAAAAGATTTAAGAGAGAACTACGGAATTTTTACCTCTGTAGTGGTTTATCCGGTAATTCCGAAGGGAATGATCCTGTTAAGGTTAATTCCTACCGCTTCGCACACCGATGCGGAAATCAATGAAACATTAGCTGCGTTTGAAGCTATTCATGATAAATTAGTAAGTGGTCATTATAAAGAGCAGGAACAGAAGCTGCTGCAGGAGCAGGGTTTAAGTTTCAAACCGATTTAATGAGAAAGATATTAACCACTGAAAATTTTCAGTGGTTTTTTTATGGAATGTTTTATTTTCAATCATAATAAAAATGAAATTCAAAGGTTATGCGTTAGGAATTTTGTCATCCGTTTCGTTCGGGCTGATTCCCATTTTTATCCTTCCGCTCAAGCAGGCTCACTTTTCTATGGACATTACTTTGTTCTATAGATTTTTATTTTCAGCAATGATGGTCGGCGGATACCTGCTGTATTCCAAAGAGAGTTTAAAGATCAATAGAAAAGAAGCTTTCATCCTTTCTGTTTTGGGCGTCTGCTATGCTCTTTCCTCAGAATTTTTATTTATTGGCTATGATTTTCTTACACCGGGGATAGCTTCCACCGTTCTCTTCATTTATCCGGTCATTGTTGCCCTGATCATGTTTTTCGTTTATAAGGAAAAGTTGACCAGGCTTTCTGTAGGGTCTTTGTTATTAGCTTTTGCAGGCGTTATTGTCTTATGCTTAAAGAGAAAGGCCTGGAAATCAATTTCGCAGGTTTGGGGGTTGTAATGCTGAGTTCTCTGTTTTATGCATTGTATATGGTGATCGTTAATAAATCGGATATGAAAGTATCAGGATTTAAGCTTTCCTTTTATTCCATGCTATTCACCTCAGGATTTTTTATGATAAAAGCTTTTACAGAAGGAGAGTCTTTTGCCATTCCTTCCCTGTCCGTTTTCTTTAGTTTTGTTGTCTTTGCTTTTCTGACGACTGTAATTTCCAGTCTGTGTCTGGTTTATGCTATAAAATATATCGGATCTACTCCTACGGCTATTTTGGGGGCACTGGAACCGGTGGTTGCCGTAATGGTAAGCGTTTTAATGTTTCATGAAAGATTTACCCTTAATCTGCTCATCGGTATCACACTGATTCTTTTGGGTGTTATCCTGAATGTGATCGCAGACAATAGAAAATCAAAACGCAGCGAGATTTTAGAAAATGTATAAACATTAATTTCGTTAGCCCCGTTGCGGCATACGATACAATTTAACTATCTTTGCCAATAGAATCTGGTGAACTTGAAAAGAATTAAAATAATGTAAATCAATATTTTACAACCAGGTTGATAACTAATTTGAAAAATTTTCTGTTGAAAGACCTGCTTCTCATTACTCCGCCTTTTACCCAGCTCAATACTCCATATCCGGCAACAGCTTATATAAAAGGTTTTCTGAATACCAAAAATATTTCCAGTCATCAGATCGATCTGGGACTTGATGTCATTTTGGAATTGTTTTCAAAAAGCGGATTAGAGAAAATTTTCAGCATCAAAATTAATCTTCAGGAAATATCGGAGAACTCACAGCGGATTTATGCGCTCCGGGAAGAATATTTAAAAACAATAGATCAGGTTATTCCTTTTCTGCAAGGGAAAAATCCAACATTGGCAAGACAAATTTGCAGCATGAATTTCCTGCCCGAGGCATCCCGTTTCAACCAGCTGGATGATATGGATTTTGCGTTTGGGAATATGGGACTTCAGGATAAAGCCAAGCATCTCGCCACTTTGTATTTAGAAGATATTTCAGATTATATTATTGAAAATATTGATCCGGATTTCGGATTCAGCAGATATGCCGAACGTCTGGGGAAAAGTGCCAATTCTTTTGATGAACTGTACTCTAAATTAGCAGATAATCAGACATTTATTGATGGTTTCACCTTAAAAATCCTCCAGGAAAACTTAGAACTTGTCCAGCCTAAATTAGTTTGTTTCTCCATTCCGTTTCCGGGAAATCTGTATGCAGGTTTCAGAGGCGCTCAATACATCAAAAAACATTATCCGCACATTAAAATTGCAATGGGTGGGGGTTTTCCCAATACCGAACTGAGAGAAGTAAAAGATCAGAGGGTCTTTGAATTTTTTGATTTTATTACCCTTGACGATGGTGAGCTTCCTCTTGAACTTCTTTACGAAAACCTGAATATTCCCACCGAAACTGCAGAATACAAAAGAACATTTTTAATTGAAGATCAAAAAGTTACCTATAAAAATAACTCCAAACGTCACGACTATAAACAGGCCGAAATCGGTACTCCCGATTATACTGACCTGAAGCTGGATCAATATGTTTCTGTCATTGAAATTGCCAATCCAATGCACAGTTTGTGGAGTGATGGAAGATGGAACAAGCTGACGATGGCCCATGGCTGCTATTGGGGAAAATGTACTTTCTGTGATATTTCCCTGGATTATATCAGGATCTATGAACCTGTTTCCGCCAGAATATTGGTCGACAGGATGGAAGAACTCATCAAAACAACCGGCGAGACAGGATTTCATTTTGTAGATGAAGCCGCACCGCCTGCATTAATGAGGGAAGTTGCACTGGAAATTCTGCGGAGGAATCTGGTCGTTACCTGGTGGACCAATATCCGGTTTGAAAAAAGTTTTACCCGGGATTTATGTTATCTCCTGAAACTCTCAGGCTGCGTTGCAGTTTCCGGAGGTCTTGAAGTAGCCAGTGACCGTTTATTGAAATTAATCGAAAAAGGAGTTTCGGTGGAACAGGTTGCGCAGGTAACCAGAAATTTTACAGAGGCCGGGATTATGGTTCATGCCTATCTCATGTATGGCTACCCTACCCAAACCGTACAGGAAACGGTGGACTCTTTGGAAATGGTAAGACAAATGTTTGAAATGGGAATTCTGCAAAGTGGATTCTGGCATCAGTTTGCCATGACTGCCCATTCACCTGTCGGGATCAATCCTGAAGAGTTCGGGGTGACTCCTGTGAAGGAAGAAATTCTGTTTGCCAATAATGATATTGATTTTAAAGACAAAACGGGAATCGATCACAGTAAATTCAGCTTCGGACTGAAAAAGTCCCTTTTCAATTATATGCACGGAATCAATTTTGAAATTCCGCTTCAGGATTGGTTTGATTTTAAAATTCCGAGAACAACCATTCATCCTGACTATATTCACGACTGTCTTCTGGATGAAAATCAATTTGGCTTTAAAGGCAGTTCAAAAGTTGTTTTTTTGACGAAAAACGTAATCGCTGAGAATCGCGTAAAAAATAAAAAGAAATACTCCGGTACCTATACGCTTCTTACATTCCATTTAAAAACGAACATTATAAAGATTGATCTGGAGCAGGATAAAGCAGAATGGCTTCTGAATGTCCTGAAAGAAAATTCTATAGAAAACCCGAAAAAAGTTACCGCTCAGCAACTTAAGAATCAGTTTGAAGAAAATTTTGATGATTTCGAATTATTCTGGTTCTCAAAACCTATTCAACAACTTAAGGAAAACGGAGTGATTTTAAGTTTATAAAAATTTTTGTTTTTTTCTCAGGGATTTTTAAAATTGGGAAATTTTCTATCAGTTTTTATTTTTCTGATGAATAAAACCTGTTTTCTCAGGATCATAATATTGCATAAAAAAATAAATCAAAATTTCTCACCATCATCGAATAAATGGCAAAATGTTCCCCTCCTCCGGAGGGGTGGCAAAAATTCAAAAAGAATTTTTGACGGGGTGGTTAATCAGGCATAACATATCAACTTCTATAAATTTGGCAAAGCCAGACAAAATTGGATCTTTAATAAAAAACGGGCTAAAGCCCGTTCCTATTGATATAAAGTTTTGTTTATCACAATCGTATTAATTGGAAGCTTCTTTTGATACGGTACCAACAGATACCTTTTCCTGAACTTTAATAAAATTAGGGTCCATAATCGCCATGCGTTCTGCTAATGCTTTATAGGTTGGGAATTTCAGGATAGAAGCTCTCCCGGACATTTCCCTGTAAATGGTAAAAGACTTCCCTCCAGCTGTTTTAAGCTGTTTTGTTGTTGTGATATACCTTCCGATCAGCTTGCTTTTAGCATCATAGATCTCAATATCTATAGGGGTTTTATCCATAATAGTGTCTTCAGAACCAAAGCTTACAGGTAAATTGGAAAAATAGCCTACAGGAACACCATTGCTGAGAATCTCTCCTACTTTATTGACCTCAATATCCATTTTGTCTATTTTCTTTCTGATCGCATAAGCATCTTTTGTTTTAGTATCCAGCTTTCTTTTCGGAACGTTTGAAAAAAGTTCATCAAGATTTTTGACATTGATGCCTTTGTTATCAATGATTTTCAACCCTTTTATAGAGGTATATACTGCTGATTTTTCTTCACCGGAAAATGCCGACGGAGAAATATAATCCAGCTCTATGGTTTTATCACGGTTATAAATCCTGTTCAGTTTAATGTAACTGTCTCTGACAGAATCCACAATGCTTTTATCTACAAATTCTATGGTATACATGGGGGTATCATTCAGATCCATGAACGTATAGATATTGGACTTGTTGGAGATCTTGGCGACATGAACACCGTCAAGACTTATAATACCTCTTTTGGTTTTGAAATTTTGGGCATTACAAAGGATTCCCAGAACGGTAAAGAATATGATGATGCTTCTCTTCATACAATCAGACTTTTACACAACATAAAAAAAGTGTAACCAAAGTTACACTTTCTTGAAAATATATTTAGCTTTTCATTTAATTATTCACAAAGGATAATTCCTTTATCATGATTAAATTCTACAACACCGCTTTTGATAGGATAAGAAAAAACAGAATCTTTCTCATTTTCTTTAGTAAAGTTTTTAGCATAAGACTCTTCCACAGAAGAAGTAAAAAGCTTCACCTTACCTCCGACTAAAGAAGAAACAATAGCTGCGTGGTTTTTCATGATGTGGAATTCACCATTTTTTCCCGGCAACAATACAGAGTTTACTTCTCCTTCAAAAACTACGTATTCTGGTGTTAAAATTTTTATATTCATTTTTTTATGAATTATAGATTATAGATTTTAAATTTTAAATGATTTTTCAATCTAAAATCTAAAATTTAACATTTAAAATTTTCTTAAGCGTTTTCAGCTAGCATTTTTTGCCCGGCTTCGATCGCTTCCTCGATAGTTCCTTTCAGGTTGAAAGCAGCTTCCGGCAAATGGTCTAATTCACCATCCATAATCATGTTGAATCCTTTGATAGTATCTTTGATGTCTACCAATGATCCTGGGATACCTGTAAACTGTTCAGCTACGTGGAAAGGCTGAGAAAGGAATCTCTGAACTTTTCTTGCACGGTAAACTACTGATTTATCTTCTTCAGAAAGTTCTTCCATACCAAGAATCGCGATGATATCCTGAAGTGCTTTGTATCTCTGAAGAATTTCTTTTACTCTCTGAGCACAGTCATAATGTTCGTTACCAATAACCTCAGGAGCAAGGATTCTTGAAGTAGAAGCCAATGGATCTACCGCAGGATAGATACCTAATGAAGCAATCTTTCTGTCTAGTACCGTAGTTGCATCCAAGTGAGCAAACGTAGTTGCAGGAGCCGGGTCAGTTAAGTCATCCGCAGGTACATAAACCGCCTGTACTGAAGTAATTGAACCGTTTTTAGTTGAAGTAATTCTTTCCTGCATCGCACCCATCTCAGAAGCAAGAGTCGGTTGATAACCTACCGCTGACGGCATACGACCAAGAAGTGCAGATACCTCAGAACCAGCCTGTGTAAAACGGAAGATGTTGTCTACGAAGAAAAGTACGTCTCTACCTTGTCCGCTTTCACCACCGTCTCTGTAATACTCAGCCAATGTAAGACCTGAAAGGGCTACTCTCGCTCTTGCACCTGGCGGCTCGTTCATCTGTCCGAAAACGAATGCAGCTTTAGAATCTTTCATAGCTTCCAAGTCTACTTTAGAAAGGTCCCAACCTCCGTTTTCCATAGAGTGCATGAAATCATCACCATATTTGATAATTCCTGATTCAAGCATCTCTCTCAAAAGGTCATTTCCTTCTCTCGTTCTTTCACCTACTCCGGCAAAAACTGAAAGACCTCCGTGTCCTTTTGCAATATTGTTAATCAACTCCTGGATCAATACTGTTTTACCTACACCGGCACCACCGAACAAACCAATTTTACCTCCTTTTGCGTAAGGCTCAACTAGGTCGATTACTTTAATCCCTGTAAATAAAACTTCTGCAGAAGTTGAAAGTTGATCAAATTTTGGAGCTGGTCTGTGAATTGGCAGACCACCATCCTTAGAAATATCTTGAAGTCCGTCGATAGCATCACCAACAACGTTGAATAGTCTTCCGTTTACAGCCTCACCGATTGGCATCATAATAGGATTTCCGAATCCGATTACGTCCTGCCCTCTTTTAAGACCGTCAGTAGCGTCCATTGCAATACATCTTACTGTATCTTCGCCAATATGTTGTTCTACCTCTAAAACTACTTTTTCACCGTTTTCTTTTGTAATTTCTAACGCGTCATAGATTGCTGGAACAGCTTCCACATCTGTGAAGACAACGTCGATTACCGGACCAATAATTTGAGAAATTTTACCTTTAATTTGGTTTGCCATTGCTAAATTTTTTCTTGGTGCAAATATAATGATTCTTCATAAACCCACAATTGGTAAAAAAAGATTTTTATCATACTTTTTTGAAATTTAGCAATCGAGCAGTTTATCAATCTGACATTCATTTTCCAGTTGGAAATATTGGTAAACTGTTATATTGATACATTGCTACATTATACCTATATTTGCAGTCAAATTTTTCCGTTTTGAAAATTTTCAAGAATTTTAAAGATTACTCCTCTCAAAAGCCTTTAGCATTGTCTCTGGGAATGTTTGACGGAGTACATCTGGGACATAAAAGTATTATTGATGAACTGATCAATGTGGGCACAGAGAATAATCTGGAAACTGCTATCCTTACTTTTTGGCCGCATCCCCGTTTTGTTTTCAACCCGAATGAAGACCTTAAGCTTCTCAATACGCTGGAGGAGAAAAAACAGCTGATTGAAAAATATGGTATTAATCATTTATTCCTGAAAGAATTTGATGAAGAGTTCAGAAATCTCACAGGAGAAGAGTTTGTACGCCAGATCCTGATTGATAAGCTGAATGTAAAATACCTTATTATAGGCTACGACCATTCCTTCGGAAAAAATAAAAGCGGAAATTTTGAACTTCTTCAGAAACTTTCAAAAGAACTCGGTTTTGTTGTGGAGCAAATGGAAGCTATCAACATCCACGAAAACAATATCAGTTCCACTAAAATCCGTAATGCTCTTTTAACAGGTAACATTAAGGAAGCCAATGAAATGCTGGGTTACTCCTACTCTGTTTCCGGCACCGTTGTTCATGGAAAAAAGATCGGACGAACCATCGGCTATCCCACCGCTAATATCGAAACTGAAACGATCAAACTTCTTCCTAAAAAAGGAGCTTATATCGTAGAAACTGAAGTAAAAGGACAGCAATATAAAGGAATGCTCAGCATCGGTACCAATCCTACTGTAAATGGAGAAAAATTAACCGTTGAAGTGTATATCCTTGATTTTGAAGGTGATATCTATGATGAAAAGATTACTGTAAAGTTCAGGGATTTTCTGCATGACGAGATTAAATTTGAAGGTCTTGAAAAGCTTATTGAAAGACTGGATGAAGATAAAAGACTGACCCGGGAGTTTCAGTTCTAACTGTTTACAATTTCCTCTTTTGCTTTTTTGGTCAGTGAATTAAATACTAATTCATAAGAATGATCGATCAGTTTAAAGATCAAATCTTTTTTCAATCCATCTGTAATTACAGAATTCCAGTGGGTTTTATTCATATGGAATGCTCCGGTGATCTGCGGATGCTGTTCTCGAAGTTCTGCGCTCCACTCAGGATCGGTTTTTACATTGATACTTAACGGCTGCTTTTCCAAAGGCATTAACAGGAACATTTTTGTCCCGACCTTCATCACAAGCGTTTCATTATCAAAAGGAAAGTTTTCTGTAACTCCTTTTTTTGTCAGGCAATAATCTAAAACTTCGTTGGCATCCATGAATTTATAAATGATAAGTGATTAATGATCATTGATATTAATTTCAAATTTAGTAAATTTAAGAAAGAAATAATATCATCACCAATCACAATTATTATGAAAGCTTTGGTCATCGGCGCAACAGGCGCTACAGGAAAAGATCTGGTTAAGCAACTGCTTAACGATAAGGAGTTTGAAGAAGTTGACATCTTCGTAAGAAAACCTGTGGATATCCAGAATGATAAGTTGAATGTTCATGTAGTTGATTTTGAAAAACCGGAAGAATGGAAAGATAAAGTAAAGGGCGACATTGTGTTTTCATGTCTTGGAACTACATTGAAAGATGCAGGAAGCAAAGAAGCTCAAAGAAAAGTAGATTTCGATTACCAGTATGAATTTGCCAAGGCAGCGAAGGAAAACGACGTGGAAGATTATGTTCTTGTATCGGCTTACGGAGCCAATCCAAAATCTAAAATTTTCTATTCGAAAATGAAAGGTGAACTGGAAGAAGCCGTCAAGCAACTCCATTTCAATAAAATTACCATTTTCAAACCCGGAATGCTTGAAAGAAAGGATTCAGAAAGAACCGGGGAAGTTCTGGGCAGCAGGATTATAAAATTTGCAAACAAACTGGGACTTTTGGAAAGCCAGAAGCCTTTACCTACAGATGTTCTGGCTAAAGCTATGATCAATTCGTCCAAAATAAAAAGCAACGGCTACTCCAGCATTAAACTGGGGAATATTTTCTGCTTTGCGGAAAAAACTGATCATTAAAAGCCGGCTGAGCATTTTTATTTAGTAGTTTTGGCACCTATACTGTTTCCTAATTTTTCATATTCAATATCATTAGGCTCCCAAAGCTCTATTTTATTACCTTCGATATCCATAATGTGTACAAATTTACCATACTCGTAGGTTTCAATCTTATCAACGATGGTAACATTTTCTTTTTTCAGCTGTTCAACCAGCTTTTCAAGATTCTGGACGCGGTAGTTGATCATGAAATCTTTTTCAGAAGGTTGAAAGTATTTCGTTTTCTCGCTGAAAGGGCTCCATTGGCTAAATCCTTTTTTAGAGTTGTCTGAGCCCTGATACCATTCAAATACAGCTCCATACTCATTGATACTAAGTCCCAGATGATCTTTATACCAATCCCTCATCTTTTTAGGATCTTTACATTTAAAGAAAATTCCACCGATTCCCGTAACTCTTTTTAAATCATCCGAACTCTTTTCTGTAGCTGATTTAAAGGCAAAACCCAACATAAAAGAAGCCAGAATACAAAGGGTAAAAATTAGTTTTTTCATGAGCAAAATTTTATTTTATAAAAATATATTTTTTTCGGATACCTTGAGCATATTATCGGTTGTTTATAAACGCTTCGACTCCGCTCAGCGTGACATTTCTAATACTACTTGTATTGTTTAAACTGTCACGCTGAGCGGAGCCGAAACGTTATGTATGCTTTATCTTACTTCAAATACTTCGTAATAGCCTCATCCGTAGGTTTGGTAGTACTTACAAAAGTATCAATCAGTTTTCCGTTTTCATCCAGCAGGAATTTGGTGAAATTCCAAAGGATCGTCGTATTTTTAACCCCGTTAAGTTCTTTTTCTGTTAAATATTTAAAAATCGGAGCTGTATCATCCCCTTTTACAGAAACTTTAGCTGCTAAAGGAAATGTAACCCCGTAATTTTTCTGGCAGAATGCACCAATTTCAGTATTGGTTCCGGGTTCCTGGCCTCCAAAATTATTGGCTGGAAAACCTACAATAACAAGCTTATCTTTGTATTCTTCATACACTTTTTCAAGATCTGCATACTGCGGCGTAAATCCGCACTCTGATGCTGTATTTACAATAAGGATCTTTTTCCTTTAAAGTCTGCAAAGTTGATCTCCTTGCCATCAAGGCTTTCTACTTTGAAATCATATATTGTTTTACCCATAAGTTCATTGGTTTTAGCTTGAGAAATTTCACTTTTCTGATTGGTACAGTTCTGTAAAAATGCCACAAAGGAAAGCAGCAATAAGAAAATCTTTTTCATCCCTATAAATTTTAGCGGGCAGCTCTGCCACAGTTATTTGTCAAAAAATGCAATTTATTCATTCTTATGCTTCAGCCTAGAATTTAAATGTATTGGCAGGAAAAACCTTATTTACATCTATTCTGTTCAGGATCATAACGAAGTCTCCATCCTTTTTAGTACTTGAAGATTCAATCTTAAAAGGCATTGAAAGATTCCCTACTTTCTTGTAATCGGCATACGTCAGTGTTTCGTCCTTTTTAATTTCTTTTAAAAGCATATAGGTTTTAACATCAAAATAATAAATATTTTTATTTACATTTTTAGTTAATTCCACTTTGTGGCAGTAGATTTCACCTACTTTTTCCTTTCCCAGATATTTGGCATCAAAACCTTTGTTTTCCCAGTCGATAAAGTCATTATCAAAACTTTCAGGGACATATTCAGGATACACCTGAAGTTTGTTGGCTGCATAATTCATTGCATAACCTTTAGTTCCGTCAAAGCCTTCAATTGCCGTTTCTTTTCCACCGATGCTGATCACCGTTTTAGTAAGATTGGGACGCTGCTGAAAAATCTTTATAGGATATTCATCTTTAACCCCCAGGATCACTTTTCCCTGTAACAGTACTGAATTTAAGAGCTTCCAATTCATTAATCCTCCGGACAGTTCTATATTTTTCTCTATAATCTCTTTTGCTGTTTGCGCGAAAGACAACTGTGAAAGTATCAGCACGAATACAAAAAATAATTTCTTCATTAATCTTATTTATATTTCAAATATAAGGGGAATTGGGCGAAAAAGCAAAGAAGTGAAAGACAATTGGAAAAATGCCAAGAACATATTATTTCCACTTTTTGGCTTAAATCAATTTCCTGGCTTTCTCCAGATCTTCAGGAGTATCGATCCCTACTCCAATAAAATTGGTTTCTATTAATTTGATTTTCATTCCATACTCCAGGTAACGGATGCATTCGATCTTTTCTGATATTTCAAGAGGCTTCATTTCCAGCTTGGAGAACTGAAGCAGTGCGTGTTTTCTGAAAGCATATACTCCAATGTGCTTAAAATAGCTCACATCGTAAGAAATTTCTCTGTGAAAAGGGATTACAGAACGGCTGAAATAAAGGGCAAATCCATTGTTGTCTGTAATTACTTTTACATTATTCGGATTTTCAATTTCTTCTTTTTCCGTCAGTTTTATCTTTAATGAAGCGAGAGAAATCTCCTGGTTATCATCTTCTTTAAAAACTTCAATAAGCTGCTTTAAAGGCTCCAGTTTAAGGAAAGGTTCGTCACCCTGGACATTGATAACAATATCACAGTCGATATTCTGTACCGCCTCTGCAATACGGTCGCTTCCGGTTTCATGCTGACCGGTCATGACAGCTTTTCCTCCATTACTCACAATTTCATCGAAAATAATTGGTGAATCCGTAGCCACAAATACTTCATCGAACAGCCCGGTTTCTGCAACATTCTGATAGGTGGTCGTGATGACTGTTTTTTCACCCAACATCTGCATAAGCTTTGCCGGAAAGCGGCTGGCTTCGTAACGTGCGGGAATAACGGCTATGATTTTCATTGATAGATTATTAAAGTTAATACCACTCGATTATTATATCTTATTTCAAAAACACTTCGACTCTGCTCAGCGTGACACTGCTAATTCTAACTGCTTGTGAAAACGTGTCAATGCTGAGCGAAGCCGAAGCGTTTATTTTATCATATAACAGCATAACGGTTTAGCATTTAAAATATTGATAAACTGTCATGCTGATACATTATTACATTGAAAAATTATTTCAGATTGTTCAGTGCATTTTCAAGCTTAGGAAGCATCACTTTGATCTCATCAACCGCTAAACCACCTACGGAAGCACGGAACCAAGGCTCAGATTTTGCCTCCCCGAAAGCTGAAAACGGTACCAAAGCAACTCCGGCATCGTTGATCAAATAGAATACCAGGTCGGAAGAGTTTTCAATAACAGAACCATCCGGCTTAGTTTTTCCAATATATTCTAATTTAATGGTAAGATACAGGGCTCCCATGGGTTCGATGCTTTCTACAGCTAATCCTTTTCCTTTCAAATCCTGGATTCCGCCATGAAGCACTTTCAGGCTTTCTTCCAGCTTTCCTTTGAAATCTTCTACAAAGACATTTACGTTTTCAGTATTTTCAAAGAATTTAGCGGTAGCTTCCTGCTCTGGTTTAGGTGCCCATGCTCCAACGTGCGTTAAAAGGGCTTTCATTTTATCAAGAATATGAGACGGACCAAATCCCCAGCCTACACGGACACCCGTTGCAGCAAGACATTTAGAAATCCCGTCGATATAGATGGTGTATTCTTTCAGTTCAGGGAAAAGAGAAACCGGATCTACATGTTTTGCCCCAAAAGTAAGGTTAGAATAGATCTGGTCATACATCAGGTACAACGGCTTTTCATCTGCTCCTCTTTTTCTGTTTTCTTCAAGAACCAGTTCGCAGATATCTGAAAGCTGTTCTTTTGTAAACATGGTTCCTGTAGGATTCAATGGTGAACACAATGCCAAAAGAACGGCACCTCCCAAATGAGGTCTCAGGTCATCAGCAGTTGGCAGGAAATTGTTTTCAGGAGTTGTTTTCACTTCTACTGCTTCTGCAGAAGTAAGGTAAGCATAGTGATTGTTGTTCCATGACGGTGTAGGATATACTACTTTGTCCCCTTCGTCAATGATTGTTTTATACACTGCATAGATCAATGGTCTGGATCCGGCAGTAATTAAAATGTCGTTGGGTAAATAATCCAGGTTCCATCTGTTTTTCAGGTCTCTGGAAACTTCATTTCTTAAAGATAAAAGTCCGTTTGCAGGCGGATAATTCGTTAGATTATTCTGATATGCCTTCTGAATCTCTTCCTTCAGCAGTGCCGGGATGGGATAGAGATTAGAATTCAGGTCACCAATAGTAAGATTGGCTATTTCCGCTCCTTTTGCTTTTAAATCATTTACTTCATTACCAATTTTTACAATTTCGGAACCAATCAGGTTCGCCGCTAATTTTGAAACTTTCACTTTATTCTTTATTTAAATTTATATTTTTTTGGGATTAGGGATTAGGTTTCAGGACTTATTGGGGATCAAATTCCCTGATTCCTAAATCCTAAACCCTGTTTTCTTATGTTAATTGTAAATCTTTTCTTACGTCTTCTATTTTAGCTTCCAGAGATTTTAATTTATCCCTGAAATCTGCTTCAGAAGCAACGGTATCTTTTACAGAAATATAAAACTTGATCTTCGGCTCTGTTCCGGAAGGTCTTATACATACTTTGGTGCCATCCTGGGTATAATAAATCAGCACATTCGATTTTGGAATGTCGTTCATTACTTTTGTTTCGTTCTTTGAAACAGAGAAGCTGGTTTGTTCTTTAAAGTCTTTCACTTCTTCCACTAATGATCCGGCCAGTTCTTTAGGCGGGTTTTCGCGGAAGTTTTTCATCATATTCTGAATTTCTTCAGCTCCTTCTTTTCCTTTTCTTACGATATTGACCAATCCTTCATAGTACATTCCCAGATCCTGGTAGATCTCAATCAAGTACTGGTACATTGTTCTTCCATTGGCTTTACACCACGCAGCAATTTCACACGCCAAAAGGATACTTCCGCAAGAATCTTTATCGCGGACAAAGTCACCGGTCATAAAACCGAAGCTTTCTTCACCTCCGCAAACGAATTTTTCTTTTCCTTCTGCTTCGCGGATCATTTTTCCGATCCACTTGAAACCTGTTAATCCAACTTTACAGTCAACACCAAATTTCTGGGCGATATCAAAGAAAATATCTGAAGTTACAATCGTAGAGCCGATGAACTCTTTTCCTGTGATTTTTCCTTGCTTTCTCCACTCATTTAAAATATAATAGGTAAGGATGGTATTGGTCTGGTTTCCGTTCAGAAGCTGCATTTCACCGTCAAGATTTCTTACAGCAATCCCTAGTCTGTCTCCGTCCGGATCTGTACCGATCACAATATCTGCATTGGTCACTCTTGCAAGATCCAGTGCCATTTCCAGTGCTGCCGGCTCTTCCGGATTTGGAGATTCTACCGTGGTAAAATTACCGCTCGGGATCATCTGCTCTTTTACCAGATCCACTTTTTTGAATCCTGCTTTTTCCAAAGCTTTCGGAATTGTAGTATAAGTAGTCCCGTGGATCGAGGTGAAAACAATATTTAAATTTTCTTTCCCTACATTCTGATAGGTTGAATTTTCAATACAGGCATCAATATAGACATCATCCTGCTCTTCCCCGATCCATTCGATCAGGTCATCATTTCCATTGAATTTAATTTCGTCAAATTTCACGGAATATACTTCATTGATAATGGCTTCATCATGCGGCGGAACAATCTGTGCCCCGTCATTCCAGTATACTTTATACCCGTTGTATTCCGGCGGATTGTGAGAGGCCGTAAGTACAATTCCTCCGTTACATTTTTTGTCTCTTACAGTGAAAGAAAGTTCCGGAGTCGGCCTGTGATCTTTGAAAAGAAGTACTTTAATTCCGTTGGCAGTTAAAACATCCGCTACCAGTTTCCCGAATTCTTTTGAATTATGGCGTACATCATAAGCGATAGCCACTTTGATTTCCTCTCCTTTAAACTGCTGAAGCATATAATTGGCCAATCCCTGTGTAGCCTGGCCTAAAGTATATTTATTCAATCGGTTGGTTCCTACTCCCATGATACCTCTCATTCCTCCTGTCCCGAATTCGAGTTCTCTGTAGAAGGAATCTTCCAGATCCGGAGAATTGCTGTCGATCAACAGCTGTACAGCATCTTTTGTTTCTTTATCGAATGTATCACCTAACCAAAGTTTAGCTTTTTCTAATGTTGTCATATTTGTATTTAAGTTTGGAAGCATGAAGGTTTGAAGATGGGAAAGTTCTACGTCCAAATTCAAAGTTTCTGCTTTATTTTATTATTGTTTATTTTTTTGCCTGGAAGGTGGGAGAAATTTTTGCCTTCCATCTCCCATCTTCTTATCATTCCAGCTTTTTATTCTCAACCTTAGTCGTTTTATCAATTTTAAACGCTCGGATCGGGTCATTATAATAAATAAATTTTGCTGTATTCTGAATATTTCCTTTTAAGGAATCTTTTACGTTAACTTCTGCATAGTTTCCGTTTTTGGAGTCAATATTCAGGTTTTCTATTTTCCAATAAGGCGCAATCAAACTTGCTGTATCAGAGATTTTTATCACTGCATTTTTGGTTTGTCCCAAAAAATTGGCCCGGCTTCTGTTCCGCATCTCTACTTCTGCTCTTCTCGTGTTCACTGAACCCATAAAAGTAGCATTATTTTTTATATTAAGCCTAAAATTATCGGTCTTAATTTCGCTCGAAATATTCATTTCTACAAAATCTGCAACAGTAACTTTTTCCAGATTATATTTTGAATAGATCGTTACATTGTAGAAGTCCACACCTTTTGTACCTCTTTTTTCTTTGATGAAAAGGGTTTTGTCATCAACGTCCACATCCAGATTATTTGCCACATTCGGATAAGTTTCAATCTCTACAAAATTTTTGGCTCCTCTGGCATAAAATACGCGGAATTTACCTTCCAGATCCAGATTCACGAATTCTGAAACATCTATGTCTTTCCTTTCTATATTTCCTTTGGGAGAAACTTTTCCGCAGGATACTACAGCCAATAATAATAACGTATAGAATGTATTTTTCATTTTAATTTAAAATATTGTATATAAAATCAGACTTATCACCGTACTTTCCACTCCCATCAGAACATAAAGAACCAATACCCGCCACAGTAAACCTGGTTTTGAGTATGATTTTTTAAAAGCATTCCAATACGTAATTGCCGGGAAGAGAACAGAAAGACCGAATATAATTTTGTCGATGAAATCGAAAATCCCTGAAACAGGTTTCCACAAACCGATCAGGCTCACGATATCGTCCAACAAAAATAAGATTAAAATTCCTAAAAGACTTACTGTTCCGATGATAAAATGCTCCGCAATATTCAAATTCATTCTTTTAAATAAAAAATAAGCATTGATGGCGAGCATCGGAATGATAACAAATAAAATTGTTTTGGAATATCTGGAGAAAAAATTTTTCATATCCAGAACGTCATCCGAAAGAACTTCTGCGGGTGAAAATTTTTCGTAAAAATGATAGCCTAATACATTAAAACCAAAAAGAATCAGTAACAACGATATAAAATTGTTGTACCTGATTCTTTTTCCTGAAATATAATCCATCGCGGTTTCTCCCGGTCTGAATGAAATATTTTTTAAAGTATGGAAAAATTTAGCTTCCACATGCCAAATCGATCCAAGAATATCATTTTTAACCAAAGAATGTGGAGTTATTCTTGCTGTGTCCGCTTTCTGTCCGCAATGAGCACAAAACTCATCGGAGATTGAACGACCGCAGTTCAAACAACTTTTTTATCCATTTCAATGATTTAATACATTTCTTTAACTATTTTCAAGTGATGTTGAATAGATCATGGCTTGTTTAGAATATATTTTCGGTAATTTACTTTCCATGTTAAATTACTTCATCAATATTGTAATTTTTATGTTCCCTGTTTGTTCTGATGATCATTTCTCCTAAGAATCCTGCTATAAAAAGCAGTGTTCCCATAATCATCATCGTCAGTGCAATATAAAACCACGGATTGTTCGTGATCAGATGTCCATAAATTCCTCTAGCGACATCAATCAGTTTTGAAACTCCCAGCCAAAGTGCGGAAAGGAATCCTACGATAAACATTACTGTTCCCACAGCCCCGAAAAAATGCATAGGTCTTCCTCCGAATCTGCTGACAAACCAAAGCGTTACAAGATCCAGGAAACCCCTGATAAACCTTTCGGTCCCGAATTTTGAAGTTCCGTAAGGTCTTGCCTGATGCTGAACCTCTTTTTCGGTAATTCTTCTGAACCCGGCATTGGCTGCCAAAACAGGAATATAACGGTGCATGTCTCCATACACATCGATGGATTTTACCACCTGCTTTTTGTAAGCTTTAAGACCACAGTTGAAATCGTGAAGGTAAACGCCTGAAACTTTTCTTGCTGCCGCATTGAAGAGTTTCGACGGAACATTTTTCGTCATTACGTTGTCAAAACGTTTCTTTTTCCAGCCTGAAACGATATCATAATTATCTTCCGTGACCATTTTATAAAGTTCAGGAATTTCTTCCGGAAAGTCCTGTAAATCAGCATCCATGGTAATCACTACTTCCCCGTTCGTTCTTTCGAAAGCGGCATGAAGGGCTTGTGATTTTCCATAGTTTCTGGAAAATTTGATGGCGTGGATCTGAGGGTGTTGAACCTTCAGATTTTCGATGATGCTCCACGATAAATCTGTACTTCCGTCATCTACAAACCAGATTTCATAGGACAGGTTATTGGAATAGCAGACATTGTCAATCCTTGAAAAAAGCTGTTCCAAAGAGTCTTCTTCGTTTAATAACGGAATAACTATAGATAAATTCATTTAATTTTAATAAAAATTATTCTTGGTTTTCTGTTTCCTGGTACACCGTTCTTGTTCTGAAAAATGCTCCAAAAAACACTGACAAAACTACGTAAAATATAAGAATTGCTGCAAAATATCCTGAAAAATGACTTGCCGTAAGCATATCTTTTCCTTTAATGGCTTCAGGAGAAAAACTTGGCAGTCTTTCTTTGTATTTTTTGTCTAATTCATCAATATCTTTCTGATGTTTCAATATCTTCCTTGCAGACTGATATTCAGTATCCAGCTCTGTTTTCTGTCTCTGTACATATTGGTAGTTCAACAATTTTTTTGCATCCGTATCCACGAAATTAAGGAAAGCATAGATGCTGAAGATGGATAAAATTCCCCCGATAAACATCGGAATGAACGCTCTTGAAAATGCATCTTTAAAAGTTACCACTCTGTTTTTGTTCCAGAAAGATTTCACGGACCAGAAGGCTATCCCCGTATACAGAACCGGAAGAACAAATGCGTTGATTTTCAAAGAGGTATCAAAATAATTAATTCCCGAGAAAAAGTAATAGGCCACAAAAAAGATGATCATTGTAGCGATAAAAAGTAAAATTCCTAATGTTGATGGACTTTTCGTCATGTTTGATTTTTTAGAAAAAAATTGAAAAATTATTGCACTAAATTCCAGCCGTTTAGCTTTGTCACTGCATTTTTTCGACTAATTTTCTCTAATTATGTTTTGAAGTTTATAAAATATTCCTACCTTTGCAACGGCAAGTCCTAAACAACCAGCTCCTGAGAATCCTCCAGGGTGGGAACACAGCAAAGGTAATCGGTCGTAGCGGTGTGATTTAGGTAGCTTGCCATTTTTTTTGGTTTAAGTTGAAGTAAGGTAATTGGAAAATTATCTTTTTTTGTTTCTATACTTTTCAGCATTTCCATTCCAATTTTCAAATTACCTTTCATCTTTATTTAAAATTCAAACTCCTCTCCCAGTTTCGGAAGAACAAGTTCTACATTTTTATCTGCAAAATGCTTTAATGCACTTTCATGGTTGATTTCAATAGCAGGAAATGTATCAAAGTGGCAACCGATTACTTTTGGGGTTTTCAATAATTCCGCTGCGGCAAAAGCTGCTTTTCTCGGGCACATCGTGTAGTGGCTTCCGATAGGAAGGATAGACAGGTCTATGTTTCCGAAAAGTCTTGGAAAAAGCTCCATATCCGCCATTACACCCGTATCTCCTGCCATATAGATGTTCTTCCCTTCAGGCAGTCTGAAAATATAACCCACAGGAACACCTCCATAGCTTCCATCCGGGAACGAACTCGTATGATGAGCCGGTACCATGGAAATTTTAAGATCGTCGATTTTTGCCGATCCTCCTAAGTTCACATCATCTTTGTTTTTTGCCGTTTTGAAGTAAGCACAGATCTCAGGAACAGCAATAACTGTTGCTTCCGGGTGAAACTGTAACACTTCTTCCACATCAGCAATATGATCGCCGTGAGCGTGGGTAAGTAAGATATAATCTATTTTCTGAGCCGCTATATCAAAGCTGGATTCCGCTTTTTTGTAATTGTAAAAAGGATCACTTAAAATTGTTTTGTTTTTGTAAGTAAACAAAAAACAGTTTTGTCCTAAAAATTGTATTTTCATTTTTAAATTTTTATATCGTTAACAATAAAAATAATATTGAATAATGCTTAAACACTGTAAGATTAAAACTTACTTTGCAGGAAATTTATCTTCAATTAAATTCAGCTTGATTCCATGTTCAAGATAAGCCTTACAACCGTCCAGAACTGTTGTAAAACCGCCTGTATTATCATTAATTACTTTTAAAAGGTCTTCACCTGTCTGGTTGAATCCGTAGCTTTTAATAATAACCAAGGTTCCTTTCTCCATTTCTTTGAATTCATAATCCGCATGTACTGCAGGATCTCCCCACTCTGTTTTTATCAGCTGATTAGGAATGATCTCATGTACGAGCACATCCGATTTTACATTATACATTTCCCATTCCCAGGTAATGGTTTTACCCTCCTCCAGTTTCCCGGTAGATTTCGTAAACCAGAATTTGGTGGTTATTTCAGGGTTGATGAATGCTTCAAAAACATCTTCAACCGGTTTTCTGATAAGCATCTGGGCCTGAACATAAATATCTGAACTCATAAGCGTGATAATATTATTTAAAGAAATTAAGTCCTATCGCTGTAAGCACTGCCATTGTAAAAGTAAGGATACCCACCTGTTTCAGGAATGGATCCAGATCTTTAGGCTCTTTTACAGACATGATTTTTCTTCTGAGCTTAGAAAATGGAATCAGTAAGATCATTACGATGAAAACATAGTAATTCTGAGACTGTATAAAACCATTTAACCCTAAAAATATAAGAATTAAGATCAAAGGAAGCTGTAAAAGGATCATTTCGTAGATCATTGCATTTTTGAAACCAATCCTGAGGGCAAAGCTGTTTTTCCCGGACAGCCTGTCGCTTTCTATATCTCTCATATTGTTAAGATTAAGAACTGCCATGCTCATCATTCCTACTGCTGTTCCCGGCAGCAGCATATCCCAGCTGAACGTTTTCGTGAACAGGAAATAACTTCCACAAACCGAAACCAAACCGAAGAAGATAAATACGAAAAGATCTCCCAATCCCATATATCCATAAGGTTTTTTCCCAACCGTATAACCAATTGCCGCTAAAATACAAGCTACCCCCAATCCTATGAAAATATAAAATTCATTCATATAATCCGGAATGAAAGCAACATACAATAAACCAATTGTAGCAATAAATGACAGTAAAGAGAAAATAATCACTGCATTTTTCATCTGTTTTGCCGTAATTTTTCCTGAAGCTACTGCCCTGGATTCTGCTTCGTTGATCCTTTTAGCATCTGTGCCCTTTACGCCATCTCCATAGTCATTGGCATAGTTCGATAAAATCTGGTACAAAAGGGTTACCAGAAGTGCCAGAGCAAAAATTTTCCAGTCCCATATTCCGCCTTGTCCGTAAAGTCTCCATTTTGCAATGAAAGCTCCCATAATGATCCCGCTTAGGGAAAGCGGTAAAGTTCTTAGCCTTGCGGCTTTTATCCAATCTGACATAGTTTATAAGTAATAGGCAATAAGTAATGAGTAATTTTTCATTACTTATTGCTGATTGCCAATGTTTAAGATATCCACTGATTTTCTCCGAAGTCAGGTTTTCTTTTTTCAAGGAATGCATTTCTTCCCTCCTGAGCTTCTTCCGTCATATAAGCCAGACGTGTTGCTTCTCCGGCAAATACCTGCTGGCCAACCATTCCGTCATCTGTAAGGTTCATGGCAAACTTCAGCATTCTGATGGAAGTCGGGGATTTTGCCAATATTTCCTGAGCCCATTCGTAGGCGGTATCTTCCAGTTCTGCATGTGGGATTACAGCATTCACCATTCCCATATCCAAAGCTTCCTGAGCAGAATAGTTTCTTCCTAAAAAGAATATTTCACGGGCTTTTTTCTGGCCTACCATTTTTGCAAGGTATGCAGATCCGTATCCTCCATCAAAGCTTGTAACATCAGCATCGGTCTGCTTAAAAATTGCATGTTCTTTACTGGCTAAAGTGAGATCGCAAACCACATGAAGTGAATGTCCACCACCAACAGCCCATCCCGGAACCACCGCAATAACTACTTTCGGCATAAAACGGATCAGACGCTGCACTTCAAGAATATTCAGACGGTGTCTCCCGTCTTCCCCTACATAACCCTGATGGCCTCTTGCTTTCTGATCTCCTCCGCTGCAGAAAGCCCAACCTCCGTCTTTGGGGCTTGGTCCCTCTCCTGAAAGCAGAACAACTCCTATTGAGGAATCTTCATAAGCATCGTAAAAAGCATCATAAAGTTCTGAAGTGGTTTTGGGTCTGAAGGCATTTCTTACTTCCGGTCTGTTGAAAGCAATTCTTGCTACCCCGTTACATTTTTTATAGGTAATATCTTCGTATTCTTTGGCGGTTTTCCACTCAATCATCTTGTAAAATTTTTCTCAAAGATACGGAATTACAGAGAATTTTTAAGGTGAAATTTAAGGATAATGAAGGTAAAAAACAGCGCTGTCTTTTAGATTAAAAAAGAACGAAACCGGAACATTTCTGCTCCGGTTTTGTTTATTATTCAGCTAAGAAGTTATTATTTCGCTTTTGCTTTTAATTCAGCTTCCTTAGCTTTCAGATCTTTAAGCTTATCGGTATTTTTTGTTACCACGTAGATCTCTTTCAATGCCGTAAGAGCATCAAGACTTTCCGGTGCAGCTTTGTACCATCCTTCAGCATATGGAAGTGCTTTCGCAAATCTTTCTCTTCTCGCATCGATCAGTTTGGTAGCCTCATCCGGCTTATCTTTTCTTAATGCATTGATTTGTTCTACAATTTTAGAATCGTCACCAACTACTGTATACACAAGGTTCTGGTAAGCATTCTCAAAATCCGGCTTGATTTCAATTGCTTTTTTGAATGAAGCTACTGCATCTTCTACTGTAGCAGGATTCTTAGACTGCATTACTCCAAGATTATACCAGTTGGTAGCGTCATTAGGATTTTTAGCAAGCTGTTCTTTAAGAGCCCCAATGAATTTATCTGTATTTCCGGATTCGAAATATGCAGTTCCCTGAGCATCTTTAAGTTTAGCATTATTCGGATATTTTGCCAATCCTTTATCAATGATGGCCAATGCTTCATTAGGTTTCTTTGCATTCAGAAGCAAAGTCGTTAATGTTTCATAAAGTTCCGGTTCCACACTTGGGGTCTGTTCTGTTTTGAAATCTGAATAATCAGAGTTCTTCTTCATCAGATCCCAGGTTGCTTTATCCAGATTCATTACCTGACCGGATTTTTTATCTTTTGCAGTATAGGTTGTCTGAACCCCCGTGAAACCTGAATTGATAAGCTCAGTATATATTTTGATGGATTCGTCGCTGTTATTTGCCAAAGCATAGCTTAATCCTGCATAATACATATATATCTTATCATCCTGACCATTTGTTTTTAATAAGTTATAAACTTCTAAAAACTTAGGCGCGGCAACGGTATAATTCTTTGCATTATATGCATCCATTGCAGCTTTGTTCGCTTCCTGCAGCTTGGCATTCACATCATTCTTCTGACCGAAAACGAAAGCAGAAGCTACGATTGCTATACCTAAAATGAGTTTCTTCATAATAACTATATTATATTAATTGTACTTTTTATTCTTCAGAATCAGAATTCTCATTTTCCTCAGCCGGGTTTTCTTTTTCCGCCTCTGGTTGTGTACTGTTTTCCTGGTTATCAGTTACAATTTCTGTCCCTTCTTCATTTTCTTCAGAATCATCTGCTACCTCTTTATCCATTTCTACTTTTGCAATGGCTGCAATTTCGTCATTTTTCTTAAGGTTGATCATTTTTACCCCTGGGTATTTCTTCCCATTACTCTCATTTCGTCCATATTCATTCTGATGGCAACACCGGACTTATTGATGATCATCAATCCGTCTTCGTCTGTCACATTCTGAATGGCGATCAGATTTCCTGTTTTTTCGGTAATGTTCAGGGTGATAACTCCTTTTCCTCCTCTGTTGGTAATTCTGTAGTCTTCTACAGCAGTTCTTTTACCGTATCCTTTTTCGGAAACAACAAGAACTGTTTCTTTTTCTACATCATTCACAACAATCATACCAATTGCCTCGTCATTATCGTCCATAGTGATACCACGTACCCCTATTGATCCTCTACCTACTTCTCTTACTTTTTCTTCAGGGAAACGGATACATTTACCGTTTTTGGTCGCAATCATGATCTGAGAGTTTCCGTTGGTAAGGTATGCACCCAATAACTGGTCATTATCCCTGATTTCGATAGCATTCACCCCATTCACCCTTGGTCTTGAGTAAGCTTCAAGAGATGTTTTCTTGATCGTACCATTTTTGGTTACCATCACTACGCTCATCTGGTTTACGTACTCGGCATCTTTCAGGTTATTGGTTCTGATGTAAGCTTTGATCTTGTCGTCCTGCTCAATATTGATAAGGTTTTGTACCGCTCTTCCTTTGGATGTTTTTGAACCTTCAGGAATTTCAAATACCCTTAACCAATAACATCTTCCTTTTTCTGTGAAGAATAGCATATACTGGTGATTGGTTGCAGAAACAATATATTCAAGGAAATCTTCGTCCCTTGTAGTCGCTGCCCTGTTTCCTACACCACCTCTGCTCTGAATTTTGTATTCGGAAAGTGAAGTTCTTTTCACATATCCTGCGTGTGAAATCGTAAGAACCACTGCTTCATTCGGAATGATGTCTTCGATAGACATTTCTCCTCCTGAATAATCGATAGCGGTTCTTCTTTCGTCACCATATTTTTCTTTGATTTCAAGCAATTCTTCTTTGATGATCTCGAATCTTCTTGACTCATTAGCCAAAATATCTTCCAAGTTCATGATCTCCTTCATGATCGCATCGTACTCGTCACGGATCTTATCCAGCTCCATTCCTGTAAGACGTGCCAGTCTAAGATCAAGAATAGCCTGAGCCTGGATTTCAGAAAGTTCAAATGCTTCGATCAAGCCTTCTTTTGCAGCCTGAGGGTTAGCACTGTGGCGGATAATAGAAATGGCTCTGTCCAGAGCATCCTGAGTTCCGATTACTTTCATGAAACCTTCAAGGATGTGAGCTCTTTCTTTGGCTTTCTTAAGCTCGTACTGAGTTCTTCTCACGATCACTTCGTGTCTGTGCTCTACGAAATGGTGGATGATATCCTTTAGGTTCAGCTGTTCCGGTCTTCCTTTAACCAATGCAATATTATTAACACTGAAAGAAGTCTGAAGGGCTGTATATTTATATAATAAGTTTAAGACAACATTTGGAATGGCATCATTTTTCAGTTCATAAACGACACGCAGACCATTTCTGTCCGATTCGTCTCTGATCTCATGAATACCAACAATTTTATCATCTTTTATAAGCTCTGCTGTTCTGGCGATCATGTCGGCCTTATTCACCTGGTAAGGGACTTCAGTAACGATGATAGCATTTCTGTTTCCGATTTCCTCGAAATTCACTTTTGCTCTCAGTACTACTCTTCCTCTTCCCGTGTGGAAAGCATCCCTTACACCGTCGTACCCATAGATGATCCCTCCTGTAGGGAAATCCGGTGCTGTAATGTGGTGCATCAGCTCATCGATGGTAATTTCTCTGTTATCGATGTAAGCACATATCGCATCAATAGATTCTGAAAGGTTGTGCGGCGCCATATTGGTGGCCATCCCTACTGCAATCCCGGAAGTACCGTTTACCAGAAGGTTAGGAACTTTGGTAGGAAGTACGGTAGGCTCCTGTAAACTGTCGTCAAAGTTATTCTGGAAATCAACGGTTTCTTTATCCAGGTCGGAAAGAACCTCATCAGATATTTTTTTAAGTCTTGCCTCGGTATAACGCATTGCTGCAGGCGGGTCGCCGTCCATTGACCCGAAGTTACCCTGCCCGTCTACCTGAGGATAACGTAAGCTCCAGTCCTGAGCCATTCTTACCATCGCATCATATACTGAGGAGTCTCCATGCGGGTGGTATTTACCCAAAACATCCCCAACGATTCTTGCAGATTTCAAATATTTTCTGTTAGAAAAAACCCCTAATCCGTACATACCATAAAGTACTCTTCTATGAACGGGCTTCAGGCCGTCTCTTACATCCGGTAACGCTCTTGAAACGATAACCGACATCGAATAATCGATATAAGACGATTTCATTTCATCAACAATGTTGATAGGAATCAGTCTTTCTCCTTCTTTTGCATAAACAAATTTTATTATAATGACAGTCAGACCTTTAGCTGTGCGTCTGAAAATTATTTATTTCCAATTTTTATTAACGGGCTAATTTACGAATTTTTTACCGATTTTTGTGGTAGAATTTATCCAAAAAATCTTAAAAATTCATAAAATATGAGCTTATTAAGTATAACTTTCCATTGTACCAAAAACAATATTGAAGAATGGGAAAATTATATCGACGAAACACTGGTTCTGATGGCAGAAAACCTGATGGATGTGAACAAATATATTCTTTCTGAAGTACACAGTGATTATATTGATGAAGGTAAGAATTACAATCTTCTCCTGCTGTTTGATAATGATGATCTCAGGGATGATTTCATTAAAAGTGAAATGCTGAATATTTCAGAAAGGGTCGAGAAAAAGTTCGGAACCGATGTCATGATTTTCAATACGTTCCTGAACCCTAAAAAATCAAGATTTTAAATACAAATCAAAAGCCCTGAAAAAATCAGGGCTTTTTTATTTTTTCAATCTCTGTGATGTTTGTGTCCTTTGTTTTTATGATGATGACCTCTGTTGTCATAATCATAATAATACACTCTTTTTTTAACTTGTCCAGGTGCATAGTATCTTGCGCTTCCACCATATACTTTTTTAGCCTGCCCCGGCGGGAGCCTTCTTGCGTGATGATCATGCACCACACATGAAGTCATCATTAACGTAACGGTTATTACCCCGACCATTTTAAGTAAACCTTTCATATTTTCCACTTTTTCAAATTTCAGTAATGGAATAACAAGGTTAATGCCAAAATAGGTTTTTGGGAATTTCTATATTGGAGCGCCGGAAGACTTGAGCTGCCTTTGAATCCGGAGATTTACCAAGGTATTGGGTATTTAATTTAAAGATTATCTGCTGCTTAACCTACAATTTCACTTCGCTTTTCAAACAGGATAACATCTTTCCACTGGCCGTTAAGTTTTCCAATTTTCTTTCTGACTCCCACAGTTCTGAACCCATTTTTCTGGTGAAACTTTATTGATGCTTCATTTTCGGGAAAAATGCTGGCCTGAAGTGTCCAGAAACCATGGTTTTCGCTGTCAAGGATCATCTTTTTCAGCAAAACTGATCCCAAGCCCTTCCCTTGGTATCTATTGTCGAAATAAATGCTTACTTCAGCCACTCCTTTATAGCATTCCCTTTTGCTTACCGGCTTCAAAGCGCACCATCCCACTATTTCATTGTTTTCGTTTTCCAGAACCCAGCGGCAATCGTTGAAATAATCCATATTCCATGCTTCAGCCGTAGGAACTTCTGTTTCAAAAGTGGACATTCCCCCATCTAATCCCTGCTTATAAATCTCCAGCACTTTTTTTTCATCGCCGGGAAGCATTTCTCTTAATTCGTAATTCATACTTTATTTAATGGTATTTTCTTTTATTCTTTCTTTTGATTCTTGTATAATGGGTTTGCTTTTCAGTTTCATCTTCTGAAATAACGCTGATATTTCCATCTACTTCAAGGATGGAAAGTTTTACATCTTTTATATTCTCTACTCCGTGCTCCCTTATGGCTTCTTCCAGCTCATCCCGGGTAATCTTCACCCTGTTCAAAGCAGTCTGATCCACTCTTCCGTCCCTGATCAGAATGACAGGATCTTCTTCCATAAATGTTTCAAATTTACGATTGGAGAACATCAGTCTTTTCAGAATAAAATTGGCAGCGAAAAGAACAAGTGCTGCGACAAGTCCGCCCTGAAGCGAGGTATCCTGTCCTACCATAGCATTCTGAACCGCATTGGAAATAAGCAGAAGTAATACCACATCTCCTGCATTGAGCTGGGAAAGCTGGTTTTTACCAAAAAGACGGATAGCAATTACCATAAAAAGGTAAACACTGAGGGAGCGTAAAACAACGTCAAGAATAGGATTCACAGATCATATTTTAATAGTCAAATGTATAAAATTTTATGATTGCCTGATCATTTTATATCAAGCTTAAAAAAACAGAAACTCATCTAAAAATATGGCACATGATTTGAGCGTTTAGTAAAATTAAAAACACAAATGAAACAAATCTTTTTTTATCTAAGCATTCTCTTCTTTTTTACAGGCTGCCAGAAAACTGAATCCCTCCCAAAAGCATCTGCAGAAAAAGAAATAAGCAAAAAAATCAATGAACTTTACAGTACCTACGGAACATCTAACTATGCTCTTTATCATAAGCCATTCTCTGACAGCCTTTTTTCCCCGGAGCTGAAAAGAATATTGGAAGAAGCTGTAAAAACATCTAAGGCTGATATTGAAAAAGTAAAAAAAAGTAATCATCCTGATGAAAAGCCTTTACTGTTTGAAGGGGCTGTTTTTTCAAGTTTGTATGAAGGGTACAGCAGCTACAAAGTAAAATCTGTTACTTTAAACCCCTCCGGTACCTCAGCAGATGCAAAAATAGATTTCGAATACAACTTAGCTGATCCAACAGTAAAATGGACAGATAAAGTACATTTAATAAATTCAGATAACGGATGGGCAATTGACAATATTGTTTTTGACAGTATCAGCAGTATTAAGGATCTGAAAACAGGTATGAAGGATTTCACGCAAAATAATAAATAGCAACTAAAACTTTATCATAAATAAAAAAGCCGCTTAAAAGCGGCTTTATTTTTAAGGGCACTGAACGATTGGAATTTCGCTGCAAATTACTTTATTTGCCCATTCGCAATAGGTACAGTATTTTTTTGGCTCTCCTCCGTACACTGACTTCAGATCTGACTTCGTCAGCTTCTTTAAATTTTTCATATAGTTTTAATTTTATGTCTGATAAATATAGAACACTTCTTTCCATCGTTTATTACAATTTAATACTCAAAGTTTTCATTATTCATAGAAAATTTCAAAGGGATTAAAATACCTCAACAGCATATGTCTTTATGGTGAAATATTGTTTATAATATATTATGTATCTTTAAATACACCAAAACAACAAAATAATATTGAAATGATCACACCAAAAGGAGCCCACACGGGGCAATTAAATCCGGCGAAAAAATCATTAATCTCTAATGGTCTTCTTTCCGGCCAGGATGATATCAGCAATTACAACAAAGGAGTATGCCATGATGTAGTGGCGTATGCCCTTTATATGCGGGGGCCGCTATCTCTCCGGATGAGCTTGTTCAGTTCAGGGCTCAGGGATGGCTTAATAAATTCAATTATTCCGCAGGCGAAAAATGGAACGGTTACTCGGTAATCCCTAAAGGAAAAGCAATTGGTTTCTATAGAGTGAGGGATAAAACATGGTTTCACTCTGCTATTACTACAGGAAACTGTTCAGAGATCAGATCGGTAAACGGCTTCTCACTGGGTACGGCATGGTCGGTTCCGGTAGATATGAAGTGGGTTTTAGGGAAACCTAATGAAGATGGGACATTCAACTATGACGGAACGAAAATAGAGGTATATATATCGCCTTTGTAGGTTCTGAATTAAAATTATAAACCCCCGGCCGGACTAAAAGTCCGGCCGGGGGTTTTATGTAATGAGAGCTATTGCCTCCTTTATTCCAGTTCCCGTTTCAGAAATTTTCCTGTTAAGCTTTTCTTCGATTTCACAATTTCCTCAGGAGTTCCCTGGGCCACGATCTGTCCGCCATGTTTTCCACCTTCTGGGCCAACATCAATAATATGGTCTGCCAGTTTAATCACATCCATATTATGTTCAATGATGATGAATGAGTTTCCTAGCTCTACCAGCTGATTAATGGCATCCATCAGGATTTTTACATCTTCAAAATGCAATCCGGTGGTCGGTTCATCCAGAATGTAAAGTGTATTTCCTGTCTGTCTTTTTGAAAGTTCTGTTGCCAGCTTGATACGTTGTGCCTCACCTCCTGAAAGCGTAGTAGACTGTTGTCCGAGAGTAATATATCCCAATCCTACATCCTGAAGTGTTTTCACTTTAGTAAAAATCTTAGGGATCGGCTGGAAGAAATCTACGGCTTCATCAATCGTCATATCCAGGACATCAGAGATCGATTTTCCTTTGTAGCGTACTTCAAGTGTTTCTCTGTTGAAACGTTTTCCGTTACAGGTTTCGCAATGAACATAGACATCGGGAAGAAAGTTCATTTCAATTACTTTCAATCCTCCCCCTGACAGGTTTCACATCTTCCTCCTTTTACGTTAAAAGAAAATCTTCCCGGCTTATAACCACGGATTTTACTTTCCGGTAATTCTGCAAACAGGTTTCTGATGTCTGTAAACATTCCTGTATAGGTTGCAGGATTCGAACGTGGTGTTCTTCCAATTGGTGTCTGATCTACATCTACAATTTTATCAATATTCTCGAGGCCTTCAATCTTTTTATACGGAAGAGGTTCCTGAACTGCTCTGTAAAAGTGTTTATTAAGGATCGGATACAATGTTCCGTTAATCAGAGAAGATTTTCCGCTTCCTGAAATTCCGGTTACTACAACCAGTTTCCCCAATGGAATATCAAGGGTAACGTTTTTAAGGTTGTTCCCTGTAGCTCCTTTTAACAGGATGTTTTTACTATTTCCGGCTCTTCTTTCCGCAGGAACTTCTATTTTTCTTTCTCCATTAATGTATTGTGCCGTAATGGTGTCTGCCTTTAAAAGATCTTTAGGTTTCCCCTGCCAGAGTATTTCCCCACCGAATTTTCCAGCTCTGGGGCCAATATCCAGCACCTCATCAGCTTCCAGGATCATGTCTTTATCATGCTCCACTACAAGGACGGAATTTCCTATATCCCTGAGGTTTTTTAAGGAATTAATCAGCCTTTCGTTATCTCTCTGGTGAAGTCCGATACTTGGTTCGTCCAGAATATACAATACATTAACAAGCTGTGACCCGATCTGTGTGGCAAGACGTATCCTCTGGGATTCACCGCCGGAAAGGGTTTTTGAGCTTCTGCTTAAGCTAAGATAATCCAAACCTACATCCAGAAGGAACTGAAGCCTTGTTTCAATTTCTTTTAGGATTTCGTGGGCGATGATTTTATGTTTTTCTGAAAATTTATCCTTAACATCTGATAACCATTCTTTCAAATCAGATAAGCTTAGAGCATTGATTTCAGCAATATTTTTCCCGTCTATTTTAAAACTTAAACTCGCTTGCTGAAGACGGGTCCCGCCACATTCCGGGCATGTTTCTTCGGTAGTGAAATGCCTCTCCAGAAGTACGGCTTCGTAAGATTCTTTTTCATCAATGATTTCTTCCATAAAGGCAATCAAACCATCGAAGCTTATTTTTATTTTTTTGGTAATCCCTGCATATTTCAGGTCCTTGTTAAATTCTTTGTGACATCCGTTATAAATATAATCCAAAGCCTCTTCAGGGATATCCTGCATTGGCGTGGCCATACCCAATCCGAAAATTTCAAGAATATTTTTGATCTGGGACAGGATCCACTTATTGGATTTGATATCTTCCAACGGCAGCAATCCCCCTGGTTAATGGAAAGTTTAGGATTATCAATAAAATAGTCTGTGTTGATTTTCTTAATCGTTCCCAATCCTTTACATTCCGGGCAGCTTCCTTTCGGAGAGTTGAAAGAGAATGTATTGGGTTCCGGAAGGGCAAGCGAGTGGCCGGTTTCCGCATCCATCAGGTTTTTGGAGAAGTATTCTATCTCAGTATCTCCCAGCTTCTGGATTCCGATGATACCCTCGCCCATTTCCATTGCAGTACGCAAGGATTTCTCCATTCTGGCTTCGGTGGCATTTTCTCCAATGATCCATCGGTCGATCACAATATCGATATCATGGGTTTTGTAACGGTCCAGTTTCAGGTCATATTCTATATCCTGCAGCTCGCCGTCAATTCTGGCCTGGCCATAGCCTTTTTTGCCATCTGTACGAAAAGCTCGTGATAATGTCCTTTTCTGGAACGTACAACAGGAGCAAGAAGCATTATTTTTTCCCTTTTGTAGTTTTCCTTGATGGTTTCCAGAATCTGATCTTCCGTATAGCTTACCAGCTTCTTCCCCGTAGAAAGAGAATATGCATCAGAAACCCTGGCAAACAGCAAACGAAGAAAGTCGTACAACTCCGTAACAGTTCCTACAGTGGATCTTGGGTTTTTGTTTGTAGTTTTCTGCTCTATGGCAATTACAGGAGAAAGCCCTTCTATCTTGTCTACATCAGGACGCTCCAAACCGCCCAAAAACTGGCGTGCATAAGCAGAGAATGTTTCAATATAACGACGCTGTCCTTCTGCAAAAATGGTGTCAAAAGCCAGTGATGATTTTCCGCTTCCGGAAAGGCCGGTAATGACCACCAACTCGTTACGTGGGATCTTGACATTAATATTTTTAAGGTTGTGTTCACGTGCTCCGTAAACTTCTATATATTCTGTTGATTTACTCATAATTCGGTGTGATTCTGCCTGAAAATCACAATGTGCAAAATTACGGAATTTTATGGAATTGTGTTAGCGTGAAAATTTTTATTAAAGCTTAATTTTAGTTAATTTTTCAATTCTCCGATTTTGCTCGGGATTACTTTGTTAATACTTTATTTTTGAGACAAAAAAGACCGATACATTGTACCGGTCTTTTTCTATAAATTTCATATTTCTGCTATTTCACAAATGAATTGTAGGAGTTCAGTACAGATTCATAGGCAGAATCGATCTGGCTGATATCACTATCTGATATTTTTCCTGTTCCTTTGGAATCACGGATCAGTTTTCTATAAGTATCCAAAAAGCTTGATGCACTTTTATTGAAGCTTTCAAACAACGATTTTTTGTAGGAATACTGCGAGTCTTTTACAGTGAATTCTAACTTTGAATTTGCTTCCACTGCTTTGGCCAGCTCATCATATTTTTTCTGAACTTCCGCTTCACTGAACTTTCCTGAATATTGCTTATCCAGTACATCTATATTGGAATCCAGAGAATTCATCACGTTTTTGGAAGAAATAATATACTCTTTCATAGGATGATCCTTCAGGATTACTTCTTCTGCTGCATCGGTCGCCGGTTTGATCCTGGCCACAATATTTTCACCTGAAATAAATAATGCCTTGGCTTCGGTTTCAATCTCTTTTGTTATTGTTTCAGCTCTTGCTCCTTTGTCGTCTTTATAATCTTCGGAATTCATATAAGACTTAAGTTCTTCAAACTTTTTCTCTATACTTTCCTTTTTAGCCTTATAAATCTTAAAATCGGCTTCTATGGCAGCTTTGTCTTTTCCAAAACCAGATGGTATGTCTTTGATCTTCCCGAATGAATAATCCATAGAACCAATCACGATAGGCATAATCATAACATTTCCTCCTTTTGCTTTCACAGAGGCTTCATCGGCATATTTAAGAATGCTTTCTATATGTTTGGATGTGCTTTTATAAGAATCTAAAAAGTTATTATTAAAATCAATAATAGCATTAGCTTCATTGGCACTACCCAGGTTCATGACAGATTTACCCAGCTTGTCGATATCTTTTTTACAACTTATCATGCTGACCGATGTAAAGGTCAGGGCCATTGCGAGTACAACAATTTTTCTCATATTTTTATAGTTTGGTTTAGCTTATATTTCATCAAGATCAACATCTTCATTGCTTATCTTCACTACGTATTCAATTCCGTCAATGGCTTTGGAAATAATCTGGTTTCTAAGGATATTAGCCATATTTTCCCAGTAAGCCCTTCCATAGAAAGAATAATTCTGAGGAATAATTTCTATTTCAACCGTTCTTACAAATCCTTCTTTGGGGCGATTACTGATCATCGTTCCTCTTCTTACCCTTACTTCTTTCACTTCATCTTTCAGTACCATTCTGCAGTAATTTTTAACGTCTTCCAGAGAAATGATCTTGTCTCTCGTCGTTAAAGCATATCGGTAAGCCTGAATGCTGTCTGTTCCTTTCTGCTCTTCTGCCCCTCCAATAGTTTCCGTGAGAAGTACAACGGTCTGCGATTTCAGCTGGTTGGAAAGCTCTGTCCCCGGACGCATATGGTTGGCCAGCGTACAGTGTGTAACCCAGAAAGAAGCATAAGTATGGTCTGTTTTTTCTACAGGCTCCATGATCACATAATTCAGCTCCTGTCTGATATTTCTTTTTGCATTATTCACTTTTTGTACCATTGTCTTCATTTTGTCAGACATTTCACTGAGTACTCCTTTCACGTTATCTCTGTTTAAAAGTGAAAATGCAGCAATCTCATCCCTTGTAAGCTCCAGCACATTGGCTATCATATCTACAGCATTTCTATTTGTAAAACGCTCCATTCCTCCTTTTCTTACCGTGTACAGCCCTTTTTTAAGGTCATCTGCAGGCGTAAACGGAATTTCGGTATATCTTCTTCCATCCCCGTCCTGAACTTCGTCTACATACAGGAAATGCTCGCCTTCGTCTGTAACCAGTGGAATATTATTCCCCATAATGTCCAGACTGTATTCTGTTTTCTTCCAGCCCCTGTTATAAATAGGGAAAGCATTCATTACAAATGAAAAATTATCTAAAATCTCAGCAGAAAACTGAGGTGGAAATTCAAAAGTAAGCCACAGGTAGCGCTTGTCTCCAAGCTGTTTTCTGATCTCTTCTTTTTCACTAAGAAAATTCAGGTTTTGAGGCAAAACTCCGGGTTCTGAAAAAAGGCTTCCGGAAAGCCCTGTGATTTCAATAAACTTGTGGCGGTAAATGCTTTTAATATCTTCGATGGCTTTATTCCGGATCGACTGTTCCCTGAACATCTGTTCATATCCATCCTGCTGGCTGTTGGTAAGGTAACTCAGCCCTTCTCTTACAAAAAGTGGGTTTCCATTGCTGGTAACCGTGATGTAAGGAAGAAGTTTGTATACAAAGTCTATATGTTCAAAGGCAGGATTTGAACAGAAAACGCTGATATATTTAGGGAAATTTTCACTGGCATATCTGCTTACATCTACCCCGATTGTGATTTTTCTGTAATCCTCCGGTTTTCCCTGAAATCTTGCTACCGGTATTTTATTAAGTCTGTCGTCCACACTGTAGCAGGTATTTCCTACAAACATTACAGCGGTCTGGATCTTATTGATTCTTACATTTCCTACCGGTGTAAAAGGGATATTAAGCTGCTTATCCGATTCCGATTTCACAGTAGATGTCATCTGCTTACGAAAGAAGAATTCGGTATGTTCCAGCAGAATTTCAGAAGATTCATAAGGCATTGTAAAAGCAACTGCATGGGCAGGCATCGGATGGGTATAAATAGATGGTGTCAGAAGCTTCGCCAGTTTTTCGAGAATTCTTGCATTAACCGTCTGGATCTCGTTATTGGCTTTAAAGACCTCCGTACTGAATGCATCTATCAGTAATTTTACAAAAGGATCCAGAGACTGCGGGCTTTTCAGTCCCCACACTTTGGTGGCATTCTGAAGCATTCTTGCCTTTACAGATTCTTTGGAATATATATTTTGATCTAAGTTCATAATTTTTCTTGCTGTTAAAACAATTAATCAATAGACATCGGACTTAAAAATAATTCTGTAGAAAAGCTGAAACGCTCTCCTGTTGCCTCCATTTTTGCATTGATGGCAATTCTTACTTTCTTTTTGATTTCCGTGTGTTCTTTAGTATCGTAGCTATGCTCAACAAACTGAATGTGGGCTTCAATCTGTGGCTGCACAATACGGGGTTCATATTCCTGAATCTGCCTTCTGAGGCTTTTAATGAAAACGCTTTCCCAAACGGCACTGGTAACTCCATTATCGAATTCCAGATTCCAAACGTCGTTTCCATAATTGTCATCATATCTGTTTTCGCCTTTTTTTGTGGTGATCAGGAGCATGATATTGTGCGCGATGCTTTCGCCCATGTCGCAGATATCGATGCTTCCCCTTCAGTCATTAGTGTTGAAGGGACAAAAGGCATTCTGTAATTTGGTGTATCCATAGTCAACTTCTTATTTCATAGTCTAGTTTCTCAAAAAGAAATACCAAAATACACATTTTCATGAAATAAACCGGAAACACATCAAAAATATTATTGAAAAAAGGGCTTCCACATTCGTTTGGAAGCCCTTAAATAGTATAAATATGGTTCAATTTTATTCTATTGATCTGTTTGCTTTTTTCTGTTAATAAAATAATACACAGGAAGTCCCAGAAGTACCATCAGGAAGCCTGGCCAGGTGTATTGCTGTTTGTATATCAGAAGAAGTACGCAAAATCCTATTCCTATCAGCAGGTAAATAAGAGGAGTTACGGGATACAGCCATGTTTTGTAAGGTCTTTCCAGATCAGGCTTTTTGAATCTTAAATAAATAACCCCAAAAACGGTAATCATATAAAACAGAACGATCACAAAAGAAATCATATCCAGAAGATTACCATACTGTCCGCTAAGACATAGTACCGAAGCCCAGATTCCCTGCATCCATAATGCATTTTCAGGAACTTCATTTTTATTGTTTTTTTCGGCAGATTTAAAGAACATACCGTCTTTTGCCATGGTCTGGAATACTCTTGCTCCTGCCAGGATCAACCCGTTATCGCATCCGAATGTAGAAATCATTACAAGAACAGCAATGATAATAGTTCCGGCACTTCCGAAAATATTCTGTGAAGCCGCAACCGCTACCCTGTCATTGGCTGCAAAAGCAATACTATCTCTATCCAAAGCATTCAGATAAACGTAATTGACTGCCAGATAAAGGATCATTACTGCAGAGGTTCCATAAATCATCGATTTAACAATGTTTCTTTTAGGATTTTCCACTTCCCCGGAAACAAAAGTCACACTTTCCCAGGCTACAGAACTAAAAACAGAGCCTACCATAGCTGCTGCTATTCCTCCAAGTAAAGTCATTCCACTGATGGGTTCCCAACCTTCTTTAAGGAAGTTACCACTGATATCTTTTTTAAGGTTGCTGAATGAATCCGTACCCAGACTGAAATTTTCAGCCATGTGCGAAAAATCAACCAGGATGAATCCGGTCGCAATCAAACCCAGCAAAGCAATAATCTTTGATCCTGTAAATATATTCTGAAGCAGTTTACCACTTTCTACACCTCTTGTATTGATATAAGTAAGCAAAAGAATAACAGCTATTGCCAGAATCTGTATCCAGGTGATCCTGAATTCACCACTCTGGAAAAGAGGAGCTGCATCATTCAGTGAAGGAACGAGATAAGCTGTAAATTTCCCGAAAGCCATTGCCACAGCCGCAATAGTACCGGTCTGGATTACGGTGAACAGACCCCAGCCATAAAGAAATCCCATTTTTTTCCGAAAATCTCCTTAAGATAGGTGTACTGCCCGCCTGCTTTTGGAAACAATGCCGAAAGCTCTCCATAGCTTATCGCCGCCGCTACCGTCATTACTCCGGTAATGATCCAGACTATTATCAGCCAGAAACCGGATCCCAGGTTTCGCATCATATCGGCACTTACAATAAAAATTCCGCTTCCGATCATGGATCCCATTACGAGCATAATGGCATCCCAAAGTTTCAGTTTTTTCTGCATATTCAAGTATAGGCGTCAAATATAAACAAATCTGACATTGATTTTGAAATTTGTTTAAAATTTACTGCACCATCTGTTTTTTATCAAGCTTTCACCGAATTATTATTCAATTTTAATTAGTACTTTTGAAAAAAATATTAAAAATGAAATTCAAAGCTATATTATTCGCAGCAGCTCTAAGTGTTTCAACATTAGCTTTTGCACAGGAGACTTCACAGAAAAAAGTTGGGCCACCGGCAGAAAATGCTATTGTAGGTGATACATACGGATCTGCAGTAAATTCGGAATCAAAAGCCATTACGGTAGATAAATTAAACAAAAAGCTTAAAAAGGATAACAAAAAGGTTGAAAATGTAGCAGTTAAAGGAAAAGTAACTGATGTTTGTGAGAAAAAAGGCTGCTGGCTTACGATTCAGACTGAAGATAATTCCCAGTTTTTTGTAAAAATGAAAGATTACGCTTTCTTTGTACCAACCGCTTTGAAAGGTAAAAATGTTGTATTGGAAGGTACTGCGGAGAGAAAAGTGACTTCAATAGATGAGCAGAAGCACTATGCCGAAGATGCTAAAAAGCCTCAGGCTGAAATTGATGCTATTACGAGTCCTAAGGAAGAGATCAGGTTTGTAGCCAATGGAATCAAGGTAGTAAACTAGTCATTCCATATAAAAAATAATAACGTCCTCAAAAAGTAATATTTCTTGAGGACGTTTTGTTTTAAGGTAAAGTCTCGCTGATTGAGCAGATTTGGCAGATGTTTGTGCCTTATTTTTTATAATTTAAATTTAACCGGAGAGACATTAGTTTTTTTTGTCCTGAAAAATTGATCCGGTAATAAGATTGATTTTAGTCTTCTATGGTAAATTCTACAGGGGCATCTAATTTGGGATATTTAGTGGCAGCTACAAACTTTTTCCCTGTACAGTCTATTTCCAGCCAGCCTTTTCTTTTCTTCACATCTCCTACTTCCATGACAAAAGGTACAAAAGATATTTCATCTTTTCCTTCTTCTATGATTTCCCGGTACTGAACAGCCACATCTAGAATACATTCGTGATCGGTATTCAATTTTACATTCCTGTAAATAATGTCATAATGCGTTTCCTGGTTTTCAGGAATTTCAAGATACTTTTCCCAGCCTTCGATATCAGAGTTTAGCTCACTGATTGCCTTTAGTGCGTAGTATAAAGCGACGGTGTAGTATTTTCTGGTGCCTTTTCTTGTGTAATCATCTATAAAATGTCCGCCTTCAAATAAAATGGTGGGCATTCCTGCCTTAATAAAATTATCCCCTGTGGAAGTAGGATAAAATTCATCCGAATATCTTCCGATCTGGTTCGGGATCAGTTCTTTCAAATGTTCATAAACCCGTCCTATTACAGCCATACATTTTTTCCTGTTATCTGTCACTGTACGTTCCACATTTTCGGAAGGGGCCAAAAAAGAAAGTGTTGCCGGATGTATGCCGTCTGTAGTAAAAATAGTTCTCTGCTCGTGCAGGTTCAGTGCATAATCATATTTATTTGAAGCAACAGCTGCTTTGAGAAACTTGATTTCCGTACTCGATTCATTATGAAAGTCCCTGTTCAGATCAATATCTGCAGCATTCAGCCTTGCCCATCTTTCTGAGCCGTCAGGATTGAGCATAAAAATAAAATCCAGTTTGATCTTACTAAAAAGATCCTCTTTCAATTTCGGAGCCTTATCAAGAGTTTCCAGGAGATCAAGCATTGCATGACTGGCATTTGATTCATTTCCGTGCATCTGTGACCAGGCAAGAACATGAATAGCACCGGTTCCTATGGTCAGCTTATAAATGGGCTTGCCTAAATAAGACCTTCCAATCTCCTGAACATAATTGCTGAGATTGTCCTGTAGGTAAGAAAATAATTTTTCAGGGGAAATATAGCGGTTTGAGAAATTAGGATTCGGAGAATAGATTTGTTCAAAATTCATTATCAATAATTTACAAGAGTCAAATTTAAGGATTTTGAAGCAAAAAAAGGCGATTTACAACTGTAACTTCATTAAACAAACAAGACTGACATTTTGTCTGTGGATAAAATTGTTAATTGAATATAATTTAAAACAAAAAATTTAATTAACTGAAAATGAGTATTTTAAAATATTTATATCAATAACATCTATAAGAGTACTTTAAGTCTGTAAATAGTTGTTTATCTATAAATAAGTATAATAAAGCTAAACATTACAATTGTGGAAAACTTAGATAACTTTCATTGTATACATATGTAAATTTAAGTTTTTAATAGAAAGACATGAAAATTTAGCTCAAATATAAGAATCAAACAGTAAAAATCTCTTTAATCGACATAAGCAATTTTTAAAATGTTTTTAAGTATATAATTATCTAATAATCAGTATATTTCATAAATAAACAAATGTAAACAGTACATTAAACTCTTTTTTTGTCTCATGTAAAAGAAATTTAATGAATTATATAATATTATTAATCAATTAGTTACATTAATGGGTATAAGTTTGTTACTCTTACATAAAAGACGGAATTAATTGTAAACCTATAGTAATATGCATTGATTTTACATTATTTAATTCTAACAAATAAACAGAAATATAAATATAATTAATTGTAAAACAAATAGTTATTATTGATTTACAAATGTTTATTATTAAATCTTCCATTTAATACACATTTGTAATTTGCTTATGTAAATTTTATATTTTACATTTGTAAAGCAATTAACATTTTATTTATGAGCTTAAATGAGAGAATTTCCAAAGTGATAGAGTACTCCAATCTCAGCCCTTCTGAGTTTGCAGATGAGATCGACGTACAGCGTTCCTCTATTTCACATATTACATCCGGAAGAAACAAACCCTCTCTGGAATTCATTATAAAGATTAAATCAAGGTTTCCGGAAATCCTTTGGGACTGGCTGGTGACAGGTGAAGGCGAAATGCTTAAATCGGAACTGCCTGCGGATCCATCTGCTATGGAAGAAAAGGAACAGGATGAGAAAGGAAAACCTGTTCCGCTACCCGACTTGTTTACAATGATGAAAGATGATGAAGACTTCGGAGCAGAAGAAGAAATTGACTCTCTAAAAGAGAGTCCGCGAGAATCGTTTATACCACCCCCATATAAGACAAAGGAAAATTTATCCGATTCTCAGCGATTAGGAATTCCTAAAGATTATGCATTTAATCAATTGACTGATAATCAAGGAAATAAAATTAAGCGGATCGTTCTGTTCTATGAAAATGGAAAATTTGAAAGTTTTGAGCCCTAAAAAAACCTGGCCGGAGAAAATGGCCAGGTTTTTATAATATATTTTAAAATACTATTTTTTTCTTCTTTCAAGCTCTTTTTTGATAAGGCCCAATTCTCTTCCGGTTTGTCCGGCTACAGAAGTATTTTCTCTGGCTCTTCTCGTAAGGTAAGGTACAACATCCTTTACCGGTCCATATGGGAGATATTTAGCTACATTATAGCCTTTATCTGATAAATAGAAGGTGATATTGTCACTCATCCCGTAAAGCTGTCCAAAATAAACATGTGGATTACCATTATCCAGAGATTTGGCTTTCATTTTATCCATAACCAATTCGGAAGATACTTCATTATGGGTTCCAAAAAAGCAGACACTTTATCCAAATGATTCATCACAAAATCAATTCCGGCATTATAGTTTCTGTCTGAAGCTTCTTTATTGGGCTGGATAGGATCTGCGTACCCTTTTTCAGCTGCTCTTGCTCTTTCCTTTTCCATATAAGCCCCGCGCACAATCTTATAGCCTATAAAGTAATTCTTTTCTCTGGCTCTTTGCAGATGGGCTTCCATGTACTCCAGTCTTCCGGTTCTGTACATCTGGATGGTATTCCATACAATCGGTTTTTCCTGATTGTATTTCTCCATCATCTCCTCACAAAGCTGGTCCGCCGAATCCTGCATCCAGGTTTCTTCGGCATCTACCATTACTTTCTTGTCATTTTCATGACAAAGGCTGCATACCTCATCGAACCTTCTTACGACTCTTGCCCATTCTTCCTTCTGGCTTGTGGTAAGCTCGGCTCCTTTTCCTACTGCTTCATAAAGGTCAATTCTTCCGAAAGCAGTCGGTTTAAATACAATAAAAGGAATAGCAGGATTTCCTACCGAAAATCTAATGATATCCTTGATCTCTTTGCAGACTGCATCAAAGGTTTCCTCATCTTCTTTACCCTCAATTGAGTAATCGAAAATACTTCCCACGCCTCTTTTGAAAAGCTGTTTTACCGCTTTCATACTCTCTTCACGTGTTTCGCCACCACAGAACTGTTCAAACAGAGTGCTTTTTACAATTCCGGTTACGAAAGGAAAATTGTTGTGTACTGTAAAATTAAGGACAGAGGTTCCAAGACTGGTAAGAGCAGGCTGTTCAATCATTTTAAACATCCAGTAAGCCTTTCTTAATTGTGCATCAGACTTGTCTGCAAATGCAACTTTAGTATCGTTAAAAATGGGCATTCCTTTTTATTAAATTTAGTTTCGCAAAGGTAATAATAACCTCTGTTTATTTAAAGAAAATTTTCTAGAATTTACTTTCAATTCCATTCAGAAGCATGGCAATAATTCCTACAAAAACCCAAAATCTTAAGATGTTGAGTGTAAAGAATTTACTTCTCCGGGTAGAATTAAGCAGCAGGTAAATACAAAAAATCATGACAAACATTCCTGCCGTAAAATAATACGCCATAAAACCTGATATCCCTGTTTTAGAAATAAGTTTCATTGAAACAGCTATGGTCGTAACCAACAGGGAAATGATAATGATCTGGGTATTTTTATTTTTAAAATAGTTAGGAATGGTTGTATACCCGAATGCCTTATCCACGCTTTTCGTCAGCATATCTTTTACAATATCAATGCATAAAAGAATTAAAAAAAGAAAAACGGCCATCAGCAGTACCTTTTTGGAAAAGGTTTCATAATAGACCATCATTCCGAAGAAAGGATACAAAGTAAGACTTACAAAAGTAAGATTATTGATGATCAGCAGTCTGCTTAGTTTATGGCTGTAAAACCACATAAAAAACTGATAGACAAGGAAAAAGGCAAAAACTTTGTGAGAAATCATCCAAGCGACCCCGAGAGAAACTGCAGTTAGGGCAAGATAAGCATACAAAAAATATTTCTGCTTGATAAAGCTCTGGATCCTGGTCCTGAATGGCTTAGCCACATGGTCTTTTTCCAGATCGTAAAACTGGTTAATAATTCCGCCGGACAGAATTGAGATAACGGTACAGAAAATAATGCCGTGTACTTTAAAATCGAAGACGAACTTTCTAAAGGTTTCATCCTGGTTGAAGAGGAAAAACGTAGAAACATACAGGGCAAAGGTAAGAAGTGCAGCTACAAAAACACGGGCACCGATAAGAAAACCCACGAACTGTGAGAATCTGTAAAAAATAGATTTAGAGACATCGTTTTTAGGTTGGAAAGTTTCTTTTTCAGAATTCATTCCACCCTGTTTAAAATCTGTAAATCACTTCTTTTTGGAAACCTTCAAGCATTTTTTCTGCTTTCGCATAGTCTTTGGTAAAGCCCAGAATGTATCCTCCACCTCCGCTTCCGCAAAGTTTCAGATAATAAGCATTAGAGTCCAGTCCTTTTTTCCAGATATTGAAAATACTTTCCGGAATCATCGGACGGAAATGTTCATAGGCCCAGTAAGAAAGCTTTTTCAGATTTCTGAAGAAAGGATTCATGTCTTTTTTAAGGAAAGATTCGATACATGCGTTGTTATAACGGATGAATTCTTCTTTTAACGTTTTGCGGAACCCTTCTGTTTTCATTTTTTCAAAGAAAATCTGGATCATAGGTCCTGTTTCGCCGGTAATTCCACTATCGATCAGGAATATGGCTCCTTTACCTTCTTCTCCTTCAGGAATAGAAACCCTGTCCAGGTTTTCTTTATTCTCGATAAGGATGGGCAGATTCATATAGCAGATCAAAGGGTCCATTCCCGAACTTTTACCATGGAAATAGCTTTCCATTTCACCAAAAACAGCCTTCAGCTTTTTCAGGTTGTCTTTCGAAATTTGTTCAGGATCAAGTTTTTTGAGCGCATATCTTTCAAAAATAGCAGCTACCAAAGCTCCAGAGCTTCCTACTCCATATCCCTGAGGAATATTGGAATCAAAGAAAAGTCCGGATGCTATATCATTTTTAAAGCTTTCGATATCTAATTTGAAATCATCAGAAAGATCAAGGGTTGCAAGAAAATCAGAGTATTTCTGCAGATGTTTGTTCGATTTAAGTTCAAATTCAGAGCTCAAATCTGAGAATTTCAGGGTTCCCTTATAGAAGCTGTAAGGTACTACAAGTCCCTGGGAGTCTTCGATCATCCCATATTCTCCAAAGAGAATTATTTTTGCATAAAATAGAGGGTTCGTCATTTTGACAATAAATCTTTTTGCAAAGTTAAAAATTATTCTGCTGAATATAAGCAAAACTCAAGCCGAATTCCAATTTATTTGCATATAAATGGGCTTCTTAGAAAAGAAAAGTCATTTTTAGTAAACAAAAAAAGCCTGAAATCTCAGGCTTTTATTATTGAATGGTTATAAAATAGGATTAATGCTTGATCAATTTTTTATTCACCGTTTGTTTCTCTGTCTCCACCGTTACAATATAATTTCCTGTCTGGATGGATGAAATATTTACTTCCTGCTTGTTTCCTTTTAATGAAGATTCAGATATTATGAGTCTTCCTGCTTCGTCATAAATTTTATAAGATTTTAAAGCATCTTTAGAAGAAATAACGATCATATTTTTGGCAGGATTCGGATAGATATTGATAAGATTATCATTTTTAGTCACCTCATTCACACCAAGAACATTGCAGGAGAAATTCGCTTTCCAGCCATTATCTGTCACTCCCGGATCCGATACAAATTTTACCGTGATAGCTCCTGAAGAATGCGTAGAAGTAAAAGGACCTGGTACTGTATTTCCTGTCAGGTTATTTCCATTGGCAAACACGGGAGAGGCTGTAGAAGGGCCATTATACACGTACATAAAATCATAATCCTGCTCCAGTGCAAACTCTGTAAACGTCATGGTAAGCTTTCCTGAAGAAGGGTAAAATGTCTTGATGATTGTTTCATCATTTCTGTACCCTGCAGTCTGGCCGCCTGTATCTGTAAACAAAGCACCGTCGCACCAGGAAGCATCCGTAAGGAATACTTGTGTTTTCTGGAAAGCATTGGATCCTGAACAGGCTGTTCCTACCGATAATTTATAATACGTTGCAGGCTGAAGGCCGCTGAAACTAAGATTCTGTGAACTCGTAGTCCCTGATGTCACAGAAGTTTCATCCATTTTGGTAAGCTTATATTTCCATGATGTGGAAACACCATCAGTAAAGGCAGCATTTGCTGAAACCTGGGTAATATCCGAAACATTCATCCCTGTAACGGTTGCAGTACAGGCGGTAGTACAGTTTGTGCCCAGGCACGGCTTGGAATCAACCGTATTCCTGATCAGGGCAGCAGGCTGTGGCCCAAAACCATTATTAAAACTGATTCCCACACCGGAAATCAGGTGGCAGTAACTCATAATTGTCCCCTTCACGGTTGTGGAAGGAATAGGTCCTGTACAGCCTTCACTGTAGCCTGCCTGAGCTCCACATCCATCAATGGCAGTATTGTTTCCGTTCCAGGCACAGGCATGGGTATGAGGAGAGCCTAAGCTATGCCCCATTTCGTGTGTCATTGCTTGAATCGTCCATGAATAGACCGGTACATTGGAATAAGTCTGTGAAATACCGGAATAAGCATGTCTGTAAGTACCGCATAACGAATTTACATAAGCAACGCTGGTAGTGGCAGGCGCATTGATAAGATGGGCTAAATCGCCATTAAACGTCTGTCTATTATTTCTAAAATTCCCAAGGTTGGTATTCGGATTTCCAGTGTAAGGATCCGGTGTGGTCCAGATATAGATTTCATTTAGAGCCACTTTAATATCGTCATTGCTGTAAAGAGTGGCAATATTATTATGAATGGCTGTCAGCCAGTTGGTAGTAGTTGTGATATCTGAATTATTATTCTGATAAGGCTTATAACACACCTCATAATAAATTCTTACACAATTTTCCGTCATGGCTTTATTGCTTACAGACGGATCGAATGAGGCGTTTTTTGACTGGTTTTCTTTTAACTCATCTACACCGCAAACGAAAGGATTGGCGCCAGTGAGTTTGGATTCCGAATAGCTCACAAAATCTTCAGCATTCTTTGCTTTTCCCAATACTACATTTCCAAGCTCGGAAGTAGAGGCCACCCCCACAATATCATCATTAAAAAAGCTGAAAGCTGCAATAGAAGTGTTGTCCCCTTTCACAATCCCGATATAATAAGCACCCGGAGTATAGTTTACTATTTCCCCTTTATTGGTAACCACTTTAAACTCATTGGTAAAGATCTGGTTCTTATAAAGTTCGACTGTAATCTGCCTGTCTCCGTTGAAAGGAAAACTTACTTCAAGGTATTCGGGCTTTTCATTAACCAGTTTTTTCAGTTCAGAAGATTTTAGGTTCAGAACCGTGATATCCGTAGCTGCTCTTTTATATTCTGAGAGCTTTTTAGACGTACTGTTCACTTCAAACAAATCATACTTCTGAAAAGTTTTTTTCTCCGCATGAAATTCAGAAATTTTCTGTGCAACAGGCCTCAGTTTTTGCGAAAAGCCCAAAACAAAGCACTGCACAAGGCATAGGAATAATAGTTTTTTAATCATTTTCACTTAATTAGATATGCAAATAAAATAAAAAAAAATCAACATTAAGTGAAAAATAATTATCATTTTATTATACTTTTTCAACAAATCACAATAAATATTTACCCAATCGAAAATATCTTAATTTGAGACAATAAGTTTACTTTTCAAGAGCCTGATACCAAAAAAGCTGAATAATTATATCCAGCTCTCCTAATTATTTATTTTAAACTACTTAATGTATTACTGTTTCTTGACACTATTACCCACTCCTGTTATAGCAACACCGGGCTTCCCTGTTTTTGTAGGTGAAGATTTATAAAATACCTTATTATTGCCGCCTTCCAGAATAATGCGGGTTACTTTATCTACATAAACTGTATTGTCAGTGCCGGATACCTCAAGTTTATCTGCATAGCCATTAATTGTAATCGTATTGTTACCACCCGAAATCTCTGCACTTCCTCCATCTAAAGTATAAGAATTATTGTGGCCTATACCATCAATTTCAAGATGTTTATCTACTTGTTTGGTTGTTCCGTGCTGAGAATTTACTTTAGCCGTTTTTTGGGCATTTGCCAGACCTATTCCTATAAAAAGAACAGATAAGATGAGTGTTTTTTTCATAATATTTATATTAATTTGATGCAGAACAGCTGCAATTAAAATGCCAATCAGCAAGTCAATAAATTAACATGTGTTTATAAAAAAAGATGTCCTGATTATATAAGACATCTTTTTTATTATTTTGTTAATACTTTTAGAGCGTATCCCTGTTTTTCAGCATGTTTACTTTTAGAAAACGGATAAGAACAAGCCCTGCAGCAAAGAATAACGTCATGGAAAGGGCTGCAATACGCATATTATTAAAATGCTCAATTAATGTAGCAAAAATAAATGTCCCGATAATGATGGCTATCTTTTCCAGCACGTCGTAAAAGCTGAAATAAGTAGTGTTTTCCATAGAATCTTCCGGAAGAAGCTTTGAATAGGTAGATCTGGACATTGCCTGAAGACCACCCATCACAAGCCCTACTACTGCTGCCACTCCATAGAACTGATATTCTACCGTAGGATTTTCTTTGTTCAGGAAATAGGCCCAGAGACATGCAACAATCCATAAAATAATAGCAATGGAAATCACATTTTTGTTGCCTATTCTTTTTGATAATCTGGAGAATATTACCGCCCCGATGATTGCCTCAATCTGAATAACCAAAAGAGTTCCTATCAGCTTATCCTGAGCCAGATTGATTTCACTTTTTCCAAACAAGGTTGCCATCAGGAAAATAGTCTGCATCCCGACACTATAGAAAAAGAAGCTGGAAAGGAAAAACTTCAGGTTTTTATCTTTAAACAGTACGTCTCCCACTTTAAACAGCTCATGGAAACTTTCCTTCGCAATATCTTTATAGAAACTCAGATTATCTTTAAGAACCTCAAAGAAACCTCCCTGCTCTTCATGCTTTTTGAAAATATTCTTATAGTTTAAAAGAACCAGGTCTTTAGGAAGTTTTTCTTTAACATCCCCGAACTGCGGAAGATGCTTGAAGGTATACTGAGAAAACCCAAACCACCATGCACCGGTCAGCAGGAAGCTTATTCTCGTGAATAAAAGCTGCTGCGCCGCTCCTTTTGCAAAAACCTGAATCAGTACCAGACAGATCACTACCAAAACTACAGAACCAATGTATCCGTAAACATATCCTTTGGCTGACAGCGCATCCTGCTTGTCCCGGGTTGCAATGTCCGGCAGAAAGGAGTTATAAAACACGAGACTTCCCCAGAACCCGACACTAGCAGTAATGCTGAAAAGAAGTCCTAAAAACACGTTATGCATTCCTGTAAACATGGCAAGACCCATACAAGACGTAGCCCCCAGATAACAGAAAAACTGCAAAAACGACTTTTTGTTTCCAATAGTATCCGCTAATGAAGACAGGAACGGAGAAAGCAGCACCACAATAAAGAATGATATGGTAAGTGAATATCCGTATACCGCATCAGGCTGGTATTCTTTTCCGAAGATCTTGATCATATGCCTTACCGGAACATCGATCCATGATTTTGTTTCTTCCACATACTCCTTTTTCTCGTAAGCGGTAGTAAGTATGGAATAATAAATAGGAAAAATAGTAGAGGTAATAACCAGTGAATAAACGGAATTCGCCCAGTCGTAAACAGCCCAGGCTTTCATAATCCTTGGATTATTCTTTATGTTTTGAGGCTGTTGATTCTCAATTTCAGACATTTCAAATAAATATTAGTAGCACAAAAATAGAAAAACCGCCGGATATTTGGCGGTTTTTATTTTTAGTTTGAATTAAATGTAAAATATCATCACAATTTATTATAATTCAGTTTAAATTCTGTGTAATTTTTATTTGCTAATACAACTCTTCAATTCGTATCCCAACAATTTCAGCCAGAAGTTTGACAACATTCCAAAGTCCTTTTCTTTCTGGAGAATTTCTATCCAATGGAGACAAACATTCCATAAAATACTCTTTTTTGACTTTTTTTGAAAAGATGTAATGAAAATATCAGATCCATCAAGGCAGGTATACTTTATCGAATCTTTTCCTTTAGCTAAATTATCATTATTTCTGATCGTATCAATTTCAGAAATTGCTTCACACAATTTTAAAAACTTATTTTGAGTAATCTTTTTAGTAAAAGATTCATTTTTCCTTTTAGTTATAATTTTAACTTTATTATTTCTAACAGGTTCAAACACTATATTAATTTCACTTCCAATAATTACCGAATTAAAATAATGAAATTCTACTTTGTCAATTCCTTGAGAAAAGTGCAACTGACTACAAAACAATAATGAGAGTATAAATATAATTTTCATAATCTGTGTTTAAAATTAAGCCTCCGAAGAGGCATGTCATTATTGTTTAGTAAAAATTATATCAGCAGGCTCATAAGGCAAATTTATTTTGATACCACCAGCAGGTAATCTGAACAGTTTAAACAAATTAATGAGAAAAAAGTAAATCTTCTATATCATTTTTATATAAAACTACTTTAGCTTTAATAGTATTGGATTTCTCTGATCCATTTATATAAATCTTTCCCATTAACATTTTTAATTATTTCTATCCAGTTTTTATGTTTATCGAACTTATATTTAAAAACAATTACTGCTGTACTTTTTTGCTTATCCTCTTGCCCGAAATTATCCAGATAATATAATTTGGTTATATGATTGTCTTTATATTCAAACTTACTGTCATACCAAAGTTTATCATTATAATATGTTGTTTCTCTTTCTAATTTTTGAGCTTTGGTATAAATGTAGACTATATATGAAGTTTTTCCCGCATTATATTTTTTTCTTCTTTAATTATTTTTCCATTTTCAGACATAATATAAGAATAAAGATTTCCATCGGAGAAATTAGTCCACTTTGTTAGATTCCCAGAATTATCATATTCATATTTAAGATGTTGGGTTAAAAATATTTTCCGGTTTTGAAGATCATCTTCATAATTGAATGATTTTTCTTCAATTAATTTATATAAACTATCATAGATCTTTATTTTGCTTAACTTTTTATGATAAATTGTATCATTACTTCTGCTAAAAGAACCATTAGCATTTTTTTCCAAATATTATTTGTAATTGTGAAAATACTATCTGTTTTTGAAAGAGTATCAAACTTCGTAACAAATAAAGGTTTAAAACTTTCCTTATTACTAACATATTTTTCCATCGGTTCATCTTTCCATTTAGAATAATGCTCTCTAAATTTTGCAGTCTTTTCATTTTTATTATAAAAATAATGTGAAGTTTGCTGGGAATAATCATTTTTGGATTTTTCTGTAACTAACCTGTTCAAATTATCATATGTATAATCATAATCATCTACAATTTTTCCTGATTTGTAGTACCATGTTTCTTTTGTTATATTTCTATTTTTATCATAGTATGTTTCATTGTTTATATATCTACAGAAATCTGTCCCAAACCATGTTCCCCTCATACTTCTTCGCAAATTTTCCGGCTGCATAATGGTTGCATGGCCATACTCATCGTCTCCCTTCATAAAAGTATATGGACCGGAATCATTTAGAAAAACTACATATTCTTTCACAAATTTAGGCCTGCCTAATACTGAATCTTTAATAACCTGGGAATTAAATGAAGCAGATAAAAAAAATATGGAAAATAATAACTGCTTTAATCTTTTATATAAAAAATATTTATTCATATTTCATCTTTTGAAAAAAGCCTCCGAAGAGGCTTTTATTATTGTTTTATTAATACAATATCATTGGGTAAAGGTTGTGGTCGATCCGCTTGTGCCCATCCATGATAAAAACAATCTGCGCCTATCCAATTCTCACTTTGAGAATATTTCCACTGTAGCTTTGTTTTTGTTGCATCTATAAAGTTGATGAAAATTTGTCCAGTTCTCATACATAGATCAGGATCTACATAGACAAATGTATATTTATCATTGGATTTTCTAAATCTACCTCCTTCAATTTTTACCTCATCGTCTGGTAAATTAGTATTATCAAATAATATATTACCATTAATGTCTGTAACCTTAAATCTTGCAATAAGAATATCTCTATATTGTTTGAATGTTTCATCATATTTATTTATAATTTTTTTAAAATTGACATAAATTATTTTATTATCCCAGATTCCTTTCCAGGTTCCTTCATAATATTGTAATTCATTATTAGTATCTTTCAAATAAGAATTTTCTGGAATATCTGTAAATGTTCTCAGTGGATATATCTGTGCTTTACAACTTATTGCTGTTATTATTAATAGAGTTAAAAATATATTTTTCATAAAATTGTATTTTAAAAATTGGGACAAGGGAGTGTTGCCACCATATTTGGTGAATTTGGATCGTATTCTAGCTTTGTAGAAGAATTTGCAGTTACTTTATAAATTTCCAACCCCTCTCTGTTTACTTCTTCTTTCATAAATTTAGTGAAAACTCTTTCAAGGTCAGCCTGTGTAACATTATCATTATAGTTATATAAATCTTGAAATTTTTTTTCATAGCTTTTATTAAGGCTCTCCCATTCATTATAATTCATAGAGCCAGGATAATTAGTACCGCTATAAGCAATCATATAATTTCCTCCTGAAGTTGCTACAATAGAATATGCACTATCATAACCGCCTGCATATTGTCCTGCTTCCGGAAGCAATGTATTTAAAAATGTCTGTATATCTGTAGGGGATGGTACTTTTATTGGTGTTCCTCCACTACAACTTGCATTATTATGGGTATGCATTAATCCTGCCATACCTTCTGTGAAGGATGGAAGGTCACCATCTGTAGAACAAGAAGACATATCTACATTTACAAAAGAGGGAGGTGTATTGGTTCCTAACGTCGGATATCGCATGTAAGCAGCCATTTCATGATCTAGGTCAAATACTTCTGGAGCAGTCATAGAACTAAATTTTTCTTTAAATTTAATATTACTAAATTTAGTTTTTATTTTCTCACATGGGCTATTCCCATTACTGTTATTCCCCCCAATAGGATGCGTCTGGGGATTAGGAACACTTACACTTCCTCCCGAAGGACCAGGAAAAGGAACGGGAGTGTTGGCTCCCCCATAGGTCATATACCACCACCAGGGTATTGGGTCGGTCCACTCAATAATTATTTCTTCAATATTATAGGTCGGTTCATTCCTGGCTGTAGGGTTAGAGATACTGCCGTAGTAATTGGCAAATGTATTGGTAACGATTTCATATTCTTTCACTTCTCCTGGTTCAAGAATTTTGTAATAGGCATCCGTCCTTTTTTCATTAATGGCACATGAGAGAATATAGTTTAGTTTCCCATTTTTTAATATCGGAAAGTACACCAGTTTTTCAGCCTCTCCAAACGTTTGGGAAGCTACCCCAAAATCTACTTCACCAAAAACTTCCTGAAAGCTTTTTTTATACTCAGGGTTCTTTTCAAAAACCTGGTAAAGGGTTTCAGCAAAAGGATAAGCATAACTATCCTCTGCCCCTTCTCTGGCAGATAAAGAAGTGTGGATTCTTTTTTCAAAATCTTCAAAGGCTTTTAGTTTACCTTTTTCTGTACTTTGCCGGGAAATTTCATCCTGAAAATCTTCGGTATGGCAGGAATGTAAAGAAAGAGAGCAGGCTATCATAAATGACAGCCGGAGAATAAAATTTTTTCTCATAGGTTTTGTGTTAATTTGATTTGTTAAATATATAAAAAATTTCTAATCACACAATAGTGATTATATTTTTACAAAACTAATTTTTATGCAGATTGGATATTAACAAAATATTGCTATTTTTGATCAAAATAATGCTAAAATGAGTATCGGAAGCAAAGTGAGAAAATATAGAGAGGTTAAAGGAATGTCACAAGAAGATCTTGCCTTTCGTTTAGATGTTGCTCAAACTACAATTTCGAGTATTGAGTCTGATAAAAGCATTCCAAATTCTATTCTTCTCCACAAGATAGCGCAGGAACTAGATGTAGACATCAATGAAATACTAGACGAGGGAAAAACAAATATTAATACTGTAGAAAGAAATGAAGGAGTTATCAATGTTGATACTAATATTGGCACACTTAATATGCTTTCAGAAAAGCTTATCGAGCAATACGAAGAACGCATCAAAGAGCTGAAAGAGCTGGTAGAATACTGGAAAAGTAAAGCTGAAGCCGGCAAATAACGTTCTCTCTTTTCGGAAGTCTCATATTCCTTTGCGACAGACTTTCCGAAAAGGAAACCATTGTATATCAAGCTTTTCCCGGAAAACAAAAAACGAGGTTCTGAAAACCTCGTTTTATATATTTCTGAAGCCTTAAGCTTCTGATTTTAAACTTATTACAAATTCTCAATCACAATAGCAGAAGCTCCACCACCACCGTTACAGATCGCTGCAGCACCGTATTTGGCGTTATTCTGCTTCAATACATTGATCAATGTAACAATGATTCTGGATCCTGAACTTCCAAGCGGATGTCCAATAGCTACTGCTCCACCGTTTACGTTTACTTTAGAGGCATTCAGTCCTAAGATCTTGTTGTTGGCAAGACCTACTACAGAGAATGCTTCGTTAAATTCAAAGAAGTCAATATCTGAAAGCTCCAGACCTGCTTTTTTAAGGGCAATCGGAAGTGCTTTTGAAGGGGCAGTTGTAAAGTTTTCAGGCTCCTGGGCTGCATCAGCATAAGAAACGATTCTTGCCAAAGGCTTAAGACCTAATTCTTCCATTTTCTCTTTTGAAACAAGGATCAGAGCGGAAGCACCATCATTTAATGTAGATGCATTGGCAGCTGTAACCGTTCCCTCTTCTTTTTTGAATACGGTAGGAAGCGTTGCAATTCTGTCGAAATTTACCGCTTTATATTCCTCATCTTCTGCAAAAATTACAGGATCTCCTTTTCTCTGAGGGATTTCAACAGGAACCACTTCTTCAGTGAATTTTCCTTCGCTCCATGCTTTTGCCGACCTTTTATAGGATTCTATGGCAAAATTATCCTGTTCCTCTCTCGAAATACTGTAATCTACAGCACATTTCTCTGCACATACTCCCATATGTACTTTGTTGTATACGTCTGTAAGACCATCCAGCAACATTCCGTCCTGAAGTTTGATGTCGCCTAATTTGGTAGCTACTCTTGCATTGTAGTAATGCGGAACCAAAGACATGTTTTCCATACCTCCGGCAACAATCACATCAGCATCACCAGCTTTAATAGCCTGTGCTGCCATCGTTACGGCTTTCATTCCTGAAGCACATACTTTATTTACTGTAGTAGAAGGTGTCTCAACAGATAAACCTGCACCTAAAGCCACCTGACGGGCCGGCGCCTGGCCTTCTCCTGCCTGCAGCACATTTCCCATATAGATCTCCTGAACGTTTTTAGGATCAAGACCAATTTTATTTAATGCTCCTTTTACAGCGGCAGAACCCAGCTTTGTAGCAGGAACGGTTGAAAGGCTTCCCATAAAACTCCCTATAGGTGTTCTTACTGCGGAAACGATGAATACTTCTTTCATGTGTATTATATTTTACTTTTTTAATGAAATGTGCCTTGCAGCATCATTATAACTATTCTATTTTTTTACTTTCACGTAGATAATTTCATACTGGTCGTTTGCAATTTTAGATTGTACTTTCAGTAAATTATCCTGAGTTTCTACAATTTTATTACTGAAAACATCCCCTGTATGGATACGGTCATCATTATTCGTTTTTTCCAGAACAATAACTTTATAATTACAATCGTCCACAAAAACAAGGGTCGATTTTATATAATCTTTGCCATTGTTGAAATATTCGGTCTGGATATTATCTTTAATAGTCATATGCCAGATTCCTTCCGGATAATTCACCCTTACAAATTTCCCGTCTCTGATATTTTTACATTTAGCCGGCTGGTCGGGTTTATCAAAAGCCGTTTTCTGAGATTTAGCCTGAGAAAATACCAGTGCAAATAAAACTGCTGATCCTAATTTTAAATGTCTCATATCTGTGTTCTATTATTTACTTTCTTGCTCCCTACAGCAAAAACCATAAGGAAAGCTCCTAAAAACTCTGCAATCCAGCCCCATTTCAGTTTCACAGTTCCTGCAAAGGCTTCTCTCCAGGATTTAAATGGAAGAAAGCTGAAATATTCCAGAGACTGCATTTTAACTGCCACAAGCGTGAATGCAAATAACAGGATCAAAAGTATTCCAAAAAGTCTTACTACTTTCCCATTGTTATTCACAATACCAAAAACTGCACATGCAGCAAAAATCCAGCATGCAATAGCCAGGTAATGATCCAGTTTCCAGTAGTTCCAGTTTCCGATAACAGGAACATGAACAAGAGGCAGAAAACTGCCTATCACCACCAAAATCAATCCTAATAACTGAATATTTTTCATATTTACTAAAGTGCCAAAATACAAAAAAAACACACTTTTAAACAGTGTGTTTTAAAAAGGGTTTATCTTCATGAAGACATTCATCAGACACAAAGAAAAACTTCAAAATTTATATTTAATTCAATAAAAACTAACATTTGTTATTAATTTAAAAATCAAGGTTGGCGATCTCAAGACCGATCTGAAGACCATATTTTTTCTTCAGCAGGGCACTGTCATTGAATGCCGGGGTAAAATCTTTCTGAACAAACAGATTAAAGCCTGCATAGCTGATCCCGAATTTACCTCCAAAAACAAAGTCGTTCATGCCGTGCATCATTCTTTCTCTTTCTACAATTCTCCTGGAGTTCTCGTTCGAATATTTGATATAGTTGGTACTTGCCAGTCTTAGCCCGCCGTATACTCCCAGAATCAGGCTCAATTGTTGCTTCTTGTTATCCAGATATTTCACGCCTTTATATTCTGTATACTTTGGATTCAGAACAAATCTGAGATCCAGGGGCATGTAGAGATAATGAACATTCAGCTTGGTTTTCTTTAAGCTACCACGGTCAAAATCATCTACAAAAAGACTGTTATTATCCTGTCTGAAAACCTTTTCATATTTTGGAACATATCTGTCTGATCTCATCCCCAATCCTAAACGGTAGAAAACAGGACTTCTGAATCCTCCGATCTGATCTTCGTAACGCAAGGCAAACTGAGACGAATTAATGATCGTATTTCTGGTATCTGAATCACGGTTATAAAAATTGAAGGGTTCGTCTTTCGATGTAAGCCCGCTTCCCATTATACTTACGGAAAGGTCAACGGTCCTCAGAAAGAATTTTGGATCATTTCTCTTTTTATTCTGCCCAAATTTCACGTTTACACCATCATGACCAATCCTGAATTCGTTTTTAGAACGCACCGAATCCCGGTCCATAAAAACAGAATTTTTAACGATTTCTTTGGTTGCCGCTTCAAGCTCCTGTTGCTGCGCATCAACTTTCCCGTTAATGATCTGCTGGTATTTCTGTGCAGTTTCTTCCCGCTGCTTCAGTTTTTCCTCAATGCTGATCTTTTTTCGCTGAAGTTTTTATCTATAGCATCCAGTTCTGTATTCATTTTTGATTTTTCCGATACTACGATACTATCGATCTTTTGTGAGTAGCGATTTATTTTCGGATTCAATTCCGGTGTTTCCTGTGCGAAACTGCAGGTAAAAGCTACTATGGCAGTCATTAAGGCTAACTTTGTTCTCATATTTTTATTAATTTTTTAGACAATATTCTGGCTCTGACCTTGTTCAAGGACAGTATTTTTATTTTATAAAATTTTCAGATTTATTTGGAATCCAGGTAAACGGTCACTCCTAAAACAGTTACGTTACCTACCGTCGGAACTACTTTATTAAAACGGATAACGCCAAATTTGTGGTCGTCTTTATCTGCTTTTGCACGGTTTTTATCAAATTCTCTACCCTGAAGAAGCTCATTTGCATTGATATAGCTGGATTTTGGCCTTTGAACTTCTGCCACTACAGGCGGATTGGGACTAACATCCTCCGTTTTTACCGGGTAAATTGTTTTATTCTCCGGTTCATTAACCACAATCTGCTCTTTATGTTCTAAACTTTGGGGAGCGGCTGCTTTTTTTCTTTTTTGGAAGCTAAGACTTCTTCAGAATTTTTTTGCGTATGAACTTCATTCACAATTTTAGCAACTTCCTGCACAGGCTCTTTATTTGAAATAACAGGCTGGTTTCCGAGATCAGATTTTGCAGGACTTGTTGTTTCTTCCAGAACCTGCTTAACGATATAATCTGTCTTTTTATAATTAAATTCATTTCCGGATTTGTTATAATAGATAAGTGTACCTACAGAAATCAATACCAGCACGGCAGCAGCATATTTCCACCACTGAAAAGACGTTTTGGATACCGTTTCCGGAGTTTTCTCCGGATTCTGGTCTATCCTGTCCCAAAGATCTGCAGAAGGCTTTATTTCGAGCCTTTCGTAATCAGATTTTAATTGTTTCAGTATTTCTTTTTTCATTTTCTTTTGCTTTTAAAAATTCTGCAAGCCATTTCTTTGCTTTGCTGAGCTGGCTTTTGCTGGTACCTTCTGAAACATTCAGGATTTCTGCAATTTCCTGATGTTTTTTTCTTCAAAGACATACAGGTTGAAGATCAGCCTGTACCCTGCCGGCATCTGTGAGAATATCTCTTCCAGATTGATGTGTTCGAGACCTTCATCCAGATCTTCATCGGAACAATCATCTGCCACTTCTATATCTGCATACAGGATATTCCTGTTTTTCCTGACGAAGCTTATAGAATCATTCACGACTATTTTCCTCAGCCAGAACGGAAAGCTTTTCCAGTCCCTGCATTCATCCAGTTTGGTAAAACATTTCATAAATGCACTTACCAGGATATCTTCCGCATCATGAAGATTGTTTGTATAAGAATTTGATATGGCAAGCATTTTCGCCGAAAACATTTCATAGAGGGCCTTTTGGGCCATCCTGTCCTGTTTTTTTGCCAGTAAAAAATTCTTTTCAAGGTTCTCCATGTATCAGTTTCTATCTATAAGACGAAATTAATTATAAAAGGTTGCCTGAAAATAAAAAAAATTGCACCTTTTTTCAAAAGTGCAATGTAATATTTTAATAATCAGTGCAATAAAATTAATGATTTACATTCGCCACATCTTTCGGATCATGTTTGTGTTTAAACAAAAATGCAAAAAGAATGGCAAGAACCAAAGCGTATGCCGCAAAAGCCAGCCAGATATTTTGCCAGTCTCTTAGCATTACTGCAGATGATAACGTCCCGTCTGCATTTACTGCAGCATTGAATGTATTTTTAAGAATCTCTAGAAAACTCTGGTTATCAGGTGTTGTATCTAGATAAGATGATAATTCTGCCGCATTTGTAAATTTGTGCGTAAAGAACTTATCAATAGCCCAACCTGCAATATTACTTCCGAAATAGGCCCCGAAACCATTGGTCATCATCATGAATAATCCCTGTGCAGAAGAACGGATTTTTTTATCAGTAGTTGTTTCCACGAAAAGCGATCCCGAAATATTGAAGAAATCGAAAGCCATCCCATAAACAATACATGATAAAATGATCAATGAAACTCCATATCCGTCAGGAGTTCCATATGCAAAGAATCCGAATCTCAATACCCATGCAAACATTGAAATCAGCATTACTTTTTTAATTCCGTATCGCTTTAAAAAGAAAGGAATTGCCAGAATAAATAAGGTTTCAGAAACCTGGGAAATAGACATCACAATTGTAGATCTCTGAACTACAAATGAATCTGCATATTTAGGGAAATGAGAAAATTCACTCAGGAAAACATCACCATAAGCATTGGTCAACTGAAGGGCGGCTCCCAAAAGCATTGAAAACCCAAAGAACAGCGCCATTTTATAGTTCCCGAATAGTTTGAAGGCATTCAGTCCTAATTGCTCGAACAGAGGGGCATTTTTATCTATTAATTTCTGTGGCGGGCATTTCGGTAAGGTTAATGCATATATTCCCAAAATAATAGCTGCCGCTCCTCCAATGTAAAACTGGCCTTCCGTAGCTTTATTTCCAGTAAGATTGGTTACCCACATTGCCACAATGAAACCTATTGTTCCCCAAACACGAATCGGGGGAAATCTTTCACCACATCCAGATTACTGTTCTTTAAAACAGTATAAGAGATAGAGTTTGCAAGGGCAATTGTCGGCATATAAAAGCACATTGCCACCAGCATTACATAGTAAAAAGAGTCAGGAGTTTCTGTATGAGGCAAAAAGAAAAGAACCAAACCATACAAAATTTGTAGAGCCGAAAAAATTCTTTCCGCATTTACCCAGCGGTCGGCAATAATTCCGGTAATAGTCGGCATAAAAATGGAAGCAATCCCCATTGTTCCGAAAACAGCTCCAAACTGTGCTCCATCCCAATGTTTTGTGCCGAACCAAAAATTAGCCATCGTAATCAGCCATGCTCCCCAAACAAAAAACTGGAGAAAGCTGAGGATGGTAAGTCGTAATTTTAAATTCATAGTTTATATAAAGTATCTCTTTTAATCAATTTTTTCTTCCTCCTTTTAATTTCTTCCTGAATTTCCAAAGCAGTATCAAAATCTTCTTCTTTTACGGCTTCTTCAAGCAATTTTTGAAGCTCTTCCATAGATAGGGCTTTTAAATTGTCTTCAGACTGCACGGTTTCAGAGAACGGCTGCTCTTCTTTTGAAACATCTTCCAGCTCAAGAAGAATTCCCGCTTCATTAAGTACCTGCTGGGTGGTAAAGATAGGCGCATCAAATCTTACTGCCATCGCTACCGCATCAGAAGTCCTTGCATCCAGGATGAGCTCTTCATTATTAGCTTTATTTTTGAAATTAATATTAGAGAAAAATACGCCGTCTACGATCTGGTAAATAATTACTGAAACCAACTCATAATGGGCAGAAACTATAAATTTTGTGAATAAATCGTGAGTAAGGGGACGGGGCGGATGGATGTCTTTTTCCAGTCCCAGCGAAATAGACTGAGCCTCGAAATTTCCTATAACAACAGGTAATTTTATATGTGTTTCTTCATGCTCCAATAACAATGCGTAAGCCCCCGATTGGGTCTGGCTGTACGATATTCCGCGAATAATTAGCTGTTTATAATCCATAGCTACAAATATAGATTAATTTTTTATTGTGATTTCAGTTTTTACGCAAAAATAAAAGCCCGGAAAAGCCCGAGCTTTTATTTTTATTGTGAAAATTGTGAATCGTGAATTACTTCATGTCAATCTTAGAATTGACTATTGTGTTGCGAAGCAAAATTCACTATTGACTTTTTTATCCTTTAATTGCTTTGATCTTCTCCGTTAATGCAGGAATGATCTGGAATGCATCTCCTACTACTCCATAATCAGCAGACTTGAAGAACGGTGCTTCAGCGTCGTTATTGATCACTACAATAGTTTTAGAAGAGTTTACCCCAGCTAAGTGCTGGATAGCTCCGGAAATACCTACTGCAATATAAAGATTAGGTGAAATTGCTTTACCTGTCTGTCCTACGTGCTCTGTATGAGGTCTCCATCCGATATCAGAAACCGGTTTGGAACATGCTGTAGCAGCACCAAGAACATTGGCCAGATCTTCAATCATTCCCCAGTTTTCAGGACCTTTCATCCCTCTTCCTGCAGAAACAACAATTTCAGCTTCTTTAAGGTCTAATTTACCTGAACTCTGCTCGTGAGAAATTACTTTAGTATCTTCATTCGCTACTGATAAGTTTTTCACTTCTTCAGAACCTGATACTGCATTTTCTTTTACTCCGAAGGCATTTTGTGAAACCGTGATGATCACGCCATTTCCTTCAGCTTTTGCATGCATAAATCCTTTTCCGGAAAATGCTCTTCTTTTCACCTGGAAAGGAGAAAGGCTTTCAGGAGCTTCCAGAACGTTGGTAATTAAAGAATAGTTCTTCATTACCGCAAGCATAGGAGCTACAGAAGAAGCGTCTGTAGTGTGAGGAAATACAATAATGTTTCCGTCTGCCACTTCACTTACAGCTTGCGCATAGGCTTTTGCCGAGAAGTTTTTAAGACCTTCATCTTTGATGTTGATAACGTTTGATGCTCCATATTTGTACAATACATCTGAAGAATCCGTTGGGTTTACAGAGATCGCCGTAACGGTATCTCCTGCCTGATCTGCAATTGCCTTAGTATAAGAAACTGCCTCCAAAGCCGCTTTTTTGTAAACTCCGTTTATATTTTCTGCGTATACGAATACTGCCATTTTTTAAATTTAAAGATTAAAAAATTTAAGAATTAAAAGATTGTTAGATTACTTTAGCTTCTTCGTGAAGTAATCTTACCAATTCGTCCAGGTTGTCAGGAGAAACCATTTTCACAGCAGCTCTTGGCGGCACGCTGTCATAAGATACTCCCTGAACTTTCACTTCAGAAGAAGCAGGCTCTACAACCTGTAAAGGCTTCGTTCTTGCAGACATAATTCCTCTCATATTCGGGATGATAAGATCTTTTTCGTCTACCAAACCTTTTTGTCCTGCAATTACGGCAGGTAATTTTACTGATATCGTTTCTTTTCCGCCTTCAATTTCTCTTACTGCAGTAGCTTCACTTCCGTTTACGTCTAAACCTACAGATGCATTCACGAAAGGCTGGTTCAATAACTGAGCCACCATTCCCGGTACAGACCCGCCATTGTAATCGATGGATTCTTTCCCGCAAAGAATAAGATCATATCCGCCATTCTGAGCTACAGCAGCAATTTCTTTTGCCGTAGAATAGCTGTCTTTTGGATCAAGGTTTACTCTCACTGCATCGTTGGCACCAATAGCCAATGCTTTTCTTATTACAGGTTCTGTAGCAGCATCTCCTACATTGATCACTGTTACAGTTGCACCCTGAGTTTCCTGAAGTTTAACCGCTTTTGTCAATGCAAATTCATCTAATGGATTAATTACCCACTGGATTCCATTTTTGTCGAAAGCAGATTTATCTGCCGTAAAGTTAATTTTGGAAGTAGTATCCGGAACACTACTGATACAAACTAATATTTTCATGTGTACTATTTTATTTTTTCCCTTTTGTGCATAAAAACATAGCGTTCTATGCCGAGATTTTGTTATATTTTACAGTTGCTAATATAATTAAAAAATATATTATGCATGCATAATACTTATTTTTTTACTATTCAATACATTAAATGCACTGATCAGGCTGGTTTGGTTGCCCTAAACTCTATCTTACTGGGCAGGACACGGGGATTCATTTTTAAAATATCAAGCACCAGATTTCCCATATCTTCAGGCTGGATCTTCCAGCTGTCTTTTTCTGAAGGGATGTTTCCGTTAAAATTTGTAGCTACTGATCCCGGCATAATGACGGTAGACTTGATGTTGTATTTTCTGAGATCGATCATTGCAGCCTGAGTAAATCCTACCACTCCAAATTTAGAAGCATTGTAGCCTGTTCCGTTTTCAAAGAAATTGGCACCGGCAAGGCTTGAAACCGTGATATAATAACCTTCTGTCTTTTTCAGCTCTTCTACAGAGGCTTTTAATGTATAGAAAACGCCTGTGAGATTTGTTTCTATCATATCGTTCCATTCTGCTGCAGTTAATTCATCTACCGGCTTAAATATTCCCAGGCCGGCATTGGCAATCACAAAATCCAGCCTTCCGAATTTGGCGACGGCATATTTTACCGCTTCTTCTTCACTTTCAAGGTTCCTCACATCCGAAACAATGCCCAGAACATTCTCCGAATATTTTTTAAGGTCTTCTTCAGCTTTCTCCACATCATCTCTTTTGCGTCCTGAAAATGCTACCGAAATACCATTCTCCAATAATATCCTGGCTATCCCGAAACCTATTCCTTTGGTTCCTCCTGTTATATAAGCTACTTTATTTTCTAACATACTGCTAAATTTTAATTCCCTAAAATAACAAAAACGCTCCAATTGAAGCGTTTTATATGGACTAAGATTTATCAGTAGTTTATTTTTTAATGAACTCAACCAGATCAATTACCGATTTGTACAGATTATTATACTTTTAGTAAAGCATGTTTAAAACAATCTTATAATTTCTCTGACTTTAAAATAAAAAACGCTCCGATTTGGAGCGTTTTATGTTAAGAGTTATCTATCTTATTTTTTTACAATTCTTTCGGTTACTTTTCCGTTAGACGTTTCAATATTCAGAATATATACTCCGGCAGGTAGTTTTCTTAAATCCACTTTGTTATCTGAAACCGGTGTATCCAGTTTTTTGCCACCAAAATCATAAACTGCAATTGAGTTTATTTTGTCTTTTGATTCTACTACAACAAAATCAGAAGTCGGGTTAGGATACATTTTGTAGTCTACTTTTTTCGTTGCTTCAGATGTGCCCAGTACACCGCTTACGACCTGAATCCCGTCAAAATAAGCTGAACTGTTATAATTATCGTTGGTAATCGCTATATTCCCAACCATAGTACCTCCTGCTACTACTCCGGTATAGATCAATGTTCCGTTTTGATAATATTTTGCCTCGTTATTCGTAAAATCCAATTGTATTTTATAGGTATTCCATCCATTTCTGGTAAAGTTTACCCCTGTGTCAATGTAAGCAAGCTGAAGAGTCAACGGATCCATATCAATGACATGAATATTGTTCTGGTAATCGAATCTCATCCTAGCATTGATTGTACTCTGGGCCGGCGATTGCGGAGAAAAGAAGAAGTCACATTCATCTCCCGCCGTAGGAGCCGCCGTAAAATAGGCATTAAAATACACGGTTACAATAGGTCCGTTTACAGTTACTGTAGGGCTAATGGCCCCTGCTGAAGCATGGTTGGTTCCATTATTACCTGTAATTTTCAATGACTGTGTCCCTGGTTTAGCCTGTTCTGTTGTAACCACTGCAGTATATGCTGCAGCAGTACCTCCCCAGCCACCCTGACCGGCAATATTACCTGTGTTAAATCCTTGAGATGTCTCAAAACTGTAGTTCATTTGAGCATTACCCAGCAGAAAACCAAATAACGCAACAGATAGTAAAATTTTCTTCATGATATTATTTTTTTCATTATTAATTAGTCTAGTAAATATAGAACTTTTATTCTAATTTAAAAAAATATTCCTGTAATTCAATAACATAAGTCAATATTTTAACCAAAAAACTTAAAATATACCATTTAACCCATTTTTGTTAAAAACATAAAACATAAATGATTTTTCTGAAAAATTAACTTATATAAAATATTTTAACTGAAAATATAGTAAAACACAAAAATATCTATCGGAATAAGTGAAAATAATTCTAAACACAAGAAAATTAACCCTTTACATTATTTCTTAATAAACTTCCCGGAAAAATTGCCATTTTCAGCTTTTATATTAATCAGATAGGCTCCCGGGGAAAGGTTTCTGATGTCTACTTTATTGTTTTCCAGCCCGCCCTGAATCTTTTTACCCGCTGTATCATAGATTTCTATGCTTTTTATTTTCCCTGAAGAACTTATCTTAATAAAATCTGAAGCAGGGTTTGGGTATACTTCTACAGTCTTTTTATTCATATCACCGTCTGCTACAGATAACAATGGCTGATTGTACACCTTAATATTATCGATATAGGCTGATCCGTCTGCATTATCATGTACGAAACGAAGCTGGTTTATGTCCATTGACTCCGCTGCCGTACCGGAATAGATTAAAACTCCATTCAGATAATATTTTATATCCGCCGGTGTACCTACTACCTTTATCTGATACCATACATTCGGAAGCCAGTTTCCTGAGGCAGATTCCATTACAGGCTGGCCTGAAATTGTTTTCAGGACCTTAATATTACCGGTATTATCAAAATCGAGTCTCACAATATATTTCTCGTCAGCACTGCTTACTCCCTGAAAGCTAAAGATAGATCCATTGAGTTGGGACATATTGATATCAAAAGAGACAGTAAAACTATTATAGGAAAGCAATATGGGAAGATTATCAAATGCCCCGATTATCGGAATCGACTGAGTTCCATATGTATTTTCCTTTACTATTTTCAGTGAATTGGCTCCATCCGTTGCCGTATCTGTACAGACGGTCTGGTTGAGTACATTGGGAGGTACATCGCCTGTTGGTGTGCTGATCCAAGTCCCCTGCCCATGAATATCTCCGGTATGAAAGCCGTCTAAATATTCAAAAGAAACCATCTGTTGGGCAAAGGAAAATGCTGAAAACAAGCAGAATGTGAAAGGATAGATTTTTTTCATAGTATTATTTTTAGGTTGAACTAAAAATAAACACATAGATTATTAAAAAAATATCATTTGATAGCGATATTATCATAAAAAAGCATAAAGCGCTCCGATGTCGGAACGCTTTACACATTATGATTATAAAATATTAATTATTTAGAATAATTTTCAAAGAATAACGGGATACTTTCAATTCCTTTATAAAAATTGAACAGCCCGTAATGTTCGTTCGGTGAGTGAATTGCATCTGAATCCAGTCCAAAGCCCATTAACACTGACTTGGCTCCTAATACTTTTTCAAACATTGCCGTGATCGGAATACTCCCACCGCTTCTGTAAGGAAGAACTTCTTTACCGAAAGCTGTTTCCATAGCCTTTTTAGCGGCTAAAAACTCTTTGGTATCGCTTGGTAAAACATATGGCATTCCTCCGTGGTGAGGAGTAACTTTTACTTTCACGTTCTCAGGAGCGATCTTTTCAAAGTATTTCGTGAATTTTTCTGTAATTTCTTCAGGGGTCTGATATGGAACCAGACGCATTGAAATTTTAGCGGAAGCTTTGGAAGGAATCACTGTTTTGGCTCCTTCTCCCGTATAACCTCCCCAGATTCCATTGCAGTCTAAAGTAGGACGGATAGAAGTTCTTTCAAGTGTTGTATAGCCTTTTTCACCTTCCACTCCGTTTAGTCCGATAGATTTCTTGAATTCTTCAGGATTGTCCTTAAGTTTGTTCATATCTGCTCTTTCAGCATCTGATACGGTTTCTACATTGTCATAGAACCCATCGATAGTAATATGTCCATCTTCATCAATCAGTTTGGCAATCATTCTGGAAAGCACATGAATAGGGTTTGGAACCGCTCCTCCGTAAAGCCCTGAATGAAGATCTCTGTTGGGTCCCTCCACTTCCACTTCTACATAGCTCAAACCTCTTAAACCTGTAGTTACGGTAGGCTGCTCATTGCTGTAGATGTGGGTATCAGAGATAAGAATACAGTCGCAAGACAGCTTTTCTTTATTTTCATTAACGAAATCTCCCAGGCTCACAGATCCTACCTCCTCTTCACCTTCAAGGATGAATTTTACGTTGCAAGGAAGTGAGTTTGTTTTCATCATCGCTTCAAAAGCTTTCACATGCATGAAAAACTGTCCTTTATCATCTGCGGAACCCCTCGCAAAGATGGCACCTTCAGGGTGAAGCTCCGTTTTTTCAATATAAGGTTCAAAAGGCGGTTTTTTCCATAATTCCAAAGGATCGGCAGGCTGTACATCATAATGTCCGTATACAAGTACCGTAGGAAGGGTTTTATCTATGATTTTTTCTCCGAAAACGATGGGATATCCATTTGTTTTGCATACTTCAACATGATCGGCCCCTGCATTTTTAAGATGCTCTGCACACACGTCCGCACACTTCAATACGTCATTTTTATAAGCCGGATCTGCAGAAATAGAAGGAATTCTCAATAACTCAAATAATTCATCCACGAAACGCTGTTTGTTTTCGTTGATGTAATTTAATGTCTCTTGCATTGTAAAAATTTGTTTCGTTAAAAATAAAAAAAATGCCCTGCTTGAGCAAGGCATTTATATACTTTATTGTATTTAGCTTATTTTGTAAATCTTACAGACATTTTTCTGTCAGACGCTCTTTCTGCATCAGATGCTTTCGCGTCTACTTTTGCAAACTGGCTTCCGTATCCTTCTGCTGAAACGATCTGTCCACCGGCACCTAAGCTTGTAAGCTGAGCTTTAATGAAATTGGCTCTGTCCTGAGATAATTTCACATTTTTAGGCTCATCTCCTGTTTTATCAGTATAACCACCGATTTTAATTTTTGCATCCGGGTAAGCTTTCAAAATCTTAGCCAGGTTGTCCAACTGCTCCTGAGAACCTGCTTCCAGCTGATTGGCAGAACCTATTTTGAAGTTCACATTATCGAAATCATACCATACAGATTTTAATCCATCTTCAGTTGCAGAAGCATACTGACCTGACTTCAGGTACTTTATCATGCTGTCTTCCATTCCGTTGGCAAAACCTTTCAGGGCAACTCCATTCAAATCAATAGAAACCTGAGATTTTTTCTCAGCATGTTCAGAACCATGTCCTGCAGCAGCTTCATGACCGTGTGCTTCACCTCCTACCTGTACATCGTCGGAATATCTTTCTATTCCTTCTTCCAGTTTCAGAGTATTCTTGTTTCCTCCTGCCTGGATCTTTTTACAGCTTACGGCTACTGTTGCAACAGCTAAACATATAATTAATTTTTTCATATGCAAAATTTATTTTTTAAGGTCATATGGAATCGCATTATTTCAGTCTGTATCAATTATTTTTACAGCAAGCGATTTCATGCTTAATTTTTGATTGCCCAAAAGTAAGAAATCCTACTTTTTTCGGCAACATTTTTATACTGATTTTAAAATTATTTTCCCTTTTTTGGATTGTGTAAAAATAAGATAGCTTTCCCCGCCATCTTTTATCCCGTATTTCTTTTTGATATCGTCAGGTTTTAAGGGATAATTTTTTGAAATAATATTAAACTGCTCTTTCTTTTTAATCTGCTTGGATTCAACAATTTCCATTTCTAAAACTCTCCCGGGAAAACCGTCAACCTTCTGACCCGAAGTATAGATGTGGGTATTCGGATGAAGTTTTTTAAGTCCGAATTTTTCTGAGATCAGATTAAAAACTCCGGCTTTTAAAATACTGTTATTGGGAATATATATAAATTTTTCAGGCTCAGCATATACAGCCTGAGCACTGTCCTCTTCTCCAAATACGAACGTAAAACCAGATTCCCCGCTTTCCAGGTTGATGCAATTCACTGTAACGCCATCTCTTTTTTCATTGGACAAAAAGATAACAGCTTCTTTTACATCATTTTTTACGGCTATAATTTCTATCCTGAAAATACCCGATAATACTGAGATCAGGTATTTCAGATCGATCAGCGGCGAAAGTTTTATAATCACTTGATCAGCAGTAGCAAGAAGAACATCTTTAATCTGCAGAATGTCCGGTGAAAGGTCTTCAAGCAGAAAAACTTTATTTTTGTTCTGGTCCCTTCTTGCCGGATCTAAATAAATAACATCAAAATATTCTTTATTTGTACTCAGAAAATCTTCAAGGTTTTGATTGATAAAAGATGCTTTCCTGCCTAAAATTCCCCAATTATGTTCCACTATATTCAGTAATTCGGAGTTCTGTTCAACGAGCGTCACTTCATTGAAATTCCCGGAAAGATAATAGGCATCGATACCAAAACCGCTCGTCAGGTCCACGAATTTATTTCCTTTGAGGATTTGCGACTTATAGAGGGCTGTAGTTTCCGAAGAAGACTGCTCTAAATTGAGTTGAGGCGGAAAAATAATTCCTTCTTTCAGCAGAAACGGAAATTTCTTCAGGGCAGTTTGCTTTCCTTTGATCTGTTGGACAATTTCCTGCATAGAAACATCCGGAAAGGGGGATTTTTTAATAATAGAGCATGCAGATCTGCGTGTAGATTAGCATGGATGTAGTTCTGAATTTCCAGGTTGGAATGCCACGAATGCACGAATATTTTATTTTAAATAGTTTTTGCTTATCATTATTTTAAATAACTACTGCTTATAAAATGACTCTTTTATAGTTTAATTTTGATTCGCCAAAATTGACAATCAATGCTAATTTATTTTCAGAAACTTTTAGGTAATTAATTGCCTGGGCTAAGTCAGCATCCACAATCTGACTTTTGCCTTTTATTTCTAAAATAATTTTTTCATTAATTACAAAATCTGCATAAAATTTATGCGGAAGAACAATTCCTTTATAAACCACCTCGTACTCTTTTTCTCTTTCATAGAATAATCCGGCTTTTCTAAATTCCAGCTCCAATGCATCTTTATAAACAATCTCAGAAAATCCATGACCTAAATAATTATGAATTTCCATACAAATCCCAATAATCCGATAGGCCTCCTCTTTATAAATAATATTCATATAATAATCCATTTGTGTCCGAATACAAATTTAATATATTCGGGCATTCGTGGCATCAATATGAATACTTATTCAAACATTTCAGCCCAACGTACGGCTTTTATTTCTTTTTCGCTGTAGAGATCTTCAATTGGTCTTTTAACGCCTAATTTGGGGTATAAATTAACTCCTATCAGCTTTATTTTTCCTTGTTCTACCCATTTTTGCTCTTCAACAGCATGGTCGTAGATCTTTTTCTGAATAATTCCCTGTTTCAAAAGCTCCAGATATCCTCCTGCCTCTTCTATTTCAACAAACAGTGCCCAGGATTTTTCTGCCATCTGACGGGTAATAGCTTCAACGTAATAGCTTCCGTTCGATGCATCTTCAAATACATTAATGATACTTTCATAAGCCAGAACGATCTGCTGCTTAAAAGAGATCTCTTCGGAATTATCAGTACTCCTGCCAACCAGATAATTGTTGCTGAAAACAGCATCTGCACCTGCAATCATAGCAGAAGCCAGTTCCAAGGTAGAACGGATCAGGTTATTTTCATTATCTGCAACCGCTTTATTTCTTAAAGATGTTTCTGCAAAAATATATGGTGTTTCATTTAACCCATATTCTCTGGAAAGTTGGTTAAAAATAATCTTAAAAGCCCTCAGTTTAGCCATTTCAAAGAAATAATTTCCTCCGACAGCAATTCTGAAGATCAGTTTGTTTAAAATTTCAGGACCATAAACTTCGATAAGCTCTTTGGCTTTTGCCAATGCAATTCCCAGCTGTTGATAAATAGCAGCTCCAGCATTCTGATGAAGTGAAATATCAACACAGATATTCCTCCTGAAGTCTTTTGATAAAAGCTCTTTCGTAAGCTGGTCATCAATAGTACCTTCATTTTCATTAAAAACATCAATCAGAGAAAAGTACTGGTCCTCTTCTTTCGGGCTGATGTGGCCGGCAAGGTCTTTATTGTTTACAAAGATTGTTTTCTGCTCAAGGTTTTCGACGTTATGGTCTAAAATAAAGGCAAAAACATCTTCTTCCAAACTTTCATGATATCTGGCTACAAGATGAGTATTTTCTTCCACTTTCGGCAGGTTTGCCAAGGGTTTCTGAACTTCACTATAAAACGGTTTCACATCAATTCCTTCAAGATTTTCTTTCTTTAAAATGGAATAAATGTCTTCTGTTTTCAGTTGTTTTTTTACTAAATTTTCCCAGTTTGGAAGTATATCTGCTGACATTGGCATTTAATTAGGTAAATGGTGAATTCTGCTTCGCAGGTCAATGGTGAAGTTTTAATCGCTGACAATTGACACTTAACAATTCACTGCTTTGTTTATTTTTTATGTGAATGGTCAATTTTGCTTCGTAAATCAATGGTGAATCATAAATTGACTATTGACCATTCACTGCGAAGCAAAATTGACTATTTCACTCTTTAAATTTCTTATTTTTTGGCAACATTTGTACTGTCTACCACCAGAATAAAGATTTCTTCATCCGGTTTTTTCATAAAATAATTTTCTCTGGCGTATTTTTCTTTTTCCGACTTATTGTTCATCAGCTTTTTGTAAAAAGTATCATTTTTTTCATACTCTTTTTTATAGTACTCCAGCTGGTCTTCATATCGGCTGATCTCGCCGTTCAGTTCATTAATAACAAGGAAAGAGGTTTTATCAAAGAAAATCATCCAGACGAGGAACATACAGATCGTAATGGTGTATTTGTTCAGAACATATTTCTGGATCATTCTGAATGTTTCAGATTTCGGCTGAATGTCTTTAATAAGTTTGTTTTCTTTCATTTTTAATGTTTTCTCAACGAATTTTTAATAACAGTAGTTAAAAAATCAATCGCTACGGAATTCTGTCTCATGTTCGGAATGATCAGATCGGCTTCATTCTTCGATGGTTCTATGAATTCCTGATGCATTGGCTTCAGTGTGGTCTGGTACCGGTGAAGGACCTCGTTCAGGTCTCTTCCCCTTTCCTGGGTATCTCTCCTGATTCTTCTGATCAGTCTTTCATCGGAATCTGCATGAACGAATACCTTAAGGTCGAACTCTTTCAGCAATTCCTTATTGGTAAGGACCAGAATACCTTCTACCACCAATACATTTTTAGGTTCTACAGTGACATGGTCGCCGGTTCGGGAATGGGTGACAAAGCTATAAATGGGCTGTTCTATAGACTCATTGTTTTTTAAAGCTTTCACATGTTTTATCATTAAATCGAAATCTATTGACTTGGGATGGTCGTAGTTGAGCGCTTCTCTCTCGGTCAGTGTCAGATTCGGGTTGTCGTGATAATAATTATCCTGGGAAAGGATGTTCATTCCTTCAATATCAAGCTGCTGCAGTATCTTGTCAACAACTGTAGTTTTGCCGGATCCTGTACCTCCGGCAATTCCTATTACAAGCATTCTTTTTTTGTTTCTTTATAGTTGGTACAAATATACTATTTTAGATGAATGCAAGTAAAACAATCCCTTCAGAATTTGTTTCTAATAAAAAAATCCAACATTAGTCACTGGATTTAAAATATTCCTAAGTTTTTATTTTTTGATAAATTTAGGCATTAATCCTAATAAAAAACTCCGCCGGATGGCAGAGTTCAGTTTATACTATTTCGCTTGTTAATTCCCTTGAAAGTAATTTTTCATGCATTGGCTTAAGAAGATCCATTGATCCCGTTTTCACCGTGCATTTTCCTTTGTAATGAACCAATATGGTACATTGTTCTGCCTGCTCCAGAGTATGTTTGCAAATCTCAATCAGGCAATCTATCACATAATCGAAGGTATGGATATCGTCATTATGGAGCACGAGCTTATATACTTCATCGGTATCATCCAAAACCAGCACTTCTTCTTCGTACTGACGTTTCGGATTTTCGTAATCTTTTATACTGTTAAAAAAATCATTTCTATTTTTTAAACTTCTCCTATTTTATCGGCCAGATCATTAATCACATTCGGGCCTTCATATACCAATTCTACCAGCTCTACACTTTTATTATTCATTTTCAGAATTTTGAAGTGATAGTTTTCCAGGTCGAATTCATCATTTTCTTCAGGAATATCTTCCAGTGCATGCAGAATAAATCCTGCCAGTGAATTGTATTCGCTTTCTTCGGAAAGAGGCAGTTTTTAGGCAAATGCTCATTAATCTCGTCCAGCGGCTGTGTCGCCTGAACCCAATAAATATTATCACCCATTTTATCTACCAGCTTGTCTTCATCATCCTCTTCATCCTGAATTTCTCCTACAAGCTCTTCCAGAATGTCCTCCAGGGTTATAATACCTTCTGTTCCTCCGAATTCATCAATAACAATCGCAAGGTGCTGTTTTTTCTGCTGGAAAATCTTAAGGAGATCTGAGATCTTTTTGCTTCCGACTACAAAGAATGCATCACGCATCAGTTCTTTCAGGTCTTCATGATTAAGCTCTCCTTTTCTTTTAACAAATTCCCTGATGATCTCTTTTGTATAAAGAACTCCAATTATATTATCGATAGAATCAAGATATACAGGAATACGGGAATAACCGCTATCCATGATCTTGTTGATAATCTCATTGATATCTTCTTCAAAGTCAATAGACGTGATATTCTGTCTTGGAACCATGATCTGCTTGGCCGAATGATCTGTAAAATCAAATGCATTCTTGATAATCTCATAGTTCTCTTCTTCAATTTCACCGCTGTCCGCACTTTGTTTTACCAAAAGCTGGAGCTCTTCTGTAGAGTGAATTTCCTGTTCTGAAGCCGGATGTATTTTTACCAATCTTAAGAAAGTATTGGACATCAGGTTCATCAACCAGATAAAAGGCTTGAAGATCGTATAAAAAACTCTTAACGGCACTGCTGTAGCCATTGTAGTTGATTCAGATTTTCTAATTGCAATTGATTTTGGGATAAGCTCTCCGAATACGATATGCATAACCGTAATCAATACAAAACTGGTCACCACTGAAATGGTGGTAATGGTTGTTTGGGTTAAATCCACATTCAGAGAATGGAAGATACTTTCAACCACATGATGCAGGGCACTTTCCCCTACCCATCCCAATGCAAGGGATGCCAGTGTAATACCAAGCTGTGTGGCGGAAAGGTACTCATCAAGATGCTTGATAATGTGCTCTGCCTGTTTCGCCATAGAGTTACCTTCGGCGGCTTTTAACTGGATTTGTGAATAACGAACTTTAACAATTGAAAATTCTGCGGCTACGAAAAAGCCATTTAGTAAAACAAGAAATAAGGCTAGCAAAAGCCTGACTATGTCCGAGTCCATTTAGAAATTGTATAATATTTTAGTTTACAAAGATAGATAAAATATAAATAACAAAAAAAGCATCGAGAATATCGATGCTTTAATATTATGTTAAAATAATTCTTTTACGAATTTTTCAAGGCTTCTGCTCCTGAAACGATCTCAAGGATTTCGTTTGTAATAGCAGCCTGTCTTGCCTTGTTGTAGAAGATCACAAGATCATTCTTTAGGGCCTGGGCGTTGTCTGTAGCTTTGTGCATGGCAGTCATTCTCGCTCCGTGCTCTGATGCAACAGAATCTAAAACCGCTTTGAAAACCTGAGTTTTGATTGCTTTAGGAATCAAATTGTCAAGGATTTCGTTTCTGTTCGGCTCGAAGATATAATCTGTTTCTACCTGAGTTTCTTCGGCTTTTTCGGCCATAGAAATCGGAAGAAGCTGTTCGGCAGTTACTTCTTGGGTAGCAGCATTCACAAATTTGTTGTAGATCAGATAAACTTCATCAAATTTTCCTTCTCTAAAGCTGGTCATTACTCCTTCAGTAACATGTGCTACTGTATCAAAGTTTAAATTGTCAAAAACAGCACTTTCGTTGGAATATACTGTACGGGTTCTTCTTACCGCATCAAAAGCCTTTTTACCGATGGTAAGAACTTCAATTTCGTATTGAGAATTATCTCTGAACTGATTGTTAAGCTCTTTCACAATCGATGAGTTAAAAGCTCCTGCAAGACCTCTGTTTGAAGTAACAGCGATGAAAAGGATTCTTTTCACTTCTCTTTTTGAGCATAAACAGAAACCTGATCAGGATCAGAGCTAGAATTTACATTCTGGATGATTTCCTGCAGTTTTTCAGAATAAGGTCTCAGCATTACGATTGCATCCTGTGCTTTTTAAGCTTCGCAGCGGAAACCATTTTCATAGCACGGGTAATTTGCATCGTAGATGAAATTGAACTAATTCTGCCTCGTATTTCTTTTAAGTTTGCCATTAATTTGGGTTCAAAGTGTATGGTCTAAAGTTTAAGGTCCGGAAGGGATTCCAAACCTTAAACCATGAAGATTTTAGTTATATTTAGAAGCTAAATCGTTAGCTGCCTGCTTAAGAACGTTTGTAATATCGTTATCGATTTTACCAGCTTTAATAGCCGCCATTGTATCAGGGTGCTTAGATCTTAAGAACTCGATATATTCTACCTGGAATTCTTTTACTTTTCTGATAGGAACGTTTCTTAAAAGGTTCTCTGTTCCTGCATAGATCATAGCTACCTGGCTGTCTACCGGAAGTGGAGAGTTTACCGGCTGCTTAAGGATCTCAACGTTTCTTTCTCCTTTAGAGATTACTGCTAAAGTAGAAGCATCAAGGTCGGAACCGAACTTAGCGAACGCTTCCAATTCTTTATACTGAGCCTGGTCTAATTTAAGGGTACCAGATACTTTTTTCATTGATTTGATCTGAGCGTTACCTCCTACTCTGGATACAGAGATCCCTACGTTGATTGCAGGACGAACCCCTGAGTTGAATAGATCTGATTCAAGGAAGATCTGTCCGTCTGTAATAGAGATTACGTTGGTTGGAATATACGCAGAAACGTCACCAGCCTGAGTTTCGATAATCGGAAGGGCAGTTAATGAACCTCCTCCTTTTACGATTGGCTTTAGAGAATCCGGTAAGTCGTTCATCTGGCTCGCGATCTGGTCGTCAGCAATTACTTTTGCTGCTCTTTCCAATAGTCTTGAGTGAAGATAGAAAACGTCTCCAGGGTAAGCTTCACGGCCCGGTGGTCTTCTCAATAGAAGAGAAAGCTCACGGTAAGCAACCGCTTGTTTAGATAAATCATCATAAACGATCAATGCCGGTCTACCAGTGTCTCTGAAGAACTCACCGATAGATGCGCCCGCCATTGCAGAATATACCTGCATTGGAACCGGATCCGAAGCGTTAGCCGCAACGATTACAGTGTATGCTAAAGCACCTTTATCAGAAAGGGTTTTAACGATTTGTGCTACGGTAGAAGCTTTCTGACCGATTGCAACATATATACAATATACAGGCTTACCTGCATCAAAGAATTCTTTCTGGTTGATGATCGTATCGATCGCAACAGTAGTTTTACCTGTCTGTCTGTCACCAATGATAAGCTCTCTCTGACCTCTTCCTACAGGGATCATAGAGTCGATGGCAACGATACCTGTTTGTAAAGGCTCAGTTACCGGCTGTCTGAAGATAACTCCAGGAGCTTTTCTTTCCAATGGCATTTCGTATAAATCCCCAGTAATAGGACCTTTACCATCGATAGGATTACCAAGAGTATCTACTACTCTTCCTAACATACCTTCTCCTACTTTGATAGAAGAGATTCTGTTTGTTCTTCTTACTGTATCTCCTTCTTTTACTAATTTACTTTCACCAAGTAGAGCAACACCTACGTTGTCTTCTTCAAGGTTAAGTACAATACCTTCTACATCACTAGAAAATTTCACCAACTCTCCGTATTGTACGTTTTCTAACCCGTATACACGAGCAATACCATCACCGATGGTTAAAACTGTACCTACTTCCTCAACGTTGGATTGAGTGTCGAAGTTGGCCAATTGCTGTTTTAAGATCGCAGATACTTCTGCCGGATTTATTTCTGCCATTGTATGGTTGTTTTTTCTTTAATTTAACTGAAAGTCTTTTTTAACTTGGTTTAGCTTGGTCTTTACAGACGCATCTACCTGCTGATCTCCTACTCTTAAAATGTATCCTCCTAAAATTTCAGGCTTTACATTTAGGTTCAGATCAAAGTTTGAACCTGCTTTTACCAGATTGGTAGATCTCAGGATCTGATCAATGTTTTCTTTGGAAAGCTGAGTCGCTGTTGTAAGAGTTACTCTCTGTACCCCGTTGATATCCTCTACTTTATTGATAAATTCCTGAGCGATATTTTTCAACTGGCTCTCACGTCCATGCTTGATCACTAATCTGATTAGGTTTTGTGAAGAAGCTGAAAAACCTTTAAAAATTTCGTTTGCTGCCTCTATTTTCTTTTTGGAATCTATGTAAGGCGTAAGGAAAAATTTGTTCAAATCCTTAGATTCAGACATGATCTTCACTACATCTTTCATTTCAGAAAATACAGCAGCGGTCTGACCTGATTCATTGGTGAAATCAATCAGTCCCTGTGCGTATCTTTTAGCTACTTTAGATGTAAGCATTCTTAGTTAAGGTTTGATTTGTTTAGATAATTTTGAACTAATTCGTTTTGAGCTTCGTTGTTATCCAACTTCTGCTTAAGGATAGATTCAGCGATGTTTACAGATAAAGCACCGATTTGAGTTTTGATGTCTGCCATAGCAGCATTCTTCTCAGTCTGGATAGTTTGCTTAGCCGCTGCAATCATTTTGTCTCCTTCGTTTTTAGCAGCATCTTTAGCCTCACCTACGATTCTATCTTTAATTTCTCTGGCTTCTTTAAGGATAGCATCTCTTTCGATTTTAGCTTCACGAATAATTCTTTCGTTATCAGCTTTAAGCTCTTCCATTTCTTTTTTAGCCAATTTAGCCTGATTTAATGCATCAACGATAGAAGTCTCTCTTTCATTAACCGCATTAACGATTGGTTTCCAAGCAAATTTTGCAAGAAGAAATAATAGGATAACAAATGTAAGAGTCATCCAAAACAAAAGTCCAATTCCAGGTTCTATAATTCCCATATCTGTAGATTCTTTTTTAAGTGTTATTTTATGGATTGTTTTTAAAATTCTTAGCAGCAGCCAACCGCTTTACTGCTAAGAATGTTTTTTGAGGATAATTACTTGATGAAAGCACCAAAGATAATCGCGATAAGACCAGCACCTTCGATAAGACCAGCAGCAATAAGCATTGCTCCTTGAATCTTACCAGCTTGCTCAGGCTGTCTAGCGATAGCATCCATTGCATGACCTCCGATTTTTCCGATACCAAGACCTACTCCTAGTACTGCTAAACCGATACCTACGTAAATTAATCCTGCTCCAGTTGATAAATCCATAATAAATAAATTATATTAGTTAAAAATTATTTTTCTTTTTTTAATTAGTGAGCATGCTCTTCATGACCATGTTCGTGCTCGTGTTCTGCAACAGCAATACCAATAAACAATGCTGACAATACAGTAAAAATATATGCTTGTAATGCAGCAACTAATAATTCCAATACAGAAACAAATAATGCCAACGGTACAGATGCAAATCCTAAGAACGGAGATTTAAAAATGAATATTAGTGAAATAATCGCTAAGATCATAATGTGTCCAGCAGTAACGTTAGCGAAAAGTCGCATCATTAAAGCGAAAGGCTTTGTAAAGACTCCGATAATCTCGATTGGAACCATGATAGGATACAATAAGATCGGAACTGGCGGCATAAAGATGTGCTTCCAATAATCTTTATTAGCACTGAATAATGTAATTAATAATGTAATGATTGCTAAAACAGCAGTAATTGCAATGTTACCTGTAAGGTTTGCTCCGAACGGAAAGAAAGGAATCAATCCGAATAAGTTATTAAACCAAATAAAGAAGAATGCAGTTAATAAATAAGGCATATATCTTTTATACTTAACAGACCCAATATTTGGGATTGCCACTTCATCTCTAATGAATACAATTACCGGCTCTAGTAATCTACCTGCACCTTTTGGTAATTGAGATTTCTTGTAGTTTCTTGCCATTCCTATGAAAATTACCGCCATAAAAATTACTGACAAAAACATTGAAGCTGCATTTTTAGTAATTGAAAGATCAAAGAATACTTCATTTGACTTCTGTTTCCCACTAATGATTGAGAATAATGTTGCTTTTTGTACTCCTTTAGTAGAAACTACCTGTCCTTCTTCTAAAGTATACCCGTCATGTTCGTGACCGTGAGCTATACTGCTTGAAAGGAAAGTATGCCATCCTTCATTATCTTTAATAATTACTGGTAATGGAACAGATATGTGATGTTCTTCCCCGTTATCATCTTTTGTAGTCCATAAATGCCATTCGTTTGAATCACCAATGTGTTCCATGATCATTTTGGTCGCATTGAAGCTCTCTCCGGCTTCTTTGTTCTCTACTTTTTCAGCTGACTTCTCACCTTCAGATTCATGTTGTGCACTAGCCAAACTGCCAATAAACACAAATAAAAATGCGAAAAATAATGAAGAAATTTTTCTGTTCATATCTCTTTTTTAATCGTGTGCAAATATATCGATTTTATTAAACTTTACCAATATTAAAAATTGATTTTTATCATCAAAAAAATCAAGACTTGTTAATGAGTTTTATTATGGGTATATATATAAGTAGAGATGCGGCTATAAAGCATATCACTATAAAGAGAAAGTTCTCCTTTGTTTTATCAATTATCATTAAAGAAATTATAAGCCAAATGATATCCTTAAATATATTTATTACTAAAAACTTCATTCCGGCATCTGCTTTACCATAAATATTCTTTTTAAATATTATATATACAATAATATTTAATATTAAAATCAATAATATGATAATTAATCTATCCATTAAATTCATTTTGCAAAAATAGAACTATAATTTTTATACAAACAAATCTCTATATCTTATATATAATATAATAGTAAAAAATTCCTTATTTTTGCAAACCTATAATTTACAATAAATATGTTTAATAGTTTACAGGATAAATTAGACAAGGCTCTACATAATATTTCCGGCCGCGGAAAAATCACAGAGATCAACGTAGCGGAAACCGTAAAGGAAATCCGTAGAGCGCTGGTAGATGCTGACGTTAACTATAAAGTTGCAAAAGATCTTACGAAAAGAGTTCAGGATAAAGCTTTAGGACAGAACGTTCTTACTTCTCTTACTCCGGGACAGTTGATGACGAAAATCGTTCATGACGAATTGGTAGATCTTATGGGAGGTTCTCAGGAAGGAATCAATCTTTCGGGAAAACCTACCGTAATTCTTATTGCAGGTCTTCAGGGTTCGGGTAAGACAACTTTTTCCGGAAAACTTGCCAATTATTTAAAAACAAAAAGAAGCAAAAAACCTTTATTGGTTGCCTGTGACGTTTATCGTCCTGCAGCAATTGACCAGCTTAAGGTATTGGGTGGCCAGATCGGGGTTCCGGTATTTACAGAAGAAGGCTCAACCAATCCTTCTACTATTGCTGAAAATGCCATTAATTTTGCAAAAGCCAACGGTCATGATGTCGTAATCGTCGATACGGCGGGACGTCTTGCTATTGATGAGCAGATGATGAACGAGATCAAATCTGTACATTACTTTATCAAGCCTCATGAAACTTTATTTGTGGTAGATTCCATGACGGGTCAGGATGCTGTAAACACGGCAAAGGCATTCAACGATGCATTAAACTTTGACGGTGTTGTCCTTACTAAACTAGACGGTGATACAAGAGGGGTGCTGCTTTAACGATCCGTTCTGTTGTTGAAAAACCAATTAAATTTATCTCTACCGGTGAGAAAATGGAAGCTTTGGATCTTTTCTACCCAGAAAGGATGGCCGACAGGATCTTAGGAATGGGAGATGTTGTTTCCCTTGTAGAAAGAGCTCAGGAGCAGTTTGATGAGGAAGAAGCTAAAAAACTACATAAAAAAATTGCTAAAAACGAATTCGGTTTTGATGATTTCCTGAAGCAGATTAACCAGATCAAAAAGATGGGTAATATGAAAGACCTTATGGGGATGATTCCGGGAGTTGGAAAGGCAATCAAAGACGTTGAGATCAGTGACGATGCTTTCAAACATATTGAAGCCATCATCTACTCTATGACGCCTGACGAAAGAAGAAGACCTTCTATTATCAATACTCAGAGAAAACAGAGAATTGCAAAAGGAGCAGGAAGAAAGATTGAAGATGTGAATCAGCTGATGAAGCAGTTTGAGCAGATGGGCAAAATGATGAAGATGATGCAGGGACCTCAGGGAAAACAAATGATGCAGATGATGAGCAAAATGCCAAATATGCCAGGCATGGGCGGAATGATGGGGAAATAAGCAAGCTTAAAAGAAAAAGACATAAAAAAAACTCTCAGAAATTTCTGAGAGTTTTTTATTTTTTTATTTGAATTTATATCCTAATCCGATCTGGAAGAAATTCATTTTCAGTTTTTCGTCGTTTACAGGATGTTTGATCATATTCGTTAGTCCGAAGCTGTAGCGGGCATCTACAAATAATCCTTTGTATACATTATAATCAGCCCCTAAAACCAAGCCGAATTCAGAAGACTTAAGATTATCATCAAAATTCTTTTCAAGGAATTGTTCGCCTTCACTGATGGCTTGTTGATTGGCCATTCCTCCTGATACGTCAATATTTACTTTCGTGTTTGTTCTGAAGCTTACAAAAGGTCCTGCATACACTCCAAGTTCAGGAGTAGCATAATATCTTGCCGTTACAGGAATTACAATTCTGTTGAAATTGAACTTTTCTGTAACCGTAATTCCCATTGTTGAAACTTCAACCTTTCCACCCAGATTTGCATACTGAACTTCTCCCTGTACAGCAAATTTATTGTTGAACTGATGCTCTACCAAAGCCCCTACGTAGAAGCCTGATTTGGATTTTAATCCTCCGCTTACGCCTTCAAATGCATCAAGATCGTCATTTGAGTTCAGTTTTGATAAAGCATAGCCTGCTTTTACACCGAATTTTGTTTGCGCATTCATTCCTGCACAAAAAGCAAGTGCCGATGCCAATAAGATTTTTTTCATGGTTATTGATTTAAAATTGTTTTTAAAGATAAAAAAAGCCCTAAAATAATTAGGGCTTCTATGTTTACAAATGCTTTGTTAATTACTTAGCAAATACATATTTAACTCCGAAAGTTACAGAAGATAAGTTTAATCCGAACTTGTAGTTGTTTACGCTCTTAGCTCCATCAACGTCTAATTTAGAAGTGTTGTATCCAAATTCACCGATAGTAGCTTCAATGCTCCAGTTTTTGTTTAAGAAATAATCTAAACCTGGCTTAACGTTTACACCGATTGAAGTGTAGTTAGCTTTGTCAGAAGTAGATGCAGTATTCGTAGTTGATCCTAATGTAGTAGTTGTAGTAGCTTCGTCTTTAATTTGTCCGAATTCCATTGGAACTTCCAATTGACCGAAGATATATAATTTATCAGCTAAAGTCCAATATTTTCTTACGAAAGGAGCAACAACAAATGCAGATTGAGTACTTTTAGTTTCAGAAACAAAGCTACCTCCCGCAATTGATCCGGTTGTAGTTTTAGTTACTTTATCACTTGCATAACCTACTCCTAAACCTACAGCAAGGTTAGTACCTACAAAATAACCAGCAGTTGGAACGATTCTGAAGCTTTCCACTTTAGTATCATTGTTATTGTTTTCTTCCTGAGAATAACCAACTTGTCCTGAAAGATATGCAGTACCTTTTGCGATCTGTGCATTAGATAAACCAAAAAGTGCAACAGCACCCGCTAATAATAATTTTTTCATTTTTAAAAAATTTTAATACTTTCTGAGGGCAAATTTACAGTGGGTATTGCTAATATTAAAATTTGTTAATGTGATTAATATCATTGATCAATATTGGCTTTTTACAGGAATAAAACGTAATAATAGTAGTGTTTTGATTTTTTCACAATTTTATGAATAAAAACATTACAATTTACTAATCGGAGGCTGATATAGTTAATTTTTTTAATTTTTCAATTTTCTTTAAATCACATGCTTTTTCGCAATAAACATCAATAATTAAGACGTTAAGCCGTTAATATTTAACACATTAGTCTTAATATTAAGCCAATTTTTATATTTTAAAGACAGTTTTTTCTTTTACCCAAAATATACTTCAATATATATAAATAAAAACTCCGGCTTAAAAGCCGGAGTTCTGAATTATTTTCTACTTTTTCTTATTTAATGAAGAAATTGTATCCTAGATTAATAGCACCTACGTTCCAGTTGGCTCTATACCAACCGTAGTCACGTTTGTTGCTGATCGTCTGATACCCTAAATAAAGCTCACCTGTAGCCATCTGGTAACCAAACTTAGGTTGTGCGTAGAAACCACCGTCTACCCCATCTTTTACAGAAATTCCGTATCCAAGGTCTAATCCTACAAAGATAGGTGCTCCAGAAAATTTATATTTTCCGGAAACCGCTACAGGAATAAATCCAAAATCATCGAAATGATCTTTTCCAAAGAAATGAGAATATCCTGTTGCTACCCCAAGGTCAAGCCCTTTTGTAATATTCCACATATAAGCAGCATCTACTCCTAATGTAAATGAAGAGGCATCGCTGGCATCTCCTACCGGAACACCGATATGACCACCCAGTTTAAAACCTTCCTGCGCCTGTGCAGCACCGCCCAGCAGCGCAAAAGCACCTAGTAAAAATAACTTTTTCATTTTTTAAATAGTTTGATTGATGCCACAAAATTACTAATTATTTTTATTATTAACTTAAAATTAACAGCAGAGGTTCATCCACAACTAAAAGAAGCGGGCCAAAATTTGGCCCGCTTCCTATTTTTACAAGTTCTGAAAGATTAGTTTCCTCCGAATTTGAAGCCAACACCTACCTGAAAGAAGCTGTTAGTCAGTTTCCCGTCTCCGGAATCTTTAGCTAAGTTAGAAACTCCCATGTTGTATCTGGCGTCAAAAAACAAACCGTTTTCCAAAGCATACTCAGCACCTAGGAAAGGAGCAATATTTAGAGTATTCACCTGGTCTTTAATGTCTCTCTCATCATCTGCAGAAATTTCGAATCCAGGAATCATTCCCAAACCAAGATCTGCTACCGTTTTTGTTTTTGCAGAAATGATAAGTCCGAAACTTGCTCCGGCAGAAACTGATAAACCTTCAGTAATAAAGTATTTAGCAGAAACAGGAATCAAAATAGTTCCGAAAGTGGTCTTATTCTTAATATTAAAGAATGTACCTGCTTCATCCTCATCCTCTACTCTTTCAGTGATTTTACCTCCCAGCGGCGAGTATAAAACCTCCCCTGAAGAGCAAATTTATCACTTAGTTTATGCTCTACCAAAGCACCTACATAGAAAGTGTGTGAAGGATCTGTGTTTTCAGAATTTCCGTTGTCTTTAAATTTTAAAGTTGAAAGTGAGTAACCAGCTTTAGCTCCAAATCTTGTTTCTTGAGCGCTCAGATTAGCGCCAACTACAGCCGCTGCTGCAATCAGTAAAAATTTTTTCATGATTATTTTTTAGTATTCGGTGGCAAAACTAAGCTTTTTTTAAAACACCAAATAGTGGCTAAAATATTATCACAAATAATCAACGATAAATGCAAAAATTTAACAACAACAAATTCAGGTAAATTAATCTTTCAGCCTTTTATCTTCTTCATTGTAGGCCAGAATAATCTTTTTCACCACAGGATGCCTTACAACATCTTCTTCTGTAAGATGGACAAAACCAATTTCTTTAACGTCTCTGAGGATTCTCATAGCTTCCTTCAATCCGGATTGCTGTTTCGGCGGCAAATCGATTTGGGTAGGGTCTCCGGTGATGATGAATTTAGCATTCATCCCCATCCTTGTCAGGAACATCTTCATTTGGGCATGAGTCGTATTCTGGGCTTCATCCAGAATTACAAAGGCATCATCCAGTGTACGTCCTCTCATAAAAGCCAGCGGAGCCACTTCAATTACTTTTTTCTCCATAAATCCTTCCAGCTTCTCATGAGGAATCATATCCCTTAATGCGTCATATAACGGCTGCAAATACGGATCCAGCTTTTCTTTCAGGTCTCCCGGCAGGAACCCAAGGCTCTCCCCTGCTTCTACAGCGGGCCTGGTCAGGATAATTCTTTTTACCTGCTTATCTCTCAAAGCTCTTGCTGCCAATGCCACACTGGTATAGGTTTTTCCGGTTCCCGCAGGCCCGATGGCAAAAACCATATCCTTTTTCTCGGTCTCTTTTACCAGCTTTTTAAGATTGGTAGTCTTCGCTTTGATGATCTTTCCATTAACGCCTTTTACAATAATATCCTGATCAAAAATCAATTGTTTTTCATTCTCATCCTTGATATTCAGAACATTTTCAACATCCTTTAAAGCGATAGAATTATTTTCAGAGATAAATTTTACAAGGTTATCCAGTTTTTGTTTTAATATATCCAAAGCTTCCTGATTGCCCATTGCAAAGATAAAATGGTCTCTTCCAGTGATCTTAAGCGTAGGAAAGCTTGATTTTAATAAGTTGAAATATTGGTTATTAACGCCATAGAAGGTCTTTACATCGATGTCCTCCAAATCATATGTCAATTCAAACATGCAGTATTTTATTTTTATTAGATTTTAAAATTAAAGCTTTTTTTCAAATTTATATCAATTCTTTTCTACAATCTTTTGGGGCTTTCTTTATATTTTAAATAACTTTGCAGGAAACACTATTTATTCTATCACAATCCATGTCGATTATTACCCTTACTTCGGATTTCGGAAATTTAGATTACAGAGTTGCAGCTGTAAAAGGCAAAATCCTGTCTCTAAATCCTAAGGTTAATATTATTGATATTAGCCATGATATACAGGCTTTCAACCTCATACAGACTTCATACATAGTACGGAATGCCTACAAATATTTTCCAAAAGGAACCATTCATATTCTTTCTGTAGACAGTTTTTACAACAGATCGAGAAAAAATATCCTGTACAAGGCAGACGGTTCTTATTTTTTAGCAGCAGACAACGGACTTTTAAGTCTTATCTTTTTTGACATAAAGCCGGAAGCCATATACGAAATTACCTTAAACAACCGCTTCGATGATGTGATCAATTTCACTTCCACTGATGTTTTTGTGCCTGCAGCAGTACATCTGGCGAATGGCGGGCTTCCTGAAGTGATCGGAAGGAAAATAGACACCTCCAAACAGCTCCTGTTCCCTAAGCCGGTCTTCAATGAATCTGAAAAAATGATCATTGGTGAAGTAACGTATATTGATAATTTCGGAAATATAATCTCAAATATCAGCAAAGATTTCTTCGAAAGCAGTGGTAAAGGAAATGAAGGTTTCACCATAAAATTCAGAAATTTAACACTTTCAAGGGTATATTCCAGCCATACGGAAGTGGTTTCGGACTGGGACAGGGAAACGGAATTTCACGGGCAATCGGCAGCAATCTTCAATGACAGTCAGCTTTTGGAGCTAACGATCTATAAAGGGAGTAAAAAAAACGGGGCAAAAAGCCTGTTTGGACTCAATGTAGGCGAGAATATCTACGTTGAATTTGTCTAAAATTATATATTTCATAAAAAAACCGATTTTTTTATATATTTGTCAAAATCTAAAAATTAAAAATGGCAGAATACAAATTATTGCTTCCTTCCATGGGAGAAGGTGTTATGGAAGCGACAATTATCACTTGGTTATTCAATGAAGGTGATAATGTAAAAGAGGATGATTCCGTAGTAGAAATTGCAACAGATAAGGTAGATTCAGACGTTCCGACACCAGTTTCGGGGAAAATTGTAAAAATCCTGAAACAGAAGGACGAAGTTGCTAAAGTTGGTGAAGCCATTGCTATTTTAGAAATTGAAGGAGAAGGCGGAAATACAGCTTCAGAAGAAGTAACAACAGAAGCTCCGGCAGCCACTCCTGATCCGGAAACTTTAAAAACTATCGAGCAGCCGTTACAGGCCACTCCTTCCCATGTAGAATTTTCAGGTGACCTTTACCTGTCGCCACTTGTAAAATCAATTGCACAGCAGGAAAACATTTCCGAATCTGAGCTTAAGACAATTAAAGGAAGTGGTTTAGAAGGAAGAATTACAAAAGAAGATATATTAGGCTACGTTTCCAACAGAGGAAATCAGCCGGCTCAGCAGACAGCCCCTGTACAAACTGCAGCTCCGGCAGCACCACAGGCTGTGGCTTCAGCTCCGGTTTCCACAGTTCCTGTAGCAGCAGGTGATGAGATCATTCCAATGGACAGAATGAGAAAAATCATTGCTGAAAACATGGTAAAAGCAAAACAGATTGCTCCTCATGTTACTTCTTTCATTGAAACAGACGTTACCAATGTTGTAAAATGGAGAAATAAGCATAAAGATATTTTTGAGAAACGTGAAGGAGAAAAACTGACTTTCATGCCGATTTTCGTGAAGGCTGTAGTGAAAGCTATCCAGGATTTCCCAATGATCAATGTTTCCATCAGCGGAGAGAATATCATCAAAAAGAAAAATATCAATATCGGTATGGCAACTGCTTTACCTGATGGAAACCTTATCGTTCCTGTCATCAAGAATGCTGACCAGCTGTCACTTTCAGGTTTGGCAAAAGCCATTAACGATTTGGCTTACAGAGCAAGAAACAAGAAATTAAGACCTGAAGACACTCAGGGAGCTACTTATACGATCTCCAACGTAGGAAGTTTTGGAAACCTGATGGGTACGCCTATTATTCCTCAGCCTCAGGTAGCTATTTTAGCAATCGGAGCGATCGTTAAGAAGCCTGCAGTTCTTGAAACCAAAGACGGAGATGTCATTGCTATCCGCCAGCTGATGTTCATGTCTCACTCTTATGACCACAGAGTAGTAGACGGATCTTTAGGAGGAATGATGCTGAAGCATGTTCACGATTATCTTCAGAACTGGGATCTGAATACAGAAATTTAATATAGGATGACTGATAAGTGACCATTAAAAAATAGATAGAGCTTATCAAAACATCTTACAATACAAAACCTTCGATTTTTTCGGAGGTTTTTTTCTATTAAAAGATTATCTGTACATTTGAGTCAATTACGAAACTAACCATAAAACACAATAATCTTAAATAAACATCACAACCCATCTTAAAATATGAAAGAAGTAACTTTAATTGCAATTATTTCACTATGCATCATCATAGCCACCTATTTTATCGAATTTATCATAGGATTTTTCAACATTAATGATATCATGTACGTATACCGTATTTGTGGTGTAATAAGTCTTCTGGGCTATGTCGGCATCTTGCCTTTCTTTATTAAGCTTTATCAAAAACAGCGATAATGGATCAGGAATTAAGAGAACTTTTCGAGATCAAAGAAGATGAAAAAATATTGGTTTCAAAAGAGAAACCGGATATAGTAAAACATATTCTTATCCGTCTTGGAATATTAATAGCCGGTACCATTGGTTTTATTATAGTAATACTTAATGCCAACGGCTGGGATGTTTTAGGTTACCTGATATTTATGTTTGGATTTCATGCATTATGGCTTGTCTGTATTCTTATTGAATCGTTCATCCTGCATATCAACAAAAAATACATTCTCAGGAATACCAATTTGATATTTACTGCAGCTATGCTGGTTCTTTATTGTATAGGATATATTACGGTGTTCAACCCTCAGTTTTAATCAATATCAACATGAATATAAAAGCTTCCTCAAAAGGGAAGCTTTTTATTTAGTGACAAATATGGAAGATTCTCTCAATAATAATTTAAAACTGACGTTGAAATTTCTTTAATCACTTCAAAAATCTGTAACATTTTATAACAAATACGAACTAACGATGTAATAGAATATCTCATTAACTGTTTTATAACAAACACCAATCCTAAAATATGAAACAAATTCTTCTGACTGCTTTAGCTTTAAATATTTCTGTCTTCACTTTTTCACAACAAACCAATCCGTTCAAATTAATTGATAATTATGCAAAAGAAGCCATTAAAACAAATCAAATTCCTGGCTTAGCTATTGGCATTATAAAGGATAACAAAGTAATTTTTGAGCAATATTACGGTGCAGAAAACCTGGAAGATCAGAAAAAGGTAGGCCCTGATTCAATGTTCAGGATCTATTCTACTTCAAAATTAATGACCAATGTCGGCATTTTCCAGCTGATCGAACAGGGCAAATTATCTTTAGAAGACAATGTTTCAAAATATGTTGAAAACCTTCCGGAAGACTGGCAAAATATTAAGGTAAAGAACCTCCTGACCCATTCTTCAGGAATGCCGGATTTTATTACTTTTAGTGATATTTTACCTGAATATTCCGGTTCTAGGACTATTGAGCGTTTGAGTAAAGAAAAGATGGATTTTAAAACGGGAAATGAATTCAGATATAATCAAACGAATTATATGCTCCTTTCGATGATTATTGAGAAAATCACCGGGCAATCTTTCGGGGATTTCATTTTGAACAGTCAATTTTATGATGCTAAAAACCAGGTGGTTTTTTCTTCAAATGCTCTTGAAAAAATTCCCAATCGTATTGTAAAGTATAATTACAATCCGGAAACAAAAAAATATGAAAAGTCTGCAGATGTCGAAGGAAAAAGGCATACCCGGGAAATGGATTGGCCATTACCCTGCCCGCTTTTTTAAAATGGTGCAGCCATTTGAGTAAAAATGATTTTCTTAATCAGGGAACGAAAGACATGATGTGGCAGCCATTTGAGTATGGAAACAAAAAAGATGTTTTTGCGTATGGCTGGGAAATCAATAAAACGAATAATATTCCGTCTTATGGTTTTTCTGGTGGAAATGTCAGCGCTTACAGGATTTTTCCACAAAATAATATGGCAATCATCATGATGTCAAACGGATATAATTTTTTCCCTGCGCAATATCACATGATTAATCATCTTGCAGCGATTATGGATAAAAATTTAACCGATAATTATCTGCTGGCAGAAGAATCCATTATTGCTGAATTCGCTAAACCGGACAATCCTGATGCTGAAAAAAATTACTACAAGATCAAAGCAAAAGATCCAAAATGGGATTTTGAAGGTACATTAAATAATATCGGATATATTTTACTCAGAAATTCAAGGGCTAACGAAGCTATAAAGGTTTTTGCATTAAATGTTAAAGAAAAACCTCAGTCAGCCAATGCTTTTGATAGCTTGGGTGAAGGTTATTTTTCAATTAAAAATTACACCCTGGCTCTGGAAAATTATAAAAAATCTTTAGAGTTAAATCCTGACAACACTAATGCTTCAAATATGATTAATAAAATACAGAATTTAAAAACGAAGAATTAATACGATTTAAAAACCAATCGTTCAATAAAATCAATCCCGCGAAAGTTGGGATTTTTTTATTTGAAAATTTGAGTAATAATTTTATGTTTAAAACGAAACTGTTTAAAAGATTGAAATTGAATTTAAGATAAGTTTTTAAAGCAATTTGTCTAAATTAAAAAACAAATTATATCATTGATCATTTAGCTGTAAATTCACACCACAAAAATACAAAATGCTGAAAATCCTCTTCCTCATCCAAAAAGGCCTTAAAAAGTCTTTCGATAACATCCGCAACGAACAGCTGAAAAATAATCTGCTGCAGGCTATTCCTTTCTGGATAGGTTCTGTCATCACAGGATTTTTTGCCGTGATGTATGCCAAGATATTCGCATGGGGAGAACACCTGTTGAATTTCATCATGAACTGGCACGCCTGGATGATCTTTATCATTGCTCCGATAGGCTTTGTCCTTTCCTGGTGGCTGGTAAAGGAATTTGCCCCGAATGCTAAAGGCAGTGGTATTCCGCAGGTAATGGCGGCCGTAGAACTGGCCAATCCAAAGGAACATACCAAAATCAGAAGTCTTCTTAGCTTAAAGATTATTATTTTTAAAATCATTTCATCCGTAGTTCTGGTCATCGGTGGCGGAGCTGTGGGACGAGAAGGCCCTACCATCCAGATCGCCGGATCGGTTTTCAGAAAAGTGAATGAGTATCTGCCCCACTGGTGGCCGAAGATCTCCAAGAAAAACATGATTATGACAGGCGCAGCGGCGGGACTTGCAGCTGCATTTAATACCCCTTTGGGAGGAATTGTATTTGCGGTGGAAGAACTTTCCAAAACCCACATCAATTATTTTAAAACGGCCCTATTTACTGCTGTGATCATTGCAGGGCTAACCGCTCAGACTTTAGCAGGATCTTATTTATATTTAGGATATCCGAAAACCAATGATGTTTCTCTGATGGTGATGTTTCCCATTATTCTTGTAGCGGGAATTGCAGGAATTCTGGCCAGCCAGCTTTCCGTCATGATGCTTAAAATGAATGACTGGAAAAAAGAAAACTAAAAACCGACAGAGCCAATATCCTTTTCCTCATACTTTGTGCTTTGTTCATTGCCTCTGTTGCTTACTTTATCAACCGTGAAATTCTGGGCTCAGGAAAAGAAATTATGGAAAGGGTTCTTTTTACCCAGGATAAACATGAAGAATGGTACGTCCCTGTTTTAAGAATGCTTGGTCCCGCTCTTTCTTTTACATCGGGTGGCGCAGGTGGAATCTTTGCCCCGGCCCTTACAGCAGGAGCCAGCATAGGTTCTGTGATCTCAGGAGCCATTCATTTATCCCCGAACGAAACGAACGTTGTCATCCTCGGAGGAATGGTTGCCTTTCTTACCGGAATCACCAGGGCACCGTTTACATCTGCCATTATCGTGCTTGAAATGACCGACAGGCATTCTCTTATCTTTCATCTGATGCTGGCCGGGATGGTCTCTTCCCTTGCCTCTATTCTGGTAAGCAGACATTCTTTATATGATGTAATTAAAGTGAACTTCCTGACAGAGATCAGGGGGAAGGAGTAGATGCGGGTTTTGAGTTTTGGGGTTCGGGGTTTCAGTTGCTGTTTGCTAGTTAGGTTGTTGTTGTTTTTAACTTTAATAAAATGCTTTGAACCTAAAACATTAAACCTTGAACCCGGAACTTTAAATTAAATCCCGAAACCCGCATCCCGAAACAATTTCACTTTCAGTATTGCATATTATAAATATATTTTCTAATTTTGCACCTCGAAATAATTAACAAATTCATTTAACATTATGAACAATTACGAAACTGTTTTCATTTTAACTCCCGTTCTATCTGATGCTCAGGTAGAGGAAGCAGTGAAAAAATTTGAAGATCTTTTAAAAGAAAAGAACTGTGAAATCGTTGCCAAAGAAAACTGGGGATTAAAAAAACTAGCTTATCCGATCCAATTGAAAAAGAACGGATTCTACACTTTAATCGAGTTTAAAGGTGAAGGTACTGTAGTTGCTGATTTAGAATTGGCATTCAAACGTGACGAAAGAGTAATCCGTTACCTGACTACAAAACTTGACAAGCACGCTGTTGAGTATGCTGTAACTAGAAGAACTAAAATCAAAGCAGCTAGAGCTTAATTATTAACCCTATTTTTAAAAAAGACAAGACATGGCAATAGACGAAATGGCTAAACAAGCCTCAGCTGGAGGAGAATCTGAAGTAAAATTCCTTACTCCACTTGATATCAATACTAAATCTGAAAAGAAATATTGTAGATTCAAAAAATACGGAATTAAGCACGTTGACTACAAAGATGCTGATTTCTTATTACAGTTCGTAAACGAGCAAGGTAAAATCTTACCAAGAAGATACACTGGAACTTCTTTAAAATACCAAAGAAAAGTTTCTGCTGCTATCAAAAGAGCAAGACACCTTTCTTTACTACCTTACGTAGCTGACTTATTGAAATAAGACAAAAAAATAAATAAGAGAAGAGCGCAACCTCTTCTTTTGTTGCTGAATAAAATAATTAATTCTAACTTGATTTTAGATTTCAGATATTAGAAACAAGACTTTAAGTCTAACATTTAATATCTAACTTCTAACATCTAAAAAAAGGACAACAACAATGGATATCATCCTAAAAAAGACGTAGAAAACTTAGGACTTGAGTTTGATACAGTAAGCGTAAAGCCTGGTTATGCAAGAAACTTCCTAATCCCTCAAGGATTTGCACTTTTAGCTACTCCTAAAAACAAAGCAGCTTTAGAAGCTACTTTAGAGGCTAGAAAAGAAGAAGAAGCTAAATTAATCGCTACAGCTAACGGTGTAGTTGAGCAATTGAAGAAAACATCTATTACTATCCCTGCAAAAGTAGGTTCTGGTGATAAATTATTCGGATCTATCAACAATGCTGATCTTGCTGAAGCTTTAGGAAAAGCTGGTGTTTCTGTAGAGAAAAAATATATCAAAATTCCTGGTAACACAATCAAGAGAACTGGTAAATTCACAGCTCTTATCAGACTTCACAGAAATGTTGAATACAACTATGAATTCGATATTGTATCTGACGCTCCTGTAGTAGCTGCTCCAGCTGCTAAAAAAGAGGAAGTAAAATCTGAAGAAGAAGCTTAATAAGCTAAACTGAGAATTTTCTCGAAATATAAACCACTTCGTTTGAAGTGGTTTTTTTGTGCTTCATTTTCTGTAAAATGAAATGGTAAGGTTTGAGAGTATTTTTAACTACCCCGTCTTTTTGCTCTGCAAAAATCCACCCCTTCAGAGAAGGGGAATTGGGGGTCGACATGTATTCTTTATAATTACCTAAGAAATCGTTAGCTTGCAGTATATCAAGAACCCAAAACTCTCCTACTTTCCAACCCTCCAACACAGCTTATCTATCCCCTCTCAGCTTCTGCTGATACTCCGTAGGCGGTACCCCAATAACCTTCTTAAAAATATTACTGAACGAGGACAGGCTGTTGTATCCCACCATCATGGCTATTTCGTACATATTGTACTTTCCCTCCAGCATGAGTTCAAGAGAACGGGTAATTCTTAAAGCACGGAGAAAACGGACGTAATTCATCCCCAGAATCTCTTTAAATTTCCGGGAGAGGGTTCTGGTGCTCATCCCGAATTCTTTCGCCGTAGATTCAATCGTAAGAGGCTTTTCCAGGTTAGCGTGAATGTATTTTGCAATCTTTAACAGGGTTTCGTCTTTAGGAAACGGATGTTGAACCGGAAAAGCCAGTTTTTTATCTCTTTTCTCAGGAAGAATTCCTTTCAGAGCTTTGAGGAAATAGTATTTTGCTCCGTCATTTTTTGTGATTTTCCCATCCCAGCCTTTGGTATACAAAATCATCTCTCTTAGTAAATGGCTCACTGAATAGATATTAATTTCATCAAAAAAGCCATTTTCATTTTCTTCTTTTTTAAAATAGAAATTATAAAGATCCACTTTGGGACTGGTCGAAAAAATATAATGCGGCGTTCCTGCAGGAATCCACATAAAGCATCGCGCAGGAAGATACCAGTGTTTGAGGTCTGTAAAAACATGGACTATTCCGCCCTCTGCATACACTAACTGAGCAGAACTGTGATGATGAATATCTGTAGTTACATTCCCGGTGAGCACATTGTAGATGTAAAACTCTGCATCCTCTTCTTCTACTGCTTTAAAATGGCTGTCATTCATTATATAAAGGTATAAAGATTTTTTTGAATTGGCGCAAATGAGCAAATCTTTTTCTGTTTTCACAAATCATGTCCTACAGGGGACTCCGTAACTTTGCTGAATCAAAATCAATCTAGCAAAAATCCTTTAATTAAATTATGAATATGATATTTAACGCATGCCGGTATCAGTGCATGACGTTGTGCCTGCTGCTGGCCGGCTGTTTTTTACATTCACAAATGATCGATTACCAGCATCTCAGCCTTCAGCAGGCAATTGAGACCGGTCTGAAAAACAATAAGAATATACAGATAAGCCATCTGAAAAAGGAAATGTCCGCCACCAGGGAAAAAGACCTTGCGATGGAAAAACTTCCGGATATAGAATTTCACACCAGCTATAACCAGGTGACGAATCTCTTTCAGCATCAAAATGGCTTTTTCAATAAAGCCACCAGATATGATGTCATTAACGGGATGTATGATTTTACGCTTTCAGCATCCATTCCGGTGTACATGGGCGGAAAAATCAGGAACACAGAAAAAAAGCATCTATTGACACCGAGATCTCGGCATTAAGAACCCATCTGGACGAAAGACAGCTTAAAATGGAGATCATTACGGCCTTTCTTCAGATTCATCATTTAAAAGAGCAGCAAAGCCTTATTAATGATAAAATGAAAGAAGATTCCATCAATATCAAACAGGTAAAAAGTTTAAAAGCCAACGGAGTCGTAACGGTAAATGAAGTCCTGAGAACGTCTTTACAGCTTTCCAACCACACGATGAGCTGGACAGAACTTGATAATGATATCCAGATCGCGGAACATAAGCTTAAAACTATTCTTTCCTTACCGGAAAATCAGGAAATGCACGTAGATACAGAAAACCTTATTTCCGACAAAACCACGATTCCTTATATTGAAGAACTCACAGAAACAGCTTTAAACAAAAACGAATCTGTAGAAATGTCCCATAAAAATCTTTCGCTGAAAGAACTGGATCAGAAAATTGTAAAAGCGAATTATTTACCTAAGATTACGGCAGGCGGGGAATATTTCATCAAGTACCCAAACATGATGTTTTTTCCTCCCGAACCTTATGCCTACCGTCTGGGAATGCTGGGGGTAAATCTTACCTATCCTATCGAAAACCTGTATAAAAACAAATACAGAATGCAGGAAGCCCGGGAAAATATTCATCTGGCCAAATTACAGATCGAGGAAAACGACGAAAAAATAAGACATAACGTCTATGAAGCTTACAAAAAGTTTGAAGAAACGGATCAGAAAGTAAAGATTGCTGAAGAAGCCATCGGCCAGGCCAAAGAAAACTACCGTATTGTAAAAACCAAATATGCGAATAAATTAAGCCTGATTACAGAGCTTATCGATGCAGATAATGCTTATCTGGAAGCTGAATCCAACCTTATCTCCGTAAAAATTAACCGACAACTAAAATACTATCAACTCCAGTACACGATTGGAAACTTATAAAAACTATGGCAAAGAAACAACTGACACAAAAGGAAAAAAGAATCAACAAAACCATTACCCTGCTGGCCTGGATCCTGATCATCAGCGGAATTACAGGGATGGTAAGCTTTTATATTTTCTCAAGAAAAAATGTGACTACAAATGATGCCCAGATTGAGCAGTACATTACCCCGGTTTCAAGCAAGGTTTCAGGATTTATTAAAACCATTCGTTTTGAAGAAAACCAATTCGTGCACAAAGGTGATACCTTGATTGTGATCGACAACAGAGAGTTTATCAACCAGGTAAAAATGGCTGAAGCCGGCCTTCATGCCAATGCTGAAAATATCACAACCATTGAAAGCGGTGTCAATACAAAAGAAAGCGATTCTAAAATTATCGATGCCAAAATAGCTTCCGCAAAAATTGATATCTGGAAAACAGAGCAGGATTTTAACCGGTATAAAAACCTGGTTGCAGAAGATGCTGCCACCGAACAGCAATTTGAAAATGTAAAAGCTTCCTACGAGCAGGCAAAAGCCAATCTTTTAGCACTGGAACAACAAAAAAATGCCGTAAGAGCCGGTGCCAACGAGCAGCAGACTAAAGTAGCTCCGGTCAAAAGCCAGATCCAGCAAAGCTCCGCCAATCTGAACAATGCCAGACTTTTCCTTTCCTATACGGTTATTACAGCCCCATACGACGGCTGGGTTGGCAAAAAACCATTCAGGAAGGACAGCTGATTAAAGAAGGCCAGGCATTGGTACAGATCGTAAGTAAAGAAAAATGGATCATTGCCAATTACAAAGAAACCCAGCTCGGGCAGATTGATACCCATCAGGAGGTAACGATCACTGCAGATGCCTATCCGGATATTGAATTCAAAGGAAAGGTAGTTTCGGTATCGCCGGCGTCTGGCTCCCAGTTTTCTTTGGTTAAGCCTGATAATGCCACAGGAAACTTTGTTAAAATTGAGCAGAGATTTCCGGTAAAAATTATTCTTGATAAGAATCAAAACAATGAAAAGCTGCTATCCGGGATGAATGTTCTGGTAAGCGCGAAAAAAATATGATGGGTAATGTGATGATTTGATGATGTATTAATGTGTTAATGTGTTAATGTGCTAATGTGCTAATGTGCTAATGTGAAAGATAACAGATATTAAAACAGATCATCATAGTAATAAATCCCAAAATCATCAAATCATCAAATCAAACTAATCATCACATCATCACATCAACTAATCATCAAATCAACTAATCATCGCATCAACAACCATGCAACATAATACAGTTTATCATAAATGGGTCCCGCAATGGCTTAAGCTGCCGCTTTTGGTGCTGGCATTGTTTCCCCACCTGATGTTGTTGTCGCTGCTGCATTCCAACAGTGCCTTCACCTCTTCTTTTATGGATGTAGATTCGGACGACATCCAGTATCTAATGATCCTGATGTACGGAACATTTGTAGTTACCCTGCTGGTTTTACAACGGTTTATGGCTTATTTCAGCGTGAAATATTATGTCCTGCTGATGTCTTCCATTTCCGTAATTATTCTGTATATCCTGTCCGTCACCAATAACTATCAGGTTATTCTGGTCATCCGTTTCCTGGAGGGTATTTTCGGTCTTCTGGAAGGGGCTATTTTTCTCCCGCTGATCATTGCTGAACTGAAAACCAGGCATGCCAAGGTAATCGCCTACCTTTTCATGTATACTATTATGCTGACAGGTGGAACCGTTACCACTTCTTTGCTGAAATCAAGCATTGAAAATTATGATTTTCAGCATATGATCCTGATGATGGTTTATTTTCATGTCTTTGTCCTGATTATTGGAGTTGCCCTGTTCAATACCAACAGATTTTTTCCGAAAATGCCGCTTTATCAGCTGGATATCACGAGCTGGTTCCTCTTATGGGCCTGTCTTCAGTCAGGGGGATATGCTATTATTTATGGAAAAAGACTGATGTGGTTTCAATCGGATACCATAGTGATGTGCTTTTTTATATTTCTGCTTTCAGGAGGTTTGTTTATGCTTAAGCAGAGGAATTCCAAAAGACCTCTCTTTCATTTCGAAGTTTTCAGTTCAAAAAATGTTGTCGCCGGAATGATTTTATTTTTCATTTTCTATCTGATCCGGTCCGGGCTGAATAATGTTTACAGTGTTATGGCAACAGTCTGGAAATGGCCGTGGGATTATATTGTGAATATTCAATACTGGAATGTGGCGGGAACGCTTATCGGTATTATTTTATCCGGAATCTGCCTGATGCGTGGCATTTCTTCCAGAATCGTTTTCTTTACCGGGTTTCTGCTGCTGGCGATAGATTGTGCGTGGTTTACCTATACCTTCTATCCGGACACTACCCTTTCAACGATCTGTCCTCCTTTATTTCTGCAGGGAATCGCACAGGGATTACTGTTTACCCCTTTGGTTTTCTTTTTAATTTCCGGAATGCCTGATGAATATGTTTCCAATGCAACAGCCTTAGGAACTACAACCCGTTTCTGGACCACTGCGATCGGATATGCATTAATGCAGAATCTGATGCTGTTTTTAACGTTAAAACATTCTGATACATTAAGCTTTAATCTGACAGATACCAATCCTGTCTTCTACAGCCAGTGGAACCAGGTATTCGGAGCTCAGTTTTCCAGACTCCCTGTGAATGAATCTTTATCTCTGACTGCCGGAGCTTTTAAAGCAAAAATAACAGCACAATCGATCCTTCTTTCCAATATGGAGATTTTTACAGGATTGTTCTGGCTGGCTTTAGTTACAGCATTTGCTTTATTGCTGTATCATCCTGTGAAAATTGCGATAAGAAATATCATGTAATTTAGGCCGAAAATTTGCTGTAGTTTCTGAAATTTGCTCGTATGAATATTCAGGAAATCGTAAATCATCAGAAAGATTTTTTTAAAACGCAACAGACGAAGAGTATTAAGTTCAGGAAAATGTATCTTGAGAAACTTAAAAATATCGTTATCAATAACGAGGAACATTTGTATGAAGCCATTGACAGAGATTTTGGCAAGTCAAGATTTGATACATTTACCACGGAAATTTCCTTTATCCTGAATGATATTGATTATTATCTGAAGAATTTAAACTCACTTTCAAAGCCAAGAAAAGTCAGAACCAATCTGGCCAATCAACTGGGAAAAAGCAGAATTCATACAGAACCTTTGGGTAATGTTCTTGTCATAGGCGCCTGGAATTATCCTTACCAACTATCATTTTCTCCTGTCATTGCAGCCCTTGCAGCGGGGAACTGCTGTATTTTGAAGCCAAGTGAAATTGCAGAAAATACAATGAAACTGATGGCCAGACTCATTAATGAAAACTTTCCTCCGGAATATCTGTATGTATATGAAGGCGGTATCCATGAGACTACAGAGCTTTTGAAACTGAAATTCGATAAAATATTCTTCACCGGAAGTACCAAGGTTGGAAAAATCATTTATCAGGCTGCAGCAGAAAATTTAACGCCTGTAGTTCTTGAATTAGGTGGAAAATCACCTGCTATTGTTACCAAAGATGCCGATCTGGAAGTTGCTGCCAAACGAATTGTATGGGGAAAGTTTCTCAATGCCGGGCAAACCTGTGTTGCCCCTGATTATCTTTTGGTTGAGGAACCTGTCCGCGAACAGTTCCTCGAAATGTTGAGAAAATATATTATAGAATTCAAATACGGACCGGAAGCTAACTCTTATACTAGAATCATAAACCGCAAAAATTTCGACCGGCTGGTAAAGCTTATTAACAAGGATAAAGTTTATTTTGGCGGAAATTCTGACGAAAGGAAACTGTTTATAGAACCTACCCTGCTGAATAATGTAAACTGGGAGGATGAAATCATGCAGGAAGAAATCTTCGGCCCGATACTTCCCGTCATCAGTTTTACCAACTTCAATCTGGCCATCAATACTATTCTTGAACTGGAAAAACCCCTTGCCGCCTATCTTTTTACCCGGAATTCTGAAGAAAAAGAGATTTTCACGGCAAAATTATCGTTTGGAGGAGGCTGCATCAATGACGTCATTATGCATTTAGGTAACCACCGTCTGCCTTTTGGCGGAGTTGGAAATTCAGGTATTGGCAGTTACCACGGATCTTATGGTTTTGAAGCCTTTTCGCATCAGAAATCTATCCTGGAAAAATCAACCTGGGGCGAGCCTGACATCAAATATCCGCCTTATTCAGATAAAAAACTAAGCTGGATCAGGAAGTTACTGTAAATAAAAAAACCGGGAAAATTTCCCGGTTTTTTTTATGATTTAGGAGCCCATTCGTTAAAAAACTCCTGTACTTTTTCCTTACTGTATCCTTTTCCTTCTTCAAGAACCGAACTGTCTTTTAAAACATGAACTATTTTGCCGTTTTTATCCAGAACTATGAAAAAAGGATAACCCAGCTTTTCCTTAATATCTACATATTTGGAGAAAACTTTTTCATTCTTATTATCCGGTGAATAATTCAGGTGATAATATACATAGTTTTTATCTACCGCTTCCTTCAGTTCAGGAGTATTCTGAACAAAGTTATTAAAACGTAGACACCAGATACACCAGTTTCCACCGGCCTGGATCATGATATTCTTCCCTTCTTTTTTAGCCTGGGCAATCAGTTTATTAATATCAGCTTCAGCATTCGCTTTCGGATCATAAGGTTTGGGCAGTTTGGCTTTTTCCTCTGCTGCTTTCTTTTTAGCATCCAATTCTGCTTGATCAGCTTTTACCAGAAGAGCATTATCCTGCTTTCTTACTTCCGGTGTATTTGTTTTTTCCTGAGAAAAAGCAAGGATGCTTAATCCAAGAAAGGCTATGATCGACAATTTTTTCATAACATAAAAATAAAAAAAATAATACTTATCGCAAGCAAAAATAGAACCATAATTTTATTATCACTAAATTTGCATGTTTTATGAATTTCCTGATCAAAATATTATATTTCATTTCCAAGCTTCCGCTCAAAGTATTGTATATTTTTTCGGACGTTATGTTTTTCTTAAACTATTATCTGGTAGGCTACCGGAAAAAGGTGATCACCCAGAATCTCAGAAATTCTTTTCCTGAAAAAACAGAAGAAGAAATCAGGGCCATCAGAAAGAAATTCTATCTTAATTTTTCCGATTATCTTGTAGAAACCATTAAATCTTTCAGTATTTCCGAGACAGAATCAAGGGTAAGAATGCAGCATATCAATCAGGAAGTCTTCCACGAAGCTAAAGCAGAAGGTAAAAATGTGATTATGCTTGCCGGACATGTCTTTAACTGGGAGTGGATCAACGCCCTTGCGAGAATTATCCCACAGAAACACTGCCATCCGGTCTACAGAAAGGTAAACAGCGATTTCTGGGAAAACCAGATGAAAAAAGTAAGAAACAAATTCGGGAATGAAGCACTTGAGGCCAATGAAGTAATCATGAATATCTTCAGGTCCAAAAGCGATGGTGAATCCGCCTATATGTTTGTGGCAGACCAGACACCGCACGTTGCCAATGTGAATTACGGCTTGGAATTCCTTCACCAGAGAACACCCGCTTTCATCGGCTATGATAAGCTTGCTACCAGAATGGACCTTGCTTTCATCTACTGCGAAATGAAAAAAGTAAAACGCGGCTATTATCAGGTAAATTATCACAGGATCTATCCCGAAGGTGAAAAGTTTGCAGAACATGAAGTGGTCAGAAAATTTCATCAGCTGCTGGAAAATACCTTAAACAAGCATCCTGATAATTATCTCTGGTCCCACAGAAAGTGGAAGTACCAGGATTCCATTAAAACGTTTGATGCTGAAAAAATATAATGATGCCGAACAATTTAGCAGTTGTCATCTTAAACTGGAATGGTAAAAACTGGCTTGAAAAATTTCTTCCAAGTGTGGTCAGCTTTTCCCAGGATGCAGATATTTACATAATAGACAACCTTTCAACCGATGATTCTATCCTCTTTGTACAGACTCATTTTCCTACGGTAAAAATCGTCAGAAACAATAAAAACTATGGTTTTGCAGGCGGATATAATGAAGGTTTAAAAGAAATAAAAAAAGAATATTACTGTCTTCTCAATTCAGATGTGGAAGTGACCGAAAACTGGATAAATCCTATATTGGATCTATTTCAAAAAGATTCTTCGATCTCAGCCATACAGCCTAAAATATTATCCTTTAACAATAAAAAACAATTTGAGTTTGCAGGCGCAGCCGGAGGTCTCATCGACAATCTGGGCTATCCTTACTGCCGCGGACGAATATTTGATGATCTGGAAGAGGATAAGGGGCAATATGATGACGAAACAGAAATTTTCTGGGCTTCCGGCTGCTGTTTCTTTATCCGTTCAAAGGATTTTTGGGAACAGAACGGCTTTGATGAAAGATTTTTTGCCCATCAGGAAGAAATTGATCTTTGCTGGCGGCTGATCAACTCTGGAAAGAAAATTTTCTACACAGGCAGATCAAAAGTATATCATGTAGGCGGTGGAACCCTGAATAAGCAAAGTGCACAGAAAACTTACCTGAACATCAGGAACAATCTCTCCATGATGCTGAAAAACCTGCCATTCCCGAAGCTTGTCTGGCTCATATTTTTCAGACTATGCTTAGATGGAATTGCCGGAATTTATTTCGGACTTAAAAATGGATTCCCACACTTGTGGGCTGTTGTAAGGGCTCATTTTGGGTTTTACGGACAGCTGCCGCAAACATGGAAACTGCGTCAGAAGCATCAGAAATCTGAGTTCTATCAATCGAAATGGCTGATTTTTAAGCACTTTTTAGGTGGCAAGTAGTTGCGGGATTCGGGTTTCGTGATGGGAGATACGAGATTATAAATATGTCCAGGTTTAATTTTAACTATAAATTTTCTAAGAATGCCTTTAATTCCCCTTCTCTGAAGGGGTGGATTTTTGCAAAGCAAAAAGACGGGGTAGTTTGACCATAAATAAAGCTGATCTCATAAAAATTTCATAACTTACATCTAAACTTTATTTAATTTAAATTATCACAATTAAAAATGGATTTTTGCGCAATAGACTTTGAAACCGCCACTCACGAAAAAAGCTCGGCTTGTGAAATGGGTATTTGTATTGTTCAGGATTCCAAAATTGTGGAAACGAAAACCTGGCTGATCAAACCACCCAGCTTTCCCTATTTCAGCAGGTTTAATATTGGAGTTCACGGGATAACCCCGGAAGATGTGAAAGACGCACCTACTTTTGATGAAATCTGGTACGAAGCCGAAGAAATGATGTATGGAACCCTGATGATTGCCCATAATGCAAGCTTTGATGCAGGTGTTTTAAGAGGCTGTTTCGAGCATTACGGCATGTTTACCCCAAAACTGAATTATCTCTGCAGCATTCAGCTGGCTAAAAAATCATGGAATTATCTTCCGAAATATGGATTGAAACATTTAGCGGAACATCACCAGATAAGCCTGAACCACCACCGTGCCGGGGATGATGCAGAAGCCTGTGCAAAAATTTCACTTCTGGCTTTTGAAAAATTGATCATGACAGAAAATGAAGAGATCCATGGTTCTTTTCTCAATAAGTATATCAAAAAACTGTAATAAGCTACAAATTCTGTTTGTAGGATTTCTTAATTACTTAAAACTTCAGAAAGCAGGTTGAACTTTGGAATTTCAATTTCGAAGGTTTCCTGGGTATCCATGTTTTTAACAAGGTATTTCCCGCTCATATTTCCTACTCCGGACCGAAGCATTACATTGGAGAAATAAGCGAAATTTTCGCTTATGGGAATCTCTGGTGTCAATCCTATCACCCCATCTCCTATAATCTCTGTGTATCCAAAACCTACGTCGAAAATCAGCCATTTTCTTTTAAGTACTTTAATGGGAAAGCTGCCGTCATTTTCTATCGTAATATTATACTTGAAGACGTAACGGTTTTCAGATGGATAACTGTTTTTACTATCATATTCAGGTATTACTGAAACTTTGATATTGGAAGTCATTTTTGAGAACATCATCTTAGTATTTTCTTAAGAGATACAAAAATCTCGCCTTTTTGGGGCGAGATTGTGTTAATATTAGAATTTCTTAAATTTTATAATCCAAGACCTTTTCTTTCGTCACCTCCCATTAGTATTTCAACAGGATTGTCGATACCTTCTTTTACCGCTACAAGGAACCCTACAGATTCTTTACCATCGATAATTCTGTGGTCATAAGACATCGCTACATACATCATTGGTCTGATTACCACCTGTCCGTCAACCGCTACCGGTCTCTGGATAATGTTGTGCATTCCTAAGATTGCAGACTGTGGTGGGTTAATGATTGGTGTAGACATCATAGATCCGAAAGTACCACCGTTTGTAATGGTAAATGTACCTCCGGTCATTTCGTCAACTGTAATTTTCCCGTCTCTTACTTTGGTAGCAAGGTCTTTGATATTAGCCTCAACTCCTGCGAAAGACATGTTTTCAGCATTTCTCAATACCGGAACCATTAATCCTTTAGGACCTGAAACGGCAATTGAAATATCACAGAAGTCATAATTTACTTTGAAATCTCCGTCAATAGATGCATTTACATCCGGATACATCTGTAATGCTCTTGTTACAGCTTTTGTAAAGAAAGACATGAAACCAAGTCCAACTCCGTGCTTTTGAGCAAATTCTTCTTTATATTGCTTTCTTAATCTGAAGATTTCAGACATATCAACTTCGTTGAAAGTCGTTAACATCGCTGTTTCGTTCTTTACAGAAACCAATCTTGAAGCGATTTTTCTTCTTAGAACTGAAAGTTTAGTGGTTGTAGTAGTACGTGCACCTGTTGCTGTGGAAGGGCTTCCTCCTAAAGCAGGAACGGCAGCCAATTCTGCATCAGTCTTAGTGATTCTTCCGTCTCTTCCGCTTCCTGAAACCTGTCCGGCTTCAATACCTTTCTCGTCAAGAATCTTTTTAGCAGCTGGAGATGGAGCTCCTGTTGCATAAGTTTGCGGAGCAGCTACGGGAGCAGCCGGTTTTGGAGCTTCCTGTTTAGCCGGTTCAGCAGCTTTCGGAGCTTCCTCCTGTTTTGGAGCTTCAGCAGCCGGAGCGCTTGCACCTTCAGGCTTGGCAGCATCCATATCAATTAAACAAACTACCTGGCCAACCTGCACTACATCACCCTCTTCTGCTTTTAATGTAATCACACCGCTTTGTTCTGCAGGTAATTCAAGAGTTGCTTTATCTGAGTCTACTTCTGCGATGGGCTGATCTTTTTCTACATAATCACCATCTTTCACAAGCCAAGTTGCAATTTCAACTTCTGTAATGGATTCTCCCGGTGAAGGAACTTTCATTTCTAAAACTGACATATTGAGTATTTTTTATTTTTTTAATTGGATATTATTCTTAATTACGCTGTAACAGGTCTTTTTACGGGAGCATCATCTCTGTCGAAAACTCTGTTGATTACAGCATTCTGGTTTTTCTCAAACATTTTGTGGCTTCCCGGAGCCGGAGCACCGCTTGGTACAGGAGCAATTACCTGGATTCCCGTATCTCTGAAGTTTCTCAGGATGTAAGACCATGCGCCCATGTTTTCAGGTTCTTCCTGAGCCCACACCAGTTGTGTTCTGTTGTCATATTTGCTGAAGATCGCTTCAATAGCATCTGTCTGAAGCGGATATAGCTGCTCGAATCTTACTAATGCAATATTTTCACAGTTCAGCTCTTCTTTCTTCGCTAATAATTCGAAGTACAATTTACCTGAACACAATACTAATTTTTCTACTTTTTTAGGATCTGCTGAAGGATCGTCCAGAATTGGCTGGAATGAACCGTTTGCAAAATCTTCAAGCGGAGAAACCACTTTAGGGTGTCTCAATAAAGATTTAGGGCTCATTACGACCAATGGTTTTCTGAATGACCATTTAAGCTGTCTTCTTAGTAAGTGGAAATAGTTGGCAGGTGAAGTGATATTCGCTACCACCATATTTTCGTTCGCACAAAGCGTTAAGAATCTTTCCAGTCTTGCTGAAGAGTGTTCTGCTCCCTGACCTTCGGAACCGTGAGGCAACAGCATCACCAATCCGTCCTGGATCTTCCATTTTTCCTCAGCCGCAGCCAGATACTGGTCAACAATGATCTGAGCACCATTCACGAAGTCTCCGAACTGAGCTTCCCAGATGGTTAATGTATTAGGAGAAGCCATAGCGTATCCGTAATCGAAACCTAGAACTCCGTATTCAGAAAGGTGAGAGTTGAATACATCAAATCTGCTTTCCGATACATGTCTTAACGGGATATATTCTTCTTCTGTATCTTCAGTTTTTACAACAGCATGTCTGTGAGAGAATGTTCCTCTTTCCACATCTTCCCTGAAATTCTTACGTTGTGACCTTCCACAAGAAGTGTAGCATAAGCTAACCACTCTCCAAGCGCCCAGTCTAAAGAATTTCCTTCGATAGCCTTGATACGGTTTTCGAATAGTCTTGTAATTTTATTGATGAACTTTTTATCAGCAGGAAGGGTTGACATTTGAATGGCCAGCTCCTTAAGCTTCTCTAAGTTATATTTTGTATCTACAGGAATCTGAACAGCTCCTCTTTTTCCGATCGGATAGTTGGTCCAGTCTTCAGCCATGAACAGATCCATAACATTTTTCTCGATCTCTTTGGAAGCATCAAAATCCTTATCCAGAAGAGCTTTGAATTCCGTTTCCATTTTAGCAATTACATCATTGGAGGTAATGCTGTCTTTAAGCAATTTATCTTTATAAATTTCTCTTGGATTCGGGTGTTTTGAAATGGTTTTATATAAATTAGGCTGCGTGAATCTTGGTTCATCACCTTCATTGTGCCCATATTTTCTATATCCTAAAAGGTCGATGTAAACATCTTTACCGAATTTAGCTCTGAAATCAGCCGCAAAGTGGATGGCATGAACAACAGCTTCTGCATCATCAGCATTAACGTGCATTACAGGAGATTCCGTAACTTTTGCAATGTCTGTACAATATGTTGAAGATCTTGCATCCATATAATTGGTTGTAAATGAAACCTGGTTATTTACAACAATATGAACCGTACCTCCTGTTCTGTACCCTTCCAGAGTCATCATCTGGGCAACTTCGTAAGCAATACCTTGTCCGGCAATTGCTCCATCACCATGGATGATGATCGGTAATACTTTAGAGTAGTCTTTATACTTATCGTCTACTTTCGCACGGCAGATTCCCTCTACAAGGGCAGCCACTGTTTCAAGGTGAGACGGGTTAGGAGTCAGGTTAATAGAAACCTCTTCTCCTGAAGCTGTTTTGATCTTTTTAGAGGATCCTAAGTGATATTTAACGTCACCGGAGAATACATCTTCTTCAAATTCCTTTCCTTCAAATTCCGAGAAGATCTGTTTGTAAGATTTCCCAAAAATATTGGTCAGTACATTCAATCTACCTCTGTGGGCCATTCCCAATACCACTTCATCCACTCCCAGCTGGGAAGATCTTGTGATCAGCTGATCCAAAGCTGGAATCAAAGTTTCACCTCCTTCCAGTGAGAATCTTTTCTGTCCTACAAATTTTGTATGAAGGTAGTTTTCAAAAGCTACCGCCTGATTTAATTTTAATAAAATCTCAGTTTTTTCATTCGCAGAAAGGTTCGGGTGGTTTTCATTCACCTGAAGCCATTTTTTGATGAAATCTTTCTCTTCAACATTGTTGATGTGCATATATTCCACCCCGATAGAATCGCAGTAGATATTTTCAAGATGCTTGATCAGATCTGCCAGTGTTGCAGGCTCTTTCATTCCTGTTTCAACAGCGCAGTTGAATTTTGTATTTAAATCTTCTTTGGAAAGGCCGAAGTTTTCTATGTCTAAAGTAGGCGTATAGTGTCTTCTTTCTCTTACAGGGTTTGTTTTTGTGAACAGGTGCCCTCTGGTTCTGTAAGCCTCGATAAGGTTGACTACCTTGAATTCCTTTTTGATGTGCTCAGGAATTTCCCCACCGGCTACTGCCTGGGAAATCTGCTGTACTGCCGGAGCAGCGCTGGCCGGAGCCTGGATGTATTGGATGTTATCGTCATCTCCGTAGTTCTCCAAAGCGAAGTCAAACCCTTGAAAAAAGGCTTTCCATGATGGCTCTAAAGAATCCGGGAATTTTAAGTACTGTTGGTATAAATCCTCAATTAACTGAGAATGAGCTGCGTTTAGGAATGAAAATCTGTCCATTATTACAGTTTATCTATTATTAAAATTTATTTGTAGAATTAATCTTCAAATTTAATAAAAAAAACCGAGTTAAGACAGCCTGAAACCGTTAAAAAAAATTAAGAAAAAAATAATCGGAAAAAAATTACTTATACACTGATAATGAGAGCTTAATATTTACATCCTGCCCTTCAACCGGACGCTCAATAAAGGTCTGACGGATGTCTCCGAAGCGCATCTCATCTTTTTTGGCCTTCTGAATCAGCTGCTGAACAGCCCGTATTCTGCCTTCATAATTTCCTTTGTAGTACATTACATAATTTTGGGAAGGATTTACGGTCCGGAAACTGAAATTATTATCCGGCACCCCGATCTTCTTGGAAAGAGGAATTCCCAGGAAATAGGAAACTTCTTTGTCTTTATAGTTATCGGCATCGGTAATCAGTACTGGGAAGCCGAATTCATCGTCTTTCTTCCCAAGATCCATCGTCACATAGTTATAAACTTTGCTGTAATTCATAACGATGTTTTTATAGAGTGCCTCTTTTTTGTTGGATGCGCTTACATTAATTCCCAGGAGCAGCTTATTTTCTTCATTTTCTACCATCAGACTGTCGTATTTAATGGAAGCCATCTGGTTATCTTTTTCTACTTTATTCCCCAGTACATTTTTGAGATTCACCATGCTTTTGTTGATGTTTTCAGCAAACCGGTCTTCTGTCCAGAAATTTTCCACTCTTCTCAGTACGGAAAGCTTAGGAGTATGCACATACCACGTAATTTTTGTCTTATCCGGAGAAACTGCCTTGAACTGAACATCCACCACTGTCGGATTTTCATTCCGGTCTTCGAAAAGCTGGTATCTCAGACTTTTTGCCGGATTTTCATAGCGGATAAACATTTCCCCATCCGTATCATTTTTCGGATCTACATAACTGATAGCGCTTCCCTGGCCTTCGTAAGGCGTATAATAATCGATATCAACGGATGGCGAACTTGTAAAAAAGTTGTTCCATCTGGTGAAATGCTGCAGATTATTGAACTGGGAAAAGACCTTGTCTAAAGGATAGTCGATCTCTTTTTCAATCTTAAAATCCTTGTTTTCGTCCACGAAAAAATACATGGAAGCAGCATAAGCTCCTACCACAAGAACAAGAATTACGGCTATTATTTTAAAAAAACGCATCGCACAAAAGTAATACAAATAAAAAAAGTAACCAATATCTTAATTATTTTGACCGAAGCAACGGCAAAATAAACCACATTAAAAAAAGTGAATTATATCATCTTATTTTTTGAAAAAAGTGCATTTTAACTGGTGATTTTAATTATTAATATGCTATTTTATAAAAATAACTCCACTTTTAAATAACAAAATAACGGTATATTTTTTGATGCGTGAAAAACCCTAAAATTAAATATTTTTCTATGAAGAAGTTATTTGTATTTCCTTTGATTTTACTTTTTTCAATGGGCTTTTCCCAGTATTCAATTTCAGAAATCCCCGAAGACGGTTATCTCAAAGACTTCGATATTGCAGTGGACATTATCCGGAAACAACACCCTAATCCTTACAGGTTTCACAGCAAAGAAACCATTACCAGAAAGCTGGATTCGCTTCGCAATGAAATTAAAAAAATCCCGGTTATATTAATTTACTGATGAACAACCCTACAAGAGTAATTGGTGACGGCCACAGTTCTTTTGGTACCGATTCTAATTATTTTGAGGATGTTATGAATTCCATCTACTACTTCCCTCTTCCCACTTACGTAAATAACGGGATTATATATGTGAACGGAGCCAATAAATATGCTATCGAAACAGGCAGTGAGATCCTTGAGATTAATGGATTAAGTGCAGACAACATTCTGAAAAGAGTTCCTAAAGCCGCAGACGGAAATATTAAAGTGGAAGATGTAGATGTATCATTTAATATTCCTTTTATTTTAAAGAATCCGACCAATGATTTTACTGTAAAATATAAAGCTTTAAACGGAACGCAAAAAACAGTGAAAGTAAACGGTGTAAAGTATCCTCAGTATTACTACGAAGCCAAACATGCTGTACTGCCTATTGACCTGGTTTCGGAAAACTACGGAATTTACGGTTACAAAATAGATCCGGAAACCTATTATCTATCGGTAAAATCCTTCTCTTACGATGAAAGCTTTTTTTATGAAAGATTAAAAAAATATTTCCAGGAAATGAGGAATCTGAAATCCAAAAAGCTTATTATAGATATTCGTAATAATTCAGGCGGTGCTATCAGTAATGTAGCTTTATTGTATTCTTTCATAGCAGCGGATAAAAACTTTAATAATGAATACCAATACGGAACCCAGGTCGTTGATATAAACTACACCAACTATCTGATAGATCCTCAGACCAACCAGTATTATTCCGATAAAGACATCACAGATCTGAATAATTTTATGAGGCAGCGCTTTGATAAAGCAGAAAAAGGAGACTATTATTTCGGAAATTCAAGGCTTGATAACACTTATATAAAAAGCTATCCAAGAGATGGACTGTTTTTTGACGGCAAGACCATATTGCTGACCAATAACCGTACTTTCTCGGCTGCCACCTATTTTGCTTCTTTATTCAAAACTGAAAAAAGAGGAGAAATCGTAGGAAAAGAAACCGGTTCATGCAGTAATTTCACCACTGCAGCATGGTTTATCACGTATAAGCTCCCCCATACTAAGTCTACCCTTTCCATTCCACGCACAGAAATTTTCTTTAATAATAAGGATCAAGACAATGTTGCCAATTGTACAGGCGTAATCCCTGATCATACTATTAAAAGTGACTATTTTCTAAAATCGTTACTGGAACAGAAAGACCCGGAGCTAGAATATTCCCTGAAACTGCTTTCTCAATAAAAGAACGGAGCTTATATATACAAAAAGAGGAAACCTGTGTGTCTCCTCTTTTTTGTTTAGAACTGTCACCAGTCCAATATTTTATTTTTATTACCCGATATGGGTTCCTGAAGGAAGTACGGCTCCTTTTTTCACCACTACAATTCCATCCTGAACGGAATGGGTTCCGTAGTCGCCATCCGGAATATGTTTTCCTCCTATAATTTTCACGTTATCGCCGATGTAGCAGTTTTTATCAAGGATTGCTTTTTCAATGTAACAGTATTTCCCAATGCCCATATTCGGTCGTCCGCTTCTGTCGTTGAGGACAATTTCTGTGGTATTCTGATAAAAATCCGCACCCATGACGTAAGAATTCACGATGGTACTTCCTTTATCTATTCTTGTTCTGTTTCCAATCACAGAATTTTCGATCTTATCGGCCATAATGATGCATCCGTCTCCGAAAACAGCTTTACTTACATATGAACCGTTGATTTTTGAAGGTGGAAGCATTCTGGCTCTCGTATAGATCGGTGAAGAGGAGAAAAGATTAAACTGTGGAAAATCCTGGCATAAATCCAGATTGGCCTCATAAAATGACTCTATCGTTCCGATATCTGTCCAGTACCCTTCATACTGGTAGCTTAATGTTTTGTATTTCCCGATTGAATTCGGAATAATATCTTTCCCGAAATCATCGCCGGCTCCTTCTTCAAACATCTTTTTAAGAATGGTTCTCGTGAAAATATAAATTCCCATCGAAGCCAGATATTCCTTTCCTTTATGCTTGTTTTCTTCCGAAACTTCAGATTTCAGGCCTTCCAGAATATCATACTCCGGTTTTTCATAGAAAGAGGTAATATTTCCGTCATCATCAGACTTTAAAATTCCGAATCCTGTAGCATCCTTTGCCACTACGGGAATAGTCGCAATGGTGACATCGCCTCCGTTTTCGATATGAAAATCGAGCATTTCCCTGAAATCCATCTGGTAAAGCTGGTCGCCGGAAAGGATCAGAATATAATCGTAATCATATTTTTCAAGATGCTTCATCGACTGGCGGACGGCATCTGCCGTTCCCTGGTACCAGCTGTCATTTTCCACATTCTGCTCTGCTGCAAGGATATCTACAAAGCCCTTGCTGAAAATATCAAAGTGATAGGAATTCTTGATATGTGAATTTAACGAAGCTGAATTGAACTGTGTTAAAACCAGGATCTTATTCAGTCCCGAATTCAGACAGTTGGAAATAGGAATATCTACCAGCCTGTATTTTCCTGCAATAGGAACTGCCGGTTTTGACCTTGAATACGTTAACGGGAATAATCTTGTTCCCCTGCCGCCTCCCAATACAATGGAGATTACATTTCGTTTCATATATATCGTGCGTTTATTGAATTATGTTTACTGTTCTGTTTTTAGTGTTTACTACCAGCCTGAAGCATTCTTTATTTTCATATGGGAGATCCTGATTATAGACAATAACCCTGAAGTCTCCATTATTATTCAGTTCCAGTACTTCTTTGTCTACATTGTAGATTTCTATGTAATGCTTCTTCAATTCGCTCCTGAATAATGCATTAGTGATCAGAACATCCATCACATCAACGGTCTTCATGGCAAAATCATCCATATCTTTGTTGTACAAAGTCTGCCAGCCTTTCCCATATTTCCGTTCCAGCGCTGCATAGGTTCTTTTATTGGCAGCATTAACCATTTTTTCCTGTTCAGGATCAATTATACAACCGGCTACAGGATAATGTTTAATTTTCCATTTCTCCGAAATACCATCCATTGCCTCCTGTGCACCCATTACCGGAAGCCCGTATCCGTAAATCCAGTAATATCCCCCATGATAGCTTCCTTCCTCTTTTTTACATGAAAAAAGAATTGCTGTTATCGCGAAAAGGGAACAGAAAACTTTCATCCATCAGTTATTGTATAAAGCTATGTATTTCTCAGCAGATTTTTCCCATGCAAAATCAAAATTCATGTTGGCATGGATAAGATCTTCCATTACCCCTTTCTGATTGTAGATGGCAAGCGCTCTGTTCATGGCATGCACTACATCATCTACTCCCGGATAGGTAAAATTCAGTCCTGCTCCTCCTGTTGAAATATCCTCTACCGTATCTCTCAGCCCTCCGGTATATCGTACGACAGGAACTGTTCCATATCTCATTGAATACATCTGGTTCAGTCCGCAAGGTTCTACTCTGGACGGCATCAGCAGAAAATCTGCCGAAGCATAAATCTTATGGGAAAGATACTCTTTATATCCAAGATCCAATGCGAAATTGGTATAGGTATATTCATATTCTTTCAGCTTATTTTCTATATAGGAATTCCCTGAACCCAAAATCATGATATTCAACGCTCCATAACTCTGTTTAATGCTTTTCCATACAACATCCGGAAGGAGATCCGCGCCTTTCTCGGTAGCAAATCTTCCGATAAAGGCAAACAGCGGCAATTCAGGCTTCAGACCATATTCTTTGCAAAGCTTTTCTTTGTTCTTCTTTTTATGAGCGACGGCATTTTTACTGTTAAAATTAAAATCCAGCATCGGATCGGTTTCGGGATTCCAGACTTCCGTATCAATTCCGTTGATAATTCCATATGCTTTTCCAAACTCCTGGCGCACCAGGCTTTCCAACCCGCGGAAGCTGATGAAAAGTTCCTCCAGATATCCTTCCGAAACGGTTGTAAAAGCATCAGAGCATTTAATCATACTGGCCAGTGGATTTATATACCCGTTCCAGTCCATCAGGCCCCATTTGTAGGAATCAAAAGAAGGCATATAGTTCGCCATATCCCAACTCATCAAGCCCTGATATTCCCCATTGTGGATCGTACCTATTGTTTTTACCCCTTTTAAAAATTCAAATTCAGGACAATGCCTGGTCATAAAAGGAACCAGTCCTGTATGATAATCGTGGCAGTGCAGTACATCGGGACGAATCTCCATCGCACTCAGCCAGTGAAGTACACCGTGCTGGAATGCCAGAAACTGGAAGCTTTCATCCTGGTACCCATAAGGATTGTCCCTGTCTAAAAGCCCGGGAACTTTAACCATATAAAGTTCAAATCCCAAAGCATTCGTTTTCTCCTTCATCACCTGAACCTGAAGCATATTCTCTCCCTGATGAATAAACCCATCAAAAACTATGTCAAACTCGTGATCATGAACAAAAGATTTATTGTACCAGGGCATCACTACCTTTGCCTCTATTCCTTTTATTTTATTCTGATATTTCGGCAGCGCTCCCACAACATCTGCAAGACCGCCTACTTTAGCTACCGGATAACATTCTGTACTTAAATGATATATTACCATAATTTCAGTGTCATTTGTATTTCATATTCATTTTTAATCTTCTTCATGATAATGATTATTTCTTATGCTGTTTTATTCTCTGTAATTTATATTTTCTATCTTTTTTCTGTCTTAAAATAATTCCTGCAAGCGGTGGCAATTTTAAAGTAACGGATCTGGGGTGTCTCATCCATTCCTGATTCTTTTCATTCAGAATATCAGCTTCTACACCACTTCCACTATATCCGGAATCATCAGAATTGAAAATAACCTCACAATGGGTTCCTGCGCTCACTCCTATAGTATATTCCAGAACCTGCGGAATCAAATTGAGGACCACCATTAAAACATCATCCCTTCTTTTACCTTTTCTGAGGTATACATAGACGGAATTTTCAAGATCATCAGCCTCTATCCATTCAAAACCATGCTTATCAAACTGATTTTCATAAAAAGCAGTCTCATTCCGATATAAGTGGTTCAGGTCTTTTACAAGAGCCTGCATTCCTTTATGGACCGGATACTGCAGCAGGTGCCAGTCGAGGCTTCGGGTAAAATTCCATTCGCCGGTCTGTGCAAATTCATCACCCATAAAGAGAAGCTTGGCTCCAGGATGGGTATACATATATACATAGAGGGTTCGGAGATTGGCAAACTTCTGCCATTCGTCACCGGGCATTTTATAGATCAGGCTTGCTTTTCCATGCACTACTTCATCGTGGGACAGCGGCATCATATAATTTTCATTATACATATACACGGAGGCAAAAGTAATTTTATGATGATGATATTTCCTGTTGATCGGATCTTCTTTAAAATAGTCCAGCGTATCGTGCATCCATCCCATCATCCATTTCATTCCGAAACCCACTCCACCGTCATGAACGGGTTTTGTAAGCATCGGGAAATCTGAACTTTCTTCTGCTATCGTCATAATACTGTCTCCGAATTCCTTATAAACCGCCGTATTGAATTCCTGGAGGAAAGCTTTGGCTTCAAGGTTCACATTTCCCCTTCGATATTAGGCTCCCACTCTCCTTCATTCCTTGAATAATCCAAATGAAGCATTGATGTCACTGCATCTACACGAAGTCCGTCCGCATGGTAACGTTCCAGCCAGAACATGGCATTGGAAATCAGGAAAGATTTCACTTCATTTCTGCCGTAATTGAAAATATAGGATTTCCAGTCGGGATGAAATCCTTTTCTGGGATCTTCATGTTCGTAAAGGTAAGAACCGTCAAAGCGGTGAAGTCCGTTGGCGTCGCCCGGAAAATGGGACGGCACCCAATCCAGAATAACACCGATATTGTTTCTGTGAAGCTCATTGATCAGGAACATCAGATCCTGCGGTGAGCCGAAACGTGAAGTAGCTGCATAAAATCCGGTAATCTGGTATCCCCAACTAGGATCATAAGGATATTCCATCACAGGCATGAATTCTACATGAGTAAAACCCATTTCCTTCACGTATGGAACCAGTTTTTCAGCAATATCACGGTAATTCAGATATCTATCCGGAGCATTGACATCCCTTACCCAGGAACCTAAATGAAGCTCGTAAACGGACAACGGAGCATTCAGGGAATTGTTTTTCCAGCGGTTCCCCATCCATTCCTTGTCGTTCCATTCGTACCAGGTAGTGGAAACCAGCGAGGCCGCCTGCAGGTTTTGCTCCCAGCTAAGGGCATAAGGATCACTTTTCTCCAGGATTTCACCTCTGGCAGTTTCTATGGCATATTTATACAGTGTACCCCATGTAAGGCCGTCAATAAAACCTTCCCAGATCCCGGAGCCGTCCCATCGTGGAAAAAGAATATGGTCTTTATGATTCCAGTTATTGAAATTTCCTATAACGGACACTTTTCTGGCATTAGGAGCCCACACTGAAAAATAGACACCTTTTACTCCATCTTTTTCAGCAGAATGCGCTCCAAATTTCCCATACAGCTTATAGTGCCTGCCTTCTTTGAAAAGGTAGACATCATGATCAGTAAACAGCGTATAGGTTTTAACAGAATTCATCAAGATATCGTTGTACTTTATTTTTCTTTGAAACTACGAAAATTCCCTGCAATAACGATTAATTATTGAACAAATAATTATTATGTTAATTCGGCTCTTTTGGGCCCGTTTATCAAATATATTATTTTTTACATTCACTTTTTTATGATTTTAAAACAATCTTTTTTATAAATTTAGCTTCAAATTATTTTTAAACACATACGATGAAGTTTGAACTTTATACTGAAGAAAGCGACGACAGACCGGTATATATCACCGGAAATTTCAACAACTGGAATCCCAGAGACTCCAATTATCAGCTTAAACAGCTGGATCCGAACAATTATTTCATAGAGATCGACGATCAGATTCTTCCCGACATTATAGAATACAAATTCACCAAAGGAGGTTGGGAAAATGTGGAGCTCGATAAATACGGGAATATCACTCCAAACCGGAAAGCTGAAAAAACAGCCGGTAAAACATCGGACATCATAGAAAAATGGAGGCTCAACTGGGGTCCGTTCAAAAAGGAATTTTTCCCGATTGCAGAAGTTATTTCGGATGAATTCTACATTCCCCAGCTCGACCGTTACCGGAAAGTATGGGCCGTACTTCCTTATGATTATTATGTTTCTGAAAAAACTATCCTGTACTTTACCTTCAGGATGCCCAGAATCTCTTTAACGAAGGAAGCGGATACGGAAACTGGGAAATAGATAAAAAACTGTCCATCCTTGCTGAATACGGCCGTGGAGACATCATTATTATAGCCATAGAACACGGCAGTGAAGAACGCATCAAAGAATATATTTTTGACAATGATAACGTAGCGAACGGCTCAGAGGGCAAGAAATACATCCGCTTTATTACAGATACTTTAAAACCTTTTGTGGATGAACACTACAGAACCAAGAAAGACCGAGACAATACAGGAATCGGGGAAGCTCTTTAGGGGCTTTGATCAGTATTTACAGCGGATTCCTTTATCCGGAGGTTTATTCCAAGCTGCTGATCTTCTCTCCCTCGCTTTGGGTAGAACCTAACAATAATTTCCCGATGATGAACTTCCGGATTCCTTTTAAGACAAAAATATATCTGTATGGCGGAGGCCAGGAAGGTTCTAAAATGGTAAAAAGGATCTATGTATTTGAAGAATACTTAAGACGTTGGGAAAAGAAAAACCTTTTCGACTTTGAATTCAAAACCAGCATCAACCCGGAAGGAACCCACAGTGAATTTTATTGGTCGCAGGAGTTTCCAAGAGCCATTGAATGGCTGTTCTATGACAACACAGAAAACCCTGTAGAAGTAACCCCGCAGCAGCAGAGCATTAAAAATTAAGCTTATGAAATTAATCAATAAAAAAAATAAAAAATATACCCAGATCTTTCAACTTTTCACAGAGGAAGAATGGACAAAATCCGGTAAAAATTACAATAAAAATGTTTCTTCCTTTTTCTCAGGAAAGAAATATGAGGTTTTCATTCATACCACTGAAGAAAGCATCACATATCTGATTGGCCTGGGGAAATCGGCGATGCAGAATTTCGAAATTCAGCAGGTTGCCGTTAAGTTTTCTCAAACACAGAAAGAAAAAATCCAGGCAGTCCCTACTCTTGTTCTGGCAGATTTCCTGAAAGAAAAACAGTTTGAAGAATTTGTAAAAGGACTGCTTTTCGGCACATACAAATATCCTTTTGATAAGAAGCATGCATTTTGGAACACTAAATTTGAGATTCATTTTGAAAACTTAAGCCAGAAAAAACTGGATTCAATCGGTACAAAATCTGAAGCACTGGCAAACGGTCAAACTGCCTGCCAGGAATGGCTGAATAAACCTGCCAATCTCAAGAAGCCTGATATTCTAAGCTTATATTTAAAAAACCTGGCCAAAAAATATGACTTAAAGTATACCGTATTTAACAGAAAAAAATGTGAAGAGCTCGGACTTGGCGCTTACCTTTCCGTTAACCAGGGAAGTGCTTATGACGCCGCTTTTACTATTATAGAATATAAAACCACGGTTAAAAATGCCAAGACATTTGGTCTGGTAGGAAAATGTGTTCTTTTTGATACGGGAGGTATTTCCCTGAAAGATCATAACAATATGCACTATATGAAGTCTGATATGGGTGGCGCTACGGCTGTTATAGGAACTCTGATTTACGCAGCGGAAATGCAGATTCCCGTTAATATTGTAGCCATCCTTCCCATCACCGACAATGCTATTTCCGAAAAAGCTTTCCTGCCAAGCGATGTCATTACGGCATACAACGGTAAAACCATTGAAGTTCTCAATACAGATGCCGAAGGCAGAATGATTCTTGCCGATGGACTTTCCTATCTGGCTAAAAATTATAAAACGGACTTCCTCATTGACCTTGCCACCCTTACAGGAAGTGCTGTCAGAATGTTTGGTGATACCTGCGGAGCTCTGTTTTCCAATAATGATGAGCTCAAAAACCTTCTGATAAAAACAGGAGACCAAACCAATCAGAGGCTGTGGAATCTTCCTTTATGGGACATATGGAAAGACGATATCCAATCTGATGTGGCAGACCTAAAAAATATCTCTATGAAGCCTATTGGAGACTGTATCGTGGCAGCTAAATTTCTGGAACAGTTTATAGAAAACCATCCTAAATGGGCCCATCTCGACATTGCAGGAGTAGTCTTCGGAAGCACGGGATATTCAAAAGAAAAAGCAGCAACCGGCTTTGGAGTGCAATTATTGGCCGATTTAATTGAAAATTATCATTAAAAATTAGTTTTTTTCAAAATTTCTCTGTATAATTGATTAGGTATTTTCAAAAACGTAGATTATTGCGATTTTTAACATTAATTAATCAATAAAAATTTGCTTTTATTTTTGATAATTTACCAAAAACTAAAAAACATTATATGGAGGAGAAAACTATAGTATGTATTTCGTGCTATTATAAGGGCTATGATTTCATGGATGAAATGAAAAAGCTCGGTAATAAAATCATCCTGGTAACATCAGAAGGTCTGAAAGAAAAAAACTGGCCATGGCATGCTATTGATGAGGTATTTTATATGGCTGAATTAAAGCCGTCTGTATGGAACCTCGATCATCTTGTTCAGGGATTTTCGCATCTGATGCAAACCAGAAAGGTAGATGCTGTGGTCGCATTAGACGACTATGATGTAGAAAAGGCAGCCCTGATCAGGGAAACATTCCGTATTCCCGGGATGGGACAAACCACACACCGCTATTTCAGGGATAAGCTGGCTATGCGTCAGAAAGCAAAGGATTCGGGAATTGGTGTTCCGGAATTTACAGCTGTTTTTAATAATGATGAAGTGAACAGCTTTGTAGAAAAAGTTCCTGCACCCTGGGTATTAAAACCCCGCTCAGAAGCATCGGCATCAGGAATTAAAAAGTTTTCTTCCAAAGATGAGCTCTGGAACGAACTGAATGCCCTTGGTGAAGAGCGACATCTGTTTCTGTTGGAAAGTTTTAAACCCGGCGATGTCTATCATGTGGACAGTTTGACTTTTAATAAAGAGATTGTGTTTACTTCTGCCTCAAAATATCTTGCCCCGCCCATGCAGGTTTCTCATGAAGGTGGTGTATTCAGATCTAAAACCTTAGGAAGATATTCGGATGAATTTAAAGCGCTTGAAGAAGCCAATACCAAAGTCCTCTCCAGCTTCGGATTAATGAACGGAGCAACCCACACTGAATTTATCCGCGGAAAAGCTGACGGAAAATGGTATTTCCTTGAAACATCCTCCAGAGTTGGCGGTGCCCATATTCCGGATCTTGTTGAAGCTTCAAGCAATATTAATATCTGGCGGGAATGGGGCAAGATTGAAGACGCCCTTCTGCGTGGAAAAAACTATCAGGCTTCAAAGCCTACAGGCTACTACTCAGGGCTCATCATTGCCCTGATCAAAGATAAAGAGCCCGATTACAGTGCTTTCACAAGCGAGGAAGCCGTAAAGTTTCTTCCTATTGACCATCATGTAGGAATTGTGTACAAATCCAGCGATCCGGATATTATCCAGCAAAGATTAGACACTGCTGCCGAAAAGATCCAGACGGAAATGCTGAATATTCTGCCGCCCAAAAGTAAACTGACAAGCTAAAACACAAAATATAATAAAAGAAATTGATCAATGCCGCAAATAGAACATACAGATTATTATTCAAACATATTAGGAACAAGTCTCAAAGTAGAAGTTACAGGACATTACGGGTATCCCATCGTTATGTTCCCTACTTCCCAGGGACATTACACCCAAAATCATGACTTTCATCTCAACGGAAGCATCAACTGGTTTATAGAACAGGGAAAAGTAAAACTCTACAATATACAGACGATTGACAGCTGGAGCTTTTATGATGAAAAAATTTCGCCCCAGCAAAGAATTAAAAATTATGAGCTTTATGTACAGTTTCTGATCCAGGAATTTATCCCGTATATCCAGAAGATCCATCAGACACATCGTGTCGCAGTGGCGGGAGCAAGTTTCGGGGGGTATCATGCTGCCAACTTTGCTTTCAGGTTTCCGGATGTAGTTTCGCACCTATTCTGTCTTTCGGGAGCATTCAGCATCAGGAATTTCATGGACGGATATTCGGACGAGCTTGTTTACTTTAACTGTCCTAGGGAGTTCGTAAAGAATGACGAAGCTTGGAAATACAAACATATGCACATTGTACTGAGCACTTCAGACCAGGACATCTGCAGGGATAAAAACCTTGAAATGGCAGATATTTTAAGTTCAAAAGGAATTGACTTCTGGTACGACGAAAGAAAATGGATCAATCACGACTGGCCGTTATGGAGAATGGTCTTTCCAACATTTATCGGTGCATTTTTCTCCTGAAAAACAGTATATTTAAGAAGATAAAATAATAACACATACATCAATTTAAAAACAGAAATTATGGCAAAAAAAGTGGGAATTCTATTCGGTATGGAGGATACCTTTCCTTGGGCGTTTATCGACAAAGTAAATGAGCTGGGAGGCGGGGAAATTATTGCCGAGGCCGTGAATATCGACAAACTGGAACAAGGTGCTGATTACGGCTATGCAGTCATTATCGACAGAATTTCGCAGGATGTTCCTTTCTACAGAGCTTATTTGAAAAATGCGGCACTTAACGGCACTTATGTAATCAATAACCCGTTCTGGTGGAGCGCTGATGAAAAGTTCTTCAACAATGCACTGATGACGAAGCTGGGAATTCCGCTTCCTAAAACAGTTCTGCTTCCTTCACACGAAAGACCTACAGACACTTCCGAAACATCATTCAGAAACCTTAAATTTCCTCACGACTGGGAATATATTTTCAATTATGTAGGATTTCCGGCTTATATGAAACCTCACGACGGAGGTGGATGGAAAAGTGTATACAGAGTAGAAAATCCTGAGGATTTATGGGACAAATTAAGTGAAACCGAGCAGCTGGTGATGATGGTACAGGAAGAAATTGTCTTCGACGATTACTACAGGGTTTATTGTCTCGGTAAAAAATATGTTCACATCATGCCTTACGGACCGCGTAATCCGCATCATCTGAGGTATGCCACTACCCACCAGACCCAGGGTGAAGATCTTGAAAAACTATTAAAAACAATCCACGATTATACCATTAAAATGAATGAAGCTCTCGGCTACGATTTCAATACAGTGGAATTTGCCATCAGAGACGGAATTCCATATGCTATTGATTTCTGTAACCCGGCTCCTGATGCCGACCGAAATTCTGTAGGTGAAGAAAACTTTGCGTGGATCGTGGAACATGCAGCCAAACTTGCCATTGAAAAAGCAAAAGAATATGTTCCCGGAAAACCTAATATTTCCTGGGGAACTTTTGTAAAAGACTCCGTAAAATAAACATTAAGAATAAAAAAACACGAAAAAAAATGCATCAATTTACTATAGGAATCGAGGAAGAATATCAGATCATTGATGTTGAGAGCAGAGACTTAATATCTCATGTTTCGAAGATTATTGAAGGAGGAAAAGCTGTTTTAAGTGAGAATTTAAAACACGAAATGCACGAATCCATGATCGAAATGGAAACCGGCATCTGTCAGAATATTAAAGAAGCAAGAACGGAATTAACGAACCTGAGAAGGCATTTAATCAATACAGCTCATGAACAGGGACTTCGGGTATCCGGAGGAGGAACCCATCCGTTTTCAAACTGGGAACACAATACCATTACCAACGGTGAGCGTTACAACAAAATTGTAGATGATATGGGTGATGTTGCCCGCGGAAATTTAATTTTCGGGCTTCATGTTCATATCGGAATTCCCAATCGCGAAGAAGGCGTAAGAATCCAGAATGTGATGCGTTATTTTCTTCCGCACGTGTATGCGCTTTCGACAAACTCTCCTTTCTGGATCGGAAGAAGTACCGGGTTTAAGTCTTACAGACAGGAAATTTTCGTAAAATTCCCGAGAACAGGTATTCCTAGTTACTTCAATTCCCTTGCTGAATTCGACAGCTATGTTGACCTTCTGGTAAAAACAGGAACCATCGACAATGCCAAAAAGATCTGGTGGGACCTGAGGGTACATCCATTCTACCCTACTATTGAATTCAGAATTTGTGATATGCCTTTAAGACTGGAAGAAACAGTTTGTCTGGCAGCCATTATGCAAAGTCTGGTAGCCAAAATTTATAAGCTTCATCAGCAAAACTTAAGTTTCAGAAGCTATAGAAGACTGCTTCTGAATGAAAACAAATGGAGAGCCTCTAAAAGTGGTATTGAAGCCCATCTGATCGATTTTGGAAAAGAAGAATCCGTTCCTTATCCGCATCTTTTAAAAGAACTTCTTGAATTTATTGATGATGTTGTAGATGAACTCGACTGCAGAAAAGAAGTTGAGTATGCCTGGACTATTTTAGAAAACGGAACAGGAGCCGACAGACAGCTTAAGGTGTTTAATGAAACAGGCGATCTTACCAAAGTAGTAGATTATATGATCTCGGAAACAGAGTATGGCATAACACATGGAGAAACGGCTTCGTAATTTTTTGGTAACTTTGCAAAAAAATATGAAGTAGTATGGGAGATATTCGAATTGCATTGATAGACATGAACAACAATCATGTAAATCAAGGCTTTAGAAATATTAAAGAAATTTCAGAAGCATTCCAGCAGAGTTCTGAAGAAAATGTGACCATCCAGACATTTGATGTAAGGTTTAAAAATGAAATGCCGGACATTAATGATTTTGATATCTTTATTTCTTCAGGAGGTCCCGGAAACCCGCACAGAGAAGGTTTTGAGTGGGAAGATAAGTATGCAGCCTTTCTGGATGCCGTTTTAGATCATAATCAATACAACGAAGATAAAAAATATCTGTTCCTGATCTGCCATTCATTCCAACTGGCAAGCATCCACTGGAAACTGGGTAATATCTGCAAAAGAAAATCTTATTCTTTCGGGGTAATGCCGGTTCACAAAACAGAGGAAGGTGAGCAGGAATTTTTATTTAAAAACCTTCAGGATCCTTTCTATGCTGTTGATTCCAGAGCTTATCAGTTCATTGAACCCGATATGGAACGTTTTGATGAATTGGGAATGAAAATTATGGCTATTGAGAAATTCAGACCGCATATCAACCTCGAAAGAGCTGTGATGGCTGTACGTTTCTCAGATGAAATTTTCGGGACACAGTTCCATCCGGAAGCAGATCCGAAAGGCATGATCGAAAACCTGAAAGATGAAAAAAATAAAGAAGCAATGATCGAGAACTTCGGAATGGAAAAATATCTTGAAACGGTAGACAGAATAGATGATGAGGACAAGATCATTCTGACCAGAAGCCAGATCCTGCCAAGATTCCTTCAGTCAGCAAAAAAACATTTTGAAGGGATGTAAAGTTTTAGCATAACTTAGGATGGAAGTTGCTTTCAGATAGAAATTTACAGAATAACAATGCTTCGACTCAACTAAGCATGACGGTGTTGAAAAACAACTAGTATTAGAAATGTCATGCTGACTGAAATAGAAGCATCATAAAAAAGATATTGTATCAACTACATGACAACTAAAAATCGGGCACACAGCTCGATTTTTTAAATCAAAACCACAAAGAAAAAATATGATCCCAAAATACAGAAAACAGTTCAACCAGGAGTTTTCACAGGAAAAATACGATCAGCTTAAGGAAAAGCTTACTCAAAAAGGAGGCGTTGCTCCTGCTTTCAGAATTTCAGAAAGTCCGTTATTTCTTTCCAATGAATTTAAGAGCAAACTTCTTGATGCCAGTGAAAGTATTATTGACCAGATTAAAGAACTTCCCGCTGAAATCCTCTATAAAGCTGTTCCGGACAATTGCAGGGTTCCCAATGACACGCTTCAACCCCACTTTTTCACCATTGATTTCGGGATCTGCCGAAGCGAAAACGGGGAAATAGAACCACAGCTTATTGAACTACAGGCTTTTCCTTCATTATATGCTTTTCAAAAAATATTTGAGGATACATTTTGTGAAGTCTATCCTTTCCTTTCCGGAATCAGAAATACAATGCCTCATTCGGAATTTCAAAATCATTTAAAGAAGCTGATTATAGGCGATGAAAATCCTGAAAACGTTATTCTGCTTGAAATATTCCCTGAAAAACAGAAAACAGCAATTGATTTTGCATTAACAGAACAATTATTAGGAATAAAAACAGTCTGCCTGACGAAAGTTAAAAAAGAAGGCCGAAAACTGTTCTACGAAAATGACGGAAAACTTATTGAAATCAAAAGAATCTACAACCGTGTTATCTTTGATGAATTAGACAGAATTCCTGATTTAAAAGCCGGATTTGATTTCCGTGATGATATTGATGTAAAATGGATCACCCATCCGAACTGGTTCTTTAAAATATCTAAATTTCTTCTTCCTATTCTGAAGCACAAGTTTGTTCCTAAAAGTTATTTTCTGCATGAATTTCCGGAGCATGAAAATCTTGAAAATTTTGTACTGAAACCTTTATTTTCATTTGCAGGAAGCGGAGTGAATTTAAATCCGACAAAAGAAACCACAGAAGCTATTGAGGATAAAGAAAATTATATTCTGCAGAGAAAAGTAACTTACGAACCTATTTTTGAAGATATCAACGGAGAGTTTTCAAAAGCAGAAATCCGGTTGCTATACATCTGGCATGAGAACGATGACCGCCCTATTCTACTGGAAAATCTCGGAAGAATGACAAAAGCGGCAATGGTAAACGTAGATTTCAACAAAAAAGATGCGATCTGGATTGGAAGTTCCAATGCTTTTTTTGCAGATGAATAATCTGGAATTCAAATAGCAGATAAACATTCACATAACTATCCTTCTGAGTTCAGAGGGATTTGTTATTTTTGTGAGATCAGGTTTTTATTAATCTGAATTTAAAAATTATAACAAAAATAATGACTCTTAAAAATGCTGATGAACTGATTTTTCAACCGCTTAGGCTGAAACTTTCAGATATTGAAGAAGATTTAGAAGCTAAAGATTATTCCGGTTGCAGCTTTACCTTGAATCAACTCAGAATTAAATTCCGGACATCTAAAATAACACCCACTAAAACAGGTCAGTTCGTTACCATCTGGAAACGTAATGAAAAAGGAGAAACCGCTCCGTTTGATTCCAATGATCCGTTTGATTTTTATTTGATTTCCGTTTCTACAAACCATAACAAAGGGATTTTTATATTTCCTGAAGATATTCTGATAGAAAAAGGAATTTTGTCCCATGGCAAAAGAATAGGTAAAAGAGGGATCAGGGTGTATCCGGACTGGGATCTTACTGAAAGCAGGCAGGCAATAGCGACCCAAAAATGGCAGACTGTTTATTTTATTGATCTTTCCCGGAATGAAGAATCATATCTTCAAATAGCCAGAGCATTATTTGATCTGAAATAGCTTTATCCTTATTTTTTAACGCAAAGAATCTATTTTCACTGCTTATTTTAAGTGAGCTAAGAATTGAATCAATTATCATTGATTCGAATAAGCGAATGTATAAACATATGCCTTAATCAGCGGCTCCGCCGCTTTCTTTGTTCATCTCTAAAGTATTTTTCACAAAACTTTGCGTTAAAAGAAATTTCTCTAAATACAATATGTTTTTAATTTCTCGCAGATTGAGCAGATCAGGCAGATGTTTTTTATTACTTTTGAGTAATTGTATTAATTGTAAAAAATATATAATAAAAACGGCTGAAATTCAGCCGTTTTTATTTTTGATCATTTATATTAAGAATTCTTATCGTCTTCCAAAAGCTCTCGGGCCTGATATTCCTGCACCAGGTCAATGGCATTGGAAATAACATCGCTTAAAGCCGTGATGAAAGTACCTTCCTCAGCCATTCCTATGGCATGTTTTAATGCTTCAATTTCTTTAGGAATGATCTCATAGCTCACATCTCTTCCGGCTTCGTTGATACCGTCAATGATGAGTCCATTGATTTCGTCTTCCGTTCTGCCCCTCAAATGCTTTTCATTTCTGATGATGATATAATCAAACATTCTTCCTGCAATTTTTCCGCATTCCTTGATATCATTGTCACGCCTGTCACCTACTCCTGAAATAATGCCGATTTTCTTAGTGGATTCTACATTTTTAAGATAATCTTCAATAGCCTGATATCCTGCAGGGTTGTGAGCAAAATCAATCAGTACTTTAAAATTTTTAAATTTAAAAACGTTCAGTCTTCCCGGTGTAAGCTGGGCACTTGGGATGAAAGTTCTTAAAGAGTTGGAAATATCTTCGATTCCGAAACCATAAAGATAGCAGGCCAAACTCGCTGCCAGCACATTTTCAATCATAAATCTTGCCTTTCCTTCCATGGTAATCGGGAAATCCTTGGCTTTTCCTATTCTGATCTTCCAGTCGCCTTTCTTAATGGTTACAAAGCCTTCTTCGTAAATACAGGTGATTTTTCCTTCTTTGGCAAATTTTACAATATGAGGATTATTTTCATCCATACTGAAAATGGCAACATTGCTGTCAAGATCATTAATAATCTTCATAGAATATTCATTATCGGCATTCAGAACGCTCCATCCGCTTTTCTTTACACTGTCCAGAACGACTCTTTTTACCCTGGTAAGGTCTTTCAGGTTATGAATATCATTCATTCCTAAATGATCTTCCGCGATATTCGTTAAAACACCGATATCACACTGCGAAAACCCTAAACCTGAACGTAAGATTCCGCCCCTGGCAGTTTCCAGAACAGCAAATTCTACAGTAGGATCTTTTAAAACAAATTCAGCAGAAAGAGGTCCTGTAGTATCCCCTTTTGAAAGCATTGTATTCTGAATATAAATACCGTCGGAAGTAGTAAAGCCTACCCGGTAACCGTTGCTTTTTACAATATGGGAAATCAGTCTTGTTGTCGTAGTTTTTCCATTCGTTCCTGTTACTGCGATAATGGGAATAGTAAATGGTTTTCCGGGAGGATAAAGCATATCTACTACCGGAGCAGCAACGTTTCTTGGAAGGCCTTCGCTTGGAGCCAGGTGCATTCTGAATCCCGGTGCAGCATTCACTTCTATGATGGCAGCCCCACTTTCTTTAAGAGGTTGTGTAAGGTTTTCCGCCATGATATCAATTCCGCAAACATCCAGGCCTATAATTTTAGAAACCCTTTCTGCCATGGTGATATTTTCGGGATGCACCATATCAGTAACGTCTATGGAAGTACCTCCTGTAGACAGGTTTGCTGTGGATTTCAAATAAACCACTTCTCCTTTCTGAGGAACAGTTTCCAGGGTATATTGAAGTTTTTCAAGAAGTTCCATTGTATCCTTGTCTACTTCTATTTCAGTAAGGACATTTTCGTGGCCATAGCCTCTCCTCGGATCTTTGTTTTCTTTATCTATCAGTTGCTGAAGAGTCAGTTCACCATCGCCCACAACGTGTGCAGGAACTCTTCTTGCAGCAGCCACCATTTTATTATTAATGACCAAAACCCTGAAATCATATCCGGTAATGTATTTTTCTACAATTACTTTCCTGGAGTATTTTTGGGCATGCTCCAGTCCTATTTTAGCAGCCTCCCAATTGTTTACATTGATGGATGAACCTTTACCGTGGTTTCCATCAAGAGGTTTCAGTACAATCGGGTAACCTATCTTTCTGATAACGGCAGTTAATCCCTCTTCATCTGTTACCAGATCTCCTACAGGAACCGGGATAGCAGCATCATGAAGCATTTTTTTCGTCAGTTCCTTATTACATGCAATATCTACTGCAATCGAGCTTGTATTTCCTGTAATAGTAGCTTGAAATCGCTGCTGGTTTACTCCATAACCAAGCTGTACCAAAGAGTTTGTCCCTAATCTGATCCATGGGATTTTTCTGGAAACCGCTTCTTCTACAATACTTCCCGTGGAAGGTCCCAGACGGACACGTTCCCTGATCTCCTTCAGTTTCTGTATGCAGGCATTAATATCATATTCCGTATTGTCAACCAAAGATCTAGCTATATTAACAGCTTCTTCAGCAGCATAGATTCCTGCATTTTCTTCAATATAATTAAATACAACGTTGTATACTCCCGGTGACTTTGTTTCGCGGGTTCTTCCGAAACCAACGTCCATACCTGCCAAAGTCTGTATTTCCAATGCGATGTGCTCGATGACATGGCCCATCCACGTACCTGTTTCTATTCTGTGAAAAAACCGCCTTCCACTCCTTCCGAGCATCTGTGAGTATACAGAGACGGGAGCAGTTTTTCAATCCTTTCCCGGAAACCGTCTATTTTATTGGTAGGATAGTTTTCCATTTCTTCCAGATCCAATCTCATCTGTATCAGCTTCTTCCGTCTGATACTCCAGATATTTGGGCCGCGTAATGCCTGTATCTTCTCAATTTTCATAATCTATTTGCATTTTTATCAGTTAACAATAACTCCTTCAAAAATCAAAGATAATGTAAAACCCTAAACCAAACTATACCACGTTTAAAGATTTCTCAAAAAAAATTAAAATAAATCAACAATTCTAAAACATTAAAAATCATTAAAATGTGGTATGAATTTCGCTAAATGTTAATTATTTTTTAAATTTGCACACTATGATGAAACCCGTTGGAAAATTAATTATAATCGGAGGAGCTGTAAACAAAGGAAGTTTTGCAGAAACCGATTTCGACCAGAACATTGAGAAAAACCTTAACTTTTTTGAAAGAGGAATTCTGAGAAAGATCATCAACGAATCGAAGCTTAAGGAAGATTCTGTCATCGAAATTGTAACCACAGCCTCCCAAATCCCTCAAATTGTAGGCACGGAATACAAAAAAGCTTTTGAATTTCTTGGCGCCAGAAATGTCAATATCATAGATATCCATAACCGTGAAGAAGCCAATTCTGATGCCATGGCTGCCAGAGCCAACGCTGCAGATGTCGTGATGTTCACAGGCGGGGATCAGCTCAGGCTGACTTCCATTCTTGGCGGTACAAGATTCCATGACACGATTTTACTGAAATATCAGGAACAGGATTTCATCTATTCGGGAACTTCTGCCGGTGCGGCTGCCGCTTCTGAAAATATGATCTATCAGGGAAGCAGTTCCGAATCCCTTTTAAAAGGTGAAATTAAAACAACCCAGGGACTGGGCTTAATAGACAACGTTATCATTGACACGCACTTTGTACAGCGTGGCAGAATCGGACGTCTTTTCCAGGCTGTAGTCAACAATCCTAGAACACTGGGAATAGGCTTGGGTGAAGATACGGGACTTTTTATTCACAATGATATAATGACAGCCGTAGGTTCCGGCCTTGTCATTCTGGTGGACGGAAGATTCATTAAAGATACCAATCTTACGAATATCAACCTTGGTGAACCTATTTCAATTGATAACCTTACCGTGCATGTAATGTCGATGAATGATCATTATGATCTTACCACAAAGACACTTACGATCGAAAATTCACAATTCAATCCGATTCCGCAAGATAAGTAAAGTAAAAGTGAATGGTCAATAGTGAAAAGTGAATTTCACAGGCTGAAATTTTTTCATTATCTTTAAAATTGACCATTAACTTTTCACAATTGACCAATATACATTATGAAAATCATCATCCACGGCGGGTTTTTCTCTGAAAGTGATCAGAGCCATGAAGTGAAGACTGCCAAACAAAATTCTCTAAAACAGATCGCTCAAAAGGCTTTTGAATATCTTCAAACCCATTCTGCTTTTGATACGGCAGCTTATGCTGTTTCTCTTCTGGAAGACGATCCTCTGTACAATGCCGGTATCGGCTCCCAGATCCAGAGTGACGGCGTGATCCGTATGAGTGCAGCCATTATGGATGGACAGACACAGAAATTAAGCGGTGTGATCAATATTCAGAATGTAAAAAACCCTATTTTCGTAGCGAAGGAGCTGATAAAAGAAGATGACAGGGTTTTGGGTGGAAATGGTGCCAAAATGTATGCATCCGAACACGGCTTTGAAAATTTCTCCACTGAAATTCCTCAGAGAAGAAGTGAATATGAGGCTAAACTTCATAACGGAGGTAAAGGAACTGTAGGCTGTGTAGCTCTTGATAAAGAAGGAAAACTTGCTGTGGCTACATCTACAGGAGGAAAAGGTTTTGAGATCCCGGGAAGAATTTCAGATTCTGCCACAGTGGCCGGAAATTATGCCAACTCAGTATGTGCAGTAAGCTGTACGGGCGTAGGAGAAGATATTGTGAGCAATGCCACTGCTGCTAAAATCGTGACAAGAACTACCGATGGAATGAGTCTTGAACAGGCTTTTAACAAAACATTTGAAGAGCTAAAAGCCATAGACGGCTTCGCAGGGGCGATTGCCATTGATAAAGACGGAAATATCTATCATCAGGATTCTTACCCTACTATGGTCTTTGCCAGTTTTGATGGTGAAAATTTTCAGGTCTTTTAATAATTTTAACATTTTTTTATTATCCTATTTAATTTTTTGGCACGTATTTTACATGTTTAACTATAACAAGTTTAATATAAATCATTAAAAATAAAAATCATGGGAAATAAGACAAAAGGGTTATTAGCCTTACTAGGTATCGGAGCTTTAGCATTTTGGAAATATAAAAATTCTACTCCTGAAGAGCAGCAAGCTGTAAAGGATAAAATTAATAATGCTAAGGACAATTTGAACAAATGGGGAAATGATATTAAAAGCAAAGCTAATGATGTTGCATCCCAGGTTCAGAACAAAGTAGATGAAGCTAAAACAAAAGCTGAAGATTCTTTAAACTAATTAAATTAGTTTTTTTAACATTCATATATGGAAAGTCATCGTAATCCCAGGATTATGATGACTTTTTATTTTTGCCAAGTTCAATGGTAAACTATTTTTTGAGTCCTTTTAAGGCGTATACCAAAGGTAATTTATTCCCGAATTTTGAAATTCTCCATTTTCCTTTCTCAAATTCTTCCACATGGCTGAAACATGGATACGGTGACCAGTCAAATTCCTGGAAAGTCTCCAACTCTATTCCATGTTTGATCAGGTTCTGCAATACTTCGGCCAAAGAGTGGTTCCACATAATATATTCCTGAACAATATCTGCAGACTTATCCGCATAAGTTCCTTCGTAGGTTTCTACGATAGGCTTTTCATTAAAATAATTGTAGGCAACTTTTGTAAAATCATCATCAAACATCCACACAGCGGGATGAAATTCTGCCATCACCAACCGGCCGCCAGATTTCAGAAAATGGCTGATAATCCCAGCCCATTTATCAAGGTCCGGAAGCCAGCCTATGACTCCATAGCTTGTGTACACCATATCAAATTTTTCATCCAGAATATCCGGAAGACTGTATACATCCGAACAGATGAATTTTGTATCTGTTCCGCACTTTTGTGCAAGTTCCTTTGCGGCTTCAATAGCTTTATCCGACAGATCGATACCGGTAACTTCAGCTCCTATTCTTGATAAGGAAATGGAATCCTGTCCGAAATGACACTGCAGATGGAGAATACTTTTGTTTTTGATGTCGCCTAAAAGGTCAAGTTCTATAGTGTTGAGTGAGCTTCTCCCTTTCAGGAAGTCCTCCACAAAATAGAAATCCGATTTCAGGTGCGGATCTACTTTGGCATTCCAGGAGGTTTTATTGATTTCAAGATAATTTTCCATGGTTATTATTTAAGTTATTTTTACAAATGTCTCTAAAACTTTTTAAATAAGCCATTTGTCTTTTTGATTAATTAAATTCCGGGAATAACGATTGATGTATAAGGACTGTAAAGCTCCCATCCGATTGATTCGTAAAGTGCTTTTCCTTCTTTCGTCGCCACTAAAAAATTGTTTCGGATCCCATTTGATAAGGCAGATCTCTCAAGTTCATGCATCAGAAAAGTAGCAAGACCTTTTCTGCGGTGTTTTTCCTCTGTCACTATTCTGTCGTACACCGCAAGTTCATCCACAAGAGCAACATGTCCGGAACAGGCCAGATCACCGTTTTCAGCAATAATCTTCACCAATACAGTCGAATTATATCTTTCATACTCCAAACCGTAACCTTCATACAGTACGGAATCAGGTTTTTTCATTGGTAGGAAACATGACATCATATAACCTGGCGGTTGTATTATCCATCGTTCAGGGACCGCCTTTTTTACCTCATCAGGAGGAGCACAGACTTTGATATGGATCCAGGGCTCATTAATGATTTTTGAAAGATTAAGAAAATCGTCGTTCAGTTCAGAAAAAACATATCTTATTTTTTGCTTTTCCTCTCCTACTTCTACTTTGAAACCGGATTCATATTTTACCGGTTGAGGAAGTTTTCTTGATAAAGACCATCCCCTTAGCCATTTTTCTGTGATATCATTCTTTATCCCGCTCATCATATTGCTATTTGTAGTTTGAAAATCAGTCAAGCAATCTCTTTTTCTGTTCGGTAAACTCTTCTTCAGTCAAAATCCCGCTTTCTCTGAGCCTTCCTAACTGTTCCAGATGATCTAAAGCTGTAGGTTCTGGTTTATTTTGAAAATATTCTTTCGGGCGGCTCATAAAATCCCTTACTTTTTCACAAAATAATTCTGCATAATATTTTCCAACATTATCTATCTCCAAAACATTATCTGCAATATGAATATCTACGGAAGCCAGCATCAACGATTTTTCGTACTGTATGGAGCTTACTTTATCGTAAGAAAAATCTTCTACCTTCAACCCGTACATGAATTCTTTATCTATAAAAATCAATCTTCTTTCGGTGGCCACCAAAATAATATGATTATTGTTCAGCTTATTTCTTCCCTCAATCAGGTAAACAATTTTTTCATCCTCTGAAAGTACATCCGGCAAGGCATGAATTTCTTTTCTGGCAAAAATGGTGGGATTAATATCTAATATTTCCAACTCATCTTTTATTTCGTCAAGTCTCGATTTTTCACTCATTATTTAGTTTTATAAATGGCAGATTACAAATTTAATTTTTTCTAAAATACAAAAAGCATTATCTGGTGATAATGCTTTTCATTTTATATTGTATGGATGTTATCCTAAAAACTCTTCCAGAGAAACCGTTTTTTGTTCTCCGGCTTCAAGATTTTTATAGGTAACTGTTCCGCTTTTGATCTCTTCTTCTCCCAAGAAAACAAGGTTTTTAATTCCTTTCTTTTCAGCGTATGTGAACTGCTTGTTCAGTTTTGCATTTTCCGGATACAATTCAGCAGAAATTCCTTTTTCTCTCAACTGCATGATCATCTTTAAAGCTTCTGTGGTTCCTTCGCCTCCGAAATTGGCAAACAGATATTCTACCTGGGTTGTAGCTTCTTCAGGGAAAAGATTAAGCTCTTCCATAACCAGATAAACCCGGTCCAAACCAAATGAAACTCCAATTCCCGGGATATTTTTCACTCCGAAAACCTCTGTAAGGTTGTCGTACCTTCCGCCACCGCCAATAGAGCCCATGGCCACCTCATCCGCTTTTACTTCAAAAATAGCTCCTGTATAATAATCCAGACCTCTGGCCAGGGTAATATTGAACACAAGATTCTGCATATCTACTCCCAGATTCATAGATTGGGTAAGAACAAATTCAAGTTCCTCTACTCCTTTCAGACCAATCTCACTTCCTGCAAATTTCTCTTTCAATTGAAGAAGGTTTTCCAGAGCATCATCCGACTGATTAAATAAAAATTCCAGTTTATCAATAGATTCCTGGGAGATTTCTCTTTCCAGTAATTCCTTTACAACTCCTTCTTTTCCTATTTTATCAAGCTTATCCAGAGCCACAGTAAAATCAATCAACTTATCCGTGATCCCTGCATATTCTGCCAGGCCGGAAAGAATCTTTCTGTTGTTCATATGAATCGTAACAGGAATTTTAAGATCTGAAAATGATTTCAGATACAGCTGAACCAGATCAACCTCCTGCAATAAGCTTTCGCTTCCCACCACATCTGCATCACACTGATAAAATTCTCTGAATCTTCCTTTCTGCGGACGATCTGCCCTCCATACAGGCTGAATCTGGTAACGTTTGTAAGGAAATGTAAGCTTCCCATGATTCATAGCTACAAATCTGGCAAAAGGCACAGTAAGGTCATAACGGAGTGCTTTATCTGAAATTTGAGGGATCAGTTTCTGATGATTCTTATGATCCCAGTCTTCCTGATTTACTTTAGAGGCATACTCTCCTGAGTTTAAAATCTTAAAGATCAACCGGTCACCTTCCTCACCGTATTTTCCCGTTAGTGTTGAAAGATTTTCGAAACTCGGTGTTTCTAATGGCTGAAAACCGAACAATTCAAAATTATTCTGTAAAACATTAATGATATATTTTCTTCTTGAAACTTCCTGTGCGGTAAAATCTCTCGTTCCTTTTGCTAAGCTTGGCTTCATGTACTGTATGTCATTTTGATGATGCAAAAATAAGGAATTGAAAGGACTTTTCCGAAATATAAAAAAGCCGGAGAAATGATATTCTCCAGCCTTGATGCATCATCATTATTAAATCCGGAAAAACTCAGACGCTTTCGAGGATCTCAAGAATTTCTTCACCATAATTTTCAATCTTATGTTTTCCGAAACCTTTGATCTCCAGGAGCTCTTCTTTTTTAGCAGGTTTATACTTGGCTACAGACATCAGTTCTTTATTGCTCGCGATAAAATAGGTAGGAAGATTCTGTTCTTTAGCCTTCTCAGATCTCCAGTATTTCAGGGCATTTAAAATTTTCTCTTCATCGGAGTTTAAAACATCATTATCTGCAGAGTACTTTACTGCCTTTGGTTCTTTCACTATACTTTTAGCTGCTTTCAGCTCTTCAAAATACAGGATTACGGACCAATAACATTCATCATTTACAAAAGCGGTTTCCACTTTTATAATTTCGTTCACTTCAAGGAAATCATCAAGCATTTTTTGATCTCTATGGAGGAATTCTTTCGAAAGTCTGATTTTAAGGACTTTTACTTTCATCATTTGTGTTTTTAGAATTATTTACCTCCTAAAAGCAGGATCTCATCGATTCTGATTTCTGTAATATACCGTTTAACACCATCCTTATCGTCATACGATCTGTAGGTAAGTTTGCCTTCAATAGCAATTTCTTTTCCTTTGGGTACATACTTCTGCAGGATTTCGGCTGTTTTTCCAAAAGCAATCAGATTATGCCATTGTGTTTCTTCTACCTTTTCACCTTTTGCATTGGTGTAATGATCGCTGGTAGCTAAAGATACACTTGCTTTAATATTTCCGCTTTCGAAGTTTACTGTTTCAACTTCTTTACCTGTGTAACCAATTAATGTTACTTTGTTTCTTAGTGACATAACTTTTATTTTTTTAAGATTAATAATTCAGATAAGAGACGTTCACTGTTTTTCTCAAATCTCTGTTGCAAAGATGCTTACCCCAAATCACCTTAGTCGGTTATAAACTATTTAAATTCGTTTGTAGTCGTTTGCAAACGAATATTTCCTTATCTTTGATAAAATCAACCTATGAAAAAGGATATCAGCATTTTCGAGTTTCCTCTCAATCTGGGATTGAAGAAAAAAGATCATGAAGCCGAACCTGGTGTCAGGAAACTCCCGGATTGGTTCAGAAAATTTGGTTTTCATAAAGAAACAGATCCCAAAAATATTTTCAGACTTGAAGCTCCCGAATATTCCATGAAACCAGATCAGGAATCAGGTGTTTTAAATGCAGAAGCAATTATTGATTATGCTCGGAAACAAGCTGATTTTATCCTGAGGAATTATCACGAAAATAGCTTCAACATCATGCTTGGAGGTGATTGCAGTATTCTGATCGGAACTGCCCTGGCCTTAAAGAAGCTTGGAAATTTCGGCCTTTTTTATCTGGATGGTCATACTGATTTTATTCCCGCCAATCTTTCTTCCACCGCTGCAGCTGCAGGAATGGATTTGGCAATTGTTTCAGGATTGGGCCATCAAAAGCTGACTAATATTGATGATCTCAAACCCTATTTCCGGGAAGAACATATTTTCTGTGTGGGAAATGCGGAAACGGATGATGATGAATATGTAGGAGAAATCCTAAATTCCAAAATTCATTATTTTGACCTGGAGAATCTAAGGAAGAATGGCTTCAGAAAAACTGCAGAAGATTTTCTAAGAATGGTTGATGAAAAGAATCTTGACGGATTTTTCGTCCATTTTGATGTAGATGTGCTGAAAGATGAAATTATGCCCGCCGTAGACAGCAGAATGGAAGACGGAATAGATTATGAAAATTTAAAAGAGATCCTGAAACCATTGATAGCAGATAAAAGATGCTTCGGATTAGAAATCACTATCCTTGATCCTGATTATGATACAGAAGGACTTTATACCCGACCTTTCATTGAAAATTTAATTCAGATTATAAATCAACCAACCAAAAAAATCTAAATATGAAAAAAATTACCAGAATATGGCACGGGATTGTCCCTGCTGAAAAAGCCGATGAATATCTCAGATATGTTGAAGAAACAGGTATCTTACAATATAAAAATATCCCGGGAAATCTTTCGACAAAAATACTGAGAAAAAAGATAAGGAAATCTGTCATTTCTTGACTGTTACCGAGTGGGACTCCTATGAAAGTATTAAGAAATTTGCAGGAGATGATTACGAAAAGGCAAAATATTATCCTGAAGACAAAAACTTTTTACTGGAATTTGAGGAAAATGTCAGCCATTATGAAACTTTTGAATATTGATTAAATAAAATAAATTTTGAAGAAAACAATTAAAAGAACACTTAGAGTTTCGAAATATGTAATTTACAGAGAAACCCTGGTGGATTATAAAGAACATTTCTGGTCTTTTCTGGGAGCATTTGTCGGAATCGGGATCATTGCATTCATTCAGTCCCATACTTTAGCTGCCACTGAAAATATATTCCTGATCGGTTCTTTTGGAGCCTCAAGTGTTCTGATTTACGGCGCCATTCAAAGTCCCCTCGCCCAGCCCAGAAACCTGATAGGTGGTCATGTTCTCTCAGCATTGGTTGGCGTTACTGTTTATAAGATTGTTCCTGATATCATTTGGCTTTCTGCACCGTTGGCCGTGGCTTTTTCCATTGTGCTGATGCAGTATACCAAGACCCTTCACCCTCCCGGCGGTGCAACAGCATTGATTGCCGTGAGTTCAACGGGAAAAATTCCGGAATTGGGATACTGGTATGTTCTCTCTCCCGTTTTGTCCGGATGTATTATTCTTTTACTGGCTGCTCTTTTATTCAACAATATCACCCCGAACAGAAGCTATCCTTCCCACACAAGGTTTAAAAGATTATTGAAGAAAAAACATCAGCACCTACACAAACTGAAAAAATAAAAAATATGAACTGTCTTGAATGCGGCGAAAAAATTATCGGGAGGGCAGACAAAAAATTCTGCAATGATGCCTGCCGGAATGCATATAATAATAAGCAGAATAAGGATTCTACCAATTTAATGCGGAATGTCAACAATAAACTCCGTAAAAATTACCGTATCCTTTTAGAACTTAATACGGATGGTAAAGCAAAAATTCCCAAATCAAGGATGGATGGCTTAGGTTTTGATTTCGATTATTTTACCAATCTGAAAGTTTATAAAAATGGCTCTGAATACCGTTTTATTTATGACTATGGTTATAAATTTTTAGAAGATGATTTTGTACTGATTGTAAAGAACCAGACATAATCTATACACAACTCCCAAATATTGCATTATGAAAGAAATTGTCCTTATCACCGGTGCCGGCGGAATGATCGCAAAGAAACTCTCGAAAAAGCTGGAGAAAGATTACACCCTAAGATTTCTGACCCGTCAGAAAAAGAATGACAGGGATTTTGAATGGGATATTAAAAACGGAACAATGGATGAATCTGCCCTGGACAATGTTTCCCACATCATACACCTTGCAGGAGCCAATATTTCGGAAAAACGCTGGACTAAAGAAAGAAAGCAGGAACTGATATCCAGCCGTGTAGACTCTGCAGGACTTCTTTTAAAAACTGTAAAAAAGAAAAAATAAAGCTTAAATCTTTTATTTCCGCTTCAGGAATCAATTATTACGGAACGGTAACTACAGAAAAAATTTATTCTGAAAATGATCCTCCAGGCAATGATTTCCTGAGCGAAGTGGTAGTTTTATGGGAAAGAGCAGCAGATGATTTCAAGGAACAGAACCTAGCTGAAAGGGTGGTTAAAGTACGGACCGCCGTTGTTCTTTCCAGGGAAGACGGTGCATTAAAAAAGATGGTTCTTACCATACAATACGGTATAGGATCTGCTTTGGGAAGCGGAAAACAATATATGCCGTGGATCCATATTGAAGATATTTGTTCAATTTATGAAGCTTCTTTGAAAAACACTGCAATTGACGGAGCTTATAATGCCGTTTCTCCTCAGCATACAACAAATGAAAATTTAACCAAAAAGATCGCTGAAGTTCTTCATAAACCTCTTTTCATGCCTCATGTTCCCGCTTTTGTTCTGAAGCTGATATTCGGTGAGCTGGCAGATGCATTACTGGAAGGTTCAAGGGCATCTTCACAAAAAATTCAGGAAACAGGGTTTCAGTTTAAGTTTCCGGATTTGAAAACAGCTTTGGAAGATCTCTTGAAAGAAAAGAATTAATACCGGGAAATTCCTTTCAGTTTATATTTTGATGCTTTCCAAAGCTTTATTAAGGAGAAATGTGAGCGTTTGTAATTCAGCAGGATCTAAAGTTTCTGAAACCTGATCTGCAACCGTTTTCCGGAAGTTCTCTGAGTTGTTAATCAAAAACTGTCCTTTTTCTGTGGCAGAAAGATTAAAAATTCTCCTGTCGGAAGTACTTTGCTTCTGCACTATAAGATCATTCTTAATTAAAAAACTAATCTGCCTCGACACCGCTGCCTGACTGACATTAAATGCCCTGGAAATCTGCTTTCCGGTAACTTCCTCTTTCCTGTATATATATTCTATGATATTGTAATGGGTCGCAGTAACCCCGCTGATATTGCCTTTATTCATATGGGCCAGTATAAAACACTGCAAATCTGTAAAGACATTAAAAAAATCATCATTCTGTTGTTTCATGAAAAATACTTAACTTAGTTAACTATTAACAAAGTTAATGAAAATTATTATGAAAGAGATTATCATCACCCACGCCCGGCAGAATAATTTAAAAATATTTCATTACGCATTCCAAAGAATAAAGTAACGGTATTCACAGGAGTTTCCGGATCCGGAAAATCATCTCTGGTCTTTGAAACCATTGGAGCCGAAGCCCAGCGACAGATCAACGAGACCCAGAATAGTTTTATAAGAAACCGCCTGCAGCACTTCGGAGTTCCCAATGTTGATAAAATAGAGAATCTGAACGTCCCTTTCATCATCAACCAGAAAAGATTAGGAGGAAATGCGCGCTCCACAGTAGGAACAGCCACAGACATTTATGCTTCCCTCCGATTGCTCTTTTCAAGGATTGGAAAACCGTTTGTCGGTTACTCCAATGTATTTTCATTTAACAATCCACAGGGCATGTGTCGTGAATGTGAAGGGCTTGGCTACGTGCAAACCGTAAACATAGAAACTCTTTTTGATAAAAATAAATCGCTGAATGAAGGCGCTATACAGTTCCCGACATTTCAGCCCGGCGGCTGGCGGCTCACCCGGTACATTCATTCGGGTTATTTCGATAATGACAAAAAGCTTAAAGATTTTACTCAGCAAGAATGGGAACTATTACTGCATGCAGAAGAACATACTCCGAAAAATCCCGATAAACAATGGGGGAAAACAGTAAAATATAAAGGCGTTATCCCAAGAATTGAAAACTCATTTCTGAAAAAAGATTCGAAAGAGAATATAACCAGAAAAGATACTTTAAAGAAAGTCATTATTACCAAAGAATGCCCTGTCTGCAAAGGGCAGCGTCTCAATTCAAAAGTACTGTCGTGTAAAATAAACGGCAAAAACATTGCAGACTGCACCGCTTTATCCATCGATGACCTGTTAAATTTCATCCGGGAAATACCCTCTGAAACCTATGCTTCCGTTATACTGGAACTTGAAAAAAACTTCAGAACCTTCTTGATGTAGGCTTACAGTATCTGAGCCTGGACAGACAAACAGACACGCTTTCAGGAGGGGAATCCCAAAGGATAAAAATGGTAAAGCAGTTAGGGAACAGCCTTGTAGACCTGTTGTATATCTTTGACGAGCCTAGTATCGGCCTCCATCCTAAGGATATTGACCATATCGTGGACATCATCAGAAAAATAAGAGATAAAGGAAATACAGTTCTGATTGTGGAACATGATCCGGACCTGATCAAAATAGCAGACCTCATCATCGATATGGGCCCGGGTTCGGGAAAAACGGAGGCGAAATCATGTATCAGGGAAGCTTTAAGAATTTAAAAGATGCTAAAAGCAAAACAGGCACCTACTTCAAAAAAGAAAGAAGTTATAATGCAAATCCGAGACCTGCCAAAGGCTTTCTTGAAATAACAAACGCTAATCTTCACAATTTAAAGAACGTCAATGTCAGAATACCCACAGGAATCATGACTGTGGTAACCGGTGTAGCCGGCTCTGGAAAAAGCACGCTGATCAATAAAGTTTTACCTGTATTTTACCCTCAGGTCACCGTAGTGGATCAGTCCGTTTTCACAGCGAGCAGCCGTTCAAATTTATTAACTTACCTTAACCTGTCAAACACGGTTAGAAAGCTTTTTTCTACGACCAATAATGTCTCTGAAAAACTTTTTAGCAGAAACGGACAAGGTGCGTGCCCCAATTGCAAAGGATTAGGCATTGAAAAGATAGATCTTGCGTTTATGGATGATATTGAACAGCCTTGCGAAGTATGCAATGGATCAGGATTCAAGCCGCAGGTTCTAAAATATGAATATCAGGAAAAAAACATTGCTGATATTATGAATATGACCGTTCTGGAAGCTCTTCACTTTTTCCCGAAAACCGGTTTTGAACACGAATTCAGCCTGCTGATCAAATTGGGGCTGGATTATCTGACACTCGGACAAAGACTGGACAGCTTCTCAGGTGGTGAAAGACAGCGCTTAAAACTGACCCGAGAATTGAATCATACCAATAAAATTATCATCCTGGACGAACCCAGTACAGGGCTCCACCCCATCGATAATGAGAAGCTTCTTTCTTTCTTCCAGGAATTGGTTAATAAAGGCAATACCCTGATTGTTATTGAACATAACCTGGATATCATTGCCCAGGCCGATTGGATTATTGATATTGGCCCCGGAGCAGGCAAACTTGGCGGCAAGATTATATTTGAAGGAACCGTAGAAAAACTGCTTTCTGCTAACGATTCTGCAACGTCCGTCTATTTAAAGAAACACCTGAAAGGCAAATAAATTATTTTCTTTAAAAACTGCCTGTTTATGGTGTTAAGATCTCCTTATTTTAAAGGATTATAAAGGCCCGTTGAAAAAGAAATATTAATTTAGCATTTCCATCAAAGACACCCTATATAACAAAGAAATATCCAATGCAGAATCCTACCATCAACATTCTTAAGACAGAAATTTTATCCGATAACTGGTATACTTTAAAAAAAGTGACCTACACCATTGAAAAAAAGGACGGAAATAAAGAAACCCAAAGCAGGGAAGCCTACGACAGAGGAAACGGTGCGGTTATCCTTCTTTATAATAAAATTTCCGGCACCGTCATTTTAACCCGGCAGTTCAGGCTCCCAACCTTCATCAACGGAAACACTACCGGTATGCTTATTGAAGCCTGTGCAGGCCTTCTGGATAATGATAACCCGGAAGAATGTATCAAAAGAGAAACAGAAGAAGAAACCGGCTATAAAATCTCAAAAGTGGAAAAAGTGTTTGAAGCCTATATGTCACCCGGCTCAGTAACGGAAATTCTGCATTTTTTCACAGCTGAATACTCTCATGAAATGAAGATCACAGATGGAGGCGGACTGGAAGAAGAAGGTGAAAATATTGAAGTCTTAGAGCTGCCTTTTGAAGATGCTCTTGCTATGATAGACAGCGGAGAGATCATGGATGCCAAGACCATTATGCTGCTGCAGTACCTACGTATTAAAAACATGATGTAGAAAAAAATGAGAAAATTAGTCCCGGCTTTGGTTATTCTTACTCTGGCCAGCTGTAAAGAAGAGAAGCATACACCTGTCAGTCATAAAATTGCTGAAGCTCCCAAACCTGAGATCGTAAGAGATGCCGTATATTCTGAACTTAAGCCCGAAAGCATTACCGGCTTAAAAATTAAAGGGTTTGATGTTGAAAAAGCTTTTTCTGTCGGAGGAAATACGATTGTAACAGGCAGCTATCCATTTATTGATGGGAAAGCTGCTTTACCGGATACCGAAAAAGATTGGGGAAACAGGCTTTTAATGCTCAATAACAAAAACGAAATCATTTACACCTCCAAAGGATCCGGGGAAACCTATCTTTATGAACCGCACTTTTATAAGAACAGTCAGAACGGCAATATTATCATCGTCTGTCAGCTGGCATTTGAATATTTCTTTGGTGGTGAGGCTTTCTTATTGGAAAAAGGGAAAATAAAATATCTTGGAAATTTAGATATTGAACCGAATGATGAGAGAAAAAAGTTAACTGATATCTTAAGAATCAAGGAATCAAACGAAGAGATTACCTTTACTTTTGATGCAGATTCATTGGTCTTAAAACCCGGAAGTGAAGATATTGTGATCAGAAACAATAATGCAAAATATATCTATAATCAGCATTCCCTAACACTCCATCAATAGAATGGCCGTTAAAATCTTCAGAATTGGGGCTGTTGCAGCTATTTTAATCTTCAGCATGCTGATGCTGAAAACCATATCCCAATATACCGGTTTTGATAAAAACGTCGGCTTCCTGCAGTTTAAGCAAAAAGTAGTCGGCAACCCTTACTGGATGGCATTTTTTTATATCCATATCTTTTCAGTTACGCTTTGTCTCTTAGCAGGACTCACCCAGTTCTCAAACCGTTTTTTGGCAGAAAACAGAGCTCTTCACCGCATGATAGGAAAAATATATGTTTACAATATTTTAATTATTAATGTTCCGGCATGTTTTGTACTCGGATTATTTTCAAACGGCGGGATAATCGGGATTACGGGATTCCTGCTACAGGATGTTCTCTGGGCTTATTTTACGGTTGCCGCTGTTTCTTTCATTAAAAAAGAGAATATTTCCACCCATAAAAAATACATGGCCTTAAGCTATGCAGTGACTACTACAGCCATTACCTTCAGAATGATTAAGAACCTGATCTATCAGGAAAACCGGCACGATTATGAACTGTTCTACGGATTAAATGTATGGGCTTCCCTCATTATCAATCTGTCTGCCGCATACCTGATCATCAGGAAATCAAAAAGGATTAGCGCTCAAAGCTGACATTGGTAATGAAAATAAAAAATGCAATAAATAGTAACAGGGCAAAAGAGGCAATGAAGATCAACCCGTTCCATACTGTTTTATATTGGGATTTAGCCGTCCATCGGTTAAAAAAGCGCATGATAAGGTAAGCTAAACCGCCGAATATGGCCAGAATAAAGATCATAAACATGAATTCCATAGAAATTAATTTACATCAAAACTAATATTTTAAAATTAAAAAACAATACCCGCTGGAATACTGTTTTTCTTTCTATGAAAATTTCGCTTATTGAGTTTGAAAAAAACGATTGGTTTTTATTTCAGACAGCTGAACGGATGTAGAAGGAATTCCGAACTTGATCAGCCTGTCGATGACTTCTTCAAGATGTGCACTGTCCTTCAGCACACATTCAGCAATGAGGCAATATTCGCCTGTGACCCTTTTACAGCTGATGATCTCAGGAAACTGTTTCAGATGATCGATAAATACTCTGAACTCATCATTTTTAAATTTCAGATGAATAATAACTTTCAGGCTGTATCCCAGAAGGCTGTAATCAACATCTGCTGTAAAGCTTTTAATCACACCGGTATCGGTAAGATTCTGTACTCTTTCTTTTGTGGCAGACTGAGACAGGGAGATTTTCCGCCCTATTTCGGCATAACTTAACCTGGAATTTTCGATCAGTAAGCTTAATATTTTACGATCAAATTCATCTAAAACTATTTTCATTGCATTTTTAAATTAAATCAGTGGAATTCTCCAAAATTATAAAATTTAACCATTAAATCCATTTTAAAATATTATGAATTAAACAGAAATTTGACATAAAAAAATATGACAACAATTGAATTTTCAAACCATGGAAACACCCCATTTGAAAAACTGATCGGGCACAACCCTGAGATCCTGGCGAAATGGAACAACCTTGAAGAAGTCTTCTTTAAAAATACAACGTTAGATCCTAATCTGCTGGAACAGGTACGAAGAATCCTCGCCTTTGGAAACGGCTGTGAATACTGTATGGTAAAAGGCGGGAAAGCCGATTTCAGCCAGTCAGAGCTTAAAATATCCGTAGCTGTGAGCTTTGCCGAGCTTTTCTGTAAAGACCACCGTTCCATACTCAGGGCTCATTTCAGCATGCTGAGGGAATTCTTTTCTGACAAAGAAATTTCAGAGCTCTGTACGTTTGTCAGCTTTATCAGTGCTTCCCAGAAATTAGGAAAGATATTTAACCTGACGGAGGACTATCAGCCCAATGCAGTTATAAAAATGGAACAGCTTCCTTAAAAACTCAAAAACCTGATTTTTAATCTGAACCAGCATCTGAAAAAACAGGTGCTATTTTACTTCTATATACTCACCCCATGAATATTCTTTACCTCAGCCATCACGAAGGTACTGTGTGCACCTCCAATGGAATCCAATGATCCCAGCTTATTGAATACAAAATCCTGATAGTGCTTCATATCCCTTACCTGAACTTTAAGGAGAAAATCGAAATCCCCGGAAATATTGTAGCATTCCGCTACTTCATCAATCTGTAAAATATCTTCAACAAACTGATTTCCTACTGCACGGTCATGCATTTTAAGCTTGATCTGGCAAAAAACAGTAAAGCCCCGGTTCAGCTTTTCGGCTTCCAGAACTGCTGCATAATGTTTGATAAATCCATCCTGCTCGAGTCTTTTCATCCGTTCAAAAACAGGTGAAGGCGAAAGGTTGACCTCTTTTGCAAGCTCTTTTACCGTTAATTTGGCATTTTTTTGAAGGATTCTGAGCAATTGGAGATCCTTTTCATCAAGTCTTTCCACAGGATAATATTCTTTTTTAGGATTATATTTTCAAAAATACAGAATAATTCACTTAATAATATATATTGGAAAGAATTATTTTCTTAATTCCTTACATCTAGCCAATGAATTCACTTTAATAGCTAAATTTACCTCAGATTTGTTCTTTAACATCCTTCATCAAACAGAATAGGTTTTACCTAACGTAGATTAATAGGGAATCGTGTGAGAATCACGAGCTGTCGCGCAACTGTAAGTAATACCCAAAGTTTTATCCTGAAAATATCCACTGCCAAAGCGGGAAGGATGATAAAACCGTTACAAGCCAGGAGACCTGCCTATTCTGAATGGACAATGCTTTCGCGGTCTGAAGCTTCAGGTCATACAGATGATACTTTTTTGAATGTTCTTCACGTTAACAGGAAGATTACGTCCTTTTTGTATCCGTTCCATTCCCTGAAAAATTCTTTCCCGGCAGCATTGCGAAGCATTTTAAAAGAGCTTTTAAAATCATTATTGTTTAATCTAAAAGTATAGAACATGCAAACGCACATTCTTGGAAGCCCGCGTATTGGCCGCCACAGAGAACTCAAAAAAGCCTGCGAGCAATATTGGTCAGGCAAAGCATCATTAAATGAACTCCTGCAAACCGGGAAAACCATCTGCAGGCAGAACTGGAAAATGCAGCAGGAAGCCGGAATTGACCTCATTCCCTGCAACGATTTTTCTTATTACGACCAGGTTTTGGATATGACCTTAACCGTTGGAGCCATTCCGGAACGCTACAGAGAAATCACAACAAGAAACTCCAATTCTGAACTTGACCTTTATTTTGCAATGGCCAGAGGTTACCAGCAGGAAGGCCTGGATATTACCGCGATGGAAATGACGAAATGGTTCGATACCAATTACCATTATATTGTCCCTGAATTTCAAAAGAACCAGCAGTTCGGATTGTTTTCAAAAAGATCATCAGTGAATTCATCCATGCAAAAAAGGCCGGAATAAATGCCAAACCCGTAATCATAGGACCTCTCACCTATCTTCTCCTGGGAAAAGAGAAAGAAGACGGCTTTGATAAACTTGACCTTATAGAAAATCTTCTTCCCGTATATATTGAGATTTTAAAAGAACTGCAAAACCATGGAGCAAGTTGGATTCAGTTTGATGAACCTTTCTTGGGCCTTGACCTTACTGAAAAAGCAAAAGAAATTTACCAGTCCGTTTATGCTGAAATCAGAAAACAGTTTCCGGATCTTAAATTTATTCTCGCAACTTATTTTGAAGGTTTGAAAGACAACCTTTCGCTGGCAGTGTCACTTCCTGCAGACGTCCTTCATATTGATCTGGTACGCTGCCCTGAACAGCTGGAAGAAGTATTGGAAATCATTCCTCAAACATTGAGCCTTTCTTTAGGTATTGTGGACGGAAGAAACATCTGGAAAAATGATTTTGAAAAATCTTTGGCGTTTATTCAAACAGCTGTCAGTGCCATCGGTTCAGACAGGGTTTTTATTGCCCCTTCATGTTCTCTTCTTCACGCTCCTTTCGATCTTGATCTTGAAACTGACGAAAAAACGCTGTCCCCTGGAATCAAGCAATGGTTGGCTTTTGCCAAACAGAAAGTATACGAGATTGTTGCCTTAAAAAAGCTGGCATCAGGAAATGCAGATTACCAGGCATTACAGCAATATGCAGAAAATAAAAAAGCGGTTGATACCCGAAAAACTTCAGCACTGATCCATCATCAGGAAGTAAAGGATCGTGTGGAGGTTACTACTGAAGATGATACACGGAGGAACAGCCCGTTCAGTGTCAGAAAAGCAGAGCAGCAGAAAGTTTTACAGCTTCCCTTGTTTCCCACCACAACAATTGGTTCTTTTCCCCAGACCAAAGAAGTAAGAACCTGGAGATCAAAATTCAAAAAAGGAGACCTGACGGCAGAACAATATGACATCTTGTTGAAAAAAGAAACCGAAAGAACCATCCGCTGGCAGGAAGAAACCGGAATTGATGTCCTGGTTCACGGAGAATTTGAGCGCAACGATATGGTGGAATATTTTGGAGAACAGCTTTCAGGCTTTGCCTTCACGCAAAACGGATGGGTCCAGAGTTACGGTAGCCGCTGCGTAAAACCTCCGGTAATCTATGGTGACGTTCACCGTCCGCATCCAATGACGGTTTACTGGTCGCAGTATGCCCAGTCTCTGACTCAAAAATGGGTTAAAGGAATGCTTACAGGACCGGTCACCATTCTGCAATGGTCTTTTGTCCGTGACGACCAGCCACGTTCTTTAACCTGTAAACAGATTGCACTGGCGATTCGCGATGAGGTAAATGATCTGGAAAAGGCAGGAATCAGAATTATCCAGATAGATGAGCCGGCCATCAGGGAAGGACTTCCGCTCAGAAGATCCGGATGGCAGGAATACCTGAAATGGGCAGTGGAAGCTTTCAGAATTTCGGCAAGCGGCGTGGAAGATGCCACACAGATTCATACGCATATGTGCTATTCCGAATTCAATGATATTATCCAGAATATAGCAGACATGGATGCCGATGTCATCACCATAGAATGCTCCAGAAGCCAGATGGAACTGCTGCAGGCCTTTGCCGACTTCAAATATCCGAACGATATCGGGCCGGGAGTTTACGATATTCACTCTCCGCGAGTTCCTTCAAAAGAAGAAATGCTTGAACTGCTGAAGAAAGCACAAGCTGTAATTCCTGCACAGCAGCTTTGGGTGAATCCTGACTGCGGATTGAAAACCAGGCATTGGGATGAAATGGAGAAGGCGCTGATTGCAATGGTGGAGGCTTCGAGGGAGGCTAGTAAAGAATTTGATTTGCAAACATTATAAATTTTACGGGAGCTTTAGAGCTCCTGTTTTTTTCTTTACTTAATACATAATAAATTTCAAAGGTTTATCTTCTCTGTTATAATTACTAAATAAATTAATACTGAATAACTTACGATTTTCTCAATTAAAAACCTTAATTTTGCACCCCGAAATAAGGATTCTACAGTTATGAAAAAATTAGGCGAATACAGAAAGCTTCTTGAAGTTGATAAAACCGTTACTTTAAAGGAATTAAAGACCATTTACAGGAATGCAATGAAAGATACGCATCCTGATAAATTTGCCAATGACGAAGCCGGAAAGCTGGATGCAGAGGAAAAAAGCAAGTCTATTATTGAAGCCTATCATTTTCTGGTGAGCATCAATCCTGAAACACAGGAAAAATATAAGGAAGAATATACGGAAACAATTACAAAATCCAACATCCAGGATTTTTACCTTGAGAAGGCAGTTTTAAAAGTTCAGCATCTGAACGGAAACATGTATGAATACCTTGGAGTTCCAAGAAATACATATATTAAAATGGTCAATTCCGATTCTCCAAGCCGTTTTGCAAGAAGACATATCTATGGAAGTTTTGTCTACAGGAAGGCTGGTGAAGCTATGGCAGATTAATTTTCCAATTAAAATAAGTAAAGGCTTTCAGAATATCTGAAAGCCTTTTTTGATTTGAAACAAGCCTCCAAACAAACTAAAAAGTACATCAGAAATCTGACGTACTTATCCGAAACCTGAAAAGATATTTTTTTATAAGGTGACCACTATTTTACCCACTACTCTTTTTGTTTCCATTTCCAGATGAGCTTTGCCCATTTCCTCAAACGAGAAAACCTTATGGATATGGGGAATTAAAGATTTATTCTCCAATAAGTCTGCAATTGCCCTGATCGTTTCCTTTTTGGAAGCTACCATCATGAACTCAAGATGTATATTCTGTTTGGCTGCTTTATCCTGTACATCCTGAGGAATTTCAGGCGAAGGCAATGTTACAATGATTCCGCCAGGCCGCACTGCATCAATTGATTTCAGCAATGTTTCTCCCTGGATGGTATCTAATACAATATCGATGTCTCTAACGTTATCCAAGCTGTCTTTTTGGGTATAATCAATATGTTCATCCGCACCTATTGAAAGGACAAAATCCTTATTAGTGAGAGAAGAAGTCCCTATGACATAAGCTCCGAAATATTTAGCGATTTGTACAGCAAAATGACCAACTCCTCCTGACGCAGCATGAATCAGAACCCTGTCATTTTTTTTGATTTTAGCAACATCCACCAAGGCCTGATACGCTGTCACCGCTGCCAGAGTAGCCGCTGCAGCCTGCTGGAATGTCTGATTTTCAGGAATCAGAGCCAGATGACTTTCAGGAGCTGCCACATATTCTGAATAGGCTTTTCCATTTCCGAAAAAGTTGATCATTCCGAAAACCCTGTCCCCGGTTTTAAAATCACTTACTCCGTCTCCGGTTTCACTTACCTCTCCTGCAATATCCCATCCTAAGATCACAGGCCTTACATCACCATATATCCAACTGAGGACACCGTCATACGCTCTGGCATTTACATCAACCGGGTTGATCCCTATTGCGTTTACTTTCACTAATACTTCATTACTTTTTATTTGGGGCTTTTCTGTATCAGTCAACTGAAGCTTGTCAACACCTCCGGATTCATTTAAAATAATCGTTTTCATTATATTTTTACTTTAAGGTTGAAACAAAAGTAAAATTAATGGTATATTACAGTCAAGTATGCACTTTTTTGTACTCTACAGACTAAAAGTATACTATTACTGATTATCAAACCATTAATTTTAAGGTAATTATGAAAAAATATTTAACTGACGAACCATCCTGCCCGGTTGACTATGCATTCCGGAGAATTGGAGGTAAATATAAAGGAAGAATCTTATGGTATCTGCACGTAAAGACAATCATGCGTTACGGTGAGTTACGGAAAACACTCTCCGATATTACCCCGAAAATGCTTACCCAGACCTTACGCGAACTGGAAGACGATAATCTTGTCATCAGAAAAGTGTATCATGAAGTTCCGCCAAAAGTAGAATATTCTTTAACAGAAGTAGGCCAGCAGCTTATTCCCTTCATTGACTATTTACGGATATGGGGTAATGAGCAAATAGAAAAACAGAAAGCTAAACAAACAGTTTAAAAGTATTAAAAGGTAATTATTCTAAAAATTAAAAAGCGCCTCAGAAATCTGAGGCGCTTTTAGGTTAATTAAGGTTGTTATATTAATCTACGTGCTTAGGAGTATATCCGTCGTCACTTAGTTCTTTATGTACATAATCTGCCTTCATTTCAGCTTCGTAGTCTACTTTCTCATGTTTACCCATTCTTCTCAGAATTGAATCAAATAATGAATACACTACCGGCACGATGATCAAGGTAAGGAATAGAGACGATGTCAAACCACCGATAACTACCCATGCAAGACCTTTGTTCATCTCTGCTCCTGCTCCGGTTGCCAACGCGATCGGTAACATACCAAAGATCATCGCAATAGTGGTCATCAGGATCGGACGAAGACGTGCGTGGTTGGCCTGAACCAATGCATCATGCGTATTGGCACCTGCCGCTTTTCTGGCATTCGTAAAGTCTACGATCAAAATCGCGTTCTTCGCCACAAGACCAATCAACATGATCATCCCCAGCATCGTAAAGATGTTCAGTGAGTTGGCTGTTAAGGCAAGGATTACCATTACCCCGATCATTGCCAGAGGAATTGAGAACAATACCACGAACGGATATACAAAACTGTCATACAGTGAAACCATTACCAGGTAAACCAATACAATAGCCGCTAATAAAGCAATACCTAAAGTACCGAAACCTTCCTGCTGGTTTTCCATATCACCACTCCAGATATAATCTACTCCCACAGGTTTGTTTTTGCTGTCCATGAACTGGTTAGCCCACTCATTGGCAACATCACCCACAGGTCTACCTACTGCTTTAGCTCTTACTTTTACAGAAGGAGATTTATCTCTACGTTCAAGCAAACTCGGTCCTGAACCCATTTTCACTTCAGCAAACTGACTCAAACGAACCTGCTGCCCCTGAGGATTGGTAAACATCAGGTTTTTAACGTCATCAATAGACTGTCTGTTTGCATCACCAAAACGGATGTTAATATCATATTCATACTCTCCTGCTCTGAATTTTCCGTCTGTATTTCCGTTAAATGCAGTCTGCATCGTTTGTCCTACACTTGAAAGATTCAATCCTAAAGAAGCCATTTTATCTCTGTCGATATTTACCTGAACTTCAGGATTACCGGTATCTGTTGATAATTCAGCATCTACTGCACCTGGAACTTTTTTCAGCAATTCTAAGATTCTTGTTGCTTCTTTTACTGCTGTCGCGTTATCCGGAGCTGTCACTACCATTTCGATCGGAGCATTTTCCGCACCCATGATACCGATCGGAGCTGTTTTGAATTCAACTCCTGTGAATTTCTCTTCTAATGCTCTTTTTACTTTTGCCGCTTTAATGTTGGTACTTTCAGAACGTTCAGATTTATCCGTTAAATTTACCTGAACCTCAGATTGGTAAGTTGTAGCCTGAGCTCCACCAAAACCGGTAGACTGCTGACCAACCGTTGTGATCAGATCCACCACATCTTTATCGTTTCTTAAAAACTTCTCAACATCTAATGTCAGCTGGTTAGTTTTTTCAACAGTCGCATCTTTTGATAATTCCATCTGAACCAGGAACTGTCCACGGTCAATCGGAGGGAAGAATTCACCACCGATGAAACCGAATGCCACCAGCATAAATGAAGCGATCAAAACAATGAATGTAATCACCACCGTTGATATTCTTCTTAAAGTGGTTTTCAGACACCATTCAAGGATTCCTGTAATCCAGTGTGTGAATTTATCAATTAAACCTTCAAACCAAAGGATAAATTTCTGGAACCAGTTTTTACCTGTCAAATGCTCAAGCTTACCAAATCTTGATGATAACCACGGAATAATGGTAAATGAGGCCAACAATGATAACATCGTTGCAATAACCACCGTGACGCAGAACTGGGCAAGGATATTGGCCACAAGACCTGAACTCATCGCAATCGGTAAGAATACCACCACAATTACCAATGTAATCGCTGCAACGGTAAACCCGATCTCTGAAGCTCCGTCATAGGCCGCTCTGATCTTACTTTTACCCATCTCCATGTGACGGTAGATGTTTTCCAGTACTACAATCGCGTCATCCACAAGGATACCCACCACGAGTGACAGACCAAGTAAACTCATCAGGTTTAAGGTATACCCCATTAAATTCATTCCGATGAACGTTGCCACCAATGAAGCCGGGATAGAAACCATTACGATGAATGCATTTCTGATACTGTGAAGGAATAATAACATCACAATTGCCACCAGGATAATCGCTAAGAATAAGTCGAAAATAACGTGGTTGGCAGATTCAAGGGTAAAGTCTGTAGTATCGTTCACCACTTTTACTTTTACTCCCTGAACTTTATAGGCTGCTTCTACTGTTGCAATGGTCTTCTGAACACTTTCGGATACAGCAACCGCGTTGGCATCCGACTGCTTCTTAACCTGCATCAAAATCGTAGGAAACTGGTTGAATCTTGCTACTTTTTCAGCATCTTTCTGAGAGTCGAAAACCGTTGCAATATCTGACAAACGTACCTGAGCTCCATTTTTATTGGAAACTACAAGGTTGTTCATTTCCTGAATAGACTTATATTTTCCTGATAATCTGATGGTAGATTTTGTCGTTCTTGTTTTCAGACTACCTGTAGGGAAATCAAGGTTTGAGGAAAGAATGGCCTGCTGTACGTCTGCAATGGAAAGCCCGTAACCCTGAAGCTTTTTCTCATCAAGATTTACCTGGATTTCTCTTTCCTGCCCCCTACAAGATCTACCTGTGCCACACCGTTTACACGGGAGAAAATAGGTTCGATCTTTTTATCTAAAAGGTCATAAAGGTCTTTACTGTTCAGCTTATCAGATGAAATACTCATCGTGATAATCGGTAAATCGTCCAACGAGAATTTATTCAGGGATGGTGCATCCACATCATCCGGAAGGTCTGCCAGGATTGCATTTACCTTTCTCTGGGCATCGTTCAGAGCATAATCTACATCCGCACCGTCGTTCAGCTGAACCATGATTACGGATAAACTTTCGTATGAAGAAGATTCTACTTTTTTACGTTTTCCAGGGAACCAACGGCATCTTCAATTTTCCGGGTAACGGAGGTTTCCACCTCTGCAGGTGAAGCTCCGGGATAAACCGTGGAAATGGTTACCATGTTGGTTTCAAACTTCGGAATCAATTCGTACCCCATCATGGTGTAACTCAAGATCCCGCCCAAAGTAAGTATCGTAAATAATACGATAACCAGCGAGGGTCTTTTAATCGATATTTCTGCTAACTTCATACCCTTTCTACTTTATAATATTCACTTTAGACCCGTTGTCTAAGTTGATCTGTCCGCTCGTTACCACCTGCTCACCTCCATTCAGACCGCTTAATACCTGAACTTTATCTCCGTAAACTTTTCCAACCGTTACTTTGATCAGTTTGGCAACACCGTTCTGAACAACAAATAACTGACCTGAACTTACTCCATTTACGAACGCTTCTGCAGGAACAGTCAACATATTCTGGGTTTCGGCTCCGTTGTTTGTTTTAAAGGTAGCGGTAGCATACATCCCTGCTTTCAGGTTTCCTCTGTTCTGAACTTCAATTTCAACCGGGAAATTTAAAGAAGCATCACTTTTAGGTGCAATGAATGTAATTCTACCTACGAAAGAATCCTCCGGTAAAACGTTTACTTTAATCGGAACTTCCTGCCCTAACTGGATTTTTCCAATCTGGCTTTCGTCTACTAAAACGGAAAGTTTCAAACTGTTGATATTCACGATTTCAAACATTGAACTTCCTACTGAAACAACTGTTCCCGGTTCTACCATTTTTTTGTTAATGGTTCCGCTAATCCCTGCACGGATGCTGGTATCGTTTACTCTTACCCCTGAGCTCTTACAGCTGCCTGTGCATTTTTCAACTGCAATCTTGAGTTGTCTACCTGCTGTTTTGTAACCCCTCCGGTTTTAAAGGCATTTTCGTAACGCTGGTTATCAACAATTGCATTTTGCAGATTATTCTGAGCCTGTGTAATATCAACCTCGATAGCATCTCTTTTAATCGTTGCCAAAGTTTGACCCGCAGAAACTCTTGATCCTTCTTTTACAAGAACATTTACGATACGTCCTGAAATTTCAGAAGATTGGTTCATTTCCTGCTTTGGAATGAAAGTTCCGTTCGCCGAGTAATCGGTATCGATATTTTCTCTTGTAACCGTTACAACGTTCACATTGATCTTATCTACCTGCTTGGCAACTTCTTTTACTTCCTGGGTCTGTTTTTCTTTATTTCCTGCAATCTTGTAGGCTGCCAGACCTATCAGCACAGCTGCTACGATGATATATATTAAAGTTTTTTTCATTTTAGTTTATTATAAGTTTTGTAGTGTGTTCAGTTCTCCTTTAGCTTTAATTAATTTGATCTCAGCCTGCTTGTAATCCAGTAATGCGTTGGAATAGTTCTGTTTTGCCTGCGTTAAAGCATTTTCAGAATCCAATACTTCCGTAAGGGTTGCCAAACCATACTGATAGTTGGCCTGAGTATTTTTCTGTACTCTTTCTGCCAGATCCACATTATCTTTCATACTCTGGATATTAATTAATGCATTTTCCATATTGGTAATGGCATTTTTATAATCCAAGCTTAAGCTTAACTGTGTATTCTGAATATCCACATCTAAATCCTGGATATCAATCTCAGCCTGGTTGATCTTAGCTTTTGTAGCCCCTCCCGTGAAAATCGGGATGTTGATATTTAAACCGATGGCTGAATAATCACTCCAAAGAACACCATTATTAAGGCCATTGGTTAAAGGGAATTTTTTACCCATACCGGACCAGCCATAATTTGCGGTAAGATTCACTGTCGGATAAAGATAAGCTTCCGTAGCTTTTTTGTTAAACTGCAGAAGTTCTCTGTTTTTATTTAATACTTTAAGCTCTGTACGGTCTTCAAGGTTTACGTTACTGGCAATAAGTTCCGGTCTCGGTTCTATTGTTTTTTCTTCAAGCTCGATATCTGTACTGATAGGAACTCCCATATAAAACTTTAAAGCATTTTTTGAAAGCTCAACGGAATTGATCAGCTGCTGTTTGTTTGAACCGATATTGGTAAGCTGTACATTGGTACGGTCTAAGTCAATAGCTTTCGCCAAACCGTTATCTACCAAGCTTTTGATCACGTTTCTTACTTTTTCGGTATTGGCATAGCTTGCCTCTACTGTTTTAAGGTTTTCTTCCTGTACAAAAACCTGATAATATGCTGTTGCTACATTTTCAATGATCTGTTCATTGGTCAGCTGGGCATTCAGAACGTAAAATTCTCTTGTAGATTTTGCAGCTTTAAGACCTGTGAAAACTCTTTGGTCAAATATAGCCTGCTGAAGCTGAACTACAGCACTTGAGCTCCATGGCTGTCCCAGCTGGGCTCTGATTCTTTCACCTCCAAATTCAAGCAAGGATTCCTGGATAACAGGGTTATAAGTTAATCCTGCAGTGGCGCTTATCTGTGGTAAGGCACCGGCTCTGGCCTCATCAATCTTGTATTCAGCTTTTTTGATCTGCAATGCGGCCTTTTTAGCTTCTGCTTTATTCTGCAGTGCCTGCTTGATGGCTTCCTGTAAAGAAACCTGCTGCTGGGCAGAGACCGATGAAAAGCCGAAAATCATAAATGCTGCAGCTATCCCAATTTTTAGCTTTTTAGCAGTTATACGTTTTCTTTTCATAATTGTATACTTCGTTTATTTTTTAATGTAGTTTTTCTTTTCAATGCTTTTACTTCTAATTGACGTATCGTTTTCCAAAATACTTTAACATTTTTTTAATTTTTGAAAAGCATATTGATAATGATGTCTTTTCTTTCGGAAATAATTTTATCATATTCCTCATCACTGATCATCAGATTTTCCATAAATAAAGGTCTTACAGCACTCGGAAAAACCAGTAAAGAAACCATATTCATGATAAACTGAACGGGAGCCATTTTTTCTATATTCCCTAATTCCATTTCTTTTTCGATGTCTTTATAAAGGGTTTCCAGCACATCTTCTTCTATGTCTTTCTGATGACAATTTCCTTTATTGATCTGTGAAACAATGTAAGTTTCGAGATACGGATACTGAAGACTGGTGGAAAGACTGCCCTCTATAAACTTGCTGATCTTCACTTTGAAAGGCAGATCTGCATTTTGGATAATCTTGGATTTTTCCTGTTCCACCCGCTGAGCTTCATCAAAAATGATCTGAATCAGGTTATCTCTTGAGCGGAAATAATAATTAATCAGTGTTCTGTTTACTCCCGCTTCATCCGCAATCTCCTGGGTAGTAGCATCAAACTTCCCTTTCACAAAGAATAAATTCTTCGCTGTCTCTTTGATCAATTCCTGTGTTTGGTCTTTTTTTGCTTGATTTGACATTATTGTTAAACAATTTTGTGCAAATGTAAATCAAATTTTATTTTTGACAAAATTGTTAAACAAAATAATTAAACGAAATTGTTATGATATGCATCATGTTTTTTGAATGATAATTTTGAACAGAAATTAATTTATAAAGAACTTCGGCGGCCCAAAAGGGCCGCCGAAGTCTTTATTACTACGCTAAAATCATAAAAAAGGCTATCTTAACGACAGCCTGTATTTTCTTACAATAATCTTATTTTATCTTCTGAAATATCGACGATCTTGTCTTTATAAAGTCCGCCGAGTGCTTTTTTGAAATTCTTTTTACTCATCTGAAGCTCATCTTTGATTTCCTCAGGAGAAGATTTGTCCGAAAGATAAAGCAGTCCATAATTCTCTTCCAGCTTGTTCAGAATCTTCTGTTTGAATTCATCTATATTTTCAAATCCTTCCGGCTGTAAAGAAACATCAATTTTACCATCTTCACGGATCGCTTTGATGTAACCGCTTTCTTCTGATAAAGGATAGAGTTTCTTGAATACATCCGATGCATACACAAGTCCGATATACTTTTTATTGATCACTACATTCCAGCCCAGCTCACTTTCATTCATCATAAGCAGGTCTACTTTATCTCCTTTTTGGAAAGGAAGGTCCTGATATTGTGGATTTCTTTTGAATTTTGTGGTTCCGGTAATCAGATCAAGATCTTCATCCACATAAAGATAAACCAGGTATCTTTTCCCTTCAATAATTTTGGATTTCTGTTGTTTGTAAGGAATAAAAAGGTCTTTAATAATTCCCCAGTCCATAAAGGCTCCGCTTGGAAGACTCTGTACACAGCTCATTACAGCATATTCGCCTACTTCTGCCAATGGAATTTCAGTGGTTGCTTTTAATTTACCGTCATCCTGATAGACAAAGACTTCAATTTCTTCATCAATTTCTTTTTCATCATTGGTGAAAACTTTAGGCAAAAAGCTTTTTCGCCTGATTCATCCGTCAAGATCCATCCTGAATTGTTTTTATCTGAAATTTTTAAAGTCTGGGTTTTTCCGAGTTGCATTGAATATAAATTAGCCACAAAGGTACGGAAAATTGAAGATTTTAAACTATATATCCTGTTTTACTGTTTCGACAGCTGTCCTATCAGCATTGTTAATGTTTAAAAATAGCTCCAAAAGAGAATACAAGGATAAACTATTTTTTTGCTCAAATAAAAAAGAGAAGCATTTTGCTTCTCTTTCATTTTTAAATATTTGAATTTTTAAATCTTTCAATAAAAAATTACATATGAATCGGTCTTTTTGCTGTAGCATCCAATGCTGCTTCTTTAATAGCTTCAGCATAGGTTGGGTGAGCGTGAGAGCTTCTTGCGATGTCTTCAGCACTTGCACGGAATTCCATAGCGATTACTCCTTCTGCAATAAGGTCTGCTGCTCTTGCTCCAATGATGTGCATTCCTAAAACCTCATCCGTTTTTTCGTCAGCAATAATCTTCACAAGACCGTCAATATCACCACTCGCACGGCTTCTGCCTAATGCTCTCATCGGGAAAGAACCTACTTTGTAAGCTACTCCTTCTTCTTTTAGCTGCTCTTCCGTTTTACCAACTCCGGCAACTTCAGGCCATGTGTACACAACGCCAGGAATAAGGTTATAGTTGATGTGAGGTTTCTGCCCTGCCAGTATTTCAGCAACCAGAACTCCTTCTTCTTCAGCTTTGTGAGCAAGCATTGCCCCTTTGATAACGTCACCGATTGCATAGATATTAGCTACGTTAGTTTGCAGGTGGTCGTTTACTTTCACTCTTCCTCTTTCGTCAAGTTCCACTCCTGCTTTTTCAAGAGCAAGACCTTCTGTATAAGGTCTTCTTCCTACTGAAACCAAACAGTAATCTCCTTCTACAACTACTTCTTCTCCTTTTTTATCTTTAGCGGTGATTTTTACAGTATCTCCGTTTCTTTCCACTGCTGAAACAGCTGTAGAAAGCATAAACTTCATTCCCTGCTTCTTAAGAACTTTAGTCAATTCCTTGCTTAAAGCTCCATCCATTCCCGGAATAATCTTATCCATGAATTCAACAACAGTTACCTGAGCTCCCAATCTTAAGTATACAGAACCTAATTCAAGACCGATTACTCCTCCACCGATTACTACCAGGTGCTTAGGAATTTCTTTAAGGTTTAATGCTTCTGTAGAAGTAATCACTCTTTCTTTATCCAGGGTAATGAAAGGTAAAGAAGACGGCTTGGAACCGGTTGCGATAATGGTATATTTGGATTCGATAGTTTCTGAAGAACCATCATTTTTTGTCACTTTGATCTGAGTGGCAGATTCGAAGCTTCCCAATCCTTCAAAAACAGTGATCTTGTTTTTGCTCATCAGGTAGTTAATCCCGTCTGTATTCTGTTTTACCACTTCGTTCTTACGCTCGATCATTCTTGCAATATCAGCCTGCGGCTCATTGATAATGATTCCGTGGCCTGCAAAGTTGTGCTTCGCGTTCTCGAAATGCTCAGAGCTGTCTAAAAGCGCTTTTGACGGAATACATCCAACGTTAAGACAAGTTCCGCCTAAAGTTGGATATTTTTCAATAATTGCTGTTTTGAAACCTAATTGTGCCGCACGGATAGCAGCTACATAACCTCCAGGACCGGAACCTATTACGGTAACATCGAATTGACTCATGTTATTGTATGAATTTGTTTATTATTATCTTTCTTAATTCTCACAAATTTACATATAAATTACCAAGCACCAAAGTGAGTTTTATCAATTTTAAGATTGGAAATTCAGATGGCTGATCTGTGAAACTGCTATTTTAATAATTTTATGTTTTCTTCCTTTCCTTCTTTCAGGTAGATCGCTGTAAAAACAAGCGGCTTTTCCGCTGATGCATTATCAAAGTGAAGGATCTTTGCATTTTTGGGTTCATAGAAAGCGTCTCCTTCATGAAGAATTGTTTTTTGCTGCCCCTCTATCTGAAAAACAGCTTCCCCGGATTTTATGACACCCACTACCGGACACGGGTGCAGATGCTTTGGAACTTCCAATCCCGGTGCCAGCGTTACTTCCTGAATTTCGGTAGTCTTCACTTTCTGATTAATGGCAGCTTTCAACAACTCCTTTCTGGAGATCTGATTTTGCTGAGCGATCACTGTGACAGAATTCAGCATCAGAATAACAATTATAAATGGCTTCATTGATTTAGTATTTAATGTTAATGCTTATCTTTTTTAGGTCAGCATGAAAAATATTACACATTCAATTTTCCCTGTCCGAAAGTTCCTGTACTTTCAAAAAAAGAGCCTCCATAAACATACCATTCAAGGCTTTCCAGATATTCTACTGCATTTTCCGGGGTGATCTGCGAACGGTCTTTTTTCGAAACAATTCCTTTGTACCATCTTCCTGATTTAGGAAAATGCTCAAATTCAACAAAATAATGAATCCATATTCTCTGGCACAGCTTACACTGCTGAATCGTTACTTCTCCATATCTGCCGTTCGTATGATCCGTACCTAATTCCGAGCTTCTGTATTCTGTATAATTGAAATCAGGCTTTTCGCAAGCGCATCCTATTTTAGGGATTTTCTTCATTGATTGTTATTGATTTTACCAGGTTCAAATCTAAGAAAATAAAGCTCCATAAGACAAATACTACTTCATTAAATCCAGCAGGACCTTCTCATATTTATCCAGGATAATATCCTTTGAAAACCTTGATCTGATAGAGTTTTTTATCCCGTCACGGTTATAATTTCCCTGTAAGACTTTCATTATTTTCTGGGAGAAATGATCATAATTCTCAATGTCAGCAATCTCACCATTCACCTGATGCTGGATGATTTCATTGATACCGCCCGGGCAGTTGTTCGCCAGAGAATAGGTCCCGCAGGCGCCTGCTTCCAAAAGAACGTTCGGAAAGCCTTCATACCTGGAAGAAAGGACGAAAAGGTCTGCATACTTTAAAAACTGGTAAGGGTTATCCTGTCTGCCATGGAAGATAACATTTTTAAGCCCCAGAAAATCCTTCATTTGATGCAATACTTCTTTGTCTTTACCGTCACCTAAAATATGAAGCATAATATTTTCATTTTTAAGCCTTGAAAATACTTTCAACAGGTTGTCAAAACCTTTTCTGGCAGAGAGATTTCCTATAGCCACTACATTTTTATAGTTGTATTTAAAGCTTTCCGGTTTTAAGGAAACGGCCAGTTTTTCATTGATAAAATCAAAATCTACGGGATTGTTTATTTTGACAATTTTTTTCTTCTTTATATTAAAATTATCCACCAGATCGTGCATCATATCATCACTCTGCGCAATGATTTTCTGATAGTTATTGTAAAAATTGTAGAAAAATTTAATTTCTTTCCGGGTTACATGCTGCGTTACCACATTGGTTTCGCGGGCTATGAATTTTGTTCTCGGAAATAATTTGATAAAAAGGGAAAGGTAAGCATTCACCTCACCAAAGCCTGAAAACACAATATCCGGTTTCCTGCGGTAGATTTCCCCCAAAATAGGTTTTAAGGAATGTCTAATCCTTTCTGTGTTGATGTCTATGATTTCAACATCTTTTTTAAGAAAATTAAGATATCCGCCCTGTTTGCGAAGCAGCAGGATTTTTGGTTCAAACCGGTCCCTGGAAAGATGATTGGCTATGGTGGTAACAATTCTTTCTGCACCACCGGTTTCCAGATCCGGCAGAATAAATATGACAGATATTTTTTTCATCAGTTAAAGTTAGTAAAAAGTTTAGTTATCTTTCAAATATTCCTCCTTACACTAAAGAATAAAGTCAGCAAAATATAAAAGTCTCTGCTACCTTAGAAATAATTTTCAAAGAAAAAACCTGACCCTGGGATAGAGTCTAGCTTAGATTGAATAGCAGGATAACGAGAAACCCATCTACGCAACTCAAAATTATTTTTTATATTATCATTAACAGGAATAGAAGCATATAGTACATTGTTATAAATATTATGTTTTAAGTATAGTACTAAAAATCTTTTATCTATATTCTTCTTAGCTTCGGAATACGACAAATCTACCATAGATCGTCCTTTATAATCCTTATCCCCTACTTTAAATGTGTATAAAAAAAGAAACCTGTACCTCTTCCGTATCCTTTAATGCTATTTATTTTGCCAATTGCATATTCTCCTTCATTCTTGTAACTTTTTTTAAGTCCTGTCTTACTGAAATATCATAACAAATTATTGCTATTATTAAAAAAAATAAAATTATGGTATAATGTCTTTTAAAAAATCCATATAAATTAACTTATCTCTATCATAAACTTTTAAATACGATAAAAGCCCTATTTATAAGGGCTTTTATTGTATTCTAATTTGTTCTTTAGTTAGCTACATCGCTGATGAATTTTATCCTTAGCATTCTTACTTCCTCATCAGAAAGCTCATCTCCAAATTCGTCAAGGAGCACTTTCATGCTGTCGCTTTCAGATTCGGTCATGAATTCCATGAAGCCGTCTACAATATCTTCATCAAAATTGTCTTCAATATAATAATCGATATTGAGTTTTGTTCCCTGATAAACAATACTTTCCATTTCTTTCAGAAGTTCGTTCATGGAAAGATTCTTGGCTCTTGCAATATCTTCAAGATCAATCTTTTTATCGGTACTCTGGATAATAAAAACCTTATGGCTGGATTTATTGGCCACCTGTTTAAGCACCATATCCTGCATACGCTCGATATTGTTGTCTTCCACATAGGTTTTAATAAAGTCCGCGAATTCTTTACCATATTTTTTAGCTTTTCCTTCTCCTACTCCATAAATTTTGGCGATTTCTTCCAGTGAAACAGGATACTGAACTGTCATATCCTCTAAACTGGGATCCATAAAGACCGTATAAGGTGGAATTCCGTGTTTTTTAGCTACTTTTTTCCTCAGATCTTTTAACTGGCCGAAAAGGTTCTGGTCTAAACCAGTACTGGCCTGCATTTGTCCTTGTTCACTTTCCGCCTTAGCCTGGGTAAGGTCAAATTCCCTGTCTTCAGCAATTAAAAACGGCTCCGAAGATTTGCCTTCCAGGAAATTTTTAGCTTTTTCAGACATTTTTAAAACACCATAAGTCTCAATATCCTTCTGCAGGAAACCTTGAACTGTAGCCTGTCTTAAAATGGTTTTCCAGTAATTATCTTTTTCTTCTTTTCCAAAACCGAAATGAGAGGTCTGCTCGAGCTTATATGACTTCGTAACTGCATTTTCTTTACCGGCAATTACCGAAATTAAGTCTTTCGACTTGAATTTTTCTCCTGTATCTTTAATGAGATTCAAAACCTTTTTCAGGTCTGCAGCTGCATCTTTCAGCTTGGGAGGATTGGAGGAATTGTCGCACATATTGGCTCCATCTCCTTTTACCGGATCAAAATTTTCACCGAAATAATAAAGAATGTACTGCCTTCTGCTCATTGAAGTTTCGGCATATCCTACTACTTCGTTTAAAAGCTGCAGCCCAATTTCCCTTTCAGAAACAGGTTTCTGGGCAAGGAATTTTTCGAGTTTCTCGATATCCTTCGGATCGTAAAATGCCAGGCAGTGGCCTTCTCCTCCGTCTCTTCCTGCTCTTCCTGTTTCCTGGTAATAACTTTCCAAAGATTTTGGAAAATCATAATGGATCACAAAACGCACGTCCGGTTTGTCAATTCCCATTCCGAAAGCAATTGTAGCTACAATAACATCCACCTCTTCCATGAGGAACTTATCCTGATTGGCTACTCTTATTTTCTGGTCCAGACCTGCATGGTATGGAAGCGCATTAATACCGTTTACCTGTAAAAGCTGGGCAAATTCTTCCACTTTTCTTCTGCTCAAACAGTAAACAATTCCCGATTTTCCTTTATGCTGGTTGATAAATTTTACGATCTCCTTATCTACATTGACTTTTGGACGTACTTCATAATATAGATTCGGGCGGTTAAAACTTTCTTTAAACACTAAAGCATCGCTCATTCCTAAAGTTTTCTGGATGTCATCCTGAACCTTAGGGGTTGCAGTAGCTGTTAAAGCAATTACCGGAACTTCGGCAATCTTATCAATAATGGATTTCAGGTTTCTGTATTCCGGCCTGAAATCGTGCCCCCATTCTGAAATACAGTGGGCCTCGTCAATGGCTACGAAAGAAATCTTAACTTCTTTAAGGAAATCCAGATAATCATCTTTGATCAATGATTCCGGAGCTACATACAAAAGCTTGGTTTTCCCGCCTTTAATATCGTCAAAAACCTGTTTTGTCTGTGTCTTATTTAATGATGAATTTAAAACGTGCGCTACCCCGTCATCAGACGAAAGGCCGTTCACTGCATCTACCTGATTCTTCATTAACGCGATTAAGGGCGAAACTACTATTGCCGTACCTTCTGAAATAAGTGCCGGAAGCTGATAACATAAAGATTTACCACCTCCTGTAGGCATTAAAACAAATATATCCTTCCCACCGAGTAGGTTTTCTATAATTTGTTCCTGCTGGCCTTTAAATGTAGAAAACCCGAAATACTTTTTCAACTCGCCTGATAAATTGGCTTTTTTTGCGTTCATCTAATTTTCTATTGCTAAATTTGCATCCAACCCAAAGTTATAAAAATTCTGCTTAAAATAAAAGCGAACGAATTTATAAAAAATAAAACTTATATTAAATATTCTTTTTTAAATATAACGTTTTTTAATGGATTTTTTGTATGCTCTAAAATTATAAAATGGAAAGAACCGACCTTATTTCAATTGCCAAAAGCACTTTGGAAATAGAAATTTCAGAACTTGAAAAATTAAAGAACAGGATCAATGAAGATTTTGCCCGGGCAGTGGAAATTATCCATTCGGCAAAAGGGAAATTAATAGTTGTGGGAATCGGTAAATCTGCCCACGTTGGCAATAAAATTGTTGCCACATTAAATTCTACAGGGACTCCGTCACAGTTTCTGCATGCTTCCGAAGCCATTCACGGAGATCTAGGTGTAATCCAGAAGCAGGATGTGGTTTTGTGTATTTCGAATTCCGGGAACTCACCGGAAATTGCTAACCTTGTTCCCTATTTAAAAGATTATTCTTCTGCCCTTATCGGGATGACGGGAAATAAAAACAGCAAGCTTGCCGAATTCTCCGAAATTATCCTGGATACTCATGTAGATGTGGAAGCCTGTCCAAACAAACTGGCTCCGACAAGTTCTACAACAATTCAGATGGCTTTAGGAGATGCGATGGCTGTGGCTTTAATGGAGCTTAATAACTTCAGGGAGAATGATTTTGCCAAATTCCATCCGGGAGGAAGCCTTGGGAAAAATCTTGTCTCCAAAGTAGACCAGTTCTTATCTCCTCAGAAACCTCAGGTAGAAGAAAATGCACCGGTAAGAGACGTTATTATTTCAATCAGTGCCTCCAGCCATGGAATCACGGTGGTGACCAATGGTGAAAAAATTATTGGGGTAATCACCGACGGAGATTTGAGAAGAATGCTGATGAAAGGAGACGACATCAGTAAAATCCTGGCAAAAGACATCATGTCCGCCAATCCTAAAACGATCGAAAGGGATACTTTGGCAAAAGAGGCTATGAAAATTTTAAAGGAAAATAATATCGGCCAGCTGATCGTCACTGAAAACGGAAACTATTTCGGGATTATTGATCTTCATACCTTACTTGATGAAGGAATCAATTAATTTATTTAAATACTCATCTATATTATGATAAATCGACAGACGGTGTTTTTAAAATACCGTCTGTTTTTTCTGAAAATCAAACGGGAAGGTGTTTCATTGATAAGCTTAAACAAAATCACGATCAATAATTCTAAATACTGATTATTATTTCATAATTTCGCAGACTTAAACGGCTTACCTCTGACGGGTTTGCTATTTTAGAGAGACTTAGTATGGACGAAAAAAAGAAATGTCCTTTCTTGGGCATATTGGAGAATTAAGAGGTCACCTCGTACGCTCGATTATTGCTATTATAATTGTTGCCATCGCTGTGGGATTCAATATCAACTGGATCATGGACCACATCTTTTTTGGGCCTACCAGAAATGATTTTCCGACTTTCAGGGTGGTTAACCATTTTTCGAGAATGCTTTTAGGGGAAGACAGTATTCACCTTCCGAAGGATTTTCCGGTTCGTGTACAGCGGCTTTACCAGCAGTTCAACGTCATGATGGCTGTTTCTGTTTTCGGAGGTCTGGTGGGTGCTTTTCCTTATATTGTGTGGGAATTGTGGAGATTTATAGGTCCGGCTCTTCATCCTAACGAAAGAAAGAATTCCATCTTTATTATCAATGCAGTGTGGATACTGTTTATGACAGGAGTTTTATGCGGTTATTTCCTGATTCTTCCATTTGCTGTAAATTTCGGTGTTATTTTTAAGATCTCAGATATTATTATTCCGCTTTATGATCTTAGCGATTATACGACTCTTTTTTTACAGGTCATTTTAGGAATGGGAGTTATATTCCTGTTTCCTATCCTTATCTATTTCCTTACCAGCATAGGGATTTTAACGCCGATGTTTATGAAGACTTACCGTCGTCATGCTATTGTTCTGATCATGGTTGTGGCTGCGATCATTACCCCTGCCGATGTTTTAAGTATGCTTATGGCTGCCTTCCCGCTGCTGATCCTGTATGAATTCAGTATCATCATGTGTAATATTACTTACAAAAAAGTACAGAAAAATACAGCAAACCTTCCTGCAGTACAGAAGTAATACCAGTCCAAACATTTTTCGATTTAAACTTATTGTTTACATATCACAGCTCGGCTAAAGCCGGGCTTTTTTTATGTTTCCTTCTACATTTTTTCAATTGTACTCTGTTTGTGGCATTAATTTTCTATTTTTGATAGAATTTAATTTAGTTTTAAATGAAAAAGCTGACCTATACACTTTTATTTGCTTCGGGACTTGTTTTCGGGCAGTTCTTTGAAAAAGATAAAGTTTTCACCAAAGAAGATACACTGAAAGGCTCTGATACCCAATTCCGGAATTTCTGGGATGTCAAAAAATATGACCTTTCCGTAGAGCCGGACTTTGCACAGAAAAGCATTAAAGGATATAATAAGATCAGCTTTGAGATCACGAAAGATGTAACTGATCCTGTGTTCCAGATCGATTTGCAGAAACCCATGAAGGCCGATAAAGTGGAAGCTGATTTCCCGGTTGCCAATTATAAGCAGGATGGCGATTTCATTTTCGTGACGGCAAAAAAGAAATTTAAAAAAGGAGAAAAATACACCATTAATGTTACCTATTCCGGTAATCCCCTGATTGCCAAAAGAGCTCCCTGGGACGGAGGCTGGGTATTCGCCAAAGACGAAAAAGGAAATCCGTGGATGAGTGTGGCCGATGAAGGAATCGGTGCATCCATCTGGCTTCCGACCAAGGATATATGGAGCGATGAGCCGGACAACGGGATCATTATGAAAATCATTACCCCAAATGATCTTGTAGGAGTAGGAAACGGCAGACTGATCGACAAGAAAACAGAAGGTGGAAAAACAGCTTATACATGGGAAGTGAAAAACCCAATCAATGCTTACTCCATCATCCCGAATATTGGTAAATATGTCAATTTTAAAGATACATTTACCGGTGAGAAAGGAAAACTGGATCTGGATTACTGGGTACTGGACTACAACCTGGAAAAAGCAAAAAAACAGTTCCAGCAGGTAAAACCTATGCTTTCCGCCTTTGAATACTGGTTCGGACCCTATCCTTTTTATGAAGATTCTTACAAGCTGGTTGATACTCCTTACCTTGGAATGGAGCACCAGAGCAATGTAGCCTATGGAAATAACTACCAGAACGGTTATCTGGGTAAAGATCTTTCCGGTACGGGTGTGGGCCTTAACTGGGACTACATCATTATCCACGAAAGCGGCCACGAATGGTTTGCCAATAACGTGACTGCAAAAGACCAGGCGGATATGTGGATCCACGAGAGTTTTACCATGTATTCCGAGGTTCTTTTTGTTGAAAAATATATGGATAAAAAGTCAGCAGATATCTATGCCATAGGGGTACGGAAAATGATTGATAATGATGTTCCCATCATTGGAAAATACGGGGTAAGAAATGAAGGAAGCGGCGATATGTATCCGAAAGGAGCCAATATGCTTCATACGATACGTCAGGTAATCAATAATGATGAAAAATTCAGGCAGATCCTGAGAGGCTTAGGCAAAGACTTTTACCATCAGACCGTAACCACTCAGCAGGTTGAAGATTATATGTCTTCGAAATCAGGAATTGATCTGTCAAGCATCTTCAACCAATATTTAAGAACAGTAAAAATTCCTAATCTGGAGTATTCGCAAAACGGAGACTCTCTGAAGTTCCGGTATACAGATGTGGTAAAAGGATTTAAACTTCCTCTTATCATCAATGGAGACCAGACCATCAATCCTACCGAAAACTGGCAGACCGTAAAACTTAAAAAGAATGCCCCGGTAGAATTTAACAAGAACTATTACATCAATTATAATCAGGTGCAATAATGTAGAAATGGCGAAAATGCAAAAGGGCAGATTCGCGGAAAGGCAAAATCGTTATGCGGGTTTGCCTTTTTTATTTTTAACTAAATCAGAAGAATTAGGGAGTAGGAATAGCTAAAGGCTCGCCCGCCTGCTTTATTGAAGTATTGAAAGATTCTTATCTTCTTAACAACTTAATTCTTCTTAATGGTTCAAAAACTTTAAGAAAAGTTTAATACTATATTTCGTAACAAAATGGTCAAAAAAACTACTATTTAACTATAAAAATTTAAACTTAATGAGAAAAACAGCAGTCAGTCTGGGTATTTTCGCCACTTTTCTGGCCAATGCCCAATCTATAAAAACTACGATTGATCTTGTGAATGTAAAAGATGACAAGGTAGCCGTTACAATGGAATTTCCGAAAATGAAATCCGGAGATGTCAAGTTCCATTTTCCTAAAACTGTTCCGGGTACGTATTCTGTAGATGATTACGGCCGATTTGTGGAAGGGATCAAATTTTATGATAACAAAGGAAGAGAATTAACCTACACAAAAGTTAATGACAATACTTATTCACTAAAAAATGCCCAGGCATTAAGCAAAGTAACTTACCTTGTTAATGACAGCTTTGATGATGAAATGGATAATTCAAAACATAAAGCTGTATTTTCCCCGTCCGGGACTGATATCGAGGAAGGAAAAATCTACATGATCAACACTCACGGCTTTATCGGGTATATAGACAATATGCAGGATGTCCCTTACCAGCTGATCATTCAGAAACCGGCAGGCTTCTATGGAACAACGGCTCTGGTAGACCAGGATAAATCCGATGATACCGATACGTTTACACTGGCCAATTATGCAAAAGTAACCGATTCTCCGCTGATGTACACCAAACCGGATTATATCACCTTTAATGCAGGAGGCATGGATCTGGTACTGGGCGTTTATTCCCCTACCGGAAAATACAAGGCAGCAGACTTTAAAGATAATCTTGAAAAAATGGTACTGGCTCAGAAGAAATTCCTGGGCGACATGAATACCAATAAAAAATACGCGATCATGCTGTACCTTTCAGGAGGTGACGGACCGCAGATCAAAGGTTTCGGAGCATTGGAGCACCATGAATCTACAAGTGTGGTACTTCCTGAAATGATGCCTAAGGATGCAATTGATAAAACCATTACAGATGTGGTTTCGCACGAGTTCTTCCATACCGTGAATCCTTTGAAAACACATTCCGAAGAGATCCATTATTTTGATTATGCAGATCCTAAAATGTCCCAGCATTTGTGGATGTACGAAGGCGGAACAGAATATTTTGCCAATCTTTTCCAGATCCAGGAAGGTCTGATCGATAAGAATGAGTTCCTTCACAGAATCAATGAAAAGATTACCAATTCCAAGAATTATGATGATACCATGCCGTTCACGGTGATGAGTAAAAATGTATTGAAGGATGAATATAAAGATCAGTACAGAAACGTATATGAAAAAGGAGCATTGCTGGCGATGTGCCTGGATATTGAACTGAGAAAACTGTCTAACGGGGAAATGGGATACCGCGACATGATCAGAAAGCTGTCCCAAAGATTTGGTGAGAACAAACCTTTCAAGGATGATAAGCTGATTGATGAACTGGTAACGGTAACCGGCTACCCGCAGGTAAAGGATTTCTATAACAAATATATTGCAGGAAACCAGCCGACTCCTTACATTCAATACCTGAATATGGTAGGCGTAGAAGCAAAAAAGCAGGATACACCTCCTCTTTTCTGGTTCATCAAAGATCCGAATCAGACAGGTTATAATGAAAAGAATAAAACATTTGTATTTGATGAAAGCTCCGCGTTATCTCCTTTTGCGAAAAGTGTAGGATTTAAAATCACTGACGAAATTCTCGCTCTGGATGGCAAAACGGTTGACATTCAGCATGTGCAGGATTTCATCGGCTATGCAAAATCGATCAAGGAAGGTCAGAATGTTACCGTGACGATCCTTAGAAAAAACGGGGATAAAATGGACAAAATCAACCTTAAAGGAAAAGCTATTCTGGATAAAATGACGGTAGAAACCTTAAATTACAAGGCCAATCCGACTCCGGCAGAACAGAAGCTGCAAGATCAGTGGCTAACCGGAAAAAAGTAATGATTTAAAAATAAACAGTTAATAGAAAAGCGGGGAATAAATTTCCCGCTTTTTTGTATTCCTATTTTACTACTGTTTTTGTTGGTCTAAAAGCTCCAGGGTATGTTTCACATGATCATTGCCCTTCCATTCATCATGTCCAGGAATTACCTTTGCCGTGGAAGGATATTTGGTCTGCAGTTTTTTCATAGTAGCCGGCCATTGCTGTACATTGGCTTCTCCTGTATACCCGAGGTCCACTGCTGTACTGCTTTTCACTAAGCACCCGCCATCCAGAACATTATATTTGGGAAACCAAACTACCACATTATCTGCTGTGTGGCCTTCACCCAGAAAATCTACGACAAATTCTTCACCGCCTATTTTATATTTCTTTCCCACCTTCGTTAATTTGCTGGAAGTTGCTTTTCCTTCTTTCTTCAGCAGTTCATTGGTTTTGGCCGTAGCATAGGTGGCTATTCCTTTTTTATTGTAAAAACTCAGGTCTCCGGCCCTGTCACCATGTGAATGAGTTGCAAATACAGCGATAACCGGTAAATTATGACGTTTTTTTATGGTATCCATAAGGCTTTGATACTGGGTTTTCTGCCATGGAACATCAAACAGGACTACCCCTTTTTTAGTAACCAGATAAAGCGCATTGGCTGAATATTCTTTGCCCTCAAAAACTCCGAAAGACTTATACAGATAAAGCTGCTTACCAAAAGGCTGCTCAATTTCAAAGTCACGGACCTGCTGCGCATTAAAAAAACTAATTAAGAACAGAAACAGCACAGTAAAAATCCTAACATTTTTTCTCATAATTTTTTATAATATTTAAGTTGATCAATCGAAATATAAATTCTGGAATGGAACAACTGATATGAATTGTTCCCGAAAGAAGTGTAAATTTATTTATTATTTCGTTTAGCCCGGTTTACATCAGAAGGATTTAACTTATTTTAATACTAAAGTTGTTTAAGCTTTACAAAACCACAAAAGTCACAAAAGCTTTCATTTTAAAACACTTGAGTGAATTCACATAAGATGAAAATCAAGGATTTTCACAAAACTTAAGTGTACTTATTATGCATAAAGCTTGACACTAAAAATACTTAAGTGGTTAAAAATAATCAATATAAAATTTAAACAGATTTACTATATCAAATAGCTTTGCCTATATCGTATGAGAAACTTTGTAACGAAGAAATCGCCAATTAGAATTATGTTTAGGCTTTTTTAATGGTGATTCTGAAGGTGCTTCCCTTTCCTACTTCAGTCTGGGAAATTTTAATGTCCCCGTTATGGTATTCATGAATAACCCTTCTCGCCAGTGAAAGTCCTAGCCCCCAGCCTCTTTTCTTGGTTGAATATCCTGGCTTAAAGGCATTTCTCGCCTGCTGCTTGGTCATTCCGCTTCCGGAATCTTTTACTTCGATGAGGATATTTTTATTCCTTTCAAAAACATACATATCCAAAGTTCCTTCCCCTTTCATGGCATCTACGGCATTTTTCACAAGATTTTCAATAACCCAGCTCATGAGGATCTTATTGTGAGGAACCAGAATCGTATAGGTCGGAAGGTGCAGACTGAAATTGATCTTTTTTGAAATCCTTGTTTTGAGGTAATTATAATTCTCTACAATCGTTTCATTGAAATTCATGTCATTCAGCTCAGGAACGGACCCGATTTTAGAAAAACGTTCGGAGATGGTCCTCAGTCTTTCAATATCTTTTTCTATTTCGTGTACCCCTTCGGATTCAGGATTATCCAGCTTCATGATCTCCATCCAGCCTATCATCGAGGATAAAGGAGTTCCGATCTGGTGAGCCGTTTCCTTAGCAAGTCCTGCCCAGAGATAACCTTCATCCGTTTTTTTGATGGTCCTTAAAAACCAGAATGAAAACAGGAAATAGCAAAGAATAAAAAAGCCGAGTATAAAAGGGGAATACCTCAAATCGTTCAGCAACCGTGAGTTGTCGTAATAAACAAACTGGTTATTTCCCTCCGGAATTTTAATTTCAATGGGAGGATAGCTTTTTGCCATTTTTTTGGCCAGAAGGGTGATCTGCACAGGATCATTTTCTATTTCCTGAGGAATGTTCTTATGAACCATAGGTTTATCATCCTTATCCAGCACAATCATTGGAATCGTATTGTTGGAACTGTATATTTTAAGGATCAGTTCCTGAACTTCCAGACTTGGGGTCACTTCCTGCTGAAATTTCAGGGCACTTACCAGGATATCTACCCGTTTGATTTCCTCTTTTCTGAGAAAATTGATAAGAATCGTTGAAGCAACCACAATAGTGACAACCACCACAGTCATCAGTAAAAATATGATCCAGTTATTCAGCCTGGTAAGTATGGATTTCCTCAAAGTTCTTTTATTTTAAAACATTCAGAATTTTCTGCAGCTCAGCTCCTCCGCTACCCTGATAATTATTAATAATGATTGAAAATACATATTTTTTGCCGTCTTTCGCGGTATGATATCCTGCAAAGGACTTGGTATCTCTCATGGTCCCGCTTTTCATCTTCATTCCGTTATCCTGAGTCGGAAAACCATCGTAATAGGCATCAAACCAAGGCTGTTTTCTGGCATACAGCAAAGCCTGAACTTCAGCTTTGGCGGCTACATAATTCTGTGGCGAAAGACCGCTTCCATCAGCAAAATTGATCATATTCGGGTTGATTCCTTTGGATTTCCAGAATTCTTTCAAATAAGCAACCCCGCTTTTAAAGCTGGAATTCCCTTTTTTCTTTTCCCAGAGTTTTAATTAAAGTCTCCCCATACATGTTGACACTTTTCCGTAAAAACCAGTATACAATTTTATCCAAAGTTGGGGACTGGTATGTGAGAATAATATTTTTTGCAGTTTCGGGAGCCTGCTTTCCGTCCATTTCAAGCTGTGATGCAGTCATTACATTTCCGGAAATTTCAATGCCTGATTCTTTAAGCCATTGTTTTACCTCCGTGCCCAGCTGCAATGGCGGATCAGGAACCGCCCCGGAAACGGTAACTGTTTTTCCTGCCGGCAATGTCCCGTTGATTAATGCTACGTCGGAATGCGGTGCGGTAAAAATAAGGCTCTGATCCGAACTTCCTCCTGCTTTCAGGTCGTTCAGCCATTTCACATTTTCGAGAGGGTATGAAAATCCTTTAAACTCTGTGCCGTTAATGTTGATATCAAACTGGTTTTCCCTCCAGTTGATTCCCCAGACACCTGCACCATAGTAATTCCCCAAGTCATCCCAGGGCCATCCGCCCGGAATGGTCTGATGGTCAAAATAAGAATCATCAATAACCAGATTGCCGGAAATTTTTGCGATTCCTGCTTTTTTAAGAGCTTCAATCAGTTTATTTTTAAAATTTTCAGGCTTATAGGCATCATACCGCCAGCTTCCCAATGTCGGGTCACCGTTTGAACTGATGACGAAATCCCCGTTCAGAACTCCTGCAGATAATGTCCCTGAATATCCTGCCGTTGTTTTATACGTATAGTTTTTACCTAAAGTTTCAAGAGCTGCACCGGCAGTGAAAATTTTCTGTGTGGAAGCTGTTGACAGCCCTTTATTACCATCATATTCGTATATAAACGTTCCGTTATCATCGGTAACGTAAAATGATAAAGCGGATGAAACGGCTCCTGAAGAATCCATAAGATCTTTAGTCGCTTTATCCAGCTTCTGGGCGATATTCTGGGCAGATATTACCTGAACCGACAGTATGAGAGCTGTAAGCGTTTTTTTCATGACAAGGTTGTTATAATCTAAATTTCAATTCTAATGCTTCAACTACGATCAGCATGACATTTCTGATGCTCTTTATTTTAATCAGCTGTCATATCACATTAGGTGAAAGCTTTTGAATGGTTTACAAAAAATGATATCGATTCCTGATCAAATATAATAAAAATAAGAGCTTGTTTTTTGGAGTTTAAAGGAGGGTTCCCGCTTCTATTTCGTAAGGCTCTTTACCTTTCTCGAAGATTCTTGTGAGTTCAGTTCCTTCTACCGTGATCCTGTCCCCTGTTCTTCTGATCCAGTTTCCTTCACGGAGACCAATTACTTTCAGATCATTTTGGGTCAGAAATTCTTTGATTCTCGTTTCCCTGGTTTCCCCGTTGTGTTTCAGTTCGGGATTCGGATCAAGGTAATGCGGATTAAGGTTGAAAGGAACAAGCCCCATACAGTCAAAACTTGGCGGATAAACAATAGGCATATCGTTCGTGGTCTTCATATTCTGTCCTCCGATATTACTTCCTGCACTGCAGCCGAGATAGGCTTTCCCGGACTCGACGTTTTCCTTCAGAGCAGCCATCAGCCCTTCTTCATGCAATGTTTTTACCAGTAAGAATGTGTTTCCTCCTCCTGTAAAATATCCCTGAGCGTTATTCAGAGCTTCCGCCTTATTGTCAAATTCATGGAGACCTTTTACTTTAATATGAATGGTTTCAAAGAAAGAGTGTGCTTTCGCCGTGTAATCATCATGGGACATTCCGCCCGGTCTGGCAAAAGGAACGAAAATAATTTCGTCAATTCCCTGATACAGCTGTATTATTTCTTCTCTTAAGTATTCCAGATATTCCCCACCGAAAATAGTAGAAGTTGACGCTAATATGATATTCATACCGTAAATTATGTTGATTATTAAAAAAGTTGAATGACAAAGATAAGTCAATCGCTAACGAATCAAAAATTAAGCTAAAAAAAATAGTGTAGCCGTTAATATCTTCTAAAAAAACTTAAAGCTTCTAAAATTTAAGTTTTTCTGGAATTATTATTGAATTTCAAAATATAGAATTTTAAAATGTAAGATTATGAAAATGACTAAAATTAACATCAAAAATTTATTCTTAGGGTTACTATTTGCAGGAACAGCAAGTTTGGTGAATGCGCAAACGACCAAAGTTGATACAGCTACCAACACTACTACAACCAATACTACTACAACCGCTACTGCTCAGGCAGGAAGCAATTCAACCATTGAAGGTCTTAAAAAACAGATCGAAGCCAATCCAAAAGATACAGATGCGCTGGCAAAACTGGCTACAGCTTATCAGGACGCATCAGACTGGACCAATGCAGTTGACACGTGGAAAAAATATCTGCTTTATTACCGGACTGGGCTCCGTCTTATTACAGCCAGGCTTATGCTTATCAGTCAGCTAAAGACGATGCCAATGCAAAACTTGCCTATGAGAAGTATATTGCGACTGTAAAGCCTGAAGAAGTAGAACAAAATAAGAAAAATCTGGCATACGCCTATTTTTATCTTGCCTTTACAGAACAAAAAAGTGACCCTGCTAAAGCAAAAACACATATTGCTAAATCTTTAGAATACGATCCTACGAATCAGGATGCTTTAAAGCTTAGCAAAACTTTAAATTCATAGTTAAAAACAAAATCCGGAAAAAATTCCGGATTTTTTTATGTGCTTAATATTTTTAATACTGTTTTTGAACCATTAAGATGTAGTAAGATTATTAAGAAAGTCCTCAACCATCTTACGACTTAATTATTCTTAATTTTTTAATTTCCCTTAATGGTTTAAAAACAAAAGAATTTTTTTGAAGAGTTCTAATCAATTCTTTTTCCGAAAAAATCGGTTTCACCATGCAGATGCCGGATGATCTTTTCGATATTCCTTTCGATGCTGGCATCCGTTTTCAGATTGTTGATATACCGGATCAGCTCATGTCTTCTGGATGTTGTCAGGTTTTCAAAATTCCGGACCGCAACGGGACTTTCTTTAATAGCGGCATCCAGCTTTGGATGGATGGAAATACTTCTGTCCGAATCATCATATTTTATTGAAATTTCCAGAGTTTCTCCAATTCGTTTAGGGGAATTTTTCAACATTAAAAGATTAACATAGAGTCTCCATTCGCCCAAATATTTCATCAGGTTCTGCTTAAATTCTTTTCCGTTGACGGTTCCTTTTACAGGAATAGGGCTTTTGTCCTTTCCCGCTGCCCTGAAAATCTCAGTTAAGATATCTTCAGGAACGAAAACAAAAGGATTGATCCCGATAATTTCAAGTGTGGCTGTAAAACTATTGTTTTTCATGTTTAACAAATGTAGGGTTTTATGGGAAATATTGGGTTTGAGTGTTTGAGTGTATTAGAGTCTGAGAGTTTGAGACAGAATACTAATAAATTATGAGCTATAAACTATTCTTCAGAATTTTTCCTCCTATCCTCCATCTTCTAACTTCTAACTTCTAACTTCTAACTTCTAACAAAATTAAAATTTTCCACTCACAAAGGGAATCATTATCTTTGCAGGAATAAATCTATCGAACGAAATGAAATTTTTTATTGACACAGCCAATTTAGAGCAAATCAAAGAAGCAAGAGACCTTGGAATTCTGGATGGAGTAACCACCAACCCTTCCTTAATGGCAAAAGAAGGAATCCAGGGAAACGAGGCGATCAAAAATCATTATAAAACGATCTGTGAGCTTGTAGACGGAGATATTTCCGCTGAAGTACTTTCCACCACTTATGAGGAAATGATCAAAGAAGGGGATGAACTGGCAGCAATCCACCCGAATATCGTGGTAAAGATCCCAATGATCAAAGACGGTATCAAAGCATTAAAATATTTTTCCGATAAGGGGATCAAAACGAACTGTACCCTTATTTTCTCTCCGGGACAGGCGCTTTTAGCAGCTAAAGCAGGTGCTACTTATGTTTCTCCTTTCCTTGGAAGACTGGATGATATTTCTACAGACGGATTAGGTCTTATCCAGGAGATCAGATTAATTTTTGATAACTATATGTATGAGACTGAGATCTTAGCGGCATCTATCCGTCATTCTATGCACATCATCGACTGTGCCAAGATTGGGGCAGATGTCATTACCTCTCCACTTCCTCCGATCCTGAGCTTACTGAAGCACCCTCTAACAGATAGCGGATTGGCTCAGTTTGTTGCAGATTCTCAGAAATTAGCTTAATAACTTGCTACCATTGAACATATAAAATCCCAGAACTTCTGTTCCGGGATTTTTCTTTATTAAAAATCTGGTCTGAATTATTTTTCCTCTATATTTTTAATCACCCTGCACGGATTCCCAACGGCAACAACGTTGTCGGGAATATTTTTGGTGACCACACTTCCTGCTCCAATTACTGTATTATTTCCAATGGTGACACCGGGCAGAACCACTACATTCCCTCCCAGCCATACGTTATCCCCAACGGTGATCGGATGGGCATATTCAAGGCCTTCGTTTCTTTGTCGAGCATCCAACGGATGTCCTGCGGTATAAAAACTACAGTTGGGACCAATAAAAACATTGTCCCCGAACTTTACTTTTGCACAATCTAAAATAGTCAGGTTATGATTGGCATAGAAATTCTCACCGGTTTCAATATTATATCCGTAATCGCACCAGAAAGAAGGTTCTATGTAAATATTTTCTTTTGTGCTTCCAAGAATTCTTTTGATCAATCGGGTTCTGTTTTGGGTATCAGAATTTTTCAGGGCATTATATTCAAGACACAGATCTTTACATGCGATCCGTTCGCTGATCAGCTGCTGGTCATAATTTGCATTGTATAAAAGTCCGGCTTCGCATTTTTCCTTTTCTGTCATGGGCTTCTGGGTTTAGGGTTTAAAATTACGATAATCGGCAAAAGAAAGGATGGTCATTAATAACCATCCTGCTGTATCTTAAAAATCATAGAATTTACTTCGTCAAATCCGGTTCGATCGGGTTATTATTCTTTTGAAGTGATTCTTTGGTTCTTTTTTCCATTTCTTTGAATACCTGATTGGGATCTGAAAGTTCTTTCCCATCCTGAGTTTTCATCTTAAAAACCATTTTTGTATTGGAATCGCCACTGCTTTTCATCATCATTTCCCTCATATTTTTGGTGGGATCATTTACATAAGCTTTCCAGACTTTTTTATACTGGTCTTTGGTAATTTCCAGTTCTTTGCTTCCCATTCCCAGGATTCTTACATTATCCGGAAGCTGGGCATCTTTTTCTTCTGCAGGAGTTGGTATCGTCTTATTTCCTACCAAAGTCATAATGTGCGAACCTGTAGAATCTTCTAATTTTACGATCAGTCCCGGAAGTCCATAAAATTTATAAGGTCCGTCCTGAAAAGGGATATCTGACGAGAACCACGCAGTCCATTCTCTTCCGCCATAGCTCGTCACGGCTTTCTGAGTATTGTACTCGCCTATTTTTTGTTTATCCGGAAGGATTTTCCACTCCGGTTTTTTATCTTCCGCGATTTTGTATTTATCTGTACTGATATTGGTAAAAAGATAAGTTTTGAATTCAGGATAGCTTTTGGTCACTTTGTACGAAACCTGTCCCGGCCTTTCTCTTCTATTGATGCTGATGTTTCCGCTTCCTGAATTTATTTGCTTCTGCAAATCTGCCGTTGAAGTGGAATCTGCAACAAATTTGTCATGGCTGTAATAGGCAGATCCGGATTTATTGATGTCCAGAAGCATCATTTCCTTTTTCACATCTTCCTTATTATTGGAATCGGGAATGAACTTATATTCATAAAAGAATCGGTTGGTCTGGGCTCCGGCGAAAATGCCCAGAAGTAAAAAAATAAAATTTTTGTTTTCATAATTTGAATTTGTTAATAAAAAAGCTTTGCTAATATACAATTAACAAAGCTTTGTGGCACTTATTTCTTTGTCTGAACTCTTATTTCTCCTTTTCTAACACCGTCCGTATTTTCTTTATTAACTGTGATACTGGCAATTCTATCAGGTTTTATTTCTTCAAATTCAGTTTTACTGACTTGTTTTCCATCAACAAAAACTTTGATGTCATCCCAACCATTTGCCGTAAATGATTTCATTCCGTTCATGGCGATATTTCCTTCGGCATCCTTCTTCATATAATCTGTCTGAAGCTTAATAATTCTGTTTGGCTTATCAGAATCTGAACTTTTAAAGAAGTATACATTTCCCTTAGCGCCTTCCGAAATTCTTTTTAATGCTTCCTGCCGTGCTTCTTCACCTATTTTCCTGGCTTTTTCTCCATCAATTCTTGCCTTTTCTCCCACAATTCTTGCTTTTTCCCCAGCTATCCTTGCTTTTTCTCCGGCTATTCTTCCTATCTCCCCGGCTTTCATTCCTTCAATACGGGCTTTTTCTCCTTCCACTCTGGCTTTTACTGCTACTTTCATAGCTTTGCTGGCTTCTGCCATCGCTTTACGTACTTCTTCTTTCTCTTTAGCGCTCAGATCTTTATAAGAGACCGCATTATTATTTTTAAAATAAACTACTTTCGGTTGTTTTGGCGGTGTAGGAGGAAGAGGCAGTTTGCTTATTTTTGCTGCCTTTCTTGCTGCTCTTTTTGCTTCTTTTTCTATTTTACGAAGCTCTTTTTTATCAAGAGGCTCCATATTTTCGAGCTCCTTCATCTGGTTCTTCCATTCAGCAGAATTGAAATATTCATTCACTTCCATATTGGCAGACATCTCTCCTATTTCTGAGGCCAGGTTGCTTATTTCTTCAATTTTCTTATCGAAGGCATCGCTTTCAGGTTCCAAACCTTCCAGTTCCTTCTCCTTTTCTTTTAACTTTTTTTCAATCTCGGCCAGTTTTGTATGGTCAGCAGGAGGTACGGCTTTTAATCCTGAAATTTTTTCCTGCTCAGATTTTTCAGGTCTTATCGTATCTTTTTTGATTTCTGAAACTACATTTTTTATAGAAAAGTTGGTTTCTTTAATTTCTTTGTTCTTGGCATTTACCATATAGGCAAAAGCTACTGAAAATAAAACCGGTAAGGCAAAAATTCTCCGCGCATATCCGAATTTAGTTTTTGGTTTTTGTAACATTTTAAGTCGTTTTTTTAGATTTGAATTTAGAAACGGACTGGCAGCAGGCAACTGTGTTCCGGAAAAGTGGCTTGCTAAAAGCATCTGCGCAAATGCTTTGGTATCCGATTGTTTTACGGCCTTTTTATCAGCCAGGTATTCGTGGATCAGACTGATCTCTTTCTTTATGATATGAAAAAACGGGTTGAACCAGAAAACAGAGGTGATAATTTCAATAAAAATCTTATCAAAAGAGTGTTTCTGCTCAATATGAACCATTTCATGTTTTAAAATCTGCTCTCCTACTTCGGAATTCAGCATAATGGTGTTTTTCCAGAAGAGGTTTTTAAAGTATGAAAACGGGGCTTCGGTCAGGTCTGTACGGTAAAAATTAATCCCGTCAAAACTTTCTTTCTGAAACTGTTTTTTAAGTTTCCGGATCTTAAGGATCCCGAAAATCAACTTCCCTAAAAAATAGAGAGAAACCAGTCCCAGAGCTGAAAAAATAATTCTAAAATAAATGTGGCCATTGTCTAGGTTTTTTTCTGTGTTAAAATTCTGTATCTTGTCAAGAAGCATATACACATCACTGTTCACTTCTATTGTAAAATCGTCTACCCTGATCAGGGGCAGCAGCAATGATACTACCATGGCAAACAGAAGGTAAAATCTGTTGTAATGGTGGAATGTCTTGTCTTTTAAAGACAACTGATAGTATAAGAACATTACACCGGAGCACACAATTACTTTTCCCAAGTATAAAAATACAGTTTCCATGGTCAGTTAGTTTTTCTTTTTGAGTTCGTTCAGGAGCATTTCCAGGTCTTCTACGGTCATCTCATTTTTTTCCACAAGGAAAGAAACGGCACTTTTGTAAGAACCTTTAAAATAATTTTTCACAAGGCTTTTCATGGTTTTCCCGGAATACTGCTCTTTGGTAACCAACGGGAAATACTCATGCTGCCTGCCATATACATGATAATCTACAAATTCTTTGTCTTTCAATACTTTTAAAATTGTAGAAACGGTATTGGTATGGGGCTTCGGTTCCGGAAAAAGGTCCAGAATATCTTTGAGGAAACCTTTTTCGAGTTTCCATAAATACTGCATCACCTGTTCTTCTGCTTTTGTCAAATTCTGAATTTTCATATCCTATTTATTTTTATCATGAATGTGATATAATTGATATCACTAATAAATTAGTTATACAAATGTAGAAATAAAATGGATTGAAACAACTATTTTTTTAGTGATAAAGAATGAATTAATATAACTTATTGAAAATCAGATCAATAAATTTTATTAAAATATGTTAAATTTTTAATATACCTTATTTATTGCCTGTTTAATATTCAGGAAAACTTCATAAAAGGCTATAAATCCTTAAAACTTGTTAAATTTTATTAAATAAAATTAAAATGAATTTGTTTAAAGTGAGAAAATATATTTATTTTAGTGCTTTAAAAATTTCTCATGAAAAGATATAACTTATTGATTGTACTATTACTGCTTATTTTTAACGTTACTACAGCTCAAAAAAAGAAGAATTCGCCGGCTGCTGACCTTAGTGTTTTAAAGGAAACGAAAACGAAGATTGAAAACACCGTTCCATTGGTCATCAAACATCTTCAGACCATTGCAGATAAGGAAGGTGATAATAATATCCTTAACAACGGAAAAACAGCTTTAGGAAAAGAATATGGGATCCTGGAGTCTGAATGGTTCCTGTACAGAAATAATATGAAGAACTGTATCCTGAACAATTCTTCCAAAAAAGCTAAAAAATGTATGGAATATCATACCCAGTACTTAAGAAATACATTCATTAACTACAACAATTATATCTCAAACCTTACCAGAAAGAACGGATACCTGGGTGTGGAAGGTGATACGAAATTTGATTTCAAACCGGCGGATATCGCTACAAAACTAAGCGAAGCTTATTTCAACGCCAGTGATGCTGCAGGAAGAATGAAAGGAGACCAGAAAAAGAATTTTTAGGACAGACGATGTCTGATGATAACAAGCTTGCTCCTTACAGTCAGTTAGCTCAATAAAATTAACCTGAACAATAATGAATCCTGCTTTTTTAAAGCAGGATTTTTTATTTTACAGACTTCAAACAAAAAAGAGAACCGCAGATGCTGTTCTCTTTATAGTTAGAATATATACAAAATAGTTAGAATATATACAAACATTAATCATTATTATATCCTAATGAAAAATTTAAGTCCTGAGAAAAAGATCTCCGCCGGAAGGCTGTTATGCATTAATCATAAAAACATTCGGGAAAAAGTAGAAAATGAGGCGGAGATCTTAAAAACATAAATAGGCTCTGAAACCGGTCTCCCGGTTAGTAAGAGCTTTACAAAAGTAAGATTTTGGCGCTGTCCCGCTAAAAAAGGTTGTAGAATTAAATAACATGCTTTGTAGAAGTAATACTACTTTTGAGACAATAAAAAATTCAACATTGAATGCTTTTAAATAGTGAATTGCATTTATATAATTCATGAAATACAACATGTTTCGGATTTTATAATCACAGCCAACTTTGGATCTTTGTCACTCAATACAAAAGTAATGAATGATATCATCCGAAGAATTGAAAACATAGACTGGACAACAGTCACTGAAAGCTTACATCAAAATGGCTATGCCATCATTCCTGAACTGTTATCAGATGGTGAATGTGAAGCATTAAAATCAGAATACCATACATCGGATTTATACCGCAAAACAGTAGTAATGGCCCGCCATCGTTTCGGATTGGGTGAATATAAATATTTCAACTATCCCCTTCCCGATCTGATCCAGAATATGAGAACACAGATCTACCCGCATCTCGTTCCTGTTGCCAATGCATGGTTTAAGGCATTGAAGGTTGATGTAGATTTTCCTCCGGAACATTCAGCATTGCTTCAGCAGTGCCATAATAATGGTCAGCATAAAGCAACCGTGTTAATTTTAAACTACGGAAAAGGAGGTTTCAATACTTTGCACCAGGACCTCTACGGAGATATTTATTTCCCTATTCAGATGGTTTTAATGCTGAACGAACCTGGAAAAGATTTTACAGGCGGTGAATTTGTACTTACTCAGCAGATTCCCAGAGCGCAGTCCAAAGCAATAGTTTTAAATCCTGGGAAAGGAGACGCCGTGATTTTCACAACCCATTTCAAGCCTGAAAAAGGAACGAAAGGCTATTACCGGGTAAACATGAAGCATGGTGTGAGTGAGGTAAAAAAGGCAGCCGTTATACATTGGGAATTATTTTTCATGATGCTGTCAGCTGATCTATGAAACGGCATACTGAAATTTCACAAACCCTTTTGAGAAGTAAAATAAAAAGTGGAGAAATTAATTTCGGAGGGAACTCAAAATTAAAAATCTACGGCTTACTCAGCTGCTCTTCCGGCAAAAGAATGAGAAAAGAAAACAGGGTCTTTTTTAAATACGAAGATGAAGCGCTGGAAAATAATTACCGCCCATGCGGACACTGTCTGAAGGAAAAATATAAGCAATGGAAAAATAAAGGAAATTACCCTCATCCGTAAAAATATATAGAAATTCAGAATCCTGTAATAATACATCACTTTTTTTAATACCATTGTACGATCAGAATGTACAGACATGAAAATTAAAGTATTTGGATTTCTCTTTTTGGGTTTTATTTCAACATATGGCCAAACAGCAGTGATTGAAGTCAATTATGAGACTAAAATCATTCAGGACAGCATCAACAAGAGCCAGATTAATATGTATTCCTCCACTTTATGGTGCAATAATGTGGAATCTTCCTATTACAGCCGGGAAGCTAAAGCTTACTATAACGGAAATTCTAATCAAACTAAAATAGCAGGCACAATCAGTACCAGTTACGGAGCTATTCCCAAATATCCCAAGTCGGTAAGCAGTGTTTACAAAAACAAAGAAAGTTTATTAGTATCAATGCCTGTAGGAAGACATATTTTCACTTATGAGGAGCCTCAGCTGAAATGGGAAATACTGAACGAGAAAAAAGAAATAAAAGGCTTTAAAAGCCGGCTGGCCAAAACCACAACTGATACCGGCGATACTTTTTTGCCTGGTTTACTGACGAAATAGCAATTCCTGACGGACCTTTCAGGTTCAAAGGCCTATCCGGTCTTGTACTGGAAGTATACAATAAAAACAAAACCATTGAAATTTATGCTACAGATATTAAGAAATCTGAAGAAATAATAGAGCCTTTAAATTATGTAACCAATGTAAAGACAAAATCTAAAAATCAATTCCTGGAAGCTCGAAAAATTTATCAGGATAACCCATCCGTCTACAATGGAAATATGAGAATATTTGACGAAAACGGAAATGAAACCACTAAAAAGATGACCGATCGTATAAAAAAACAAACCACTTTTCTGGATTAAAACCCAATTTTTAGGCTGAATAGTATTAAAACGCGAAGTTTTACTTTACATACTGCATAACTTAAGAAATGCAAAGAATGGAATCAATCAAGATTGATTCTACTAAGCACACGTTTCATTCAGCAGCTTAATCAGTGGCTCTGCCATCATCTTTGCCTATCTAAAATCAAAAATCTTAAATAAATCTCTGCGTTAAAAACATTTATTGAAATTTCTACTTTTAATAAGATCCGGATTATTCAATGAAGGACATAAAAACAAAAAGAAGCAATAATGTATTGCTTCTTTTGTCTTAGTAGCGGGAACCGGACTCGAACCGATGACCTTCGGGTTATGAGCCCGACGAGCTACCTACTGCTCCATCCCGCGGTGTATTTTTAGAGTGCTTACCGAAAGCACTTTGCTTAGTAGCGGGAACCGGACTCGAACCGATGACCTTCGGGTTATGAGCCCGACGAGCTACCTACTGCTCCATCCCGCGGTATATTTTTAGAGTACTTACCGAAAGTACTTTGCTTAGTAGCGGGAACCGGACTCGAACCGATGACCTTCGGGTTATGAGCCCGACGAGCTACCTACTGCTCCATCCCGCGGTGTATTTTTAGAGTGCTTACCGAAAACACTTTCTTAGTAGCGGGAACCGGACTCGAACCGATGACCTTCGGGTTATGAGCCCGACGAGCTACCTACTGCTCCATCCCGCGATATTGTGAGTGCAAAGATACGGCTATTTTTTGAAAATCCTAATTTTTCTTTTAAATAAAGGACTTTTATGAAAACTATTTTATTATTTGTATCTTTGTTTTATGGCAAAAATACTGAAAATTTATCCGGACAACCCTCAGGAAAATCTTGTGAATGAGGTAATTAAAACCTTACAAAACGGCGGGCTTATTATCTACCCTTCAGATACGATCTATGCCCTGGGATGTAATATTTTTGATATAAAAGCCATGGAGAAGCTGGCTCAGCTTAAAAAGTAAAGCTTGAAAAGTCTCAGTTTTCCATTATCTGTAATGATTTAAGCCACCTTTCGGATTTTACGAGGCCTATTGATACCTCCGTATTCAGGTTTCTGAAAAGCCATCTTCCGGGACCGTTTACTTTTATTCTGGATGCCAATAAAAGTCTTCCGCTGGCCTATAAAAATCATAAAACCATCGGTATCCGTGTTCCTGACCATCCGATTCCGCAGCTTATTGTAGAAAAACTGGGTCATCCTATTGCATCGACCTCTATCAAGGATGATGACGAAATTATTGAATATTCTACCGATCCTGAACTGATCGCTGAAAAATATGACCATCTCGTGGATATTGTCATCGATTCCGGATATGGAGATAATGTGGCTTCCACGATCGTGGACCTTACTTCCGGAGAACCGGAAATTATCCGTCAGGGAAAAGGAATTATTTAATTGAAGGTTAACGGCTGAGAGTGATCGTTGGGGATATGAGTTTGAACGGAAAATACGCTACAGGAATTCTTTTAACTTTTGTGCTTCTGGCTTCGGCCATGCTTTATTCTTTTCCGGTCATTTATTCTGTTACAGGGGTAAAAGCATTTACAGCAGTTAATTTTTTTACACAAGGATTATCCTGTGGACGGTTCTTCTTTTAGTTTTCCTGTACAATTTTTTCATAGAAAAGAATTCTTTTTTGTTATGGAAAGAGAAAAAATACACGGGATTATTTTACATTAAAGCCGTAGTAACCCTATATCTGATCTGTGCTTTCGGCAGTGCTTTCCTGAATTTTATCATCCAGGTTTTCACCCATGAGAATTTAAGCAGAAAGATCGTTCAGATAGCCTCGTTGTTCAGAAATAATTTCCCGTTGATTATCTCTATCTGCCTTACAGCAGGGGTTGTGGAAGAGTTACTTATGCGTGGATATATCCAGCCGAGAATTGAAAAAATATACGATAACCAATACCTGGGCATTTTTGGGTCCGCGATGCTATTTGGAATTCTGCACAGCACTTACGGAACGATCGGACAGGTCATGATACCTTTCTTTATCGGAACTGTTTTTGCTGTATTTTATAAAAAATATTCAAACATAAAAATCCTTATCATCTGCCATTTCATGTATGATTTTGTATCGATGATGATCATGAATTTTATTGACATTAAACATTTATCTGCCTTCTAAACATTATGAAAATTATAACTTCTCCAGCGAAACTGATGAACGTTGAGAATTCAACAGACCTTTTAAGATCTACCACTCCGAAATTCATCGAAGAAGCCGCTTTTATCCAGTCTTATTTAAAACATAAATCCCCGAAATATCTTTCCGAGCTCATGGAAATATCCTCCAAGCTTGCCGATGAAAACTGGGAAAGAAACCAGAAATGGAAAGCCAAGCCTACTGCCAAAGAATCTGCTCCTGCCCTATTTGCCTTTACAGGAGAGGTTTACCGAGGATTGGATGCCAAAACCCTGGACAAAGCTGCCGTTGATTATTTACAGAAAAATCACAGGATACTTTCCGGATTATATGGCCTGCTGAAACCATCTGATAAGGTGATGCTTTACAGGCTGGAAATGGGACGCCATTTTGAATTCGATCAATATAAAAACCTGTACGAATTCTGGAGGGAAAAGATTACGGACCAGCTTAATTCCGAAATGAAAAAGGCGAAATCCTCCTTCACCTGGCCAGCAACGAATACGGAAAGGTTATAGACAGGAAGAAATTGAACCATAAAGTGATCGATTTTGATTTTTATGAACAGAAAGACGGAAAACTAAAAACCATCGTTGTTTACACCAAGCATGCAAGAGGTCTTGTGGTAAGGTTCTGTGCAGAAACCAATGCCAAAACCGTAAATGATGTAAAAGCATTCAACTATGAAGGCTACCTGATCGATGAGGAGAAATCTACAGACACAAAACTGGTTTTCACAAGATAAATGACAGTATCAGAATTCAAAAAATATTTTAAATCAGAACTTTCCGCAGGGTATAATGAGTCGGAAAGTACTTTTTTATGCTCCGTTTTTATACAGAAAATCGTAGGGCTTAACTCTTTCCTCCAGAGAAAATTAGCTGATCAGCCCCTTCTTATTGATGATGAACAAAAGCTTATTGAAGCTGTTTCGGAATTAAAAACCGGCAAGCCTTATCAGCAGATCCTTGGGGAAACGGAATTTTATGGAATGCTGTTTTTCGTGAATGAACATGTACTGATTCCCCGTCCTGAAACGGAGGAACTGCTTGAATTGGCGATCCGTACCATTCGGGGTTCAGGATTTCATCATCAAAATTTAAAAATTCTGGATATCGGAACCGGAAGCGGCGTCATTCCCCTGGTCTTAAAAAAACATTTCCCGGGAGCAGAAGTTTCATCGGTTGATTTCTCTGAAAAAGCTTTGGAAACAGCCAAAAGAAATGCCGAATATCATCAGCTGGACATTAATTTTATTCATGCAGATTATCTGAATTCAGAATTAACAGAAATGTATGATATTATTATTTCCAATCCGCCTTACATAGGAATTGAAGAGGAAACTGAGATTGCAGATTCCGTAAAAGAGTTTGAGCCTAAAATGGCCCTGTTCTCCCCTGTTCAGGATGCGCTGATCTTTTACCGTAAAATTGCCGTAGATTCAAAACAACACCTGAAAGATAACGGTCTTCTGTTTTTGGAAATCAATCAAAAGCTGGGTCCGGAAACCCTGGAATTATATACCGGCTCTTTTGCTGAGGCTGAGCTTATCAAAGATTTATCTGAAAACGACCGTTTTATTCTTGGACGAAAATAATAACCGAATTATGAAAATCATCTCACATCTTGTCAACGATATAAAAATTGCCGAAATTATTTCTGATCAAATAATTATCCAGTCCGTTCAGGATGGGCTGGATCTTCTCGGAGACCTATATTATCAGGGGTTCGATAAGTTAATTATTTATGAGAAAAACCTTACTCCTGAATTCTTTGATCTGAAAACAAAAATAGCAGGAGATATTCTGCAGAAGTTCTCGAATTACCGGGTAAGTCTTACCATTGTAGGTGATTTTGGAAAATACGAAAGCAAAAGCATCAGGGATTTTATTTTTGAAAGCAATAAAACCAGGCATATCAACTTCACCGAAACATTGGAAGAAGCTTTGGCAGACTTGTAAACTGAATATTTTTTGATAAATCATTAATTACACAGATTTACACAAATATATTCACAAGTAAAATCTGCTTAATCTGCTTAATCTGCGAGAGAATAAAATTAATCCGCCAAATATTTTTTAACGCAAAGTTTACTTTCTTACTGATTATTTAGAGATGGCAAAGGCCGGGATCAACTTTGTTGATCCTATGAAGCGCATGGATAAGCAAAGCCCTTAAATTGCTATTAAGTTCAGGATTACTTCCTTTCAAAAAAACGGATGGCATCTTCTATTGCCTTATCAATAGGCTGATACCTGATTCCAAGCTCTTCCACTGATTTCTTATTTGAATAAAAATTATCAATCCTCAGTGCTTTCATATTAGCACTGCTTAAACTGGTCTTTATTTTAAACTTCCGCAAGCCATCACCAATTACTCCCAGGACCATTAGAAGTGAATCAGGTATCGGGATCATGACAGGATTCTGGCCGGTTATGGCGTTTATTTTTCTGAAAAATTCTTTATAGGTAAGGTTTTCGTGGGCCAATAGATATTTTTCACCTCTTTTCCCCTGCTCAACAGCTTTTATAATTCCTTCAGCGGCATCTTTTGCATGTACGAAATTTTTTCCGCCTTTAGGATAAAAAACCACCTTCTTTTTCCAGGCCCAGAAAATTATTTTCCCCGAACTAGGCTTTTGATCATATGCACCTATCATAAAAGTAGGGTTTACAATAATCACATTGGTATCCCTGTCATGCTGAAGGAGATAATTTTCTGCTTCCAGCTTGCTTTTCGCATAGTAAGAATCGGTAAAAGGATAAAGCTGTGGAGCCTGTTCATTTCCCCGGTCTGCAGAATTTCCGTAACCCAAAGTATTCGCTGTACTTACGAACAGGAATTTCTTCACTTCCGCAGCCGCTGCCTGTTCAAAAAGATGAGCAGTAGCATCATAATTCGTTTTTTTATAATCTTCGTACCTCAGTAGATCCTGACCGGTTTCTGCAGCAATATGGATAACGGCATCCATATCCTGCAGGTATTCTGAAATATCTGAGAACAGACCACCTTCTATAAGTCGGAGATGTTCGCTTTTTTCGCCCAACCAGCTGCTTTTTTTGCGCATCAGAGCAGTAACAGAATAATCATATTGTAATAATTTAATGATCGTATTAGTCCCCAGCAGCCCTGTGGCTCCTGTCACGAAAACTTTTCTCATGCTTCAATTTCTTTTTTATGGCACTGGTCATCAGAGGCAGTTTAATCCATATCGGCAGGATTTTCATCACCAGCCAGCTTATGGGATTTACCATAATAACGGAATCTTTTCTGAAAAGTTGCCTGATGCAGTAGGCTGCCACTTTATCAGGATCCAGAAGCGTGAGCTTTCCTAAAACACCCTGTTTTTCGATTCTTTTGCAGACATCTTCATTGGTTTTCATGGCACCGGGATTCACAACGCTTACAAAAACATTTGTACCTTTCAGCTCTTCATAAAGTCCTCTTGAAAATGAATGAATAAAGGTTTTGGAAGCCGGATACACTGTTTTGAAACCTATGGGTGAAAAGGCAGCCATACTTGATACATTCAGAATATAAGCTTCAGGCTGTCTTAAAAGATTGGGTAAGAGTTGATGGGTGATCAGGGAGGTTGCGGTAACATTAACCTGCAAGATGGTGTTAATGTAAGATGGGGAAGCCTCTACAAATTTTTTGGTTCCTCCAAGGCCTGCATTATTGATCAGGATATGGATTTCAAAGCATTTATTCAGCCATTCTGTTAATTTTAATACATTTTCATTCACCGAAAGATCTGTTTCGTAATAAGGTGCACTGATCTGATAGGTCTCTTCAAGCTGTTGGGATAGCTCTTCAAGATGCTGTCCCGGAAGACTTACCAGAATTACATTAATATTCTTTTCCGCCAGATTTTCAGCGAATGCTTTCCCCAGTCCCTGGCTCGCCCCGGTTACTACAGCATATGATTCTTTGGTATCCATAACACAATTTTATAGAACAAAGCTATTCTGAAAAGGAGTGTTGAATGTTCAGGATTATCTGAGTGAACTTATTTCCTGTTAAAAAAACAAAGACGCTTAAATAATTGAAAAACAATAATTTAAATAAACAAGAACGTTAAAACTTATAAATCCGAACTATTTTTATATTCTGAAGGAGTCTGGCCGGTCAGTTTTTTAAAGGTGGTATTAAAAGATGTTTTGGAATTAAAACCTGATTCGTAGGCAATTCCTAAAATTGATAATTTGCTTTGGGAATCTTTAAGAAGTTCTTTGGCATATTCAATTCTGTATTCATTAACGTACTGGAAAAAGTTCTTTTTAAAACCGGTATTGATCACATACGAAAGATGATGTGTGGAAACAGACAACAGCTCGGAAAGCCTGATGAGATTTAGCTCACTGTCCAGATAGGGTTTCTGTCTGTCCATGATTTCTTCCAGCCGGGTTTTGATCCTTTCTAATTCCTCATCGGAGATCAGCTTTTTCTTTACTTCCTCTGTTTCCTGGTCCTCATCAATGGAGATCAGCTCTTCACGTTGTTTTTCTTCCAAAGGATAAATTTCTTTCTGTTTTAAAGAGTAATAGCCAACAAAATAAATAACCAGCAGAAAAGCTCCGTTAATGAAAAAATTCAGCGCCCTTGAATCGTAGGATAAATTGTAAACTACGTAGGCAATGTTGATGATAAATATGATTATCGTAATGTACTCGAGCCAGTTAAGATTGATCCCTTCAGTATTGGCAGAAAACTGCTGGATCCTTTTCTTATGCTTCTGAATCGTGAAGTATGAAAGGCAGGTATAGAAAATGGACTGAAAGAGTACCAACCCTATAAAAACATAATAAAAAACCGTCTGATCTTCAAATCCTCCAAAACGCTGCAATAAGATATTGATCCAAAAGATAACCGGAAGAATAAAATATTTCAGATCTGAAACTTTAAATTTAAATGAAGGATTGGTGTAAAATAATACACTGAAGTAAAACATAACCGGAGTCAGAAACTGAATGATCTGAACTGAAATGATAGACTGAACATCAACCTGGATTCCTTTCACAAGCGTAAGAATCTCATCCAGCCAGAAACTTGACCACAAAAACAGAAATATCCCGAACCAGAAATTGGCTTTCCGGTTTACTTTTAAAGGATTGGACAGTTTCAGTAAAGAAAGCAGAACCAATGAACCATAGATTAATACAACGATGAAACGGTTTAATTCTGATGTGTTCATTGGTTCTGATATTTTAGTAAAGATAAACTTTATCCTATTCTTTTCCTGACAAAAATTTCGTACCCCAGATAAATCAACGGAAGCGACATGATTCCCAGGTATAGAGCATTATGCATTGCCGTATCCGGAGCCACAGCTATTGCATATACCAACCCAAAGAAAGCACCTCCAAGGTGGGCAGCATGTCCGATGTTATCATGCTGTCTCGGATTCATCATCATATAGACCGAGTACCCGAAATACAGAAGCCCGAAAAGGTATCCTTTAACCGGAATCGGAATAAAGAAGATATAAATTCCAATATCCGGGATCATCGCTATGGAAGCAAACAATATCCCTGAAACCCCTCCACTCGCTCCTACTGCAGAATACCATGGCTGTTTCTGATAAATATAAAGGGAGAGAAAATTCCCCAGCAATATAGAACCCAAATATATGATGGCAAAACCTATGTTCCCAAAAGTCTGGATAACGATAGGTCCAAAGAAATACAGGGTCATCATATTAAACACCAGGTGCATAATGTCGGCATGCAGGAACCCTGATGAAAGCAGACGAATGTATTCTTTTCTGTGCAGGATTGCTCCTACACTGAATTTATATTTTTCAGTAATACCGGGATTGTTAAAGGCAACAAAACTGATAATAGCTGTAATGATAATAAATAAGATGAGAATATTCATAAGTTTAATTCTTAGTTTTCGGGTTCTCCTGCTTCAAACAAGTCTCCAATTACGGTCCGGTCATCATCTACAATGCCGTCTCCTGTTTCGGGTTCTATATATACTTCCGGTTCTTCTTCTACAGGTTCAGGAATGGTAATATTGATTGTTTTCACTTTAAATTTCGTGAACTGGTTTCCAATCGCTTTTATTCCTTTTACTGCGATGAACTCATCAATCTGTATGGTTTCAGGCTCGCGTTCCTTACCTTTGTCTTTAGCAAAGATGATCTCGGCCGTGGCTCCGTCTGCTACAATCACATTTTCAATAAATGATTTCGGATGGTCCGAAGGCATGAAAGTCTGTACATTCACGGTATTTTCCAGCAGGAATCGTTTGATAAAATACATGTCCTTTTCTCCGTCATAGTAAATGCAGGTTACCGGCTGCTGCGGTTTCCATTTTTCCAGGACAAGGTATTCATCATCGAAACGGTTGCCCAGATCGAAAGAAACCAGCTTCACTTCACCGTTTGTATTGATCGTCAAGATCCTGTCATCCCCTTTAAAGCTTCCCAGAAGGGTTCCCCTGCCATCAGCATTGAGCCTTCTTACGGTATCATCAAACCAGATTTTTCTAGGGGCGAGCGTAGAAACACCCTCCTCTTTCATATCTACTTTTTTCACGGAATATTTGGTCACCAGATTTCCTTTGGAATCTCTTCCTTTGATCGCCAGGTCGGAAAAATCAATTTCCATTTTATTTTTTCTGATCCTCGGATTCGGTTTTAAAAGAACAGTCACCGTTTCTGCTTCTCCATTAGGATTAGCCGAGAAATAGAGGGTTTCTGAACCTTTTTTATCGGAAGCCAGCGGATAATCTGTGTTTCTGGTTACTGCGGTTACGGAAAAACGTTTCATATAGTAAGGTCCGTCCCTTCCTTCACGGTAAATCATGTTGTAGACGGTTCTCTTATCATTTTTCTTCCAGATGGCCACATGCAGAATATCTTTTCCTACAAATGTCTTGGCCTCTACCTTCACGACCTTCATCGTTCCGTCTTTCCGGAATATAATGATATCGTCGATATCGGAACAGTCGAACAGATACTGGTCTTTCTTCAGTGAAGTTCCAATGAATCCTTCCTCGAAATTGGCATAGAATTTTTCATTGGCCACCGCTACTTTCGTAGCATCAATCGTGTCAAAGATTCTAAGCTCGGTTCTTCTCTGTCTGTCTTTTCCATATTTCTTCTGGATATTCAGATAATAGTCAATGGCATAGGCGATCAGGTTGGCAAGATGATGTTTTACCTGTTCTATTTTGCCTTCAAGGGCAGCAATATTTTCTTTAAATTTATCTAAATCGAATCTTGATATTCTTTTGATCCTGATCTCTGTCAGTTTTAAAATATCCTCCTCTGTCACTGCTCTTAAAAGGTGCTTGGTATGAGGTTTTAATCCCGCATCAATGGTTTTAATTACCTCTTCCCAAGTCTTTACTTCTTCGATATCATGATAGATCCTGTTTTCTATAAATATTCTTTCCAGCGAAGAGAAGTGCCAGCTTTCCTGAAGCTCATGAAGTTCAATTTCCAGTTCTTTTTTAAGCAGTGAAACGGTATGGTCAGTATTCATTTTCAGAATGTCGGAAACATTCATGAACATCGGTTTATCTCCAACAATCACACATGCATTGGGTGAAATGGTTACCTGGCAGTCTGTAAATGCATACAGCGCATCGATGGTTTTGTCCGGTGACACATCGTTGTGAAGATGGACAAGGATCTCTACGGTATCCGAGGTGTTATCCTCAATCTTTTTGATCTTGATCTTTCCTTTTTCGTTGGCTTTCAGGATAGAATCGATCAGGTCGCTTGTCGTTTTGGAGAAGGGCAGCTCAGAAATCACCAGTGTATGTTTATCTGTCTGGGTAATTCTGGCTCTGGCTCTTACTCTCCCCCTCTCTGCCCGTCATTGTATTCGGAGACATCAAGGTAACCTGCCGTCATAAAATCCGGGAACAGCTCAAATTTCTTTCCTTTCAAATAAGCAACAGAGGCATTGATCAGTTCATTGAAATTATGGGGAAGAATTTTTGTAGAAAGTCCCACACCAATTCCTTCCACTCCCTGTGCAAGCAGCAACGGGAATTTTACAGGAAGATCAATAGGTTCGTTATTTCTGCCGTCATAGGATTTTGCCCATTCCGTTGTTTTTGGGTTAAAAACTACTTCCAGTGCGAAAGGGGTCAGTCTGGCTTCAATATATCTTGCCGCCGCCGCAGAGTCTCCGGTATAAATATTCCCCCAGTTTCCCTGAGTATCTATCAGGAGCTCTTTCTGGCCAATCTGTACCATTGCATCCGTAATGGAAGCGTCCCCGTGGGGATGGTATTTCATGGTATTTCCTACGATATTGGCTACTTTGTTGTAACGGCCGTCTTCCAGCTCCCGCATAGAGTGCATAATCCTTCTCTGAACAGGCTTAAGCCCATCATAGACGGAAGGAATCGCTCTATCCAGAATTACATAGGAAGCATAATCCAGAAACCAGTCTTTATAAAGTCCCGAGACTTTTTTCAAGCTCTCACCTTCGTGCGAGTTTTCTTCTGTCGTCATCTCTTTTAATCGTTATTCTCTTTATTAGTCTTTACTACTTTATTCAGAGAGATTTTTAAATCGTTTATTTCTTTTTGGCTCAAATAGGATATTTCATATTTGAGTATGGTAGAACCTGTATTTTTACTTGAAATAGTTACGTACAGTCTTTTAATAAAAAAAATACGGACAATTTCATATTTTATCAGTTTATACTTCGGAAATTCATCATGAAGCGGCCTGTCTAAAAAAGGAATGATATTCCTGTTCTTAAAATTCAGTGCCTCTCCATCACTGTCATACTCAAATATCTGCCTGCCGTTAAGGTGAAAAATCACCAGCAGCAGGATGGGAACAATAAGGAAAATATAACTTTCATTTCCTACAGCGTGGAATCTGTATTCGTTCAACAAGAATGCAGCAATTCCAAATACGGCCATCATTACAAGTAATGTATGGGCAAAATTGTAAACTGAAGCTTTGTTGCGGTTGCTAAGTCTCATTTGTGAAGTGTGTTTAGTTTAGTGTTAGCCTGCCACCTCATCCAGCATTTCTTTCTTATCAATATCGGGATCTTCTATAACAAGGTTTTCAAGAATAAACACCTGCCTGTCCGGTGTATTCTTCCCCATATAGAATTCCAGCAACTGATCTATGGTCTGATCTTTTCCTATTACCACAGGTTCCAGACGGATATCTTTGCCAATGAAGTGCTTGAACTCATCCGGCGAAATCTCTCCCAGACCTTTAAATCGGGTGATCTCCGGGTTTTTACCAAGTTCGTTCAATGCTTTTATTCTTTCCGCTTCGGTGTAGCAGTACCTTGTTTCTTTTTTATTCCTCACCCGGAACAATGGGGTCTGAAGAATATAAAGGTGTCCGTTCTTGATCAGATCAGGGAAAAACTGAAGAAAGAATGTAATCATCAGCAGGCGGATGTGCATACCATCCACATCGGCATCGGTAGAGATAATCACCTGGTTGTATCTTAAGTCTTCAAGGCTTTCTTCAATATTCAAAGCGGCCTGAAGGAGGTTAAATTCTTCATTTTCGTACACCACTTTTTTGGTCAGTCCATAGCAGTTCAGGGGCTTCCCTTTTAATGAGAATACGGCCTGGGTCTCCACATCCCTGGATTTGGTAATAGATCCGGATGCAGAATCTCCTTCGGTAATGAAGATCTGGGTCTCCCTTTTCTTTCATTTTTCTGGTCGTTATAATGCTGTCTGCAATCCCTGAGCTTTTTATTGTGAAGGGAAACTTTTTAGCTCTTTCTCTTGCCAGTTTCTGGATTCCTGAAAGTTCTTTCCTTTCTCTTTCGGAGATAAGAATCTTTCTTTGGATCGCTTCGGCAATTTCAGGATTTTTATGAAGGAAATTATCCAGTTTGCTTTTCAGGAAATCAATGATGAACGTCCTTACGGTAGGGCCATTTGGTCCCATATCGTTGGATCCCAACTTTGTTTTGGTCTGGGATTCAAATACAGGCTCCTCAACGTTAATAGAAATGGCTGCAATAATAGATTTCCTGATGTCTGAGGCATCAAAGTTTTTATTGAAGAATTCACGGATCGTTTTTACGTAGGCTTCACGGAAGGCATTAAGGTGTGTTCCACCCTGCGTGGTGTTCTGTCCGTTCACAAAAGAAAAATACGTTTCTGTCTGTGATTTGTCGGAATGGGTGATCGCAACTTCTATATCAGTATCTTTCAGGTGAACGATGGAGTAGAGAATTTCGTTTTCCATTTCTTCTTCCAAAAGATCTTTAAGACCGTTTTCAGAATAATAGGTTTCCCCGTTGAAAAGAATTTTCAGCCCCGGGTTCAGATACGCATAATTGCGCAGCATTTTCTCTATGTATTCCTTCCTGTACTTGAAATGCAGAAAGATATCCCCGTCCGGAATAAAGGAAATTTCAGTACCATTGCGGTCCGAGGTATCTTTTTCATCGTAATTTTCCGTTATTATTCCTCTGGAAAACTCGGCCATCTTCATTTTTCCTTCACGGAAAGACCGTACCCGGAAATATTCTGAAAGGGCATTAACGGCTTTGGTACCTACCCCGTTCAGTCCGACCGATTTTTTGAAGGCTTTGCTGTCATACTTACCTCCTGTATTCATTTTGGAAACAGCATCCACAACTTTTCCCAGGGGAATCCCACGGCCAAAGTCACGGATGGTAACTTTACCATCGTCCAGTTTTATTTCAATTCTTTTTCCTGCCTTCATCCTGAACTCATCGATAGAGTTATCGAGAATTTCTTTCAGCAGAATGTAAATACCGTCATCAGCAGAGGAACCGTCCCCCAGCTTCCCGATGTACATTCCGGGGCGCAAACGGATGTGTTCCTGCCAGTCGAGGGTTCTGATATTATCTTCGGAGTAGATTGGATTTATTTCTTGTGACATATGTAATTTCAGCAAACACACAAAAGTACGAAATTGTACAAGATTATCCGAATTTTTTCGATTCGTTTTTTGCAATTTTTCACCTGAAATAATGTACTATTCTTAATCAAATTCTGTATTCACAGAATTATTCAATCTGAAGTGAAAAAACTGTTTATTTTTTTCTCATTTTTTCATTTTATGATTTTTAAGAGCAACTTACCGGATGTTTCCATGTGTAAAAAGAATGAGTTTTTACACAAATTGAAAATTCAGAATAAAAGCTACTGTTCAGACTTTGTTTCAAGCTTTCTGATCATCTTTTTAAGCATTACCGGGACAATCAGCCGGTGAAAAGGGCGTACCGGGAGAAAGTACAGGACTCCCAGCCAATTGTGATACTTTACGGTAGTTGAAATGGTTAAAGAATTCACTCCCGTTTCATCCTGAAGCTGGTCATACAGAAGAGAAACCCTGAAATCCAGATGCTGATCATCTTCTCCCAAAATTATTTCGTTGGCAGTCCTGTCGAAAATCCTGAAAATACCAACCTGCTCACCTACTTCAGGATTAAAGTCATCCTGTATCTGCATTTTTTTATGGTCTGCTCCTGTTTTCAATCCGAATATTTTAACAATCGTATTCCTTAAGGCAAACATTTTCTTTCCCCATTGAGGGCTGCTGGAGAAAAAAGCCCTGCCGATTTCCGCTGTTGTGATATTTCCTGGTGTATTTACATTCCCTTGAAAGCTGTCTGCATAATCATAAAATTCCATTTCCTTTGATAAAACGGAGGCTTCCGGTAATTCAGTCTTTATAATTTTCATGGTGCTGGGTTTTGGTTTTGCTCTTACAAATGTAACCGCCCTACCACACAAACGGCCTGAGCAATCTCAGTTTTTCTTAAAAAACAACTGCATTTCATAAAAATAATTATTCATTTTGTATATAGACCGGTTGTGCAGAAACCATTCATGTACAATTTCCAAATAGCACTTTTTAGGTCTCTTTGTTTCATGATTGCGAAAAATAAATTAAATTCGGAACCATAAACCCGATGTTCATGATACAACTTCCATTATCCAAGCTTTCAGATGTAGGAACTACGATTTTCAGCCAGATGACACAGCTCGCCAATGAAAATGAGGCCATCAACCTTTCCCAGGGATTTCCTGATTTTATGCCGGATTCTGAATTGCTGCATCTGGTCAACAGTTTTATTCAAAAAGGATTCAACCAATATGCTCCGATGGGTGGCATGATCCCGCTAAAGGAGGAAATTGCAAGGAAAATAGAGAACAGCCACCGCGCCGTTTATCATCCCGATTCTGAGATTACTGTTACTGCAGGAGGGACTCAGGCCATTTTTACAGCGATCGCTACTTTTATAAAGAAAGACGATGAAGTCATTATTTTTGAACCTGCTTACGACTGTTACGAACCTACGGTAGAGCTTTTTGGAGGAATTGTAAAACGTTTTGAAATGAAAGCTCCGGATTATGAGATCGACTGGAATACGGTAAAAGGCCTGGTGAGCGATAAAACGAAAATGATCATCCTAAATAACCCGAATAATCCTTCCGGAAAGATTTTAAAAGAGAATGACCTTCAGGAGCTGATCAAGCTTGTAAAAGATACTCCAATCCTTATTCTGAGCGATGAAGTCTATGAGAATATTGTATTTAACGGGCAGCAGCATCTGAGCATCTGCCGGTATCCTGAACTTAAGGAAAGAAGCCTTCTGGTCGCTTCTTTCGGAAAGCTTTTCCATGTTACAGGCTGGAAAACCGGTTATTGTGCTGCTCCTAAAAATCTTACTGATGAATTCAGAAAAGTACACCAGTTCAATGTTTTCTGTGTGAATACCCCTATCCAGCTTGCTTTGGCTGAATACATGAAAAATGATAAACATTACAGCCAGCTGAACAGCTTTTTCCAGGAAAAAAGAGATTTCCTGCGAGAAGGTCTTGCAGGCACCTCTTTCGGGCTTCTGGACTGTGAAGGAACCTATTTCCAGGCTCTTACCTATGATCAAATATCCGATAAAAACGACTTCGATTTTGCGTCTGAGCTTACGATCCGTCATAAAGTGGCCAGTGTTCCTTTTTCATCTTTCTATAAAAACAAAAGGAATGATCATGTGATCCGGCTATGTTTTGCAAAAAAACAGGAAACCTTAGAAAAAGCAATAGAAAACCTTTCCAGGCTTTAAGTTTCAGATCAGCGGAGAAAGAAGCCTGGCCATATGCTCAAAGAAAACTTTGTACTTTGGCCTTCTTCTCCAGGAATCATAATGAATTTCTTCACAATCGTTCATATCTCCATGAAACAGATTCTGAAGTTTTTCATTGATTTCTTTATTAAAAATTAGTGCATTGACCTCAAAATTCAGTTCCTGGCTTCTTACATCCATGTTAGCCGTGCCTACGCATGAAAAATGATCATCTATAATCATGGTTTTCGCATGAATAAAGCCTTTTTTATAAAAGAAGATCCTCACTTTATTCTCAAGCAGCTCCTCGTAGTAAGAATATGCCGCCGCATTCACCACTCTTGAATCACCGGATTTAGGAACCATAAGCCTTACATCGACCCCGGAAAGGGCAGCCTGCTTAATGGCGTTCAGCACTGTTTCTACCGGAATGAAATAAGGAGTGACAATGTATATCCGCTTTTTAGCCGAAAGTACAGCCGATGCCGTACTCAGCATAATGGCCGGTTTGGTATCCGGACCGCTGGCCGCTGTCTGAATAAGCGAGTTTCCGTTTTCCTTACTTTTATGATCAAAGTAAAGCTGGGAAATTTCCGGGACTTTCTCTGTTGCAAAAATCCAGTTGCTGAAAAATAAAAACTGGAAATAGAAAGCTGCCTCACCTTTCATATAGAGATGAACGTCTCTCCAATACTGCTGAGGATTAGGATTAATATATTTATCCGAGACATTGATTCCACCTGTAAAAACTTCTGCACCATCCACAATGATGATCTTTCTGTGATCCCTGTAATTCACTCTGTTTGCCAACAGTCTGAATGTAATCTTATTGACCGGAGATACCTGAATACCTCCTTCTTTCAATCTTTTCAAAAGTTTGCGCCCGATTTTTCCACTGCCCATATCATCATAGAGAAAACGGATGATTACCCCCTCTTCTGCCTTTTTTATCAGCAGATCAGCAAGTCTGTTTCCTATCCCGTCATTATCATAAATATAATATTCCAGATGGATATGATGGACCGCTCCTTCAATGACTTTAAACACTTTTTCAAATTTACCTTCCCCATTGACCAGTATTTCCGCATGGTTTCCCTGTGACAGTGGAGAATGGCCTGCGTTGTAAAGAAAATTAACGGTGGTTAAAAACGGATCTATCTCTTCTTTATACTTTTCCAATGTTTTGTAATGAGTTTCCCGGATATAATTGCTCACAGCCTTATAAATCTGTTCGTTCCGTTCTATTTTGAAGGTATAAAATCTATTTTTACGGTAGTTAACGCCAAATACAAAGTAGATGATAACCCCGGCAACCGGCAGAAAGATGATGAGAAGGAGATAAGCGAGGGTTTTACTTGTATTTTTGGTATCCATGATGATCTTACCGGCCAGGAAGATAATTCCGACAAGATAAAGAATCTCCAACCCTACAAGGACATAGGGAAACTGGTCGAAAAACTCTTTTATCATAAATGACTTTGAGAATACTAAAGATAGTTAAATTTGCTAAAAGATTCGTGACTTTTCGTTTACCAATTATATTAAAAAAACCAGTCCATTTTAGAACTGGTTTTATTTACGTCTGATTTTAAAGGACCCTTTAACTTTATCAATCAATTATTTTTTACAGGAACATTCCTCCTGAAGCTTCTATTCTCTGTCCGTTGATCCATCCGGCATCGTCGGTACACAGAAAAGCCACAACTCCACCGATGTCATCCGGCAGTCCGGCTCTTCCCAATGCAGTGACACTGGAAATCATTGAGTTCACATTCTGGTCATCTCTTGTTCTTCCGCCGCCAAAATCAGTTTCAATAGCACCCGGTGCAATAACATTTGCTTTTATTTTACGGGAGCCAAGCTCTTTTGCCATGTATTTGGTCAGCATTTCCACACCGGCTTTCATAGAACCGTAAACAGAGGATCCCGGCAGGGCAAATCTTGCAAGTCCTGATGAAATATTGATAATTCCTCCGCCGTCATTGATGAAAGGAAGTATTTTCTGCGTCAGAAAGAAAACACCTTTAAAATGAACATTTATAATGTCGTCCAGCTGCTCTTCAGTGGTTTCTGTAATGGGAGAATATAAGGCTGTTCCTGCATTGTTGATCAGGAAATCTATGTTTGGGCTTCCCGTTTCGGTTTTCAGGTGGTCTGTAACGCTTTTCACAAATGCATCAAAACTTTTTACATCTCTGGTGTCCAGCTGGTAAGCAGCTGCTTTCTGTCCCAGTGCCTTTATTTCGCTGACAACAGCATCAGCTTCTTCACGGCTGTTTTTATAAGTAATAATAACGTCTAATCCCTTTTGGGCAATCTTAAGGGCTGCATTTTTTCCAAGCCCGCGGCTTCCTCCGGTGATTAATGCAATTTTTGTTTTTGTATTCATCTTTTTATATTGTTTGGTAATATTTAATGGTACAAAGTTGGAGAATTCTGCATAAGAAATGTTTGCCCGAATCAATCTGAAATTTGCAAAATTCAAATCATGAGCGGAATTCCATAGGAGTAAAAGAAGTTTTTCTTTTAAAGAAGTTGGAAAAATGGGCAATTTCTTCAAAACCCAGCGCATAGGATATTTCGGAAACATTCCATTTTGTCTGTCTCAGGAGGATTTTAGCTTCCTGAATCAGGCGGTCGGCAATAAATTCCGTGGTCGTTTTTCCGGTACTTTCCTTAAGTTTTTTATTCAGGTAATTGACATGAACGGCCAGCCGGTCTGCATAATCTTTTGCCGTTTTCAGTTCCAGCCTCTGATCTGAAGATTCTATTGGAAACTGCCTTTCCAGAAGTTCTATGAATAATGAAACCACTCTTAATGAAGCATCATTTGAAGCGGAAAGCTTTGCTGCAGGCTGTAATTTCTGTCCATAATGAATCAGCTCCAGAACATAATTCCTGATTAAATCATATTTAAAAATATAATCGGATTCTATTTCTTTTTTTATTTTTGAAAACAAGATTTCTATTTCATCTGCCAGTTTATCATCAATTTCAAATACAGGAATATTGCCCGGCTGAAAAATCGGCAGGTCTTCCAGTGAAAACCGGGATTGTGCCTTAATGAAAAAATCTTCTGTAAATACACAGAAACTACCTGACTGATCGGGGTCTTCGGGTACCCAATGATAAGGAACTTTTGGTGTTGCAAATAACAAAGCATTTTTTTTGATCGCAATGACTTTATCTGCATATTCTGCCCTGTTCTTTCCTCTGATCAGGCTTATTTTATAATATTTCCTTCTGTTATATGGCATTTCTGCAGTAGATTTCACCCTTTCAATAGTCTGCCGGATATCGAATACGTTAAAATGCCCGATATCTTTATGAAGTCCTTTCGGAAAAATACTTTCTATATCTTTTCCCAGTTTGGCCGTCATCTCTTTATAAAAATCTTCAAGAGACGTATGAGTGATTTTTTCCATAACTGACGATTTGTAAAATTCAAATATACAAAGTTAACGGATTTGAAACCGGAAAAATATTTTTACATTTTTCCACATCATGTGACATACCTATAGATATTTTTCTTACCTTAGTTTTAAACTAACTCATTAAAAATCAAAACTTATGAAAAATCAAAATTTAGCCAAAGGAAAAAAACTGAACAAAAAGCAATTAAGAAGCATCACAGGTGGATTAATGGATTGCATTGATCCTATGACCGGTGCCTGCAGTAAAATATCAATAGGCTGCGCACAGCTGCAGTGCAGACCAGGAATAGAGCCTTAATAAAACAAAAAGAGCCATTCTTCATGGGATGGCTTTTTTGAACGATAAAAAGAAAATGCTTCAGAGGTTATCCCTGAAGCATTTTCTATTACAAACTAACTTTTAATATTTTCTTATACGTTGAATCTGAAGTGCATGATATCACCATCCTGAACAACATATTCTTTACCTTCTACAGAAAGCTTTCCGGCTTCTTTAATCTTCACTTCGGAACCGTAAGTAATATAATCATTATACTTGATTACTTCCGCACGGATAAATCCTTTTTCGAAGTCGGAGTGAATTACTCCTGCAGCCTGTGGAGCAGTCCATCCCTGCCCGATTGTCCAGGCTCTCACTTCTTTCACTCCAGCCGTAAAATAGGTCTGAAGTTTCAACAAGTCGTAAGCTTTTCTGATCAGACGGTTAACTCCCGGCTCTTCAAGTCCCAATTCTTCAAGGAATATTTCTCTTTCTTCGAAAGTTTCCAGCTCATTGATATCTGCTTCGATCTGCGCTGCTAAAACAACAATCTCCGCACCTTCACTTTTAGCCATTGCATCGATTTTTTCTACCCATTCGTTACCGTTTTTGATAGAATTTTCGTCTACATTACAAACATATAGTACAGGCTTTTTCGTTAAAAGCTGGATATCATCAATAATTGGCTGAGTTAAATCATTTACCGGGAATTCTCTTGCATTTTTACCGTCTTCAATGAATTTTTCAAGGCTTTGAAGGGTTTCGTAAACAAGAATATCGTCTTTTTTACCTGATTTAATGAATTTTTTAGCTTTTTCCACAGCTTTTCCAACCGTTTCAAGGTCTTTAAGCTGTAATTCGATGTCGATAATTTCTTTATCTCTCAACGGATCTACAGAACCTTCAACGTGGATGATATTTCCATTGTCAAAGCATCTTAAAACATGGATAATAGCCTCACATTCGCGGATGTTGGCAAGAAACTGGTTTCCCAATCCTTCTCCTTTGCTGGCTCCTTTCACAAGACCTGCAATATCAACGATTTCAACTACAGCGGGCAATACTCTCTCCGGATTTACTATTTTTTCAAGCTCAAATAATCTGTGATCCGGTACAGATACCGTTCCTAAGTTCGGTTCTATCGTACAGAAAGGATAGTTTGCGGACTGTGCTTTAGCATTGCTCAAGCAGTTAAAAAGAGTTGATTTACCTACATTCGGAAGGCCTACAATTCCACATTTCATATTGTAAAATTCAAAGTTTAATATTCAATGATGCTGTTCAGTTTACAGGTTTAAAGTCTGATGTTTAAAGTTTATTCTTTATCAGCTTCGGACCACTGAACTTTCAGCCTGCAAAGATAGTGATTTTAAAGGGAGTTTCATAATAAAAAAATCTGCCGATAATCTGGCAGATTTTTAATAATTTTTGTTCACCCATTCGGTTTTTATGGGTTATCTCCGGTAGCTTCCTGTGCTAAAGGCACATCATTGGGAGTTTCCTGTAATGTTTTATCTAAAGTGAATAAAGATTCATCCGTAGCACGGTCACCACCAGCAATTTTCAGTTTATCGATCAGGTTGCTGGCCAATGTTTCTTCTTCGATCTGTTCCTGTACAAACCACTGCATAAAGTTCCAGGTTGCCCAATCTTTTTCTTCCAATGCCAGGTCTACAATTCTGTAAATGGCTGTAGTATTGTCAACTTCGTGTTTAAATACACCGTCAAAACATGCCGTTAAAGATTCAGGATCTGCAGGAGGAGCCGGAATGGCATCTACTTTTGGTTTTCCTCCTCTGTTGAGCACGTATTCCATAAATTTAATAGAATGGTTTCTTTCTTCCTGGGCATGTCTGTAAAGGAAATTGGCAATTCCCTGATATCCTTTATCATCTGCCCAGATCCCGTACGATAAAAAAACATGTGATGCGTGAATTTCTTTGTTCATCTGATCGCTCAATGCTTTTTCAATGGTCGGGGAAAGTCTGTTGGTATTCATAATGATATATTTTTTGGTGATTATGAAAATAATAATGCAAAAATGATTCCGTCCGGAGTTTATTTTTAACCATTTACTTTAAATTTCATTTACATAGAACTGATCTTCATTATTTTAAGCTAATAATTTATAGTTATTCTAAAATAAAAACCAGCTCTTTTCTGAACCGGTTTTCTTTATTTTATTCAATTAATTTTTATTTAATTTTCTTTGCCATATAATCACTTTCGTTTCCAAGCCTGTCCACTGCTTTTATGGCAACTGCATTCAGGTTTCTGCCTCCTTTAGATTTCGGAATGTCTTTTGAAAGGTTATCCAGTGTAAGGATTTCTGTTTCCCAGACTCCGTTATATTGAGTGAAAAGAATCCATTGGAAAACGTTTCCGATATTTTTCGTACTCCAGCTGGCCTGAATAAAGCTTCCGTTATTTGCTGTAAATAAAGTGGGTGTTTGTAGAGGAACTGCCTTAATCCAAGGTGTTTTCGGAACTAATGCTTTTTCGCTATAAGGTCCGTTTTTAAGGGTTGGAAGCATGTTTGCATTTTTTGTTAACCCTGCAATACTCCAGTGAATTTCTCCGGCATCGTTCTTTAAGACCTGTCTGGAAATTTCAATCTGATTTTTAATTTCTGTTGGCCGGTCTGATACTTTAATTTCAACGGTATTGAGGCCCGGCCAGAGATGGCGGTTCATTGTGTTTTCAGATTTCCACCAGTTCAGTAACGCTTCAAAGCCCTGCCCTTGGGCATCGATAGGCCAGTAAAGCTGTGGAGAGAAATAATCGACCCAGCCTTTATTCAGCCATAATTTTGCATCTGCGTATAATTCGTCGTATTGAGAAGATCCCACAATTCCTGCAGGATATCCGGGTTTCCAGATCCCGAACGGACTGATCCCGAATCTTACATAATCTTTCTCGGCATGAATCTCTTTGTAAATTCTTTCTACAAATTTATTAACGTTATCTCTTCTCCAGTCTGCCCTGGATAATGTTCCGCCATTTCTCAGGTATTCGTTCCAGGTTGCATTATCGGGAAAATCGGCTCCTCTGTTATAAGTGGCATAAGGGTAAAAATAATCATCAAAATGAATGGCATCGATATCATATCTTTTCACAATATCTTTTACAACATTGGAAACATGGCCCTGGGTTTTAGGGTTAGCAGGATCGAACCAATACATTCCGTTTTTCAATCTGACAACAATATCAGAAAGTTTATTTACCATAGACAAGCTGTTTACCGCTCCTCCGTTGGTATGATGGGCACGGTAAGGGTTTAGCCACACATGCAGCTCCAGACCTCTTTTATGGGCTTCTTCGATCCAGAACTGAAGAGGGTCATAGTTCGGGTAAGGTGCTGTCCCGGTCTGCCCGGTCAGAAAATATGACCAAGGTTCTATATTACTTGTGTAAAGGGCATCTGCAGAAGGTCTGATCTGGAAGATTGCCGCGTTGAAATTGTTATCTTTCAGCATATCTAGCATGCTGATAGCTTCTGCCTTTTGCTGATCAACTGTTAAATTATTTCTTGAAGGCCAGTTGATATTGGCTACACTTGCGATCCAGGCTCCGCGAAATTCTCTTTTAACTTCCGGAAGAACCGTTCTGAAGTTCTCATCAGCTGGCGTTACAGGTTTTACTGTGGTAACCGGATCTTTTGGTTTTGTGATATTGCTGGTAGGTTTGGCTGGTGGTGTTTTTATTGTATTGTTCTGTACGGAGCATGAATTACTTAATGACATGGCAGCTCCCAACAGACACATTATTTTTATATTGATTATTTTCATAATTACAAAAATAGCTCAATTTTTTAAAACCCGTCAAAAGAACCTCAGATATAGTATGACAATAATTTCTCTAGGTTTAAATAAAATTCCCACTACAATGAGTGGGAAATGATATTATTTAAAACCAGAAACAAGTATTAACTAACATAATGATGCTGCCATACTTAAAGCTTTTTGACAATCTCCATTTGGATCTGTATAACAGGATGGGCTACCCTGTCTATTAGAGCAAGATACACATTGTTTGCAACCACTGCCTCCTCCATCACTTCCTTCACAACAAGCTTCATCAAGATCACCTCCATTACCTTTGATGTTTTTTAAGTAAACTCTCGAAATTTTTTTCAAATTTTTCATATTTATAATAGTTTTTAAAATTAGGTTACAAATATATAAATTATTCCATACCACACAAACAATTTAATAATTAATTAAAAATTATCACAAATAACTGAAAAGATCCATCTTCCAAAAATTCAACAAAAAAGCCCCGAAAAATTCGAGGCCTTTATAGATATGTATAATAATTTCTTATGCTTTCGCTGATCTTTCCACTCTTTTTCTTTCTTCTTCAGAAAGGAGTTTCTTTCTCATTCTGATGAAGTTTGGAGTTACTTCAATGGCTTCATCACCCTGGATATATTCCATACATTCTTCCAGTGAGAATAAGATTTTAGGTGCAACACCGGTATCTTTATCTTTTCCTGAAGCTCTCATGTTGTTCAGCTGTTTTGCTTCCACGATATTTACTACTAAGTCTCCAGGTTTGTTTTGTTCACCAATGATCATTCCTGCATAGATTTCCTCACCCGGATCAACGAAGAATTTACCTCTGTCCTGTAGTTTAGCGATAGAATATTCTGTAGCAGGACCTTGTGTTTTGCTGATCAATACTCCATTGTTTCTTCCTGGAATTGCTCCTTTGAAAGGCTTATATTCTGTGAAACGGTGTGCCATAATAGCTTCACCGGCAGTGGCCGTCAACATCTGAGAACGCAATCCGATCAAACCTCTTGAAGGAATTTCGAATTCCATATGCTGCATCTCCCCTTTTGTTTCCATGATGTGAAGGTCACCTTTTCTCTGAGTTGCCAAATCGATAACTCTTGAAGCATATTCTTCAGGAACGTCAACAACCAAAGATTCGTAAGGCTCACATTTCTCACCGTCAATTTCTCTCAGGATAACCTGTGGCTGACCGATAGTCATTTCGTAACCTTCTCTTCTCATCGTTTCTATCAAAACTGACAAGTGAAGAATACCTCTACCAAAAACAAGGAAAGTGTTGGCATCATCAGTCTGCTGAACTCTTAATGCAAGGTTTTTCTCAAGTTCTTTTGTCAATCTCTCTTTAAGGTGGTTGGAAGTTACATATTTACCGTCTTTTCCGAAGAAAGGTGAATTGTTGATGGAGAACGTCATATTCAATGTAGGTTCATCAATAGCAGTTCTTTCCAATGGTTCAGGATTTTCAAGATCTACAAATGAATCCCCGATCTGGAAAGAATCGAAACCAACTACAGCACAGATATCTCCTGCCTGTACTTCAGATACTTTTTTCTTTCCTAAACCTTCGAAAACATAAAGCTCCTTTACTTTTCCTTTTACCACTTTTCCGTCTGCCTGTGCAAGACCGATCCATTGAGATTCTTTAAGTTCTCCTCTTGTTACTTTCCCGATTGCAATTCTTCCTAAGAATGAAGAGTAATCAAGGGAAGTGATCTGCATCTGTAGGTTACCTTCCGTTACTTTCGGTGCAGGAACATATTGTAAAATCCCATCTAATAATGGTAAAATATCTTCAGTTTGCTCTAATGAAGTGTTGAACCAACCTTGTTTTGAAGATCCGTAGAATGTTGGGAAATCCAACTGTTCTTCAGTAGCTTCAAGGTTGAAGAATAAGTCGAATACCTGATCGTGAACTTCATCCGGACGACAGTTTGGCTTATCTACTTTGTTGATCACCACCAATGGTCTAAGTCCTAATTCCAATGCTTTCTGAAGTACGAATCTTGTCTGAGGCATAGGTCCTTCAAAGGCATCAACCAATAGAATTACCCCGTCTGCCATTTTCAAAACTCTTTCTACCTCACCACCGAAATCGGCGTGACCAGGAGTATCGATTACATTAATCTTAGTATCTTTATAGGTAACAGAAATATTTTTGGATAAGATCGTAATCCCTCTTTCTCTTTCAAGGTCATTGTTATCCATTATTAATTCTCCACTTTCCTGATTTTCTCTGAAAATGTTTGTAGCATGAATAATCTTGTCAACCAAAGTCGTCTTCCCGTGGTCAACGTGTGCGATAATCGCAATATTTCTAATGTTTTGCATGAATGATTTTTACGGGTGCAAAAATAGTGTTTTTTAATGAATAATGAGCAAGAATATGGATTAATTAACAAATTCATAATGAGAAATTTATGCAAAATCTTTTAAATCCCCGATAAAATAATATACGTCAAGTTCTGGCGCTGGCTGCATTTATCTTTGCTTCAGTAGTTTTTCTACAGGAAACAAGTATAATAACATAAAAAAACGAAAAAAATGGCAACAATTGAATTAAATGACCCGTTTACAGGTGAATGGACCTGTTTTTAGAAACAGAACATGCCTATGATGAAACAACAGATATTAATGATAATATGTGTGATGATATCATCTATAAGAAAATCAACAATAAATATTACAGAAGAATATTAGTTGATGACACGGTAAATGTGAAGTGGTTTGGCGCTAAGGGTGATGGTGAAACAGATGACACGCAAGCGATAAAAAACGCTATCCGCTCTTTCCATTCGGTAAGATTAGACCCTGGTCAATATATCATCAATTCTACTATTGAAATTCCGATGGAATTTTCAGGACTCAGCATTTCAGGAAGCGGCAGTGATATTTGGGATAAAAACAGTACTATTCTTACAACAAAAAACTCAAATACACTTTTTAGAGGTGTAGCAGGACTAAATACTTTCAAAATTTCAAATCTTATTTTTAACGGAAAACATGATGATCATGCTACTATATCAGGAACTATTGCCATGGATTTTACTGAAGGTGGCGGATTGATTCTGGACAGAGTAGTGGTAAAAAATTTCTCTGAATATGGTTTATATTCCAAAAGAGGTCTATTAAGAATAGAAAACTGTTATTTCAGAGATAATAAAATTGGTGCTCAAATATATTCGGACAGCAGTATCTCCAATTCTGAATTCGCTGCAGGAGATATTCCTTTAAGACTGGTTGCCGGAGGAAACAGATTGGTCAATGTATGGTGTAATTCAGGAAAGGTTTCATGTCTGGATATCGAGCCTCTGGATACCAATACAGGTCACCAAAACACGTCTATCACTAATTTATATATTGGTGAAGTGGATAGTCCAACCGAAGCGTATGCTATTCGGATCAGGGGTAATGATATTAAAAGAGTACAGCAGGTTCAGATCAGCAATTCATTCTTCGTTCATGCTACCGGTAACTCAATAAACGGACTCGTTTATGCAGACAAAGCTGACGAAATTATTCTGAATGGTATCAATGTTTTAGGTAGAGGCCTATACTCAACCGCAAATGATTACACCAGTCATTTTGTTAAAGGAATTAATTCCAATAGAATTACAATTTCCTCAAGTGTCATTAATGGTATCAATAAAAATGCTATCTACCAAGGAAGTAATTGCTATGATTGGGAAATATTTAACAATATCTTCAATAACTGTGGTGATCATATTGCCGTTAATGATGAAGGAGCAAATATTTACGTAGCTGAAACACTGGGAAGAACCTCCGTGATCGGCAACAAATTTTTAGTGGCAAGCGGAAGTTCCGTTCCATATGCTGCCTATGTTTCCAGTATTGACAGCTTGAACTGGGATAGTAATTTCATTTCTTATCCTAACGCCATCATTGTAAAGGACCCTACTTATACCGGTTCGTCTGAAACCAACTTTTCCGGTTCTTTTTATAGAAATGGAAACGACTTTAAAACAATAAACAAAGTAGCTCTGACAGCCAGTTATTTTGATCATGGATTTGTACGTCCAAACAAAAACTTAAAACATGCACAATTCTTTTACGATAATAATCTCAGAAAGCCAATTTGGTATGATGGCTTGGATTCTGCGTGGAAAGATAGTACAGGAACAGTAGTGTAAATTAAAATAATAAAATATCCCGAGTTTATAGTCTTATTATTATATAAAAAGAGCTGTTTTTCCAGGAAAGCAGCTCTTCATTTTCTGTATTTAACAAGTTATTTTTAGCCTTACATCAACAGGAATTTCGTGGTTTTACTTTAAAGATTAATCTTAATAATATTTTTCAAAAAGTAAATACATATAGCCTGAACCAAAACTATAAGCGCAAATTTCAGTAAGAAAGATGTTTTTGAAATCTTATGCCTGAAAATAAGCATCCCTAAAACCGCTCCCACCGTTCCTCCTATAAAAGTTATTCCTAAAAGTGTACTTTCTGGGATTCTTCTTTTATGTTTGACTGAAAGCCTCTTGTCCCATCCAAAAACGATGAACGCAAACAGGTTTAATGTAAGCAGAATGTATAGCATGATCATGGTGCAAAAGTAGTAATAAATAAACGGTGGCTTCGAGTGCCTCAGCCACCTTATATTTGTCCTTTGATATAAAATTGTGTTTTATTATTTAAATATGAATAAAACTATTTTCCGGCTGTATTTCCAAGGTGGCTGAGGCACTCGAAGCCACCTTACCCTTCAGAAAGTAAGTCTCTGTAAGCTATTGCTAGCTGGGGCAGCAATTCAGGATGTCCGTTAATCAAAGCTTCTTTTTCTTACGGCTCCAGCCCTGTACCTGTTTCTCCCGGTAAAAAGCAAGATCAATACGTTCATACTCTTCAAAATAGATCAGTTTAACGGGAAGTCTTTTTTTCGTATGATTCGAACCTTCGCCTACCTGGTGTTGAAGGATTCTTCGTTCAAGATCATTTGTACTTCCGGTATAATAACTTCCGTCAGCACATAATAAAATGTACATCCAGCCTTGGATCTTTTCTTTCATATTTGCGTTTTCATAAATATAAAAGTTTTTATTATTCTGATGGCTTGATTTTCCCGGATTACATAAAAAAGCTGCTTTTATAAAAAAGCAGCCTTCGTATTGTTTGTATCTAACAAATTATTTTTTAGCTTTTACATCAACACCAATTTCGATGTCTTTGCTGATCATCCATTCAGCAGGATCTGCTTCTGAAGTACCGAATTTAAGTCCCCAGTCTGCTCTGTTTACTGTAAATTTAGCCTGAACAGAAGCTGAATTATCTGTTACATCTACTTTAGCAGGGAACGTTACATTCACTGTTTTTCCTGATAATGTAAGGTTTCCGCTTACTGTTTTATTAGCTCCTGCAATTGCATCTTTAGGCGCATCTTTCAGATCTGTAACACTTGTAATTTTGAAATCTGAAGTAGGGTTTTTCGCTACATCAAAGAAGTCAGGGTTTTTCAGGTGAGCTTCAAGATCTCCAGGTTTTTTATCTTTTTCAGTTACTGAAGCAGGATCTACTTTGATAGTGTTCATATCGATTACAAAGTTTCCGGCAGTTAACTGACCTCCTTCAACGCTAAGATCTCCTGATTTTACGTTAAGTGTTCCCCAACGAGGAGCCATTCCCCCTTTGTGGAAAGCTTTCCAGTTAACTACTGAAGTAGCAACATCCACTGCCAGTACCTCTCCTTTACTTTCTGCCACTTTCTGTTCTGTAGCTGTAGCAGCAGTATCTGCTGATTTTTCTTTATTACAAGATGCTGCAAGCAATCCTACTCCTACCAATGCAATTACACTAAGTTTTTTCATATTATTTATTGTTTTAAAAAATTTAATTAAAATTTAAATTTCAGGATTCAAAAATAGAAAAACCATACCACATATTATCTTAACATACATCAAGAAATGAAAAATTTTATTCTTACTTAAGATATGACAGCCTGAAATGACCGTCCGAAATTATTTCACTCCATAGCAAAATTGCCTATTTTAGCTGTTTAAAATTTAAAATGAACACAACAAGCTATATAAAACAAATTCTTGATATCCCTGAAAAAAGCATCAGCAACACCCTTCAATTATTGGCAGAAGACTGCACCATTCCTTTTATTTCCCGTTACAGGAAAGATAAGACCGGAAATCTTGATGAAGTCCAGATCCAACAGATCTCAAAAATAAGCAAACAGTTTGAAGAAATTGTAAAGCGAAAGGAAAGTATTTTAAAATCAATTGAAGAACAGAACGCTTTAACCTCAGAATTAAAGCAGAGAATAGAAGAAAGCTTCGATATTGTAGAGCTTGAAGATTTATACCTGCCCTTCAAAAAACGTAGAAAAACGAAGGCGGATACTGCAAAAGAAAAAGGATTGGAGCCCTTAGCAAAGATCATTATGAGCCAGAAAAATAACGACTTAGCGTTTCTGGCATCAAAATACCTCAATAATGATGTTCCTTCTGAAGAGGAAGCACTTCAGGGAGCAAGGGACATCATGGCGGAATGGATTAACGAAAATATGTATGTGCGTAAAAACCTGCGCCGTCTGTTTCAGCGTAAGGCTATAATCACTTCCAAAGCCATTAAAGCCAAAAAAGATGAAGAAGAAGCTCAGAAATTCTCCCAATATTTTGAATGGGAAGAGAATCTTAACAGAACTCCTTCTCACCGACTTCTGGCCATGCTCAGAGCCGAATCCGAAGGTTTTGTGAAACTGAATATCGGGATCAATAAGGAAGAAGCCGTTGATTTTATCGAAAAAGCCATCATCAAATCTAATAATGAAAGCTCAGAGCAGATCGCTCTGGCTATAAAAGACAGCTACAAAAGACTTCTTGAACCGGCCATTTCCAATGAGGCTTTGCAGGAAGCCAAAGAAAAAGCCGACAAAAAAGCAATTGAAATATTTTCTGAAAACCTGAGCCAGCTGCTTCTGGCCCCGCCTTTAGGCGAAAAAAGGATTCTGGCAATCGATCCGGGATACAAAAGCGGCTGCAAAGTAGTCTGTCTTGATGAAAAGGGAGACCTTCTGCATAATGAAACCCTCTACCCTCACGCCCCTCAGAATGAAAGCGGAATGGCCATGAAAAAGATCCGTTCCATGGTCAACGCTTACAACATCGAAGCCATTTCGATCGGAAACGGAACAGCAAGCCGTGAAACAGAGTTTTTCATTAAAAAAATCGCTTTCGATAAGCCGTTGCAGGTTTTTGTAGTTTCGGAGGCTGGTGCATCGGTGTATTCTGCAAGTAAAATTGCAAGGGATGAATTTCCATCTTATGATGTGACCGTACGTGGTGCTGTTTCTATCGGAAGAAGGCTGGCTGATCCTCTGGCAGAACTGGTAAAAATTGATGCAAAATCAATTGGTGTAGGGCAATACCAACATGATGTAGACCAGACACAATTGAAAAACGAACTTGATTCTACCGTAATGAAGTGTGTAAACTCTGTGGGAATCAACTTGAATACTGCAAGCAAATCACTTTTGAGCTATGTTTCAGGAATTGGGGAGAAAATGGCAGAAAATATCATCAGTTACCGGACGGAAAATGGTGCTTTTGAAGACAGGAAGCAATTGAAGAAAGTTCCGAGACTTGGTGAAAAAGCCTATCAGCAGGCTGCCGCCTTTGTAAGAATCGCCAACGCGAAAAATCCACTCGATAATTCAGCAGTACATCCAGAAGCTTATGGAATTGTAGAAAAAATGGCTAAAGATTTAGGAATCAAAACCAATGAACTGATTGCCAGCAAAGAAAAAACAGCTTTGATAAAACCTGAAAATTATGTGACTGAGGAAATAGGGATTCTCGGAATCAAAGATATCCTGAAAGAGCTTGAAAAACCTGGATTAGATCCCAGAAAAGCAGCTAAAGTATTTGAATTTGATCCCAATGTAAAAAGCATAAAAGATTTAAAGCCAGGAATGATCCTTCCGGGAATTGTCAATAATATTACGGCTTTCGGATGTTTTGTAGATATGGGAATCAAAGAAAGCGGCCTTGTCCATATTTCCCAGCTGAAAGACGGATTCGTTTCCGATGTGAACGAAGTGGTAAAGCTTCATCAGCATGTCCGTGTAAGAGTAACGGAAGTAGATGAAGCCAGAAAAAGAGTACAGCTAAGCATGATTTTATAGTTATCTGTAAGATCTTCAATAGTATAATCAACAAAGTAATCATACCTTGAAATATAAAAATTTAATTTTCGACCTGGACGGGACACTTTGGGATTCCAGAGCTACAATTATCAAAATCTGGAATGAAGTGTTAAATAAGCACGGGTTAATCAAACAAGATTTAAAACCTGAAGATATGAACCAATATATGGGTTTGCTGGCCGATCATATTTTAAAAGATATGGTTCCAGGAATTTCCGATCAGCTGGTTCATAAGGTACTTTCCGAAATTGTACAAGAAGAAAATAAAGTGCTGCACCAATATGGCGGCATTCTTTATGACGGTGTAGCAGAAGCGCTGAAAAGCATGGCAAAAAACCGTAGTCTGTTTATTGTCAGCAACTGTCAGGACGGCTATATAGAATCGTTTTTAGCCTATAATAAATTCGGTGATCTGTTTACCGATTTTGAATCTTATGGCCGGACCAGGAAACCAAAAGCTGAAAACATCAAGCTGATTATGGAAAGAAATAATTTAAGCACTGAAAGCACAGTTTATATTGGTGATACGCAAACCGATTACAATTCTGCAAAAATGAATCATCTACCGTTTATTTTCTGTGGATATGGCTTTGGAAAACTGGATACCCCTGAATATCAGCCTTCAGTTTCAAAATTTCCGGATATTGAATTTCATATTTAAAAAAACTTTCTTTTATAAGAAAAAAGGCTGCACAGATTATTGTGCAGCCTTTATTTTTAAGCTTGAAAATTTATATCAATGTAATCTGAAGTCTGACATCTGATATCTGATATCTGATATCTTTACTTAAAATCTTTAGAATCTCTTCTTGGTGCCTTTACCTCCGGCCATTTCACTGTTTCTCCTTTATCATCCTGAGGCAATACTCTTTTTTCTCTGCTGGTGAATTCAGGATCTTCAGAGGCCATATAAGCCAATGCTGCCGTTAAAACCACATTGTTTTTTACCTCGTCAAAAACAATTTTATCATATGTATCTTTCGTTGTGTGCCAGGTGTACCCGAAATATCCCCAGTTCAGGGAACTTAAAGAAAATCCCGGCACTCCTGCCGCTACGAATGATGCATGGTCGGAACCCCCGCCGCCCGGCATTCCCGGGAAATCTGTTTTAATCTGGTCTCTCACCGTTTTCGGAACTCCGTTCAGCCATTTCCCGATATAGTTGTAAGAATCTACAAATCCCTGACCGCTGATGTTAACTACCCGTCCTGTTCCGTTATCCTGGTTGAAAACTGCCTGCACTCCTTTTATAATCTGCGGATTGTCTGCGACAAAACCCCGCGAACCGTTTAATCCCTGCTCTTCACTTCCCCACAGTCCTATCACTATAGTCCTTTTGTTGTTCGGGTAATATTTTTTCAATATTCTCATGGTTTCCAGCATGGTCAGCGTTCCTGTTCCGTTGTCTGTTGCTCCCTGAGCTCCATCCCAGGAGTCCAGATGCGCAGAAAGAATCACGTATTCTTCAGGCTTTTCCTTTCCTTTGATAATCCCAATTGTATTAAAACTTTTCGCTTCAGGAAGAACCTTTGACTGTGCTTCGATTCTGATCTTAGGTTTTGCGCCTTTTTCTGCCATTCTGTAAAGCATTCCGTAATCTTCCACATCAATATCGATCATTGGGATTTTTGATGTTTTTGCTCCGAAAATCCTGTTGGCTCCCATAATTCCCGTCCAGTTGGAAATGGCAATTCCTGCTGCTCCCGCTTTTTCCAGAGCTTCAGGAAGCGTATTGTTATCATACCCGATATTTTTCACATAGTCGCGGAAGTCTTTTCCTGCCTGCTCTTTTTCTGCTTTCAGTTTTTCGTACAGTTCCGGGGTCGCAAATTCCTTGATCTGCTCATCGGAACGCCCGATCTTCTGATATTGTGCTATCAGGACAATTTTCCCTTTCGCAGAGGGAATCCATGCATCAAATTCAGCTTTGGAAGAAACTTTCGGAAGGATAATTACCTCGGCTTCTACTGCTTTTTTCGTTGCCGGGCTCCACGCAAGCTGGGTTGCTGTTAATGATTTTACACGGGGATAGGTCATATCTACGTGTGTAATCCCGCGCTGCCATCCTTTCCAGGTTCCAAACTGCTGAAGGCTGGATTCTATTCCCCATGAACGGAGTTTAGCAGCAGACCATTCGTTGGCGGCCAACATCTCTGGCGTTCCCACCAATCGGGGACCAATACCGTCCAGAAGTTCATAAGCCATATTTTCCAGCTGAGAACTGTTGTTGATTTCATCTACAAAGCTTTTTACAACAGGATCCAGCTTTTCTTTAGGATCAACCTTCACCTGAGCCCATGAGAACTGGGCGGCCAGCACAACGGCAGGCACAGCAAAAAATCTATTTATCTTCATAACATATATTGAATGCTTAAAGATAACAGAATTTGCCTGAATAAAGAAGAAAACTCACGGATAAGAGGAATATTTTACAGATTTTCAGGTTTGATTTCTACAAAAAATAGATTTCAAAAGTGATCGTCTTAAAATCTAACTCAATATTTATTATTTTTCATTGATAAAGGCCTGTTCGTCGGCCGAAAGAAGTGTTGCATCTTCTTTTTCTTCTTTCACAGGAACATTTTCCCAGATGTTTTTAGCGAAATCTACTTTCTGAGAAAGACCTTCTTTATTTGATTTTTCAAAAGTGTTATAAATAATCTCCCGGCTGAATTTCCTTTCATGCTTCCTGCCCAGATAGAAAGCGGAATATTTATCTCCTTCAAATCTGGTAAGGGCCGGTAAATACATTCCGTCTTTTTTATAAAAATCAAAGATAAGCGAGGCATCTCCGAGCTGGTAATCGTATTCTATTCCTTCAGCTGTTTTTCTTCTCACCGGAGGATAGCCCGTCTGTACATAATGCACTTCAAAGTAAGTGATCACCTTATCAGTTTTATTATATTTAAACTCCCCTTTCAACTCGATCCCTATACCGGATTTGATTTTGAAAGTAACCAGCTGCTCGTCACCTTCTTCAGAAATCATCTTTCCCGAATATTTTGCCCCCTCACTTTTTATATGATTAAGCGTACGGTTCAGTTCAAAATTAAAGAAATAATTCCCCATGTATTCATGGGAAAATTCATTGGTTCCGGTTGTAAAAACACTGTCTCCTTTTACATTTTTCAGGTATTTTACATTATTCAGCTGCATCTGGAGAATCTCATCATAGTTTTTTCTGATACCATCCTTGTAATTATAATGATTGCTTTTGCTCCACAATTTTGTTTCGGCAATGACGAGGAAATAGAGCTTATTGTTATCCAGCCTTTTTTCTTTGTAAACTACATCATACAGGGAAGGCTCATTATAATATCTTTTATGGTAATTCTTGCTTACATCTCCAAGAAGCTTCCTGATATCTACGCTGACTATTTTTACTTCTCCAACGTTTTTGTAAGCAGGAGTCAATTTAATCTGGGAATTGAAAGCTGAAACTATTTTTTTCTGATATCCTGAAGCCGAAATTTCAAAATTCCGGGCATCCTGGCCTACAGGTGCAAACCCGTCTTCATTGGTATAAACCACCTGATTGGAAAGAATGACTCTTGCATGCGGTATAGCTTTACCGTTTTCCGAATCAATTACTTTAAGTTTCTGAGCAGAACAAAGCCCAACAAAAAGAAGCATTAAAAGGTAGGAGTATTTCATGGTCGGGAAATAAATTTAATATCAATTTCCACAAATATATGCCCGGACAGGGAAATAAGGTGATTTCCTGATAAAATTTAATAGTATTTTAACGCATACATCACCGTTAAAACCAGGAATAAGACATAAAAAAAGCCGGCTCAGAGTGAGCCGGCAGGGAACGAATTATTTTTTAGCTTCTTCTACAGAAACTTTTCTGAATTCTTTGAACAGTTTGCTAAGTTCCAAAGCTGATTTACGAGCTCTTGTCCCTGCAGCTTTGTTTCCTTTTTCTGCTTGTTGGTTAGCTTCAGTTGCGAACGCTTCGAATTCAGCGTTAATTTTTTCAATTAGTTCTTTCATTATTTTTAAAATTTAGGCTGCAAATATAGGTTTTATGGTAATTCCAGCCTAACTGAGAAAGAAAAAGTTTGAGTTAAAATGTTATTTTTTTCAGCTATTTGATCATCCACCTGATTTTCTTTACATTAAAATTAAAAATTCCGGGCTTTCTTTAAATTTTATAGGGCATTGGAGCAGGAATTCAACTATTTTTCATTCATCAATCTGATCTATTTATTTTTATTCCAAAGTTGCGATTCTTAAAATATCCCGGCCTCAGCATTGTCATCTTCATTTTATAAATTTTAAACAAAAAAACTGTAATGGTTAAATTAATGAAAACTGTATCCCTTTTGAATACAATAATCTTCTAAATTTGAATAAAAAAGATTCATGAATATAATTTCAAAATTTACGGTGGGTTCTGAAGAAGGCATTTCTGATCTTATAACCATTATCGATTCATCAGTTTATACCCTGCACAAGGACTGGGTTCCGGAAGAAGATATCAAAAAATATATAGCCGATATTGATCCCAGAAAAATGATCAATGACCTCAATGATCTCTCGAATCAGCTTATTATTACCTATGCGGATGAAAAACCTGCCGGATACAGCATTCTGAAAAGCGGTTCTGCCCATCCCACACTGCCTGAAGGAAAAAGAGCAACCGAAATCAGCTTTGTCATACTTCCCGAATTCGATTCACCGGAAATCAGAGAGTCACTTTGGAAAAAATGCCGTTCAGCGGCCAGCTTTACAGATATCATATGGCTTAATATGATTACCCATGATCCCCTCCTGGAATTTTTTAAAGAATCAGGTTTTATTATTGTTGCTGATGCTACTGCCGGACCTTTCCAGCTTCCATCTCACATTTTGAGCCTGAAAATCAACTGAGAATTATTTTTCAGAAAATTATCATATCAATCTATATAATACGGCAAGGTAAAGAGTTTTAAAGAAAATTGACAAAAACTATCATATTCATTATGATTACGTTACTCAAAATAACTTTAAGTTAACGTAGGTTTACTTATCTTTGATTTTTATAATTTTTAGATTATGAGCGATCAGCTGGAAACTATTGGAGATTATTATAAACGTGTGCGGAATGAGCAGATCAAAATGTTTGATTCCGATGATTTTGAAACGGGAAAATCCCATTTCAATGTCTCAATGCGAAGATACTGCAGTTTCAAAAGCCCTTACAACCGCCGTGATTATTACAAAATAAGCTTTATTATCGGTAAAGGAACTTTCCAGTATGGCCATCACAAGCTGTATGTTGATCGTCCTGCCCTCTTTTTTCCGTCACCTAATATTCCGTATTCATGGGAATGTGAGGGGAATTTTCAGGAAGGATATTTCTGCCTTTTCAATCAGGAGTTTTTCAGCGGAAACACAGAATTCAATCTATTTAAAAAGACTTCACTTTTCAAGGAATGGAGCAAGCCCATTGTGTTTTTAACGGACGAACAGACCCAGCTGGCAACCCTTTATTTTGAACAGATGTATAAGCTGAATAACTCGACATATCCGTTCCGCTGCAGCAGCATTAAAAGTCATCTCGCTTCCGTGATGCATCTTGCGCTGGAGAACCGAGTAGATGATATCCATCCTAATGAGCTTCCGGCCAACATTCGATTATACCGTTTATTTGATGAGCTTCTCAACAAACAGTTTCCATTGGATTCTCCAGCCTATCCTCTGGCTTTAAAGACAGCCTCTGATTTTGCTGATCATCTTAATGTGCATGTCAATCATTTGAATTCTTCAGTAAAATCGGTAACACAACTTACCACTACACAGATCATCAAGGAAAGGGTATTTGAAGAGTCCAAAAATCTGCTGAAATACACCAACTGGGATATCGCCGAAATAGGTTATACGCTTGGTTTTGAGCAGCCTTCCCATTTTAATAATTTCTTTAAAAAGCATGCGGAAGTTTCACCACTGAAATTTAAAAATGCATTTTAAATCTTTGATTTTTGTAATTTTTACTTTGTCTTTTAAAATTGATTTCAGGTATTCCTGATTTATTTTTGCATAGTAAAATAACGAATGATTATGTTATTGAAAGAAGCATCTGAAAAAAGAATCAGATTAATAACCATTATGGCTTTTATATCGATCCCGCTTTCCGGGTTCGTTACAGATATCTACTTGCCTTCCTTCCCTTCGATGGCAAAGGAGATGCACGTCTCTGAAAAAGATATCCAGATTACATTAACGTCTTATTTACTGAGCTACGGAATTTCACAGCTGTTTGTAGGAGGAATTCTGGACAGTATCGGACGCTACCGTCCAAAGCTTGTTGCCCTGTTCCTGCTGATCATCAGCAGTATTCTGATTACGATGACAGACAGTATTCTGCTGATCTGCCTGCTACGTATTCTCCAGGGAGCTGCAGTTTCTGTACTCGTTGTCGCTACAAGGGCTATTTTTGTAGACCTCTATGATTCTGAAAAAGTCAAGCATTATCTGAGCTATTTCACGATCGTCTGGTCCTGCGGACCTATCCTGGCTCCATTTTTAGGGGGATATCTTGAAAAATTGTTTAACTGGCATGCCAATTTCTATTTTCTTGCTTTTTATGCAGGAATGCTGTTTCTGTTCGAATGGTTTTTCAGTGGGGAAAGTCTGCCGGAGAGAAAGAAACTTAATCTTTCAGAGAACATCAGTCTTTACAAGATGATGCTGAAAAACAGAATTTTTATGCTGGGAATCTTTATTTTAGGGCTTAGCTACTCCATTGTAATGCTTTTCAATATCACAGGTCCTTTTATCATTGAGAATACCTTTCATTTTACACCGGTTATAATCGGATACTGTACCCTGATATTAGGATTTTCATGGATGATCGGCGGTTTTATAGGAAAAAGAAGACTTAAACTTGATTTTAAGGAAAGAATCTTACAGCCGATTATTTTACAGCTGATCCTGATTACAGGACTGATTGCAACCAGCTTTTATGCAGAGAGTCTGTTTATTATGGTTCCTTTTGCCTTTTTTATTCATATCTGTTCGGGAATTCTGTTCACTTCATTTTTTACCACAAGTATGTTATACTTCCCAAAAAATGCGGGTACAGCCGGCGGACTGATGGGTGGACTGGTGTATGTGATCACGTCTGTCACAAGTTTTATAATTTCGGTAAGCGGAAACGTTACGGAACAGCAAGGCCTCGCGTGGCGCTATCTGGCAATTGCCGTTATCCTTTTAGGAATCATCCTGGTGATGCACCAGGCCGTTAAAAAAGAACAAGCAGAGGGTTAGTCTCTGCTTTTTTTGTTTTAAAAAAGATTGCTGCCATTCATTTTGGACATTTATTTCAGAAATTCCGTCCGGTGGCCAGCTCAGTTTATCTGGTAACCTTATCTACAGATTCTCATAGGTCTGATCGACTAAAAAAGACACTGCTTTTTTTATTTTTTCGCGTCCTTCAGGAGTATTCAGATCGATGCCGCAAAAAATACTTCCATTTACCGACGCATACATATTAAGATAATAAAGTCCCGAAACCAGAATAGCCGATATTGCACGAAAATCCCACGACCGCTCTCCAAAATAGGGATCAGCAATCAGTTTAAAAAGGCTTTCCCCACTCTCTTCCTGCATATTGGTAAGCTTGGTTAAAGATTTCCGGGATTCGGATAAACGCCACAGTAATAATTTTTGCAGCTCCTTGTTGCTGTGTACGTAATCATATTGTTGTAGTAACATTTGTTCTACAGCAAATCTTCCACCGTCTCCTGTGTCAGGCAATACCTGATCGGTAGTCACATTACTCCAGTAATCCTGCGACCGGATATACTCATCCATAAGTCCATCCATACCGCCAAAATAGGTGTAGATCATTTTTTTATCTACTCCTGCAACGGTTGCAATATCATTTACTTTCAATGCTGCATATCCTTTTGATTTCAGAATTTTCCCAACGGCATCCAAAAACTTTTTTTACTGCGTTCCTTGTTCCGGATACTGCCTGCTGCTGATTTTCTTTCCATTATTACAGATTCGATTATACAAGTTTAAGAAAATTTTAATTATTTTAGACACTGCATAGTGTCTTGTTTCGTATATTTGCACAAACTAAACCATTTTATATATATTTCTAAAAACTATTTATGTTTCAAAACAACTAATGATGAGGTATTTAAAAAGGAAAAATGATTATCATCTACCATTTCAAATACCAAGTAAAGGTAAGAACACTAAATGTAAACAGCACCATTAAATGGTGCTGTTTTTTGTTTTTTTAAATAAGTACTAAAAATTATTTATTTAAGTTAGACTTCATATCTACTGACAGCTTCTTGTCACAGCTTCCCTTTAATTTTACAGAGTAATTTAAAAATTTTAAAGAAATGAATTTGGTATCAATACGTATCATTACTTCCAGCACTGAAAGTTTAGTAGGATTTTATGAGCAGATAACAGGAATTTCAGCAATACGGTATACCCCGGATTTTGCTGAAATGAAAACCCCAAATACCACTCTTGCTATCGGAAGCACTAAAACCCTGCAGTTTTTTGGCGGGGAAAGCGTGGCTCAACCTGCAGAAAACCGCACTGCAATAATAGAATTTCTGGTGGATGATGTAGATAAAGAATTTGAAAGGTTAAAAGATTTCCTGTCATCTAAAATTGTTCAGGAACCGACTGTAATGCCCTGGGGCAATAAATCATTGCTGTTCAGGGATCCTGATGGCAATCTGGTGAACTTTTTTACTCCGGTAACAAAAGAATCAAAAGAAAAGTTTACTGCCTAAAAAAATTTAGCTTATTAAAATCAGACGGAATATAAGGAATCAGCTAACTTCTGTTTGATAATTTGAATTGCATTCTTAAAAAACAAAAGTGACCATTTAGCAGATGGTCACTTTTATTGATCTGGTCAGCTGAAGGTATCAACTTAATAGAAAAATATATTTTTATATAAATGATTTGGTATTCATTAATGATCAAAATAGAAATACCCAGACTTAACCAGATTACCGCGAAACCGAATATTCTTTCTTACTGGAAAAAACATCGATCATTACCTTTGCAATTCTTTCTTTTTCCTCATCAGAAAGATTGGATCCTGAAGGCAGGCACAAACTGTTTCCAAACAGCTCCTCAGCTACTTTTCCTCCATAATATGGGGCATCTTGGAATATCGGCTGCAGGTGCATCGGCTTCCAGATAGGCCGGGATTCTATATCATCTTTCAGGAATGCCAGACGCAGGTCTTCATAATTTTTGGATGTCTTTGTTTCGTCTATTGTAATAACAGACAGCCAGTGATTGCTATAGAAATCGGAATTGGGTTCTGAAAATAATTTTACCCCCTCGAAATTCTTACAAAGCTCAGCATAAAAGCTATGTACCCCTCTGCGGCCTTCCACTCTTTCTAGTAGAACTTCCATTTGTCCGCGTCCGATTCCTGCACTAATGTTACTCATTCTGTAATTATATCCAATCTGAGAATGCTGGTAATGCGGTGCATCATCCCTGGCCTGTGTAGAAAGAAATACAGCCTGGTCTTTATCTTCCTGGGAATGGCACACCAATGCGCCCCCACCTGAAGTTGTAATAATTTTGTTCCCGTTAAATGATAAAATACCAAAACGTCCAAAAGTACCGCAAGCCTTTCCTTTATAGGTAGAACCCAATGATTCGGCAGCATCCTCAATTAAAGGAATATCATATTTTGTAGCAACTGATAAAATTTCATCCATTTTTGCAGGCATCCCGTAAAGGTTCACTACAATGATCGCTTTCGGTTTTTTACCTTTTGAAATCCTGTCTTCTATAGCTTCCTCTAAAGCTTCCGGACACATGTTCCAGGTATCTTTTTCGGAATCGATAAATACGGGAACAGCCCCCAGATAAACGATAGGATTAGCAGAGGCAGAAAAGGTCATCGACTGGCAAATAACTTCATCTCCAGGACCTACATTGCACTCGATTAATGCCAGGTGTAAAGCAGCGGTTCCTGCGGAAAGCGCAGCCACCTTAATGTCTTCATTCAAGAATTTCTCAAGATCTCGTTCAAAACCATCAACATTCGGCCCTAAAGGTGCTACCCAATTAGAGTCAAATGCCTCTTTGATGTACTTTAATTCGCTTCCTCCCAAATGGGGAGATGAAAGCCATACTTTTGATTTCATATTTCTACTTTTACTATTCTATATTTTTAAACTTCTACTCTTTATTACTTTTCCGGGATTACCTACTACAGTAGAGCCATCCGGGACATCGCTAATAATAACAGCTCCTGCACCAATGGTGCACCACTTTCCAATTTCTATTCCCTGTATTACGCTGGCTCCGATCCCGATGTGAGTTCCTTCGCCTACATATACATTTCCGGCCAGTGCCACGTTGGGAGAAATATGGACAAAATCTTCCAGAATACAGTCGTGATCAATGGAAGCATTGGTATTGATAATACAGTGCTTTCCTATTTTTACGGCCGCATTTACCGTAACGCCGGGCATTGCAACAGTACCCTCCCCGATTTTTACCCTTTTGGATATAACCGTTTTGGGATGAATAAGGGTAACATAATTGAACAGCTCTCCCTGGTTTACTATTCTTTTGCGCGTTTTATTATTTCCGATAGAAATAAGGATATCTATTTCATGCCGGGGAACCTCGTGAAGAACAGGATAGCTCAGCACTCTCTCCTTCAAAGGATTTTCATCGATATAAGCTTCAATATTGTAACCGGTTTCCTCAGCTACTTCAGCTACAACTTTGCCGTGGCCACTTGCTCCGTATAAATACATATTCTAACTACATTTAAATTAATTACTTCCATTAAAAATTTCTGCAGTTGCCTGCCCTGCCTGGTTTATACCCTCTTTTTTTATTACCTTTTTCAAAGTAAGAAGGATCACCCTGCAGTCTGTTTTAAATGACAAATGGTCTATATACCAAATGTCTAATTCAAATTTTTTAGTCCACGAAATAGCATTTCTTCCATTCACCTGTGCCCAGCCTGTAATTCCCGGCCGTATAGTATGTCTGCGTTTTTGAGATTCATTATATAAAGGGAGATACTGCGGCAACAGAGGTCTCGGACCTATAAGTGCCATGTCTCCTTTCAATACATTGATCAGTTGTGGAAGCTCGTCCAGGGAAGTCTGACGGATAAAACTTCCAACAGGGGTCAAGCGTTCCGAGTCGGGCAGAAAATTGCCCTTTTCATCCTTCCTGTCATTCATCGTTTTAAATTTGATGATATGAAATATCTTTTCATTAAGTCCCGGTCTGGCCTGAAAAAAGAATGGTTTTCCCTGGTTGGCAAAATACAGCAGGATGGTTACCACAATAAAAACAGGCGATAATAAGATCAGTCCTATTAAAGCGATCATAAAATCTATCATCCTTTTAAAAAACAACTTATACACGATATTCTCTTTCTTTAACCAGTTTATTGTATTCTCCCAACAAAGCCTCCCAAACCAATGACTGCTCGTAACGGGACTGAATCATAGATCTTGCATTAACTTTCAATTGATCATAATAATCCTGGTCCAACATTATTCTGCCCATTGCTTTTCCAAGCTGTTCACTATTTTTTACCGGAACAATTACTCCGTTTTGATTTTCTATAATAATTTCGTTGCATCCGTTGATATCGGAAACAATGCTTGGCAGCCCCATTGCCCCGGCCTGCATCACTACATTGGGGAAGCCTTCCCGGTAACTTGGAAAAGCCAGTGCGTGGGAAACCGCGAAATAGGGACGAACATCCTTCTGAAAGCCTACAGACAGGATATCGGGATGAGTTTCTATTTCTTTCAGGGTATCCGGATGCAGCGGATCTAGTTCCTGCTCCAAGGGACCTACCAGTAATAATTTAGAACGACGCTCTGGGTTTTCTGTCTTTTTTAAAAGGGAAAACGCATTCACCAATTCGTTAATTCCTTTATCGCCTACCAAACGGCCTACAAACACAAAAACAAAATCCGTATCCTGTATATTCAGTTCTTTTTTTAAATTCTCTTTCTGCTCTTCAGTAATCTGTTCAGGTGAGAAATAATTCAGATCGATCCCATTCACATTCCCGTTTCCGATTACTTTTAATGGTTTTGAGGTGATCCTGTAGTTGATCAGATCCTTTTTAACTCCTTCCCCTTCCGGATAAATGTGGGTAGCCGCCCAGCACAACAGCTGATCCATACTGATAAGAAGCTTCTGCACAGCACCTTTCCTTGTCGGGAAAATAAGTCCCGTAAAGGTGTGGATCCGGATGGGCACACCGGCAATTTTACCTGCCAGCATGGTCAAAAGTCCTGCTTTAGGAGTGATGGAGTGCACAATGACCGGTTTTTCAATTTTTAAAATTTTATACAGTCGGCAAAGAGAAACAAGGTCTTTCCAGGGACTGATTCCTCTTTCCATATTTACTTCAATCGTTTTTATACCTTCTCTCTGCTTCAGCTCGTCAAGCAAATGCCCTTCAGAAGTCACTCCCACAACTTCATAGAACTCATTGAGGAACTTTAACTGTCCTTTTAACAGAACATTTAAAGACAATGGTATGGTTGATGTCCGAATTAGTTTCATCATCAGTATAAGGATTGAATATCTTTTAACAATCTGTTTCTGCTTTCTGTAACCAGGCTCATCGACTGGTCCAGCTTCGATTTTATATGATCGTATTCTGAAATTGCCTTATCAAACATATTGATCAGCAAATCAGGCTGCACATCCTGAATCTGAACCACATAATCATCCAGATTGAAATCTCCCATGATTCCCAGTGCCTTATTACCTCCATATCCTATGGCAATGGAAGGAACCAGGGAAGTCAGTGAAAATATAATGGAGTGAAAACGGGTTCCCACGAAAAAGTAAAAGTTGGAATAAACCGCTTTCAGTATATCGCAGGATAAGTTCTCATTGATCCAGATAATATTAGGATCCTGAATCTTTTCAAGTAAATCTCTTATGGCATTACGGTCGTCTTCATGGGAATTAACTCCTAATGACTGGTTACACAAAGCGACTTTATATCCTTTATCCAACAAATGCTTTGTAAGGGCTACCACTGAGTCTATATATTTTTTATACAGAGCCTCCGGATTCGAAAGTCCCGGAAAACGCCATGGCCGGATTGTAACTCCTACAATTTTATCTTCTTTTTTCAGGTTATATTTCTGCAATACCTTCAACGCTTCTTCCTGGCTTCCTTTTTCCAGGAAAAACCCAAGATCCATTTCTACAGGAATTTTCTTCTCCAATAACTGGCCCAGGCTTTTTGCAGAAACATCCTCACGTGCATACACCAGATCCAGCTGACCTAGTACTGTACGCACCTGCTGTTTAACGGTTAAGCCTATAAACGGCCCAAATGAATTAGGTAGAAAAACAACTTTTTTCCCAACGCCTTGGCAAGCCTTACATAAAACAAGAAGTACCACATTAAGTAAGGTGCTGTTTTTTCACCATAAGCGTGAATGAAACCTCCTCCTTTTACAAAAATGGTTTTTGCCTCATGAAACTGCTTAACAGTCCGATAGGTTTTATCATCAAAGTTTTTCTTTACCTTTTCAAGATCGTTGCATATTTTAATGAGATACCGGGTGTTTTTAAAATCCATTCCGGCATTTTTAATCTGCTTTAAAAGCTCAAATTTGGATTCCTTAATATGCTGCTCAGAGTTATGCTGTCCTCTTCGGGGATGTTTTAAAATATTCTCCAATAACTTAAGGCCATGATCTTCAGACTGTTTACATAATAATTCTCTTTCTTCTTCAGTATCGCCTAAATCCAATATATATACTTCATCATAAAGTCCGGTATCTTTTGCCAGCCTCCAGCTTTCCCAGACCAATGCCTGATCTCCTTTATTCAAATCCGTTACTCCCGGTACTATTATAGCATTATTCATTCTAAATCAATTTTCCTTGTTTAATCCTGTGTGTATTTTGCTTTACTTTGCGGCTGATGTATATGTTCAGCAACACGCCGAAAGGAATGGCTATGAACGTATACAATTTATTGGGAGAGCCTCTAAAAAATTCCATTTTTTAGCAAAAAGACAAGAGGATATATAGTGTATTGAGTTCTTCAGCACAACTTTTTTGTTGATCCCATACTTCATTTTTATTTTTCTGTATTCAATAAATGAGTTGGGGCTGTCTTTATATCTTTTATATAATCCGTTGGACAATCCGTCCTGTTGGTATTCTATAATGCAATATATTTCGTTTGAAAGAAGAAATTTATGATTCTGGTCAATCAGGGTAAAGATCCAGCTGACTTCATGAAAAATTTCATTTTCAAAATAAGGATACGGCAGGTACTTTTTATAGACTTCCGTATCAAAAATATATTTTTTGTCACCTTTGATTTTGTAGAGGTCTACCAATTCAGAATAGGTGGATTCTTTTTTATCCGGCAATTGCTCACCCGCTACAGAACCATCTTCATAAGCATCCAGACCGATGATTCCAGCAGAATCGGTTTTTTTATTAGCCTTCCAGAATCTCAGTATTTTTTCAACGGCATCATCCGGTATATAATCATCAGAGTCGATACATGTAAATAATTCAGTATCTATATAGTTTAAAGCTAAAATCTGGGCTGCCAGCTTTCCTTTATTCTTCTGATAGTAGTATTGTATTTCTATTTTACCTTCTTCTATCCACTGCTGAACCTTGCCGGAAGTATGATCGCCGGAGCCGTCATCCACAATGATCCATTTGAAATCAGGATTACTCTGATTGCATAAAGAGTTATAAAGTCTTCCTAAAGTCTTTTCTCTGTTAAAAGTTGGTGTAAAAATGGTGATAGACTTCATGATGCACCCAATTTTTTAAAGATTTTATCAAACTCCTCTACCTGGTTTTTCTTATCATAGTTATTGACAATCAATGCTTTTCCATTGCCGGCAATAAAATTATACAGGTCCCTGTCATAGTATAGCTTACAGATGTACTCATAATAATCGTCTACATTATTATGGGTAGCGATATAGCCTGTAAAGTTGTGCAGGATATAATCCGTGACCCCTCCCACCGGATTGGCAATAACAGGAATTTCAAATGCCAAAGCTTCCATAATGACGCGGGGTAATCCCTCAGTATCAGATGGGTGAATGAGAATATCGCTGCTTTTAAAAATGCTGTATGGATCTTTCTGATTGAGCAGAATTTCTACATGACTGTCAAGTTTATACTGGCTAATCTCTGTGCGGATCTTATTTAAAAAATTCTCTGACACAGGGGTATCATATACAGCCCCCATCAGGATGATTTTAAAATTAATGTTACTATCCTTTAATTTCCTGGCTAAAGAAATTGACAGATCCTGCCCCTTTGCCGGTAAAAAACCACCGCAATGTAAAATCACTACAGGATCGCCTTCCTTACGTGCTACCCGTTCTCTTTTGTACTGTTCAACTTTCGTTAAATCAATTGCATTAGGTACAACAAATATTTTTTCTAACGGAGCCAAACCTCCTGTATAAATTGCCTGTCTTGTAGATTGAGATACTCCGATAAAATAATCGGAATTATACTTAAACATCAGCTTTTTAAGAAAGCCTATCGAATTATAAGCGAACCAGCCTCTTGCAAAATATGCGATCTTATAATTTTTCCCTTTCTTTAGAATCGAATTGGTTTTGATATTATTAATAATAACCACATCCGGTTTAAAGGTGTTCTGAAATTTTTTAAATTCTTTTTTCAGCCTCACCCAATCCAATAAAAACGAAATAATGTTTACCCCAATTTTAAAGGGATTTTTGGTACTAAAAATCGCAATAGGACTATCGTTCTTCTTTAAAATATGTATTGGAATTTTATTGGCCTGTACATCTTCTACAAACTCATTGCAACTCCCCCAGAAATCTACGATAACCGAATTATGCCCCTCTTCATTTAGTCGTTTCGCCAATTCTATGGTACTTTTACGAGCACCACCATGAATTTGAACGGCTTCAAGGAAAATTATATTCATTTTTATATCACTTTCATTATTGTTATATAATTAGATAAAAATTGAGTTATAAGTTTTTTTAAAGCTAAGTTTCACATGAATCAATAACCATCATCCCTTCAGGGCTAAAAGCCTGAAAATGTTATGATTATTTTCAATAATTAAAATGATTTTTTTCAAATCTGTGTGTGCAGATATCAATAGCGATGTAACAAAAATTATCTTTAAAATAATGCAATTATTTAATTAATTTGTTACAATAATCACATTATGAATGAATTTTCTACTACATAAAACAAATATACAAAAAAATAATATCTCACAAATATTTGAATCAAAGTTTATTTTCAATAACTTAAGCAAAAAATTAAAATTTACACTCAAATATTAAATTTATGTGAACTCATTTAAAAAATTATGAACAATTTCATATTCCAGATTCACCTTAGATTCATTCCAATTGAGGGCTGGATCGAAGAATCCCTGGCACTGATCATAAACATACGGCTGAAATCCATAACTGATTTCTACAATTAAAGGCCGGTCTTCAGAATCAAATATAAAATCGTACGCAACGCATATCATTTTCAGCTGCCGGGCAGTTTTAAATGCGATATCCACTGCTTCAAGATTAAATTTTCCCGGTGCAAATTCCAACCTGCCACTGCCGGATGCCCTGAAATCATTATCCCTGGTATTTCTTTTCAGATAATAGCACTTATCCCCAATTACAATAAGCCTTATATCATAAGTCAGTTCCGGGATAAATTCCTGGAAATAGACATAATTTCTCTGTTTGGGAAAAACCTTGTATTGTTGATCTACAAAAATCCCTTTGAATCCCCATTTCAGGACTCTGAGAAAATTGTGTGTGGTCTTCTGCCTCCAGAATCTCTCGATCGTATCAGTAAAAACCGTCCAGGAATCAAATGCAGCAAACCCGCTTCCAAATGCCTGGTTTACGATTTTTCTGGCCTGGCTTTTCGTTTTAATAAGCTTTACATTAATGGATCCCGCCCCACCTTTTAATTTGAAGACTTTCGGAAAAGATGTCTTTTCTATATACTCTTCCGCTTCTTTTTTATGGTAAAAAACATCTGCCTTTACCAACGGTACTTCCAATGCTTCCAAAAGATATTTCTGGGCCACTTTATCATCAAAATGCCAATAGGCGTCTTCACTCGGAAATGTCTTTATCCCGATCTGGCTGATGGATCTGAACAAGGTTCTCGCATGCAGCATATCTTCATAATAATTCTGGTTGAAATGCCACATAAAGTGGGTTACCTGATGTTCTTTTACCTGTGCAATGATATCATTATCAAAGGCATTTAATAAAACATACGGTATATTTTTCTCTTCCAGATACTCGATCCAGCGATCGGAAAAACTTCCTTTACGGTGATGTATTGCTATCTTCATTTCTTCTTTCTAAAAAATTTATAAAATAATCCTCCACCCATTATGCATCTGGCTAAAGACAAATTAATAGCAGCTCCCAATACAGAGTAAAAATGAATCAGGGGTATGCCAAAATAAAACCTAAAACAGAAGCAAATAAGGTGTTCGTCATGACTAATTTATCCTGGCGGTGAACAATAAAATAATTGAGCCCGAAAATATTATAGAGGGTATAACCAAACAATCCTATGGCCAGTATCAGCAGTATCCAGAATGCATTTTCGTAGTTCACATTCAGGTACCAGAAGATTAGTTTATTAAAAACCAGCACTCCGATGATCATAACGCTTATGGTGATCAGCATCATATTTTTGTACCACCGGAAAGCATCTTTCTTGCGGTTTAAGAAAGGGAAAAACACTCGGGAAAGAATTTCGATCAGGGTAACAATAAGATTCACTACTGTTAAAATAGCCTGATAGATCCCCACCAGCTTTGGTGTTCCTAAAATTCCAAGCAGGAAAGTACTGGTGTTATTATACAGGTTAGGCACAAACTGATTGATGAAAATCGGCGAGTTTATTTTTATGGTTTTAATGATCAGTTTATAAGGCAGGAAAATGAATTTCAGCTTATATTTCTTTACCAGTACATATTGCCCTACTAAACCCGCTCCTACATATCCTGCACTTTGCAGCAGAGGATAGATCCAGAAATCGCTTTCTTTTTTAATAAATATAAAAACACATAGGGTAAAAAACAGCTTAATCCCCAGATTCAGATAGGTGATATAGCGCATTTTTTCAATACCCTGAAAGAACCATTCCGGGAATAATACATAACCCAACAAAAGAAGGCTTGTATAAAAATAAATTTCTTTGTTTTCGTAAAAAGGCGGATACAGGAAGACTGCAATGGCAATAATAAGCCACGAAAGCAGCAGGAAAAGAGTTTTAATCGTTAAAACCTTACTGTAAATAATATTGAGCTTTTTCGGGCTGTCCCGGTAAATAGCCACATCGCGGGTGGCCGTGATCCTGAAACTAAAATCCGTTAAAGCCGTAAAATAAGCAATAAGGGACGCTGAAAAAACAATAACTCCATATTTTTCAAACCCTATTACCCTTAGAATATAAGGCAGGGTAACCAATGGCAGCACCATTCCTATTAACTGCAATGCAGATAATGAAACGAAGTTTTCCAGCAGCGCCTTCTTGTCTTTGGTATTAAAAATCTTTTTTATCCTGTTCACCATTATTTCAAGGTAATCGTTTCGCTGTTGTTTTTAAATCTCTGATCAAAGCCGTTTGCATTCCTGGAAGTTGCTCCCAGTTTTCCAAAGTCCATTTTCACATTAACCTGGTGGGAAGCGCCCTTAAATGATCTGAATTTTGCCGTTGCATTATTTTGTGATGAAAAGTTGCTGACCGTTATATTTCCGTTCAGCTGAGGGAAACCTCCGTTGGGTTTATCCCTGGTCATCGCCAGTCCAAAGCCTATTTTTGAACCGTTGTCTTTAAAATTGTTTATGGCTACTGAAATCGCCTTCTGCTGTTTGCCCACCATATTTCCCGGAGAAATGATGAGTCCGTAGTTGCCATTGTTTTCAGTTTCAATATTGTTAAGCTTAACATTTTTCACTTCGTAAGAATTGCTGTCCGGCTCAATATCTATTCCGGCCTGCGGATTGGTTCCGGAGGTGTTGGCAATGTAAGCGTTTTCCAACAGCAGATTGACCACTCCTCCAATGGTTAATCCGTTTCTGCGGTTATCTTTTAAGATGGTGTTCTTAATTGTTATATCTGAAGAATTGATATTGTTCCTGCTTCCTATACAGATCCCGTCTCCCCAGTTGCTTTCAATATAAGATCCGGTAATATTGATCTGGCTGGAAGACAAAATATAAATCCCCATTCCCCATTCTCCGGTAGTTGATAAGTGTTTATGCTTATCTCCGGTGATCGTGGGATAATAAATATCTACATTCTGGATATTGAATAAATTAAGCATCCCGTTGCGGTCTTTGCTGTTAGGTTTCATAATCAGCTTCGAATTCTTCTGGAAGAGGATTTTCTGATTGGATTTCAATGCAAGCCCGTTCTCATTAATAAGAACCGGAAAATCAGGCATGATAAGGATAGAGTTCTCATTGATCCCTTTCTGGATATAGGAAGTATAATCCGTATCTCCTTTTTTAGAATATCCCGCCGGCAAATAAGCCGTTAGATCCTTCGCTTTTTGAAAGTATGTATTTTTGACTGTATCATATCCCGACAAACGGTCTTTAACATAATATTGACAGCTTCCTAAAAAATATATCAGTACGAAAAATAATAAGATCGGTTTTTTCATTTTGCTAGATTTAATTTGTTAATCATTGTAAAGAATGGTATAAACACAACTAAGTTGATAAATAACGTAGCGGAAAGGGAACCAATATTAATCATCATCGCTGTCGAACAGCCAAAAGCTAAAATGATATATAAGAAAAATAAAACCGGTGAATTTGTAGTATAAGCTTTTGTCTCGAATCTGAAGGCAAGAATAGATAAAATAAAGATATAAATGTAAAAGAAGTACATTGAAAAATGATAAAGTCCCGCCACAGAAACCGGTACAATCTGATCCCTGGAACGTCCTGCCCCGTAGATATGATTATTGAATTTAATGTTGGTCTTATAATTATCATTTGAAAACTTCGACAGTACAGGTATATTCTGTGTGATATCGGATATAAAATAATAGTACTTGTCAAAAGGGTTTACCTGATTCTTCTGGTAGGAATCGAATCCTATGGCATAGTTGGCTACTCCCCCAAAGTAAGCGTTCAGTTGATAGAGTTTAAAAAAGCCTCCCACATCAGCACTTTTTGCATTACTGGAAAACTTGGCAAGTGATGCCACCATTAAAATAAGTACAAAGAAAGAAGACGTATAGGTAACTATTTTTCTTCTGTAAACCGGGTAAAAATAAATAAGTAACAGGATTAAAGGAAAGGAAGCATATACAATACTGAAACGGCTGATCCCGACAATAATGGTCGCATTAATTAACACAATCAGTATCGAAAGCATCAGCTTTGCCCCCTGTTTTATCTTAAACGAATTAATTAAAGAGAAAATATAAAGAACAATATATGCCCTCATCACCGGGAACATAATACTGACTAAAGGTGAAACACTTTCCAGATCCCCGGAAATTTTAAGTTTCAGATAGGTGGCAATGTCCCACACGAAGCTTAATTTGTGTAGGAAACTCCTGTTGGTTGCAATAATCAGGATAAACAGGAAGAAAAGGCCGGTGTTAACAGTATTTAAAGGTAAAAAATCCAGTTTCCCTTTCTGCGGCTTCGGTTCTTTTGATAAAGTACAGATATGATAGGCAATCAGTATAAACAAAAGCTCAATCAGCATCATAGAAACCGCATAAGCTTCATTGACCGTTGTGCTGCCGAATTTCAGTTTGTCTCCCGTGATAAAAAGAAAAGGAATCACCACGTACCGTACAATCTGCTGAATGGTAATGATCCAGAAAATAAAATAGGATTTAAGCTTTACAAATATGTTTGAAATAAATAAAGTGAAAAAACCTAAACCTATGGGTAAAAAATAAACATCCTGATAGGAAGTATTACTGATCTTCCCATAGATAAAGAAACCTATAGAGAAAAACAAAAAACTTAAAGTGAATAAAACTAATTTATATGATTTATTTACCTCCATGCTCAACAGGCTGCTTACTTCTCAGTTTAAATAAATAGTATAATACGGTACAAACATTCTAAAACGGAACAAGTCCGGAAAAGCCGGAAGAAAAAGCAACTTCGGCCTCTTCTTCCGGCTTTATTTTATTACAGTCTGGAATCACATTCTTCCAAAACTCCCTTTACATCATAAATAATCCCTTCTTCCTTTAAATAATGGCTCAGGTCGATATCCATAAATTCTTTGTGTGCAACCGTAAGGATAATGGCATCGAATTTTTCTTCCGGAATTTCATTAACGACATTAAGGCCGTACTCATGTTTTACTTCTTCCGGTTTTGCCCATGGATCAAACGTGGTAACATGTAAAGCATAATCCTCAAGACCGTGAATCACGTCTACCGCTTTGGTATTCCTTACATCAGGACAGTTTTCTTTAAACGTAATTCCTAAATTTAAAACTCTCGCTCCGTTGATCGTGATTTTCTTCTTGATCATGGTTTTTACCAGCTGGGAAGCCACATACTGCCCCATAGAATCGTTCAGACGGCGTCCTGCGAGTATAATTTCCGGGTGATATCCGTTTTCCTGGGCTTTCTGTGCCAGGTAATAAGGATCTACACCGATACAGTGCCCGCCTACAAGTCCCGGTTTGAAAGGTAAAAAGTTCCATTTCGTTCCTGCCGCTTCCAATACCGCATGGGTATCAATATCTAAAAGATTGAAAATTTTGGCCAGCTCATTCACAAAAGCAATGTTAATATCCCTCTGTGAGTTTTCAATAACCTTAGCAGCCTCCGCAACCTTGATGGTCGGAGCCAAATGGGTTCCTGCAACGATCACAGATTTATATAGGTTATTTACAATTTCCCCTATTTCAGGTGTAGAACCTGAAGTAACTTTCAAAATTTTCTCTACCGTATGCTCCTTATCTCCCGGGTTAATACGTTCCGGCGAATATCCCGCAAAAAAGTCTTCATTGAATTTCAATCCTGAAACTTTTTCCAGGACAGGAATACATTCTTCTTCGGTAACGCCCGGATATACGGTGGATTCATAAATCACGATATCTCCTTTGGACAATACTTTAGCTACAGTTTCCGAAGATTTATATAATGGAGTCAGGTCAGGACGGTTATGTTTATCAACCGGAGTAGGAACCGTGACAATGTAAATATTCGCATCCTGAATATCCCTGATATCTGCCGAGCAGTACAATCCTTTTTCAGAAGCCTGATTAAAAGGATTCTCCTGTTTTAGCACAGCTTGTAATATCTCATTTTCCACTTCCAGAGTATTATCTACCCCTTTATTCAGCTCCTCAATCCTTCCCTGATTGATATCGAAACCTACAACCGGATATTGGGTTGCAAACAATCGTGCTAAAGGCAGACCTACGTATCCTAAACCGATAACGGCAATTTTATATTGTTTTTCCACAAAAAGTCTATTTAAACTTGTTTATTTTAAATTTTCCCAATACCAGCTGATGGCTTCTTTCAAGCCTTTTTCTATGGTATGGGTGGGCTGATACCCTAATAATTTTTCTGCTTTTTCCACTGATGCCAGGGAGTGCGGGATGTCGCCTACACGGTTGGGTCCGTAAATGACTTCAACATCAGCAATTTTCTCATCGAATTCGCTCAGATACTTCTTAAGGTATCCGATCAGGCTGTTCAGAGTTGTACGGTCTCCAACAGCTGTATTATAAACTGTATTCACCGCTTCAGGATTCTCCGTAAGCATTGCGCGCTCATTCATCTGAATCACATTATCGATGTAGGTAAAATCACGTGAATAGTCTCCTGTTCCGTTTATTGTAGGAGATTCATGGTTGATCAGCTGCTTTACGAACAAAGGAATCACAGCAGCATAAGCTCCGTTCGGATCCTGTCTGCGTCCAAAAACATTGAAATATCTCAGGCCAATACATTCTATTCCGTAAGTTTTCCCGAATACATCAGCATACAGCTCATTCACATATTTGGTAATGGCATATGGTGATAACGGCTTCCCGATTACATCCTCCACTTTAGGTAAAGATGCCGAGTCTCCATAGGTAGAAGATGAAGCTGCGTATACAAAACGCTTTACTTTGGCATCACGCGCAGCAATCAGCATATTTAAAAATCCGGAAACATTCACGTCATTACTGGTAGCAGGATCTTTAATAGACCTTGGAACCGAACCCAATGCCGCCTGGTGCAAAACATAATCTACATTTTCCACCGCTTTCTGACAAACTTCCAAATCACGGATATCTCCTTCAATGAGCTTATAGTTCGGATTTTCCATAAAAGGCTCAATATTATGACGGTGTCCTGTTGCAAAATTGTCCAGGCAAACAACATAATGTCCTTTATTTAAAAAATACTCCGTTAAGTTAGAGCCTATAAAGCCCGCTCCGCCTGTAATTAAAATTTTATGCATTTTTATGATTTAAAAATTTTCTTCCACCAGCTATTTTTATCTTTGGTCTGGCTGTATCCATAACCGTAGCTATAGTTATATCCATATCCTCCTGCACGCCTTGAAACATCATTGATGACAAAGGATACATTGGAAAGCTTAGAATCTTTTACCAGATCGTTGGCAAAATCTATCAGTATATTTTTAGATATTCCTGATCTTACTACGTATAGTGTCGCGTCTGCCGTATCTGCAATGCTCAGTGTATCTGAAACCAGCATCAGCGGTGCAGAGTCAATAATAATATAGGCATACCTGGATGACATCTGCTCAATAAGCTTTTGATAACGGCCATTAGAAAGCAGTTCCTGTGGATTCGGAGGAATAGCTCCAGCATAGATAACATCACATGAAGGGTTGGTGGTTGAAGTATGAACAAGATCTTCCACATTCACCGAATCATCGTATAAGAATTCCGTAAGACCTTTTCTTTTTACCGGTTCACTGTCGTATCTCTGGATCTGAGGATTACGGATATCCGAACCAATCAGAAGGGCTCTTCCGCTTTTATTCGCAATGGTAAGGGCAAGATTAACGGATACCAGGGTTTTACCCTCTCCTTTTACAGAGGAAGTTACCATGATCACTTTAGCCGAATCTTTAGCAGGAAGAACAAATTTAAGGTTGGAAACCAAAACCCTGAATGCTTCCGCCAGTTCTGAAAAGTCGTTTTTCTGCACCAGGTGGTTTTCACTGTCTTTAAGTGACGGGATATCTACCAGTACGCCTAATCGGGAACGTTCTTTGATGTCGTCTCTGCTATAGATTTTGTCATCCAAAAGGAACAACAGATAGAAGATGGCAAAAGGAATTAAAATTCCAAGGAAAAAAGCACCTGGAAAAATAATATCTTTTTTAGGAGACACTACTGCATCTTCAGTAAATGCCGGGTTAACAATTTTAGCTTTCGGAACGTCTACAGACAGGTTAATTGCATTTTCCTCTCTTTTCTGAAGAAGGAATAAGAAAAGCTGTTCTTTAAGGTTCTGCTGACGCTCAATTCCCCTGTATACTTTAGATTGGCCGGGAACTTTTTCTATAACGCTGTTATTTGTGGTGATCTGGTTTTGAAGCTGGGAGATCCCTGTTTGTACGGTTTGTTTCTGCTCGCGGATATTGTCACGGATAACATCCTTAAGAGAAGCAATTTCCCTGTTCATTTCTATGACAGCCGGGTTTTCATTTGTAGCCTGCTTCAGGGTTTTGTTCCTGCTGATAATAAGTAAATTATACTGAGAAATCGTTTGTTCCAGCGAAGGATTAAGCCCCAGGTTTGAAGGCATAAGCTGGTTGTTGCTTTTAGAAGCTTCCGCCGAAAGTGAGTTCAGAAGGTCCAGCTGAGCCTGCTGCTGAAGAAGTGCCTTGGTATTTTCACTGGTATTCTGCAATGCCAGCTCTGCCTGAGCCTGTAAATCAACAATACGGTTGCGGTTCTGGAAATCTTCTTTCTGGTTTTCCACTCCGGAAAGATCTTTAGTGATCACCTCCAGTCTTTTATCGATAAACTCCTGGGTATTCTGTGCCTGAAGGTTTTTATCTCTCTGCCCGTCCAGGTTATATTGCTTGGTAACTTCGTTAAGGATGGCTTCGGATTTTTCAGGAAGGGTCCCTATCAGGCTGATGTCCATTAGCATAGCCTTTTCATCCGGTAAATTTACCTGAATTGTTTTTTCAAGTTTCTTTACTTTCTCAATTGGGTTCCAGAAGATAATTTTATACTCCGATTTTGCAGCAATTGGGAAATTTCTCTGAAGAACCACTGTTCCGAAATCCAATTGTACAGGAACATTGAATTTCCCTGTGAACTCCTTTTTTTATCGTTTTGAAGGGTAAACTGGTCTCCCTTTATTTCTGTAATAGAATAAGCAGCCGATACAAACTTTTCTTTGGTATAGGTTAATATCTTTGCTGTAATAGGTATTTTGGAAAAGAGCTGTGAATCTTTAATCTCCCCCGCGCTGTAGTATTCTACATTGAGATTAAGGTTTTTCACCACCTGCATCAGTATGGGCCTCGAGTTAACAACAGCAGCCTCACTCTTCAGCTCATCTGAATTTCCCAGGCCTATTCCCAGGTTATCAAGATCTGCTAACGCCGAAGAAAGGTCGTTTTGTTTTTTATCAAATTTAAGGGTGGTTTTGGTTTGGTATTTAGGCACACTATACCTCAGATAGATATAAGCACCTGATAAAAAGATCAAAATAGAGGCAATAAACCACGGCCATTTGTAGAGGTATTTGGAAATGGTTTTTCTGATATTCAATTTTTCCTCTTTAGCCTGAAATTCTGTCTGCTGCATATTTTATCGTCTTGTTAAAGCAATAATAAGAGTACCTGCCGTCAGCAAAGCACCGATAATCTGGAATGTAAGTGCCCTGTTCGGATTGGAATTCGCCTGAACCTGCTTATTTTTATCCGGCTGTACATACAATATGTCGTTTTGCTTCATATAGTAGTACGGTGAGCTTACGATGTCCGATCTGGTAAGGTCAATATTGACTACCTGATCTGCTCCGTCGTCTCCGGTACGGATAAGCTTTACGTTTGTACGGTCCCCAAAATCCGTCATATCCCCTGCAAGACCCAGTGCCTGGAACACATTAATCTTTTGGGAAACACTTACTTTCTGCCCCGGTTCCTTCACTTCACCTAAAACACTTACATTGAAATTTTTCAGACTGATGGATACCATAGGATCTGTAAGATATCTTTTAAGACGGGTTTCCAGCTCCTGTTTAAGCTGTACCTGCGTCATTCCTTTGGTATATACATTCCCCAATACTGGGAAAGAGATATATCCTTCCTCATTCACCAGATATTCGCTTGGCTGTACGTATTGGTTAATTCCCGTATTGGTATCACTTCCTACCTTATTTGTCGTATTAAGGTTGAAGGGCTTTACTGCAATTTCGTCAAGTGCAGAAACCAGGATAAGGAGAACATCTCCCTCCTGAATATGCAGACCCTGAAACTTTGCCCTGGACACTTCCTCTTCCATATTATTCTTCGACATGTATACCATATTCTGCTTGGGTTTACATGATAGTAAAATAACCGAAAACAGTATCAGATACGTAATAATAGTTTTATTCATATGTTTTTTTAATCTATTGTTTTAACGCTCAGCTTATTAGAATTAATCATATGTGGAGCGTGTTACGAATATCTTTATTTATTATTTAAATCTCACGTGTACGTGAAAATCTATGACGTGCTCTATTATTTTAAGATTAATTCTTTTCGCAGCAATTTTCGTTCCGATTAAAAGAAATCATCAAAAATATTTGATTATTTTTATTTCTTTTTTCACATAATTAAAACTATGTTACTGATAGACTTCATGTTCCGGTGTTTTATCTAAAATTTCAAATTCTGAATTATTACTTATAAATTCCGGAACAATCACTTTTAAAATTTTAACGACCTGCAGACTGTCCTTTTTTATAGCTGCCCGCATGATCTGCTTGCATAAAATCTCGATGTCTTCAAATTCCATCAGCGGATCCCTTGAGATCATTATTTTTTCATGATGGGTAGGAATAGTCGTGGAATTATCCGTTAAGAGCTCCTCATAGAGTTTTTCACCGGGCCTCAAACCGATAAACTCTATTTTAATATCTATATCCGGTGTATATCCGGATAACTTTATCATTCTTTTTGCCAGATCAAGGATTTTAATCGGTTTCCCCATATCAAAGACATAAATCTCACCTCCTTTCCCCATGGTTCCGGCCTGAAGCACCAATTCGCAGGCTTCGGGAATCGTCATAAAATACCGGATGATATCGGGATGGGTAATGGTGACCGGTCCTCCTTTTTCAATCTGTTTTTTGAAGTGCGGGATAACAGAACCGTTGGATCCCAAAACATTTCCAAAGCGGGTGGTGATAAATTTCGTCCTATTTCCCGGAAAGTTTTGTAACGACTGTACAAAAAGCTCAGCCGCCCTTTTGGAAGCCCCCATCACATTGGTAGGATTCACAGCCTTGTCCGTAGAGACCATGACGAAACAATCCACATTATATTGTCTGGACAGCAAAGCTAAATTTTTAGTTCCACCAATATTGACAAAGATAGCTTCATGAGGATTATCTTCTATTAAAGGAACATGCTTATAGGCTGCGGCATGGTAAACTGTTGAAAACCGGTACTGTTCAAACAAACTTTCAAGCCTGTAATGGTTTGAAATATCTGCCAGCACAAATTTGAAGTTTTGATTGGGAAATCTTTCCAGCAATTCAAGCTTAAGCTCATACAAAGGAGATTCAGCCTGGTCCACAACAACAATAAGCGATGCACCCAACTGAGCAACCTGTCTTACAATTTCACTCCCTATTGACCCTGCTCCTCCGGTTATCAGAATATTTTTGCCAAAATGAGCGCTTTTCACCTCTTCATTTTCTATTTTTATAGGTCTCCGTTCCAGCAAGTCTTCAATCTGAAGCGGACGGATACTTCCTACAAGACCTTCTTCGGTAACTTTGCTGATATCAGACGCCTTCAGTACCTTCAGCCCTTTATCCAGTGCAAGGGTGATCCATTCTTCCATTTTCGGCCTGCTCATTGTTTCCCTGATTAAAACGGCATCGAACCGGCTGGTAAGACGTTCATTTTTAAGAAGCTCTTTTTTATTATATACCTTATGCCCCAGAAGCATTGCTTTTTTGGAATCAGATCTGGCACTAAAAAACCTGCCAGCCTATAAGCCTGTCCAGGACTGTGAATAATAGCGTTGGCCAGTGATACAGATTCATCTTCTACTCCGGCAACAGCGATCCTTAATCTGGACGAGCCATTTCCAGCCCGCATAAACATTTTAAAAAGCTTCTTGGTAACCATTCTGAAAAAGAACATCAGAAAGACGGAAATAAAGAAAAATAAAAAGAGTGCCGGATACAGATAAACAGGCTGTCCTAAAGTGACATGCGAAATATAACTCAATCCCAGCAATACCAAGAGCGTACTACCGGAAGACCACAAAATCCTGAAAAAATCGAAAAAGGTAGAATATCTTATAATCCCTGCGTAAGTTTTAAAGAGAAGCATAAACAGAATATTAACAAGAATAACCACAAAAATTTTCTCATTGGAATATTCAGTAAAATTAATTTTTACATGCAGGTTTATTAAGAATAGATACGTAGTTAATACAGAAAAAGAAACGATTGAAACATCAATAAAAAAACCAACCACCTAGGTATATATCTTAATTCTTTGATTTTAAAAACATTCACCATACTACAAAAGACCTAAAACGTTATTTTTTTGCTTAATTCAACATTTGGTGGTTTTTAATTTTAAGCAAATATAATTAATTATTAATGATATTTTTCAATACTATTTATTAATTTATACATAATATATTATAAATATTGCAATATAATTATCCTTTAAATATTCATATCTCATTGCTGTACAATATTTTCAGCTTTGAATTTGCACAAGAAAACACAGATAATATTTAACATTTTTTAATAGTAATTGTATACTTTTTGTAAGGTAAAAACCAAGATACCGGATAGTGAAATATTCTATATTAACTCAAAATTAAGAGGTGCTTTGTATTAAACAAAAGCACCTCTTTTTTACTTACAAATCTTTGCGTACGTGGTAATGCGGGGAATTTTCCAAACGACTTATCCTCTCGGATTCCGCTACATCCAGTTTGAACATTTTAAAAATTTCATCCATCATCTGTAATTTTCATAAAAGTATAAAATATTTTATTAATCATATTTTTGAAATCCACATTCAAACCAAACCATATTTTCATATGAAAATTTGTATAGAATAAATTTTAAAAAACGGACAAGCCATTATTGAAGTGTATTATTTACAATTAATACATATTGAATTTATAATAAATAAAAATTAAAAGCATAATTTTACACAAATTACTTCAAATAATGGTAAAAAACCTTCAAATCCATATTTTCCATACGTTTAATTTGAACTTCGTTATCTTTTAGTTAATACAGATTTTAATAGCTGATCTGAGAAACCCAAGTCTTCTCAGATTTATTTTTAATGGTTAAATCATAACTAATTATTTAAGAACTAAACCTTTAAAGCTCTGTTTACTTATAACCGGAATATTTGCTAATACAATCATATGAAAAAACTCTTCTTTATTTTAAATCTTGTATTCTGCCTGTTGGTAAAGGCTCAGGATTTAGCTGCCTATAATAAAATATACAATAAAACCTATTTAGAAACCGCTCCCAAAGATTTCAAAAAAGCACTCTATATTGCTGATTCTTTATATAAGGCTTTTGAAACGCCAACCCTCCGGGCAAAAAGTTTAATGCTTTCTGCCAACATTTACAGAGATGCGAAAGAGTTTAAAAAAGCCCTGTCGTATGCCGAAAAAGCTGAAACAATTATTGAGAATACGGATGATTTAAACTGGCAGGCACGGATTTCTCTCTTTTTAGCCGGTCAATACCGTGGTGTTGAGCTCTATAGCCAGTCAAAAAAATACGCTCAAAAAACACTCGAAACCGGTAAAATGATTAAGGACACGTTAATAGCGCATAAAATCCAGGGATTGATTCTGCAAGAAATGGCCTATTACGAAATGGATCAGAAAAAATACAAGAAATCCAACCAGTATATTCAGCAATCTCAGCTTCACTTCAACAATGTCATAAAAGAAAAAGATTTTTTTACTGCTGATAACGAACAGATGCTTGGTTCCAATTATTACCATCTGAAAAATATGGATGCTTCTTTATTTCATTATAAGAAGGCTTTAAATTTAGCTAAAGATATTCCTGAAAATGAAACTACAGGTTATATTTACATTGGCCTGGCTAATGTATATGTAGAAAAAAAGATGCGCTCAAAGCCAGACAATACCTGGACCTTGCCAAAAAAGTATCTGAAAAGACTGAAAACCTTGAACTAAAAAAAGAGGTTTACAGCACAGAGAAACAATATTATTTGCTGACCGAAAATATTGAAAAGCTTAAAGTCATAGACCAGAGAAAAGATACACTAGAGAAAAAATAGAAACAAAGACCCGTCAGTTTATCGATGAATCATACACCAGGCTTGATAAGAAAATAGCAAAGGCAGAGAACAAAAGTATTCAGAAGAACTATTTTATTCTTGCTGCTGTGGTTCTTCTCATTATTACCCTCATACTTTATATACGGTCTAGAATACAGCAAAAAGAGAATATTGAGAAGTTCAGGCAGATAATAGAAAAAGCTCATGAAAAGTCTCAACCTGAAAATATCATTAGTTTAAATACAGAAACCATACCGGCACCTCAGATAGAAAGCAGTTCTCCACCTGTAATGATGACTCCTGAAACCGAGCAAAAACTTCTTGCAAAGATGAAAAAATTTGAAAAATCCAATCTTTTCAATAATAAAAACATCTCTCTCCCATATCTTGCCGGCCATTTCGAAACCAATACCAAATATCTTTCCTATGTAATCAACACTTATAAAAAGAAAGATTTCAATAACTATATTAATGAATTGAGGATTAATTATATTATTGAAAAACTTAAAAATGATCCACAATACAGGAATTATAAAATGGCTTCCCTGGCGGATGAAGTTGGCTTTTCATCACACAGCAAATTCACTACGGTATTTAAAAAAGTAACCTCTTTATCCCCTTCTCTTTTTATAAAATACCTGCAGGAAGAATCCCAAAAGCAAAAATCCGCAAGCCACTAAAAAACAACACGATACAAACATTATATACCTTGTTATTTTCCCGAAAATGGCAAGGTATTGTCTTTTCATATGCTTGCAGAGCAGCTACTTTTGCAGGGATTTCACTAATAGCCATCAGGAAATTTTACCCTCTGACTATATGTTATTATTGGATACTTACCATTAGCCGTCACACTAAAACCTAAGAATAATTACAAAATGCAAAAGCTATTATTAACTTTATTGATTCCCTGTGGAATTTTTGCTCAAGTTGGTATTAACACCTCGTCACCTTCAGCAACATTTGATGTAACGGCAAAAAATGCCACAGGAACAAACACGGCAGCAGAAGGTATGCTAATCCCGAGAATTGACAGGCAAAGAGCACAAAGCATGACCGGAGTTACACCTTCCACCCTTATTTATGTGGATAACATAGCTACCGGAACGCCAACTGGAAATGCAGTGAATATTGATAACACAGGTTTTTATTTTTTTGATGGAACCGTCTGGGTGAAACTGAATACCAATATTTACAATTCCAATGGCTCTCTTACAGAAAACAGAATTGTCACACAGAACGGTAATACACTGGCATTCAACGGTACAGTTCTCAATGCCTTTTCCGTAGCCGGGACTACATTTTCTGTAGATGCAGCCAACAACCAGGTGGGAATAGGAACCAGTAATCCTACAGCAAAATTAGAAATAGCATCAGGTGTGGCAGGAAGTTCCGGATTAAAATTCACCAATATCAATAACAGCACTAATCCTACCTCCAACACTTCCCCCTGGGAATTGATGCCAATGGAAATGTCGTGGTGCAAAGCTCTGTAACCACTTCATTCAGGTCATTCAATATCAATGCAGGCACTCCCACGAGTTTCTCTGTTGCTATTGGCTCCTTAGAATTCCGGTATCCTTCCACCACCTGTACCAATACAGATTCTTATATCCAGGTAAGAACAACTACCGGAACCAATAATACAGGTATTATTCATGGAATGTACAGAACGGCACAAAACGGATCTGCCTTTATTAATAGTGTTCCTTTAACTATAACCCCAACTTTTGCCAATATAGGAGCAGGCATTCCGTCCAGCCCCAACCCTGCTTTGATTCCTGTCAATTGTGCACAGGATGGCCTCGCACAGTTTACCTTCTTTTCTTATGTGGATAAAACTTTCTATAGAGTCAGCTTTCATATAGCAGATGGGGACAGCCTTGGCTTTGGTGCCTTGGGATATGTTTTTGTAGAGTTTCAGAAATAATTTTGCTTCTAAGCCTTCTTTAACCAATATTATAATCATCAGTTAAAATACATCAATAATGGTTGCCATGCCTGACTTTGATTAAATAATCTATAAAATAAAATTCTCATTGATGCTTAAAAATAGTTCATCCCATTAATTCTTTTAATGATTTTACGATTCTAAAGGCACAATTGATTTTCAGCCCATGCAGAAATTCCCTCAATTCTTCTGCAGGTTTCTTACATGGCCGGGTGCTCCGGTCATGTTTATAAACAACACAATTCTAAAATATAAATAATGAACAGAACACATTTATTTACTTGTCTTTTATTCTCGCAGTTGTTTTTATCCCAAATAGGTATTAACACAAGTTCTCCAACAGCCACCCTGGATGTAACGGCAAAAACCACCGATGGAAGCAGACCGGAAGGGCTTATAGCCCCCAGGCTTACAGGCGACCAGATTAAAGCCGGAGATGCCCAGTATACAACGGATCACAAAGGAAATATTGTTTATGCTACTTCTGCAGTAACTACAGTATCTCCAAAAACAATCAACATTACAGCAGAAGGATATTATTTCTTTGATGGGGTGGTATGGCAGAAAATAAATACTGCGGATATCAATATTTACAAAGATAATGGTACACTTATTTCTGACCGGGTGGTAACAATGGCTGATAAAACTCTTTCTTTCACTTCTTCCGCTACTTCCGGAACCAGCCATTTTCAGGTAGACAATACAACTTTGAATATAGATGCTGTCAATAACAGAGTAGGTTTAGGTACTGCAGCTCCAGCCACAAGATTAGATATCAATAACGGAACAAGTCCGGGAGCAATTAAAATTACAGACGGAACTCAGGGTGAAGGAAAGGTGCTGGTTTCTGATTCAGGCGGTGTTGGTACATGGCGCGATACTACCGGTTCTGCCCTTATCGTTAACTCAACAACAGGTAATAGTGTTAATATTGTAGGCACAATGACCTATGTAGGAGCAAGTGCTGTTGTTACTGTTCCCGGATATTATATTGTTTCGCCACGCCTTATCACCAATAAAACCCCGGCAGGTTGCGGAGCCTTTATTGCCTATAACCTAAGCAAAAGTGCAACAGCGTATGTAAATCCTGCATTTCCTTCCCAGGATATCCACCTGGCTACCGGCACTGGAGGTTTTGATTTTATTTATACCTCAAATATAGCTTACCTGACAGCCGGAACTTACTATATGCAGGTAAGATGTGCTGCAGGCTGTACTTCAAATACATCCAGAAATACTTTTGCTGAAAACAGTTTCACCCTGACTTTGTTAAAATAATTTTTACCCATTTAAACAGTATCCATCAATAGGGCAAATAATTTTATTTTTCTTTAATAAGGTTTCTCCTGCATTTGTAAAGTCAGATGTGGGAGATTTTGCTGGAAGGTGTGATTCACACTGAAGCCAATCATACAAACCAATATTGGCATTACTGTAAAAGTTAATCACGCATGGAAAATAATTTAATGCATAAAGGAATAAGACCTAACGATACCGCCACAAAAATGGCTACTCTAATATAATTCAGAAATTGCCATTTTGATATTCTCGCAGCTAGATTAGCAGCTAAAGAAGGTTGATCTGCAATCTTTTGAAAATCTATAATATTGGGAGCAAAATACATCAAAGTCCAAACCCGCACCATAAAATGAATAAAAAACAAGACAAACAGCCAGTTTCTGACCGGATCAATTTTCCAGCAGAAAATAATGGCCAATATAAAGGCAATCTCATGAATGGAATGAAATAGAATCCAAAAGATTTTTAAACTCATTCCCTTGCCATCAGACAAAATATCCAGACTTTGAGGCGGGGAAGCAGACCATTTGGGAACAAAAACAAGAGTTTCAAAAATTTGTGCTCCATTGATGAAAAAATAAATGACCGTGGTTACACAAAGCCAGAGCTCAGCCCTGTGCAAATAATTGACTGTTATATTTTCCATGATTATTAATTTTGGTTATTTTTTCAAAGTTTCTGTAAAATCCTTCATCACATTTGCTGCTAAAAGGAAATATCTTTCGATCACCTGTATTTCCTCTTCAGAAAAACTGCTGATAACAGGAGTTGTTCTCTCCTGTAAATCATTGAAGAACGGCTGAAGAAGCTTCATGCTATTTTCAACATCAGGAACTATAATAATCTTTCGCCTGTCATCTTTAGTCAGTTTCCTGTGCAGTAAGCCTTTTGCTTCCAGACGATCCAGAAGCCCTGTTACCGCTCCCTTCGTTAATCCCGTGAGATCCGAAACCTCTCCTGCTGTCAGCTGTTCGTGCTGGAGAATAAGCCCGAGATATTTATGATCAGAACCCATTAATCCTGCTTTTCTGGCGATTGTCTCATGCATCATTACAGAAGCGTCCGAATACATTCTGCTTGCAGACCTGAAACGGTTTAGTAAATCATTCAATTTATTGTTCATTGACTAAATAGTTTAGTTACAAAACTAAATATTTTTTATTATATAAAAAAATTTTCTTCTATAAATTAGACATATAAGCAGATTCATTGAATAGAAAATAAACACGAATTAGAAAATAAACCTGAAGTAAAGAAAATTTTAAAATTTATTTGGATAAACGTTTAACCAAAATTAACAGCTCTTTTAAATTGAATTAACAATTTATTCATATTAAAGTATACATTATTGCCTAATTAACTGAGAATGAGTAAATTAAAATCAATAATAAAAAGCCGCCAAAATTACACTTTTTTCTGAAACCACCAAAAAAACTCAGCTATTGTTTTTTTACTATTTTCTGAAATATTTTTGTGCATTAAAAAAATTAAATGAAAAGATCTTCCATAAAAGATATTGCTAAGCTGGCAGGAGTTTCCGTAGCCACTGTATCTTATGTTCTCAACAGAAAGGAAGGTCAGCGTATCAGTGAAGACACCCGTAAAAAAATTTTTGAAATTGCTGAAACGATTAACTACACTCCGAATAAGATCGCAAAAAGTCTTAAAACCAATAAGACTAAGCTTCTTGGATTGATCGTTGCCGATATCTCCAACGACTTCTATTCCCATATGGCAAGGAATCTGGAAGATAAAGCGTTAAAGTTGGGCTATACCCTGATCATCGGCAGTTCTGATGAAAATGCAGAAAAATTTAAAAAACTGACCGGGCTTTTTTCACAACAACAGGTAGACGGAATGATCGTTGCTCCCGTAGCAGGATCAGAAAAAACACTTGAAAACCTTATTCAGCTTAAATACCCTGTTGTAACGATTGACAGGTACCTTAAAGGTGTGTCTGTTCCCGGAATTACTATTGATAATCAGGAGATCGCAGAGCGCACAGCCAGCCTGCTTCTTAATAAGGATTTTGACAAAATGATCTACGTGGGCTACGAGACTAAGCTCCCGCATCTTCTTGACCGTCAGCATGGTTTTGAAAAAGCGGTAAGCTCTTCCCAAAAAACAGCTGAAATACAATATCTCCTGGTAGGACTGGAAAATATTGCACAGGAGGTACATGTGAAGCTTGAAAAAACCTGGGAGAAAAACCTGAAAATACAGCACTATATTTTTCCAGCAATAAACTTGCGGTAGCGGGACTTTCCTACCTCGTTAAAAACAACATAAAAGTTCCGGAGCAGGTATCTGTAATCGCATTTGATGAAACGGATGCCTATGATCTTTTCCCTACGGAGATTACCTACATCCAGCAACCGATTGAAGAAATGGCAGAAGAGGCTATCAAGCTTCTGGACGGACAAATCAATGATTATACGGCAACCGGAAAAAGAATAACATTATCCGCAAAACTGTTTGCTAAAGCATCTTTAAAATAATTAATTTGATATATAACATTTTTTTTAAACAATAACTTAAACGTTTAACCTAATATGAGAACAAATAAATTCAACCATGTCGTTTGCTTTGGAGAGGTTCTGTGGGATATCTTCCCAACCGGATCCAGAGCTGGCGGAGCGCCATTCAACGTTGCCTATAACCTTTTCAAAATGGGAATCGATATCAAAATGCTTAGCCGTATAGGAAATGATGAATTAGGAGACCGTCTTCTTCATCAGATTCAGGATTGGGGAATAACAACAGATTTCATACAGATAGATCAGGAAAAGGCCACAGGAACTGTCATTGCTGATTTTGATGAGCATGGAGAGGCTGCATATGACATTGTGCAGGATGTTGCCTGGGATTATATCCAGCCTTTGCCAGAGCATAAGGAACTGATACAGAATTCTGAAGCATTTGTCTTTGGCAGTCTGATCACAAGAAGCCAGGTTTCCCAAAATACCCTGCTCGAGCTTTTGGAATATTCAAAATTCAAAGTATTTGATGTTAATTTCCGTCCTCCTTTTATTGATTTTGAATTCATTAAAAAATTATTGCATAAAGCTGACCTTGTTAAAATGAATAAGGCAGAACTCAGAACAATCCTTGAATACCTCGGTGAAGACTATATTGATGAAGATACCAGCATCAGACATCTTCAGAACTATTTTAACCTCAATGAAATTGTCCTTACCAAAGGAAGTAAAGGCGCCAGATATTTTGTGGGAGATACTGCTTATAATTTTCCGGCGGTTCATATTGAAATTGCAGATACCGTAGGCAGTGGTGATTCTTTTCTGGCCGGGTTCCTGTCTAAAAGAATTCAGGGAAGATCCCCGGAAGAGATCATGAAACAGGCAACTTCACTGGGGGCTTTTATCACCTCAAAATCAGGAGCATGCCCGGATTATACCTATGAAGAATTCAAGGCATTCAGAGAAAAAAACAGCTGTAAAACCTCTTAAAAACATACGATATGAATACTCCAAAATTTACAGATAAGAAATACTATATCATCCTTTCTTTTGTTACCTCTCTGTTCTTTTTCTGGGCCATTGCGCTTACCATGGGTGATGTCCTGAACAAACATTTCCAGAATGTCCTTCACATTTCGAAGTCCAAATCAGGGCTGGTGCAGCTTTCCATTTTTGGGGCTTATGCATTGATGGGCATTCCGGCAGGATTATTTATGAAAAAATTCGGGTATAAGTTGGGAGTTATTTTAGGTCTGTCACTGTTCGCATTGGGATCTTTTTTATTTATTCCGGCCGCCAATACTTCTTCATTTAACTTTTTCAGATTGGCTCTTTTTGTTCTTGCAATGGGAATGGCAACCCTTGAAACGGTAGCCCACCCTTTTGTTGCCGCTTTGGGGGATGAAAGAACGAGTGATCAGAGGGTTAATTTTGCACAGTCTTTTAATGGATTGGGAGCCATTATCGGTCCTTTGTTGGGAGGATATTTCATTTTCGGAACGCCTGATACCGGATCTGGATCTCTGGATTCAGTAAAAAATCTTTATACATGGATTGGGATTGTCATTCTCGCGATTACCATTATTTTCAGCTTTATCAGAGTGCCGGACCTTAAAGATCCTCACGCGGAAGATATCATCATTTCAGAAAATGAAAAAGGAGAAGACCTTAGTGTATCAGATCCACATGCTCCGCTTTATAAGCAGAGACATTTTATATTTGCAGTCATTGCCCAATTTTTTAATATTGCCGCACAGGGTGGAACATGGGCCTATTTTATCAATTACGGTGTTGAGAAAATGCACCTTCCTGAGATACAGGCTTCCTATTATTTTTCTTTAAGCATGGCGATGATGATGATCGGAAGATTTATCGGAACTTTCCTGATGAGATTCATAGCTCCCAACAAACTGCTGGCTATCTTTACAGCCTGTAATATCATTCTGTGCCTGATTATTTCACAGAGTTTCGGATGGGTATCATTTATCAGCCTTATTTTGCTCAACCTGTTCCTGAGTGTAATGTACCCTACTATTTTCAGTCTTGGCCTTAAAAGATTAGGATCAAAAGTTCAACAGGCTTCATCATTCCTGGTTATGGCGATGTTTGGAGGTGCTGTTTTCCCTCCGATCATGGGTAGAATTGCAGAAAAAGATATTGCCCATGCCTACCTCCTTCCTATTCTCTGCTATGTGGTTATTTTATTATTTGCATTAAAATTCTACAAACCCAAAACACTTAAATAATCCCTATGAAAACAAAGCTTTTATTAGCCTGGTGCATTGTATTTATATGCGCCGGAAGGGGAATTAATGCCCAGATCGTAATAACCAACAAGAAATTTTCCTTTGGCACAACCGGGAGAATCGGAGCAGGTTATTCCCCGAATGCTGATGGTAAGACAGGAAGACAGCTGAATCTGAACAACCAGGGATCTTTAGGAGGCAGAATGGATCAGGGAGATTATGTAGATTTTTTACCTGCTTTCCATTTTAGTCCGGTGGTAAACGGTGACAGTACCAAAAGTACAAAGATCGATATGCAGGCAAGGCTGAGCTTTTATTCAGGAGGAACTTTTCTGGGAAATGTGGATTCAAAATCCAATCAGGGGATGATTATTGCCTTACCGGAAGCATTTGTGGAAGCAAGAAACATTATGGGAAGTGACTGGGATATCTGGGCCGGATCAAGATGGCTGAGATATGATGACATTCACATTGCCGATTATTTTTACTTTGATGACCATTCGGCAACCGGTTGGGGACTGCGACATAAAAACACTAGGTTTTCAATGTTCTTTCCGGCAGCTATTGATACTGCAGCCAGCAACTCCACTCCCTACTCTTACACCAATGTGATCAGCGGGTCAAAAAACCTGATCTACAGGCAGAGAGAAGTTTTGGTTCTGGAGCAGACGCTGCCATTTAAAAATACAAAACACAAGGTAAAATTGCTGGCAGAGTATCATCATGTAGAAAAATCAGGGGAAAATTCCATAGAGCAATACCCGTCGGATCAGGGATGGGTTTTGGGGGCTAAATTAAATACAGATATGGCAACAGCAATTCCGGGTTCATTCAATCAGTTTTCCGTAAGATACGGGACCGGAATTGCCAATGGAGGCGATAATGGAAATACACAGACCTGGCGCACCTACGGAGCACCTGATGAAACAACAAAAACATACAAGGGAGCTTACTCTTTTACGGTTGTTGAGCATTTCCTCTGGAATATCTCTAATCGTTGGTCGCTTAATCCTTATGCCGTTTTTACCAAAAGTAAAGGAGGATCAACCAGTACTGATAAGGCTCCGGACTATTACAACCGTGAAATTTTCAACAGGAAAACAGAATTCAATACAGGAATCAGAGCCACTTATTATTGTAACAACTGGTTTCATATTCTTTCCGAGTTTCACTATGCAACCCGTAAAAACGGAACCCAGGATGCAGCATCGATGATGAAACTTGTTCTGGCTCCCACCATTGTTCCTACAGCGGAACGAAGTGTCTGGGCAAGACCTCACATCCGTTTTATTGCAGAAGTATCAAGGTATAATGATGAGGCTATGAACAGTCTTTACTCACCGTTTTTACAGCAGTCCGGAGCCAAAAGATTCGGGACCTATTTCGGAGTAAGAACAGAATGGTGGATTTTTTAAATTAAATAAAGAAAATATGATGAATATAAAATTAGGAGCTTCCCTACTCTCTTGGATCACTCCGCTGTGGAATGCAGAATCAGGAAAATATGCGATAGAAAAAACTGCTCAGACCGGGTTTGATCTGATTGAAATACTGTTACCCGCATCAATGGATTTTGATGCAAACACCGTAAAAAAACAACTGAAAGACAACCATCTGGAAGCGGTATGCTCGCTGAACCTTCCCAAAGATGCTCACATTGCGTTTGAGCCTGAAGCAGCGGAAAAGCTTATCAAAAAAGCCATTGATAAAGTATATGAGTTGGAAACCAATCTTTTGGCTGGTGTCCTGCATGGCGGAATCGGTGTTTTTACCGGAAAACCACTTACAGAAAACGAAAAAGAAATCATTGCTGATGTGTGGTGCCATGTGGCGGATTACGCCCAAACCAAAAGTATCGATATTGCCATAGAGCCTATTAACCGCTATGAATCTTATGTCTGCAATACGGCAGAAAATGTCCTTGAACTTATTAAGAAAACGGGCCGAAATAATCTCTTCCTTCACCTTGATACCTTCCATATGAATATCGAGGAAGATAATTTTTATGACCCGATTATCAAATCCGGAAAAATGCTGAAGCACATTCATGTGACAGAATCTCACCGCGGTATGCTGGGAGAAGGAACTGTCAACTGGGAAGAGTTTTTCTCGGCATTGAAAAAGATCAATTTTGAAGGAAATCTGGTGCTTGAAAATTTCAGTTCCTCCATCCCCGGTATGCAGGAGCAGGTTTCATTATGGCAGAAATCACCTTATGATTCTCAAACACTGGCAGAAGGAAGTCTTGCCTTTTTAAAGAAGCATCTCAGCTGATAAAATTATCTGTTATATTATTCTGAAACTTATGGAAAGCGGAAATTGTCCGCTTTTCACCGATTGATTCTGCCCGTTCGCCGAAAATACAGATCGCTTTATAGGATTATGACTGACCTTTACATCAGAAAAAAGCAATAATGCTCAACTAAAATCTTATTATTATGAAAACAAAAATCGGAATTACAGAAAAAAACGCAGAAGCCGTTGCAGAGCAATTAGCAAAATTATTGGCAGACGAAACGCTTCTTTACATCAAAACAAGAAACGCTCACTGGAATGTAACCGGAGATAACTTCCATGCCAATCACATTTTCTTTGAAGAACAGTACAAACAGCTGGATGAACTGATGGACAGCGTTGCAGAAAGGATGCGTAAAATCGGGCACTATGCACCTGCGACGATGAAAATCTATCTGGAACTAACTCATTTAACAGAATACAGTGAAAGAACAAATGACGGTCTCGGATACATGAAAGATCTGTTAAGTGACCATGAAAGCATCATCGAATTTCTCCGCGGAAATATCACTCCATTTGCTGAGACTTATAAAGATTACGGTACCAGCGATTTTATTACAGGCCTGATGGAAACCCATGAAGAAATGGCATGGATGATCCGCTCCTATTTCAGATAACACAAAATAAAAAAGTTATAATTATCTTTGTGTAAATCATAAACAACTATACCTATGAAAGCCTTAATCGTGGATGATAATGATATTGCAAGAACAACATTAGCACACCTCGCCAAACAGGTTCCGGATCTTTCCATTGTCAGCGAATTTTCCAATGCTATAGAAGCTTACCATTATCTTCAGTCCCATTCCGTCGATCTGATATTTCTCGATATAGAAATGCCGGAAATGACGGGGATTGAACTCACGAAAACACTTTCCGGTAAAGAAACCATCATCATTTTCACGACCTCAAAAAAAGAATATGCGCTGGAAGCCTTTGAGCTTAATATTGCAGATTATCTTCTGAAGCCCATTATGCCGGTAAGGTTTCTTCAGGCAGTCAGCAGGGCACAGACGATTCTTGAAAGTAAAAAAGAAAATGTGGAAATCACAAGGGATGAGTTTCTTTTCGTGAGGGATTCCAATATTACAAGGCGCTTAAAGCTGGATGATATTTTCTATGCGGAAGCCATGGGTGATTATGTAAAATTTTACACCAAAGAAAAGATGTTTGCCATTCACGGTAAAATGAAAACAGCTGAAGAACGCCTTCCTAAGGATCATTTTATAAGAGTACACCGTTCCTATATTGTTTCTGTGGGTAAAATTGATACTCTTCAGGATGGCGGTATTATGATCAACGGTAAATTCATTCCCGTGGCAGATGCCTACAGGAAAGCACTCAATACACGAATGAATGTCTTTTAGACGTTACTGGCCATCAGAAATTTAACTTCGTTTTTGATCTTAATCCCTGAACATTTTTAGGGCTGATCGAATTTTACCGGTATTTTATTTTAAATCAGACCGTTATTATGAAAAATATATCTTCAGTAATGGATAACAAGCGATTCAGCTATTTTATTATCCTGACATTTATTGCAGGCTCACTCCTGTTGATAGCTGTTCAACTCAATTCTGCAGGAAATACCAAGGCGCTGATTCAGAATAACAATACCTTGCTGAGCGAATTACGTTCCAGCAATCATTTAAGGGAAATTGACCGTGATATTCTGGGAGTGGAAAGCAGAATCAGAGCTTCTATTGCAACGAATGATACCACCCATCTTGAAGGTATTGATCAAAAAATCAATCAGATTGAAAATTTCCTGGATTCTCTGTCCAAGGACAATGTAAATGCTGAAGAAGAAAAGCTGATCCACCGGTTAAGTGTTCTTGCCATGGAAAAAAAGACAACCAAAGACAAGCTGTTGCATCGTTATATTACTTTGGGAAATATGGACGATAATACCTCCATTGCCAATCCGCGTGCAAGGAACATTTCCAATGAAATCACCAGAATCACGGCTAAAATATATGAAAGCAGAAAGCTGAATATGGTTGAACTCAGCCAGAAAAGTGAGGAAATGGGGCAGAAAGCAAGATTTTATGACATCTCAATACTGATCTTACTGATTTTGGGCGGTTCTGTTGTTGGATATCACATTCTTCGGCAGTTTAAACGTCAGAGATTACTCATAAGCGAACTTGATATTGCCGAGAAAAAAGCGTTGGTGGCGGCACAAACCAAAGAAAATTTCCTTGCCAATATGAGCCATGAAATCAGAACTCCTTTAAGCGGAATTCTCGGTTTCACCAATTTGCTGCAAAAACGTCCTTTGGATGAAACCTCAGCAGAATTTGTTTCTTCCATACAACGTTCCGGAGAAAATCTGATGGCCATCATCAATGACATTCTTGATCTATCCAAAATAGAGGCAGGAATGATGCGCATTACCCCGGAATTTTCAGCATCAACGGGCTGGTCAATTCCGTAGAAACATTTTTTAAAGAACGGGCCAGAGAGAAAGGACTTACCCTCTCAAGTACCATTGATCCTTCCATTCCTGATACTTTGATAGGAGATGCCACTAGACTGACGCAGATTTTGGTCAACCTCATCGGAAACGCCATAAAATTTACCCATCAGGGGAATATTTCTGTTGAAATCTACAGTAAACAGCAGACAGAGAAAGAAGCGGTTCTCGGATTTAAAATTTCGGATACGGGAATTGGAATTGACAAAGAAAAGCTTACAGAAATCTTCGAAAGATTCAACCAGGGAGAAGATTCGACGACAAGAAATTACGGAGGAACAGGATTAGGCTTATCTATAGTGAAAAGCTTAATTGTATTACAGAACGGAAATATCGAAGTAAGCAGTGAACAGGGTAAAGGAACTACATTTGATTTCTATATCCCTTACGGAATTGCTGAAGAACAGCTTACTGTGCTGCCAGCTACTGATCCGCATTACTTTAAAGATAAAACCAATACACCCCTGAAAGTTCTGGTAGTTGATGATAATGTGATTAATCAAAGCCTGATGAAACACCTGCTTTCACAATGGAATATTGATTTTCATATAGCATCGAACGGTCTTGAAGCAGTAAGTTATCTTAAAAGCAATGCATGCGACCTAATTTTAATGGATATACAGATGCCACAAATGGACGGATATGCAGCCACCCAGAAAATCCGGGAAGAACTCAGACTGGATATTCCGGTAATCGCAATGACCGCCCATGCACTGGCAGGAGAAAGAGAAAGATGCCTGAGCCGCGGGATGAACGAATATATTTCCAAGCCTGTCAATGAAGAAGAGCTGTTTATGCTGATTTCGAAGTTCGGGTTTAAAGAAACGAATAAAAACGAAAAGAAAACCGAAAATCCATCATCTGACTATCAGTATATTGATCTCTCTTATATGCAGACGGTGAGCGGCGGCGACAAAAGCTTCGAACAAATGGTTACGCAACAGTTTATTGAAAACATTCCCAACCATGTACAAAAACTGACAACAGCTTATGAAAGCAAGGATTTCCAGGGTGTGAAACTGTGGGCTCACGATCTGAAATCCAGTATTGCCATTATGGGATTACATCCTCTTTTAAAGGAAAAACTCGATATTCTTGAAACAGCATCAGAAGGAAACCCTGAGCTGCAAAAAATACTGGCAGAAGTACAGAAAGTTCTGTCAGAAGCGGTTTCCGAAGCTGAAGCATTTTCAAAAACAATTTAAAAAAAGAAAAAATGAATTTATTTTCACCCATACACATTCGCAATCTTACCCTAAAGAACAGAATTGTATTATCTCCAATGCAGCAATACAGTGCTGAAAACGGAATTCCCGGCAACTGGCACCTTGTCCATCTCGGAAGTCGTGCTGTTGGCGGCGCAGGATTAATTCTTACCGAATGTACAGCTGTTTCAGAAGAAGGTCTGGCTACATTATCTGATGTAGGAATCTGGAATGATGAGCAGAAAAACGCCTGGGAAAACATCGTGAATTTTGTACATGAGCAGGATGCTAAAATAGGAATTCAACTCTGGCACTCCGGAGGAAAAGGAAGCCTGAAACATCCCAATGAAAGAATGAAACCGCTTACTCCGGAAGAAGGAGGCTGGACGGTAAAATCTTCTTCTGCCCACGAATTCAACGGCGTTTTTGCGGAAGAACTCACGATTGATGAGATCCGGGAATTACAGACGAAATTTGTTAATGCAACCCTTCGTGCCATTGAAGCAGGTTTCGATACCATTGAGCTTCATGCAGGCCATGGTTACTTATTCCATCAGTTTTATTCCGCAGTGATCAATAAAAGACAGGATGAATATGGCGGAAGTTTTGAGAACAGGATCCGTTTTCTTGTAGAAACCATTCAGGAAATCAAGAAAGTTATTCCTGTTGAAATGCCTCTGTTCGTAAGAATTTCTGCAGTTGACTATATAGAATCGGATGAAGCCTGGACTTTGGAAGACAGTATCAGACTTTCGGAAATCCTTAAAGAAAATGGTGTAGATTTCATTACGGCATCCGGCGGAGGATTTACCAATGTAAGCAAGGATAAAGTATTTCCCGGATATCAGGTTCCTTTTGCAAAAGCGATTAAAGAACAGACCGGAGTTCTGACAGGAGCTGTCGGAATGATTACGGAAGCAGAACAGGCCAATGATATTATTGTCAACGGGGATGCTGACCTGGTGATTATCGCCCGGGAACATCTGAGAGATCCTTATTTTGCCATCCATTCTGCTAAAGCATTACGTGCTGAAACAGAAATTCCCTGGCAGTATAAAAGAGCATACTAAATAAAACCTTAAAAATCAGTTATGGAAAATCAAGGTGCCTCCGTAGTGATTACCCATCATATTCTGGATGGAAAACAATCACAATATGAAAAATGGCTGGACGAAATTGTTCCTGTTACCAAACATTCTGAAGGCTTTATTGATCTGCAGATTGTTCGTCCTATTCCTGATCTGACTTTTGTGTACACCGTCATTATCCGTTTTGATACGATTAACCATCTTAAAAGCTGGATGGAATCGGAGGACCGGAAACAACTCATTGAGAAAGCCAGTCCGCTGTTCAGAAAAAATGATCATTACCAGATCAGATCCGGGCTTGATTTTCTTTTTACTGCAGAAAATGAAGGCAATAAGGTTCCGGTACGCTGGAAACAGTTTCTGGCAACCTGGTCAGCTATTTATCCGCTGTCTGTTCTTATTCCTCTTTTGACGATTCCTGTTTTACGGTTTTTACATATTCCGGCCAATCATTATTCTGACGGACTTATCAATTCCGGGATCATTGTTTTTCTGATGGTATTTGCCGTAATGCCCTACTATACCAGGCTTATCAAAAAATGGCTGTATAAATAAGATTTTCCGTATACTACATACGACCAATCACTGTAACCCACAGTGATTTTTTTGTTTTCATAACGTTCCATTTCTTTCTATTTGAAGATCATCAGCTTATTCAACGATAGTTTTCGCCTGTTGACCGAACAGCAGTAAAAATTAGAACGGTCGGGTTGTAGTTTTACATCATCAATAACATAACAATCAAAACCAATAACTATGGAAATCTTACAAACTCCCGAAAATGCCTTATCGCATTCAAGTGTAAACGCCATCATCAATGCACCCATTGAAAAAGTGAATATCGCAGACTGGCTGCTTAATCTGCCGGATGCCGAATACCAGCGCTGTTCTACCCAGCATATCGGAGCGGCTATTTCAGTTACTTTTGATGGCAAACCTGTGTCTTTAAACGTAGAAACCATTGGAGATGCACTGATGGTACAGCATTATATCGCAGATGTTCACCGTCCTGATTATTGCCGAATGCTTTCCATCTCTGATTCAATTACCAAAAACGGGCGTACAAAAGTTCAGGTCTTATGGGAGCTGAAAGTAACAAGGATTGATGAAAAGACCTGTCTTTACACCAATGAAATTCATGCGACAGCCACTCCCGAAATGTTTGAATATCTGAAAGAACATGGGATCAACCTTGCAGATGCCGCTGCATCCAGACAGGCAGCTTCTGACGCCCACAATCATGAAGAAACGCCAAATTTTGCAAAAAGTATAGAAAATAAAGCATTAACAGGTCAATATAACCAGCCTTTTTAAAAAGCGGCAGTCCATCTGTACTCCCAACGATTCATTTTGCCTTTTCACCGAATAACATCAAGAAAAAGTAAAATTCAAGAGTAGCTTTACCATAGCAAAAGACAAAGAATTAATCACAAAAAATACTGCCATGAATCCTTCATCATTAAGCTTCAGATACGAGTTAGAAAAAAAGAACCCCGTTCCAATGATGGCGGTACAACAAGAGGAGCTTCTGTAAAAGAATTCCCTGCTTCTGTAGGCATTGCCGGAGTTTCCATGAGATTACAGCCCGGAAGTATGAGAGAACTTCACTGGCATGCCAACGCTGCCGAATGGGCGTATGTAATTTCAGGAACGGTGCGTACCACCATTATCCATCCTGATGGAAGGAGTTATACTGATAATTTTGAACCGGGTGATGTCTGGTATTTCCCGAAAGGTTACGGACATTCCATCCAGGCTACAGGAACAGAAGAATGTCATTTTATCCTGATTTTTGACAACGGTAATTTTTCAGAAGACCATACTTTCAGCGTTACAGATTTTGTTTCAAGTATGCCTCCTGAAATCGTTGCACAGAATTTAGGGCTGAGCCTTGAAGAAGTAGCAGAACTTCCGCAAAAAGAGGTGTATTTCGCAGCAGGAGTTGTTCCGGATGAACTCTCCGTGAATGCTGCAGCCCGTCCCGAGGAATCAGACATTGAACTGACAAGCCTTCACCGATATCCTTTGCATTCCCAGCAGCCAAGAATTATTCCCGGCGGTGGTCTCCAAAGATTGGTTACGAGTAAAGAATTTCCGATCAGCACTACAATGGCCGGTTCTATATTGGAACTGCAGCCCGGCGCTTTAAGAGAAATGCACTGGCATCCTAATGCAGACGAATGGCAGTATTTTATTTCGGGACAAGCAGAAATGTCGGTGTTCCTTGCAGAAGGAGTTTCTGTGACGGAGCAGTTCAATGCAGGTGATATAGGCTATGTGCCTATGGGAGCCGGGCATTATATCAAAAATACCGGAGATACAGTCTGTAAAGTCTTAATCGGATTTAATAGCGGCACTTACGAATCTATTGACCTAAGCGAATGGCTGGCAGGAAATCCGAAAGATGTGGTCATCACCAATTTTGGATTGAAAGAAGGAGAAATAGAGAAGTTTCCACAAAAGAAAGTATTCATTAAACCTGGAAAATAATTCCAAAACCAATTCCAACGATTAAAAACTAATCCTATGCTAGAAAAAATACGGTTGCCCCTGATTTTACATTATTTGCAACCCCGGATCAGAAAATTACCTTATCCGAATTCAGAGGACGAAATGTCATCCTTGCATTTTACCCGGCAGACTGGAGCCCGGTGTGTAGTGACCAGATGGCATTATACAACGAAATGCTGAAGTATTTCAAAAAATATGATGCGGAGATTTTCGGAATTTCCGTAGACAGCAAATGGTGCCACCTGGCATTTTCACAATCCAGAAACCTGCACTTCCCATTGCTTGCAGACTTTGAAGCTAAAGGAGATACAGCCAGGAAATATGGTATTTACAATGACGAAGAAGGAGAATGCAACAGAGCCCTTTTTGTCATCAATAAAGACGGCATCATCGAATGGAGCTACCTCTCTCCCACCGCCATCAATCCTGGCGCAGACGGAATTTTAGAAGCATTAGAAAACCTTAACACGAAATAATTATGTCACTTAAACCATCAGTCAGCAATGCTGACCACAGTCAGGGCAACTCAAATGTCAGCTTAGTCATTGTAGAATACGGGGATTATCAGTGTCCTTACTGCGGAGCAGCCTATCCGGTTCTTAAAGAGTTAATGAAGGAATTCGGAGATCAGATCAGATTTGTATTCAGAAATTTTCCGCTTTCAGAAATGCATCAGTATGCAAGAACGGCAGCACTGGCGGCAGAAGCAGCAGCTTTGCAGGGAAAATTCTGGGAAATGCATGATGCCATTTATGAAAATCAGGAATTTCTGAATAACGAACTCCCGTTAAAACTTGCAGAAAAACTGGGCTTAAATATCCCTCAGTTCAAAGCGGATATCCATAAACAGGAACTGGCAGAAAAAGTAGATACAGACTTCGAAAGCGGCATCATCAGCGGCGTAAACGGAACCCCTTCTTTTTTCATTAACGGAAACAAATTCAACGGCGGTGCCGAAGACCTTTTCCAGCTGGTACGTGAAAATACTGCCTATTAATCAAAAAAATATTTAAAAATCAATTCATAACATTAAAAATAAACAACATGAGCACATTAACATTAAAAGACGGAACAGAAATTTTTTACAAAGATCAGGGACAAGGCCCAGTATTAATGTTTCACCACGGATGGCCTTTATCGTCTGATGATTGGGATGCACAGGTAATCTTTTTCCTGCAGAAAGGCTACAGAGTGGTTACCCACGACAGAAGAGGACACGGACGTTCCAGCCAAAATATCTACAATCACACTATTGAGCAATACGCTTCTGATGCCGCAGAATTGGTTGAATTCTTAGATCTGAAAGATGTCATCCACATCGGGCATTCAACAGGTGGTGGTGAAGTGATCCGTTATGTTAACAAATATGCAAACGGAAGAGCTAAAAAAGCGGTTCTGATCAGTGCCATTCCACCGGTGATGGTTAAGAGTGAAAACAATCCTGACGGTGTTCCCATTGAAGTTTTCGACAACATCAGGGAACAGACATTAAACAACAGAAACCAGTTTTACTATGATCTGACTTTCCCTTTCTATGGCTACAACAGAGAAGGTGCCGATGTGAAAGACGGTGTTCAGAGAAACTGGTGGAGACAGGGACTAATGGGCGGAATTGTTGCTCATTATGATGGCATCAAAGCTTTTTCAGAAACAGATTTAACCGAAGATTTAAAAGCTGTGGACGTTCCTGTTTTGGTAATGCATGGTGAAGATGACCAGATCGTTCCTATTGCCAATGCGGCATTAAAATCAATTAAATTACTGAAAAATGGAAAACTGATCACGTATCCGGGATTCCCTCACGGTATGCCGACTACAGAACATGAGACAATCAATAAAGATCTTTTGGAATTTATCAGGTCTTAAAAATCAAGCTCTTATAAAATATAAAGATGGACCTTTAGGGGTTCATCTTTATATTATTCAGAAAATACAGTGAAAAATTAACTTTTCCGGTTTTCACCAAATTTTTTTCTATTCTATTGGTCCTTATTCAGTTTTTATTTTCGAAAGGTCAAGACCCAGTTTTGTAAATTCCTCTGTTCCTTTATCAGTAATGTAATATTGCCGGTCTGCAGGATTATCCTTGGCAATCCAGCCCTTCTCTACAAATTGTTCCAGCAGAAGCTGTCCTAATTTTCCTCCAATATGCTCATAGCAGGGTTTAACGGGTTTCCTTCCGGTTGATTTGTTCATATTCGTATTGGTTTTAGTTTTTACAGGAAGAATTAATTCAAATGCAGATAATCCTTAATCGTTTTCAGAACTCCGAAGCTATCATTGGTACATGCTTCAAAATTGGCTACCTGCTTTACGTTCGGATGGGCATTTTTCATGGCATAAGAATATTTGGCATTCTTCAGCATTTCTATATCGTTCATATAATCCCCGAAAGCCATTGTATTTTCAGGAGAAATATTCAAAGATTTCTGGAGGATTTTCAAAGCGTTTCCTTTATTGATATCCTTATTCATAACGTCCAGCCAATGTGCTCCTGAAACCACTACTTCCAGACCGAATTCTTCAAATCTTTTAAGAGCTGGATACAGATATTTTTCGGAACCTTCAGGATGATAAACTGCTATTTTAAAGGCGGTATCATCAATTTTTTCCGTAAGGTCATCCTTTTTCATGTTTTCAGTGTAATATTTTGAGAAAAAGTCTACAAACTGCTGATCCTCGGTTTCGTAATACGCCATTTTCTTAGCTGATAATACGGCTTTGGCACCCGGTATTTCGCGGACAGCCTTAATGATATCAACAATATGCTGATATTCAAGCGTATCGGCAAAAAGCTCCTGGTCTTTATAGATCACGTAGCCTCCATTTTCAGCAATAAAACCAATCTCACTTTCTATTTCTCCGAAATAATGCGTAATTCCCGGCATCTGTCTTCCGCTTGCCGGTACAAACAGAATATTTCTTTTTTCAGTTCTTTGTAAACTTCTGAAAACTCTGGGCTCATTTCATGGCTGGAATTGAGAAATGTCCCATCCATGTCCGTCACAATTAATTTAATCTGTTCCATATTCTTTTCAAAGATATTGATTTATTATTTTTTCTTGTAATGAATGGTGGGAAGATTTTTTAATATTGCCGCACTTTGTTCCGGGGTAATATCGCGCTGAGGTTCAGCCAGCATTTCATAGCCTACCATAAATTTTTTAACTTCCGCACTTCTGAGCAGCGGAGGATAAAAGTGCATATGAAAATGCCATTCCGGATGCTCTTTTCCATCTGTAGGAGATTGATGAATTCCTGCAGAATAAGGGAATGACGTTTCAAAAAGATTGTCATAAATTGTGGTCAGATCCTTGAGTACAGCTGCAAAAGATTCTTTTTCTTCTTCAGAAAATTCCGCAATATTTTCTCTTTTCTGCTTGCTGATAATCATCGTTTCATAAGGCCATGATGCCCAAAACGGCACTAATGCTGCAAAGTGTTCATTTTCTGTGACGATGCGCTCACCAGCCGCGATTTCCTGCTCAAGATAGTCTTCCAGCAATGTTCTCTTATTCTTTTCAAAATAAGATTTCAAATGATCCTGTGTTTTCTGAACCATAGCGGGAATTGACGACTGTGCCCATATCTGGCCATGCGGATGGGGATTGCTGCAGCCCATAATGCTTCCTTTGTTTTCAAAAATCTGAATATAGTTGATATGATCCAGAGCAGCCAGTTCATTGAATTGCTCCTGCCATACATCCACCACATTTTTAATATGTTCAACAGACATTTCCGGCAAGGTAAGGCTGTGATTTTCAGAAAAACAAATCACTCTGTTGATTCCGCGTTCCGGAAGAAGTTTAAAAAATCCTGACTGTTGCTCAGAAAAATCAACTTCTTGATTCAGTAATGCTCCAAAGTCATTATTAAAGACATAAGTTCCCTGATACTCAGGATTTCGGTCTCCGTTAGCACGAATATTTCCTGAACAAAGATAGCAGTCCGGATCGTATTCGGGACGGTTTTCTTCTGCTGTTTCTTCTCTCTGCCCCTGCCATGGACGGTTTGCCCGCTGTGGAGAAACCAGTATCCATTCATCCAAAAGAGGATTGTATCTTCTGTGGGGATGTTTTTTAGGGTCAAATAATGTATTCATTGGTGTATTCTTTTATCCCGTCTGAAATTTTAACCTGGTAAACTTTCATCTGGATATTAAAATGTTCAAGATATTTTTCGCTGATGGCTTTAATCACTTCTTCAGTTTTATTCTCCCGAATCAGGTTGATGCTGCAGCCTCCGAAACCGCCTCCCATCATTCTTGCCCCCAGCACCCCTTCATGCTGCAATGTGTTTTCAACCAAAAAATCAAGCTCATTACAGCTGACCTCAAATTCAGTGGACAGCCCGGCGTGGGTTTCCGTGAGAAGTATTCCCAGATATTCAATATTTCCTTCTGAAATAGCTTTTGCTGCCATTTCTACCCTCTTAATTTCTTTCAGTAAGTAGAGACATCTTTTGTGTGAAACGCTTCCCATTTCTTCTTTAACACTATCAAGCATGGCGATGGTAAAATCTCGGAACTTTTCTATTTCAGGGAATTTTTTCCACAAGACTTTTTTCCATGTTCAACATCTTTACGCCTTTCATTATAGCCGGATGTCAGATGACTATGCTTCACACAGCTGTCAAAAAGCAATAAGCTGTACCCTTTAAGATCTGCATCAAAATATTGATGTTCCAGGGAATTACAATCGAGCATAATGACCTTATTTTCCTTTCCGAAAACAGAGGCAAACTGATCCATAATTCCACACTGAACTCCTGCAAAGGTATGTTCTGATTTTTGCCCGATCACCGCGATTTCTTTTTTGGTGAGCTGAAGATCAAAAAGTTCATTGAGAATATACGCAAACCCACATTCAAGAGCTGCCGAAGAGGAAAGCCCGGATCCCATCGGAATGGTGCTGCTGAAAACAATTTCCATTCCGCAAAACCGGTTTTCCGGTTGCTGCAGCTGACTGAAAACACCCAGAATATAGTTCATCCACATCTGTTGAACCGGTTTTACCTCCTTTGTGACATCAAATGTATATTTTTCTCCGAGGTCTTTGGCTATGATCGTACAGAGATTAGTTTGTGGGAGTTTACGGACAGCAAAACAGATGTATTTATCTATGGCAGCAGGCAATACAAAGCCATCGCTATAATCTACATGCTCGCCGATAATATTGATTCTTCCGGGAGAAAGGAAAATATGTTCAGGCTCTGATTTGAACCCGGTTTTAAACTGTTCTATGGTAGGGCTGATTAACTGTTCATGCATATCCATCTTCTCTGGCTACTCTTATTTCATTTTTTGTGAATCTTTAATAAACTGGTCTAATCCTGAATCGGTCAGCGGATGTTTAAGCAGGGATAGTATCGGAGCCAGCGGACAGGTCACGACATCAGCACCAAGCTTTGCACAGTTAATGATATGCATGCTGTGTCGGACAGAAGCAGCCAGTATCTGCGTAGGAAAAGCATAATTATCGTAAATCGTTCTGATTTCCGAGATCAGCTGAAGGCCGTCTGTAGAAACATCATCCAGTCTTCCCAGAAACGGAGAAACATACGTAGCTCCTGCTTTGGCAGCCAACAAGGCCTGCCCGGCTGAGAAAACAAGAGTGCAGTTGGTCTTTATTCCCTTTTCAGAAAAATAGCGGATGGCTTTGATTCCGTCTTTAGTCATAGGAACTTTTACGACAATCCGCGGATGTAATGCAGCAAGCTCTTCCCCTTCTTTAACCATTTCTTCAAAAGTAATTCCCAATACTTCTGCGCTTATATCCCCATCAGCAATTTTACAGATTTCAAGGTAATGGTTATGTATATTTTGCGTCCCGGAAACACCCTCTTTCGCCATCAGTGATGGATTGGTGGTTACTCCGTCCAGAACTCCAAGAGCACTGGCCTCTTCTATCATCGCCAGATTGGCAGTATCAATAAAAAATTTCATAGATTAATCGTTATTTATAAGTGTTAAATTTACACTTATATTTTGATAAATCATAATCCTGATTTTAATTTTCAGATTTCCATAAAATTACTCCATAAAATAATTGAATTCTTTCCTGTACTGAGATGGGCTTTTTTGGATATATTCTTTAAAAGTCCTGTTAAAATAGCTGAAGTTATTGAACCCTGACTCAAAACAGACTTCTGTAATACTCAAAGGCTGCTCTGCCAGAAGCTTGAGGGCATGGGTAATTCTGTACTCATTAACAAACTGAGTAAAGGTTTTATTGGTAATTTTTTTGAAATAACGGCAAAAAGACGGTACTTTCATATTGGCAAGATCAGCCATCTCTTCAAGGGTAATGGCTTCCTTGAAATGGTCTTTCACGTAATTGAATATAAGATTGATTCTTTCATTGTCTTCAACCTGCGTCTGAAGGTAATATTTTCCTGCATTTAAGATCCTGTAGTCCTGGGTAACAGACAGTTCATCCAATATTTTCAGAAATCTGCACAACTTATCCAGTGAGGAAGCTTCATGCATCTCAGTAATCTCTTTTCCGATTTTTTCTTAACCTCTTCTCCAAATACGATTCCTGCTTTTGACTTTTCCAGCAGAGCAGAAATCCTTTGCATTTCCGGTAGATCCCAGATAGGTTCTCCTAAAAATCGGGTTTAAACTGAATCACCATTTCGTACTCATTATGCGTACTTTCATTTGTCAGTCCGCAGTGCGGAAGATTGCTTCCAATCAGCACAAGATCTCCCTCTGAGAAATAAGAGATACTGCTTCCGATCTGCCTTTTCCCGGAACCTTTGCACACAAAAATCAATTCAACCTCGGGATGGTAATGCCAGACATGTGATTTTATATTCTCATTGGTGAGAAATTTCAGGCTGGTAAAACTGCTTCCTATGGTTGGCCTGATCGCTTCAAAAGAGGGGTTAATATGTTTCATAAACCAAAATAAAACAATTTCATATCCAAAATTAACAAATAATACAGTAATAACAGCAAACAAAGTTAATATAGTACATGAATATGAAAATTTAATTATAGCCTGAGAAGTATGGCTGCCCTAGCTTTGCAATAATAATTCTAAAAGCCTTCACCCATGAGCACATTATTAAAAGCCGTATTTTTTGCAGGAGCCTTATTGTTCTCAGCAAATGTAATGAGTAAGGACAGAGATTTTTCCCTTTCCTTTGGAAACGTACAAGCCAAAACTTTAAGCTTTGAGCTTTCAAATGCCAGAAGTGTATCTGTTTTTGTTTACAACAGTGCCCATGATGAGTTATTTTCCGAAAATCTTGCCGATGGGGACCATGTAACGAAAACCTATGACCTTCAGAATTTTGAGCCGGGAACCTATTACCTGGTAGCAGAATCGGAAGTGAAAATAGAAAAATACAGAATAAAAGTCACTGACGAAAATGAAATAGAGGTGGAAAAAACACCAGTAAGCGCTGTCAACAAGCCTGAATATTCCGTTTCCGGGCATATGGCAAAGCTGCGTATGTCTGATGTAAAAGGGCCTGTAAGCATTTCAGTATATGATCTTTCCAATACAACCTATTATACATCGAACAAAGAATACGCTGACGGCAAAGTGGATCTTACTTTTGATCTGGACCCAAAAACAGCAGATCAATATATCATCCGTGTTGAAGAAAAAGGAAATGTTTTTAATAAAATAATTTCTCTTAAATAAATTCGCATTTTCAGACTAATTATATACCCATTCCGGATTATACGGAATAAAATTTTTCACGTACAGTTTCTTTTATGAGGCAGCTCTTCTTTTTTAATCACGGAAAAAGAGCTGTCTCATTTTTTAATTGTGATGGCCCATGTTCAGTTTAATCTTCTTCAGATCTTCCAGTTCGTAAACAGGACGTTCTATATCATACGGAATCGGCTTTTTGGAAAAAATCTGGAAATACAGCAGGCAGGCATCTTTCCACCATACCGCATCTTTTGACTGAATTTTGAGCTTTGACTGAACATCTGCAAACCTTTGCTTATCTATATAAGGTTCCATTCTATCCCATATTTTCTGATAATTCCTTACCTTTTTCACCCCGGAATCATACGTATAGCACAGCTCATCCCACAGAGTTTTTCCGTCTTTCATTGTATAATCCCACGGAACATGATGAAACCACAGGATAAGATTTTCCGGGCAGGTTGAGATGTTCCCGTACTTTTCATTAAGCGGTGGAAAATACTGTGAAACCGCATTACTTCCTGTTTTTGTCCTGTCAAAACCTAACCCTTTAGCATCAGCCTGATGGTAATAAACAGGTGACCAGTCCGGTCTTCCGCCTTTATAATCGCCCCACGGTTCAGGACCGTAATGATGTCCTCCCGCAAAGATATGGTGTAATCCTAATGGCATCATATAATCCACAGCAGTTTCCCTTGAAGAAAGCATTATTTCTTTTACCGGATTCAGGAAGTTCTGATCATCTGTAAAGGTCATTTTAATCCATTCATCGGCAATCTGCTCTGAACTCAGCTGATAATTCCATGCTAATCTCCCGAATGCATACCAGTTGGCCTGAGCAAAATGATGTCCCGTCCAGTTGGTATCCTCCCCGATATTGGCAACAGCTGAAATGGCTGTCAATTTTGCAGGTCTTAAAGTACCGTCTGTTATTTTAGCAATCGTGGAGCCCTGGCCGTCAGAATAGGTGTCACTATCCAGTGTTTCCTTGAATAAAGGAGCCAGAAAAACGAGATGATTTGAAAAGCCCAGATATTCCTGGGTGATCTGAAATTCTACCATTTCGGAAGTTTTTCTTAAAGCTCCGAAAAGAGGATTAAAAGCTTCACGCGGTTGAAAATCAACGGGACCATTTTTAATCTGAATAATCACATTATCCCTGAATTTACCATCCAAAGGAACAAATTCCAGATAAGCCTGTTTAGCTCTGTCGTCTTTGCTAGGACTGTAGACAAAGGCTCTCCACATGACGATTCCGTTGTAAGGTTTCAGGGCATCAGCCATCATATTGGCTCCGTCTGCATGGGTTCTTCCGTAATCCTGAGGACCTGGTTGCCCTTCTGAATTGGCCTTCACCAAAAATCCGCCGAAATCAGGAATCAGCTTGTAAATTTCAGCTGCTTTATCTTTCCACCACTTTTGTACGTCTTTATTCAATGGATCTGAATTTTGTAATCCGCCCAGCACTTTAGGTGAAGAAAAATTGACGGAAAGATATACCTTAATGCCATAAGGTCTGAAAATATCGGCCAGAACCTTTACTTTCTTAAGATAGTCTTCCCTAAGCATATTGGGCGATGCATTCACATTATTCAAAACAACGGAATTGATTCCTACAGAAGCATTGGCTCTTGCATATTCTTGGTAGCGCGGAGAAACTTTCCCGGGTAAATCTTCCCATTTCCAAAGTGATCTTCCGGCATATCCTCTTTCAATACTTCCATCCAGGTTGTCCCAATGGTCAAGAACTCTTACATCATATGATGGTTTTTCAACAGTATTTAAATGAGACAGATCTGCCTTTGTCTGCTGCAATCGTAAGATATGATAGACTCCGTACAACAATCCTATTTCTTTGCCTGCGGAAATAACGATTTTTTCAGGCGTTGAAACAATCCTGTACCCGTCTTTCAGATTTTTGTCTTTGTTTTCTGTACGAAGTTCCACCGCCTGTCCCTGCCAGTGGCTGCCCAGCTCTTTTCTGGCAATATTCAGGGTCGGGCTGCTGCCTTTGGAAATAATTTTATCTGCCGATATTCCATTTTTTGCAGGAAACCGAAGCCACAGCCGACTTCCGTCCTCCGCGAAAACCAGTAACGGAATGATCAGAAAAAATAAAATGTAGAGTCTAAGATATCGCATTGAAAAGTTTTAAGTTATTAATGATGACTATGACTGGTCTTCCAGACCTTCAATCGTCTTGATTTTGCCTTCATGGTCGTATTCCAGTTCAATTACTTTCATACTCCTCAGCCATGTTTTACCGCCACTCGGAACAGAATCATGGAAAAACAGATACCATTTTCCTTTAAACTCAACGATGCTGTGATGAGTTGTCCATCCTACTACCGGAGTAAGAATTTCACCCTGAAAAGTAAACGGTCCGTATGGATTATCCCCGGTTGCATAGCAAATCAGGTGGGTGTCTCCTGTAGAATAAGAAAAATAATATTTACCGTTGTAATGATGCATCCATGATGCTTCAAAAAAGCGGTGTTTATCCCCATGAAGCAGTGGCTTTCCGTTTTCATCAATGATGACAACATCTTTAGGAGCTTCCGCAAGTTGAAGCATATCATCGCTTAACAAAGCTACCTTTGAGTGGATTGCAGGTTCATTATTTTCGGGAATCACAGCAGATTCAAGTGCTTTATTATCTCTGTAGCGCTGCAATTGCCCGCCCCAGATTCCTCCAAAGTACATAAAATATTTTCCTTTATCTTCAAAAATGCAGGGATCGATGCTGTAGCTTCCCATCATCGGATGCTTTTCAGGAATGAAAGGTCCGTAAGGTTTGTCACTCACAGCAACCCCGATTCTGAAGATATCATTCTGATCCTTCAAAGGAAAGTACATATAATACTTCCCGTCTTTGAAAGCAACATCACAATCCCAAAGCTGTCTTCCCGCCCATGGAATATCTTTTACCGAAAGGACTACGCCATGATCTTTAATTTCTCCGCCGTCTACATCATCCATGGAGAAAACATGGTAATCATTCATGTCGAAATGATCTCCGTTATCGTTTTCTTCAATTCCACTTTCGCGATCATGAGAAGGATAGATATAGATTTTATCTTCAAAAACGTGAACGGAAGGGTCTGCCATATAATCTTCCGGGAATAAATATTTTGATTTTTTCATTAAGTAAAAATTCTATTGATTTTAATTTTTCTCTGCCAGCTTTATTATTTTTTGTACTACAGGTTTTTCCTGATCTTTCCTGTCAAACAGTAACGGGTAATCTGTTCTCCCCTTCACCGGGAAATCATTTTTCCAGGACTGCTTATCGGTAACGCCCCATAAGGTTACTCTTCTTATTTTATCCTTATGTTGTAAGAACAAACCAAAGAAATCAAGGTAACGCTTTTCCCATTTCATTTCTACTTCTTTGGGAAGTCCTTTGGTGTAAGGATTCATTTCTTTCTGATAGGCAACAGTATCTGAAACATTGGCAGAACTTCCCCATGGAGAAGGCAGCGCACTGATTTCAAGTTCTGTAATATTGACCTTAACTCCGGCATTGGAATACGCCAGAATTGCTTTTTCATATTCATCTATGGAAGGGATATCCATTCCGACGTGGGCCTGCATTCCTACTCCATCAATACGGATTCCTCTTGATTTAAGTTTTTCAACCATTTTAACAACGGTTTTTACCTTTTCCGGATACCATTCATTATAATCGTTGTAATATAATTCTGCATTGGGATCGGCTTCCTGTGCATACTGAAATGCCAAAGGAATAAAATCTTCCCCCAGGATTTCGTAAAATTTACTTTTTCTGTAGGATCCGTCTTCAAGAATGGCCTCATTGACCACATCCCAACCTTTTACTTTTCCTTTGTAGCGGGAAACTACGGTTGTAATGTGGTTTTTCATGCGCTGTTTCAATACTTCCGGAGAAACATCCTTTCCGTTGCTGTCTGTAAAAAACCATTTTGGAAGCTGGGAATGCCAGATTAACGTATGTCCGATGATAAACATATTGTTTTTCATCCCGAAATCAACAAATTTATCAGCGTCATCAAAGAAGAACTTTCCTTCCTGAGGTTGCAGGAACATCGATTTCATGCAATTTTCAGCAACAATAGAGCTGAATTGTTTTTTGATAATCGCTGCAGCTTTCTGATCTGTTCCGTCAATCTGAGGAAGACTCATAGCAGTCCCGATATAGAATTTATCCTGAAATGCTTTTTTTAAAGTACTGTCAGATTTCTGCGCCGACAGCCCGGAAGCGGTAAGAGCCGCCAAACCAATTAAAATACGTTTCATAGTAATCGTTTTATTTTCTTCTTTCAGCCAGATCTTTTTCAATCTGAACTTCCATTTTTTTATTGATTTTGTAGAATAAAAGCAGTCCGCACGCAATGAAAAACGGTATGGACGGGAATATGCTCACGAGCATTTTGGCTCCTGCTGCTACTGTTTCAGGCTGAATAACCTGCTCGCTTCCGTGTACAGAAATGTATCCGTATTTTCCTATAATCAAAGCTACCAGAGAGCTTCCTATACTGAGACCCACTTTCAATCCTACCATCATGGCAGAAAAGATAATAGCTGTTGCCCTTCGGTTGTTTTTCCATTCCGAATAATCGGCTACATCAGCAATCATAGCCCACAAAAGCGGAGTGCTGATCCCGTAAAAGAATCCATGAAGAATCTGTGATAAAAACATGATTCCCACTGCTTTTGGAGGATAAAATATAAAAGCGAGGATGAATAATGTAGAAATGAATAATGACGCGATAAAAGTGTCCCGTTTTCCAAACCGGTCTGCCAGTTTTTTTGAGAACGTAATTCCGACAATCATCATCACAATTCCTCCTGCATTAAATAATCCAAAACCTGCAGACTTTGGATCTTCCCCAAAGAAATTCATCCCTGCAGAATTAAAAAATGCTGTAATTGGCGAAATAAAACTTTTGAGTGCATTTTCATCCACATAGTTGTTGAAATAGTATACATACGATCCTCCTTTCATGGCCAGTGTGATAAATATAAATGCGGTCACGGTAAGCATAATAATCCAGGGTCTGTTCTGGAATAAATCTTTTAAATCTTCTTTCAGACTTGATTTCTGCTCCGGCTTGGGAATGATTCTTTCTTTGGTCGTAAAAAAGGTAATCAAAAGCATTACAGATCCGATCACAGCCAGCCAGGTCATAACAGTCTCAATTCCCTGTGCCTTGTCTCCATGTCCTACATATAAAATGATAGGAAGCATAAATACCTGTACAAAGAACTGTGCAAACATCACGGCAACAAAACGGTACGAAGAAATACTGTTTCTTTCTCCCATATCTCCCGTGATAACACCGCTCAGAGCAGCATACGGCAGATTATTGGAAGCATATAATAACAATAATAATGAATAGGTAACCGCAGCATAGATCATTTTACCCTGATATGAAAAGTGAGGCGTACTGAAGGCTAATAGTGCTGCAATACCAAGCGGTACAGCAGTAAATAGAATCCATGGACGGAATTTCCCCCATCGTGAACTTGTACGGTCTGCCAGCGCTCCGATAAGTGGATTAAAACCGAACCCGGCAATTAAACCTACGGTAAGGGTAATGACAGAAGCATCTTCAGCTTTGAGTCCGTAAATATCTGTATAAAAATAAGTAAGGTAGGTCACTAAGGTCTGAAAAACAAGGTTGGCCGCCAGATCTCCCAGGCTGTACCCTACTTTTTCTACTACCGATATTTTTTGTGGCTGATTATCCATTGATTTTAATAGGTTTTCTATGTTAAATTAATTTTTTTCTGTTGTAAAAGGTGAAGCAGGAAGCCCACTTTTATTTTTAAGATTTCCATCTGGGTTGTCTGCCCAGTCGTAGCGTACATTGACAGGGCTTGTGACCTGATCATTCCATACCATCACTTTATTTCCTTTTGCTTCTGCTTTTGCCCACTGATAGCTGCCGTCTTTCTGCTGTATGGCAAAACCTGTCAGGCTTCCCTGTACCAGATCATCTGTTCCGGGTTTAAAGGATATGATAATGGTATTTCCTTCTGTTTTCATCGACTGATAAATGGGTCCGTCGGCTATGATTTTTTTGCCTTCCCCGATTTTCAGGGCCTGTAAAGCAAGTCTGTCACCCACTGTTTTTTTATTTAAGGGATGAATGTCATTCCATTCTCCCACATCTATCGTTACCACAAGTCCTGAATAGGGAACATTCAGAGAAACCTGTCTCTGCTGCTCTCTCAGCTCAGCCCAGTTGCTTTCAATCGGTTCATCTTTTTTTCCATGAAATTGGCCAGCTGTACAATCAGGAATGGCATATCTTTTTTGTTCCATTTTGAACGCCAGTCTGAGATCATTGTTGAAAGCAAATCTCCGTATTCTTTTGGTTTCCCGGTATTACTTTCACCCTGGTACCAGATAAATCCTTTGATTTTATAATTGATCAGCGGGTTAATCATCGCATTGTAAAGTCCGACCGGTTTCCAGCGGATAAATGTTTGTCCGGGAGCCATTTTTTCCATTTTTGCTCCTATTTTATATTTCCACTCGCCTTTAAGGTCTGTTTTTTGTCCGTCAATTTCCAGATAATACGGTTTATCAGCGATAAACTGTCCTTTTCCGCTGCCATTGATGACTCTTACCGTAATGATATTCTTTCCTTCTTTTAAAACACCTTTCGGAATGTCATACCAGCGAGGCGGGTATTCGTAGGTTACATTTCCTACTTTTATTCCGTTGATGTAAGTAACATCAGCATCTTTTATTCTTCCCAGATTAAGAAATGCTGTTTTCTGATCTGCTCCTTTTGGTAGGATAATTTCTTTACGGAACCATACCGAACCGTCAAACGGACCTTCCTGATCTTCCCATGATCCAGGCAGCATTATGGTTTTCCATCCGGCATCATTTCCGTTATCTTTTTCCCAGTGCTGATTGAACCCAATATCACTCTGATCCAGCTCTGCATACCACGCTTTGCTTAATGATCTTTCCTGGGACTCTGTAGATTGTATCAAATCATCGTTTTTCCATTTTTCTGCTTCAGCCAGATATTCCGGATATTTTTTCAGTGATTTTTCATCCATCCAGGCCTGAACCGGGGAGCCTCCCAGACTGGTATGAATGATTCCTACAGGGACTTTGTTTTTTTCATTCAGTTCTTTAGCAAAAAAATAGGCAACTCCTGAAAAATCAAGAATAGTCTGAGGATTGGTACTTTCCCACTTCCCGCCGTCAAGATCATTTTGAGGAGCTTTAAAATTGTATTTCTGCGGAACCGTGAAGAATCTTATATTCTGATTATTGGCGTTTTTAATTTCACTTTCATACAAAGGCGTCAGCCTGCGCATTGGAAGTTCCATATTGGATTGTCCTGAAGCTACCCACACATCGCCAATAAGAATATCTTTAAGAGTGATCTCATTAATGGTCATGGTATATGGGCCACCGGCATTAAGCTTTGGAAGCATAAGAGACCAATTTCCATTTTGGTCAGCTGTTGTATGATAAGCTTTATTGATAAAATTAACCGTAATTTTTTCTCCTGCATCTGCATATCCCCAGATCTTCAGATCCTGATTTCTCTGAAGAATCATTCCATCTGAAACCAAAGCAGGCAGCATTACTTTTGCATCAAAACTGCAAATGGCTGCAAGAAAAAATAATACGTATAGGATTCTGTTTTTCATGGGAAAAATCTGTTTTTAAAAATTGGTTCAGCTTTATTTCTTTTCGTAATCATCTGTCAGTAAACGCAATTCAATGACTTTAGCAGTCATCAATTTTTCTTCTGCCAGAAATTTCACCGTAAGAGTTTCTTTATTCTTTTCTGAATCCGGAATCGGAACAACCAGATATTGAGGTGAACTTCCGGACTTTCCTTCCAGATTTTGAGCAATAATTTTTTTACCGTTGATCTCAATATTCAACGTACGGCTGTTATTGGCATCAAAATAGAGCAGGTAAAGGTATGAAGCATTTTTTCCGTTATTTTTCATCTGGTAACTGAACCAGCCTTTGGCATCACGGAAATGACGGTCTTCCATATATCCTGTACCGGAGTCTTTGCTTTCTATAAAATGATCGGATTCCGGTTGCTGTTCACCTAGCTGAATTTTATCTGCGGTAATCATATCCAGCTTTCTGGTTTCAGCTTCTTCTTTTGCCCTTTGTTTTAATGTATTTTCTATCCCGTTTTTGTCAGCTTGCGGCCAGTACAGGATGTATCTTTCTGCCTGAATACTGTAAAATGGCACAAGACTTAAGCCTTTTTCGAATTTTTCAGACGGATAAAGCCCTGTAACGGCAAAGTTGAGCGGTCCATTGTTGGAAGGCTTAACATGATTGACAACCTCGGAGGAACTCCCAAGGATAACTGGAATTTCGTTTAAAGGGATCTGCGGACCGTGAGCAATATGGCCGCCTCTGCTATCATCAGCAAGAAGTCCCTGTTGGTTTTCGGTTCCATATTTTGCGGCAAGCACTACAGGCCCGTATTTAAATGCATAATAGTTGGAATGGTCAGGCAGCTGTTCTGCAGAAAGATGCATCGGTAGAATCATTTTTACGACATCTCCTTTTTTCCATTTTTTAGTCAGGGTAAAATAGCCGTCAGAACCACGCTGTACTTTTTCCTGTTTTCCATTGATCAGAATTTGTACTTCTGAAGGTGTGGTCCATTCCGGGCATCTTAATTTTAAATCAAACTCTGACTTCCCTGCAGCATCAAAGATCAATGTTGTTTCAGGAATTTCCGGGAAGTTATTGACCTGACGGAGCACTATTTTTTGCTGTTTCCATGTCAGCGTGGAAGGGATAAACAGGTTTACATATAAATCCTTATCCGACCGGGCGTAAATCATTTCCCCATATTTGGCATGGTTTTCCATTCCGGATCCTACACAGCACCAGAAGCTGGTCTGAGGCTGTGAATATACACGGTAGTGCCCGGGACGCATTGGTGTAAAGTACACGAAACCTCCCTGATCATGATTTTCCGTGGAAAGGATATGATTGTATAATGCTTTTTCGTAATAATCGATGTAGTAAGATTCAGGCAACGTTGCATAAAGCGCTTTGGTCAGCTTCAACATATTATAAGTATTGCAGGTTTCCGGACCTTCAATACTTTTTATCATGCTGCTGAAATCATTGACAGGGTTAAAATGTTCACTAACACTATTACCTCCAATAACTGAAGATCTTTTCCCGGTAACGTTATGCCAGAAAAAATCAGCGGCATTATTCCAGGATGTATTATTTTCAAGATCGGCAATCCGTTTGTAGCCGATGACTTTTGGAATCTGTGTATTGGCATGAAGTCCTGTAAGCTTATCTTCTCCTGATAAAAGCGGTGTAAGGATAGCCTGATGGGAAAAACGATGAGCCAGTTTCAGATATTTCCGGTCATGAGTGATCTCATACACATCTGCAAAAACTTCATTAAGCCCTCCATGTTCACTGCGCAGCATATCCTGTATCTGTTCATCAGAAAGGCCTGATACTTCATTCGCCATCCAATCTGTAAGCCTTATAAGCATTGTTTTTGCTTTTTCGCTTTTTGCACACCAATAGGCATCGCGTAATCCTGAGTACAGTTTATGAATATTATATAAAGGTACCCACCTGTCATTTAAACCGAAGCCTGAAGCGCGAATGTTACCTTGCTTTATTTCTTTCCAGATCTTTTTTCCATCAGGAATTCCTGAAATATATCCGTCCGGAGAGGCATTCTGGCAGCGTTCCAGTTCACTGATCATATAATCAATTCTCTGTTGTATTGCTTTATCTCCTGTCGAAGCATACATCAGGGATAATGCGGAAATATAGTGTCCTCCTATGTGGCCGTCCAACCCTGTATTTTCCCAATTGGGATAATTATCTGCTTTTGGTTTCAATCTGGCTTCTTTAAGATAAGGAGCCAATAATCTATCCGGTTCCAGGGCCATCAGGTACTTATGGTCTGCCGCCATAGCTTTACTGAAAATGCTCTGTGATAATCTGACAGTTTCCAAAGGGAAATAATGGATTTTCTCCTTCACCTGAGCTGAGGCAAATGAAGCAAAACACAATAAAATAACTGAAAGTTTCGGGGTCATTATAAATGTTAATTCAACATTTCTAAAATAATAGAAAGAATCAATATACGAAACATTTCCTGAGTCTATTTGACTTATTTTTTCATTTAAAACTTTCTACAAAGCCCTAAAAATAACAAAAAACAAACTACCTTATCATAAAAAATAAGATAATCAATTGACAGAGAAACAAAACATTAAAATCATACTATTCCCTATGAAAATGAATTCAGGATATGTTATGGTAAAAATTTCAACGATATAGCAAATACCTTATCGTATTTTTAACGTTAAGTCTCTTTTCTTAATTATTATCAATTCTCATTTTAATTTTAACACAATTTTAACATTCAATTCATGTATGATTAACCTGATTTTAGTGATATTTTCCGGTTTTGATGAAGGTTTTACCTCCCAAAATATCCTTTAGGAATAATTTTAATGAAAAAAATCATCCTTATTTAAAAGTGTGAAAATTACATTTATATAATATCGTATCTATAAAAGCTTTACCTTTGTAGTAAAATATAAAAGATGACTGAGGATTACTCCCAATATCCCAAACACCTTGTTGCCGTTGACTGTATTATTTTCGGTTTTGATGGCGAAAATCTAAAAATACTTCTTGTAAAAAGAAATTTTGAACCGCAGATGGGCGAATGGTCACTGATGGGTGGTTTCGTTGGCAGTGAGGAAACCTCTGATGAGGCAGCTAACAGGGTTCTATGTACATTGACAGGTCTTGAAAACATTTATCTTGAACAGCTGAAGTGCTACACGGAAATTAACCGTGAGCCAACAGCCAGAATCATGTCTATTTCCTATTACGCACTGATCAATATTGAGAAAGGTATTCAGATCAATGAGCAGTACAGTGCAAAATGGGTTGAACTACAGAAAGCGCCTGACCTTATTTTCGATCATAATGAAATGGTAAAGGATGCTGTAGCCAGGCTGAGGAGAAGAGCTTCCACGGGACCTATCGGGTTTGAGCTTTTGCCTGAAAAATTCACAATGAAGGATCTTCAGAATCTTTATGAAGCTATTTTTGATGAAAAATTTGACAAGCGGAATTTTACCAGCAAGATCAACAGTATGGATATCCTTGTGAATACCAACAAAAAGGATATGACCTCGTCCAGAAAAGGATCTTTCCTCTACCGCTTTGACGAAAAAAATATAACAAAAAAATCTCGCAGGGATTTATGTTTAAAATCTAATATAGAGAACCTATATAATTTTAGAAAGACTTTGTAAAAATTAACAATTTGTAATTTAAAAAATTCGGCATACTCTTAAGATCTCACTTTTGTGAGATTTTTTTATGTTCTTATCGAAAATTTTAAGCAAACCAAACAGTTATTTTGTCTTTTTCAGAACTATTGTAATAAAAATTTATGATAAGGTTTTTTCTTTTCTTCTACCACACAAAGCATTATAATTACATGGACACATTACACATTTATGATATGTAATTTTTTGTTAATTTTTAATAAAATATTGATTTATATTTAATATTATATTTATTTTTATAAAAAACTAATAACCATATTTATAATAAATTAAATTTCCATAAACCTACTTAAACACATAAGGAACCCAGAAAAAGATTTTCAAATCTCAAAACCGAATGAAAATAGTTCCATTGTCCTAACCAAACCAATGTTGAAGAATGAAGTAAAGAACTGGGAGACCGGGCAGCTAAGTAGGTTTAATAGAAACATTTAACATCAGTCCTCATTCAAATTCAACCTCAATAAAATTAGAAGTTTTACTATCTGCCCAATACTCCTGTACAGGGTAAGGAATGAGATATTGATAATTAAAAACCCAATCTTTAAATATATAAATTATGAGAACAAACAAAATGTGGCTGCTTTTAGCCTCTCTTCTGTTAATCATCCTTTCAAGCTGCTCCCGGATGGAAGAAAAATTTTTACAAGAAGAATCTGAACAAAACCTAAGTGCCAACGCCAGCGCAAGAGCATTGGCAGCAACACCAATGCTGCATGTTGGAGGCAGGTACCTTAAAGATCCCTGTGACAATAACGTTGTCTTACATGGTGTGGCCATAACTCCCAGCCCCTGGTTCAATGGCTGTCAATATGGTGCTAATTCCGGCTACTGTACCTGGGATAATTATAATGTACAGGGTGCTCTGAACTATAATAAAGCTGTTATGAACAAGCTCAGCAGCGCTGCCGATGGCTGGTATCTCAATTATATCCGCCTTCACATCGATCCGTATTGGACCAATGATCCGGGACCGGCTATTCCTGAGAATGATATCTCAAGATTCAATTATAACCGTCTGGTTACTTACACAGATCAGGTGATAATCCCACTGATCAACCATGCCCGAAGCCTGGGAATGTATGTTATCCTACGTCCTCCCGGTGTATGTCCGAGCCGTATTGCTGTGAACGATGCCTATCATAGCTATCTTAAAACCGTATGGACCTATTTGTCGCAACATCCGAGCCTAAAGAATGCTGACAATGTAATGTTCGAATTAGCCAACGAACCTGTTGAGATTCTGGGGACAAACGGCACATGGGGATCAACGGGGAATGAGCACTTTGCAGCCCTTAAAAACTTCTTCCAGCCATTGGTTAATATCATTCGCAACAACGGGGCTAATAATGTTTGCTGGATACCGGGTACAGGCTGGCAATCACATTATCAAGGCTATGTCAATAACCAGATCACCGGTGGTAATATTGGTTATGCTGTTCACATCTACCCTGGATATTGGGGTGGTGTCACCAACTATCAATCCTTTCAGAATGCATGGAATATCAATGTTAAACCCATTGCTGACATTGCACCGATTGCTATTACAGAAACCGACTGGGCTCCACAAGGATATGGTACTTTCGGCATTGGTAATACCGGTACGGCAGGCGGAAGCGGATTTGGCGCCAATTTAAAATACATCGTGGATCAGTCAGGCAATGTAAGCTGGAATGTTCTTGCTCCGGATAATCTCCTTCACAAAGGCGATCCTAATGCAGGAACAGCCTACAACAACGATTGGGAAGCCTGCGCCGCGCCAGTTAAACAATGGTTCCAGCAATATGCATCCTCCAATTATCCTGTTGGAAACTGTAATACAAACAGCAGCCTGGTCAACAATGGTATTTACGAAATCGAGTTTCAAACCGATGCCAATAAAGTACTTGATCTGAAATCCGGAGAGGATGCAAATGGTGCCATGTTAAGACCATGGACAAGAAATGGCGCTTCTGCACAGCGCTGGGTTGCTATTGACGCCGGCAATGGTTACTGGCGTTTTGTATCTAAAGCAAGCGCATCCAACCGATGCATTGATTTATCCAGCAACAGCAATACACTGGGAACCTTGATCAGGCTTTGGCAGAACTATGGTAATGATGCACAGAGCTGGCAGGTAGTCGCTGTTTCCAATGGTTATTACAAAATACTATCCAAGGTGGATCCTACACGTGGCTGGGATATTCCTAACTGTACCATGGATGGTAATTCAAACTTACACCTTTGGGATTACTACGGTACATCCTGCCAGTTGTTCAAGTTCAAATATATTGGGATGAATTGATACAATAAAAAAACAGGATGCTTTTTAAGCATCCTGTTTTTTTATTGTATGTGAAAGGTCAATTTGCTTCGCAAGCCAATGGTGAATTTTTTAAAATTGACAGTGAAACGAATTCACTATTGACCATTCACTTTTTGTCATATACTCCATTTATTTCTTACGTGAAAAGTCAATTTGCTTCGCAAGTCAATGGTGAATTTTTTAAAATTGACAAGTGAAACGAATTCACTATTGACTATTCACTTTTTGTCATATATTACATTTATTTCTTCTGTGAAAAGTCAATTTGCTTCGCAAGTCAATGGTGAATTTTAAAAATTGACAAGTGAAACGAATTCAATATTGACCATTCACTTTTACCAGAACCTTACATACAAGGCAGTTAGTAAAAGTAGTGTCATCACAATCAATACCAAAGTTCTGTTATCTACTTTAAACATCGTAGCATCAATGGCAAAAGCTTTAGGATTAATTTTCGGACCAGCAAGACTGATCAGGATCATGGCAATTATCGTGATAAAGAATGACCATCCCATATTGATCAGGAAAGGAATCTCGGTAATGGTATGCACTACCCCGTTCTCCAGTTTTTCATAAGTGAATGCGGTATACATCCATGTTTCTTTCCCAAAAATTCCCACGGCAAAGCTGTTGAAGAAAATGGCAAGGACAAAGCCTAAAATAACCCCTACCAGAGCGGCCGTACCTGTAGTTCTTTTCCAGAACATTCCCAAAAGGAACATGGCAAAAACTCCAGGGCTGATAAATCCGGTATATTTCTGGATGAATGTGAAACCGCCTTCACCACCAATTCCTAATACATCTGTCCAGGTAAAGGCTAATGCAGCCATCATCGCAATAATAATGACCCAGCGGCCTGTTCTCACCATCTGGATTTCAGTGGCGTCTGTTTTAAGGTATTTTTTATAGATATCCAGCGTAAAAATGGTTGAAATACTGTTTACTTTTCCTGCCAGTGAAGCTACAATTGCTGCGGTCAAAGCGGCAATGGCCAATCCTTTCAATCCTACTGGTAAGAATCCTAATATTGCAGAGTATGCGCCGTCTTTCACTCCGTTGAAACCCGGAAGATGTCCTTTGGAATATAAAACATAAGCAGCGATTCCCGGAAGCATTACGATGACAGGCATGAATAATTTCAGGAAACCTGCAAACAGAATTCCTGTTCTTGCCGTTTTCAGGTCCGCCCCCAAAGCTCTCTGGGTGATGTACTGATTACAGCCCCAATAGTTCAGGTTAACAATCCACTGACCGGCAAAATACATGGCCAAGCCTGGTAACACGACATACTTCTGTACATCAAGGTTTTGAGGCATTGCCAAAGTAGTGGTAGTAGTTGTAGGTTTTTGAAGAATCAGCTTAAAGTGCTGTGGAGCCTCATTGATCAGGGTATTAAATCCTGCCAGAGCATTTCCTACAGCCGCTCCGTTGATTCTCTGGTCTACAATCTGCAACGCCATATACACCGTTGCAAAACCTCCAATAATTAGGACAGCCACCTGTATAACGTCTGTATATCCAATCACTTTCATACCGCCTAGGCCTATCAGAAGAGCCATAAGCAAAAGACCGATCATAATGCCGTGAAGATGTTCACCTCCCAGTAAAGTATCAATGGCAAGAGCACCAAGGTAAAGAATGGAAGTAAGATTCACAATAACATACAGAAACAGCCAGAAGACTGCCATGATCAATGAAACAGATTTGTTATACCTTCTCTCCAGAAACTGGGGCATGGTATAGATCTTATTTTTAAGATAGATTGGAATAAACCAGACCGCAATAATAATCAGCGCAAGGGCAGCAATCCATTCGTAAGCGGCAACAGCGATTCCGACAAAGAAACCTTCACCGCTCATCCCGATAAACTGTTCAGCAGAAATATTGGAAGCGATTAAGCTGGCTCCAATTGCCCACCAGGTTAAAGATCCTTCCGCAAGGAAATAATCTTTGCTTCCTGTAGATTCAGATTTTTTCTTTTTATAGATCCATAGTCCGTAGGAAGCTACCACTACGAAATAGATCAGGAATATGATGATATCAATAGTTGCTAATTTTCCCATAGTTTATTTTTTTACGGAGAATTTATAGATGGTTTTCGAGTGGTATTTCTGTCCGGGCTTCAGTTCTGTGGAAGGAAAAGAAGGCTGATTCGGTGAATCCGGGAAATGCTGGGTCTCTAAGCAAAATCCTGTTCTGAATTCATTTTTACCGCCGGTTTTGGTATCAAACTTTCCATCAAGAAAATTTCCGGAATAAAACTGCACACCGGGTTCATCTGTGAAGACTTCCATCAGTCTTCCTGTTCCCTGGTGATACACTTTGGCAATACTTCTCAGACCTTTTCCATTCAGGATCCAGTTGTGGTCATACCCTTTTCCTTTTTTCAGCTGATCATCATCTGCACTGATCTCTTTTCCGATCGGTTTTGAAACTGTGAAATCAAAAGGAGTTCCTTTTACGGCTTTCTGTTCCCCCATAGGAATTAAGGTTTCGTTCACCGGAAGAAAATGATCTGCATTAATCTGTAGTTCATGATCGGTAATCGTTTTAGTAAAATTCCCGGACAGGTTAAAATAAGAATGCTGGGTAAGATTCACCACGGTAGGTTTATCGGTTTCTGCCTCATAGGAAATTTCCAAAGCATTGTCGTCTGTAAGGGTGTAGAAAACGGTTGTTGTCAGTTTTCCCGGATATCCTTCTTCACCATCTGCGCTGGTATAAGACAATTTCAATGTCGGAAATTTTGCATCCTTTACCTCTTCAATATTCCAGAATCTGGTGTGAAATCCTTCTTTTCCTCCGTGAAGGCTGTTGGGTCCATCATTTTTATCGATTTCGTATGCTTTACCTTCCAGTGAGAATTTTGCTTTGGAAATTCTATTTCCATATCTTCCGATCAATGCCCCGAAATAATAAGGATTGCCATCGAAATACCCTTCTGGTTTTGTAAAGCCAAGGACTACATCCTCATATTTCCCGTTCCTGTCCGGAGCGGTTAAAGAAGTGATAATTCCTCCGAAGTTGATGACCTCAACTTTCATCCCGTTTTTATTGGTCAGCGTGTATTTTTTAATAGAATCGCCTTTTGGCGTCACTCCATAGTCTGAAGTATGCACATTCTCCATTTTTCCTGAAATATCCTGTTTGTTATTTTCTTTTCTGCAGCCGAAAATAATTAAAAATAATAAAATAAAAATGCTATTATATGTTGCTTTTTTCATAATTATTTACATATTTTTTAAAATTAATTAACGATAATACATTTCATTCCAACGAAGTGTATTTTTGAAATCACGTATTCTGGTATCTTCATCAATGACTAATGATTCAATCCCTGCTATCTCAGCAAAATCCTCCAGCTGCTCTGCTGAAATATTTTCACTGTAACATGTATGGTGTGCACCTCCTGCCAGTATCCAGGCTTCTGCGGCGGTATATAAATCAGGAAGAGGTTTCCATAAAACCCTTGCTACCGGAAGTTTTGGCAACTCTTCTGTAATTTCCAATGCTCTGGTTTTATTGATCAGCAGTCTGAAATGGTTTCCAAAGTCCATCAGTGCAGCGTTCAGAGAATCAATATTTCCTCTGGAATTAAAAACAAGACGCACCGGATCTGCTTTTCCTCCGATTCCCAACGGATGGATCTCACATGAAGGTTTTCCGGCTGCCAGAACCGGGTCTACTTCCAGCATGTGGGAACCTAAAATGGATGGATTGGAAGGATCCAGATGATAGGTATAATCTTCCATAAAAGCATTTCCTCCTTCAAGGCCCTGCCCCATTGTTTTCATGGCACGTACGAGTGCTGCTGTTTTCCAGTCTCCTTCGCCTGCAAATCCGTATCCTTTCTGCATCAGGCGCTGTACGGCAATTCCCGGCAGCTGCTCCAGTCCGTGAAGGTCTTCAAAGGTATCTGAAAATCCTTTAAACCCTCCTTCTTTTAAAAATTTTTCAAGTCCTAATTCAATTTTTGCAGCGGTGTGCAGGGAACTTCTGTTGACTCCTCCTTCTAAAAGGGATGCTGCAATGTAATAAGAAGACTCATATTCTTCCATAAGGCTTTTTATTTCCCCTTCACCTATTGAATTAATAACTCCAACAAGATCACCGATTCCCCAGGTATTGACAGAAAAGCCGAACTGGGTTTCAGCTTCCACTTTGTCACCATCCGTAACGGCTACAAATCTCATATTATCTCCGAAACGGGCAAATTTGGCTCCCTGCCAGTCGTCCCAGCCTGCAGCAACACGGCTCCAGTCGCCGATCTGCTTCTGAACTCTTTCTTCTGACCAATGCCCTACTACAACTTTTCTGTTCTTTCGGAGTCTGCTTACCATAAAACCAAATTCACGGTCTCCGTGAGCGGCCTGATTAAGATTCATAAAATCCATATCCATGGTAGACCACGGAATATCTCTGTTGAATTGGGTATGCAGATGCAGAAGAGGTTTCTGTAAGATTTTTAATCCTCTGATCCACATTTTAGCGGGTGAAAAAGTATGCATCCATGTGATGATTCCTATACAGTTTTCTGCCTGATTGGCTGCTGCAATGGTTTCAAATATCTCTTCGGTAGTTTTTACCGTTGGTTTTACAATGATTTTTACCGGGATGAAAGAAGATTTTTCAAGTTCTGCCACAATTTTCTGTGAGTGTTCTGCCACTTGGGCAAGTGTTTCAGGTCCGTATAAATGCTGACTTCCTGTGATGAACCAGACTTCTTTGGTATTGAGAGGTGTTAACATAATTTTGTTGATCGTTAATAGTTGTTTATGTTGAAGTGTTTAGTGTTTAAATTCCTGTCCGTAGTAGGCGTTCTTGCCATGCTTACGTTCATAATGTTTTTTGATGAGTGAGTCTTTCAGACGTTCCGCATCAGGATTGATCTGTCTGGTGAGATAAGCCATTTCGGCAATGGTTTCCAGCACTTTGCTGTTGTAAACAGCCTTCTCTGCGTTTTTACCCCAGGTAAACGGACCGTGATTACCGATCAGAACCATTTCTACTTCTTCCGGAGAGAGCTGTTTTTCTTTAAAGCATTCCAGAATCTGTATTCCTGTATTGTATTCGTAGTTTCCTTCTATCAGCTCATCCCGCATCGGTGGAGCGCAGGGAATATCCGTCGTAAGATGATCTGCATGGGTTGTCCCGAAAACAGGGATATCCAATTGTGCCTGTGCCCACGCCACGGAATAGATGGCATGCGTGTGGGAAATTCCACCGATATTTTCCCAGTTTTTATACAGATAAGCATGGGTCTTGGTATCGGAAGAGGGTCTGAGCCTGCCTTCAATGATATTGGCATCAAAGTCCAGAATCACCATATCTTTCGGCTTTAAAATGTCATATGGGACACCACTTGGTTTAATGGCAAAAATGCCTTTATCACGGTCTACAGCACTTACATTCCCGAAGGTATAGACCACCAGCTTCAGGGCATCCAGCTGCATATTCGCTTCATAACATTCTCTTTGGAGTTCTTTATAGGTATTCATTTTGAGTATCATTCAAAAGGTTAAGATGGAAAATCAGGAGTTCTGAAGTTCTTTCCTGTTGTTTTTCAGTTTGGTATTGTATTCTACAAAATCAGCGAGCTTCTGGTATTGCTGCATTAATTCTCTGTAGAGCTGTACTTCTTCCGCTTTCGGCTGGTATTCCGCTTCAAATGCGGAGCCCATTTTCATGCTTGCTTCCTGTACTGTCGGATAAATTCCTGCTGATACAGCTGCATAAACAGCAGCCCCTAACGCGGGAGTCTGGTCCGAAGCGGCAACCACAATCGGCATATCCAGAACATTAGCGATTGTCTGCATGATAAACGGCGATTTCCTTGCTACTCCTCCGATCCCGATCACTTTGTTGATTTTCACACCTTCCTCCTCAAAACGGTCAACGATCTTCTTAGCTCCGAAACAGATAGCATTGACTAAAGCTTTGAAAATATGGGGTGCTTTTGTTCCCAGAGAAAGCTGACTGATCGCTGCCTTAAGTTCCTGATCTGCATCCGGTGTTCTTCTTCCGTTTACCCAGTCCAAGGCAACCGGAACAGTATCTGAAAGAGGAATTTTTTCTGCTTCAAGGGTTAATTTTCTGATAAGTCCTGCCTCCATTTCTTCTGCAAGCCTTGTTTTCTGTTCATCTGAAATACTCTCAGATTGCATCATAACCTGGTGAACCGGCCACATCAGGATATCTTTATACCATGCCAGCACATCTCCAAAGGCAGACTGCCCTGCTTCAAGTCCTATCAATCCGGGAATTACGGAGCCGTCAACCTGTCCGCATATTCCCTTTACGGTTGTATCCCCGATAGCTTCCTGTGAGGCTACCATAATATCACAGGTAGAAGTTCCCATGATCCTGATCAGTGTATTTTCTTCCACTCTGGCTCCTACGGCTCCTGAATGGGCATCAAAGGTTCCTACGGTAATGATGGTTTTGGTGGTAAGACCTGTTTTTGCGGCCCATTCTTCATTCAGGTAGCCGGCAATTTCATCTGAAGTATAGGTTTCACGGTATAATCTTGCTCTGAGCGCTCCCAGAGAAGGATCAAGCCTGTTAAGGAATTCTTCGGAAGGCAGACCATCCCATGATTCATGCCACATGGCTTTGTGGCCAGCTGCACAACGGCTTCTTTTGAAGGTAGCCAGGTCTTTATGATCTGATAAAAGGAAAGTCAGATAATCACAGTGCTCCATCCAGCTATAAGCTGCATTTTTTACTTCTGCATCGGCTCTGTTGATGTGCAGTATTTTAGCCCAGAACCATTCTGAAGAATAAATACCACCTTGATATTTTGTATAATCTTCACCACCCCATGTTCTTGCCAGAGTATTGATTTCTTCGGCTTCACGAATGGCGGTGTGGTCTTTCCATAAAACCATCATAGCATTCGGATTCTCTTCAAATCCCGGAACCAGTGCCAGGGCTGTTCCATCATTGGTTACAGGAAGCGGTGAAGAGCCTGTGGTATCAATACAAATACTGACGATCTGCTCTGCCGATATCCCGCTTTCTCTTACAACTTCTGAAATAGTTTTTTCCAGACCTTCAATATGATCTGAAGGATGCTGTCTGAAACTGTTGGCTGAGGGATTACAGAATTTATCTTCCTTCCATCTCTGGTAGTAGCTGACTGAAGAAGTTATTTCAGAACCGTTTTCAGTATCAATAAGGACGGCCCGTACGGAATCTGTACCATAGTCCAGCCCGATAACATATTTTTTCATGGTGGTGAAACGTTTTTGATTGTTGAGATTTTAATTTCTCCTGATGAGATAAAAACAAATATAAGATTCTATTTTAAATAAATGTAAAAAACACACTTATTTTTTATAAAAATCTATTTTACAGTTAATTAAATTGTTTTCAACTTTAAAACCACAAAAGAATTGGCGGGAATTTCCGTTGAAATTTCACCATTTTTGGCTTCAGAAATCTCTTCTTTAGGTTTTATGGGTTCAGCATCGAAACTATTTTCAGTAGAAAGCTGTGGTGCAGACAGAAGGATTTTGGTTATTTTTTTACCTGCATTCAGAGTTCCTGGTTTGATATTAACCGTTTTAGCCTGAGAATCAGTATTAACTATTTTAATAATAATCTCATGAGTTTTCGCGTCTTTTACTGCTGTAGCGTATAATTTTTCCTGGCCGGATACTGCTTTTCCGTTGCTTTCTATTTTCAGTACATCTGTTCCTTTATTGTTGGAGAATAATTTCTGAACATAATAATTCGGGGTTGCATAAGATTTCAGATTATTGAACCAGATGAGATCGGGCGTCCACTGCCAGCCGTCAGCATGGGCAAAAAGCGGTGCGTAGGAAGTCATATAGACCACATCTGTATTTCTTTCAAGACCGGTCATAAAAGCGGCTTCTGAAAGGGCCGTCAGCCAGTTATTTTTATTATCAGGTTTTACCACGCCTACAGACTGGGCTGCATATTCCCCGGCAAAAACTTTTGGTCCGGAACGGTCATAATGGTCATACCTTCCGGCGTTTTTCATAAACCATTCGGGTGAATTGTAATAATGTTCATCTACAATCTGTGCATTAAGCTGTTTCAGCTCTTTCCAGCCATATTCAAAAAACTCGCCATCAGGTGACGGTCCGCTTCCTGAGATAATCTTAATGTCAGGATATTTTGCATGAATGGCTTTTTCAAATACTTTATAGCGTTCAATATAATCTGCTCCCCACTGCTCATTTCCCACTCCGATAAATTTTAAATTAAAAGGTTTCGGATGTCCCATTTCAGCTCGGATTCTCCCCCATTTTGTACCGGAATCTCCATTAGCAAATTCAATAAGGTCCAGGGCATCCTGAACATAAGGATCGAGATCTTCCATTTTCACCAGCTCTGCCGTATTGAACTGGCAAGCCATTCCGCAGCTCAGAATAGGAACAGGTTCTGCGCCGAGATCTTCGGAAAGCTGGAAATATTCAAAAAATCCCAGTCCGAAAGACTGTCTGTAATCCGGTGTAAGCCTATGTGGAAATCCTGTACTCCATTTATTGATGAGGTATTCGCGGTCTGCTACATTTCCAATTGTTTTTTTCCACTGATATCGTTCTGCCAACGTTCTTCCTTCTACAATACAGCCTCCAGGAAATCTCAAAAATCCGGGCTGCAAATCATACAGTTTCTGAACCAGATCTTTTCGTAAGCCTCCTTTTCTGCCTTTCCAGGTATCCTGAGGAAAAAGTGAGATCATATCCATGTTCACAATACCGTTTCCGGTAAATGTGAAACGCAGTCTTGCTTTTTCAATGGTTTGCGGTGCTTTGAAAACGGCTGTATACTTCTGCCACCCCCTTCCTTTGATGAGTGTGGAAACTGAAGAAATTTCCTTACCGTTTTCATCAACAAGACTTGCATTTACCGCAGCAATATTTCCTGAAACATTCTCCAGATCAAAACTGAAATCATATTGTTCACCTTGATGAATACCTATTCCTCTGAATCCTTCATTCTCCAGAATATAATTTTTATCGTTCAGGACAGTAATTCTCGCGTAATTTTTATTGGTTTTGGAAGGTTCTGAATAAATGGTCAGAAACCCGGAATCCAGATTAGGAGAAAGTGTTTTTGTGTTGGGCTGTTTCCATCCTGTGAAAGGCTCGTCAAATTCAAAGCTGCGGTTTTTAATCAGTTCAGCATACAATCCGCCATCTGCTGCAAAATTGATGTCTTCAAAGAAAATCCCGTACATGGTAGGTTGTATTTTAACAGGTATTGGAGCTTCTTTAAGATCCAGGTTAAAGGTACGGACCGTATTATTCTGAGCCGAAAAAAAGCAGCACTGAAGGAAATCGCGATGGAGAATATTTTATTTTTTGTTGTCATAGATCGTATATTTTGAAAGCTACTGTAGGGTTGCAATGGGTCTCAATTGTTCCGGATCAGTTTTTTATTTTACTTTTAGCGGAATAGTTTTCAGGCCGGCATCATCAGAAGTTCCACCATAAAAAATGGTATAGTCGCCGGGTTTTGAAACCAGATCATCTGCTTTTTCATCATAGAAGGCAAATGAATCTTTAGAGAGCGTCAGCTGAATATTTTTTGTTTCTTTGGATTTAATCAAAGTTCTTTCAAAAGCCCTTAACGTTTTTACCGGTGCCCGGGCATCATTATTTCTTTTGATATAGACCTGAACCACTTCTTCACCATCCCTTTCTGAAACATTGGTTACCGGAATTGTGATCGTTACATTTTCGTTAGTACTAATTGTATTTTTGCCCAGTTTTGAATCTCCGTAAACAAATTTTGAATAGCTCAGGCCATGCCCGAATGGATAAAGAGGCTTTTCCGTCATATAACGGTAGGTTCTCCCCTGCATATCATAATTTTCAAATCCCTCATGCTTGCTTGTCTTTGAAAGAGCATTATCCAGCTGTTCAAGGTTTTTATAAAAAGTAATCGGTAATTTTCCGGAAGGGTTATAATCTCCTGACAAAATATCTGCCACTGCAGTTCCTCCGGATTGCCCGCCATACCAGGCATTTAATAAAACATCGTAATTTTTTTCATCCTGCTCCAATCCCAGAGCGCTTCCGGTACAAAGAACAAAAACAACAGGTTTGCCGGTTTTTCTAAGCTCTGCCAACAGGTCCCGCTGAACTTTAGGGAGGGCAATGGAAGTTTTATCACCTCCTCTGAAGCCTTCTGCATTCACCATCATCTCTTCACCTTCCAGACTTGGAGAAAGTCCGCCTGCAAAGACAATAACGTCTGCATTTTTAACCTTTTCTCTCACCGAAGCAAAATTAACAGGGTCTTTTCTGTAGACTTCAAAGCCGATACTTACATATTTTCCTTTTTGTGTATGGCGCAGCTCTATCCGGTACTCTTTTCCTTTTTCCATTTTTACAGGAAACTCTGAAGGATGTCTTGCGTCAGGCCCCTTTCTTATTGCAATTTCTTTTCCGTCCACGAAAAGGGTATAGATATCAGAGGTAGACGCAGAAAATATAACATCTCCTGTATAAGTACTTTTGAAAACCCCTGAAATAATAGCTGAGGTATTTTCTCTTCCTACATTGGGTGCAAGCTGGGTTCCTCCAAAGCTGTTGTAGCTGATGGCAGTAGAATTTACGGAAGTATTGGCCGGCTGCCCTTTGAATTCATTGTTATTGAAGAACTCTACTTTCATTCCTTTCGCACCGTTTTTCTGACTGATGAAATTCTGATAGAGTGAGGTTCTGGACGAAGGATCTGTTACTTCGCTTCCTTTTTCGTAAATAATTTCAGCATTTGGAAATTTGGTTTTGATTCCGTCTAAAATCGTTACAATGGAAGAAGGAGTTCCGTTATAGTTTCCCAGCTGCATCAATCCGTCATCAGCATTCGGACCTACAACGGCAATTTTTTTAATATTTCTGCTGAGAGGCAGAACATTCTTTTCGTTTTTCATCAGCACAATTGACTTTTGTGCCATTTTCAGTGCCTGCTTTTTATGTTCTTCAGAATCGACTACAGCATATGGAATGGTATTCCAGTGAACGGAAGATTTCGGATCAAGCATTCCCAGCTCAAACCAGCCTTTCAGGATTCTGCGCATCGACTCATCAATATCTTTTTCGGTAATCAGTCCGCTTGCCAGAGATTTGTTCAGATTGTTATAGGTATCTCCACATTCCAGATCTGTAGAATGTTTCAAAGCATCTGCTGCGGTTGTTTTCTCATCAGGATGGGTGCCATGGTATTTTTTTTGAAAGAAATCGGCCAGTGCCCAGCAGTCTGAGACCACCATTCCGTCATACTTCCATTTTCCACGGAGAATTTCAGTAAGTAAAGTATTGTTTGCACAGCATGGCTGGCCATCAAAAGCATTATATGCACACATCACTTCTCTTACATTTCCTTCCTGAACCAACGCTTTGAAAGCAGGAAGATACGTTTCATACAGATCTCTTTTTGATATTTCTGCGTTATAAGAGTGGCGGTTCCATTCCGGTCCGCTGTGTACTGCAAAATGTTTGGCACAGGCGTGGGTTTTAAAAAATTTCGGATCGTTTCCCTGCAGGCCTTTTACTGCTGCAACCCCCAGAACAGAGGTCAGATAAGGGTCTTCACCGTAAGTTTCCTGGCCTCTTCCCCATCTTGGGTCACGGAAAATATTGATATTGGGTGTCCAGAAGGTCAGTCCTTCGTATCGTCCTGTTTTTAGAGCTTCATCAAAAGATCTGTTGTATTTTGCCCGTGCTTCATCAGAGATCATTTCAAAGGTTTTAAAATGCTCCGGAACATCCCATGTGGCTGCCATCCCGATTGCCTGAGGGAAAACAGTAGCTGTTCCTGCTCTGGCCACTCCGTGAAGTGCTTCATTCCACCATCCGTAGGCTGGAATTTCCAAACGGGGAACTGCCTGGGAATTATCCATCATCATTCCAATCTTTTCTTCTGTTGTCAGCAAAGTAAGAAGGTTCTCTATTCTTTCATTAACCGGAAGATCCGGGTTTCTGAATGGGTATTTATAATGATTCTGGGCAAAAAATAAAGGTGCTGTCAGTGTTGCACATAGCATTAATACAATTCTTTTCATAGGTAATATGGTTTCAATAAAGTCCGAAAAATGGTTGTTGATTTTGTGATTAATCATTTTAAACCCACTGATTTTACAGATTTTTACGGATAATTATGTTTTCATTCTTATTTTACACAAATTGCCAGTATTATTCAGCAACAATGCAATGAAAAACAAATATAACGTTCTATTTTAAATAAATGTAAATAATACACTTAAATTAAGAATAAATCCTATTTACTTTTGTTTTCATCTACTAAATTGTGGAAATAAAGCCACCATAAGCAGTGCTCATGATGGCTTTGGACTCAATTTATTCTTTGATGAATTTTTGTTTTACGATTGTATTATTTTTTTGAGTAACCTCAATAAAGTAAATACCAGCCGGGAAATTCCCCACATTAATTTGGTTTTTCCCTGAATTTATTTTCAACCCGGTTCTGATAACACTTCCTCTAGCATCAAAAATGGTGGCGGCAGCTTCTGACAGATCAGAATCAATGAAAAGGTCAGCTTTTACCGGATTAGGATATATTTTTACAACCTCTTTTTTCGTTTCAGCAGAAATATCTCTGGTGCTTAACGATCCGAAGTTTAAAGGAAGAACGTTAGCAGAATAAGTATTTTCTTCTGTAAGATACGCTTTGAAAGATCCTATTGCAGGCTCACTTCCGGCAGTTACTTTATAGAAGCCTGTTACTCCGTTTTCTGTTTTCAGCACATAAGCATTCGCCGGAACTTTGATGCCCTGGTAAACTCCGTTCATTTGATTGACCGTGATTGCTTTGGGTGTGGAAACATTTCCTGTACCGCTGAAAGTAATATTCCCTGTCGCACTGACGATTACCGGAGTGTTTGCAGGAATAATTCCGTTTGAAATTGTGGTACAGCTGATATTATTTGCATTCGGAGACATCAGATAAGCAGTAACTCCGGAAGGTATATTAGCTTGGAATGGCAAGATCAGCACATCGTAACCATTAAATGTACGGCTGTAAGAAGCTGTATTGGCTGTGAAGTTAAACGGCACCTGAAAATCCATACCCTGACCGGAAAGGACAAGATTTGAGCATGTAGTACCAGAGATCACATTATTGGCAGATGAACTTACGTTTGAATTAACATAATAAATGCTGTTAGAGTTGGCACTCATAGGCTGCCAGTTATTGGAAGAAGTAACTCCTGCTGCATTTCTGAAGTCTACAGAAGTGTAGTAGCCATTTTCCAGTGCATCCATCAAATAGCTGTCGCTTGCGGAATAGGTCCCTCCGAATTTGGAAGCAATTTCATTACCCACATTGAAATAAACATCGCCCAAGTTAAGGGTCAATACAGAGCTGTAATTGGAATTTCTCAGTCCTAAAATTCCTTTGCATCCGTCTGTAAGCACCTGTCTTGAAATATCGAATGTGATATCGAAATTTCCTCCCTGCGGAAAATTAATCTTTCCGTAATTATATGATTTCGTTACCCCCTGGCTGTTGATATAGTATAAAGTAGTATTGTCCGAATAGCTTTGTCCCGCCGTTGTATAGCTGTTTACATGCAGGATCAGCTTATTATATCGGTCATTAAGCTGAAGATATCCGTTAGCCGCAGTCATATTATTACTGATAAGAGGACTTGGATTGGAGAATGTCACCGTTGTATTGCTGATATTGAATCCTGTCCCAAAAGATGTACTGGTAGCCGTTTGTGTTTCAATTTTATTATAATGAATATCACCGCTTGTCATCAGAGAAGCAGGCCTGTCACCACTTTTATTAAAAACAAATGTCATGACACTGGAAGGGCTGATATCAGCAGTAGGCCGGAATGTTGCTGTGCTCAAAGAAATAGGTGTGCTCACCATATTGGATTGTGTATTGGTCAGTATTTTTGTTCCTGAAGTTGTGTAAAAAGGCAGGTCAACCTTCAAACTATACGTATTCTGAGAAGGATTGATGACCATAAGAACGACCTGATTGCCATCCTGGGAAATGTAGGAAGAGCCTTGTAAAACACCTGTTTTGTCATCCCATTTAGCTTCTATTCTCGTCTTTCCTGTTGTGTATTTGGCATAATGTGAAAGGATATAGCCTCTTTTGGTCATTATACCTGCAGGAGTTCCGTAAGTTCCGTCCCCCATTAAGCCATAATACCGTTTGGCAGAGTAATGGATCCATGCATTGATATTACCTAATAGTGCATTGTTGACACTGCTGGCAAAGGTAAATGCATCGGTATTCCAGCTGAAATCTCTTGCCGGCTGTGTGGATGAAGAGTTCCAGTTGATCAGATATTCTGTCTGCCAGATTTCTTTGTTGTAATTCTGGAATTGTTTGTAGGTAGACTGCATAAGTCCGTATTGATGTCCGCCATACACTTCAAAATTGGCCATTGCCGCAGGATCCAGCAAAGCACTGGCAAAATTATCCGTAAATCCCACACTTTCCGGGGCAATCACTTTACAATTGATAAGCTGTCCGTAATTCTTGATGAAATTGGTAATTTGCGCAGGAGTCCAGATACATCCCTGATACTGTGCCATTTCATCCGGTTCATTTTGAATGGAGATATAATCGAGCTCTACTCCGTTGTTCTGGAGATAGGTAACAAAGCTGTTAAGATAAAGGGCATAATCCTGATAATTTTCCGGCTTTAAATATCCAATCTGCTGTACTCCGTTAGCATCAGTATACACTGCATTCACATGGTTATTGGTTTTCCAGTCTGCGGGCATGGTCCAAGGCGAAGCAAAAATGGTAAGCCCCATAGATTTGGCGAGTTGCGCTGTAGCCAGTACAGAACTCCAGTTGCTGCTGTTTTCGGGAATATATAATCTCATAATATTATACCCGCCTTCACTGGAACCTCCCCAAAGCGTCTGAATTTCTGAGGTAGACATATGATTATAGGCAAACTGGGGACTGCAGACAAATCCTCCGAATCCTTTTATTTTCTGATAAGGAATATTCTTATCAATTTTTACAGTTGTAAGCTGTCCATGCAGCATCAGGCTGCAAAACAGAGCTATGGAATGAATGGTTACAAGACTTAAAAATTTTTTCATAGTGGTTTAGTTTTAGATAGTTGTGATTTTGATTTTAACAATTAAAGTAAGGGCAATAGATTCCCCATCAAGATGGTTGATTTTCAAAAACCGTCAGGAAAATACCCTGAATGATATCAGGCAGCGATCTGTTAAATAAAGTTGCTTACAAAATCATCCGTTGTTTTTTCTCTTCATTCTCTGTCAGGGAACTGTATTTCAGATTGGAATGTGAATTAAGATTAGTGTTTCATAATTAAAGTGTTGTTTGTAATGAGTATTGGGTCACTCAGTGAAGCATTTCGCTTTCGGGAGCGCCCAGGTAAGAGGGTTTTAATCCTCCGGTGTTGATCAGTATCTTTTCAAGGACAATGCCGGGTTCCAACACTCTGAAACGTAACGTGTGCTTTCCAGCCTGCTGAACCGAATGCTTTGTAATGGATTTAATGATATGTTCGGACTGCCATCTTCCCAATTCTCCTTTATAATGGCCGTTGAAGTTGACAATTTGCGGAGTTTCGTTGTCAAAAGAAATTTCGTAACGCAATCCTTTATTATGATTAAAATTTAAAGTCGGAGCTAATAATAACTTGACTTCAAACTCCCCTTTTGATTCAAAATTGATATCATATTCCAGCCAGATATTTTCATCGCTTTTAGGATATGCATTCTGCGGAAAGGTTGTCACGCCGGATTTTGTTTTTCCGAAATCAGGAATCACTTCCCAATGAATTCGATCAGAATTGCTAGCTCTTGCAAAATTTTCTGCTTCAATGGAAACATAGCCGTTTTTCTCCTGAAATATTTTTTCTTTGGGAACCTCGGCTTCAGAAATATAGGTAACTTCAGGCATTATATTTTCCTTTCCGTCTGCCCAGCTTTTATATCCTATCCTCATCTGATCCATCATATGCTTCCATTTTCCTCCGGCAATCACATTATTGTATTGATTATCCAGATAAGCATTTCTTTCAAAACATGCCTTCACTTTATCTGCGTAGAAATTGGCTCCCGGATCTTTTTTTGCTGCCAGTTCCCTGTTTTTTTCCACCGCATAGTACATTTCGTATAAATTACTGCATGCATCAATCGGGTACAGAACCAACTGATAATAAGCATCCTGATATTCGGCAGGAATCTGTTCTTTTAACCGTAAAGCTTCTACGGCCAATGCTCTGTAATCATTTAAGACCGTTTCAAATTCATGGTAATTCTCTAGGCTGTACGTTTTGCTGTCAAGCGTTTCAGGAGTTACTCTTCTGTTGTATTTGGAATACAGGTTAATCATCCGGGCAATTTCCCCGGCATGTTTTTCACCAAACTGCTGAGCAGTCCATTTTTCGGTATATTCCAAAAGGTTTTTAGCATTAAACTGTTTGGGATTCCAGGCCATTTCCAGGAAAAAACTGATCGGAAATTCCATCGGTTTTAAATCTCCTACATTCACGACCCAGAGCTTATCTACTTTATGTTCATAGGAAAGATTCATCTGTTCCCAGACTCTCTGGATAGGGCTTATGTTGATCCATTTGGAATTTCTTGGTCCGCCTACATAATCAAAATGGTAATAGATTCCATAGCCTCCTTTATGCAAAGGTTTTGAAAGGTCAGGAAGCTTTCTTACATTTCCCCAGTTATCATCACAGAACAGCAGGATCACATCATCCGGAACCCTCATTCCTTTATCATAATAGTCCTGAACTTCTTTATACAATGCCCAGACCTGAGGTGTTTTCTCCGCTTTTTCACCTGTAACATCTGCAATAATTTTACGCTGGTCTTTTACAATTTTTTCCAGCAGGGAAATATTGGTTCCCTCTCCCATTGCTTCGTCACCATCACCCCGCATTCCTACTGTAACAAGCTTTTCCCAGTTTTTGCTTCTCTCCATTCCGGATCTCCAGAACTTCTTTAAAACTTCCGCATTTTTAGCGTAATCCCAGACATTCGGGAGGTTATTTTTTTGATATACCTGTGCCAGTCAGTTTGTGCCAAAGCCATAGGCTCATGGTGAGAAGTTCCCATCACAATACCCATTTCATTGGCTAACGGCCCGCTCAGAGGATCGTCGTCATAGAGCGCTTTCCCCCACATTGCCGGCCAGATATAGTTTCCTTTAAGTCGCAGAATCAGTTCAAAAACTTTTTCGTAAAATTTAGAATTAACTCCGCCAAAAGTTGCTCTTGCCCAACCTCCCAACGAAGGCTCTTCATCGTTAAGGAAAATACCGCGATACTCTACAGCAGGCTCACCATCAGTATATATTCCTTTTTTAAAGTATACATTATCTTTTTTCTCAACCGGAACGTCAGCCCAATAATACCATGGTGAAACACCTATCTGCTTAGACATTTCATAAATTCCATAAATCGTTCCTCTTTTATCACTTCCTGCAATCACAATGGCTTCAGAAACGCCCGGAAATGGATTACTGACATTCTGAATGATATATTTTTCCCTTTTCCCTGTTAATGCCTTTCCATCCAGCTTTTTTTGACGAATTAAATCATCAATGGTTTTACTTTTACCTGCTTCACCAATAATGATGATCATTCCGTTCACTCCAGGGTTTTGGGAAACCAGATTAGGCTGGACACCGGTTACTTTTTGAAAATCAGATTGAAGATTCGCAACAGCACGCAGAATTCCTTTGTCCGAATCACTGTCTGAAAAAAGCATCAAACCTGAATTACGCTCTTTCAACACCACCGAATTTTCTGTCTTAGCAAAAGAAATAAATGGTTCGGTTGCTTTTACAAAAAATATAAACAACAACGTAAGAAACAGCGAAATGTTTTTTGTAAAATTCATACTATATCTTTTTGATTTTAATTTTTAAATAAGTTCAGATCCACAAATTCTCCCATTCTTTTGTAACCAGCTTCATTGGGATGAAGAAAATCGTGGTCGTGCATATCGTTTAAGATGACTTCCGGATTTTCACTTTGCATTTGTTTTGCAAAATCGATGACGGCATCAAACTTCCCGCTGTTCCTGATCCAATCGTTTACTTTTTTCCAGGCCTCGATGCGGAAAGGTTTGTCGTAGAATGACTTTCCGAAAGGAAGAATCGTTGCTCCGTACACTTTGATTCCGCTAGCATGTGCTTTATCGATCATCACCTGGTAAGCGGCAATCAGTTCTTCCGTTCTTTTGGAAGCATCATCAGGATCTCTTGTTCCTCCCAGATCATTCACTCCTTCCAGAATGATCAGCCATTTTACGCCCTGCTGATTGAGGATGTTATAATCGAAACGGTCGAGTGCTGTAGGACCCAAACCGCCACGCACTACACAATTCCCACCAATCCCGAAATTAAGAACACTTACATTCCCGGTAGAAGGATTTGCCAGTAACCGCTGAGAAAAAATATCCGGCCAGCGATTCTGCCTGTTGGTTCCCGATCCTCTTCCGTCGGTAATGGAATTTCCAATAATAGCCACTGCATATGAGGGCTCACCGGTCTTTACATCAATGTTAAAAAGCGAATACCAATGATCTGTTTTTACAGGATCTTTAAATACCGTAACATTGGCCTGCTCACCTTTTACAATAAAAGAGGTTGTTCTTGAACCCGGATGTCCGGTGACAGATTGGGTTACTTTTCCATAGGAAATGGTAATGGCCAGCAAAGAATTAGGCTTCAGATTAAAGTTCACTTCATCGGAATAAATATCAGATCCGGGAGCAATTTTAAAATTGTTTTTCTTCTCAAACGTTAATGATCTGATAGTAGCTGCATCAACATTACTGCTATCGGACGGCACGGCAATAGAAACGGCTTTTACCTCCAGGCTATCCATGGAATATTTGTTGGAGAAACGTAGCCGCAGTTTTTTCCCACCCACAGATACACGCACAATCTGACGCAGGGTGTTCCCCGAAAGCCCTGGTTCCGGCGCAAGGTTTTTAGGTTCCACCAATTGGGGAGCTGTTGCCCAGGTAGTGAGCCACCGGTCTTTGGAAGACTGCTTTTCCAGACTCTGTGAGGAAGAGCAGGAAACCAAAAATCCCGAAATGATAAAGATATATAAGTTTTTGAAGCGCATTTTTCCTGTTTTATTATATTAATCTCTAATTTCTTATTACAAATCCTCCGTTTGGCTGAATTTCAATTGTAAAGTCGCCTTTTGTATTCACTTTCACTTCTTTTTCTGATGTATTTCCTTTTGCATCATCATTGATAAGTTTCAAGTTTTTCCCGGCGAACATCGGAAGCTTTATTTTCAGTTTTTGGGATTGCTTCTCAGCATTTACGCCAGCCACATACCATAGATCCGCATGTCTTCTCGCAACCACAGCATATTTCCCGGGATAGCCGTCTATGAAAACTGTCTCATCCCAAAGTGTCGGAACTTCTTTCATAAAGCTGAGCTGAAATTCCGGAGCATCGGTCAGGTTATTTGGCATTACGCCAAACATCTGAACGGGATTCTGAAACAGAACTGCTGTAGCCAGCTGAAAGCCATCCGTAGTATGTCTTTTATTTTTATCCCTGTTGGATTTTGTTAAATATTTGTTGAGGAAAGTTCCGCCAAACTCCATACTTCCCACCGTATTCCTGATAAAAGGATGAAGCGTGGCAGAAAAAGCTTCCTGTTTACGGACATCTTCTGAGAAATAGAGCATTTCTGAAGCAAGAACGGCTTCGCTTCCTGCATAATTCGGGTACATTACTTCCCAGCCTCTCGGTAAAGTAGCTCCATGGAAAATAATGGTTAGTCCAAAATCATTGGCATCTGACAGAATATCTTCGTAAAGACGCATGGTTTCCTGTTTGTCTCCTCCAAAGAAATCCACTTTGAGTCCTTTTACACCAACATCTTTAAGCCATTTCATTTCCTTTTTACGTTCAACGGATGAGCTCATTTTATTTCTCGGTCCCATCGGTGCGTCATTCGCAGCACCGTTGGAATTATACCAAAGCAATACCCCGACATTTTTAGATTTTGCATATTGAATAAGCTCTTTCATGCGGTCTTTACCTATGTTTTTATCCCAAAGCGCATCCATAAGAATAAACTGATAATTCAGTGCAGCAGCAAGGTCTATAAATTTCACCTGATCATCATAGTTCATACTGTTATCCTGCCACAGAATCCAGCTCCAGGTAGATTTCCCGAACTGGTAATCCTGTGAAGGCTCATACATCGGATCTACCACATCAAAAGGAATGGTAGTTTCTACGATGGGTTTCAGGGAGCTGCCTACTGTAATTGTTCTCCACGGTGTTTTTCCGGGAAGAGAAACGGCTGCTCCGGTACTTCCGAAACCGTTATTTTCAGCAATATTCGGATAAGCTACTTTGTAAAGATTTTTTCTGCTGTGGTTTCAAGGTGTGATGCACAATACGTACTGTTCACTCCTGTCTCAGAAAGTAATACCCAACCCTCATTTCCAATATGGAAAAGACCAGGGAAAATATATCCATAATCAGATGGCATTCCCAGCTCAGCATCAGCTTTATAACCGCTTTCATAACTTGGCGCTGTGCGGGCAAATCCCGTCATCGGCTTCATCATAGGTGAAAGAAAAGTAGTCGTCTGTGACGGGAATCTGTATCCTGTGGTTTCTGACTGTACCACAACACTCAGCCGTTCTTTCATCGGTGGAATATTGTACCGGAAAGCAATATTATTGTTACTTACCTGAAATTCGATGCTGATCTGATGCTGGTCTGTATTGGTGAAATTAACGGTTAAAGTATTCGCATTATAATGAACCTCAGATTTTTTGATTTTTTCGTTCGTATATTTCTTAGAAACGAAATCTTTTTTGCTGTCCACAAATTTCAGATTCTTTGAAAAATCGGACTCATTGGTTACCAGGCCCAGCGGGGATTTTTCAAGCATTGCTTTTCCCTGAAGGATAACATTATACGATGCTTTTCCCTCTTCTGAAAAAACCTGAAGCTTCGTATGCCCATCAGGGCTTGAAATTTCTGCTACCTGCGCAAAGCTTTTGCTGATCAAAAACAGGCTGAATACGATATATAAAACTTTTTTTCTCATAATTAATTATTTTCAAGAAATGTCCAGTAATCGAAATACATAATATCTGTTGAGGCTTTTCCACTGAATACAAAGTACAGATCATGAATACCGGTAATCTTTTCAGCCATCTGAACTTTTACGGTTTCCCAGCGGTCATCTCCTCCCGTCATCGGAACCTTTACCGTTGCAGCAACCGGGCCGTTCACAGCATCCAGATGAACGGTCATTGTTACGTCACTGTTATGGGTAGTCCCTACTCTTGCAGAAAAAGAACTAGCTCCTTTTTTCCGGAAATCAACGTTCTTTACACTGGTATACGCTCCATTTTTCTTTGCTTTGATGAAAACACCAACCTCTTTATTCTGATAGGATTTTACATTTTCCGACCAGGCAATCATTTCTGCCTGATTGAATGAATAAGGATTAACTGTTGCGATAGCTTTTGTAATTCCGTTAGTCATTTTAAATGGCGAAATGGATCCGTCTTTATTGAAGGTAAGCTCTTCCAGACTTACTGATCTTGTAAACCCGCTTCCGCCCGGCAATGCACCATTGTGATAAAAGAAATAGGTTTTCCCCGGAAATCAATAACACCGGGATGATTGGTAAATGACTTCCCTTCAGTAGGCATTACAATTCCTCCATATTTCCATGGTCCCTGGGCTGTTTTACCTGTAGAATATCCTATGAATTCAGGAAGCGGACCTCCCGGCCAGAAAAGATAATACAGGTTTTTCCTTTTGTACAGCCACGGGCCTTCCTCGTATTTTGTGGGTCTTTCCGAGTTAGGCTTTCCGTCCCTTTTGCCAAATGATTCTTCTGTCATCGGAACTTCTGTAATATTTCCGGAATAGGAGATCATATCTTCATTCAGCTTTACGTATTTAAGCTTAGGATTTCCCCAGTACATATGAGCCTGTCCGTCATCATCCACAAAAACTGTGGGATCAATATCTCCCCATTCGCTCTGAACAAGAGGTTTTCCCAGCGGATCATGAAAAGGCCCCAACGGACTATCGCCAACGGCAACCCCTATAGCGCCTTTGTTATTGGTTTTGGACCACATCGGAACGTATAAAAAAACTTTCCGTTTCTTTCTACACATTGTGCGGCCCAGGCATCGCGTTTCGCCCAGTCAAAGTCTTTATATGAGAGAATTGTTCCGTGATCTGTCCAGTTGACCATATCATTGGTGGAATACACTTTCCAGTCGTTCATGGTAAACCAGGTGGAATCATCCTCATCGTGTGTCGTGTAGACATACAGCCTGTCATTGTACACCATTGGTGCCGGGTCTGCAGTATAATTGGTCTGAATAATAGGGTTCTGCGCTGATAAGCCTTCGGAAAAGCCTATCAGACAAAGCCCCAGTATATATTGTATTGTATTTTTCATAGTCAGTTTTATTTTTTCTGAAAGCTCCAGTAATCGAAATTAAATAGCTTTCTTCCTGCCGTAATATTTTTGCCCTGGAACACAAAGTATACATCGTGAACACCGGAAACGAATTCTGAAATTTTTGAGGTCAGGGTTTTGAACTCTTCCCAGCCACCGGTTCTCGGAATTTCAATCTCGGCTATTTTTGGTCCTTTAACATCATCCAGATAAACTTCCAGAATTCCGCCATCGATTCCTGCGGCAACGGAAGCTGAAAATGCAGAAGCCCCTTTTTCAAAATCCACCGAACGTACTTTGATATAGCCTCTCGCTCTGGCATCGGAGACATACACTCCGGTTTTCCTGTTTTCGGAAGTGCTGCATTTTTCCGACCATGCCATGGTCTCGGCTTCGGTTCTCTGATATGGATTTAAGGTTCCAGCCGGAGCTACACCTTCTTTGGTCATTGTGATCTTCGGAATAGTCCCGTCAGCATTATATCTGAATTCTTCTACAGCAGTTGAGCGTCCGTAGCTTCCTCCGGCCGGCAATAATCCGGTATGGTAAAACAGATAGGACTTTCCCTTAAAATCGATAATTCCACCATGGTTGGTAAAGCTGTTAGTAGGCTGGTCGGTCATTATTTTCCCCAGATATTTCCACGGCCCGGTTGGCGATGGGCTGGTTGAATAGGATAAACATTCTGTTCTTCCGGTCATTCCAGCGTACATCATATAATATTGATTGTTTCGCTTGTAAAGCCATGGTCCTTCTACATATACATCATCAAATTTTTCCTGCTTTTGCAGAACCTCATCACTTTTCCCGGGACGTCTCAGCCCGCCGAAAGCTTCCACCGATTGTGGAATTTCTGTGATTTTCCCCTGATAAGAAGTCATATCTTTATTGAGCTTCACATAAAATAATTTACTGTTTCCCCAATACAGATAAGCCTGTCCGTCATCATCTATAAAAACCGTAGGATCAATATTATCCCAGGTTCCGGTTGAAATCAGAGGTTTTCCCAAAGCATCTCTGAAAGGCCCGGTAGGACTGTCAGACACCGCCACCCCAATAGCCATATTGTTGTCAACAGTCTGTGCACAGATATACCAGTAGAATTTACCGTTTCTTTCAATACACTGTGCTGCCCAGGCTCTGTCCCGCGCCCAGCTGAAAGACTCTAAAGAAATAGGCGAACCATGGTCTGTATAATTGACCATATCTTCCGTGGAATACACCCGCCATTTGGTCATCGTATAAAAATCAAATCCCGGCTGATCATCCCCTGTATAAACATACATTTTCCCTTTATAGACCATGGGAGCAGGATCTGGTGTAAAATGGGTCTGAATAACCGGATTCTGTGCAGAAATACCAATCCCTGCCAACAGAAAAGAAAGTGTGATATATTTAAAGTTTCGTTGATTCATATCTTAATCTTATTTATTTGAGTGAAATGAATTTATAATAGGCAACACCATGTGCCGGAATGTCCAATGGAAGACTTTTTTGTCCGTATTGATTTCTGCAATATCCTTCTGTCTCCAAAGGTCACGAACCGCCTGAACACCGGAGATTCCTATTTTTTTGAAATCTTTATATGACAGTGTCACTTTTTCTCTTCCGAAATTGGCAAAAGCTACTGCCTTTCCTCCGTCCTCCAATTCTTTGACATAAATTCTGAGCTCACCAATGGTCTGCAAACAAACACCCTGTTTTCCCAAAGCATCCTGATTGACGGCAATAACCTCATCATTCGTCAAAAGGTTTAAAGTGAAATCATCCAGTTTCTCAAGGTCACAGCCAATCAGCAACGGGGCTGAAAAAATACTCCACAGACTCATATGAAGATACTGTTCATCAGGCTTCAACCGGCTCTGATGTGGATTTCCCCAGCCGACAACGCCAACAACCAGCATATCCGGATCGTTCCGGTTTCCGGGTTTCGCAAAAGGAGCTGCCTTGTCCTGAGCAAGGGCAATATTCTTTACGCTTGACCAGGTATCTGTAATATCGTTGGTGGTACGCCAGGATTGTGCATTGACCTCATCACCCCACTTCCATACATCACCCATTCCGTATTGGCAGAGGTTATACACGATGTCTCTCGGCTGCTGCTTCAAAAGACTTCCCATCAGTTTGAATGGTTTCACGCCTTTATCCGGATCCCCACCACCTTCAAAAGCAAGAGAAGGAACTTTATTGGGATCATTATCCGGCAGCCCGTCAATTACACCGCCATAGCTGCACCAGTCGTATTTCAGGTAATCAACGCCCCATTTGGTATAGCTTTCAGCATCCTGTTTTTCGTAGCCATAGCTTCCGGCACATCCGCCACAGGTCCATGGACCGGGGGAAGAATAAATTCCCATTTTCAGGCCATTGTTATGCATGTAATCTGCAAGGCCTTTCATATCAGGAAATTTGGAATTGGTCAGGATATAACCGTTTTCATCACGCATTTTTCCCTGGAATGAAGGGTCTTTTCCATCTCTGTTATACTGCCAGGAATCATCGATATTGATATAATTCCATCCGTGATTGATCAGTCCTGACTTTATAAGGGCATCTGCTGCACGTTTCACTTTATCGGCAGAAACTTCATGTCCGAAGCAGTTCCAGCTATTCCAGCCCATTGTAGGCGTGAGAGCGATTCCGTCCCCACATTCTATTTTTAATTTTTTTGAAGCTGAACCTTTCGTATTTTTAGCATTCAAAGTCACTTCATAACTTCCTTTAGAATCTATTTTTCCAGTGATGATTCCGGTCTGTGAATCTATTGTTAAACCTTTCGGAAGATTTTTCGCCGTAAAAGTCATTGGTCTGTCACCCGTTGCTGCAACCCTGAACAAAAAGGTGAGCCAGGACGAACTCCGTAAACGCCTGCTGAATTAATTTTTGGAGTTGCCGCAGGTTTTGGCGTCAAAATATAAGGTACTGATGAAATCGGGTTAAATGTTGTCAGTTTTGCGCCGACTGCTGTTTCAAACTTAGCATCTGCCCAATCAGCGTGGTCATAATAAGGTCCGTTTCCACCGTCCGTTACGACTAATTCTAATTGTTTCACACCTTCCAGCGAAACGGAAACAGGCTTTGCTTTATCGCCTAATTTCATGACCCCGCTAGACCAGAGCTTTTTATGATTTCCATAAATTTCAAATTCCACAGCAGGGTTCTGTCCTTTGATCTCATCATCTATTCCTACTAAGGCTGAGAATTTTTTGACATTCCCGTTTAATTTAATCAGTAAAGAACTTTCAGCGTGGGTTCCGAAGCCTCTTTTGAAAACTTCGCCGGCAATGGTTATAGGTTTTCCGTCCACCGAAGTATTAATGCCGGGTTTTCCGTGTCCCTGTGTTACAACGCTCAAATCCAACTGGTCTAACCAAACGGTCGATTGCGCATTTAAACAGTATCCGGCAATTAGAAAACTGAAAATAAAGAGTTTAAATCTGAACATTTTTAAATTGTAACTGATATATTAATATAACTCATAACAAAATGACTTAAGTTTTGGCTAAGCCACCCATATTCTTTCTTTATAAAATGGGCTAAAGCCCATTTCTATTGATATTCCTGAATTCAGCTTTAATTTTCATTAAATTTCCACCAATCGAAATAGAAAAGGTCTTTTTCTCCCTTAAAAACAAAATATAAATCATGGATTCCCTTTACACTTTTCAGAGGTGTATTAATAGTCTTATATAAGTCGCCCTCACCTTTTCCTGTAACGTTAACAACGCCAAGCACAGGTCCATTAAGAGCATCTGAATGTACTTCTATTTTTCCTCCATAGAGAGATGCAACATTCACATCTAAAAATTTTACGCCTTTGGAAAAATCTACTCCCTGGATTTTAATATAATCACCATTGTTAATTGAGGTAACGATGATACGGTCTGTGATTTTTTTGCCTCTGTTATAGGGTTGATTGCGTTCCCATTCTGTGACCATTTCTGTTTTCAGGCCTTCGCTGTAAGCCATCGTTTCTGCTTCAACTTTTTTATAAGGATTCAGAGTACCCACTCTTTTTGCGCCATCCGCAGTCCAGAAAGGAAGCTTCTGAATGGTTCCATCTGCATTGTAGGTAATTTCTGTAACACTGACAGACCGGCGTTCGTAATGCTTGCTCATGGTCTGCATCCTAAGCATATGGTTGAATCCGAAAACATAAGATCTGCCTTTGAAATCTATAATACCGGGATGATTTCCGCTGGATCTCTGGTCGCCATCCATAATCACGCCTCCATAATTCCAGGGTCCTGTAGGTGATTTTGCCATAGCGTAACCAATCCCTTCCGGGCAACATTTTGATGCGTAAGCCATATAATAATGGTTATTTTTTTTCCAAACCCAAGGTCCTTCCTGATACTTGAAAGGATCTGGCTGGTCTTTCACCTTCGCAAACGAAGGGTCTTTGGTGATTGGTCCTGCAAGAGATATCATATCTTCATTCAGTTTAGCATACCAAAGATTGGGATTTCCCCAGTACAGATAAGCCTGCCCGTCGTCGTCAATTAAAACTGTGGGATCGATGTCATCCAGAGAATTTTTGATCAAAGGCTTGCCAATAGGATCGGTGAAAGGACCATACGGACTGTCCGCCACTAAAACACCAATCCCCATATTGTTCGGCATTGGACAATAAATATAGAATTTCCCTTTTCTTTCGACAACCTGTGGTGCCCAGGCACCGTTGTCAGTATTTACCCATTTAAAATCTTTGAGTGAAGCCACTACACCGTGGTCTGTCCAGTTGACCATATCTGTGGAAGTGTATAGTAACCAGTCCTTCATTTTGAATCCGAAAGCATCGTCCTCATCATGGCTCGTATAAAGATAAACCGTATCCTTATAAACCATTGGTGCAGGGTCTGCAGTATACTTAGTTTGGATGATCGGATTTTGGCCAAAACAAATCTGGAAGAATCCCAATACTATTATTAAACTTAAATTTTTCATATTCAAAATGGTTTTAAGTTTATTTAAAATGAACATCTGTTTTTTTTCCGGAATAACCTACTGTTTTCTGTTGGCCATCAGGAAGAATCAGGTTAAAACTCCTTGTCTCAATCATTCCTTTGTATTTACCTTTCCGCTCACCTATCGTGAGTGTTTTTGATTTTTCGTTCCAGTGAAAAGGTATTTCTGTATAGGCACCTTTTTCATAATTATAATTATCGAATTCATCTTCGTATACAATGAAATCGGTATCGCTTCCCGGATAAACTTTTATGGTAAGATGATCCCATTTTTTCTCCGTTGCATATTGTACATCTGGCCCCAACGGAATGATGCTTCCTGCTTTTACATACAAAGGAATACTCTGAAGATTAACAGATTTCTGAATTTCCTTTCCTCCTCTGTGTTTTTCATTGGTCCAGAAGTCGAACCAATCTGTTCCTTCCGGAAGGTAAACTTTCACGCTTTTGTTTTGAGTAAAATCTATATTTGAAACCGAATTGTCCTTATTGCCATCGGTTTTATTCCAGCCTTCATTTTCATCGGTTTTAACTGCTTTTTCAGGGGTATATTGGGCATTGAGAACAGGTGCCACCAACAATGATTTTCCAAAAAGATATTCGTTATTCATATCCCATGTTTTCTTGTCTGAAGGAAAATCCATTGAAAGGGCTCTCATAAAGCTTGACCCGTTTTTTGAAACATCATGGGAAACAGAATAGATATACGGTAACATGCTGTAACGAAGTCTGATAAATTTTTCTATCGCATCATAAACAACGTCTCCTTTATTCCCAAACTGATAAATTTCTCTCGCAACATCGGTTCCATGCGAGCGCATCATTGGTGTAAAGGTTCCATACTGCAGCCATCGGACATACAGTTCCTGGAACATTGGATTTTTTGAACCTCCATTTCTTTTGTAAGTACCAGCAAAGAAACCGCCGATGTCAGAGTTGAAATTCGGATTTCCTGTAAGACTGAAATTCAATCCTGCCGGTACCTGTTTGCGCAATGTTTCCCAGGAAGAATTGACATCTCCGGACCAGGTGTTGGCTGCATATCGCTGCTGGCCTGCAAAAGCTGACCTTGTTAAAATAAAAACCCTTTTATCACCGGTGGTTTCACGCTGATGATCGTAAACACCGCCTACTGTCATCAGCGGATATGCGTTTCTTACTTTTCTGAATGAGCCAAGGTAGGTTTTAGTATCCAGGTCTTCCGCTTTCTGGCTGAGATGATCAGGTTCTGTTGAGTCCATCCACCAGGAATCCACTCCCAGACTGAAAATACCTTTGTTCAGGTATTTCCAGTATATATTTCTGGCTTCAGGATTGTAAGCATCATAAACACGGACACCGGAAGGATAGTTCATATCCGGAGGCCAGACTTCCCTGCCTGATTCCGGCCAGGTGCTGATATTGAAAAGCATTCCTTTTGAATCCATTTCACGGTACTGTTTGGTCATTGGCCCGAATGATGACCAGATGGAAACCGAAAGATGGGCATTCATATCATGGATCTCCTGTACCATTTTTTTAGCATCCGGAAAATCGGGACTGATGAAGTCCATGGCATTCCACTGGTAATTATTTCCCCAATATTGCCAATCCTGTATGATTCCGTCTAAAGGAACTTTCAGATCACGGTATTTTTTAACCACCTCTGTCAGCTCATCCTGGTTTTTGTAACGTTCTTTGCTTTGCCAGTAGCCATATGTCCATAAAGGAAGCATGGGTACATTTCCTGTGAGATCACGCATTCCGGCCACTACTCCATCTGCATTTTTACCGTAGATAAAATAATAATCTATACCATCTCCCACTTCTGATGAAAAGGATGTTTTCTGAGGCGTATCCGTAAATTGTGTTGGTGAATAGTTGTCCCAAAAAATGCCATACCCTTTTACAGACTGGAAGAAAGGCACAAAATCCCAGGTGTTATTCTGAATCATTTTTACATCGGTATTCCGCTGGGACATTTTTTCATTTTGCAGAATTCCCAGACCGTAAATAGGTTCCTCTCTTTCAAGCTGAAAATCCTGTCTTACGGAATAAGTCTGTGTTCCGGCATCATTGAATGGTTTGAAATCATTTGCGGTTTCTTTCAAAAGCTCTTTTCCGGATGGCAATGCATAAGTGATCACTCCATTTTTAGTATTAATGGAAAGCAGAAGGTCATTTGTTTTTAATGAAATAACATTATTTTTTTCTGAAACGGAGAATCTGATTTTCTGCTCCTGTTTAATGACCGACAAACTATTTTTGACAAATGATTTTCCGGCGGGATATTTAATAACCCTGATCGTATTTTCTCCATAAAATTTCACTTCAACATTCATATGATCAGCAGAAAACTTCAATCCTGAATCTGTTTTCTGATAAGCCTGTGCACTGACATTTACCATTCCGGAAAACATGATGACCGTAATGATAGAAGTTTTGGTGTTCATTTTTGTAAAGCCCATTTTATTTCAGATTTGAATTACTTTTCTTTATGCCTTTGACTTAAAAACATTATTTAAAAAGTACCTGGGCAAACTGATGCAGACTATTTCTCCAAACCGGCCATGTATGGCCTCCCGGATAATCTGTGTACGTATATTTAATTCCGGTTTTATCCAGTTCTTTCAACATTTTCTGACCGTTTTCATAAGCAATATCATCTTTTCCACCCATTGAAATCCAGAAATTTCTGATGTTGGATGAAAAAGCAGATTTATTTTCATTTAAAAATTGGTACTGTTTATTGGCAACATCCTGGAGCATCGGCAGCATATATCCTGAACTGAAAACTCCCAAACCGGAAAACATATCAGAATTCTGAATTCCGGCATACAGTGTATAAATTCCACCCATGGAAAGTCCTGCCAACGCACGGTTTTCTTTACCTTTTTTTATTTTGTAATTAGATTCGGCAAACGGAATGATGGATTCTTTCAGCTCTTTTTCAAACATCTGAAGATTGCGCTCTCCAAAGTTCCGGATTCCGCCCTGTCCAATATTGGCATCCGGCATAATAATGATCATTTTTTTGCCTTTCCTTCTGCGATCAGATTATCCAGAATCAGATTGGTTTTGCCCTGATTGGCCCAGCCGCTTTCATCTTCACCTCCGCCATGTAAAATATACAGTGCAGGATAAGATGCAGCAGGATTCTGGTCGTAACCCGGCGGGGTGTAAATAAAAACTCTTCTCCATGAGTTAGTGACTTTGGAATAGAAATTTTTAATACGGATATCTCCATGAGGGACGTCTTTTAATGCATAGAAATCATCTCCTTCGAAAGGAATATCTATTCCACTGGCATACCTTCCCATTCCGTAGAATGTTTCGCTGGATGGGTCAGCAACCGCAACCCCGTCAATCAGCAGGGAATAATAATGGAAACTTCCGCTTTGCGGATCAGTTGTACCTGTCCAGAAGCCGTCAGTATCTTTTTTCAGGTCATATTTTTTCCCTAAATCGATCTGAACTTTTTGCGCTTCCGGTGCCTTCACTTTGAACATCACCCTTCCGTCGGGAAGGATCTGAGGATACTGGGCATTTCTGATATTGGTTGCTGCAGGAGTTCCCAAAACGGTAAATCCTTCAAACATAGTTTTGTCAACAGGCTTAAACAACAGCTGTGAAAAAATGTATAAATCATTTTTCCAAACCTTAAAATCGTGACCGCCTGGTTCTATATAAAAGATATGAGGGATTTTATTTTTTCTCAGATAATCACTGGTTCTTTTGCTGAAAGGCATCAGCCCGTCTGCATCACCGCAGGAAATAAAGATCAGCTTCAGCTTTAACGCATCCTGTGGATTGGGTAAAAGCTTATTGGGCTCTTTTGTATTGGGTGCAGAAGAAAATGCACCCAGCCAGGCAAACTTATCAATGTTTCCGAAAGCAAAATTCTGTGTCTGTCCGCCTCCCATTGACAACCCTGCCAAAGCACGGTTTTCACGGTCTTTTTTAACCGGATATTTTTTCTCTACAAACGGAATCAGGTCATTCAGTAAATCTTTTTCAAAAGTTGCGAAAGCCTCAACTTTATCCTGAGCCATTATATTTCCTGTCGCTCTGTCATCCTTCATTGCACGACCGTTGGGAAGTACGACAATCATCGGCTGCAGTTTTCCCTGGGCATACAGATTGTCCAGAATAATATTGGGTTTTCCCTGATTGAACCACTCTTTTCATCCCCGCCAATACCATGAAGAAGATAAAGAACAGGATATTTTTCATTTTTTTGAAACCTGGAGGTGTATAAATCAAAGCTTTTCTTGTTGTTCCAACGGTTTTCGATTGATATTGAATCGTGTCAATTTTCCCGTGGGAAATAGCTGCATTTTCCAAGTCGAAACCCTGCGGCGCCTGTTGATCAAAAGTTTGTGCGGAAACAAACATTCCCGACAAAACAAATCCTAAAGCCCATATAACTGATTTATTCATGATTTTTATTTGTATTTTCTACACTTATTATTTCAGATAAAAAAATAATAGCAACGCTATTTAAAGTTTTATAATTGATTATTTTTAACCGCAAAAGGCACAAAAGTTTTAAACACTTTAGTCTTTTCAGAGCCAAACCTCATATGTAATAAGTACACCTAAGTTTTGGGAAAATCTTTGATTTTCATCTTATGTGAACTTTTCTATGATATCATTTTAAACTTACTTAAATGAACTCAAGCGTTTTAGAATGAAACCCTTTGTGACTTTTGTGGTTAATAAAGTTTAAACATCTGAATACTTATTTTATTTATCTATTTACAGCAGACTTTTCTCTGCTAATTTTGTTATTTTTCATTCTCGGCTTCACTGACTCTGAAAAAATCCACATCTACGAAGCCTCCGGTATTTTTAGTGGCATAATTGAAAACTGCGAATTTTGATCCCATAAAAAATCTACGGTAATCAAAGATCATTTTGTAATCTTTTGCCATTGCCGTCCAGTTCTTCTGATCCGTACTGTAATAAAAGTCTGCTAGATCTTTCCCGAGGTTAAAATCAGCATCAATACGGAGAAAAACTTTATCAGAATTAAGAGAAATCCGTTTTTCTCTTCTTTTTTACCGCTGTAATGGCTTTTGTCTTATTGTCCAGGCTCACTTCATTAGTTGAAAAAACAATGAATTTTTCTTCACCTTCCTTCACTACTGACAAGATTCCAGAATCCCCGTTGAAAGCACTGAACCCAGCAACATCACCATCTTTCATTCCTTTAATATCCATTGCGAAAACCGCTGAAGAAACAGGACCTTCCATCCTCTGGGTCAAAGTGTTGGGAGCCGCGTACAGATTGTCTACCACTCTGCTGGTTTTCAGCCTCAGAAAGCCTTTTCTTTCAGATAAAGACCACGCTTCATTCACCGGATTATGATTCCATTGCCACTGGATTTTCATTGTTTTATCAGAGAACTCATCGCTTTCCACCAGATGATTTTTGGGTTTGAATGGCGGAAGCGGAACTTCTCCTTTCAAAGGAACTTTTCCGTTATCTCCCAATACCGGCCAGTCGTTTTCCCATTGTACGGGAAGCAGCAGCGGAACACGTCCTACTCCGTTTCTGTCCTGGAAAATAAGGGAATACCAGTTTCCGTTTTTATCATCAATCAAAGCGCCCTGACCTGCGTAAGAAAATCCTAAAAAATTGTCTTCCAGAACGACTTTTTTCTCGTAAGGGCCTGTCACTTTATCTGCCCTGTAGACTACCTGACGGCGTTTTCCGTTTCTTGGCCATGATATCATCATCATATAATATTTTCCGTTTCTCTTGATGATCTGATTTCCTTCCAGGAGACCGGTTTCCGAAGCATCTTTCTGAAATACCTCAGTTCCATCCGGATTTCCGATCACTTCTTTAAAATCAGGACTCAGTTCAAAAACTTTGTTGGAAGTGAAAACATAGATCCTATCATCATCATCGAAAAACAGTGATGCATCATGAAAATGCCGTGTTCTGGTAATGAGTTTCCATTTTCCCTTTTCGGGATGATCAGTCACATAGAAATAAGATTTGAAAGGTTCATCATTCGGAGAGAATAAAACGTAATATTTCCCTTTATGATAGCGGATTGAGGAAGCCCATTGGCCCCTGCCGTAAACGGTTCCGTTCAATAAATCATATTTTGAGTTGTCATTCAAAGTGTCAAAAACATAACCAGACATTTCCCAATGTACCAGATCCCTGGAATGCATTACTGGTGCTCCGGGCATCAGATGCATAGTGGTACTGATCAGGTAAAAATCATTTCCGTTTCTGGTAATGGATAGATCCGGTGCATCTGCCCAGATGATGGGATTGGTAAATGTGGTACTCTGTTTTCCGGAAGGATTTACCTGGGCTGAAAGAAGATTCAGCCCGATAAATCCCAATAAAGAAACTATATAAGATTTTTTGATTTTCAAAATGTATTGTGATGTTTGGTTTTACTCTTTTTCAATTTTAAAGGAAACACTTCGACGAGCTCAGTGTGACATTGCTAATACTAACTTAATTCGGTACAATATCATTAGAAGAGGTGCTGTACAGTCCGATAAGGCTTCCTGTAAAACCTCCCGCTACATCGGTAGAAAGTATATCTCCTGAAACCGGTCCTCCCAGATTTTTGAAATTTTTTCCGTCCAAAGAATAATTGAAGCTGATTTCATCTTTTTCTCCTGTAGCCTGAAATTTGATAGTCTTTGAAAGTGAAATTTTTTCGCTTGCAATCAATTTTGATTGGCCTTTTTCTGTTCTTTCCAATACGATGTAGAAATCTTTATCTTTTTTGGTAATTCCGAAAACATAATTGAATGTTTCGCTTTGGTAGAGGGTAATTCCAGCCAATTCTTTTTCCGATTTTGGTTTATAATCCAAGGTTACGGAAGTTTCGAAGTCTTCGTGCTGTAATCTGTGGAACAAAGATGAAATCGGAGCCAACGCTTTGATGTTCGTTTCCATTGGGTTCACTTTTACACCATTTTTTGTTGTTGTAATGAAGTTTTCACGAGGACCACGCATCGCAATCCAACGGAAATCGAGGTTTTTATCGGTTAGTTTATCGTTGTATGTAAAGTTGCCGTTCGGGAAAAATCCGTTTTGCCCGGTCTGATTCTGAACGCCCTGTGGCATTTTCAATTTTGGTTTCATCGGAACCAGACCATTTTGGAAAACAGGATACGTTCCGCTCCAGTCTACAGGAAGAATGAAAGTTTCACGGCCTTTGGTAACACGGTTGTTTACATTCGGACGAATTGCTAAAAATACGCCATACCATTGTCCGTTCGGACCTTCCACCAAATCTGCATGACCTGCCCAGTCAACTTTTTCTTTTCGGTCTCTCGGAAAATATCTTTGCGTAAGAATCGGATTATTTTTAGCGGGAACAAACGGTCCTTTCGGAGAATCTGCCATAAAAATCACTTCGCTATGGTTGCCTCCGGTTCCGCCTTCTGCACACATCAGGTAATATTTCCCTTTGTATTTGTACAAATGCGGACCTTCAATCCAAATTGGTTTTTGAGAAAGGTCAACCCCACCGTTTACAATAATTCTGTCTGAACCTGCAACAACCTGATCTTTTTCAAGGTCGTAATCCCACATTTTAATAACACGGTGACCTTGATACTGCTCGGTTCCTTGTGGTGGCGCGTCGTTGTGAACGATGTAAGCTTTTCCGTCATCATCAAAGAAAATGGCAGGATCAATACCATCAAAATTCAGTTTCTGAACTTCGCTCCACCCTTTTGCCGGATCTTTGGTTTTTACAACCATATTTCCGATACCGCCCGCAATCTGGGTAGTGATCATATAAAATGTATCGTTGTGTTTATTGTATTTGATGTCAGGCGCATAAATTCCATGCGAAACGCCTGATTTTTCAACTTTAAGCTGTGAAGGCCTGTCTAAAACGTGTCCCACCTGTTTCCAGTTCACAAGATCTTTAGAAGTAAAAATCGGGACTCCCGGAAACATTGAAAATGAAGAGTTTACAAGATAATAATCTTCTCCTTTTCTGGTAATGCTGGGATCGGGGTAACAGCCCTGTAAAATCGGGGAATAAAACTCGTCCGGTTTAAGAGGATTGTCATTATATATTTTATCGTTTCCACGGTAATTGAAGTCGGAAAAAGTCTGTGCAGAGAGGTTACTGATGGAAAGTAAAGCCGCCACTGCAATAACATGGGTTTTATTTTTAAAAAAAACAGGGTTCATTAGACTCTTTTTCATATATAGATTTTTTAGTTTTTATTGTAAATAGATTTAGTTTCAGATTGTCCTTCAGAGCTTTTATCACTCCATTTTAATGTATACACCTTTCCTGCTTCAGTCGGGAAATCAAAGATAAGATCAGTTCTAATTTCAACTGGATTCAATTTTGCTTTGTCAGAAATTAGTGGTTTTGGAGTTTCCGGAGTTTCAAAAAAGGGGTTCGGGTTTTTACCTTCTGCTTTTTTAAGTTTTGTGTTTCCGGAAAGCTGCATTTCGTTCGGAAGCCTGACTCTGCAGTTTCCTCCCAATCCGGATTTTATGGTAATTTCTTTAGCTTTATTATTTTCCCAGATCACGTTGACTTCGAAGCCTCCATACGTTTTCAGCCCGGAAATGCTGCCGTTTTTCCACGCTCCCGGAAGTGCGGGAAGGATGTCTATAAAACCGTTTTGAGTCTGCAGAAGCATTTCGGTAATCCCGGAAGTGCAGCCGAAATTTCCATCAATCTGGAATGGCGGATGTGCATCGAAAAGATTCGGATATGTTCCGCCTTTGCTGCCCCAACCGTCTTTTTCTACTAGTGTTAATTGGTCTTTGATTAATTTGCCAGCGTGATTTCCATCTAATAATTTAGCCCAAAGATTAACTTTCCAGCCCATTGACCAGCCTGTGGATAAGTCTCCGCGGTGAATGAGTACGGTTCTGGAAGCGTCCAGCAATTCCGGTGTGGTAAACGGACTGATCTGGTTGGAAGGAAATAATCCGTACAAATGGGAAACATGTCTGTGGTTGTCTTTAGGATCGTCCAGGTCTTCCATCCATTCCTGCAATTGCCCATAGCTTCCGATTTTCATCGGTGGTAATTTTGAAATAATAGTGTTCCAGACTTTAATTTTATCTGAATCTGTATTGAGAATCTGTGCTGCCTTTTTTGTTTTGGTGAACAAGTCGAACATCAATTGATTGTCCATTGTATTTCCCGCTGCCAGAGCACTTCCCTGGTGCCCCTGCGGAATATTTTCGGGGGACATTGACGGGCTTGCTACCAGCCAGTGATGCGCAGGCTCTTCAATCAGGAAGTCTTCGTAGAACTGTGCTGCAGATTTAAGAACAGAATAAATTGTTCTCAAATAGTCTTTGTCTCCGCTGTATAAATATTTTTCCCATAAATGTTGTGAAAGCCAGGCTCCGCCCATAGGCCACATCCCGGCGTTTGTAAAATCCACTACCCCTGTTATTCTCCAGATATCAGTGTTATGATGTGCTACCCAGCCACGGCTGTTGTACATTGCTTTTGCCGTTTCTTTTCCTGTTTCGCTCAAATCTTTTATCATCTGAATCAATGGTTCATGCATTTCAGGAAGATTGGTCTTTTCCGCCGGCCAGTAATTCATTTCCGTATTGATGTTGATGGTATATTTGCTGTCCCAGGCAGGTTTGTTGGAATTATTCCAGATCCCCTGCAAATTGGCAGGCTGGCCGCCCGGCTGAGATGAGGAAATCAGGAGATAGCGTCCGAACTGATAATACAATGAAATGAGTTCAGGATCATAACCATTAGCAAAATTTTTAATTCTGATATCCGTTGGATTTTTCGAAGCTTCAGAAGTTCCTAAATCCAGATTTACTCTTTTAAAATAGTTCTGATAAGCATTCAGATGGTTTTGAACTAAAGTTTTGAAACTTTTATTTGCCGCTGCTTCAATATACTTTCTGGCTTTTGCAACTTCGTCTGTATTTAAATTTTTGTAGTCTGTAAAATTAGTGGCCATTGCAATAAGAATCGTGACCTCATGAGCATTGCTTACTGAAATTCCGCTCGCTGAGATCTGAATTTTGCCACCTTTGGTAATGAGTTTTGCCAGTGCATTGAATTTCACCTGCCCCTGAATGCCGTCTAATGTGGAAGAAATCCCATCCATCTGTAAAGTAGTGGCATCAATAGCTTTAACGTTCTTTTTAAGCTCACTATTAAATTTCGCTGTAAAGTTCAGTGCATTCTTGTGATCTGAGCTCAATTTAATGACAATCACATGATCAGGAATGGAGGCAAAAACTTCTCTTTTAAAATTAACGCCACCAGAGGTAAATGTAGTGGTTGCGATTGCTTTTTCAATGTCCAGTTCTCTGTAATAATTTCTGATCTCTTTAAGGTTATTCAGATCCAATGTAAAATCACCAATATTCTGAAATGCCGAACCGTGAACTGTTTTAGCTGTTAATCCCTTATCCGCAAGGATCTGAGCTCTTTTATAGTTTCCGTTAAATAAATAATACCGGATGGAATCGAGAACTTTTGGAGCATCCGGATTATCATTTCGGGAAGGGCCTCCGGACCAGAATGTCCCTTCGTTCAGCTGAAGTTTTTCCTGATAAGGGTCTCCATAGACCATAGCTGCCATGTTTCCGTTTCCTATCGGTAGAGCTTCCACCCATTGTTTTGCGGGTTTATCATACCACAGCTTATACTTTCCTCCTTTCTGGGCAAAGGAAAATATACTGATCAGAAGACCTATGGTCATGTAAAGCCCGGATTTCATTTTTACTTTTTAAATTTCAAACTGTATTATTGTTATACTAAGCTGTTTTCTTTCTGTTAATCAACGAAATGAGTCCCCAGGCTGCAACATATGAAATTCCTGCAATAAAGAAAATAATATTGTAACCACCATTGACATTTCCTGCCTTTTTGAAGGTATCTAAAACTATTCCGATGAACAAAGGAAAAATAATTCCTGCCGCTGAACCGAGCATTCCTCCAAAACCAATGACAGAACTGACATAGCTGTTAGGCAACTGATCTCCAACCGTTGTCATAAGATTGGCTCCCCAACCTTGATGCGCGGCTGTTGCAAAGGCAATGATGATCGTGATCATCCACATATTGTCTACATATTTTGAGAACATAACCGGAACTACCATCAAAGCAAACAGTAACATCGTAATGCTTCTGGCTCTTCCGATGGCCCAGCCTTTTTTGATCAGAAATGATGAAAGATAGCCTCCGCCGATACTTCCAATCGTAGTTCCGCTGTAAATAATAATCAACGGAAGGGATGGTTTTGTTAAATCCATTTTGAAGACATCTGAGAAATAGGCCGGCAGCCAGAACATGAAGAAATACCAGATAGGATCGGTTAACATTTTACCGATGGCAAATGACCATGTTACTTTATATTTGAGTAATTCCGATAAAGGAATTTTGGTTTTCTCTTCTGCTTTTTCAGCCTGATCACTTTTAATGTATTGCAGTTCTTCCTTGCTGAGATTTTTTGTTTTTTCCGGTACGGCATAGAATTTCCACCAAAGGACAATCCAAACCATACCCAAAGCACCGATCCATACAAAAGTCTGTCTCCAGCCGTAATGTCCGAGAATGAAAGGAACCAATAGTGGCGCTAAAATAGCTCCCACCGTTGCTCCTGAGTTAAAAATTCCGGTTGCCAACGCTCTTTCTTTTTGGGAAACCACTCGGCCACTGATTTGATGGCAGCAGGAAAGTTCCCTGCCTCACTGATGCCTAAGGTACTTCTCGCAATGATAAACCCAATGGTATTTTTGACAAAGCCATGTCCTATCGAAGCCAAACTCCATACAATAAGGGAAACCGCATACCCGATTTTGGTTCCCACCTTGTCTATAAACCTTCCCATCGCCATATAACCGATGGCATAAGTCGTGGTAAAGGCCATGACGATATAGCTGTAATCTTTTTCATCCCAGCTGAATTCTTTTTCCAACACAGGTTTTAGCAAGCCCATTACCTGACGGTCAAGGTAATTGATCGTAGTGGCGAGGAAGACGAGAGACAGCATCCACCATCTTATATTGCGGTTTTGAGGAGCCTGCATTGAGTTATTGATTAAGTTGTTGTAATAAATTTCTTGTTTTCAGAGTCAGTTCTTTTTCATTAATATCTTTTCCGATGAGAGAGCTTCCCAAACCTGCTGCTATGGCGCCTCCATTGAGCCATTCCCTGATATCTTCAGTTTCAGCATGGATTCCTCCGGTGGGCATGAAATTCATTCCCGGGAAAACAGGCTGTACCGATTTGATGTAGTTCTTTCCTAAAGCATCAGCCGGGAATATTTTAACCAGTTTTAAACCGTTCTGAAAGGCAATATTGATATCGGAAGGAGTAAAACAGCCCGGAATCAGAAGGGTATTTCTTTCGATAGCATGTTTCACCAATACTTCACTGATAACCGGTGTAATGATAAAATCTGCTTTTGCATGAGCATAATCATCCATTTCCTGTATATTTTTTACCGTCCCGATTCCTAACAGAAGATCAGGAAATTCTGTATGGGAAATAGCTTTCAGTCTGGTAAAATTTTCCAATGCCTGATGGCCGCGGTTGGTATATTCTATCACACGGATCCCTGCTTCGTATAAAGCTTTTACGATATTTTTTGAGACTTCAAACGATTCGTTATAGAATAACGGAACTATTTTCTGGTCTTTTATTTTTTGTAGTATTTCACTCATAATGTTTCGATATTAATGCTTTCATCAATGGTATCTCCTTTTACAAAAAGCTTTTTAAAAGCAACTTTTGTAGCATCCTCAAGAATCTGCTGATCAGGATTTCCTCTTAAAATTCCATGAATTAAGGCGGCCATAAAAGAATCACCACTTCCTACTCTTTCTTCAATTTTATCTGAATTATATTTTTCTGAAATCAAAAGTTTCTCATCAGTAAATAAGGTGGCAAAATAATTGACCTGTTCCCCGTTTGTAAAGCGGAAGGTATTTGCAATTTTTTCCACAGCCGGGAATTGTTTCCGGATTTCCAACGCTGTTTTTTCAGCCTGTTTCAGAAGGTTTTCATCATCAAATTTCCCGTTAAGCTCATATTCAACGGGAATATTCAGGAACTGTTCAACAGACCAGATATTTCCCATGAGAACATTAACAAAAGGCATCAGTTCTTTAATTTTATGAGGATTCTGATTTTGCCAAAGCAATGCTCTGTAATTCAGGTCGAGGGAAACTGTAATATTTCTTGTTCCGGCTTCTTTCATGATATGCAGGCATTTTCGGAATGCATTGTCACTCAAAGCTGGTGTGATGGTGCTGATGTGCAGCCATTTTACTCCTGAAAATATGTCATCATCACTGAAAGTTTCAAAATCCGATTGGGTAAAAACAGACGGAAAGCGGTCGTAAACTACTGAAGCATTCTGCATATCTCCATCGGAAGAAAGATAAAATGTTCCTATTCTTCTCTTGTTCTTTTCTGCAAGGATTTCTATTCCTTTATTTTTAAGCTGAGATTCCAATTGGTTCCCTACGAAATTCTCCGGTAAAGCTGATAATAATTTCACAGGATTCTTCCACTGGGAAAGCGCCGCTGCTACATTGTATTCAGCTCCGCCTATGTACATCTTAAGAGACTGCTCATTCAACCAGTTTCCTTCGGAATCCGGGGCAAAATGGAGAAGCAGTTCCCCGAAACATAATATTTTCGTCGAGTCCTGCATGGTTTTATATTTCAAAATAATTTTTTGTATTGTGATAACAGATATCCTGAATGATTTTTCCTACCCATTTTTCGTCATCGGGAAGAAGCCCTCTTTCCATTTCACTCCCGAACAGGTTGCATAAAAGCCTTCTGAAATAATCGTGTCTTGAGAATGACAGTAAGCTTCGGGAATCGGTCAACATGCCGACAAAAGTGCTGATCAGACCGATATTGGAGAGTGTATTCATCTGTTTTGTCATCCCGTCGAGTTGATCGAGAAACCACCAGGCCGCTCCAAACTGTACTTTGGATTTGATTCTTCCTTCATTAAAGTTTCCGGCAAGAGTTGCCAGGACTTCGTTAAATGCTGGGTTCAAGTTGTAAATAATGGTTTTGGCCAGTTTTCCTTCTGTATTCAGTGCATCCAGCAAAATGCTCAATCTTTGTGCATAATAGGGTTCTCCTATGGCATCATATCCTGCATTGACACCCATTTTCCTGAACATTTCTGAATTGTTGTTTCGGGTTGCCCCTACATGAAACTGCTGTACCCAGCCTTTTTCTGCGTACATTTTGCAAAGCTCTTTCAGCAAATAGCCGCATAAAGCTTCAGGATCAGAAAATGTTGACAGATTGCCCTTAAGGAATCCGGAAAACTCTTTTTCAAGGTTATGGTTCCATTTTGTGGTATCCGGAAAATATTCAAAGCCATGATCGGCTACTTTTGCTCCTGCTTCCACAAAATAGTTGATTCTGGACTGAAGTGCATTCAACAAGTCGGAAGCTGATGTGATTGAAAATCCGCAGACTTTTTCAAGCTTTTTAATTCCTGAAAGATATTGTTCAGAATTAATGATATTAATATAGGAATCAGGACGGAAAGCCGGAAGAACAGCTGTGTTAAATCCACTGTTTTTTAAAGCCTTGTGATGAATCAGATCATCAGCAGGATCATCTGTAGTGCACAACGCTTCTACCTTAAAATTCTGAATGATGGATTGTGGTAAAAAGCCGGATGTCTGCAGACTTTCATTCATCTGATGATATAAAGTATCTGCATTATTGGGTGATAAATATTCGCTGATACCAAAAGGGTTTTTTAGTTCCAGATGGGTCCAGTGAAACAGCGGGTTTCGAAGGGTATACGGCACCACTTCTGCCCATTTCCTGAATTTTTCCTGATCTGAAGCATTTCCGGAAATAAACTTCTCATCAATACCAAAATTTCTCATTGCCCTCCATTTGTAATGATCACCATCCAGCCAGATAGCGGTTGGAGAACGGAAGTTCTGATTGGCCGAAATAACATCCGGTTCCAGATGATTGTGATAATCGATCACGGGCATATCTTTGGCATATCCGAAATAGAGGTTCTCTGCCTTTGCCGATTCAAGCAGAAACAATTCTCCGAAAACTTCTTTATTTTTAATGGGATTACTCATTATTTACTTTTACCATTCTGGATTTTAATTCTAAACTTGTTAAACCACAAAAGTCACAAAAGCTTTATTTTAAAACACTTTAGTTTACCTTAAGTAGGTTTAAAGTGATTCTGCAGAAAAGTTCACATAAGATGAAATCAAAGATTTTCACAAAACTTCGGTGTACTTATTATGCATAGAGCTTAGCTCTAAAAAATTAAGTGGTTAAAACCTTTAACATTTTAAAAACAGGGCCATGAATGAAACCATTAAGGCCCTGCTCACTGCATATGAAGAAATTATTTTTATACTCCACTAAATGCGCTGAAACCTCCGTCAACAGGGATCAGTGCTCCTGTGATAAAACTTGCGGCATCGGAACACAGAAACTGTACAACTCCGTTCAACTCTTCTACTTCTCCAAATCTCTGCATGGGTGTTTTAGCCATTACTTTTTTACTTCTCTCGGTTAAACTTCCGTCCGGATTCAAAAGAATGGCACGGTTCTGATCGCCAATGAAAAAACCTGGTGCCACGGCATTAACGCGTATTTTATCTCCGAATTTCAATGCCAGGTCAGAGGCCAGCCATTGGGTAAAATTGGTAATTGCCGATTTGGCTGCAGAATATCCGGCTACTCTCGTAATCGCAGAATAAGCGGCCATGGAGGAAATATTAATAATGTTGCCGCTTCCCTGCTCCGCCATTACTTTTCCAAAAACATAGCTCGGGTAAACGGTTCCATTGATATTAAGATCGGTAACCTCAGCCCATCCTTTCATATTCATATCAAAAAATGACTGATCGGGAGATAAGGTGGCTGCCGGAATATTTCCACCCGCTATATTGAGCAGAATATCAACACGGCCATACTTTTCTTTTATTTTCGCAGAAGCAGCTTCAAGGCTTTCAATATCCATCACATTGGCTTCTACAGCGAGTGCTTCCCCACCCAAATCTGTCAGTTCTTTTGCCCGGGCATCCAGTGTTTCCTGGTTTCTTCCCAGTGCGACAACTTTTGCTCCGGCTTCTATAAAACTTTTGGCAAGGCTGCCTCCCAAAACGCCCGAAGCCCCTGTGATGACTGCTACTTTGTTTTTAATACTAAACAGGTCTTTCATTTTACTTTTTACTATTTTATTACAAACGCAGATTAATTTTTCTGTAATTCTGACTGAACGGCAGCCATTACTCCTTCGATCTGGCCCAATGCCAGCATTCTTCCTAAAAATGAATAGCCCGGATTATACCCTTTATCAATATCTTCGGTTAAAAGCCTTCCATGGTCTATTCTCATCGGAAGATCAGGATTTTCTTTTTCGAATACGCGGATCACTTCAATGAGCTTTCCTCTTCCTCCCAGATGATGAGCCTCGATAAAATCACCGTTTTCAAAGACATTTGTACTTCTCAGGTGAACGAATTTGGTCCTGTTAGCAAATTTCTGCGCCAACTTGGGAACATCATTCTGAAGGTTAGCACTTAAAGATCCTGCACAAAACGTTAATCCGTTGTGAGGATTATCAACGGCTTTCAGAAGCCAGTCGATATCTTCTTCATTGGTTACTATTCTTGGTAAGCCTAATAGTGAAAACGGCGGATCATCAGGATGTACACACATCTGGATATTCCATTTTTCACAGACAGGCATTATTTTTTCGAGGAAATATTTCATGTTCTGACGAAGCTGATGTTTATCTATACCATCATACAATGCCAATAAACTTTTGAACTTTTCTATGGGATTCAATTCGCCTTCTTTGATATTTCCGTTCACGAATCCCTGTGTTTTTACAATGACTGAGTCTATCAGATCATTATTATCTTTTTCCGTTAAGGTATTTTTTAATTCTTCTACTTTTTGAAGGATTTCTGAGTTGTAATCGTTTTCTGCTCCTTCTCTTTGAAGAATATGAATTTCGAAGTAGGCAAACTTGGCTTTGTCAAAATAAAGTGATGAAGAACCGTCTTCCCACTCGTGAAAAAGGTCGGTTCTTGCCCAGTCGAGAACGGGCATAAAGTTGTAGCAAACTGTTGTAACCCCAGCTTTACCCAGATTTTCAAGGCTTGTGATATAATTTTCTATTAAAGAGTCACGGTCTTCACCTCCGTATTTGATGGCTTCACTTACAGGAAGACTTTCCACAACAGACCAGCGAAGTCCGTGGCTTTCTATATAGTTTTTATAATCAATAATGGCCTCTGAATTCCAGATTTCTCCGTTTGGGATATCATGCAGTGCGGAAACAATTCCTTCTACTCCGATCTGACGGAGTATACCCAGTTCTATTTTGTCTTTTTTACCAAACCAACGCCAGGTTTTTTCCATAATCTTTAAAATTTAATTCAGTTAAACAAAGCAGGTGCTTTCACACCTACTCTGTTACTGATATGAATGTAGAATAAAATTTAAATTAGTATCCGGGATTCTGATATTTTGCTTTGATATCTGCAGATACTTCCATAGCATCCAGCTGTCCCTGAGGGATAGGTCTCAGATAATGGAAAGGTTGTATGGTCCTGGTAACTGTCTGTGGCGTATGGTTTCCATAATTCGCTCCACCAATGGAATATGATGCAGCCTTATCTGCCCAGGTTTGGGTTCTTACCAAATCATACCATCTGTAGCCTTCACCAAAATATTCCCTGGATCTTTCTGCTAAGATGTAATCGATTGTTATAGTCGATGGTGTTGCCGCAATCATAGCAGCACTGTTATCCTGTATTTTTGTTACATTTCCGTTATTATCCCAACGCCATTTTCCTGCTCTTGCACGGATCACATTGATTAAATCTCTGGCAGATACTGCGCCGGATGCTCCTTTTACAGCCGCTTCTGCTGCAATAAAATACAACTCGGAGAATTTTGCTGCATAGAAAGGACGTGTATGACTCGGGTTCGGATATCCTAATCCATTTCCGTTGTCTGTTCTATAAGGACCAATTTTCCAGATCCCAGGATACACAATTCTGCTGATCCCGCTAGGGGCAACCACCCAATCAGCTCTTCCCGGCAATGTACCGGCTCCTATACCGCTTTGGCCAGCGTTGGTAGGATATGAAGGGGTCTGAGAATCATCATTTAAAAAGCTCAGAACCGGAGCATTAGGCTGTATCGGAAGGTTATTGGCATTATAAAGTGTTCCTACATTGGTAAGCCCGGTTCCTTCCTTGTCCCAGTTACCACGGTATACGGTTGTAAATGTTCCGTCATATCTTGAATCATTGGTTTTATCTGCAAATGTATTTTTAATGACTTCGATGGTAGGAGCCATTCTCACCCAAGGTCTTCCCAGCGGCTGGAAAGCTGCACGCTGTACAGAGCTTGCCGGAGTCCATGTTGTTGGAGAGGTACTGCTTTTAAGATTGGTATAGTTCCACGTCAGCATCCAGGATGCGAAATTATTCGGTGACCATCCATCCCCATAGCTTGCCTGAATTACGCCTTCGTTGAAATAGGCACTGGTTTCCGTATGGTCTGCATACAGCATACATTCGCTATTACGATCATTTGATCCTAAATTAACATCATAATAAGTCGGCTGCAACGCATAAGGTCCGGGATTATTAATGGCGGCTAAAGCAACATCATAAGCCTGCTGAAAATACCATTGTGCGTTGTGGCCATCAGGATCCGTACGAGGAGTGTCAGGGTATGTCGGGATGCTTTTAGGATTTTGCAACCACCATCCATAAGTTAAATAGGCCTTTGCCAAATATAAACGGGCTACATTTTTGGTCACTCCGCCTTTCACCCTTGGGCTGGCAGGAAGATTTTCAACCGCTTTAACTAAATCCGGGAAGATTGCCTTAGTATATACTTCCGTCACTGTATTTCTAACTGAAGTTGTTTTCGGATTGATATTGAAAGCCAGTTCGCCGGACCCAAGATCAAGAGGTACCCCTCCATAGGTCTGCACTAACAGAAAATAATAGAACGAACGGAAAAATCTTGCTTCCGAAATCAGTGATTCTGCTATACCGGCCCCGGATCCGTTCTGAATAATTCCATTTGCAGTATTAATTGACGGAAATACAGATCCCCATACCATACTTGTAGGAAAGGTATTGGAATTGATACTTCCTGCACCCCCTGTCATATCAAGATCTTTAAAATTACCGTCTGCGCTCTGCCCCCAGGTGGCTTCATCTGTACCGGTCATATTGGCATTTAGCCAGTAGCCGTTTCCGTAAAGCAATCTCAACTGTCTGTATAAAGACGTAACACCTTGTGATATCCCTCTTTCCGTTGTAAAGTCTTCCGGGGTATAAATCCCTCTTGGTTGTTCATCCAATATCTCATTACAACCTGTAGTTGTAAATGCTACTGAAGCCAGGAATAAAGCAGCAATGAATTTTTTATTTAGATTGATCATGATTTCTGATTTTTAAAAGGTTAGATTTAGCCCCAGCATATAATTTCTCGTAGATGGGTTGTTTGTACCTATAATAAGCTGATTGGCCTTATATGAGTTTACAGCCTGATTTTCATTACCTCTTGAGTTCGGTTCCGGATCCATACCAGACTCTCTGTAATAAGGAGAACCAAATACAAATGGATTCTGTACGGTAACATACAGGCGGAGATTACTAACGCCTAAGCTGTTCAGAGCGTTTTTGTTAAAATTATATCCTAAGGTAATTGTTCTGATCTTCACAAAAGATGCATCAAACAGAGCAAGCGTGGAAGCATACTTAGGGTTATCACCACTTAACAATCCACCTGGTTTCGGGTATCTTACATCAGGATTTTCTTCGGTCCAGTAATCTACATCAACGTTGTTTCCTCTACCTGTAAGTCTGTTAAGGTAACCGGCGGAACCATAAATAGAACTGATCAGCACGCCTCCTTTCTGGAAAGCCCCTACAATGCTTAAATCTATGTTTTTATAAGCAAGTCTGGTATTAAAACCACCGATGAAATCCGGATTGGTATTGATGATCTGTCTATCTGCTTCATTGATCGCTCTCTTTGGTGTACCATCAGCATTGTACTCTCCTGTGTATAATACTTTGATCATTCCCGGTGCTGCACCAACCTGTGGCTCAAGTATATTCAAATATGGATCTCCTTCCTGCCAAAGGCCAATATATTGATAATCGTACAGGGCATTAATGTTGTAACCTACAAACCATAAATTGTTTACATTCCTATCCATTCCGGAAGCAAGCGCTGTAATTTTATTTCTGTTCGCAGATAAGTTACCTCCTACTTCCCAGCTGAAACCATCAGGATTATCAATTACCACTGCATTAAGCGATATCTCCAAACCTTTATTCTGGGATGCCCCAACATTCTCGGTAACGGAACCTAATCCACTGGATGCAGGTAAACCTTTGCTCAGCAATAATTTTTCAGTATTGGTAACATAATATTCTACGGTACCTGTTATTCTTTTGTTCAAGATCGAAAAATCTACCCCATAGTTCCAGGTTTTCGAAAATTCCCATCCTAAAGATGCATTAGGAGCTGAACTTACATAATTACCTATCACATTGGTCCCTCCAAAATTGTAAGGTGTAGTACTTAAGCTACCAAAGGTTGTGTATGGAGCAACAGCCTGGTTGGATGTTTGACCAAAACCAGCCCTTAGCTTTAGCATATTGATGTATTTCGAATTTCGGAGGAAACTTTCATTCGCGACATTCCAACCAATAGAAATTGCAGGATAAGTATGCCACTGGTGTCCTTTAGCCAATACAGAAGCACCGTCTGATCTTACTGTTGCCGTCAACATGTAACGGTTATCATATTGGTACATTGCTCTTCCCATGAAAGACATCAGCCCTCTTCTCCAATATCCCTGGTTGTTAGGGTCTATGGTTACTTCACCTTGTGCATGGCCTAAATTGAAATACTGAAAAGCATCAATAGGCACGTCACGGGCAGCAATCAATGAGCTGTTAAATCTTGTCTGCTCAGCTGAATACAAAGCTGTCGCATTGATTTTATGCTTGCCAAAGGTTCTGTCGTAAGTTACCATGTTTTCCAAAACCCATTGTGTAGTCAGGGAATTGCCTATGCTTGCTGAGGATAAGGTAGCCGGCTGATAATTGAGTGCACCTGTTCCCAGATAATAGCCGCTGTTTGAGTTTCTGTAGGTTAAGCCTACGTTTAATCTGTATTTAAGCCCTTCAACCCCTGGAATTTTAATTTCCCCATACAAATTATTATAAGAACTGAAAGCATTGGTACGATCTGCATAAGCGTCACCCAGCCCTTCAAGAATGGATCTTGTCTGTAAAGCGGTCTGGTCAACATTGGCGAATGTTGTTCTTAATCTTAGCGATCCGTCTGCAAGATAAGGACTTACCAATGGTGAATACCCTAAAACAGGCGCTCCGCTTATTCCATTGAAATCATTCACCGAGAAATTAGAATTCGTTGAAAATCCAACCTTCAACCAGGAATTAATTTCCTGATCCAAAGCTCCTCTAATGGAAAGTCTTTTATATTTCTGCAATGGTACTACTCCGTCCTGCTGAAAATAAGCAACTCCGAAATTGTACCCTCCTTTTTCCGTTCCGCCTGTGACTGCAACATCATGATTCATCATCAATCCAACCCCATAATATTGATCCTGCCAATCTGTATTGGTCCCGTTTACCTCATCCGGACCGTTTGTAAAGAGGTTAGCATCAGCCCTCAGTTTTGAAAGTTTAGGACCATCCATTATCGGGTATTTAGAAAACAAAGTCTGAAATCCGGTATAGGCATTGTATGAAAATCTCGCTCTTTGTCCTTTCCCTCCTCTGTTGGTGGTTATGATAATAACTCCGTTGGCCCCACGGGAACCATAAATGGCCGTAGCAGAAGCATCTTTAAGAACATCCAGAGTTTTAATGTCTGACGGACTTATATCTCCCAAAGATCCTACGAACGGAATACCGTCTAATACGATCAAAGGATCATTGGATCCCGTTAAAGAACGTTCACCCCTGATACGGATCTGCTGTACGGCACCCGGTTTTGTTGATGTCCTCCCAATATCAACGCCGGGAAGACGTCCCTGAATAGCTTCTGTAATGTTTGCGGAAGGCACTTCTTTTATGGCATTACCACTTAAAGAAGCAACAGATCCTGTGACAGCTTCTTTTTTCTGCGTACCATATCCGATGACTACAACTTCTTCTATTTTATTTTCTTTAGCTACTGTATCTTTCTTAACCTGTGAATATGCTATGCCGGAAGGCAATAAAGTCATTGCAAAAAATAATGCCGCTCTATTGCTCTTGTTCAAATAAAATCGGTTCATAATTATTATTTTTAGTATTAGTGGTTGAATAAAAGGCTGTTTAATAATTATAATGAATAAAAATCCTTAGTGTTTATAAGCCTTTTATTTTTTTATTATATATACATATTCACGATGGCTTCAAACAATTCCTGTTTTCCGCTTTTTGGCTGTGGTTCACCGATTTCGTGAGCGATTCTCTGAAGATCTTCCAAGGTAAGCGTACCATTCTCGAATGCTTTTCCGTTTCCGTTATCAAAAGAAGCGTAGCGGTCTGTTCTCAGTTTTTTGTAATCTGAATTTTCAAGGATATCAGCCGCTGCAAGAAGACCTTTTGCGAATACATCCATTCCTGAAATGTGGGAAATGAATAAATCTTCGGCATCAATAGAATTTCTTCTGATTTTGGCATCGAAGTTTACTCCTCCGGTTCCCAGACCTCCTGCCGGAAGCAGTACAAGCCATGCCTGAACCATATCGTAATAATCGATCGGGAACTGATCCGTATCCCAGCCGTTCTGATAATCTCCCTGTTGGCATCAATACTTCCTAAAAGTCCTGCATCCACAGCTACCTGAAGCTCATGCTCGAATGTATGACCTGCCAATGTAGCGTGGTTTACTTCGATATTCAGCTTAAAGTCTTTATCTAATCCGTAATGTCTTAGGAATCCGATCACTGTTTCGGAATCATAATCATACTGGTGTTTGGTAGGCTCCATTGGTTTTGGTTCAATCAGGAAAGTCCCTTTAAAGCCCTGCTGACGTGCATAGTCTCTTGACATGGAAAGGAAACGTGCAAGGTGATCTTTTTCACGCTTCATATCGGTGTTCAAAAGACTCATATATCCTTCTCTTCCGCCCCAGAAAACATAATTTTCACCACCAAGCGCTATCGTTGCATCTATTGAATTTTTCACCTGCGTTCCTGCGCATGCCACCACATCAAAATTAGGATTGGTAGAGGCTCCGTTCATGTATCTTTCATGGGTGAAAACATTGGCTGTTCCCCATAAAAGCTTAATTCCGGTTTCCTGCTGCTTTTGTTTGGCGTATTCCACGATCGTCTGCATATTCTTCTCGTAGTCTTTCCAGTTATTGGCCGGATCTACCAGATCGATATCATGGAAGCAGTAATAACTGAAACCCATTTTGGACATGAATTCGAAACCTGCATCCATTTTATGCATTGCTCTGGTCACAGGATCATTTCCGATATCCCATGGGTGGTGGATGGTAGGTCCTCCGAACGGATCGCTTCCGTTGGCACACAGGGTATGCCACCATGCCATCGCAAATCTGGTCCAGTCTTTCATAGGTTTCCCCATCACGATCTTTTCCGCATCATAATAACGGAATGCCAACGGGTTCCTGCTCTCCTTCCCTTCAAACTTAATTTTTTCAATACCCGTAAAAAACTCTTTTGTACCTGTTAAAGTGTTCATATTTATTTGATTATTTTTAATTTGTTTTTAATTTTTTGCGTAGAGATACCCTTCTCACTGGTTGTTAAAAGTCAGTAAGAGGATGAAAATACTGTTGTAATTGTCCTAGATTATTTCATTAAGATGATGTTTCCATCTGGCATAGGCTTCTAAATATTGTTCTTGTTTTTCGTGTTCGGGTTCTATCACCGCTATCTGTTCAAGTGAAGAAAATGCTTCTCTGGAATCTGAATAAAATCCTATTCCCATTCCGGCAGCTCTTGCTGCTCCTACCGCTCCATCGGTATCATAAAGTTCAATGACCGCATTGCTGACACTGGATAGCGACTGGCGAAAAATTGAACTTAAAAACATATTGGCATTTCCTGCACGGATGACCTGGATATCCATTCCGATATTTCTCATGATATCCATTCCGTATTCGTAAGAGAATACAATACCTTCCTGCGCCGCACGCAGTATATCTCCTTTAGTATGTATATTGAAATTAATTCCGTGAATCGAACAGCTTGTATATTTATTTTCCAGCACTCTTTCGGCTCCGTTCCCAAAAGGAATAATACTTAACCCTTTTGAACCGATAGGTGAAAGTGAAGCCATATCGTTCATATCCCCGTAAGAGGAAAGTGAGGTTGCGAAATTATGTTTTAGCCATGAATTTAAAATTCCGGTTCCGTTGATACACAGCAAAACTCCCAGTCTGATCTGTTCCGGTGTATAATTGACATGGGCAAATGTATTTACCCTTGATAATTTATCATATTCCAGCTGATCCAGAACTCCGTATACTACTCCCGAAGTTCCTGCTGTAGAGGCAATTTCTCCCGGATTGAAAACATTTAGAGAAAGCGCATTGTTGGGCTGGTCTCCTGCCCTGTAAGAGATCGGTGTGCCTTCTTTTAAGCCTAATTCCTCAGCTGCTGCCCTTGAAACGGTTGCCTGAATACCGAATGTAGGCACAATTTCCGGGAAAAACTTTTAGGAATTCCATAGTGGTTAAGGATATCTTCCGAGATACAGTTGTTCTTAAAATCCCAGAAAATCCCTTCTGATAATCCTTCAATGGTCATTCCTATCTGCCCGGAGAGTCTCATGGCAATATAATCTCCGGGAAGCATTATTTTGTCTATCTTTTCAAAAATTTCAGGTTCATTTTCTTTTACCCATGCAAGCTTTGATGCGGTAAAATTTCCCGGTGAATTCAGCAGATGGGAAAGGCATTTTTCTTCACCTATTGTTTTGAAAGCTTTTTCTCCATAGGGCACAGCACGGCTGTCACACCAGATAATCGACGGTCTTAAAAGGTTCTGGTCTTTATCTACCAGAATCAAACCATGCATCTGCCAGGTAATTCCGATTCCTTTAATATCTTCAGCATGTACTCCTGATTCATGCATAACAGCTTCATGTGCCAATTTCAGATTGGTCCACCAGTCAACCGGATTTTGCTCTGCCCATCCTGGATTTATAGCAGTGATTTTCATTTCTTTTTTGGGAGAAAATTCAGAAGCAATCACTTTTCCACTGGATGCCTCGATGAGACAAACTTTCACAGAAGAACTGCCAATGTCATAGCCTAGTAAGTACATAATTTTTTAAAGGGGGTTATTTTATAAGTTTTGTATTGTTTTTCTTGTAAATCTTAGCATCAAACCGGTAATATCTTGCTGCACGGTGAGATACATCTTTTTGAATTTCATCCAAGGGAACAATATAGGAGAATGAAGATATCTTTTTATGGAAATTTTTAATATCAATATTTCTTTCGCTTAAAGCGCTGTAGAGCTGATAGAGCTGTCTTATGGTGAATCTTTTGGGTAGCAGCTCAAAAATAATAGAGAAATCGGATTCGATCCATTTTCTGATCTCAATCAGAGATTCATTGATAATTTTGTTATGATCAAACGGCAATACAGGAACCTCATCTATCGGATACCAGTCTACGGTATCATATTTTGTACTGTTGATCTTATGATCTATTTTACAAAGAGAAAGATAGGCTACTGTAATAATCCTGTCTATATGGTGCTTGTATTCCTTATCCATCCATGTTATATCATGTACATTGCTTGCCCTCATAGGATCTGCAAAGCACCGGAACTGTTTAAGAACCATTTTCTTTATTCCTGTAAGTTCATGAAGTACCCTTTGTGCAGCATCGTCTACATCTTCATCACTGAAAATCAGGCTTCCGGGCAGTTTTCTCTGCTTTTCCAACGGGATATCATCAACATGGCGCTGTACTAATAAGATATTCAACCGGTTTTCATGGTCAAATCCAAATACAACACAGTCTACAGAGACATAGGTATGAATAAAGTTATGATTCATTAGTTCGTTAACATTTTGGTAACATTACAAATATAAAAATTCATCTGAATAAAAAAATAAATCCACCATTATATACTGCTTATCAACACCTTACATATCGATTTTTTATGATATCAATTGTATAAAAAATATGATAAGGTTATCATTCATTTTACACTTACTCATTTCGTAAAACATGAATTCACAATTAATTGCAATAATTATCAGCGCTAAAAAAAATTTAATTTTCAGAATAAATATTATGATAAGAAGAATGAATTTTTTTTCATTTTACTTGTAAAAAAATGTGAAAAACACACTTTTCATTGCTAAAAAGCAAACAAAAAGCTAAATTATTTTACCAATTTTACTACTCTAACCTTAAAGTTTTATGAAACAATGAATTTAAGGATTCGGATTATCCTGTTAAAAAGTAACAAAAATAATAGCCGGATCTGTTATAGGATCCCGTTATTTTCGGTATAATCCTGAGGGCTTTTTTTAAGCTTCTGTCTTATTTTAATTAGAAAAATGATAATCACAACCGTCATCAGCAACGATGGCAAAAATTGGCTATAAGGCTTGTAATCCGGCAGCACAGTTCCGATAAATGCAGACAATAGGCCACCTAATGCACTGATCATTTTACAACTATGCTCATACATCCATAAGTTTTTATATTTAGATTTCGGAATCAGGTACCGAAGAACATCATAAGCAATAACCGAAAACAAATAACCTACCGTACTATATATTATGACGGGATTCCAATAAAACCCAATGGTCTTAAGATAAAAAAGAAAATACAACGTTGTTAAAACAGCAAAAAGCATTGCAAACAGATCGATCATTTTAAAATCATTACTTTTTGTTTTAACTATTCTGATTCCTGAATAGGTATTGTACCCTACTAATGTCGTAAGAACTAATAAAAATAAGTTCCTTTTAAAAATAATAACGCCCAGAGCGCCTGTAAAGACCACCAGAACAATTAAGATAATAAACCATCTGCCAATTCTTTTATGAAGAGCAGTTCCTTTCTTTTTTGCTAAGATGATCAATCCGGTTATTAACGCAAGGGTTCCCGCAATGATGTGCACGAAAATGTTTGAAGAATGTAAGATTGATTCCATTTTTTCTTGCAAAGTTCCCTAACAAGGCCAATACAGACGACCGTTTCTATACATTAGGACGTATTGCCAGCCAATCAGGACTTACGAAACTCGCTGGGAGTCATTCCGGTTTCTTCTCTGAAAATTTTATTAAATGTTGATTTTGAGTTGAATCCGGCTTCATATGCCACACCCAGAATTGAATAATGAGCATAGGAAGGCTCTTTCAACATTCTTTTTACTTCTTTTATCCGATAAGAATTGATAAACCTGTAAAAATTTGTATTTAAATTCTGATTGATAACCTGTGACAGCATATTGGTAGAAATATTTAAATCTTCTGCCAATTTGGAAAGTGATAAATCTTCTGCCAGATACGGCCTTTCCTTTTCCATAAATTCCAGAATCTTTATTGCCAGCTCTTCCAGTTTTTCGTCAGGCTTTGAATCCTTATTCTGAATTTCCGGTTCCGGATCCAGAATTACAGTGTAATTAACTATAATACTTTGACGCAGGCTAAAAAAAACAATTGAAAACAAGAATGCACTCTGGATGGCTGCAACAATTCCAAATGTTTTATCAATCGGGATCAGATCTGTTTTTGTAGAAATAAGGATAATACTATAAACAATTATAAACAGGCCTACTAAAGACAAAAGTATATATTTCAACCAATTTAAATTGATTCTTTCCAGGAATGAATAAAATTCAGGAAGTAACCTTTGATATTTCCGCAGGGCAAAAAAGCATAACAGGATATAGACAACCGGCACTACAGCCATCGGAAAGGTAAGAATATTCAATATCACATTATGATTTCCCCACACCAATCCGGGTACTCCATAATCAAATGGTATCTTCCCGAAAGTAAGGTAGACGAATATAAACAAAACATTGTAGATTAAGTAAGGCAGTATATTTTTTAGAATTATATGGAACTCAAAGGTACGGTTGAATGTTAAGGAGATCACGTATAAAAATAAAACCCCTGTACTTAAAACAGGTAAAGTAAATCCAAAAGACTGCAAATAATAGGGAACAAACGGTGAATACAGATAATAGCCGATATTTAGGGAACTGACCACCAGCCAAAGTATCAGATACTTATCTGAATGGCTGATCTTCTTTTTAGACAGAATGATCACTATGCATAAAAGAGCTGCAGAAATTCCCGAAAAACTTAAATTCTCTATTAACATTGGTATGTTCAAGTATTTTTAACCCCAAAAACACATTTAATATGCTTATATGCAATATTCAAATATATGAATTACGTTTTGATAAGCCATCGTACACATTTTTAAAACAAAATCCCAGCTCATGCCAGGATCTTTTAGAGATTTGAGATCATTGCAATGTATAATTTTCTTCTTCAGCTTATATTGCTTCAACATATATTCTGTTTATGGGTTTAGGAACAGATTATCTTCTGATCCAGAGACATAGACGTATAACCCGTATACATTTTATTTTACTGATATTCCATATTCAGGTTTAGGGAATTCTCCCGGAGTTTTATAGCGGGTAGATTGCCCTTTATGATACCATTCCCCTAATCCGGAGATCATCAGAGCCATATTATGGACAAAACGTCCTATATTTTTTTGATGTGGTCCGAAATCAGGCAGATTATTCTGCAGCTCCACAAATTCCTTCACATAGGAGTCGTGGATATTCATCGCTTCTGTAACCGCTTCTTCCAAAGAAACTTTATATTGATTCCGTATAATCAGTATAATATTTAAAAACTCCGTATCTACCGCCAATTCTTTTTCTATTGAACCAAAATCATTCTGAATTGCTATAATCCTGCACATGAGCATTTTCAGCCTCCTGATGACAGGGTGCTCTGATATAGAGTCCGGAACAATATAACCGATCGATGGCTCTACAGGATCTCCGTAAGGATACATTGCAATAGAATATTCACGGATAAGAAGATAATTACTCAATGTTGGAAACTCCTTTCTTAATTTGTAAGGGGTTTCCTGCATAATGCCGTAAGTTGTATAATTGTAAAAAGATTTTGCCCATCGTTGAAGCCAGTTTTCATTTACATAAGGGAGAAATTCTTCACGGCTTAAAGCAACCTGCCTTATAAGTCCAATGTCATTCGGTTTTGGTTTGCCGCCTGTCATAACATCCATAATATGATCCCTGATATCGGCAAATTTATCAACAGGGCACAATTCATAATAATCGTCACATAAAGTAAGCCATACCATAAATCTTGCAAGAGGCCTTACCTGCTCCCGGGTACTCGCCGCCGGAAACATATAGGATGCAGCTTCCACCAGGCCATGTTTTTTATATTTTGTTCTTGTAGCTTCAGACATAAACTGATAGTCTGTATCAATCCAATTATTCTGTTCTTCATAAAAAGATTGTGAAAACGGACCTATTTCATAAGGCCAGGGATACTGTAAAACGGGAACATCTTTCTGTTTCATGATTAAAATATTAAGTTTTATGAAATTTAAATGTTGAATTACTTCTATAATACTATTTTATACTTATCTAGTTTTTATGCTCAGGAAATCTGACAGCATTGTAACGTACAGATACTGTGAAAGATTTGGCAGGAATGATGTGAAAATCAAGACCAATAAGAATACAAAAGATCATTGGATTTCAAGCCAATCTTCATGGATCTAAAGCTGTTCAATATTAAAAAGGAAAGTTTCAGTCAGTCAGCCCTACATTCTGACAGATCATTTTAAATTATCTGAATGATACATGGATGAGAGACAGTGAATAATATCAGTTTCTGAATTTGTTATGGAGTAAAATTTTCATAGAATATAATTTAATGGTTAATGTTTTTATGGAATTAGTTTATGATATTAAAGTTAAAAAAATATATGATACTGATTAATTTTTATTTCACAAAATTTTGAATTTTAAGTATTTAATCAAATTATTTGATTAAAGCTATCCCTCTTGTTATCCATTTTTCTTAAAAAATATTAAAAGAGCAATTCCATTAATATCAGTAAAATGTATACAACAATCATGAATTTGTTTTATTCCTAAGGCCGTTTATTGAGCCACCTTTGTCCTATAAAATTTAATACTAAAAAATAATGAAAAAAGTAATTCTTATTACCGGGGCAAGTTCAGGCATGGGTAAAGAGACTGCCAAAAAGCTAATTCAGGAAGGTCACATAGTTTACACAGTAGCACGAAGGATAGACCAGATGGAAGATTTGAAAAATATAGGTGGGCACCCCATTAAAATGGATGTCACCAACGAAGAAGACATTCAAAATGTTGTAGATACTATAGTGAAAGAACAAGGAAAAATAGATGTACTCTGGAATAACGCAGGCTTTGGACTCTATGGTTCAATAGAAGACGTTCCATTAGATGAAGCTAGAAAACAGTTTGAAGTCAACGTATTTGGCATGGCCGCAATGACTCAAAAAGTTGTTCCAATTATGCGTAAGGCTAAAGCAGGAACTATTATCAACACGTCTTCTATGGGAGGCAAAATGTATTTTCCAATGGGAGCCTGGTATCATGCCAGCAAACATGCAGTTGAAGGATTAAGTGATTGTTTACGCCTGGAATTAAAACAATTTAACATTCATGTGGTGGTATTAGAGCCTGGTTTTATTGCAACAGAATTTGGTTCAGTGTTATTGGATGGTTTTAATAAGCTTCCTAAAGATAGTGCTTACAGAGATTTAATGGACAAAATCATGGAAGGCACTAAGAAAGCTGCGCAAGGCAATGGTTCATCAAAACCTACAGTTATTTCAGATGCCATTAGTAAAATTGTCAATTCCAACAACCCTAGAACCCGTTATCGTGTGGGAAAATTTGCCAAACCAATGGTGTGGATGAGAACTTATCTTGGTGATGATCTTTTCGATAAGATTGTTATGAGCCAGATGTAATACTATAAATCAGTAAAACCAACTTGTTTAATTATTAAATCATTAAAAATGAAATCATTAAAAATCTTACTAATAGTGATGCTTGCTATTGCATCAAAAACATTTGCACAAACAGGTCCAGACGCTATATTAGGAAAATGGGAGTCTGATAAAAAGGACGTGAGACTTGAAATCTTTAAACAAGACGACAAGTACTACGGTAGATATCTCTGGGGAAATCAAATTGTTGAAAAAGATGGCACAACTTCTAAGAAAGACCTTAAAAACCCTGACCCAAAATTACGCTCAAGAAACCTGATTGGCATTACCAGTTTAACAGGGCTCAAATGGGATGGCGAAGAATATGTAGATGGTAAAATCTATAATGCACCAAGCGGAGACACTTATAGTTGCAAGGCTTGGCTAAAAGATGGAAAAATGAATCTCAGGGGCTTTATGGGTATATCATTAATGGGAAAGACGGCCACCTTTCATAGGTATTTAAAATAGCCGAGATAACAGAAGTATTTTAATCGCTCTACTCCACTGCTGGCTTAAAAATCAGGCCTAAGAGCTTAAAGGAATTAATATTAATTAACAATACAATCATAACGATGGAATTTATTCAAAACACGATCAATTGGATAAGGGCGGAAATATTTGAAGCCTGGTTGATCCTTGCATTTGGATTGTTTACAATCACCGCTGGTCTCTTGTTCTGGAAAATAGGCTCCACTCCAGGATCCAAAGCTTTATTATGGCCTCTTATTGTTAGCGGTGTTATTTATGCAGGCATTGCAAGTGGTATGCTCTTCTCCAATCAAAAACGCATGGCAGAATTTCCGCAAAATTATCAGCAGTCTAAGAAAGAATTTGTAAATGCTGAAAAGAAACGAATAGAAGATTTTCAATATGGGTATAAAGTATCAAAAATTGTTGCTACTCTCTTTTTTACCATGACATTAATTATTTTCTGGACAACCAAAAACCCAACGTGGCAGGGCATTGGCATTGGTTTATCCTACTTTGCGCTAACCGGCTTGGTCATCGATTATTTTTCACAGGAAAGGGCGGATCTATACTACAGCTTTGTTTTAAAAGCATTACAGTAACTAAAAATAAATTTCGTAATTTATCAATTAGAAAAGTGGGAAGAAAACATGAATCCGATAATGAACATAAAAAGCATATCTGAGATCAGCAGATTTGTGCAGCAAGGCGGCGTTAAACACCCGTTAGTAGCTATTATAGACTTCAGCAAAGTCGATGAATATATTGAACCAGGCACAAGAATAACCTGCGATTTTTACTCTATCATGTTTAAAAATTACTGTGCTAACAATATGAAGTATGGCAGGCAACAATATGATTTCCAGGAAGGAAGTTTAATTTGCATTGCGCCTAAGCAAGTGGTTGAATTGGATAGTGAAATAGAAAAACGGGAAGACATGATGGGTTGGGGATTATTTTTTCATCCTGATCTGATAAGGGGTACAACGTTAGATACTAAAATGAAAGACTACTCTTTTTTTCTTATGAGGCTTCCGAAGCTCTTCATTTATCAGAAAAAGAGAAACAAAATCTTTTCGACTGCATTCAAAAAATACAAAGTGAATTAGAGGAGAATATTGATACTCATAGCCAAAACCTGATTGTATCTAATATAGAGGTATTACTCAATTATTGCTCCAGGTATTACGGGCGACAATTTATAACTCGTAAAAATTCAAATCGGGACATTGTATCGCAAGTGGAACGTGCTTTACAGGAGTATTTTAATTCTGAAGTCCTCAAGGAAAAAGGATTGCCGTCGGTAAATTATTTGGCTGGCAAAGTAAATCTGTCGCCCAATTATTTGAGTGATCTGTTAAAGAAAGAAACCGGCATGAATGCCAAGGACCAAATACATCATTACCTGATCGAAGAAGCTAAAAGTATTCTGCTGGGTAGTAGCAAGAGTATAAATGAAATAGCTTACGAACTAGGTTTTGAATATCCTCAGTACTTTAGTAAATTGTTCAAGAAAAAGACTGGGAATACTCCTCAGGAATACAGAAATATGAATTAATAAATCCGGAAATTAACTATAATCATAACATTTGCCGACCTAAAACAGATCAGCAAATGTTATGTTATTCTAATATTTAATTACCTGCTCGGTCCAGGTCGGGCCATTGATATAGAACATTCCATTTTTATAATGTACAGGTTCAATTCCCATTTGCGGACCCAGCTCCCAAGGCTCAAATGTTTGACTGTAAGGATAAGGTCGCTTATCGTACATAAAATAATGGCAGGAATTCCATAGATTTCCATCAGGTCCGATGAATAATGCGTTGTGTCCCGTTTCCTGGTAAGGATCTTCAGTGTCCGTAAATTCAAGATTTTCATAGCCTCCTTCTGCGGCCATCTGTTGTCTATAGCCCTTTTTGCGGGTTCCGAAAATAGGTTCCTGAGAAGCAAGCTCCCAAGGTCCTAATGGATTTTTTGATTTTAATAATGCAACTTCATAACCACGGGTCCAGGTTGAAAAAAACATAAAATAAGTTCCTTCTTTTTTATTACGAAAGGGCCTTCGATACCTCCCTGCATCCAGTCTGGCCAGCCAGGTTGCTTTTTGTCCAAAAATTTAACCAACGGTGTTGTTAGCTTTCCGGTTTTTAAATCAATTTTAGCCTGAAAAAGTCCATTACCGCTGCAATAAAAATAGATCTGTCCGTCTTCATCTTCAAACAATGTCGCATCATTGTTGTACTGCGGTGTAAGTGGTCCATTTACGAGCTTATAAGGTCCTGTTACTTTGTCCGAAGAAAATAACCAGACATTGTGAGTGCCCATACCCTTAGGATCTTCATTGGTGACCTTTCCGCTATTAACAGTCAGCCAAAATTTCCCCTGGATAAAATGGATCTCCGGTGCCCAGAATCTTCCGTTATAAGGAGTGTCTTTGGGTAACTTTTTAGCATCGATCAAAAAAGAATGTTGCTTCCAGTTGACCAGATCTTTTGAAACCAATAGTCGCACCCCGGGATTGGGGCCGGTCCAAACAGGATTGGAAGTTCCTACGCAATACCATGTATCATCAACTTTGATAATAAAATGGTCACGCATCGAAATAGCAGAATCTCTGGTAATGGGATTGATATAGCGAAATTCTTTCTTTGCCGAAGTTTTGTGGTTTTCAACTTGAGCGGCTACGCTACTGATCGTAACGGTGAGTAATAAAAATGCCAGAATACTTTTAAACATCTTCATAATTATAGTTTATCGGTTATAAGGACTTTCATCCATTTTCAAATAGGTTTCTTCATAACCTCCATGATCAATTACGACTTTATGTAAAACAATTCCCGGATCTAAAGGTTCCAGGGTTAAAATGTAATTACCATTCTGATTGGCAGGAAGCGTTAAGGTTTCTACTTTTTCTATAATTCTTGCCGCTGCCGCCGGATACATTTTGGAATAATTATTTTCCCATGTCAAATCCTGATTGATACCGATTGTCTTCGAATTGTTCCTGTCAAAATACACTTTAATACTTTGACCTCCCTTTTTGAATGGCAATGTAGAATCAAAAAAGAAATGGACTTTTACCTCTGAAGAGTTAGCTTTTAATTTAAATTGATATGTTATTGCTGAACCATCTGTTTTTTCGGTGTAAGGCATTAATGCAATCCCGGAAAGCGTTCTTCCCAAATCAGGAATGATTGTCCACTTAGTTTTTGTTGCTGCTTTTGTTTCATAGAAATGTTCAGCTTCCATAGCGACTACGCCATTTTTCTCTTCAAAAATATAACCTCCCGTTTTGGATTCTTCAGAAGTGATTCTGTAGACCGTAGGTTTGATGTTTCCTTCTCGCGGTTCATCCCATGATTTATAACCAATGTGCGTCTGGTCCATCATATGCTTCCACTTCCCCCAGAAATATTTGAGTGATAATCTTGAGTATATACTGCATCCCTGGCAAAACACTCATCTGCGTAATCTGCCCAATAATTGGCTTTCATATCTTTTTCACGGGCCAGCTTGTGGTTCATTGCAACGGCATAATACATGTCATAGAGATTGGCCATTGCACGCACGGGATGTAAAACCAATTGTTTATAAGTGTCTTTATAGACATCATCTAATTCCATAAATTGTCTTAAAGCCCGTGTTTCCAGAGCTAAATATGCATCTCTTACCTGTAAAAATTCACCGCTTTGAAGGTTATAGGTTTTTTCGTTTAACATTTCTGCAGTGATTCGTGCATTGTATTTACAATAGAGATTAATAATTTCTGCCGCCTCTCTTGCCTGTGTCTTCCCGAAATGTTCTTCCGAGAATTTCAAAGAATAATTTTCGAGGTTATCCTGTGTGAAAGACGTTGGATTCCAGGCCATATTGAGGAAGAAATCCATCGGATATTCGTTCGGTTTCAAATCTCCGACATTAAGAATCCAGATCTTATCAACACCGTAACTGTAAGTAAGCCGTAACTGTTCCCACATATGAGGAATCTGCGTCATATTCAGCCATTGATAGGCTCTTGGCGCTCCATGTAAGTCAACATGGTAATACATTCCATAACCACCAGGATGTTTTTTTGAATGTAACTCGGGAAGTCTTCTTACATTTCCCCAGTTGTCATCACAAAGCAAAATAATGACATCATCCGGAACTTTCATTCCCTGGTCATAATATTCCAGTACTTCACTATATAAAGCCCACATTTGAGGTGTATTCTTCAAAGGTTTTTGAGTTACTTTTTCAATGATTTTTCTCTGATCGTGCATTATCTGCTCCAGCTGTTTGAAGTTGGCTTCTGCACTTCCCAAATCGCTCATCGGCTCGTCTCCGTCGCCACGCATTCCCATGGTCACGAGATTATCAAAATTTACATTACGACGGAATCCATCTTCCCAGAATTTCAAAAGTGCTTCTTTGTTGGTATGGTAATTCCATTCTCCGTTTCCATATTCTTTACGATGATTACCCCACTCTTTTTGTGCACGCATCATCGGTTCATGGTGTGAGGTGCCCATTACGATTCCGTATTCATCAGCGACTTTTGGATTGAGCTCGTCATCTTCATTAAAAGCTTTACCCCACATGGCAGGCCACAGATAATTTGCTCTAAGACGAAGCAAAAGTTCAAACAAATGTGCATACATTTTGCTGTTGATTCCTCCGAATTTTGTCCTTGCCCAGGTTCCGAAAGCTGGTTCTTCGTCGTTGATAAATATTCCTCTGTATTTAACTTTGGGCTCTCCTGAAGCATAATAACCCGGTAATACATAGGCATTGTTTCGCTTTTTAATAGGAACATCATTCCACCAGTGCCAGGGCGATACACCAAGTTGCCTTGATAATTCATAAATTCCGAAAATTGTTCCTCTTTTATCACTGCCTGCAATCACTAATTGCTTTTGATTGGCTTTAGGATTATCAATGACAGTGATCACAAAACTTTCCCACTTGCCTTTTAAATCTTTTGTCTTGAGTTTTTTAGAATATACCAGTTGATCTATAGTTCTGCTAACCCCTAGAGTCCCAACAATAATTTCAAAATCAATCATATTGCTATTAGTCACAACAGCTGGTTTTACTCCAGTAACATTTTCAATATCATTTTGCAAATCTCCAATTGCACGAATTACTTGTTTCAGCTCTCCCACATCATACCGAATAGAACTAGCTTTTTCATCACTCACTATAGGAAAAATACCAGCATCATTTTTATTCTCTGTTATAATATCAACTGATAGTCCTTTTGCCTGTTGTGCTATTCCAATATTTGGAATACATAAAAATGAAATAAGGAGCGTGTATATACACTTGGATAACAGTTTAGTTTTATTTTTCACTGGCTTAGTCTTTAGTAATTCATATCAGCGGCTTAATGAAATATATGGTTTGAGTCTAGCAATATTTCACAATTACTTTCCGATCATATTGTTGGTTAAACTTATACTTCATTATTTATAAGTGTTAAAACAACACTTATAAGGCTAAGGTAATAATTTTTATCGAATTACAATCGATTGCAGTAGTAATCTTCTTTAATGCAAGAACACAACAGCTTTATAATAAACAATAAATGATTTAAACTCTCCTTCAAAGAAAAAGAAATGTCCAAATATTATGCAATCGATTTCATCTTATTTTTAGGATATAATGATAAATAAAGACATGGAAAAGCTCATTGATAGGTCTCTAAATGCTCAACAATTATTTACTAAAGGAGATATTGATTATGATGATTATTTACTTATAAAAGAAAATTGTAAAATTGCTTTAAATAATGATACAAAACAATTACAAGAATTAGCTAAAACCATTGGATTTCATATGAGCGCAAAAGAACAAATTTCCCCACTTGATAAGCTAGGATTTTCTTTACGAAGCTTCAGATGCAATAATGAAAAGAAAAATCATCAATTTACTTTTCTCACAAAAGTTTTATTAGATATACAAAATTTTAAAAAAATGCTATCAAAGCCCGTTAAAATAATTTATGGCATAGAAAATAAAGGAAAAAATTATTCTTCGGAAAATACCCAAGATATTAATCAAAAAATTTCAGATTTTATCAAAAAAGTAGTTTTTATAGATTTTGAACAAAAATTTCAATTATTATAATGTTATAAAAACATTTAAAATCAATCATATAATTGAGTTTGAGTATCTTTGGGGTGACTCACCAGTACAAAACCATTTTTCCATTCAAACAAATCAATTAAGTAATTAAATACCAAATAATTACAGTAAAACAAAAGGTTTTTTAACGAGTTCGAGGTGATTTTCAATCATTACTTTCTGAATAGAATATAAAAATCACAAAAAATTCAAAAATAATTGGAGTACAACAAATTATAAATAAAAAAAGACGCTCTTGTTTTAAAACAAGAGCGTCTCACTTTGTGACCGCAGAAGGATTCGAACCCTCACTGTCGGAGCCGAAATCCGAAGTTCTATCCATTAAACTATGCAGCCGTGTTCCTAGCAGTAAATAATGAGCAATCTCAATACCATTGCTATGATTCCGAGTGCGAAAATACTGATTTTTTTACAATTTATAAAGCCCGGTAAAAGTTTAATTCTAAAAATCATTTACAGCCCATCCACCTTAATATCCGGCAGAAGAAACTGATGGTTACAAACAGTTAAAATTCAATTAATTAAAAAAACGTAACATTTAAAATAAATTCCGGACTTATAAGAAAACATATTGTAGAATTTTTAGGCAAGAAATTATGAGAAATAAAATATTATCAGCTTTTTTATTTTTTTGGACGGTTGTTTCCTTTGCACAGACTACCCCATCCACTGATGAATATGCTAAATCTAAAGAAATTATCAGAGACCTTGACTCCATAGTTTCGCCCAATGGTATCCAGGAAAGCTATCCGGTCACTATAGGAAATATAAAACAGCAGGTATATGTAAGAGGACAGAATAAAGAAAACCCTATAATCCTGTTCGTCCACGGCGGTCCAGCTTCACCGGTCAGTCCGGTCATGTGGATGTTTCAGAGACCTATTGAGGAATATTTTACGGTAGTGAACTATGATCAGAGAGCAGCAGGAAAAACCTATGCAATCAATGATACCGTTAATTTAGGGAACACCATCCATATCGACCAATATGTAAAAGATGCTATTGAATTGGCAGAATACATTGAAAAAAATACAAAAAGAAAAAAGTGATCCTGATGGGGCACAGCTGGGGAACCATCGTCTCTATGAATGCAGCTTTGAAAAGGCCCGATCTGTTCTATTCCTATGTAGGTATCGGACAGATCATCAATACCAGGGATAATGAACGTTTGAGCGTGGAATATGCCTTAAAAGAAGCTATCCGCTTAAAAAACGATGCTGCCATCAAAGAATTGAAATCTATTTCACCATATCCGGGAAATCAGCCGATAACAAGGGAAAGAATTATTATTGCAAGAAAATGGCCGCAATATTATGGTGGCCTTACTGCTTTCAGAAATAGCTCAAGGTATTATTTCCAGGCTCCTCTGCTCTTCTCGGAATATTCGGAAAAGGATTTGGATGCCCTTGGTGCAGGAAGTCTTTTTACATTAGGAAAACTTCTTCCTGAATTTTTAAATGTTGATTTTAAAAGCGTAAAAAACTTCCCGATCCCTGTGTTTATGTTCATGGGACGCCACGATTACACCACTCCTTCCGAGCCTACCCATACATGGCTTCAAAATGTAAAAGCCCCAGCCAAAAAGGGGATCTGGTTTGAAAATTCCGCCCATCTGATTCCCTGGGAAGAGCCGGGAAAAATGCTGGTCACTTTATTAAATGATGTTCTGCCCACTGTTAAAGACAAATAATGGATAGAAATGTTTAAACCTTGAAATCCTTTTTTAAACCACTAAAGAGAATTTAAGAAATGAAGACCAATCATTTGGTTTTGAAGATTGCATTTCTTAACATTCTTAAAAGCTTATTAGATTTTAATAGTTAACAATAAAAGTTTGATAAAAAAAGCCTTACATCGGATAATGTAAGGCTTTTATATTGTTGAAATATCTTCAAGTTTAGAAAGTAATTTTCACCCCTCCTAGGATCTGTGCTCCCAGTACTTTATAACCTTTGTACGTCTGGTAATTCGAGTTCAGAAGATTATTTCCGATGGCGAAAACACTGAAGTTCTTATGGAACTTATATTCTGCAGAAAGGTTTAAGTCTGCATACCCTCCTACTTTATCATTTCTGTTTTCCGTTGACTGGTACATCATGTCCGGATTGGCAACTCCTTCAATGGCAAAAGAATTCGTCGTTCTGTCGCTCGCGAAGATCCCTTTGAATCCTAACAATAGCTTTTTATCCAGCATGGTATATTTCGCCCCGATACTGGCATTAAATAAAGGAACGTTATAAATATCCTTGTAATTTTTAAGATCGTATTTTGTAAACTTTAGCTCTGCGTCCAGTGTCAGGTTTTCAAGAGGAAAATACTGTACGCTACCTTTAATATCACTCACATTTCCATCATCATATACCGCTGAGAATGTATTGGCAAAATTATAGGCAGAACGGTTCAGAGTGTAGGTATTATCAAACAGGTTATTTGCCTGGAAGAACATGATATTGTTGATCTTTCCATAGCCTGCAGAGAAGTCGTATTTGAAGGTCTCATCAATGTCCCCTCTCAAACCTGCGTAAAAATGATATTTAGTCTCTGTAGGGGTTAAAAACTGGTCAGAAACGATGAATGGATTCGCCTGCAAAAGATCTCCATATGTATTAAGCTTTAAACCGCCGTCTACCCCTCCGTAGAATTTGAATTCTTTGGCAGCGGCAAATTGGAACTCAGCCTGTGGGAACCAATAGGTTTTATTATTTTTCACTTCTCCTCCGATTACATCATTGGAATTCTTAGCATTCAGGAAAGAAAATGTAGATCCCAGCATTAAATAGGAATCCCCTTTTCTGAAAGTCACTTTCGGATCTAAGGTAGTATTGAAAAAATTGGACGAATTTTTATCCCTGATGGCAAACTCCGATTTCACAGCTTCAATGCCTACTCCAAGATCTGCATTTAGGTTGATTCCTGATTTTCCGATCTCCACCGCATGCTTCGAAAGGTTCGCCAGGATGGAAACCTGGTTTTCCTGTGCATCAAAATGATCTTTCAGGAAAGAAGATTTTACCCTTACACCATTTAAGATCTCATTGGAGTAAAAATCATAATATCCGTTTACCTTAAACTGATTCACCCTTTGCTTCAGATCTACGTCCGCAGCAGGCTCTAAGGCATAAATTCCGTAATATCTGTTATTATCCAGTCCATACTGTGCATTTAGGTTAAATTTACCTTTCTCACCGTATGAATTCAGGTAGGCCCCGATTGCTGTAGAACTTTGTTTGGAATCCCAAGCATATTCCTTTTTCAGGCCCAAAGTGGAAAGGAAATGGAAATCTGCACCTACTTCCAGCTTGTTTTCAAGTGTTTTGGAAATGTTGGCATCTGCAAGGATTTTTCCGAAGTTTCCCATTCCGAACTGCAGGTAATTATTCTGAGCCGTTCCTTCAAATTTCGGGGTCACATCCTGTCCCTGAATGGTGGAAGTTTTAAAATCCGAAACCGCAGGCACATCCGTAATGGTATATTTTACAGGATTCTGGGATTTCTCTTCCGGCGGATAGTTCTTGATGGTTTCCACGGAGGTTTTCTTTTTCTCGATCTTCTTCACTTCCGGTTCCCGCTTCTTGTTAAGAATCAGTTTCTCCTCCTTGATCTGGGCAAACGCAAACTGCGAAAACCCTAAAAATAATATGGATAAAAATTGAATTTTTCTGTTCATTATTCTTTTGTATTTAAGTATTTAAGCAAAATGTATTATGGATTACTGCATGAATACATTTGTACATGAATACGGTAGTACATTTACTTTTTAATCTGCTTTTTAACCTCTTTTGCTTCTGCTACAATTTCCGGGAAATCTTTATAGTTCTCGATGATCTGGTCGCAGGTATAACTTGCCTGGTAGTTGTCTTTCAGTCCAACATAGTTCTTAGCCATCAGCACCAGCGCTTTTGCTCCCCAGTAATCTTCGGAAGCATAATTATTGGCCAGTTTAAAGATGGTCTCATTCGAGGATTTGAATGCCTTTCCTTTGTTCTGGTAATAAGCTTTTGCATATAACGCTTCTGCTGCAACCGATGTGTTGGATGATTTTTCGAGAGAAGTGTAGGCAGACTGTGCATCTTTATCCTTCCCTGAATTCATTAAACTTCTTGCTTTAATTACTTTCGCTGTTTCTATAACCGCGGCAGAGTTTTTAGAGTTGGCAATAACTGCATTGGCTAATTTCTCAGCTTCGGAGAAGTTCTTCTCATTGGCATATATTTTCATCAGCTCCACATTGGCGTAATTCTTAATGTTGATATCGGAAGAGTTCCTGATATTCTCAAGATATTTTTTAGCTTCTGCCGTGTTGCCTTGTGCTGTAAAGATCTGCGCAAGACGGGTCTGGGCATCATCCTGGTAATCGTTCTGTACAGCTGCCACTTCCTGCAGTACAAGAAGCGCTTTTGTAGAATTATTTGTCTGATAGTAACTTTCTCCAAGCTCATATTTAGCCTGATAAAGGCCTTCTCCTGTAGGATTCTGCGTTAAATATTTTTCGTAATAAGAAATGGCATTCTTATAGTCTTTCTTGGTGAAATACTGCTTCCCTGTTGAAAGGTTGATCTCATCAATTTCAGAGGCATCTACATTCACTCCTATATTTTTAGCAAAGCTCTCATATCCGGAAACGTCACCATTCTTTGTGAAAATAGGTTTGGCCGCCTGAACGATTTTTTCAGCATAAGCTGTATTTTTATACTGCTCGCCTAAAGATTTAAGCTCCGACAGTGCTTTATCAGCCTGATTCTGGTCAATATAATTCTGTGCCCTGTAAATAGAAGCATTGGCCACAAGATCTTTATCCGAAGATGTCTTGATCACTTTGGCAAAAGCATCGTTAGAGTTCGCAAAATCATCCTGAGCTGCATACGCCGTTCCCATTTCATACTGGGCATCGTCATAATATTCGGAATCAGGGTATTTGGATAAAAGATTCTTTAAATTGTTGATTTTCGCCTGTGTATCCCCTTTAAATCCTAAAGCCATTGCTTTCTGGTATAAGGTATAGTCTGTGGCGTCCTCATTTTTATCGTAGATCGCGATTGCTTCGTTCAGATCATTGTTGGCATAATGGATATCTGCCAGACGAAGTTCTGCGTCATTTTTGAATTCCGGTTTAGGATTGCTCAGGTATTGCTTAAAATAAGTCTGCGCCTGATCGAATTTTTAGATTTGAAATAAGCATAGCCCAGATCGTAAGGCAACTGCTGTTTTTCAGGAAAGTTTTCATTAAGCAGTTTTTCATAACGTGCGATGGCAGACGGATAATTCCCTTTCTGGTAATATACCTGACCTAACCAATACAATGCTCTGTTATAAAATTCTTTATTGATATTGAATCCTAAGCTTCTCAGGAAGTAGGTTTCCGCTTCATCATAATTTCCTTTGTTGAATTCCTCTGTTCCCAGTAAATAGGAAACCTCCTGATCCACTTTATTGATTTCAGGGGTAGAATCTTTAAGCCTGTCGATGGCATTAAGGGTTTCTTTATAGTTTCCGGAATATAAATAAGATTTTACAAGAAGCGATCTCATTTCCGGTCCATTTGCATCATTCGGATTGTTGTTGATATAGCTCTGAATTACCGCAGAAGGGCTTTCAAAAGGGTTTCCGATATCATAACTCAGTTTTGCATACTGCTCATGAGCCAGTTTTTTAACTTTGGCATCATAATCCATCTGGTAAGAAGAACGGAACGCCGAAAGGGCTTCCTGCTTTTTATCTACCGCCAGATAGGCATTTCCAAGCTGATAATAAGCATTCTGGGCCAGCGCCGAATTGCTGTTGATAAGCTGGTTATAATAGGAAACCGCTTCATCGTACTTTTTCAGCTGAGCAGCTACGAATCCCATTTCATAAAGGTCATTTTCAGAAGGATTCTGCTGAACGTTCAGGTAATCTTTCAAATGAGGATACGCTGAATTGTAATCATTCTTCATGAAATAACTTTCCCCGATGATCTTATGAACTTCCGCTTTATAGGCATCTGAAATATCTTCATTCAGAAGTGCTGTACCTTCGGTAATGGCCTGATCATAGTTCTTATCATTATAGTACATCTGCACATAATAAGGACGTACCAGCTTTGAGAATTTCGGCTGGTCTTTCACAGAATCAAAGTACTGGAAAGCCTTATCGCTCTGCCTGTTTGAATAGTAAAGGTGACCCAGCATATAGGCAATATCTCCTTTCTGAGATTCATCCGCTGTTTTATAAGCTTCCTCCAAAGCATCTGTAGCACCTTTGGTATCGCCCATCATGAATTTGGCATAGCCCAGCTTCAGAATATACTGTGTATTTTCTTCTTTGGAAAGCTGGTACTGATTTACTTTTTTCAATGTTTCCAAAGCTTTCTCGAAATCTTTTTTAGCCAGATAGTAATCTGCCAAAGGAAGATTAGCCTGGGCAAAATAGGCTGAATTCGGATATTCTTTCATGAAGGCCGTTAACCCTTCTTCCGCATGATTTTTCTGGAGAATTACCCCGATCACATTATCAAAAAACTGCGCCGCTTCTTTTCTCGATTTGGACAGATTCTGGTTATAGAAGTACTGTCTGGCATATTCGAACTGGGAAGCATTGTATATTTTAGTCTGATAAAGATTTTCGGCGAGATTGAACCTGTAATTTTCTTTCTGTGTAAAGTACTGTGACTGTTGCGCTTCGGAGATTCCGAAATAGAGCACTGCAGCTGAGAGAAGGATTTTTTTGAATTCATTCTTTTTCTGAATAAAAAGATTAGTCTATATAAGTTAACGAAAATATTAAAAACTTATTGTTTAAGCAAGTTTTAAAAGGTTTTAATACCTCAAAATACCAATTGAACACATTTCACTATTCAATGATAAAAAATGATTACTTTAGTATCATAAAACTTGAATAGGGATCAATATAGAATCATCAAAAAAATATTTTGATTAAATCCTCATTCTACAGCAGCTAAAAACATACCATTACATGAAAATTAGAATACTTTTAGCATTAATTTTTGCTAATCTGATGCAGGCTCAGAAGTTTTACTTTCCCAAAACAGCAGTCACCGACTCTGCCGTTCTGGAAAAACAGATGCCTCTGCTTGCTTCAAAACTGATAACACAACCGACCTTGCTAACGCTTAAAAAAGCGAATAAAATGGCTTATTCTGATCAGCTTTTCAGGCTGCAGATGGTCGCCAAAGATTACAAAAAATCGATCATCACCCTATCAGACTACCGGAATGAATTTGCCGATCACAATATGGCAGGAAACAGATTCATCGCCTATGAATTTTACAGTCTGGCAAAAGTGGTTGAAGAAAAAGAACATATATCCTTTCAGACGGCGCTTCAGAAAGCATTCAATAAGAAGTATGAAAGCCTTTCCGATCAACTGATCACTAAGGTAACTATGGCCGTTAACGGAGATGTTGGTGCCGCAAGGAAACTTTTAAAAGAAAGCCTGGACCAACAGAAAGATAAAGACAGTATAGATTACGCATCGGCTCTGGCCTTGTGCAGAAATTATATAAGTTATAAGACTTACTCCGGCCTTAAGCCTCAGATTATGCAGCTGGCGGAAGCAAAAGACCAGGAAAAATTTATAACTGAAACAAAAGATTTAAAAACAAAAAACGGAAACACCCTGACAATAACCATTGTGAGGAAAAAGGAAAACACCTCTCCCCTCCCTGTTATTCTTACCAATAATATCTATGCCGGAGAATTCGATGCTTATTTCGGGAAAAGAGCCGCTATTTACAATTATGTTGGCGCTGTTGTGAATACCCGTGGCAAAAGGAACAGCAATGATGAAAACAACCCTTTTGAGCATGAATCCCAGGACATTTATGAAGTTATTGACTGGGTAAGCAAACAACCATGGAGCAACGGCAAAGTGGGAATGATCGGCGGCAGCTACTTAGGTTTCAGCCAGTGGGCAGCGGTAAAGAAACTGCATCCTGCCCTAAAAACAATTGTTCCACAGGTGGCCGTAGGAATCGGGATCGATTACCCTGCCCAAAACAATATATTCATGAGCTATATGCTGCAGTGGATCAACTATGTAACAAACAATAAGCTTACGGATGAAGCAGATTTTAACAATTCCAAAAAATGGGATTCCATTAATACCGAATGGTACAAAAGCGGAAAGTCATTCAGAGCCCTGGATACCATAAGCGGAAAGCCCAGCAAGATATTTCAAAGATGGCTGGATCATCCCGCATATGATGAATACTGGCAGAAAATGGTTCCTTACAAAGAGGATTTTGCCAATATCAATATTCCTATCCTGACAACTACAGGATATTATGATGACGATCAGATCGGGGCACTATCCTATTTTAAAGCCCATCATCAATATAATAAAAATGCCAATCATTATCTGGTGATAGGTCCTTATGATCATGGCGGGGCCCAAAGCTACGGATTCACCTATGTAGGAGGCAGGCCGATAGATCCTGCGGCAAGGATAAGCATTGATGATCTTGCCTTTTCATGGTTCGATTATATCCTGAAAAATGGCAAAAAACCTGAATTATTAAAAGACAGGATCAATTTCCAGGTAATGAATACCAATACATGGAAACACGTTCCTGCTTTGGAAAATATGCATACTTCAACAATTAAGTTTTATCTTCAGGAACGTAAAAATGGGACATCAGTTTTTACTCAGCCAAAAAACAAAAACTTCATCACGCAAAAGGTTGATTTCAAAAACCGGGACCAGAAAGACACTTATCATAAAGTAAGCAAAACAGACAGTGTAAAAGTCACAAACTCCATTTACTTTGAAAGTGAAGTATTGGACAAGGATCTTATTATCAGCGGAAATCCAGGCGGATTTTTCAATGTATCAATTAATAAAAAAGATTTCGATACTGATATGTATCTGTACCAGGTACAACCTGATGGAAAAACATTTTTGTTATCCACTCATATTGTAAGAGCAAGCTATGCAAAAGACAATGCTGTACGCCATCTCCTTGAACCCGGAAAAATCGAGCAAATTCCTGTAAAAAATTCAATATTCACCAGTAAAAAGATAGAAAAAGGAAGCAAACTGGTTTTGCTGGTCGGTGTAAATAAATCCCCTGCCTGGCAGATCAATTACGGAACCGGCAAAGATGTAAGTGACGAAACCATAAAAGATTCCGGGGAACCTCTGGAAATAAAATGGTACAATGACAGTTATGTGGAAATACCTATTTATCAAGAATAAAGGCATTTAACTTATAAACTTCCGCATTTTTAACTAAATATTAAGACGACGGATAACATCAAAATAAAAAATCATTACATTTGCTTTTTTTCAAACTCAAATAAATATTGAATGAATCAACTTTTCAGAAGGAAAAACTATTCAGAAACAGATACATCTACCAGTCTTCTAAGGGTTTTAGGTGTTTGGGATATCGTTTTTTTTGGTATTGCGGCCATTATTGGAGCAGGAAGTTTCAGCAGCTTAGGTGAAGCGGTTTTCAGGGGTGGCCCCGGAGTTATTCTATTATATTTAATTTGTGGTTTTGCCTGCGGTTTTACAGCATTATGCTATGCTGAATTTGCCAGCAGAATTCCTACGGCAGGTTCTGCGTATACTTATGCTTATGCCAGTTTCGGGGAACTGATTGCCTGGGTGATTGGATGGGCGCTGATCATGGAATATTCTTTCGGGAATATTTACGTGGCTTTTTCCTGGTCCGATTACTTTACCAGCTTCTTAGGACGTCTGGGCATGCATATCCCCGACTATCTTACGTGCAGCTATACAGAAGCCAAAAAAGCTTTTCAATTAGGCTCCGAAAATAAGGAACTTTTAAATGCTTGGAAAACAGCACCATTAATTGGCAGTTTAAAATTTATCGTTGACGTTCCTGCATTGGTAATCAACGGTTTAATTACATGGCTTTGTTATGTAGGGGTAAAAGAAAGTAAAAACTTCAATAACTCTTTGGTAATCTTAAAACTGGCGGTTATTGTTTTAGTAATCCTTGTAGGTTTCGCTTATATCAATACGGATAACTGGACACCGGTAAACCCGGAAACCCAGGTAGCTTCATTTATGCCCAACGGTTTTGCAGGAGTGATGAGTGCCGTTTCAGGGGTTTTCTTTGCTTATATAGGCTTTGATGCATTAAGTGTTCTTTCCGAAGAAACCAAAGATCCTCAGAAAACACTTCCGAAAGGAATGATCATTTCCCTGGTGCTTTGTACGGTAATATATATTGCTTTAACCCTTGTTTTAACCGGAATGGTGGATTACAGGAAGTTTGACGGCATCGGAGACCCGCTTTCATTTATATTCGAAAAATCGAATGCCAATGTAGCCTGGATGGAACTTGTCGTTTCTTTTGTTGCTATTGTTGCCATTACTACCGTATTGCTGGTATTTCAGATGGGACAGCCAAGAATCTGGTATGCCATGAGCCGTGACGGATTAATGCCTGAAAAATTCAAAACAGTACATCCTAAGTATAAAACACCTTCGTTTGCTACCATTATTACAGGTATTGCAGTGGGGGTTCCTATCCTTTTCACAGATAAAACGTTCATTCTGGATTTTACAAGTATCGGAACGATCTTCGCTTTCGTACTGGTTTGCGCCGGAGTTTTAATGCTTCCTGCAAAGAGAAGATCAAAGGCAGGTTCCACCTTCCGTATGTTAACGGTAAAATCATTTTCCCGGTTATTTTTATTGGCGGACTGATCGGCTTCTATTTCTGGCAGCCGGAATTTTTCACTAACCTGATGGACTGGAAAGATCCTAAAGAGGGTGAATTCAGAGCTTCTATTTTTGTTTTTATCCTGATTAATCTGGTACTGTGTATCTTTACCTTTATCAAGAATTTCTCTCTGATTCCTTTAATCGGGCTAAGCTCATGTTTATACCTTCTTACAGGGATGAGCCATGAGAACTGGTTCTGGTTCGGACTTTGGTTCGCTTTAGGGCTCATAATTTATTTCTGCTACGGCTATAGAAACAGTAAGCTGAGAAGCAGCTGGGAACCTAAAGGATAAAAAGACTGAAAGACAAAAAGGCTAAATAGTGAAACCGCTAATTAGCAATAATTTATAATAAAAGGCAAATTCGCAGACCAACGAATTTGCCTTTTTGCTTTTAGTCCTTTTCTGCTTTTCTGCTCTCCTTAAAATCGGCAGAATTATTGCATATCTTCCAAAAGAACTATTAACTAATATTGCCATGTCAGAAAGAATTAAAACATACAAAGAATTCTATCAGTTCTATCTTACCGAGCACAGTAAAACAGGAACAAGAATCTTTCACTTCATTGGAACCCTTTTGGTATTTGTGGTCATCTGGTACGTCATCAGTTCAGGAAAAGAGCGTTTTCTATGGTACATTCCCATCTTCGGATATGGTTTTGCATGGTTCAGCCATGCTGTCATCGAAAGAAACAAACCTGCAACTTTTAAGTATCCTTTCTGGTCATTAATCTCAGACTTCAGACTGTTTTTTGAACTGCTGACCGGTAAACAGAAATTCAAGGGAACAGCTCCGAAGCCAAACGAGGCTGAAGATACCGAGAGGTTAATTTAATAGCTGTTTTTTAATTGCAAAAAATTTTGACACTTTAGTTTTTTAAGCTTAATCTTTCCCTGTTTAGAAGTACACTTTAGTTTTCTAAAAATCAGAGATTTTTATGGATGGCTTGGTATTTTAAAGTGAAAGATTTTTATAGCATCCATTTTCGGAGGCCTCCGGCCGTCGAAAATGGATGCTTAGTTTCAAAAAAACATACTTAAACTAAAATCTAAATAAAAATACAAAAACACTGATTGTCAGATATATTAAAAACATTAAATTAAAGTTAAACTTGACAATCAAGCAGCAATAAATTTTTCCTTAAGAATGCTTTATTTGCGAAAACATAGCTCTAATTTCATTAACTTCCGATAACTGATAGATCTCTTATTTCAGATTTTTTAATTTTTATAATTTCCAACTTGGGTTAGATTTTCCATGTTGTATTTTTAGTTTTTGTATACGTGGATTATATTTTCGAAAACGCTTAAATTAAATAATTAAGAACTCAAAAATGACAGAAAAACTGTGTTGAAAACTTCGGCATAGTAATTGGACCTAACCCTTAAAATAAGTTTATGAAAATTATCGCAACCATTTTAAAAAGCGCTGTTCCTGCAGTAGCCCTATTCGCAATGACACAATGTACGACAACGGCTAACACTGCCGGAGCTGATGAAAAAACACTCATCGTAGGACCGGAAACCGCAGACTGTACAGGAGTAGCTCCTATGAAATGCCTGCAGGTAAAAGAAAAGGCTTCAGAAAACTGGACGAACTTCTACACAAATATTGAAGGATTCACTTATGAACCGGGATATGAATATGTTTTAAAAGTAAAAACAGAAAAGATTGCCAATCCGCCCGCTGACGGATCTTCTATAAAATACATATTGGTAAAAGAGGTTTCTAAAACCAAAAAATAAAGACAAAAAAACTCCCGAAAATTCCGGGAGTTTTTATTTTATGCTGAACCATTAAAAGCTTGTTAAGTTTTAATATTATTAAGGTTTTTGGACCTTAATTACCCTTCACTTCTCAAATAATTTCTTAATGGTTAAAAGAACTGAGCTTTCAAAACTTAAACAGTCATTCCGATATCAATTCCTTTTATTTTTCTGTAAAGATCAGTTGCAAAATTATCCGTCATTCCTGAAACAAAATCTATAACGCCAAGCACCTTCTGGTAATCCGTCCCCTCTTCGTAAACGAATTGTCTTGGGAGCAGCTTCAGAGCTTTTTTATCGTAAGATTTCCTTTCATCCTCAGGTTTCAGAATTGATGGAATAAAATGATCGAGAAGCTCATACATTACATTATAACCTGCATTTTCAATTTCTACAACAGCTTTATGGTTGTAAATCTTTTCAATGGAGAACGATTCGATATCTTGTAAAGCACGGTTCTCAGACTTATAAATATCCAAAAGTCCATTGTTCAGATTACCCTGAAGAATAGTTTCAAAATGATGTTTGTAGATTTCAAGGGATTTATTGATCAGCGCATTGATCGCTTTTGCCCGCAGATAAGAGATCTTTTCATTTTCATTGGAAATCGAAGCCAGTTTATTTTTCACCTTTTCCGTATCACTGCTTTCAGATTTTATCAGTTCAAAAAACAGGTTTTCACAGTCTGAAGTAGAGACAATTCCCAATCTGTGAGCATCTTCCATGTCGATAATATTATAGCAAATATCATCTGCAGCTTCTACCAGCCATACAAAAGGATGTCTTTTAAAAATATAAGGTTCTTCATTTTCCAGGATCAAATTCGTTGACTTTGCTATTTCCAGGAAAATATCTTTCTCATTCTGGAAAAACCCGAATTTTTTCCTGTGAATTACTCCTTTTTTCTTAGCGACAGCTTCACAAGGATATTTGGCAATGCTCGCAAGCGTGGAAAATGTAAGCTGAATTCCGCCGTCATCTTTTCCCTGCTGACGCTGTGCCAGAACTCTTATTGCATTGGCATTCCCTTCAAAATTCACAAGATCCGCCCACTCTTTCTCATTAAATTTCAGTTTAAGATCCTTTTCATTCCTTTCAAAGTAACTTGCAATGGCATCTTCTCCCGAATGTCCGAAAGCCGGATTTCCTACATCATGGCACAAACATGCTGCGGCAATTACATTTCCTAAATTATGAAGATAAAAGTTTTTGGAATCTTCCGTAAGGTCATTTTTATAAGCATCAAAGATAAATTCCCCGATAATACTTCCCAAACTTCGCCCTACAGACGAAACTTCCAGCGAATGGGTGAGCCTGTTGTGTACAAAAACACTTCCGGGAAGAGGAAAAACCTGGGTTTTATTCTGCAGCCTTCTGAATGCTGAAGAGAAGATAATTCTGTCGAAATCTCTCTGAAAATCAGTTCTTGAAGCTTTGGTATGCGGATTGTTTCCTGTACGCTGATTCGTGAAAATCTGGTTTAAATTCATCATTTTTCAAAATTACTCCAAATTTTATTTTTACGGAATAGTATTTGAACTTTTGTTGAAAAGTAAAGCCATGCCTGAAGGACCATCCATAATTTTAATGAAAGAAAGCCTGCAGCCGTTTGTCGGAAAACAAGTGACAGAAGCTTCAGGCAATGCCAAATTCGATAAAGAACCCCTGACCGGACAAACCCTTCATGAAATCCGGACGTTTGGAAAGCAGACGTATCTTGTTCTGGACAAACAGGCGATCCGTATTCACCTGCTGATGTTTGGGTCCTACAGTGTTGATGAACAGACGAAGCCCGATAAGAGTCTCCGTTTATCTTTGATTTTTAAGACCGGCAGCTTATATTTTTACACCTGCTCAGTCAAATCCGTAGATCTTGAATTTTTATCCTCGATAGACTGGGAAGCTGACGTCATGAGCGATGCCTGGAATCCGCAGAAAGCAGAAAAGAAACTGAAATCCAAACCGCAGATGATGGTTTGTGATGCTTTAATGGATCAGGATATTTTTTCAGGAGTGGGAAATATTATCAAAAATGAAGTGCTGTTCAGAATAGGCGTCCAGCCTGAAAGCCTGCTTGGAAGTCTTCCTCCCAAAAAACTGAAAGAACTGATTGCAGAAGCCCGGAATTACAGTTTTGATTTCCTGGGATGGAAACGGGAATTTGTTTTAAAGAAGCACTGGCTGGTTCATACCAAAACCATCTGCCCTAAATGCGGGCAAAAACTTGTCAAAAAACAAACCGGCTTAGGAAAAAGACGAAGTTTTTACTGTGAAAAGGACCAAAAGCTTTATTAAATAAGCTGTTATAATTTTTACCTTCCCTTATTTACAAAATCTATTTTGCCCAATGTTTTTTCCATTCGTAGAAAAGCTGTAATCGCCTTATATTTGGGGCTTTAAAGCATCAAATTGATGCATGATTGCAACTACTAACCCAAATTTACAGAGAGATGACAGAAAACCCATGGCTTGACAGATGGAATGACCGATACAGCAGTGAAGAATTCGCTTACGGAACAGAGCCGAATAATTATTTAAAGCAACAGTTAGAAAAATTAGAACCGGGCACTATTCTGTTTCCTGCAGAAGGAGAAGGCAGGAATGCTGTTTTTGCTGCAACAAAAGGGTGGGAAGTTTCCGCCTTTGATATCAGCAATGAAGGGAAGAATAAAGCTTTACAGCTTGCTGACAATCAAAATGTCGTTATTGATTATCAGGTTGGTGAGCTTCAGACTTTAAATTTTCAGGCTGAACAGTTTGATGCAATTGCTCTTATTTATGCACATTTCCCTGCCGATATCAAGTCTTCTATCCATCGGATGCTGGATCAGTATCTTCGCAAAGGAGGAGTTATTATTTTTGAGGCATTCAGCAAAAATCACCTTGATTATATTGCAAAAAACGAGAAAGTTGGCGGCCCTAAAGACATCGGATCTTTATTTTCGATAGATGAGATCAAAGCAGACTTTCCCAATTACAGCATCATAGAACTGGAGGAAAAAGAAATAGAACTCCATGAAGGTTTATTTCATAACGGAACAGGCTCTGTAATCCGTTTTGTAGGCCAGAAGCTGTAACCTATCCTTCCGAATTCAGAGTTCCGCCGGCATATTTTGTAAAAAAATCGGATCTGTATACTTCGCCGATAGGAATTTCAAATTCATCAATATAAACATTATGATTGTCAAATGAATCGATAAAATCGAGATTAACCACATACGATTTGCTCACACGGAGAAAGGTTTCCCTGGAAATTTTCTGATGGATGGTTTTAAGGTTCATAGCTGTAATAAGCTTTTGCTGCCGGGTATGGATGACCACATAGTCTTTCAGGCCTTCTATAAATTTAATATCTGAAAAACTGATCTTATAGAACCTCCGGTCTGCCTTGATGAATAAAAAGTCCGCCGTATTGGACTCTACTGTATTTTTCACCGTATCCTTAGACAAAAGTTCTGTGTAAAGGATGGCTTTTTCTATGGCTTTTTCCAGCCTTTTGGTATCTATTGGTTTCAGCAGATAGTCTACGGCTTCCAGTTCATAACTTTTTAAGGCATACTGGGAATAGGCCGTGGTAAAAATGATCAGTGATTTTTTGGGCAGCATTTCGGCAAATTCCAAACCGGTTACCATGGGCATTTCAATATCCAGAAAAATAAGATCTACTTCGTTGGTTTTAAGAAAATCCAGCGCTGAAGGAGCATTGGAAAATTCTCCCAGAATTTCGGCCTTTGAGGTTTCATTGATCAGTGAGCGCATTTCTGCTCTTGCCAGAGGCTCATCATCTATTATAATACAGTTCATACAGGAATTTTTAAATTAACGGTATATTCTTTTTCTCCGGAGGAAATTTCGAGGCTGAAAGTATTTCCATAGAGAAGCTCGAGTCTTCTTTTAATATTGGCAAGTCCCAGTCCGCTGTAGTTGGCGTTGGAAACGGTGAGACTCGGATTCATTGAATTGGTACAGGTAAAATAAAGGATTTTGTTTTCAACGCTTATATCTATTTTCACATAACACATTTTGCTGCTGATATCAAGACTGTGTTTTACCGCGTTCTCAACAAAGGTGGTAAATAAATTCGGCGGAATAAAAGTGCTTTTTAACGTTCTGCTCTCAGTTTGTGCATTGATATCAAAAGTAAAGTTTTCTCTGCGTATCTTTTCAAGGTTAAGGAAATTGGACAAAAAATCGATCTCTGAAATAAGCAGAGTTTTCTCTTCTCCGTTTTCATACAGCTGATATCTTAAGAATTCTGAAAGCTTGACAATTACTGTTGATGCTTTTTCAGGATCCGTTCTTGTAAGAGCCTTCACATTATTGAGCATATTGAAAAGAAAATGCGGATTGATCTGGTTACGGAGCTCATTCAGCTCCATTTGTAAGGTAAGATTATTAAGCTCTGTTATTCTTTTAGTATCCGTGATCCATTTTTGCAGGAGCTTTACGGTAGTTGTCGTCATAATAATCGGAATGCACATCAATATACCTTCATATAGATTTGCCTTTTCGCTTTCCTTCTTAATATTCTCTACCCTGAAGTCTCCGAAGAAAAATTTAAAGCCATAGCTTATCATATTAAGTCCGGCAACTCCCATTATTAACAGCAGAATGAGATAGGTAATATATCTTGTTTTAAAGAAGAACTTCGGCACCAGGACATATATATTGATGTAAACCATCGTAATCAGGACAGCATATACAAAAAACAAAACATAGTACTGGTAAATCCCGGAATACCAGTGCCAGAACCTGGCGCTGTACATCAGGAAGAAAAAGAAAACCAGGAATAGCAGGTGCCTGCGGACTTTGAACCGGTCTTCAACCAGAAAATCCATGACAAGTGTCTCCTTAAATTTTGACGGTCCGTATCTCATAGTATTCCGTAGGTCTTAATTAAAAGCAAAAATAGAGAATAACGCAGGAAATCTTTATAATATTATACCAACCCTGTTATTTTTTATACCAATTTTAATTAGGCTGGATTTCGTATAAAATAAGAGCGGTTTCGTATAAAAAAATTTCATGCAATGGTATTATTTATTTCTTTGCCCTGAATTTTAATGCTTATGGAATTAGCCGTTTTTCAGGAACTTACACAGGAAATAACCTCAGAATGTTTTTATATGACAGAATCCCAACAAGAAGAAAAGGTGATACAGATGATCGATCTGCATCATTTCGTGGAGTGCTATCAGTCACAGATCAGTATTTTGAATTACATCCAGCATCCTATTAATATTGTGGAAGAAAATGGTGTTAAAAAAGGAATTTTATTCTATAACCTTAACCACTCCACTCCCTACGACTGGAATGCTTTTGAAGAATTTAAAAGACAGAAGCAGCTTAAGGAAGTATGGTTTGTTTTTGTGGAAGAAAATATGATTACTGATACTCTCCGGCACAAGGATTTTATAACTGAGAACAATATTGATATATTTTATGACAGGATATTCCTGTTTAATTTCTTCCAATCCACCATCCATGCTTTAAAATAGGTCATGGTACGGATTTTTGAACCTTTAATTTAAAAAAATCAATGGGTTCCCATCTTTGAGAATACATTAATAACAATTACCCCGATAACAATCAATAGAATTCCTATGATGGCCGGAAGATCCGGGACCTGTTTAAAGGCAATGATCCCAATCATGGTTATAAAAACAATACCTACCCCGGACCATATGGCATACGTTATTCCTACAGGGATATGACGCAGGGTAAGACTCAGGAAATAAAAGGCGGAAGCATACCCTATCACAGTAACCACAGACGGCCAAAACTTCGAAAATTCCTCAGATTTCTTAAGAAAAGTAGTTGCTATGATCTCGAATATGATGGCTAAGGCCAGGAATATATAACTGCGTCCCATAAAGCTTGTTTTCTGCAAAAATAATGAAAAGCTGTTCTTTTCACCGGAAAACGAACTGCTAAATTAGCATCATTTTTTATCTTTTAATGAGATTTAAATAGTGAATTCTTACCGAAGCCGGATTCCTAATTGATTATATAAATAAGAAGTACAAATCCGGTAAAACAATCACCTTAATATCCCATGCAGGTGAAAAACTCCATTGCAATTATCACAAACGATTTACAAAAAAGAGAAAAATAATATTTTGCATAAAATGTGTGACCGTATATGTTTCAAATGTGTCAGTATTTCTATATTATGTGACAAAATTTTCAAATTCATGTCACGAAACCTGCCAGGATTTAAAAAATTAAGGATAAAATCGGGCTTCGAAAAATAAGTTTTCTTAACATAATAATTCTTCCATTTTCCAAAATCTGACGTTCAGTTACGAAGTGAAAAGCAGATATTATGCATCGCATTTTTAATTTTTTGTTTTATCAACTCCAATATAGAAGCATTGAAACAGTTGTCAACTTTTTAAAATTTTACAGATAAGACAATAAATATATTAATAATTTCATAAAAGTACATTAATTTTTTATAAACAAACAGGTCGTGAAAATTAACAATTTAAGAACATAACATACTGATATACATCATAATTATTTGCTTTGGCATGCGATTTGAAAACAGTAATATTGCAATTAGAAAATCGATAAAATAAAGTCAAATAATTAAATAAAACAAAAAATGGTAACTTACATCGGTATCGCAACATGTGTAGTAGTATTCGCTTCTTATTTTGCAACAGTAAAAAGAGAACAAAGAAACTAGTTCTATTTAAAGGAAAGCCTATAGAACATCTATATTAATTGTATTGTTTATGTTTTTAATCTGAAAATATCAGATGACGCTCTTTTACTCAATTAGAGTAAAAGGGCCGGAAAACATAACTTCTTAGCTGAATTTCATAGCAAATTTTATATATCCCAATAGTCAAGCCGAACAATAGTTCGGCTTTTCTTGTTGATTCCTGCTCAATTAAAGGTTTTGGCTAAAGCCAGATGAAGGTTTGTTTTTTTAAACGGGCTAAAGCCCGTTCCTATTGAATATTATTTAACCGGTCTATGGTTTATTCCGAGACTTCATTCAATAAAGCCTTATCTTTGTATGGATAAGAATCACTTTTTAGTTTTAACATGAATCTGTATAATCTCATCATTCAGGACAAGGAGGAAGTAAGCCTTAACGATGTATTTCTCGACACTCATAACAGGGACCAGCTGGTACAACTTATCAAAGAGCATACTTATGTGAAGGAACTTCAGGAATACGGGCTTCCGGTCAATAATAAAATCTTACTGCAGGGAAATTCCGGGTGTGGGAAAACAATGACCGCCAAAGCTGTAGCCAATGCATTAGGTAAAAACATCCTGATCCTTAACCTCAGCAATATTGTGTCTTCGCGTATCGGAGAGACCTCACAAAATATCAAAATGATCTTTGACAAAGCCGCAAGGGAAAGATCTGTTCTGTTCCTGGATGAGCTGGACCAGATCGGGAAAGCGAGAGGCAGCGACGATAAGGATGTGGGCGAAATGAGGAGGCTTGTGAATACTCTGATCCAGCTTATTGATTATTATCCCGAGAATGCGCTTCTGATGTGTGCTACCAACCACGCAGAGATTATTGATACGGCTTTGTTGAGACGTTTCCAGCTAAAGATCAGCTATGAACTGCCCTCAAAGGAGTTTTTAGATACTTATTACGACAGTCTCCTTTCCGGTTTTCCTGAGGATCTGCAAAAAGTAGAAAGAAAATACAGCATTTCTTTTGCTGAAGCGAAAGACCACACTTTAACCTCCATAAAATCTGCTTTGATCAAAAAACTGGAAGCGGAGAAAATGATACAGCCATGAAAGAAGATATCCTCCACAATCTTGAAATCATTAACGACAGGATAAAGAAAGCATGTGAAAAAGCAGGCAGGAACCTTGATGAAGTAAGATTGCTGCTGGCTACAAAAACGGTTTCCGCAGAACGTATTAAAACTGCCTTAGAAAACGGGTATACACTGATTGCAGAAAATAAAGTTCAGGAATTAAAAGAAAAATATGAGGGACTGAAAGATACCCCTCATGAAAATCATTTCATCGGGCATCTCCAGACCAATAAGATCAAAGATATTCTAAAGTATGACGTGGTTTGTGTACAGTCTCTGGACCGTCCGGATCTTGCAGAAAAACTCCACCAGCGGCTTTTATCCGAAGGAAAAACAATAGACATCCTGATCCAGGTGAATACCTCCGGTGAGGAAAGTAAATTTGGTGTACATCCTGAAGAAGCTGTTGAACTGACCAGAAAAGTTGCTGAATTCACGACATTAAAGATCAAAGGATTAATGACGATAGGCCTTTTCAGTGCAGAAACAGAAAAGGTAAGAAAATGCTTTAAAATCCTTAAAGATTTACAGCAGGAGATCATCAGCCAGAATATCCCCAACGTAGAAATGAAGGAGCTTTCCATGGGAATGAGCGGAGATCTGGAAACAGCCATTGAAGAAGGCGCCACTATTGTGAGAGTGGGAACGGCTGTATTTGGTGCGAGGGTGTATCCGGATTCTTATTACTGGAATGAAAAAGCTTAGGTGTGTGAGACTATGAGGATGTGGGATTTTGAGATTGGTTAAAGTTTAAATTTTTAAATGCTGATGACTATTTGATTGATCTTTTATTTCACAAAAAAACAAATACGATTTTAAAATCAACTGTGCTATGGCAAAATCATAAAAAATTTTACGTTAAAAAAGTTAATATTTTCATTTATAATCATTTAGACCAGTTTTTATTATAGATTTACGGTACACAAATACCATCTATGATGAAAACAAATATTTTGCACACTCTCCGGAATTCTTTCGGAATATTTTTCTGTCTTTTCACAGCTTCACTGATGCTTGCTGACTGCTCCGGGAATGGACCAAGGAATGAAAACGATATGATAAAAGCTACTTTTTTAATAACCTGTATAACGATCGCCAGCATTTTTGCTACCTTGTATATTTCTAAAAAAATCAGGCGGAAAGGCTAACTGTAAATAATAAATTGAATCAGAGTTGCTTTTCACCGGAATGAGCTCGTCCAATCTTTTATTTACTGCATATAGAATTTCTATTCTAATGAGGTGCACGGCATCTTTTTTGCTCATAAATTACTAATAACCAAACAAATACATTTATGATTAAAAAATTACTCCTGAGCTGTCTATTCATGGCAGCAGTACTGTCTTCATGTAATAAAGAGCAAAATTCATCATCAGCAAAAGACAGTGAAGCATCTATTCAAATAGTTTCAATGGTAACATGTGCAACTATGGCTGTGGCACTTCTTGTAGCATACAGCTATAAAAGAAGATAATAGAAAATAAATAACAAAAAAAAACACCCGTTTAGAATCTAAACGGGTGTTTTTATATTGGTTACAAATATATTACATATAAGCTTCAATCGGCTCACACGTACATACTAAGTTTCTGTCTCCGTAAGCTTCATCTACTCTTGAAACGGAAGCGAAGAATTTGTGGTCTCTTACCCACTCCAGCGGATAAGCTGCCTTTTCTCTGCTGTAAGGTTTATCCCATGAATCAGAGATGACCAGTTGTTCTGTATGAGGAGCATTTTTAAGGACGTTATTCGCCTGATCTGCTTCTCCGTTAGCAATCTCTTCAATTTCTTTCTTGATGGAGATTAAAGCTTCTGCAAAACGGTCGATTTCAGACTTGCTTTCAGATTCTGTAGGCTCTATCATCAATGTTCCTGCTACAGGGAAAGAAACGGTTGGCGCATGGAATCCATAATCCATTAGTCTCTTCGCCACATCAGCTACCTCAATTCCTAAAGATTTGAACTGACGGAAATCTACGATACATTCGTGAGCCACTCTTCCATTCTCGTTTGAATATAAGATCGGGAAATGCTCTGCTAATACCTCTTTCAGGTAATTCGCATTCATGATCGCATGTCCTGTTGCTTTTTTCAAACCTTCTGTACCTAACATTTTGATGTAAGAGTAAGAAATATTCAGGATCAATCCTGATCCGTAAGGTGCTGCAGAAATACCGTCGATCGCATCTTTAGAACCGATCTTAATATTTGCATTGGAAGGAAGGAAAGGAACCAGGTGCTTAGCCACACAGATCGGACCTACTCCAGGACCTCCGCCACCGTGAGGAATTGCGAAAGTTTTGTGTAAATTCAGGTGACAAACGTCTGCTCCGATGTTTCCAGGACTTGTGAATCCTACCTGAGCGTTCATGTTAGCACCATCCATATATACCTGACCACCGTGTTCGTGGATTAAGCTTGTAATTTCTTTAATGTTGGCATCGAAGAATCCGTAAGTAGACGGATAAGTGATCATAACACAAGATAAGTTCTCAGAATGCTGCTCTGTTTTAGCTTTTAAATCTTCGAAATCGATTTCTCCGTTTTCAAGATTTTTAACAACAACAATTTTCATTCCTGCCATGGCTGCAGAAGCCGGGTTTGTTCCGTGCGCAGACTGAGGGATCAGTACTACATTTCTGTGGCCTTCACCTCTTGAAATATGATATTCTCTGATCACCATTAATCCTGCATATTCTCCCTGAGCTCCTGAATTCGGCTGTAGAGAAGTTCCTGCAAAACCTGTGATCTCAGCAAGGTCTTTTTCAAGCTCTTTGATCATTTGCTGGTAACCTCCTGCCTGATCTACCGGTACAAACGGGTGAACAGCTCCCCAATTATCCCATGAAAGTGGCAACATCTGAGTAGCAGCATTGAGTTTCATTGTACAAGAACCAAGAGAGATCATTGAATGAGTCAATGATAAATCTTTTCTTTCCAAACGTTTGATGTAACGCATCAATTCTGTTTCCGTATGGTATTTGTTGAATACCTGCTCGGTAAGGATTTCGTCTTTTCTTAAATTCTCTTCAGGGATGCTGTATCCTTCTTTGATTTCTAACTTGAAAGTCTGCTTATCTTTGAACTGAGCAAAAGAAGCCATCAGAACATTTAATTTATCCAATGTAGTACTTTCATTGATGGCAATGCTTACAACACCTTCTGTGAAATAATTCAGATTGATTTTATGATCAAGCATCATTCTTGACAATCTTCCTTTTTCATCTTCACTCATGGTGATTTTCACCGTATCGAAGATCGGCTCTTCAACAACCTGATATCCTAATGCTTTAAGACCGTTTTTCAAAGCGTTTGCCTTAAAGTGGATCTGATCAGCAATGTAGTTCAAACCTTTAGGACCGTGATAAACAGCATACATCCCAGCCATTACAGCAAGAAGTACCTGTGCCGTACAGATATTGGAAGTAGCTCTTTCTCTTTTAATGTGCTGCTCTCTGGTCTGAAGCGCCATTCTTAATGCACGTTTTCCGTACATATCCTGAGAAACCCCGATGATTCTTCCCGGAATATCTCTTTTGTAATCTTCCCTGCAAGAGAAAAATGCTGCGTGAGGACCTCCGTACCCTAATGGAATACCAAATCTCTGTGAAGTTCCAACCGCACAGTCAGCACCCATTGAAGCCGGTGATTTCAGTTTAACCAAAGCCATCGGATCGCAGGCAACAACTACCTGCAGGTCTAATTTTTTATATTCTACAATATCTTCTGTGTAATCCAGAACGATTCCGTTTTTACCTGGATACTGTAATAAAACACCGTAATAAGTTTCGTCTAACTGGTGAGTTTTGTGATCACCTTCCACGATTTCGATAGCTAAACCTTCTGCTTTGGTTTTTAAAACAGCAACGGTTTGAGGCAAAACAAGATCGGAAACAAAGAATTTGTTTGCATTTGCTTTCTTCTGATCTTTCGTTCTGTTGTTGAAGAACATGTGCATGGCTTCAGCAGCAGCTGTAGACTCATCAAGAAGAGAAGCATTCGCAAGCTCAAAGCCTGTAAGGTCGCACACTACAGTCTGGAAATTCAGAAGAGCTTCCAGTCTTCCCTGGGCGATTTCCGCCTGATAAGGAGTATACGCCGTGTACCAGCTTGGGTTTTCAAAGATATTTCTCTGAATAGCTGATGGTAAAAGGGTATTGTGATATCCAAAACCAATGTAGCTCGTATAATCAGTATTTTTCGATGCCAAATCTTTCGAATGGTTCAGCATTTCGTATTCTGAAAGCGGTGCCGAGATCTCAAGATCTTTCTCTAAGCGGATAGAAGAAGGAATGGTCTGAGAAATTAGTTCTTCAATACTTGAAACGCCCAATTTTTCCAACATCGCCTGTTTATCGGCTTCATTAAGGGAAATGTGACGGCTCACAAACTGTTCTGTATTCATTTTTATTTATTAGATTTTGTTCGTAAAAAAGATTCGTAAAATTACACTTTTTTAAGTGATTGTACAAGAGTCCGAAATTGCCGAAACGACAGGGAAACTTCCATATCCGTTCAATAAGAAATGAAATAAAAGCTATTTATTACATAAAATTTAAAAGCTTAACTTTTTAAGACTTCACATAAGGTTTTGTTCAATTGACAGTACAAGAAAAACAGATTAATTGAAAGAAACTGCCTTCTAATTGTATTCAGTCTAAATTTTATTTTTTGCTTAAGCTGATTGTTATTTTCGGGTAAAGTTTATTGGTCGGAAAACAATGTTTATGCTCTAAAATCAGGTATTAGACACCTTACAAATACGCTGATAAACAGGGGTGATAAGATTTATGAAATTTTATTAATTATATTTATTCTAAATTAATATATTTGCAACATGAATATGATTATCCCATTTAAAGTACCGCCTTTAACTCCAGCATACGCATTCAATAATGAAGACATGTTCTGCGAAAAAAATCCTGCTGCAAGAAATTCAAAAAGGGAAAAAGATGCAAGAAATGTCCGGGAAGAAAAAAGATGGCTTAAGCTATCCGGAATTCCTGAATAAAAAATATATGGCCAGGGCCAAAATAATAATCCCCCAAATCAGCATCATGATTTTTGGCTGACCGGACTTATTGATACGTGTTACCGGCTGAGGCTTAAACATTTCCTCCACACTGTTTTTAAACTGGGAGCCATCGTTCTCAAAGACTTCAGTAATAGTGATTCCCTGCACCGCAGTTTTATGAAGCAGAGAATTCGTTGCATGAAGCAATAACTGGAATTTACCGTCCTTAAATTCCGTAATCTTAAATATCCTTTCTCCAAAAGGTTTTTCCAGACCGAAAGGAAGTATTTTCACCACATCCGCATTGTTCGTCTGCCAGTTGATGATAATCTCCTCCCCTTTTTTGCATGAATCTTATTCGCCGTAAACGTTTTAATAGAAGGCGGGATATTGTACCTGAAACTTTTCTGATGATTCTCTAAATTCTGATCATAAGTACGTCTCTTTCCCGGATCACTCAATATTTCATAAGCTTCCTGAATTTCACGGAAACGCCCTGCAAAGAAATCATCGTTTTCGTTCTTATCGGGATGGTACTTTAAAGACAGTTTTCTATAGGCTTTTTTGATGTCTTCTTCTGAAGCATCCGGAGAAATTCCGAGAAAATAGTAGTAGTCTTTCATTGAACCTTACAAAAATAAGGATTTATTTTCTTTATCATTATTCTGCAGGATAAAATGTAGTCTTATTTTAAAGAAGGATTCTGCTTTTTAATTATGGCGGCGGTGGCTTCGGGAGCCTCAGCCTCCTATAACTTATTACTATCTATAATAGTCTATATGTTATTTCTCTAGTTTATTATTTCTCTAGTTTCATAAGGCTGCCCTGTTGGTGGTTGAGGCTCTCGAAGCCACCATTATTGAGATTGCCTCGTCGCTGCGCTCATCGCAATGACGATAAAAAAATTCCGGCGCGGGAAGCAAAGCTTCCCGCGCCGGAATTAACAATTTCAATTTAGTTTTTACTACTTATGCTTATGCTTCTGCAGTATTGCTATGATTCTTTCTGCAAAATCCTGAAGCAAATTCTTTTTTAAATTTTCCTTTCAGTTCCTGATACTGCTCGTCATTCATTTCTCTGATCTTATCGGCAAGACCGAAAGGTGATTTTTCTTTGATTCCGTATTCGTTAAAAATACCTTTCATAAATCTTTTTCTTTGTGCTATTTTTTTAGCAGCCAATGCTACTCCTACAACAGCTAATGCTCCAAGAGCTCCTTTTAATGCTGAATTTTTCATTTTTTCAAAATTTTAAATTTTACTACTTCTTGTTTTTTTATATAGACGAATGAATTTTCAATTTACTTTACTACTTCTTTAAAATTTTCAAATTATTCGTTGGTTTTATTGTGTCTGTTAAAAAATCCGCCTGCACATTTTTCTCTCCAGACTTCTTTAAATTTTTCTCTTTCTTCAGGAGACAGATGCTGCATCTTTTCTCTCATCTTTCTTTCCTTAAAATCTCTCACCCCTTTTCCGAAATGGAAGCCTCCGAAAAGAATTTTACTTAAAATCAATATTCCCATTGCCTGCCAGTATGTTATTGATTTCACGCCCAAAATATCAGGAAGCAGACAATTCCAAAGGGACATGACGATCCATGTAACTCCCAGTAAAATCAACGGTGGACATAGGAATAAAAAATCCAGCCTTTTTTGTGTTTATTATGATTCATAACTTTCTTTTTACTAACTATTTAAATCTTCGTATAATTTTCTCAACCTGTTTCTTAAATGCTTCACAGCATAATTTTTTCTGCTGATAATGGTTTTTATATTTTCCCCCTGTTCATCAGCAATCTGCTGAAGGGTTTTATCGTTCAGCTCATTTTCAACGTAAACCAGTCTCTGTTTTTCCGGAAGTTCGTCCAGGGCCTCAAAAAGCTTCTTCCATATTTCATCCTGAAACATTTTAATTTCAGGCCCGGCACTTTCGTCCAGCAATAGAATATCTTTGATAGAGAAACTTCCGTCTTCGTCTTCATAAACGAAATCTTCAAGATTCTCAGTTTTCTTTTTGCGATAACGGTCTGTGATTTTATTCGCAGTTACCCGGTACAGCCAGCCGCCCACATTCACAATCTCGGAAAGATTGGTCAGACTGCTGAACTGAAACCACACTTCCTGCAGAATATCTTCCGCATCTTCCGTGTTTTTCACTTTCGGACGAATATAAGACATCAGCTTTCCTCCGTACTTTGAAACGGTTTGTGAGATGATACTTGCTTTCTCCTCTTGTGGCATTGTTATTTCTTCGACAACCTCCATATTGCTATGACGAACTGTCTTTTGGTTTTACTTTAATAAATTTAAAAAAAATTATTGATTGGTGAATTTTTGTTACAGGGTGCGGGTTTCGGGATACGGGGTGCGAGATGCGGGATGAAAGATTTGGAAGACTGTTTGTAGCTGGAAATGCTGAGGGAGTCCCTAATCCCTAATTTCTAATCCCTAAATATCTAATAAAAAACGGAAAGCATTACACTTCCCGTTCCTGTTTATTATAAGCTATTTTATTTTTTATTGAAGTTCTCTGCGAAGAAGCCCAGCATGTATTTATATAGCTCCAGCCTGTTCGGTTCTTTCCCGAATCCGTGTCCTTCGTCATATTTTACCAGATAAGGAACTTCGAAGCCTTTTGCGCGCATTGCTTTTACAATCTGATCGGATTCATTGATATTAACCCTTGGATCATTGGCCCCCTGTACCACAAATAAAGGTTTCTTGATTTTATCAATCTGGAAAACCGGTGAAACTTCTTTGGCTATTTTTGCTTCTTCCGGATTATCCAGATCATACCAGATCTGTTTTACCATTTCTTTGTAAGGCTTCCAGTATTCCGGGAAGGAATCGAAGAAAGTAAAAATATTGGAAACCCCTACATAATCCACCCCGCAAGCATAGAGATCAGGAGTCTTGATAAGCCCCATCAATGTGGCATAACCTCCATGGCTTCCTCCATAAATAGCGATCTTATCTTTGTCTACCCAACCTTGTTCAATAGCATATTTTACTCCGTCTTCCACATCGTCCATTGCTTTTCTTCCGATCTGCTTGTAACCTGATTTCTGGAATTCTTTTCCATAGCCTCCTGAGATTCTGAAATTCACCTGAAGTGTTGCATATCCTCTGCTTGCGAAAAGCTGGGTTTCAGGGTTGAACCCCCATTGATCCCGGATTCCCTGCGGCCCTCCGTGAGGATTAACGATCAGAGGTACTTTTTTACCTTCAAGGGCTGCTTTGGGAAGGGTGATATAGCCATGAATAGTAAGTCCGTCCCTGCTTTTGAATTCAATAGGCCTCATTTCTGCCATATCTTCTTCTTTCAGCTGCGGCATCAGGTTGTAAAGAAGGCTTGTTTTTTTACTTTTCGTATCATACTCGTAGTAAGCCCCATACAGCTTATCACTGCCTACATAAACCAGAAGTTTTTCGTTGTTGTCATCGGAAGAAACAATGGAAAACTGTTTGTCTTTAAATTCAGCTTTCAGCTGATCATCAATTTCTTTATAAAATTTACTTACCGGGACCGTTTCGCTCTTAATACCGTCATAGCTGATATAATCCAGTTCGTAATTCCTGTTTTTCCCGGCGAGGCTTATAGAGTTTACATCAAATACCGGGTTGGAATATACTTCTCTGATCAATGCATTTTTTTCAGATCATAGAGTACAATCCTGGATTTATCACTGTCCAGATTGGTGACCACATAAGCTTCATCCTTGTTTTTAGAATTATCATTAAGACTTATGATGTAAAAGGTATCTTTCCAGTCTGTGGATTTCAGGAGGTTAAATTTTCCTGTCTGCAGATCTTTATAGTAAGTTTTTGTCGTTAATCCGTTTTCAAGAACGGTATATCCTCTTAGGTTTCCATCCTTATCAAAAATATAATCATCAATAGGGCTGTTGACATCTTTATTTTCATACAGCTGGGTTATTTCACCTGTATTGAAATTGATCTTATAAGGCTCAAAGATCTGTTTGTTATTTTTATTCATGGTAACCACAACAAAATCCGTATCTTTTATCAGCTTTACAGTTCCGAGTGTAATTCCGTCAAAAGGGGTAAGGTCTTTGAGATTTTTTCCGTCAATATCTGCAGCATACAGGTGGATATTTTCGTTCCCTCCTTTGTCCTGGGTAAAGAAAAGGCGTTTGTTGCCAAGCCATCCGTAGCTTTTGATAAGGTCGTCTTTTTCAACAATTGCTTTGGATATTTTACCTGTTTTCAGTTCTTTTACATAGACATGGTTTTTCTTATCCTTATCTTTTTCTTTGTAGGACAGATACTGTCCGTCCGGAGAGATTTTAAACTGTGAGGCATTAGGTCTTGCAAAATAGTCTTCTACCTTGTATTTAAAGTTTCCTTTGTCATAAGAGATCAGTTTTTCAAGATTTGCTTTCGTGGATGGAAGCGTAGGATCGCCCGGCAGCTTGGCCGTTGAAGTCTGTGCATTGATCATAATTGCTGACAGTACGATTTGGGCCGTACCAAAAATTTTAGTGTTAAAGTTCATAATTTATATTTTGGATGGTTAATTTTCTCTGTCACAGATCTTAAAACAATTAAAACCTTATACAATAGGACAGTTTTTCCCACCAGAATGTTACATAAATTATGAAATTTTATATAATAATTAAAAAACTGTAAAATTCCTAATTGATATATATTCCGAAATACCAGGTCCAGGCTATTAAAATAAGCTGCATGGGAATCCTTTCCCTGTAAAGATAATTCATGCCAGGTCCCGTAAAATCTGCTTTGAAAATATTGATGTTTTTTCTGGACGAATTAATGTTGGCTATGAATACCAAGACATAAAATATAATCAGCAGTACCGCTGTAATTTCTCTTATAGACGGGATCATCAGACCTATTCCCGCCGCTATTTCAAGAAATCCTGTGAAGTATACCCAAAACATTTTGCCGGGAATAAAATCAGGAATCATCATCGCCATTCCTTTCTGGAATTTAAAATGGGAAAATCCTGTGAATACAATAAACACAGCCATCCCCAGATTTCCTGAAAATAAAAAATCAGGTTTTCCCTGAACGATATAAGTTCCTATTAAAGCAAGGATAAATGTTGCGAAAAGGATCGTTAATAACTTCATGTTTTTTTTATTTATTTACCGTATTGAAAAGATAAAATAATTTTACCATACTTCTCCTCAATATATTAAAAAACCACACAGGTTTTGAAAGTCTGTGTGGCTTTTATTATTACAGAAATAACAGTTATTTATTTTCGGCAAGATTTTTCACTATTTCCAGTCCTTTTGTAAATCCTGTGTTCATGTGGTCTTCCCATTCTTTTTCGGTCTGCACTTCTGCATGCAGCTTTGTTTTTCCATCAAGGTCGATAAGGATATATTTTTCGAAACTGCCACTCCATTCCATTACTTCTTTACTCTTTGTATCCTCGTTACCTTCTTTATCTACCATTCCCAAATGTTTAAAAATAATCTGGTTGGGCTCATCAAGGTCGTCAATGGTTGATACCATTCCTTCGCCTTCACCATTCAGGAAGTACGTTTTTCCGCCAACTTTCCAGTCGGATTTCATTACGGATCCTGAGCCGAAGAATTTCGTCCATTCAGAGTAAGTTGTGTCATCCCAAAGAACATTCCAGACTTTCTGCGGTGATGCATTGATTTCTATTTCGTATGATAAGGTTTCCATATTTCAGATTTTTATGGTTGGTGCTTTTTATAATTGGTTTTCCGAAAGATTTTTCACAATTCCCAAAGCAGTCGGAAATTTTTCTTCAAAAAAATCTTTAAACTCTTCAGGGGTATTGATTTCAATTTTCAACAGGGTTCCTGTAGGGGTTTCCTCTAAAATATAAGCTTCCGTAGCTTCTCCCCAATTCTGCTCACTTTCTACCCCATTGTAAATCTCTCCGAGATGAAGGAATTTCATTTCTTTATTGGGGGTATTTTTTTCAACACGGCTGAACATTCCGTTATTGTTGGGGTCAAGAAATTTGATGATGTTTCCTTCTTCAAAGCTACCCATATAAAAGGATCCTTCCATAAATGCAGTGGTCCACTGTCTGTAGGTCATATCACTCCAAAGGACATCCCATACTTTCTCAGGAGCTGCATCAATTTGAATTTCAAAAAATATTTTCTGCATTGTTTTTTATTTAGATGTTTAGATTTCAGACGTCAGATTTCAGATTATAGATTCCAAAGTTTACTTCCGGATGTCGTGATTTTAACTTTAGTTTCTAAGTCCTGCTTATCCGCCTACAAAATCTCCGCCGTTAATATGAATGACTTCGCCGGTAATGTAACTGGCATCTTCAGAGGCAAGGAAAACATAGGCCGGTGCAACTTCTGAGGGTTGTCCCGCCCGTTTCAAAGGAGTATCTTTTCCGAATGTCGAAAGATCATCAAAGGTTTCTTTCACAAGGGGCGTCCATATGGGGCCCGGAGCAATTCCGTTGACCAGTATTTTTTCTCAGCAAGGTTAGCCGAAAGGGAGCGGATAAAAGATAAAATAGCTCCTTTAGTGGCTGCATAATCGATGAGGTGGTCACTTCCCCTGTATGCGGTAACCGATGTAGTACAAATAATCCGGCCGCCATCACCAATCAGCGGTAAAAAGTCTCTCGTTAAAGAAATCATGGAAATAATATTGGTGTTAAAAGTCTCCACGATCTGTTCATCAGAGATCTTTTCAAGGCTGTTTTCAGAGGTGTGGATTCCCGCATTATTAACGAGAATATCCAGGTTATTCCAGAGATTTTTTACTTTCTCCACGCATTTTGTCCGGAATGCTTTCTTCGTAAGGTCACCTTTGATGAGAATGCATTGCTGCCCTTCTTTCTCAACGAGTTTTTGGGTTTCCCTGGCATCGTCATCGCTTTCTTTATAAATCACTGCGACATCTGCCCCTTCTCTTGCAAAGTGAACGGCTACAGCCTGTCCTATTCCACTGTCGCCACCTGAGATGACTGCTCTCTTTCCGGTAAGTTTCCGGCTTCCAAGATAATTGTTTCTGATGATTTCAGGAAGAAGACCTTCCTTAGGCACTTTTGATTTGGATTGTGACTTGTTCTGTGTTTTCATAAGCAAATCTTTTATAAATCACATCAAACAGCAAGCCGAAACAGGAATATAAAAGGAATAAAACGGAAAAAACAGCGAATTAAAACAACTGAATTTGTATTTTAACTTTATGAATTATAAGCCTCCTCCAAGTCTTTAATGATAATATTCTTCATTTTCATAATAGCCTGAATCACTTTATTTACCTTTTCTTTATCAGGATCACTGATCAGTCTCATCGATTGTCTTGGGAAGATCTGCCAGCTAAGTCCGTATTTATCTTTTACCCAGCCGCAAACTTCCTCACTTCCTCCATCGCCGGAAAGACTGTTCCAGAAATAGTCTGTTTCTTCCTGACTGTCTGTCATGACCACCATTGAAATCCCTTCATTAAAATCGAACTGGTGATCATAGGAATTATCCATGCAGAACATACTATAGCCATCAATTGTGAAATGGGCATGCATTATATGTTCGGGATCTTCACCGGATTCCCCTCCATCTTTATATCTCGAGATATTTCCGATTGTTGAATTAGGGAAAGTTTTCGTATAAAATGCCATAGCTTCTGCAGCCTTTCCGCTATTCTCATGGATAAACATAAGGGTAGGTACCAGTTTCTGGTCATTAGTTTTTTCACCAAGAAACAACTGCCAGGTTACTCCGTATTGGTCGCGAATCCAGCCATATTTCTTACTCCACGGATAGGTTCCGAGATCCATCAGGGCAGTTCCCCCTTCCTTCAGCTGATCCCAATACTTTTGTACTTCGTCTTCGGTATCACAGATCACCATAAACGATACTGAAGGATTTTTCTCTTTCTCGGGACCATTAAGAAGCATGATCGTTTGTCCGAAAAGTTCAATATTGATAACAATCTGTGTATCCGCAGTTATTTTCCCGCCGAATATCTTACAATAAAAATCTGCTGATTTTTTGGCGTCTCCATTGAATAAAATGCATGGAAAGATATTGTTGTTCATGACTTTTAGATTTTGAAATTATTAGGAAAGTAAAAAAGTAAAATCGCGAAAAGGCGAAAAAGCAAAAAGGCTAAAGAGCGAAAAGGTTAAAAAGCAAATTTGTCTTTTACTGTTTCGCCTTTTTGCCTTTAAGAATTATAAGCTTCTTCCAAATCTCTGATGATAATTTTCTGCATTTTCATCATTGCCTGAACTACTTTCTGGCTTTTTTCCTGATCGGAATCATTCATCAGCTGGATAAGCCTTTTGGGAACAATCTGCCAGCTCAGTCCATATCTGTCTTTCAGCCAGCCACACATGCTTTCTCTTCCGCCTTCTGAAGTAAGGGTATTCCAAAGATGATCGGTCTCTTCCTGATTATCCGTCATGATCACAATGGAAATTCCTTCATTAAAATCAAACGGGTGATCATAAGAATTATCCATACAGAAGAAGCTGTATCCATCAATGGTAAACTGGGCATGCTGTACATTTTCAGCAGGTTCAGGTATAGAATGACCTTCGCTACCGTCACCATACTTCAAAATATTTCCGATGCTTGAATTTGGAAAGGTTTGGGTATAAAATTCCATAGCTTCTTTTGCTTTCCCGTTATTCTGATGAATGAACATCAGGGTAGGAACAATTCTTTGTGATTCCTGCTTATCTCCCAGAAACAGCTGCCAGGTAACTCCGTATTTATCCTGAACCCATCCGTATTTTTTGCTCCACGAATAGGAATCCAGAGCCATAAGGGCAATTCCTCCTTCTATCAGTTGGTCCCAGTATTGCTGAACCTCATCTTCTGTTTTGCAGATCACCATAAAGGAAACTGACGGATTCTTTGTAAAATGAGGGCCTCCGTTCAGGAGCATTAGTTTCTGTCCGAAAAGGTCAATGTTCATGACAACGGGAGTATCTGCAGTGATCTTCCCGTCAAAAACCTGACAATAGAATTCTGCTGCCTCTTTTGATTCTTTATCAAACCAGAGACAAGGAAAAATATCGTTATTCATAGTATTCATTTTAAGGTGGTACATATAGTTTTATTGGTCATTCTCAATCCGGGAATGATGAATTCTCCGCATGTATAATGATCAGCTTTTGAAAGAAACTTGATGTTCTTTCATATGATTTTTAAGTTTCAGCATGGTATTTTTTCCGAAACCATGAAGATTCATGATCTCCTGCTCAGAGTAATCCGAAAGTTTTTCAAGAGAGTCAATTTTTTCTCTTTCCAAAGCTCTTCTTGCCGGTACTGCAATAACGCCGTACAGGAAATTATTATTTTTAACGACATGATTAACAGCACAAATGGAGCTTAGACATTTTGCCATTATAACCAGATTTATCATGACTGTCGGTGTATATTTTAATGATTTTCAACATATTTGTGAAAATTATTAAGGATAGCATACCAGCCGTCCCGCTGCATTTCCACAGAATTTTGTTTTTCAGGATCAAAAATTTCGATCACTTTTGTAGTGTTTTCGTCTATCTTCTCAAAAATAACTTCCACTTTCCGGCCGTCTTCCATATGGTATTTGATATTGGCGTTCGGAATTACCTCATCGTAGAATCCTTCGAAATCAAAGCCAAAGCTTTTATCTTTTGCTTCCATTCTGGTTTTGAATTTACCTCCTACCCGCAGATCATTTTCTGAACTGGGACATTCCCAGGATTCATGGGCAAAATTCCATTTTGTAATATGTTTAGGATCGTTGAAATAATTCCAGACTTTTTCTACCGGGGCTAAAATTGTGATGTCTATCTTAATCGGGTCCATAGTTTCTATTTTTTTAATCGTTGTAAAAAGGCAGCCCGGACCGGACTGCCCTCATAATTTAGTTAAAGATAAGATTATTTTGCGTATCCTTCGCTATAGTTCACCATCCAATGAACTCCGTATTTGTCCTGAAAGCTCCCGAAATAGTCGCCCCAGAACTGGTCTTCAATAGGCATTTCTATATTTCCTCCTTCAGAAAGACCTTTGAAAAGCCTGTCTGCTTCCTCCCTCGATTCCGGGAAAATGGATACATAGTTGTTGTTCCCCACGTTAAGGGTCTGCCCGAATGCAGGAACGATATCTGAAGCCATAAGGAGGTCCCCTCCGATTGGTAAAGCTATATGCATCACCCTGTTTTTATCTTCTTCCGATAAATTTTCGGTTCCGGGAGCATTTCCCATTTTGTGAATTTCACCAAGGAATTCTCCTCCGAAAACAGATTTGTAAAAATTGAAAGCTTCTTCTGCTTTTCCGTCAAAATTTAGGTATGGATTTAATTTAGCCATGATTTCTGATTTTTAAATGTTATTATTAATTGTAAAATGTAAAAAGTATTAATGTATTCATGAATACATTAGTTGATGTCTTAGTTTAAACGCTGAGATCGCTAATGTTTTATTACTGATATTGGTCGCAAAGGCGTTTCACTTAGCAGAGGCTGTGAAAATTTTGGTTTGAACCATTAAGATTCATTAAGCTGTTAAGAAGATTAAGAGTTATAATTTATCTAATACCTTACAATCTTATACTTTTTAATGGTTTAAAAATTTAATGATTTCATTAGCTGTCAGATTTATGAGATCAGAATCTGTATTTCCTTCGAAATCTGCCATCATGTATGAGCCGTGACCCGCCGGAAGGATCATAAGCTGAGATCCGGGAACCAGCCGCCACATTTCTATAACGTGTTCCGGCTTCATCACATCTTTGTCTCCACTGATGAACAGCACCGGAACTTTTATAGATGTTAATATTTTTTCGTCCCAGTCTTCAAACGACTGCATCCTTTTGCTGTCTTTTTCAAACATGTTTTGCAGCTTTGAAAAATCCGGATTGAGGTTGAGAAAATTGATTTTAAGAGGTTCAGGCATTGACTCCAGCGTTGCTTGGTCCATGATTTCGAAAAACCCGTCCATCATCCCGGCTCTTTTATAGAATGAAGAGGCAACAATGATTTTTTCAGTTATTTCAGGGTAAAGATGGGCAATCTGCATCACCGTATTCCCTCCGTTGCTGAATCCGAGGAATGAGGCTTTTTCAATGGAAAGTACTTTTAAAAGAGCCGCAACATCATGAGCATCCTGCTCAAAGGTTTCGGGAATATCACGGTGATCTGTCATTCCGTGGTTCTGGAGGTCAATACCTATGAGCTGAAAACGGTTTTCAAGTCTGGAGATAATTTCCTTAAAATCAAACAGGATCGAGGAACCACCGCCATGAATAAGCACCAAAGGCTTTCCGGAGCCGTAAATTTCATAATACATCCGGATTCCGTTGACCTGATAATAGCCTTTTTCTTTAGATTCCATCCTTTAATATTTTAGGTTTTCGTCTACATCGTACTTCATGCCCGGATAATTCAGAATTTTTCTCATAAGGCCTATCTGTCCGCATAAATAATCCTCACGTCCCATACACATGCCTGCGAAATTGAGTTTGGTTTCAGGAACGAAAGGAATATTCATCCCGATCTGGAAAATTTCATCCAGTTCTTCATCGGTAGCCTCTAAGAGTTTCTGATATACTTTTGGAGAAATATCATGGAAATTTTTCTCCAGCTCATCTAAACTGGGATACTTGAAGCTTTCGTCCAATGCCTTTCCCTGAAAGAAAAGCTCACCATTAGGATCTTCATCTCTGAGTCCTAAAATCCATCCCAACCCATAACGCATATTGACAAAGTTTCCTGCCATCCAGACGATATGGTTGGTTTTTCCTTCAATTCTTTTCAGGGCATCTTCTTCCGAAATACCATCCAGTGCATTGAGAAAGCTTTGGGAGTGCATTCTGTATGCGGGAATAATAACCTCTAATTTTTTTGATTTTGGTGTGTCCATTGTTTGATTTTTTAGTTGTTTTAAAATGATCCCTTTCCGGATATTTAAGACGAAGTCTATTCTGATGCTATTTGATGGCACCCGGTTTTCCTAAAATTCTTCTGAGATAACCGAGCTGTCCGCTGTGGTAAATTTCATGAAGGCAGAAAATAGCAATATCATTAATAGTTTCGGGATTAAAACTTTCCAGACTGATCAGCTTCTGCTCCAGTTTATCCTGAGATTTTTGCAGGTAAGATTTTAATTCTTCAAAAGCGATCAATTCGTCTTTTCTTTCCAGCGGAATTTCTCCCCTGTTATAGAATGAAAATTTCTCGTTGTCCCAAACGGATTCTTCGCCCAAGGCATTCAGGAATGCATTTCTTATGTAAATTAAATGCCCAAGGATCCAGTTCAGACAGTTGGCTTCACCATTTGGAAAAACCATAGATTCTTCATGGGTAATGCCGTCGATATTCATTGAAATCACTTTGTAATTGCTGAATACCTGAACTTTTACTATTTCAATATCGTTTGATTTTGTTTTCATAGCAGTAGGTTTATTTGAGTCCATGACTTGCAGACAGGAAAACGGATTGAATATTTTTCCTGCTCAGGTCATGAATACATTCAGGTTTTAAGATTGAGCAGGGAATTGAGAAACATCTGTAAAGATAACATTCCACCCATGCCCGTTGATGTCCCAAAAGGAATTCTGATACATCCATCCCTCATCCTGAGGTTCTTCATGCTGATAAGCACCGTTTTCCAGAGCCGTATTTACTACCTGGTCCACTTCTTCACGGCTGTTCAGGCCAATGGCAACAAGTACCTGGGTGGTATCACCTTTTGGAACAGGTCTTTCAGAAAATGACTGGAAATATTCTTCTGACAAAAACATAACGTAAATACTGTCGTCTTTCATGACAACACAGATGCCTTTTTCATTAGACATCTCCTCAGCAATAGAAAAACCCAGCTTGGTCCAAAATTCTCTTGTTTTCTGTACGTCCTTCACCGGAAGGTTGACGTAGATCTGATTGATTTTCATATTATATTGTTTAGTGTTAAACTTTTAACCAAAATTACCAAGCCTGTATGAAAATCAACTTGCCATAAGACAAGATTTAATTTTTCTTTGGATGGGATACGATTTCTTTGCGGATACGGCTTAAAGAAGTATCTGTAACGCCCAGATAGGATGCTACCTGCTTGAGAGGCGCAAACTGTAAAACCTGAGGTTTCTGCTCCAAAAGGTTAAGATAGCGCCTGGTGGCGGAAAGGGTAAACATTTCTACAGAACGCTGTTTGTAAACAAAAAGCTCTTTTGACATCCATGCCCTTCCCCATTCTCTGAGGTTCGGTATTTTATGGAACAGTTCCTGAAAGGTCTCGTAATCGAAGCGCCAGCATTCACAATCTGTAATGCAGATGATGTTTTCCTGGGACGGAACTCTCTGAAAGAGTGATAAAACCTCAATAATGATCTCGTTATCTGCAAAAAAGTGTGTGGTTACCTCATTTCCGTTAAAATCATTTACATAGGAACGGGCAAGGCCTTTTTCCAGGATATAGTATTCGTTGGCTGTTTTTCCTTCCTGCAGAATGATATCTCCTTTCTGAAAAAAAACTTTTTCGTGAGCCTGGAATATTTCATCAAGCTCTTCATGCAGAAAAAACGGAAAGTCGTAGCAGATCTCTAGGGCTTTACTGGTCATTGAGTCGGTGTCTTTTAAAGGTTTTAAAAATATCATTTTTAATTGAATCCGTAATAAATCGAATTAAACAAAATCGATAGATGATATAAATAAAGTCACAAGAACCGTTTACCAGAAGTAGTTTTTAATCTTTCTAAATAATTAAACACAGACTTACTGAACCGTCATTCGAAAGTTTATAGTTTTATAGTTATTAAAGGATTTAAAGAATAAAATTAAGCCTTCAAGATGTATATCAGAATAAAGAAAGCTGGATCGGCTTATTTTTAGGTGGTTGTGCATCTCCGAAAACCGTTTTCCCGCCAAAGCGAAACGAATTCTGTCTTTCTTCTTCAATCACTTTCTGAATATCAAAATCGGGAGTGAAATCTTTTTCAGTAGCAGCTACAATCTGATGCAGTTTGTTTAAAGTATTCAGCTTATCGGAGTTTCCGAGTTTGGATTTTTCGATTCCTTTTCTGAGGATATTGATGCTTTCATCATAGGTTTTGGTAGGAACCGGGAAAGGGTGCCCGTCTTTACCGCCATGGGCAAATGAAAACCTGGCCGGATCCGCAAACCTTGAAGGTGCTCCATGGATCACTTCACTGACCAACGCCAGGGATTGCATAGTCCTGGGACCTACTCCTTCCAGCATCAGAAGGTCTTCGAAATTTTGAGGCTGCTGTTCACGGGTTACGTACAGAAGGGCTCCAAGGCGTTTCAGATCCACGTCAGAAGCCTGTACATCATGATGGGCAGGAAGAATTAATCTTGAAAAGTCCTTCATCACATCAATAGAATCGGTATGGGAAATATCCAGAATTCCTTTTCTGTTCTCTGAAGCTTCTGCATCCGTAAGATTAAGGATTTTACCTCTTGAAATGCCATTAATCCCTGTGTGAGGTTCTTCTATAAATGATTTTATATTTTCCGAATGCCAGTGATAGCGTCTTGCCGTACCATCGGACTCGTGCATTCCCTGCTGCACCACACTCCAGCTTCCATTATCTGCCAAAATAAAATTGTGGAGATAGAGCTGGTAACCATCCTGAATGGCTGTATTGTCTACTTTTGCGGAAAGTTTGCTGGCTTTTACGAGTTCATGACCGTCGAGTCCTGTCTGATCAGCAATCTGAAGGAGTTCTGAAGGGGTTTCTCTTGAAAACTTCCCTTTTCCTCCGCAGATATACAGCCCCAATGCCTTTGAATTTGGATTGATGGAACGTTTCAAAGCTCCCATCACAGATGTAGTAATTCCTGAGGAATGCCAGTCCATTCCCATCACAGCACCAAAGCTCTGAAACCAAAACGGATCTGCAAGCCTTCTGAGAACTTCATCTTTTCCATAGTCCATCAGAATGACTTCTATAATGGAAAGTCCGAGCGCAGACATACGTTCGTAAAGCCACGGCGGGACTTTTCCGTAATGTAATGGCAGATCTGCAGTTCCTGAACGTTTCATTCTACAAAGGTAGTTATCGTATTGTTATTTTTTGATGATTGGGATCATCTGTTTTATTAAGTTTTGGCTAAAGCCGGAGGATGATTTTTTTGAGAACGGGCTGAAGCCCGTTCCTATTGAATATTTTGGTTGGCAGAATAAATACAGGTTTTTGTTTTTATTGTGTGAATCCTGAAACCATTTATCTCCTTAAGACTTAAAAAGAAATGTCTGTTCCTAAATTGATTAGTGTATTGAAAAAAATTCCAGATTCTGATGTTTCTCTTCATCAAATTCTTCATTGAAGATGATTTTATTTCCAAAAGGATCATTTACAGTGAATGCTACTGCTCCATAAAATGTTTTCTCCAGTCCGGGACGGTTGTATTTATACTTTTTATCCAGCAGTTCTTTATGGTATTCAGCAATTCCCTGTCCCCAGATAAACACATTGCTTCCGGGAGTTCCATCACCATGATGTTCGCTTAAATGAAGGATAATATTGTCTTTTTTCACTTCCATATAAACCGGGGTATTTTCTTCAAAATGATTTTCCCACACGATCTCAAAACCCAGCCAATGTATATAAAATTCCACTGTTTTGCTGTAATCAAAAATTCTCAGTACCGGAATAACCTTTTCTGCTTTCATGACTAAAATGGTGCTTATTGCTTATTGCTTATTGCTTATTGCTTATTGCTTATTGCAAAACTAAGTATGCTGAAGTATATTAATCAGATTTCCAAACGGATCTTTCACAAAAAACCTTCGCACGCCCCAGTTTTCATCTGCCATTCCGTAGGTTATTTCAAAACCTGCCTGCTGTACTTTTTGATAGATTTCATCTACATTATCTACTTCTATGGAAAGTAAAGGAACTTCCGTATCATTTCCGCCCTGAGTGGCAAAACTGACCTGAACTTTAGCTTCCTGATCATTTCCAAAAGTTTTAATCCATCCGTGATCCATCAGGACTTCCAGCCCTAAAATATCCTGATAAAAAAAACCGGCTTCTGAAAGGTCTTCGGTTTTTATATTGGCGACAATTCTTTTGATCATTTTAGAAGTATTTGGAAATTCTTAAGGCCTAAAAAGCCTTGCAAAACATAGCGTTTGCAAGGCTTTCTGCAAAAATTATTGTATTCTATTTATTCAGGGCATCAATGGCTGCACTGTAGTCCGGCTCCTGGGCAATTTCTGAAACCTGTTCTGTATAAACAACTTTATTGTTCTCATCCGTCACAATCACTGCACGGCTTAACAGCCCTTTCATCGGGGAATCTGTAATTGTTACTTCATAATCGTCACCAAAACTGCTTCTGAAATCTGAAAGGGTTTCCACATTATTTAAGCCTTCCGCTGCGCAGAATCTTCCCAGTGCAAAAGGAAGGTCTTTGGAAACATTGATCACTACAGTATTATCAAGGCTTGAAGCTTCTTCATTAAATTTTCTTGCAGAAGCGGCACAAATTCCTGTGTCAATACTTGGAAAGATATTAAACACTTTCTTTTTGCCGTCAAAATCAGAAAGAAGTTTCACATTCAGATTGGAATCTACCAATGCAAAATCTTTTACAGTTGTTCCTACTGAGGGAAGAGTTCCTATTGTATTTACCGGATTTCCTTTAAGTGTAATCGCTGCCATAATTTTATTTTTTAGTTTTTCAAATTTACTCAAAATAGAAAGTTTAAAGGCCAACGAAAGGTTAAATAATTCTTAAAGTAGAAATAAAAAAACTTATCTGTTGCAGATCATTTACCTGAAACAAATTTTGATTATATTCGCAATCCAAAAAAATAATAATCATGCGAAAAAAATTACTTTCCTGCTCTTTGGAGTGCCGGTTTTTGGTTTCGCTCAGTCTGTGATCGGCAACATCAATTCCGGAGCAGTTTCTGATACCAATTTCACGCATTCCGTAGGGGAAATCTATGTAATTCCTGCCGATCCCAATCAGGCCAACTCAGGGACTATGGGTATGTTTTACCAGTCTGTTCTGCAGGTTCTGGGTGTTAAAGAACTTGAAAAAGACAATGTCAAGATTTATCCCAATCCTACTACCGACTTTGTTCACATTACTTTAAACTCCAGAACAAAAATTGAAGAAGCTGAAGTGTATGATACTTCGGGAAGACTTGTTTTAACAATAAAACCTGATAACGGGAAACTGGATCTGCGTAGCCTGAATTCAGGGATTTATATGATTTCTTTTAAAAACCCCGACATCAAACCTATTAAAATCATTAAAAAACCTTAAAAACTCATTAAACATGAAAAAACTTTATGCTACTATAGGATTATTTATTGCTGCACTTGTAAGTGCACAGGTTCCACAGGCTTTCAGCTACCAGACGATTGCTTTTAATGCTTCGGGAGCACCTATTGCCAACGGAAATATTTCTTTAAAAGTAAGTATTCTGGAAAACAGTACTACCGGAAATGTTATATATACAGAAACCCATAACAAAACAACCAACGCCAAAGGATTGGTTAATCTTAATATCGGTCAGGGAACTCCTTCTACAGGAAATTTTTCGGGGATCAACTGGGAAGCCGGCACAAAATTCGTGAAGGTGGAAATGGATCCTCAGGGAGGTTCAAACTATACCAATATGGGAGTTAATCAGCTGATGAGTGTTCCATATGCACAGGTAAGTAAAACAATCGTTACTGGTCCTGGCCAGGGCATTACTCTGGTATCTCCAAACGGAACCAATTATACATTAAACGTAAGCGACTCCGGTATATTAAGTCTGCCTACGAATACGAGTTCATCCGGTAATACTTTACCTTCTAACTTATATACGTATGGATCATATAACTCCTTTACTCCTTCCTCTGCTGAATTACTACGGGGAAACGGCACTACGAAAGTGGGTTATAAATACCTTCAGGCCAATACCCAGATTAAATTCATAGCTTCACCAAGTAATGGTGCACAGGTTTACGGTTCAGACTCCAACGGATTCGTTACTGCCAATGGAAGTAATTATAATGTTGCGTCCAACGGATACTACCAGATTCTGATCGCTCCTAACGGCCCACAAATGAGGGCAGGTTTCTTCAACTTTGTTCCTAAAATTAAGTTTACTGCTATTTCAGGTACTACGCCTGTAACTTCTGTCACATATAATACTACTACAGGAAAATTTACGGCCCTTATCAACGGAGTTACCACCAGCACTGGAGGTTCATTTTATATCCAGCTTGCTTCAGATAGTCCAGAGGTTGAAGATTTAGGAGATAACTTAAATGATGGTTCTTTCGATATTGATGGTTCTGCCATTACTTTTCCAAATCTTTCTTCTACTCCTAAAAACTATAAACTTGAATTCGGTCTCAATTTTAACGGGACAGGAACTTATACAATTACACAATTATAAACTTAAGAGGCCAAGGCCTCTTTTTTATTTAAAATACCTTCATAAAACAATCATATTTAGTAAATTTGTGATTCTTAAAAATCAAATAATAAATACACAAGTATAATGTCAGACAAATCAAAAATCTATTACACTCTTACGGATGAGGCTCCAATGTTGGCAACACACTCGTTTTTACCTATTGTAAAAGCTTTTACAAAATCGGCAAACATTGAAATTGCTGTCCCGGATATTTCTTTGGCAGGAAGAATTCTGGCCAACTTCCCTGAGTTTTTGAAAGATGACCAGAAGATTGGTGATGCATTGGCAGAATTGGGCCAATTGGCTACTCAACCTGATGCAAACATTATCAAATTACCTAATATTTCAGCTTCAGCTCCTCAGCTTGACGAAGCTATTGCTGAATTACAGTCTAAAGGTTTCGCAGTTCCTAACTATCCTGCAGAGCCTAAGAATGACGAAGAGAAAGCAATTAAAGCTAAATATGCCAAAGTTTTAGGAAGTGCCGTAAATCCTGTGTTAAGAGAAGGAAATTCTGACAGACGTGCTCCAAAAGCAGTTAAAAACTACGCAAAAGCCAACCCTCACAGAATGGGAGACTGGGCTTCTGACAGCAAAACAGACGTTGCTCACATGGATGGAGGAGATTTCTACGGAACTGAAACTTCAACAACTGTAGAAAACGCTACAAAATTCAAAATTATATTCAAAGGAAACGACGGTGCTGAAACTTTACTGAAAGATTTCGCAGGTCTTCAGGCCGGAGAAGTAATTGACTCTTCTGTGATGAATCTAAACTCATTGAAAGCATTTGTTCAAAAAGCAATTGATGAGGCTAAAAGCAGAAACGTACTTCTTTCCGCTCACCTGAAAGCTACGATGATGAAGATCTCTGATCCGATTATTTTCGGTGCCATTGTAGAAACTTATTTCAAAGATGTTTTCACTAAATATGCTGAAACATTCAAGTCTTTAGATGTTAACCCAAATAACGGTCTTGCTGATCTTTTCGAAAAAATCAAAGGAAATGCTCAGGAAGCTGAAATCAAGGCTGATATTGAAGCTGCTTTATCTAACGGACCAAGAGTAGCAATGGTAAATTCTGACAAAGGAATTACCAACTTCCACGTTCCTTCTGACATTATCGTTGATGCCTCTATGGCTGCTCTGGTAAGAGGAGGCGGTAAAATGTGGAACAAAGACGGAAACGAAGAAGATACGGTTTGTATTATTCCGGACCGTTCTTATGCAGGTTTCTACCAGTCTGTAATCGATGATATGAAAGCCCACGGAAAACTGGATCCTACTACGATGGGTTCTGTTCCAAACGTAGGATTGATGGCTCAAAAAGCTGAAGAATACGGTTCTCACGATAAAACTTTCCAGGCCTCTGCAGACGGAACTATTGAAGTTCAGGATGAAGCCGGAAACGTACTTCTTTCTCAGAAAGTAGAAAAAGGAGATATCTTCAGAATGTGTCAGACTAAAGATGCTCCAATCCAGGACTGGGTAAAACTGGCTGTTAACAGATCCAGATTATCCGATACCCCTGCTATTTTCTGGTTAGATAAAGGTAGAGCACACGACAGAGAGATCATCAAGAAAGTAGAAAAATACCTTAAAGATCACGATACAACAGGTCTTGACATCAGAATTCTTGATGTAAAAGACGCCATGACTGAAACCCTTAAAAGAGCAAGAGAAGGAAAAGATACGATTTCTGTTTCAGGAAACGTATTGAGAGATTACCTTACTGACCTTTTCCCAATCCTTGAACTGGGTACTTCTGCAAAAATGCTTTCCATCGTTCCATTGATGAACGGAGGTGGTTTATTTGAAACAGGTGCCGGAGGTTCAGCTCCAAAACACGTTGAACAGTTCCTGGAAGAAGGTTATCTGAGATGGGATTCTTTAGGCGAATTCCTTGCCCTTCAGGCTTCTTTAGAACATTTGGCTCAGACACAGGGAAATACTAAATCTCAGGTTTTAGCTGATGCACTGGATGAAGCTAACGCTAAATTCTTAGCTACCGATAAATCTCCTGCAAGAAAGGTAGGACAGATCGATAACAGGGGTTCTCATTTTTATTTAGCCATGTACTGGGCAGAAGCTCTGGCCAACCAGACTGCAGATGCTGAACTGGCAGCTCATTTTGCTCCGGTAGCAGCAGCATTGAAGGAAAGCGAAGCTGTTATCAATGAAGAACTGATAAGCGCTCAAGGTAAACCTCAAAACATTGACGGTTACTACAAAACCGATACATACAAAACGTATGCAGCAATGAGACCAAGCACAGTTTTAAATGAAATTATTGACGGAATTTAATTTCTGTTTAATTATATAAAAAGCTCCTTTTTAAGGGGCTTTTTTTGTGACTATACCTGAGAATATGATTTTAAGTTTTGGCTAAAGCCAATAGAAAGTTTTTTGAATGCGGACGGGCTAAAGCCCATCCCTATTGAATTTTTACACCAATATATAATGGTGGCGCCATTAATCCCTAACCTAATCCCTAATCCCTGCAACCTATCACCTTCAACCTGCCACCTCATATTTCCCTCTTCCCCCTCCATTTTGTCCGTTTCACCTTCTTTTCTGTTTCAAAGCAACCTATAGCAATCTACTTTTGAGCCATAAAAATAATATCGTTATGGACTCAGCAAATAAAAAAAGAACAGCAAAGCCAATAGCCATCATATTTTTGGCAGTAATAGCTGCATTTGCCGTTTTACAGCTTTTCAATCCTTCTATCAAAGGAAAACCTGTTGCAAAAAAAATTGAAGCTCCCCGTGAAGTTCTTGCCATTTTGGAAAATTCATGTTTTAACTGTCATTCCAATGAGCAGAATTTAAGCTGGTATGATAAAATTGCTCCCCTTTCATGGGCTGTGAATAAAGATGTAAAAAGAGCAAAAGAAGTTTTAAATTTTTCGGAATGGAATTATTCACCCGCCGAACATCAGGGAAAAATGTATGCTATTTTAAATATGATGCAGAGCGGAAAAATGCCGCTTCATGAATACACTTTACTCCACCCTTCAGCCAAAATCACAACAAAAGATATTGAAACGCTCAGAAAATATACTCTTTCATTATCCAGCCTTAATTCAGCAAAAAAAGAAAAAGATCCCCACCAGCACACTGAAGCCAGTCAAAGTTCTGCCCCGGCACAATTTCCGGTTTCCCCCAACGGAGTAAAGTATACGGATGATTTTAAAAACTGGAAGGTGATCAGCATGAGTACCCTTTTCGATCACTCCATCAGGGTTATTTATGGGAATAATATTGCTGTAAAAGCAGTCGAAACGGAAAATTTCCACCCATGGCCGGACGGAAGCATCATCGTAAAATCAGTTTGGAAACAGCAGCAACTGGCAGATGGAGAAGTGAGAGCCGGAGAATTTGTCAATGCCCAGTTTATGGTAAAAGATGCTAAGAAATACGCAGATACAGAAGGCTGGGGATTTGCCAAGTTTTCAGGGAAAGACCTTCATCCCACCGGAAAAACCGCCTCATTTGCAAAAGAATCGTGTATCGCATGCCATCGTCAGTTAGCTGAGAAAACCGGCTATTTATTTGACGTTCCGATGAAAATCAACACTGAAAGATTAATTAAAAACCTTGAGAAATAATGAAAAAGCTACTATTCATCGCTCTGTCAATCTCTGCTTTATTCACTGCCTGCAAAATTGATGAACCAGATAAGGACTTAAAACGTATTGTTTTTGATCCCGGAGATTTACAATTTATTTCCACCTCATTAAATACTAAAAAGGAAACTTCATCCGCCCTGTATGGCAACCTGCAGGCCCTGGCATCATTATCAGGAGAAAAACCTCAGCTGGAAAAAGGTTCTGTCATAAAATTAGTCACATGGAAATATCATGACAACCCTCAATATATTGGAGGAACCATCACCGGTGAATTACTGAGTGTGGAAACACTTCAGACTACTAATGACGGAAAAGTTTCTTATCAGGTCCAAAATATATTGGCTGCAGAGCCTGTCTCATCTGATAAAGGTGAGCGGATCCGATATATCATGAGTTATAAACCTGTTGTGAGACCTTAAAATCTCCTGAAGCTGAGTTTTCAGCTTCAGGAGATTTTTGTGAATGGTCAATTTTGCTAACGCAAAGTCAATGGTCAATTTTCTTCCCGGCGAATAAAATTCACAAGCAAAGAGGATTCACCATTCACCATTGACAATAATGTTCTGTCAATCGTCAATTTTTGCTAACGCAAAGTCAGTGGTCAATTTTCTTCCCGGCGAATAAAATTCACAAGCAAAGCGAATTCACCATTGACTATTCACATTTACCGCTTCTTTTACAAATAAAAAACATAATTTCACCTTTTAAAACCCACTGTTCTATGCAGCAGCAAAAAATAAAAATTTCACCGGCCGTCATCTGGACAAGTTCCCTTTTCCTGGGAATTTTATCTTCAGTACCTCAGCTGGCTTCCCATGCGTTCAACTGGAAGGAAGCAGTAGTAAATTCAGTCATAACTGCAGCGTTTTCTATTATTATGTGGTATCTCAATATTTATCTGTTAAACCGAAATAAAGGTAAACGGAAACAGAATATTTCGTATTCAAGCTTACTGGCGGCTCTGGCATCCGGAATGGTGATCATGTTTGGTCTGGCCTGGATCCAGCAGCTTATTCTGTCGCATATTAATTTTGGTCCTGTCATGCTGATGGTAGAAGTTAGAGGAATCCTGATCAATCTTGTATGTTATATGTTCCTCACATTGCTTCAGAATAATTATGCAGGTCAGCAAATACAGCTGGAACTGGAAAAAGTGAAAAGTGACAATCTGGGTGCCCAATATGAATTACTGAAACAGCAGGTAAACCCTCATTTCCTTTTCAACAGTCTGAATACATTAAAATCGATGGCAGAAACCCATGATTCCGAGACAGTGGATTTCATTATTAAACTTTCTGATTTTTACAGATTTACCCTTGAAAGCAGAAAACTCGATCTTATCGCAGTTCAGGAAGAAATGAAAATCGTAGAAGCTTATCTTTTCCTTCAAAAAGCACGTTTTGGTGAAGGAATTTTATTTACAGACGAACTTAAAAAAGAGGATTTTAAAACCCTCATCCCTCCTTTTACCCTGCAGCTTCTGGTAGAAAACTGTATCAAGCACAATATAGTCTCTCAAAGCAGGCCATTGCATATTAAAATATATAGCTCCGAAGACAGGATTATTATTGAAAACCCTATTCAGAGGAAAATTGCAGCAGAAGATTCCTTAGGAGTTGGTCTTGACAATATAAAAATGCGTTTTAGCCATCTGCTGGAACAGCAAATCGAAATCTACTCGGACGAAAAAACTTTTCAAATAAAATTACCTTTGATCCATGAATATCATCATCATTGAAGACGAATTTAGGGCAGCAAAGTCCCTCCAGAATCTCATTTTAGATCTAAAGCCTGAATCCAGAATCCTGGGAGTGTATGACAGTATTGAGACCAGCGTTGAAGCTTTATCAAAAAATATACAGCCGGATCTTATCTTTATGGACATCCAGCTTTCTGACGGACTTTCATTTGAAATCCTGAAAGCGGTTGAGATCACATCCCCGATTATCTTCTGTACCGCTTTTGACCAATATATGCTGGATGCCTTCAAAAGTAAAGGGGTAGATTATGTCCTGAAACCTTTTTCCCGTGAAGATATTTCCGGAGCATTGAAAAAAGTTGATGAGCTTAAAAAATTCTTTCAAAAGAATGAACTTCCTGATATTGAATCTCTTTTACAGAAAATTAGTCAGCCTGAAGGCAAAAGCAGCTTCCTGGTTTTTAAGAATCAAAAATATACGACGATTGCTACTGAAAGCATTGCCTACTTCTACATTCACAATGAAATTACCCACCTCGTTACATTTGATAAAGAACAGTTCCAGCTTTCGCAGCCACTCGCACAGGTAGCCGGGCAGGTCTCGGAAAAGCAGTTTTTCAGGATCAACCGTCAGTATCTGGTGAATTTTAAAGCGATCAAAGAAATGGAGCATTATTTTCAGCGTAAAATACTGGTTAAGCTGGTTATTGAAACTCCTGAGAAACTCCTGATCAATAAAGAGAAAACGCATAGTTTCTTCACCTGGCTGGAAGATCGGTAGGATTTTCAAAATTTTAACCCTTTATATTTTCCGGGTTCGCCTTGCTTTTTGTCCGGCTAACCCTTTTTTATCTTCTTTTGCACTTAAAAGGAATCTACTTTTGAATCAAAATTAAAAGACATGATTCTAAAAAATCTATTCACAGTAAGTGCTTTTACCACTTTAATGTTTGCAGCTTCTGCATTTGTACAGAAAGAGGAGATCGGAGAAACAAGCCCTGTTATTTCGTCTGAGAACAATGGTTTTGCTGTTCTGGAACTTTTCACTTCTGAAGGCTGTTCAAGCTGCCCTCCCGCCGATGAACTGATGGGCCAGATTGAAAAAGAATACAGGAACCGTCCGGTTTATATTCTCTCCTATCACGTAGACTACTGGAACCGCATGGGATGGAAAGACCGGTTCAGCAGTACTGAAAATTCACAACGCCAGCAATGGTACAGCCGACTTCTTCAATCACAGACGTACACTCCGCAGCTGGTTGTGAATGGGAAAGAAGAATTTGTAGGTTCTGAAAGAAATTCTATAGAAAACGCTCTTCAAAATGTGCTGTTTGACACTAAAAATACTTCCATAGACCTTTCTGCAAAAATTTTACAGAAAACAGTCACCATTAATTATAAAACTGCTGCAACTGATTCTCAAAACAAGCTATTGATCAGCCTGATTGAAAAGAAATCATCCACTCAGGTTGGAGGCGGCGAAAATAAAGGTCACCGTCTACAGCATTGGCAGATTGTCCATCAGCAAAACAACATTTCCCTGAAAGATAGCTCTGAAGGAACAACAAACTTCAAACTTCCTGAGAATTTTTCTCCCGAAAACTGGGAAGTCATCGGATTTATTCAAAATCTGAAAACCGGAAGAATTTCAGGTGCTGCGAAAACAGCAATCCAGTAAAATTTGTTTGAGAATACAAAGGCGCTGGAAAATCTGAGATTGCTTCGTCGCTGCGCTCCTCGCAATGACGGTGAAATACTGCCTTAAAAACAGCATTATTAAAGAAAACTGCGTCTCAGCATTTTAACACTAATATCCAATAAAATCAATAAAAATTTAAATATTAAAACAATGAAAACAAAAACAACAAAAATCATCTACTGGTCAGGAGCAATTTTTATGTCATTATGGTTTGGAGCAAGCGGCTTTTTTGAGCTTACTAAAAACCCTGTTGTATGGGATATTACTCAACAGCTTGGGTACCCGCCTCATTTTATTTATATCCTTGGAGTATTTAAACTGTCGGGAATTCTGGTGCTTCTTCTTCCCAACCGTTTACTAAGACTGAAAGAGTGGGTCTTCGCCGGAATGTTTTTCGACATCATTTTCGCGTTTTTCTCTAAGATTGCAGTACTTGGGTTTGCTGCCACTATAGATGCAGTAATCGCATTTACCGTTCTTTCTGTAACGTATATCATGTTCAGAAAGCTGTATTCTCCTGAACTTATTTTTGGAGAAGCGTAGCAGCAACCGGTCCTGGAGTATATAATCAAGGTTAGAAATTCCGAATCTCTTACATGCTCTGTTTTCAATTCAGTAAAAATGTGACCACATTTGCAAAGTAAAATTACACGATCAATTGATGAACTGATCATAATAAAATTCTATTTATGTTTCCCCCAGTCAGGTAATATTACTTTTTCATTTTCTACGGGTATATTCATTATGATTGGGGATTTCAATCAATAAATCCTCCCATTTCTGGGAGGATTTATCATTAAAACTATGTCGTAGAAAATTTAAGTTGAATCCGTCAGTGAACCGTTAATTCATAAAAATCTCCGGAACCCATTCATAGGCCACATCCTTTTTCTTTGTAAAGCCAAGGCCCGGCCATGGAAGATGGTAGGCAAAAGCTTTCGTTCTGGTTTCTGCCAGCTGATTAAGTAATTTCTTACGGGAATCTGTAGCAATGTCCAGATCTGTATCTCCTGAAAATCCCCATTCTGGGTGTGGAAAAAGAATAACATCAGAGTGGATCAGGTCTGCGATATACATCAGCTTCTCAGTGCCTGAAGAAATAGTCATGACTGTAAGGCCAGGGGTATGCCCCGGAGCCAGCTGAAAACTGAAATGATCAAACAAAGGCTTTTTAAAATCATAAAATTTCAGCTTCGGGCGGATTGTTTTCAGGATATTCTGAATAGGTGGAATGATCTGGTTAAGAAATTCCGGCTGATTCTTTAAAAAACTGTTTTTAAAATCTTTAATGGAAGCCTGCAGCCAGAAATCATATTCAATTTTTGAGATATGGAAATCAGCATTGGGAAAAACCAGGTTATTCTGTTTATCTACCACCCCGCCGATATGATCGGGATGAGCATGGGAAATGAAAACATCTGTAATATCTTTTGGAGAAAATCCCGCTTTCTGTAAACTTTTCAGAATAAATCCCGTTCTCTCATCTGCAAAAATCCCCATCCCGGCATCCAGTAAAATGAGCCTGTCTTTTGTTTTGACGAGCATCAGGTTCATTGCCATGTCTATAGAGTCGTCGGAGCGGAAATGATCTCTTAAAATTGTTTTTAACTGGGAAATATCTGCCCTTGGGGCAAATGTGTCAACACTTTTCTCGTGAATGTACCCGTCCGTAAGAATAAAAAGTTCCAGTTCACCGAATTTTATCTTTTTAAATGCCGAAAGATCTTCCTCAAAATTGAGCGGGAGCATTTTGGTCCCTGCAAAGACACCAGAAAAAGGAACGAAGCTTAATGCCCCGGCCATCAATCCGCCTTTTAAAAGTTCTCTTCTGTTCATAATCAAATGTGTATGTTTAAAAAACAGACTCCCGCTTGTTATTCAGGAGTCTGGAGGTATATTTTTAGTTATTCACCAATTTCATGGAACCTTCCGTATATCTTTCGCCTACGTTAGGATATTTTTTCAGAAGGGCATCAATGGTTTCCAAATCTGATGAAGAAAGATCAATATTCACGGCTTCGATGTTCTCCTGAAGATATTTGATGCGTTTGGTTCCAGGAATCGGAATGATATCTTCTCCCTGGTTCAGAACCCAGGCTAAGGCCAACTGAGTTCCTTTTATTCCTTTGGACGCTGCAAATTCATTGATTTCCCTTGCCAGGTTTTTGTTGTTTTCAAGATATTCCGCTTGATATCGCGGTAATGTTTTTCTAAAATCCTCATCGCCAAAATTCTGTACTTCATTGATGTTGGCAAAAGTCCTCTTGCCAGAGGAGAATAAGGAACCAGTGTGATACCCAATTCTCTGATGGTAGGAAGTATTTCCCTTTCTACATCTTTGGTAAGGATAGAATATTCTGATTGCAGTGCTGTAATCGGGTGAATTTTATTTGCCTTTCTGATAGATTCTGCGGAAGCTTCCGACAAACCAAGGTATTTCACTTTTCCTTCTTTAACAAGTTCTGCCATTGCGCCTACCGTTTCTTCTACCGGAACATTCGGGTCTACCCTATGAGCATAATAAAGATCAATGGTATCGATTTTAAGTCTCTGAAGGCTTAAATCCACTGCCTGCCTGATCCATTCCGGTGAACCGTCAAAATAGGTTCCGGGAGCTCCGCTGTGGCTTGGCTTTCCATCTTTAAACCTGAATCCGAATTTGGTGGCAATAAAAATCTTATCGCGGTTTGGAACCAGAACTTTTGAAATTAATTTCTCATTCTCTCCTGCAGCGTACATATCTGCAGTATCCCAGAAGTTTATTCCTAAATCCAATGCTTTATGCAAGGTATTGATGCTTTCCTGCTCATCTGCCGGGCCATAGGCAAAGCTCATTCCCATACATCCCAAACCTATTGCAGATAGCTGCTCTCCTGTGTTTCCTAATTTTCTGAATTTCATAATTGCTGTGATTTTAAATTTGATAAAACAAAATTAGAACAAGAATCGGATGAATGGAATATAGAATTCAAACTAAGAATTATAAAATTCAAACAATTGTTGTTCTGGCCTCATTGGGAGTCAGTCCCGTCTGTTTTTTAAAGAAATTGGTAAAATAGGCCGGTTCTTCGAATCCCAATCCGTAGGCTATTTCGGAAATATTCCAGTCTGTATGTTTCAGCAAAGCATTGGCCTCCTGAATGATCCTGGAAGCAATCTGCTGACTTGTCGTTTTTCCTGTCAGTTCTTTGACTGCACGGTTTAAAGAATTGACATGGATAGAAAGATTCTGCGCATAGTCATTCGGGGTTTTTAGCTTCAGAAATGCTTCCGGACTGTCGATGGGGAATTGCCTCTCCAACAGCTCCATAAATAGCGATACTACCCGGTGAGAAGCATTCTGATAAGGTTCAAAGCTTTCAGCGGGCTGCATTTTCATGGTTTCATGAATCATGAGATGAAGGCAGGCACGAAGCATATCATATTTGTGCATATACTCTGTCTGAATCTCGGTCATCATCTTGGTAAAAAGGCCCGAAATGATGGCTTGCTGATCTTCATCAACAAAGAAAACAGGCGTTCCTCCTATTTTAAAAAGCTGTGAATCCATAAGGTTTCCCAGACGTGTCCCATTCTGCAGGAACTGGTCAGTAAACAGACAGAACCAGCCTTTTTGATCCTCATCGTCTGCTTCCCAGGAATAAGGAACCACAGGATTGGAAAATAAAAGTGCCGGGCGGTCTACATGGATCCATTTGTCAGCATAATGAAGCTTTCCTTTTCCTATAATGAGCGAAATTTTATAATAGTCTCTTCTGCTGTAAGGTGATACCAATGAGCAGCTTTCGCGCGAAAAGACATTAAAATGCCCTATCCCGGATGCTACTGCAACATCTATCCTTTCCTGTGGAGCATACCGTAAATAAAATTCTTTTATTGTTTCTTTAGATTCCATAGTACTAAGTTATAAAATTCAAACAAATAAATAGATATTTTATAGTCCACAAAACAAAAACGGCCGGCAAATGCCGGCCATTTAGATTGAATATAGTTGATATTTAGGAGACTTAATGATGTTTCTTTTTGTATTCTTTATGTTCCTTTTTATATTCCTTTCTGTACTCTTTGTACTGTTTGGAATTATATTTTTTGTAATTGTTTTTATTACGGTTGTAAACTGCTACAGGGTTCTGACCTTTATAATATTTGTTTTTAAACTTGGTGTATTTTTCTCTTCCAAGAATTCTTTCAATTTCATAGTAACGGTCTTCTCTCCAACGGTCGGGGTTGCTTACGTATACCCTGTTCCATGAATCATAATCACGATATCTGTCATTTAAAGCATTCAGCTGATTGGTTTGTGTGGCAGAAAGCAAAAGATCTGCAGCTACGGTCTGCCAGTTGATATCCGCTATACTTCTTCTGTAATCATTATAATAATCTGATTGTGCATAAGTGAGGCCAAATGTGCCTGCAAGCATTAATGCGATTAATAATTTTTTCATCTTTTTTAGTTTGATTTAGGTTAAACTGTTTTAGCTTAGTCAATTAAAATGCCAAGACTTTTTTCAAATTCCCAATATTTGTTAAATAAAATATAACTCACTGATAATCTGAACAAAATAATACACTTATTTACACTAAATATCTTTTTAAGAATTATATAATAGTATGAATTATTACCTGATTTTTATAAATAATTGGTCTTAATTCAACGTATTATTTCACTATATCACCTTACTTCAAAAGCTGAAAAGAGCTTAAATTTTGTTAAGTTCCGGCAAAAGCCCTGTTTTGTATTATTTTAATTTGTAATTTTAAAAGAAGAATTTCAAATCCGGAAGGATTATGATGCTGACAGATTAGTAAATGCTTTATAAGCTGAAATGAAGCAGTCAATTTAACCCAACTAAATCTTAATTATTATGGAAAATATAAAGTTTGAAATATCACCATATCAAGATGAACTGCAGCTGTTAATTGATGGAGAAAAAGCCGGATATATGTCAATAAAAATAGACGGCAGACTACTGATTGTTTATTACACTAAAATTAACGAAGAACGTGAAGGCCACGGATATGCCAAAATGCTTCTGGATGAACTGGTCCGTTATTCCGAGGATAAAGATCTGTTGGTAGATCCTGAGTGCGATTTTGTGCGCCAGCAGTTTGAAAATCACCCTGCAAGATACAAGGACATCTGGCATGCCTGAATTATTCTTCCCACCATTCCCTGAACTGGTGGTGAGTGCTGTTCATATCTAAAACTTCCCCAATCATCGGGGTAAGGACATGCAGCCCTTTTTCTTTTCCTAAACCTGTTATTTTCTGAAGCGGCTCATTCCAGGGATGAAGTGCCAGTGCAAATTTTGAGGAGTGAACAGGAATAATATGTTCTGCCTTAAGGTCAATAGCAGCCTGAATAACATCCTCCGGAAGCGCATGAATGTATCGCCAGGCTTCGCCATACTGTCCGTTCTCGAGAACAGCATAGTCAAAAGGCCCGAATTCATGGCCTATTGCTTCGAAATGGGAATCGTAGCCACTATCACCGCCCAGAAATATCTTTTTTGTAGGAGTTTCCAAGACATATGAGGTCCACAGCGTATTGTTTTGCTTTATTTTTCTCCCTGAAAAATGCCTCGCCGGTGTAAAGGTAATTTTCAGATTATTTTTCAAAAGAACCTCTGCTCCCCATTCTTCTTCAATTAATTTTTCCTCACGATACCCCCATCTTTCCAGGTGGGCTCCTACTCCTAAAGGTACGATTGCCATTCCTGTCCGTTCTCTGATTGACTTTACAGTAGGATAATCCAGATGGTCAAAATGGTCATGGGTAATCACAAGATAATCCAGAGCTGGAATATCTTCCGGCTTAAATATATCCGAGCCTTTAAAAGCTTTGTTAAAATACTTAAACGGAGAACCATATACACTCAGCACAGGATCTATAAGAAAAGAAATACCATCCGTCTGCAGGTAATAAGACGAATGTCCCAGCCAGATAAAAACATCCTCATCTTTCCTGATTTTTTTAAATCGGTATGAAGTGAAGGAATAGCTTTCGGGGGCTTTAGAAGTGGATGTTTTTTTCCGAAGATAAAATCGTAAGTGACTTTTACGGTGCTATATCCTTCAGTTACAGACGGGGTATGGCTGATGTTCTGGAATTTCCCGTTTCTGTAAAGTTTTGATTTTCTGATGCGTTCCAGCCTTCTGCCTTCAGGCTTTGTTCCGAAAGCAGGCATATTCATCACGACCAGGTAGACAACTACCAAAACTCCAATCAGTAAAATCAAATACATCATCTGCAAAATAAAGGGGCAAAGGTATTTACTTTTGGTTTAATCTAAAAATTGAAGTATTTTTTTAACTTAATTTATAAAGGTTTCTGAATAATTTATTATTTATTTAAAGTTAGAATCACTTAATCTTTTTAACTTAGCCGACTGAAAAAACTTCAAACACGTTGAAAAATTATTCGATAATACTGCTGGCTGCAGCACTTTCTGCATGCTCATCTGTCAGAAGACATAATGAGCGCAGTACAGCATGTATTGGTACCGAAGAGCTTAAAGAGGATATAGATTACGCTTATTTAAAGCTTCAGAAAATGCATCCGCAGCTTTATTGGTATATTTCTAAAAAGGATCTTGACTATAAGTTTGACAGTCTTAAACAAACCATCGACCAGCCGCTAACCCCGCTTCAGTTTTATTTCAAACTTCAGCCTGTAATTGCTGATATCCGTGAAGGACATCTGGCATTGAGAATTCCCAGAAAAAAGTTTTCTAAAAGGAAATCAAATCTCTTGAACACAAAAAGGGAATGTTCAGCCGTTTCGAATATTATGTAAAAGACAATCGCCTGTTTATTGTTCAAAACAAAGATTCTATAAACGATATAAAACCGGGAACTGAAGTTCTATCCATCAACCATATTCCTGTATCCGAATATATAAAGAAATACCGTGCCCTGATCAGCAGCGACGGATATAATGACACTTTTCAGCCTTATTTTTTAAAGGATGTTTTTTTTAATTTTTATACGGCAGAAAACGGTTTTGCAGACAAAGCTTATTTAGAAACCCTTTACAACGGCAAAAAACAAGTATATATCCTTCACCGGGAATCTAAATCCAAAGTCGACCTGGAAAAAGATAAGGAACAGGAAAAACGAACTCCGGAAAAGAAAGTCAATGACTATGTAGCCTTTACTGATTCTTATAACCGGAATTTTAAATTCCTTGATAAAGACAGTACAACAGCTTATTTAAAGATCCAAAGCTTTTCAAGCGATTATTCGGACCGTTTTTATAAAGAAACATTTGCAAAGATAAAAAACGCAGGATCCTCCTATTTAATCATAGATGTTCGCAACAATTATGGCGGATCCCTACACGAGATCAATAACCTGTACTCTTATCTGGCCCCGGAACCTTATGTTCTGATAAAGCCGTCACAGCTTACCTCAAGGATTACTCCGCTCAAAACCAACTATTTCAGGAAAAGTTCTCCTTTTCAGTATGCTTTTAAAAGCCTTGCCTATCCCACGTATGTTTTTGCACAAACGTTCAGCACTTATAAAAAGGACGGAAAAGTATACTACAAAATGAAGGCAGCCCAACCTACAAAACCGAAAAAGGATGCTTTCCATGGTAAAGTATTTGTACTGATCAACGGTGGAAGTTTTTCCGCATCCTCCATTATCACCGCAAAACTGAAATACGACAAAAGAGCTATTCTGGTTGGCGAAGAGACCGGAGGCGCCAATGACGGAACCGTAGCAGGGTTTTACTCTTACCAGAAACTTCCTCACTCAAGGATCAATTTCCCGATAGGATTATTGCTGGTACAACCCAATATTGATTTTCAAAATACCAAGAGAGGGGTTTCTCCGGATGTGACCATTAAAGAAAGTATGCAGGATATTATTAATAAAAAGGATCCGCAACTGGAATGGGTGAAAAAAGAAATTGCTAAGGAAAAACAAAACAGATAATTTATAAGGTTTAGGCGGGCTTTCAGCCCGCCTAAACTGTTTTCATCTTTTTAATTCTTTCAAAAGCTGTTCAATATGCACAATATATCTTCCGTAGTAACGGTAAAACCAGAATTTTCCGGAGATAAAGAGCACAAAAAGACCTATGATCACTGAGCTTATGAGAATCACGGCAATTCTCGTTTCGCTCATCGGCTGTGGCCACGGTATGAATTCTATTACAATGATCATTTCGCAGACAATAAAAGGTACAAAACTCAGATAATAAGATAAATAGTACTGCTTATTGAGATTGACCTGCATAACCAGATCCTTTAACGAATCATAGGTTTTGAGCATCGGATTGCTGATATCGTTGTAAAGCCTAAAAAATTTACTGAAAAAGAAGATCGTGACAACGAGCATTGATGCCACAAGAACAGTGATATAAAACTGAAGTTTAAACGGTCTGCAGAAAGCACAAACTATAAATGCAAATATAAAAACTCCGATCACAAACCAAAATTCCATACGCATATTTTTACGTATTTTCTCCAGAGGGAGATTGATCTTATTTCTCTGTTCAATACTTATTTCAGGGGTTTCCTGGGAAACATCGTCATTCCACACATTTTTTAATTCGTCTATATTCATGGGTGCTGATTTAAAATTATGACTTATTCAAAATATCTTTCAGTTTATTTTTAGCGCGGTTCATTCTCACTCTTGCATTGCCTTCGGAAATTCCCATCTGTTCTGCAATTTCTTTTCCCGAAAAATCTTCCAGATAATAAAAAATAAAAGCTTTATCGATGGGGTTCAATTGCCGGATTGCTTTATACATTTTAGCTAATTTCTCCTCTTTTCCATAGTCGTAATCATCCTGAGCAATTTTATATCCGGAAAAATCCTCATTAGAAATAAAGCTTCTTCTTTTCTCGGATTTCAGAAAGATAATAGCAGTGTTGAGTGCAATTCTGTACAGCCAGGTAGAAAATTCACTCTCTCCTCTGAAATGGGGATAGGCTTTCCAGAGCTGGTAAGTAATTTCCTGAAAAAGATCATCGCGGTCGTCTTTTTCGGACATATACATTTTAGAAATCTTGAAAATGATTCCTTTATGCTTTTCAATCTTTTCTAAAAATTCCTGCTCTGATGAGTTCATGGTTTCGGGCTCTATAGAGTTAGTTTTAAATGTAAAAAATTGTTACACATATTTTATAAATAAAATTTCTGAACAACTCTGACCTCTATTTAAAATGCTTATATAAAGACATTAAAAAACCCAACAGAAATTTCCTGTCGGGCTGATTGTGTGTTTTTTTAAGCTCTACTCCACATCTGTCTATGAACCAGATTCTTTGTAACGAAATAATCTCTAATTAATAATTACTTACGAAGTATTTCTACTAAAATTGAACAGTCAGTTAAAATTGGCAACCATAAATATGAGCCTGATATTTTCCCTGCCTATGACAGTTAGTAGAATAAAAGTGAAAATGTTACACTTTTTTAGGGAAAAAATACATTAAAAAATAAATTCTGATGCTCTTATTTTATTTAGCACTTATAAAAAACCTTATTAATAACATAAACATCTGTGGAAATCTGTAAGTCCGTAACCAATAAAAAACCGGCAAACGATTGCCGGTTTTTAGGTTGATATTTTGGATTAAATCTTTAATTCAAATTATTTAAAGCCTTTTGAAGGGAATAGATATCAATGAAATGCAGCTTCACTCCAATGACTATGAAAAGCACCAGGACAATTGTTAAAAATGCAATAATAAATATATATACCGAAACAAACCACAGGACCGTATTCAGGATATTTCCCTTTAGCCCGAACTTCTTGATAAAGAATTTCTGAGAACGTTCAAACCATGAATTTCCCCGTACTTTTTTAGGACCTGTTTCCACACCGTTCAGTTCATCTACAAGGCGTACTACATCTTCTATGTATCTGCCATACATATAATATATCCAATATTTTATAATAAACCACACCAGCATAAGGGTAATGAGAAAGCTGACTCCGAAAATCGCTAGGTTATATTTTATCTCAAAATGAAAATTGATCTGGATAAGGGATAACAGGAAAGCAAGAGGAATATAGGAAATATAGTAGGAAATATAGATTTCTTTTGATATTAGGAGCTGCGTTTTCAGGTTAAACAGATCATAATTGGTATTAATCCCGCTTTTACAGAGTATTTTGTAAAGTTTGAGAAAACGGGAATAGAAATAGATGATAAAAGCCAGTGTGAGGGCCACTACAAAACCTGATATAATAATGATATTCTTATCACCGGAAGCATATGGAAACCCTATAAGAAGCATTGGCAGGGTGACGAGCATCAGCCAGAATTCCGTTTGCATATTGAGCTTCAGCATCTGCATGGGAGAATGAATTTCGCCCTGCTTCTCCAAAGAAATCTCAGGCAGATCCTGCCTGTTATCCTTGTCCCAAAGTTCTTTAAAATTTTCTAACTCCATTTGTTTTGTTTTAAATCCGATTTGTTCTTTGCTTTTCGATAATTTCCTTCAGTTTTGCTTTAGCCCTGTTCAGTTTTACACGGGCATTCACTTCAGTTATCCCCAACTGGCTGGCAATTTCCTTACCTGAAAAATCTTCCAAAAAGAAAAAGATCAGTGCTTTATCTATAGGGCTGAGCTGATGGATAGCTTCATACATCAACTTCATATTCCTGTCATCCGTATCATTATAGGACTCCTGCGGAACAACAAGATTCTCTATGCCCTGATTTTGTATAAAACTACGTTTTTTTCGCTACGAAGAAATACGATTGCTGTATTAAGTGCAGTTCTGTAGAGCCATGTTGAGAAGTCACTTCTCCTTTGGAAATCGCCGTATGATTTCCAGGCCTGATAAATGATCTCCTGATAAAGATCATTCTGATCATCCTGATCGTCCATGTACATTTTAGAGATCTTGAAGATAACACCTTTATGCTTCTCTATTTTCTCTAAAAATTCCTTTTCCATTAAAGACATTCTATAAACTCTACCCGCAAAGAAACATTATTAACAAAATACTACTTTTTTAATATAAAAACTAAAAACTTAATGCCTGAAAATACAAAATCCTCAAAAAATAAAGAAATTTATTGAGGATTATTATTTTATGTTAAATAGAGTTAAAAGAAGAGCCTAGAAAATATAATCTGTGCTTAAAAAATTAGAGTCATGTTCCCGGACGATTGTATTTAATAATTTCTTATTGGCATCGGTCAGTTTTGCGGCTACCAGGGATCTGATCGAGAATGAACGGAGTGCATCGAATACGGAAAGCGTTCCTTCCGCGCTGTCTTTTCTTCCTGTGAACGGGAATACATCCGGACCACGCTGTGCCTGACAATTGATATTGACACGGCTTACAAGATTCACAAACGGGTCGATCAGCCTGGAAACTTCCTGCGGATCTTCACTGAAAATGCTTACCTGCATTCCATGGGAAGCATTGACCTGATAGTCAATAGGCTCTTCTATATCTTCAAACGGAACTACCGGAATTACCGGCCCGAACTGCTCTTCATGATACAGCTTCATATCGCTGTTAACAGGATAAACCACTGCCGGAAATACAAAAGATTCTTCCGTAAATCCGCCGTTTTCATTTAAAACTTTCGCTCCTTTGGCTAGAGCATCTTCAATACATTCCTTCAGGTATGGCGGCTTATTCACTTCCGGAAGCGGCGTTACTTTTACATCCTTTTCCCATGGCAAACCAGCTTTCATTGCTGAAACGGCAGCGCTTAATTTTTCAGTAAATTCTTCTGCAATTTCTTTCTGAACAAAAATCAGCTTCAACGCTGTGCAACGTTGCCCGTTAAATGATAAGGCACCCAGGATACATTCGCTTACCGCAACATTAAGGTCTGCATTTTTGGTTACGATTGCGGCATTCTTCGCATCAAGACTGAGGATGGCACGTAAACGGTTGACTTTAGGGTGTAGTTTTTTCAGTCCGTTAGCCACTTTGCTGGAGCCGATAAAAGCCAGAACATTTACTTTTCCGCTTTCCATAATCGGAGTGATGATTTCCGAACCTTTTCCATACAAAGTATTTACTGTTCCTTTCGGAAAGGCTTCTTTAAAGGCATTCAATAGCGGATAATGAGCCAGAACCCCATGCTTTGGAAGTTTAAAGAGAATAGTATTTCCCATGATCAGGGCGGGAATCAGGGTAGTGAAAATCTCATTTAAAGGATAATTAAATGGTCCCATACTCAGGACAACGCCCAGCGGAGCCCTTCTGATCTGTGCAATAGTTCCTTCCGCCTGCTGGAAACGGGAAGACTCCCTGTCCAGATCCTTTAAGGCATCAATGGTCTGATTGATGTAATCTACAGTCCTGTCGAATTCCTTGGTAGAATCTGCCAGGGTTTTACCGATCTCCCACATCAGCAGTTTGATCACCAGGTCACGCTGTTCAATCATCAGATAAACAAATTTCTGCATGCACTGGATGCGTCCTTCCACAGACATTGTAGGCCATTCCCCAAGACCATTATCATAAGCTTTTACACAAGCTTCAAGAACATCCATTGCTTCCTTTGGGCCAATATTGGGAACGCTTCCCAGAAGTTTCCTTTCCAGACCGTTTTCTGTAGGGATACAGACAGGTGAATAGATATTCTGAACCTCTCCTTTCCATTCTACAAGTTCACCATTCAGAAGATAAACATTCTGATGAATTTCGGGAACTTTATATTCTTCGGGAATTTCGTTTTCGCTTTTAAAAATATTCTGAAATAAGGCTTTGTTTTCTGAATCCATAAATTTTTGTTTTTTGATAATTTGAATGTAAATTTTACCTTTTACAGAATAAAGGTAGATGTTACAACCGGTAAAAAAATAGCTGACTGATAGATTTGCTCTATTTGATGGCTGTTTGAATTAAAATTAACAAACGGCTGCCAAAAAAAGAATAATTTTGTTTAAAAATAAAATTCATGGTATCAAGATTAATTTTCAGCGCTGTATTTCTTTTCTCAGTATTCAGTTTCGCTCAGAATATTGTTCTAATGGGAGGAAAACCTGTGCATACGTACTCCAAATTACCGGCAGTGAATAAAGCTGCTCCAAAGTTTACGCTTACGGACGTTACGATGAAGGACCAAACTTTGGATTCGTACAAAGGAAAATATGTTATCCTTAATATTTTCCCGAGTGTAGATACAGGGGTTTGTTCAGCATCTGTTCACCATTTCAATGAAGATGCGGGCAATATTCCGAATACGGTGGTTCTTTGTATTTCCAAAGATCTTCCTTTTGCCCAGAAAAGATTCTGTGGTGCGGAGGGGATCAAAAATGTGGTAATGCTTTCGGATTTCCGTTCAGATTTCGGGAAAACGTATGGAGTGGAGATCACAGATTCTGTAATGAAAGGCCTTTTGAGCAGAGCTGTGGTGGTGATTGATCCTTCAGGAAAGATCATTTATGAAGAGCAGGTTGCAGATATTTCTCACGAACCGAATTATGAAGCAGCCATTGCGGCGGTGAAAAAATAAGCTTTTGCTTTTTGGAATAATTTAATCTGGGGTTGCGGCGATCTTCGATCGCCGCAACCCCAGATTATTTCTTTACTTTCCATCTCCCTTTTGTAGTCACTATGATCACTCCGTTCTGAGCCTTTGAGCCATAGACTGAAGTAGCAGCGGTATCTTTCAGAATCCTCATGGTTTTTATTGCATTGGGATCTGTTTCCTGCAGATCTTTTAAACTGACTATTTTCCCGTTTATAACTACTAAAGGTTTTTGATCTTCCCTCAAACTGGAATTTGCCCCTCCGATTCTTATCGGCTGATTATCTGCCGGTTTTGAATTACTCACTATTCCCTTAGATTTTGGTATCATTTCTTCCGGCTTATTTTCTTTGGTATTCGCCAGAAGGTTTTGTTGTACCACGACAGGGGCTCCGGCCACCATCTGCTCCTGCTTTGGCTTTGATTTCACTCCGTACAGCAAGACTTCTAATTGTTCTGTTTTTAAAGTATCACGGGCTACATTATGCTGTGCGTTTACAGCAACAAATCCCCCGGTAGTAAGAATAAAACCTACCGCAAATTTTACAAGAACCGAATTGAGGGAAGAATACTGCAGGTTCCTGTTCAGCTGGGATTCATAAAAGTTTCCGCAGATATCTTCTGAGGAACGGGAAAAAACATTTATTATTTCCTCATCGGAAGCAATGGTAAAGTCCCTGACGGTTTTGGAGCATACGGAGCAAAATCTTCCTTTTTCTTCCGGGGTCATAGTTGCCCAGTTTTCGTGACAGGGTTGAGGTATGGTAATTTTCATAAGGATCTTTTATAGTAAAGATGCTTTGTTTTGGGAAAAGGTTGGAAGCTTTTTAATTACAGCCTCTTTTTATATATTTGGTCAGTAAAACTTTATAAAACAAACCATGAAAATTTTCAGATTTTTCTTACTATTTACAGCAGCAATTACTTTAACGGCCTGCGGAACCTCCCACAATTATACAAATAACAGTTTGAATAAAAATTTCTATGCAGAAAAATCCATCTATTTCAAACTGAATCCTAAAAGTCAGAACCAGATCAACTTTACGGGAATGTATGGGACTGTACTGGGCGGTGTGATGCAGCCCAATGTAAAGGAAACCTTCCAATTATCTTTAAACGAGCTCGCCAGTGAGACCAATATAAAACTCAATTTCATTGAAAACTCCGAAGAAATCACGGATAAAAATGCCGTGGTATTCGACACGGATATTTCGGAGATCAACTGGCATTTCGGGTTTTCTGTAGCGACCCTGAAAACAGTGGTGAATTATAAAAACATCAGCAACAGCAAAGAAATACAAACCACAGGAATCCGTAAAAGCGGCGGCGGGGACGAAAAAAATAATCTAAAAAAATCTTTAAAAGATGCTACGTATAATTTCCTGAAAGAATACGAAAAATGATAGAAATAAAAGCTTCTTAATGGTTCAAAAAATGAGACTCAGCTATATGCTGAGTTTTTTATTATATACTGAACAATTTTATTTTCCCACAGATATCACAGATTGCACGAATGTTTATGTTATACTTTATTGAATTAAATTATACGCAATTATCTGTGTAGATCTGTGAAATCCGTGGGAATCTTTTTTGAAACTTTATAATACTTTTTTAATACTAAAGGTTTAGACTGCGAATTGGGAATTGATAATAATTCTCTGAGCTAAAATCGCAAGATCTTTGGCACTCAGTTGGTGAGTGCAATTTTCATTTGTTTGTGTTTTGGTTAACTAAAACAAAATATATAAAAAGTTGTTTACTTACAAACCACCTCGAAATAAATCTACGGAGCTATACGAAAGTTTCCCGCAATTTGCAGGAGACTTATGGAGATCTCCGGAAATGGCAAACAATAGTGTTTAGAACCACCGGAGAAGTCGGGAGGTTTGTTTTGCTTGTGTTTGGGAGTTTCGGAGGGATTGGGGAGGTTGTAAGCAGGATGTTTGAGATTACGGTTTCCCGTAAGTGTGAGTAATTTTATTTTTTTATATTTGAAATTATAACCACAAATAAAATACAATGAAAAATTTAGTTCTAAATTATTTTGAAGAAATTAATAATAACATTATTGAAAATGACCATTTAAAATATTGTGAAAAATTGAATCTAACCGTTGACGAAAATAATCAGCCCGCAATTTCAAAGATTAACCTAGCAACTCAAACTTTAACAAAAACTTACGATGAAGTATCTGATTCTGATACAGATAGAAATACTATTTTAATGGGTACACAAACCAGAACTTTTACCAATACGGAAGCTTCAGATTCAGATAGAGATAATAGAATTAATTTTCTAATGGTTACTAATACATTGACTGAATCACAAGAAGTAACAGATTCTGATAAATGATTTTAATAATTACACATAAAGAAGATTATACTGCAGATTATATTATCAATAAGCTTAACAATGAAAATATTAATTATTTCAGATTAAATTGTGAAGACATTCCAAAGTATAATTTTATTATAGATAATTCGCTAGATTTTAATATTAATGGAATAAGTGAATTTAATTCTGTTTGGTTCAGAAGAACTAAGCTATCGGATTTTTCACAATTTTCTATAGAGGAACAACAATTTTTACTAAGTGAATATGATAGTTTTTTAAAAAACTTATTTAATATAATTAATACTAATAAGTGGTTAAGTAAACCTAATAATATTTACAATGCAGAGAATAAACTATTACAATTAAAACATGCAAGGTCATTAGGATTCAATATTCCCAAAACCCTTATATCAACAAACCCAGCTAAAATCAAAGAATTTTATTTTTTAAATAATGAAAAAATAATTTTAAAACCTTTTTGGAATTCAAGATTATTGCAAGAAAATAAAACTAAATTACTATTTACAAACTTAGTAAATAGAAAACATATAGATAACATTGATAGTTTAGAAATAACTCCTGTTATTTTTCAAGAATATATTGAGAAAGAAGTAGAATATAGAGTTACAATTGTTGAAAATGAAATTTTTATAGCCTCAGTTGATTCACAAAAAAATGAAAAAACAAAAATTGATTGGAGAAGAGATAATTTAAAGTTTCAGAAAAATGATTTACCCAACGATATTAAACTTCAATGTTTGAAATTAGTCAAAACATTAGGACTAAAATTCGGTGCCATTGATATTATCAAAGATATATATAATAAATTTTATTTCATTGAAATAAATGCAAATGGACAATGGGTTTGGATAGAAACAGATACAGGATTAAAAATTTCGGATAGTATAATTACATTCTTAAATAGTTGAGTTTATGAAAAAAATTTTTGATTTTCTAAAAAGTATTGGTTTATCCAAAATTGATGTTGTTAATCCTTTTAGTTATAATTATTCAGATTATAATAATATTCAAAACTCTAGTGAAAACAAGCTGGTTCAACATAAAGATTTTCTTAAAATTTTAATAGATGAAGAACGCGCAAGATTAGAAAATATCGAAACTAAAACAGCACAACTTATTTCTCAAACCAGTTTAATAATTTCCTTGGCATCATTATTTATTCCCCTATTATTAGACAAATCTGAAGACTTGGCATTTGGTGTTAAGCTATTATTCGTTTTTATTTTGATTTTTACATATGTTTTCTACATTCTTACAATTATTAATGCTTTGAAAAATTACAATGTAAAAAAATATAATTATTCATTTCCTGGTCCAGAAAATATTTTAAAATTTAAGGATAAATCGCTTGATGAATTCAATGAAGAATTAATAAGAGACTATTTGTATGCTATAAACGAAAATCAAAAATTGAATAACATCAAAGCTTCAAATGTTCTTCACTCCTATAATACTTTTAAAATTGCAAATATTTTATTAAGTGTTCTGGTTATTAGTGTTTGTTTTATTTCATTTTTTCAAAAAACCGAAAATAAAAAAATAGAAATAGTAAATCCTTTAAAATTAAAATTAACAGATCCTGTAAAAATTGAAAATAAAGTATTTAAAGAGCCAATTTATATTATTCAAAAAGATACAATTTATATAAATAAATAAAACCTGCTTTACAGCAGGTTTTTCCATATCTAAAGAGTTCTAAAACAAACTCTCATCCACAAAATTCGGGAGTGTTACTTTCAGATTTGGTTCTGCTTCCATCGCTCTTTTAATGGCGAAAACAGCGCCTTCATTTCTGGCCCAGCTTCTTCTGGAAATCCCGTTGTTTACGTCCCAGAAAAGCATAGATTTCAGTCTTCTGTCGGCTTCTGCAGTTCCATTCAGCAGCATTCCGAAACCACCGTTAATCACTTCGCCCCAGCCTACTCCACCTCCGTTATGGATAGATACCCATGTAGCGCCGCGGAAACTGTCACCAATCACGTTGTGGATCGCCATATCTGCGGTAAATCTTGAACCATCATAGATATTGGAAGTCTCCCTGTAAGGCGAGTCCGTCCCGGAAACATCATGATGATCCCTTCCGAGAACTACTGGTCCGATCTCTCCGTTCTTAATAGCATTGTTGAAGGCTTCAGCGATCTTCATTCTTCCCTCTGCATCGGCATACAGGATTCTCGCCTGCGATCCTACTACCAGTTTGTTTTCCTGTGCCCCTTTAATCCACTGAATGTTGTCTTTCATCTGCTGCTGGATCTCTTCGGGAGAGTTTTTCACCATATCCTCCAAAACAGCACAGGCAATATCATCCGTTTTCTGCAAATCTTCCGGCTTTCCGCTGGTACATACCCAACGGAACGGCCCGAAACCATAATCGAAACACATAGGCCCCATAATATCCTGAACATAGCTCGGATATTTGAATTCTCTTCCAAGGCTTGGATTTTCTGCCATTACATCGGCTCCCGCTCTTGAAGCTTCCAGTAAAAAAGCATTCCCATAATCGAAGAAATAAGTTCCTTTCTGGGTATGCTTATTGATGGCCGCAGCATGTCTTCTTAAAGTCTCCTGAACTTTCTCCTTGAACTGTTCCGGATCTTCAGCCATCATCCTGTTCGATTCCTCAAAGCTTTGTCCAACCGGATAATAACCACCCGCCCAAGGATTGTGAAGCGAGGTCTGGTCTGAACCTATATCTATTTTTAAATTCTGCTCATCGAATTTCTCCCAAACTTCCACAATATTTCCAAGGTAAGCCAGGGAAACCGTTTCTTTATTTTCCTGAGCTGTTTTTACTCTTTTTACCAGTTCATCAAGGTTTTCGTGAATCTCGTTCACCCACTTCTGGTCGTGGCGGATCTTGGTAATCTTAGGATTTACTTCTGCGCATACCGTAACGCAGCCTGCTATATTTCCTGCTTTTGGCTGTGCACCGCTCATTCCTCCCAATCCTGAAGTTACGAAAAGTCCTCCCTTGGGTTCTTTTTTATTTTCCTGAAAGCATTCAGAACCGTGATCGTTGTTCCGTGAACAATACCCTGCGGCCCGATATACATATAACTTCCCGCCGTCATCTGCCCATACTGCGTAACGCCCAAAGCATTGAATTTCTCCCAGTCATCCGGCTTGGAATAATTAGGAATCATCATTCCGTTCGTTACCACCACTCTCGGTGCATCTTTATGAGACGGAAACAGTCCCATCGGATGTCCTGAATACATGGTAAGGGTCTGTTCATCCGTCATTTCAGACAGGTATTTCATCGTCAGCAGATACTGAGCCCAGTTAGAAAACACAGCGCCATTCCCTCCATACGTAATGAGCTCGTGAGGATGCTGTGCCACCGCATAATCCAAGTTATTCTGGATCATCAGCATAATGGCTTTAGCCTGCTCGGATTTTCCCGGATAATCGGAAATAGGCCTGGCTTTCATCTCATAATCCGGGCGAAAACGGTACATATAAATCCTTCCGTATTTCTCCAGCTCTTCCCTGAATTCAGGCAACAATTCTGCATGAAACTTAGGATCGAAATAACGCAAAGCATTCTTCAGAGCAAGTTTTTTCTCTTCCTCTCCTAAAATTTCTTTACGTTTCGGCGCATGGTTGATATTGGTTTCATAAGGTTTAGGCTGCGGCAGCTGATCAGGAATCCCCTGCTGTATCTGTTCTTGAAATGTCATATTGCTATTGAGTTCAATGTTTAGAGTAAATTTTGAAGTTTTAAAGATATTCAAATTAGGAAATATAGGCAAGTAAAAGGTGGAAAGGGCGAAATCGTGGGAGGGCAAAAAGGCAAAAGGGTAAATAGCTAATGAAGCAGGTTGCTTGCAGATGATTTGCAGGGTATAAATGTAGACTGCAGCCTTGTTTGTAATGTGGAAAAAGGTTTCCCTCCTCCGGAGGGGTGGATTTCAAAATTTATGGAATTTTGGAAGACGGGGTGGTTCCAAAATGCTCAATAATAAAATACTCCAGATCTTCATCACAACACTGATATTAACCACCCCGTCTTCTCCTTTTAGTCGAATCCACCCCTCCGAAGGAGTGGAATGATATTCTACAGAAAACGGGTAGTTTCAAAAATATAAAACTTACTGATGCACGATTTGCAGATACCGACTTTAATAAAGACGCCAACCAAAAACTCCCATCTTCCGGAGGTGGATTCCGAAATTTATGGAATTTTGGAAGACGGGGTGGTCCCGAAATGCTCAATAATAAATACTCCAGATCCTTCATCACAACACCAATATTCTTCCTCACATCAAAATCAGTAATTCTGAAGATAGTAAGTCCCAAAGATTCTAGATATTCCTGCCGGATTCCGTCATATACCTGCTTTTCATCATGACTTGAGCCGTCAATTTCAATAATCAACCCTAAAGTTTTCACGTAAAAATCTACAATATAGTTCCCTATAATTCTCTGCCGGTCAAAATCTATATTGTGGAAGGTTCCGGCTCGCACTTTTTTCCAGAAAAGAACTTCACCCAGAATGCCTGCCTTACGTTTTTCTTTCAGTAAAATTTTTAAGTGTGGATTATAAGGTATGTTTTCTACGAAGTTCCTATGGATGGGAACCCCGTTGATGTGGGTTATTAGTATTTCTTTCATTGTTTTGTGTTTTTTAACCACCCCGTCTTCTCCTTTCAGTCGAATCCACCCCTCCAAGGGAGGGGAATAATATTCTGCAGAATACAGGTGGTTTTCAAAAATAAAAAAACCTCACTGAAAATCAGTAAGGTTACTTTATTATCTATTGAAATCTACGTCAGGACATCGTCGTTTTCTTCTTCGTGGTCATCATCGTTATCGCTGAGGCTCCAATAATTGTTCTCTTCATCTTCAGAGCCGATTTCCTCCATGTCATCATCTTCTTCTATTCCGGGAATATCAAGGCCTTTGTCTATTTTATCATCATCCTCTTCGTTTAATATAGGATTTCCATCACCATCAAGCGGAATATGAGGTTCCTGGTTAAAAATATCTTCATTAGGATTGTAATCCATTTCTTCTAACTTTCTGTTCTGTTCATTGGTATTGTTTTCTGGTGTCATGATATTTTATGTTTAGGGTTAATTTGTAAGGAACAAAAATAATTCCAAGCTGCTACGAATTTTCAGAATATACTTCCGGATTGGCACAATAAGGTATTTTTTCTCCTTTAGAGAAGGCAATAATATTTTCGGCAGCCATCTTTGCCATTCCTGTCCGGGCTTCCATGGTTGCTGAACCGATATGAGGCAGTACACAGACATTGGAAAGCTCCAAAAGCGGACTTTCTTTAGACATAGGTTCTGGATTGGTAACATCCAGGCCTGCTCCCCAGATCTGTTTTGAAATCAGTGCTTCATACAGGTCTTTTTCATTTTGGAAACCACCTCTGGCGGTATTCACGAAAATGGCATTATCTTTCATTTTTTCAAAGACAGGACCATTGAAGAGGTCTTTCTGCTCTGGGGTAAAATTGGCATGAATGCTTAAGACATCCGATTGCTCAATAAGTTCGTCAAAAGAAACATAAGTGGCATTTAGCTGTTTTTCAGCTTCTTCATTGGGATGGCGGTTATGATAGATAATATTCATGTCAAAAGCTGCCCGGGATTTTTTAGCCATTTCAAATCCAATCCTTCCCAGCCCTAAGATTCCCAAGGTTTTCCCATACAGTTCCTGTCCTAAGGCATGCATTGGATCAAAATCTCCCCAATTGCCGTCTTTTACTTTCTGGAAATTATAGCTTGCTCTTCTTGCCACGGACTGCATCAGCAGGAATGCAACATCAGAAGTAGCTTTACTGAGCACATCCGGGGTATTCCCTACCGGAATATGTCTGCGGTTTGCTTCTTTAATGTCCACATGGTCAAAACCTACGGAATATAAAGCAATTGTTTTTATGTTCGGACACTGATCAAAAAAATCTTTATCGTATTTAAATTCTCCACCGACACTCAAAATGGCATCATGATTCTGGCAGTAGATCAGCCATTCTTCATGGGAAAGGTTTTCATGTTCCGGAATAAAAACTTCAAGTCCTGCTTCTTTCAGCCTATTAATTCCTGCTTCCGGAATTCTTCTGTTTACAAATACTTTCATGATCTTTTTTGATTTCGTGTTTAAATTTTTCAAATAAAAACCTCACTCCTTTTAAAAGTGAGGTTCTCTAACTTAAGTATTAAAAATTATTGATCTTTTTCTGAATGGTCCTGGCTGTTATCCCATGCTTCTGAAGCCATCTCCTGAATTTCTTCCCATACTTCTTTTGCCGATTTCTGAGCATGAGCCATAAAGCCCTGTTTGGTAGGTTCCTGATTCTTTGTTTTCATATCATTTATATAATCCTTTACCTGCTGGGTATAGCTCTCAGCATGATATCCGGGATTATTATGCAGATTTTTCTGAATATTACTAAAATCGTGTGATGATTTAAATCTATTCGTATCCATAATAATAAAAATTTAAGTGATTAGGTTTTAAATTGAATTCAATTATTATTCCGAAGCGGTCTTAAATTTTATTAAAATAAAAGAAAAATTTCACTTTTTAACCAAAGCTACAAAAGCTTTTTTGAAAACTTAAGTTATTGCGAAGTTGGATACCATGTGTATAGAAGTACACTAAATTTTAATAAAAATCTTTGATTTTATACTGATGTATTCTTCTTATTTTCAGGACAGTAAAGCTTTTAAAACTAAAGTATTCTAAAGTGTTTAATTGAAATAAAACTTTTGTGACTTTTGTGGTTTATAAATCTGCTTTACTATTTAATGGTTCGTGTCCCCAAGCATCGGAACAAATTTATAAGCTCCGAACTCTTCTTTTTCGAACTGGGTAGGCGTTGTTTTTGTAAACCTGTATAAAATCTGTTCATCGGTAGGCCCCAGAGGAATCACCATTTTTCCGCCTACATTCAACTGTTTCAATAATTCTGTGGGCAGTACAGAAGCTCCACAGGTAACAATAATCTTATCAAAAGGTGCAAAGGTAGGAAGTCCTGCAAAACCATCTCCGAAGCTCTGAAATTTAGGGTTTAAATGCAGCTCACGAAATTTCTTCTTGGAAAAATCAAACAGATCTTTCTGTCTTTCTACGGTATAAACCAATGCTTTCATAGCCAACAGAACTGCTGTCTGATATCCGCATCCGGTTCCGATTTCCAGCACTTTTTCACCCGGTTTTACCTGCAGCAGCTCAGACTGTTCTGCTACTGTTGAAGGATGGGAAATAGTCTGGTGTGATAAGATGGGAAATGCCCGGTCTTCATAGGCAAAATCTTCAAAAATACTTTCAATAAAAAGGTGTCGCGGAACTTCATTCATTGCCGAAAGTACATTTTCATCCGAGATTCCTATGTTATGTCTTAAATATTCGACGAGGATCTTTCTTTTCCCTTTATGTACAAACGAATCATGCATCATTAGTAAGATAGTAGTTATTAGGTGGTGATAGTAGTTCCTACAAAAGTAAAAAAACTATCCATACCGGTCAACCCAAAATAGACAACGTATTTCCTAATACCTAAAATTCTTATCTTTACAAAAATTAAAAAAATCTATGTTAAAAGCAGGTTTGGTAGGTGCCGGACATCTGGGGAAAATTCATTTACGACTTCTTAATCAGTCAGATAAGTACGAACTGGTAGGCTTCCATGATAAAGATACTGAAAACGGAAAAAAATAGAAGCTGAATTCGGTTATAAATATTTTGAAAATTTTGATGAACTTCTTGAGCAGATCGACATGCTGGATATTGTGACACCCACAGTTTACCATTACGATTATGCATTAAAAGCTATTGAAAAAGGACTTCATTTTTTCATTGAAAAACCGGTCACCCAAACGCTTGAACAGGCAGAAGAGATCCTTCATAAATGTCAGGAGAACGGAATCAAGGCGCAGGTCGGTCATGTTGAAAGGTACAACCCTGCTTTTATTGCCACTAAGGAATACATCAAGAACCCTATGTTTATAGAGATCCACAGGCTGGCAGAGTTCAATCCGAGAGGAACGGATGTTTCTGTAGTACTGGACCTTATGATTCATGATCTGGATATTTTGTTAAGTATGGCCAAATCTAAGGTTAAAACCATTCATGCAAGCGGTGTATGTGTGGTAAGTAAAACTCCGGATATTGCCAATGCCAGAATTGAGTTTGAAAACGGATGTGTGGCGAATCTTACCACCTCCAGAATCTCTATGAAAGCGATGAGAAAAAGCCGTTTTTTCCAGAAAGACGCCTATATTTCCGTAGATTTCCTGGAGAAAAAGGCAGAAGTGATCCGAATGAAAGACGCTCCCGAAAATCCTACTCCTTTCGATATGATTATAGAAAATGCGGATGGGGAAAAGAACCAGATTTTATTTGAATACCCTGACATTCAGCCTAATAATGCCATTCTTGATGAATTAAATTCTTTTGCAGATGCCATCACTGACGGTAAAAACATAGAAGTTTCCCTGGAAGACGGAACGGAAGCCCTAAAAGTTGCATTGGAAATTGTAAAGCTGATTTCTTAAAAAATAACGATCATACATTATCAATACAGGCTGTCGTCATATGACAGTCTGTTTTTATTTTGGTCTATGCAGATTTTTCTCTTTTAACATTTCAATATAAAGAACGGCAGCATTTTGCTTATATTTTACGAATAATTAATTTTCATTATACGATTTTAATGTTTTCTGGATTTTTTAAATATATTTGTCTTTCTTAATATCATAATTCTTTAATTCTTTCCAATAAAACTAAATAAATAACTTCTTATGAAAAAAGCCATCCTGTTATCCGCATTTTTATTGTCTCAATTTGGGACATCACAATTATTGAAAACCGACGGTCAGAAAATCGTTAATGATAAAGGTGAAAATATCCAGCTGAGAGGCTTAGGTCTCGGAGGATGGATGCTTCAGGAAGGATATATGCTGAAAACGGCAGATTTTGCTGGTCCTCAGTATAAAATTAAAGAAAAAATAAGTGAACTGGTCGGTGAAGACGGAATGAAAGAATTCTATAAAGCCTACCTTAAAAACGGTATTACCAAAGAGGATATAGACTTTCTTGCAAAATCCGGTTTTAATTCCGTAAGACTTCCGATGCATTACAATCTGTATACCCTGCCTATTGAAAAAGAACCTGTAAAAGGGGAAAATACATGGCTGGAAGAAGGTTTTAAAATGACGGATGATCTTCTGAAATGGTGTGCGGCAAACAAAATGTACCTGATCCTGGATCTTCATGCAGCACCTGGCGGACAAGGAAATGACGTTAATATTTCAGATAATGATAAATCCAAACCATCACTGTGGGAAAGCGTTGAAAATCAGAAAAAGACCATTGCCTTATGGAAAAAGCTTGCGGAGCGATATAAAGATGAACCGTGGATCGGCGGCTATGACCTGATCAATGAACCTAATATCAACTTCACCGGAAAAAACCCAAATGGTACCGACGAAATGTCGAATGCTCCGCTATGGAAACTACAGAAAGATATTACCGCCGCGATCCGTGAATCCGATAAAAAGCATATCATCTTTATTGAAGGTAACGGATGGGGCAATAACTATAACGGGTTGATCCCGCTCTGGGACAGCAATATGGCATTCAGCTTTCATAAGTACTGGAATTATAACAATGATGAAACCATCCAGTCTATTCTCGACCTCAGAAAGAAGCACAATATCCCCATCTGGCTCGGGGAAACCGGAGAAAACTCGAACGTATGGTTTACAGAACTTATCCAGCTTCTTGATAAACATAACATTGGCTATGCATTCTGGCCGATGAAAAAAATAGATAATATTGCAGGAATCACCAATGTAAAGATTACTCCTGAATACGAAAAGCTTCTCAGCTATTGGAAAAACGGAGGGGAAAAGCCTTCCAGAGATTTCGCAGCAAAAGCATTGATGCAGATTGCAGAAAACTACAAATTCAACAATGTTGAAATTAAGAACGATGTCATTGATGCCATGTTCAGACAGGTGACAGATAATTCTACAAAACCATTCAGAAAACATCTGGCTCCGGGAAGGGTATTTGCTTCAGACTATGATTTGGGAAGAATGGGTTCAGCTTATGTGGACAAGGATTTTGTTAACCTGTGGGTAAGTGATCCTGCGAAAAGATCCGAATGGAATTCCGGACAGCAGATGAGAAATGATGGTGTGGACATTTACTTGTGCCACGATAAAATCACCAATAAATATTATGTAGGAAAAACGGAAGCAGGCGAATGGCTTCAGTATACTATTGAAGCAAAGGAAGACAAGAATTATACATTTGATATACGATATGCAGCTGTTAATGATTCCAGAATAAGAATTGAAACAGCCTCCGGAAAGGTTCTAGCAAATGCATCGTTACCGTCCAGCGGTGGAAATGAGAACTGGAAAACTTTTTCTGTAAAAAATATCAGTCTTAGAAAAGGAGAGACTAGCATCAGAGTATTCTTTGAAAATAATGGTGTTAATCTGAATTATTTTGATATAAAATAATAATTATGTTTAAATCAAAAAACTCCTTTTTTAATCAATAAAAAGGAGTTTTTTGATTTACTTTATACTCTCAATAATTTTTTTCTGTGGTTCATTCCCCACATCTGAATATGACGTAGAACAGGTTCCAAAGTTTCCCCATATTCCGTAAGTTCATATTCAACAGTTACAGGAACAGTGGCAATTGCTGTTCTTGAAACAAGGCCATTACATTCCAAACTTTTAAGTTCAGAGCTTAGCATTTTGGGAGTAATCTTACCAATGTCTTCCAACAAATCCTTAAATCTCTTTTTTCCTCCACAAAGACTGTAAAGAATAGGAAACTTCCATTTCCCTCCTATAATTTCCAAAGCATCCATCACAGGCTGGATTTGTATTTTATTTTTCATAAGTGCTTTATTCATCAATAACTATATAAAAGTAAACTAATATACAAAAAGTAAACTTATTTCAAAAGTAAACTTTTCTATGCAATTTTGTTTCACAAATATTTAAAATTATGAATAACAAAAGATTTTCCACAGAAGACAGTGCTATTTTACTCATTGACCACCAGGTAGGAACGATTAAATTAGCACGGAATATTGATCATGAAGAAATTATAAAAAACACGCGCGCTTTGGCACGTACAGCAGTAGAAACAAAAATGCCGCTTATATTAACTTCCAGCCAGGAAGACCATTTCCAGGGACTTCTTCTTGATGATCTGCAAAAAATAGCTCCTGAAGATTATCTGAAAAGAATAAAAAGACCCGGAGTTGTAGATGCATGGCTGTATCAACCTTTCAAAGATGCTGTAGAAAAAACCGGCAAGAAGCGTCTTATTATGGCAGGTCTTACTAATGATGTGTGTATAGTTTATCCTGCAATGAGTGCTTTAGAAGATGGTTACGAAATACAGGTAGTAGTAGATGCCGGTGGCTCACCCACAACTCTTGCAGATGAGACCTCATTAAGAAGAATGGAAAAAGCAGGTGTAATTCTTACAAGCACAAATCAGGTAATGGCTGAACTTGCTATGGATTGGGCTTCAGAAAAAGGAAGCAGAATTCAGGGTATTATGTATGAAGAGATTCTTAAAAAATACATCGAATCATAGAATTTCAATAGCACTACAACAAAATTATCTTAAATTGCAGCTCTCTTTTAGACTTTAAAAGGGAGTTTTTTAATTTGATACATTATGAAAAAAATAGGAATTTTCTTTCTTCTGATCTCTTCACTGGCAGTAGCTCAGAAATCGGCCTTGGAGCAAAAAATAAGTTCTATTACACAAGGTAAAAAAGCTACCGTAGGAGTTTCTGTTCTGGGTTTTGAAAATAATTTCAAGTTCAGTAAAAACGGGGATAAGCCGCTTCCTACTTTAAGTGTTTTCAAATTTCATATTGCCTGTGCTGTGCTGGATCTTGTAGATCAAAAAAACTTTCACTGGATCAGAAACTGTTTTTCAAGAAAGAGGATATGCTGGAAAATACATGGTCTCCAATACGCGAGAAATATCCTGAAGCCAATGTTTCCCTTTCTTTGGGCGAAGTATTGGATTATACGGTTGCATTAAGTGACAATAATGGATGCGATATGCTCCTCAGACTGATCGGAGGAACAGAAACCGTTCAGAAATTTATGGATTCCAAAGGGGTAAAAGGTTTCCAGATCAAACACAACGAGGATGATATGCATAAAAACTGGAAAACGCAGTACGAAAATTACAGCACTGCCAATTCTGCCGTACAGGTTTTGAAAAAGTTCTACGACGGAAAATTGCTTTCTAAAAAATCTACCGATTATCTGATGCAGATTATGTTAGGAACTAAAACAGGGACGAATAAAATTGTCGAGCAGTTACCAAAAAATACTCCTGTAGCGCATAAAACCGGTTCTTCCGGAAAGTATGATAATGGACTTACTGTGGCAGAAAATGATATGGGAATCATCACTCTTCCTGATGGAAAACATTACGCAATTGCTGTATTCGTCAACAATTCTACTGAAACAGATGAAGTTAACTGTAAAATGGTTTCCGATATTTCCAAGGCAGTCTGGGATGATTTTAATAAGTAAAATATTAAGCTTATTTTTAAAGCAGAAAAATTGCTAATATTTGGTTTCACTACTATTAATGAAAACAAGGAGCAATCAGGCATTGAAAATTTAACTATCTATAAATAATAAAAGAAAAAATGATCAAAAACATTGTAGTTATTGGAGCTGGAACCATGGGAAATGGTATTGCGCATACTTTTGCACAAAGCGGATTCAAAGTAAATCTGGTAGATGTATCTCAGGATGCGCTGGACAGAGGATTGAAAACAATTACAACTAACCTTGACAGAATAATTGCAAAGGGAAACCTTACAGAAGAACAAAAAGCTGAGACTTTAGGAAACATCACCACGTTTACAGAGCTTAAAAACGCTGCAGGAAACGCAGACCTTATCGTTGAAGCTGCTACGGAAAATCAGGATTTAAAAGTGAAAATCTTCGGACAGATGGACGAACTGGCACCTGCCAGCTGTATTCTCGCTACAAACACCTCCTCTATTTCTATCACAAAAATTGCTGCCGCTACCAAAAGACCTGATAAAGTAATCGGAATGCATTTCATGAATCCGGTTCCTATTATGAAGCTGGTAGAGATCATCAAAGGATATTCTACTTCTAAAGAAACTTTCGATGCCATCTATGAGATGAGCAAAACATTGGGTAAAGTTCCTGTGGAGGTGAATGACTATCCGGGTTTCGTAGCCAACAGAATCCTTATGCCCATGATCAATGAGTCTATTGAAACACTTTACAACGGTGTGGCCGGTGTAGAAGAGATCGACACGGTAATGAAGCTTGGAATGGCACATCCGATGGGTCCTCTTCAATTGGCAGATTTTATCGGACTGGATATTTGTCTTGCTATCCTGAACGTGATGTATGACGGTTTCAAAAACCCTAAGTATGCTCCGAATCCACTTCTTGTCAACATGGTAATGGCCGGAAAACTGGGCGTAAAGTCCGGTGAAGGTTTCTATGATTATTCGGAAAGCAAAAAAGCTGAAAAAGTTTCAAAAATGTTTTTGAAATAATTTTAAGTCAATAATTTTATTTATCTTTGATTAAAGTTAAAATATTAAAAAAATGAAATTACCAAAGTTTTTATTAGCAGACAATTCGGAATTTCCTGAAGATTTATTCGTAGTTCATACAGAATATCCAAGATTTATCTTAAATGTAGAGGAAGAAGAAGTTGAATGGCTGGATGATTTGGAAGGTGACGATGAGGAAACTATGGCAGACGAGGCTACAAAAGTGGTAGAAGCTGCATTTAAATGGTGCGATGAAGAGTTGGCTAAGTACGACGAAGAAGAGGAAGAATAATAACTACCTAAACATATAAAAAGGAACTCAATTGAGTTCCTTTTTTATGTTATTCAGCTTTATTGAATTTCAACAGTAGCAGATTGTCTTTGTAAAGTTCCAGCGTCGTTCCGGAAACAACATATTTATTAGCTTTTCCTACCATATCCATAAAATTCTGCTCAACGCTCATATTATTGCACATCATTTTTGTAGAACCCATTTGTCCGGCAGAAAAATCACCTGTAGAAGGGTCTATTTTAGCTGTTCCGAAATAGTTGTTGCATCCTCCGTTTCCATTGATCTTTTCACCTTCGATGTTAAGGGTCGGAACTTTTCCTTTTACATTATCTGCCAAAGTCCATTTTGTATTGGCCAGTGAAGGCTGGGCCTTTCCTACTTTAGAGGCAGAAGCACTCGTCATTGTGCCACACGACGCCAGAATAGCAGCCGCACCTATACTTAAAAAAAGATTTTTCATTTTTTTCTTTTTGATTTACTCAAATTTAAGGAAATTATATTATTTAAACGGCTTGTGGAAGATTTTATTACTTTTTTAAGAATACTAATTACTGAACTTTTTATTAATCATAAGTATTAAGGTTATTTTTATTTTTTGGTTAAAGCCGGAGATTTGGGATCATTTGAAGGCCGGTAAAAGTTTGCTCTTATTGAATTTTACTTGAAAATATTTTTATTTTCCCACAGATTACACAAATTACACAGATTTTTTTATGCTGAAAATTCTGTAATAAAGATTACTTTATCATCTACTTAATCTATGTAATTTGCGAGAGACAAAAGAATTTAGAAATCTCGTAGATATTTAGATGTTTCTTTAAAATATTTTTATTTTCTCGCAGATTACACAGATTACGCAGATTTTTTTATGCTGCAAGTTTTAGGATATTGATCATCATTATTATTATATTAAATCTTGAAGATCTGAGAAGTAAAAATAAAAAAACGGACTTTTTCAAGTCCGTTTTTTTATAAGTCTTATCTTTTATTAAGATCTTAATTCTGCGTTATATTCTTTCTGGAATGCTTTGATCAGAGAATCCATTACTTCAGAAATTTCCTTTTCTTCCAGGGTTTTTTCCTCATTCAACAGTTCAAAGCTCATCGCATAGGATTTCTTACCTTCCGGAAGATTTTTTCCTTCATATACATCGAACAGGTTGATATTCTTGATGAAAGGAGATTTATTCTTTTTCGCCGTCTGATAAAGATCCTGATAATTGATATTCTTATCAATTAATAAGGCAAGGTCTCTTCTGATTTTATTGAACTTAGGAATATCCTTAAACGTAAGCACTTTTTCAGAACGTAGCTGCTGAGCCAATTCCAGCTCGATTTCAGCATAGAAACACTCCTGATCAATGTCAAAATCTTTCAATAAAACCGGCGCTACTTTTCCGATTCTCACTAAGATTTTACCGTCTGCCTCATAAGCTAATGCATCAGAGAATCTTTCATCTGTTAAAGCAACCTCTTTATAATCCACTCCAAGTTTTTCCAGCAAAACTTTCACGTAAGCTTTCAGGTTATAGAAGCTTACTGCAGATTTAGGCTGCAGCCAGTTTTCGGCAACATCTCTTCCTGTAACAAGAATGGCAAGCTGTTTTCTCTCTTCGTATTTTTCTTTTTTATGGTAAATTTTTCCGAATTCGAAGAATTTGATATCCTGGTTTTTTCGGTTGATATTGTACACTGCATTCTGAAGAAGACCTTCCAATAAAGATTTTCTCATGAAGGCAAGATCTCCGCTCAATGGATTGAGTAATTTTACAGCATCAGTTTCATCCTTTACGAAAGTAAGTGAGTTGTTCATCGCTTCATTGAAACCAAGGCTCTGCAGGGTTCTCGCCCAGTTATTTTCAAGCTCATCCTGATCGTTAGCGCTCAGTTTTACCGGTGTAAAAGATATTTTCTGCGGAGCATCGATCTTATTGTAACCGTAAATTCTCAGGATTTCTTCAATAACATCAATTTCTCTTGTTACATCTGCCCTGTAAGCCGGTACAGATATTTCAAGTCCGTTCTGAATTTCATTTAAAACCTGAATTTCAAGAGATTTTAAGATTTCCTTTACTTTTTCTCTGTGAATTTTTGTTCCCAGGATCTGTTCGATTCTTGAAAACCTAATGATTACGTAATTGTCCTCAATTTTCTTTGGATATTCTTCCAGCAGATCTCCTACCAATTTTCCACCTGCAATCTCCTGAATCATTTTGATGGCATGGGTAATGGCTGTTCTGGTCATATTAGGATCTACTCCTCTTTCGAATCTGAAAGAAGCATCGGTGTTCAGCCCATGAAATTTGGCCCCTTTTCTTACCGCTACCGGATTGAAATAGGCACTTTCCAGGAATATATTTTTTGTTTCATCAGAAACTCCTGAATGAACACCACCGAAAACCCCCGCAATACACATCGGGTTATCTTTTCCGTCTTTAATGATCACTTCAGAACCGTTTAAAGTTCTTTCCACACCATCCAGAGTGGTAAATTTAGTCCCTTCTTTTACGGTTCCTACCTTCACTTTACTACCGGTAATCTTGTCTGCATCAAATGCATGAAGAGGCTGTCCGTATCCGTGAAGAATATAATTGGTAATATCTACAATATTGTTGATTGGGTTCAGGCCGATTGCTTTCAATCTTGCCTTTAACCATGCCGGAGATTCAGCTACTTTCACGTCTTCAATAACAGCTCCGATGTATCTTGGGCAAAGTTCTGCATTTTCCACTTCCAGCGTGAAATTGTGTGAACCTTCACCGTTTACCGTTTCAGAAGATACTTTTTCAAACGTTGATTTCTGCTGGTTGGTCGAAAGGAAAGCATGAAGATCTCTGGCAACGCCGTAATGGGACATGGCATCCGTTCTGTTGGGAGTTAAGCCGATTTCGATCACTTCATCGTTGGTCAATTCAAAATAATCTGCAAAATTCTTTCCTACCTCATATTTGGTTTCATCCAAAACCATAATTCCACCGTGATCTTCGCTAAGGCCAAGCTCATCTTCTGCACAGATCATTCCCTGAGAAACCTCGCCTCTGATCTTTGCTTCCTTGATCTCGAAAAGATTTCCGGTTTTATCATAAATTTTAGTCCCAACAACAGCTACAGGAACAGTCTGTCCGGCTTCAACATTGGGAGCCCCGCAAACTATATTTAATATTTTACCATTCCCTACATCAACTGTTGTCTTCTTTAATTTGTCTGCATTCGGATGCTTTTCGCAGGTCAATACTTTTCCTACTACAATACCTTCCAGGCTGCCTCTTACACTTTCAAATTTTTCTATCCCCTCTACTTCAAGACCTATATCTGTAAGGAATTCTCCGATCCTTTCCGTTTTCAGTTCCGTTTTGATAAAGTCTTTCAGCCAGTTGTTTGATATTTTCATTTGCTATATTTTGAAAAAATTATTGAATTTCCGTATCGGTTTTCCTGTACGGTTTTTTCCCGTACAAATGTCGTGTTTTTTTAAGAAATAGAGAAATTTAGGGAGGACTTTAAAACAAATAGTTTCTGATCCGTTTCCGATCTATTTTGATGTATTTTTTATACGAAACTTACAAACCTATTGCATTATTTTCAGATTTTTTAAAGAATGATCAAAATAAATTTCAAAAATTCCTGATATCATATAAAAATAAAAAGAGACCGAAAATTCAGTCTCTTATCGTTTATGTATTTTAAATATTACAATCCGATTACCGGCATTGACAACATTAAGATATTTTCACTTTCTTCAAGACCATCAAGAGGTTCAATGATTCCCGGTCTGTTAGGTTGAGACATCTTCATGGTGATATCATCAGAACCCAGAATAGTAAGCATTTCCGTTAAGAACTTAGAACTGAAACCGATATTAATGTCTTCTCCGTTATAGTCACAAGGGATCTGCATATCTGCTTTGTTTGCATATTCCGTATCTTCTGCATGAAGGTGAAGAATGTTTGCAGACAGTTTAAATCTCACCTGATTGGTAGATTTGTTAGACATGATCGATGCTCTCTTGATTGCTCCTAAAAGAAGATTTCTGTTAATCGTCAGTACATTTGGATTTTCTTTCGGAATTACGGCTGTATAGTTCGGGTATTTCCCGTCTATCAGTCTACAGATCCAGATATGTTTTCCAAAAGTAAATTTGGCCATATTCTCATTGAAATCAATAGTAACATCTTCATTGGAACTTGCCAGAATATTTTTGAAAATATTCAAAGGTTTTTTAGGCATAATGAATTCCATTGGTTCGGCATTCATCAGGTCTGTTCTTTTATATACAACCAGTCTGTGGGAATCTGTAGAAACAAAATTGGTCTCATTTTCTCCGAACTGAAACAATACTCCTGTCATTACCGGACGAAGAGAATCGTTACTGGTCGCAAAAAGAGTATTCGTCAGTGCTTCAGATAAAACTCCGGCAGGCATTGTTACGCTTTGAGATGCATCAAATTCCGGCAGCTCAGGGTAATCATCGGCATTATCCAATGCTACAGCGAAATTGTCTTTTTCATCTAAAATTTCAAGCTGGCTTCCGGTTCCTTCTGCGTGATCCTTTACTACAAAGGTTAAAGGCTGTTCACCATACGTCTTGATAAAATCCTGAAAAATTTTAGCAGGAACGGCAAATTTACCCGAATCATCAGACTTTACCTCCAGAGAAGTAACAAGAGTAGTCTCGCCATCAGATGCTGTAATGGTAACGTTATTTCCGTCTAATTCAAAAAGATAGTTTTCTAAAATCGGTCTCGACTGAGAACTTGATATTACGCCACTTACAGTTTGCAATGCTTTCTGCAGTTCACCACTTGAAATAATAAATTTCATAGATTTAAAAATAAGTTTCTACAAATATAATAAATAGAAACTATAATGAAAAAAATAATCTTAAGGAGTTTTGAACAAATATCGTTAAGCTGTTTTCAGGCTTGGTTTAATGTCAGAATTTCCTTCCAATGATAAACTCCTGAATAAAAACCTATCCCTAGTTTTTCATTTCCGGGTGAATATAATATACAAAAAACTGTTCCCAAGTATCAGGATTCAACAAAATACAAATCTTATCTTTGCTAAAAATAAGCTATGCAAAAACCGCCTATCCACAAAAGTTTCTTTAATGCTTTCCGCGGTATTTTGCTGATGCTGAAAACGGAGAGGAATTTTCAGATCGAGGTCGCAGCTTTTTTTATCAACCTTATCCTCATTTTCTATTTTAAACTTTCAACAACTGACACTGTACTTGTTCTTCTGGCTTCAGCAGGTGTTTTAAGTGCTGAAATTTTTAATACTGCAATCGAAAAGATATGTGATATCATCCAGCCTGATTTTGACAAAAGAATCGGCTTTATTAAGGATATTTCCGCTGGAGCTGTTCTGCTCATGACCATAGCTTCAATTGTTACGGGAATAATTGTTTACTGGAAGTATATTTTTCAATAAAAAAGCACTCCCGAAGGAATGCTTATGTTTTTAAGAACAGTATTTATCCCAGGACTCTGAGGTCATACAGCCATCAAATTTTGCACAGTAAGAAATATACGGTGGATTGCTGCAATATCCGTTTTCGTCTGTCGGATAAATGATCAAGGACGGGCCTATTCCACCTTTTACGTTTTTCAGTTCCTGTCTTTTTAGTTTTTTTAGATTTTTCATAATGTTTCTTGAATTTGTAAGTATAAAACTAACAAATAAAATCAATATTTCACGACATTAAGATAAATTCACTTTCCAACATAAATAAACCCTGTTTTCCCTGACTTGAAAACCGTTTCTATTCTTTTATAATCATCCACTTCGTATTCATCGGCCTGCAGAATTTCCTGTTCTGTAACTTCAAAAAGAATCCCTTCTACCTTATCTTTGGTATTTCCCGAAAATTCTAAAATAGGATGATACTGCTGATTGCTTTTGCGTAAAACTTCGGGATCTGTGATCTCTACCCTGCCCAATTTATACCCAGTAAGAATATCTTTTTCACCTTTCAGAATCCTGCCGAATGTCTCAATCTGAACCTCTTCTTTCTGCAAGGTTCCGTAGGAAAACAGATAAGCCATTATAAATATTTTTCTATGATGGGTATTGCCGTTTCAGCCATTATGCCATAGCCTTTTTCGTTGGGATGTACTCCATCTTCGGAAAGCAGGATTTCTTTATCTTCCAAAACAGCCTTATAAAAATCAACATAATGCAGCGAGTGTTCAGAAGCAATGTCTTTGAGAATCTGATTATAAATAAGGATTTCATCGTGGGTTCTCAACTTTCCTGCTGCGCTTTCTATCCCATCTACTTTTTGAGAAACAGGAAGAATGTTGACGAGATAAATATCATGGGCATATTGTTTTGCATGACGAACTGCCTCATAGATATTATTCCTGAACTGATCGGGATTTACCATATGAACTCCGTTTTTTATAGCAAGATCATTAGCGCCGTAACCAATAAAAACAATATTTCCTTCCGCTGAATTTCTGGCAGCCAGTTCATGAGGCATTCTTTTCAACAGACCGTCTGTAGTTTCGCCGCCGATCCCAAGGTTGAAAAGGATCAGTTCATTTTTCCCTTCATGAAACTGCTGTAAAGCATATCTTTTAAGAATATCTACCCATCCTCCGAATACTCCGTCATATTCCCCATATGTAATGCTGTCTCCGAAGAACAGCCCGTAAATCATTTTTTTCATATTTAATTAGATGTCAGATATTGGATGCTAGTTGTTGTAGATTTATTATTTATTTGTGATGATTAATCAATCATCATATATCCATCAATTACATCAATCCAAAATTAGTACAATATTTTTATGCGAATCTATAATTTCAACTAAAATTTCAAATAAGGTCTGGCCTTTTCCTGAAGCCAGTTCATCCAGTTTCTGCTGGATCAATTTGACATTGAATGGTTTTCCCTGCCTGATTTTGTTTTCATAAAAATCACAGGTTGCTTCCAAACCGAGATCCTTTTTTGACTTCTGGGATTCTTTCCAGATAATTTCTAATTCCTCTCCGTTCTCAAACACTCCGAAACCTCCGTACAAAATATCATCAAAACCGTCCAAGGTTCCCACTTTCCAGTCAGTCCCTTTCATGAGCACTGAAGATACCTCATCGTAGAATCCTGCCAGATTTGAAAAGTGACCGCCATTAATGACGGTCACTTTTCGGTTATTTTTATTTGAAGTACTCCACTCCATTTTTGAATATATTGTGGTAATTCGCGGTCGGTATGTTTTTCATGAGACCTTCAGCAAAACGCTCAGGATGCCCCATTCTTCCGTAAATCTTTCCGCACGGGCTGGTAACTCCTTCAATCCCGAATAATGAATTGTTAGGATTGAACGGCATTCCGTGGGCAATGTTTCCGTCAAGGTCAATATATTGGGTGGCAATCTGTCCGTTTTCGTAAAGCTTTTTAATTTCTTCTTCGGAAGCCATGAAACGGCCTTCACCGTGAGAAATAGGAATAGTGAATACCTGGCCTTTCATTCCTTTTAACCAAGGTGATTCATCATTCACAACTTTTACATTCACCATCTGGGAAATATGTCTTCTGATCGCATTGTGAGCAAGCGTCGGAGAGTTTTCATCCAGATCCTTGATTCTTCCGTAAGGCAGCAGACCGGATTTTACCAGAGCCTGGAAACCGTTACAGATTCCTATGATCATTCCATCCCTGTCCAGTAATTCGTGAACAGCGTTTTTCATCTTTTCGTTTTTCAGAACGTTGACGATGAATTTTGCAGAACCATCCGGCTCGTCACCTGCCGAGAAACCTCCTGAAAAAGCAAGGATCTGGGAAGTCCTGATCTCTTCCACCCATGCATCAATACTTTCATCCAGCAATTGATGGTTAATGTTTTTCAATGGAAGACTGCTTACCACTGCTCCTTCTTTTGCAAATGCATTTAAAGTGTCATATTCGCAGTTGGTTCCCGGGAATACCGGAGCAAATACTTTCGGCTGGGCGATTCCGTGTTTTTTAATAATGATATTTCTTGGGTTGATGGAATTAAATTGCTCATCTATTTCAACCGTAAGCTTTTCTTTTTCTTTGGTAGGGAAAAGGTTTTCAAAGGTTCCTGTGTAAGCTGATTCAAGATCCGAGATTGGAGATTCAAGATTGTTTATTTTTAAAATTTTTGAATCTTTTACTTCACCGATTTGCTGAAGAGAGATATTGCTAAGCTCTTCTGTTGATTCAATAATTAAGCTGCCGATATTTTTAGCCAGCAAAGCGTTCTCATCAACAGTTACGTCTGCGCCCAATCTGTTTCCAAAGCTCATTTTCGCTAAGGCTACCGCTGCCCCGCCTTCTTTGATGGTTTTCACAGAAACAATTTTTCCGGCTTTGATATTTTCAAAAATAAATTCAAAAATTCCTTTTAAGCTTTCATAATCCGGAAGACCGTTTTCCTGAGGAATATGGCTAAAGAAATACAGCTTGTTTCCGGCCTGTTTAAATTCAGGGGAAATAACATTTTTCTTTTCACCGTTTGCACAGGCAAAAGAAATCAATGTAGGCGGCACATTCAGATCCTGATAAGTACCGCTCATGGAATCTTTCCCTCCGATTGCCGCAAGACCAAGATTGATCTGTGCATCATAAGCTCCTAAAAGAGAAGCTAAAGGTTTGCCCCATTTTTCAGGGTTCTGGCCCAGCTTTTCAAAATATTCCTGGAAGCTTAGCCTTATATTTTTGTAGTCACCTCCCATGGCCGTAATTTTGGCAACGCTTTCAACCACTGCATAAGAAGCTCCCAGCAGTGAGTTCTGCTTTGAAATTCCGGCATCAAATCCCCAGCTTGCAAAAGAAACGGTTTCAATGTCTTTTGCCCCTAAAATTGGCAGGGTCTGAACGCTTCCCTCCATCAGGGTCTGCTGGTATTTCCCTCCAAGAGGCATCGCAACGGTAGTTCCTCCTACAGAAGAGTCGAACATTTCCAGCAATCCTTTTTGGGAAGCTACATTTTTGTCGCTTAATATTTTAATGAAGTTTTCTTTTGTAAAAGGAACTTTTTCTTCTTTTACTTCTTCAAGGTGGGTAATTTTTACTTCCTGGCTTTTAGAACAGCCGTTGGTATCTAAAAATGCTCTTGAAAGGTCTACGATCTTATCACCTTTCCAGAACATCTGCATTCTGCCTGAATCCGTAACCTTTGCCACTTCTACAGCGACAATGTTTTCATCTTCACAGAATTTGATGAATTTTTCTTTGTCTTTCGGATCAACTACAACCGCCATTCTTTCCTGAGATTCTGAAATGGCAAGCTCTGTTCCGTTTAATCCTTCATATTTCAACGGTAAAACGTCAAGGTTTACTTCTAAGGAATCGGCAATTTCACCAATAGCTACAGAAACACCTCCGGCTCCGAAGTCATTTGATTTTTTGATCAGTTTGGTTACTTCAGGGTTTCTGAAGAGTCTCTGGATTTTACGTTCTTCAACGGCATTCCCTTTCTGAACTTCAGAGCTCATGGTGTGGATGGAAGTCTCGTCCTGCTCTTTTGAACTTCCGCTGGCTCCTCCAACTCCGTCACGGCCTGTTGCTCCTCCTAAAATGATGATTGAATCACCGTTTTCAGGCTTTTCTCGCCTTACCCAGTCTACAGGTACGGCTCCGGTAACAAAACCTACCTCCATTCTCTTGGCTTTATAGCCTTCATCATAGATTTCGGAAACCATTGTAGTGGCCAGACCGATCTGGTTTCCGTAGGAAGAATATCCGTTTGCTGCCTGTTTTGTAATGGTTTTCTGAGGTAATTTTCCCGGTAAGGTTTTATCTACCGGTTCCAGAACATCTGCTGCTCCTGTAAGCCTCATGGCCTGAAAAACAAAAGAACGTCCGGACAATGGATCTCTGATAGCTCCTCCCAAACAGGTTGAAGCTCCTCCAAAAGGTTCAATTTCCGTCGGGTGATTGTGGGTTTCATTTTTAAATAGTAAATACCACGGTTCTTTTTTACCATCGTATTCAGCTTCGATCTGAATGGTACAGGCGTTGATTTCGTCTGAAACAACAAGGTTTTCCAGATTACCTGTTTTATGGAAATACCTTGCGCATACTGTTGCCAGATCCATCAGGGAAATAGGTTTCAGCTCACGGCCTAAGAATTTTCTTTTTTCGATATAGTCATTGAAAATGGTTTCCAATGTATGTTTGAAAGCTCCTTCAAATTCAATATTTGAAAGCTGTGTTTCGAAAGTAGTATGACGGCAGTGGTCACTCCAGTACGTGTCTAAAACTTTAAGTTCTGTTTCAGTTGGATTTCTTTGTTCAGTTTTAAAATATTCCTGAATGAATTTTAAATCGTCCAAGCCTAATGCAAAACCATGATTATTAAAGAATTCTTCAAGCTGAGCATCATCAAAATTGATGAAATTTTCGTGAATTAAAACTTTTGATGGTGTTTCTTCCGCAGGAATATCTAAAATTGATAAATCTTTTTCCTGAGATTCTACTTTATTGATTAAAAGGTCTTTGATTTTTGCAAGATCAGACTCAGAAACTCCTTCAAATTCGATCAGTTTTCCGCTTCTCACTTTTGATTTTTCATTTTCAGTCAGTAAGGCTATACACTGCTGGGCAGAATCTGCACGCTGGTCGTATTGCCCAGGCAAAAATTCCATTGCGAAAAAGATTCCTTCCGCCGGATTTTCTGTGTGCAAAATATCTGTAACAGGGTCTACGAAAGTGCTGTTGACCACTTTTCCGAACTCCCCGTCATTCAACCCGAAAATATCGTAAACATTGTATACTTTTACATTTTGGATTGACGGAACAACCGCTTTTACTTCATCAAAAATTTTTGGACTTTCAACATCGAAAATTCCTCTTTTTTCTACGAAAATTCTTTTGTTATTAGACATTAGATGTCAGTTTTTTAATATTAGATTTATTTTTCTTTTACTTTTTCAGAACCAATACTGATCCTTAATTTTTACAGCTTCAGCGTAAGATTATTATCATCTGTCCCGTCTGTATTGGAAGCTTTTTTAGGAGTTATCATCCAACCTCCATTCAGTACAAATTTAAAGGAATAGGTCTTCCCTTTCTCAAATCTGGACGCCGGAATTTCAAGTTCAAAATGATTTTTATCTTTTCTCTTCATCTGATACTCTTTATTTCCGGGATTCCAGTCGTTGAAGGAACCTGCAACGACAATATTATTGATGAGTCCTGCATCCAGGTTTTTCGGATGGGTATATTCAAAAACGACTTTATCGCCCTTCACCTCATAACCATATATTTCTTTTTACCAGATGGAACAGTCAGATCTTCCACTAATCCGTAAGCTGCATTCTGCAACACTGGAAAAGTTTCCATTCCACTGATGTTTACTATCATACAAATGCCTAAATTAAGCTCGGGATATATAGCAAACCAGGTTTGGTATCCGAAGGAACCACCATGTTTATAGCCATTTTTCCCTTTGTCTGTTACTGCAAAATCATCCCAAAAATATCCAAACCAGCTTTCTTTGCTGCCTGAGATATTTCTTTGAGACTCCTGAACTGTTTCATTTTTGGAATCAAGTTCATATTTCAAAAACTTTACCATATCTCCCATTGTAGATTTGGTTTTTGAGCCGCCTGAACCCCATAAAAGGCTTTTGGATTCCGGCATTAAGCGCCCGCTGGTAGAATAGCCATTGGCCAAGACCCCATTTTTCCCAAGTTCCAGTTTGGTATGGTCCATTCCTGATTTTGAAAAAATGTTTTCTTTAAGGAGTGTTTCATAGTTTTTTCCGTAGACATTTTCCAGTATTAATCCTGTAATTTCAAGACTTAAATTACTGTATTTGTATCCTGTTCCCGGAATGGTGTCCGGTTTTACTTTTCTCAGATCCTGCTTAAACTGGTCTTTTGTATATTTTTCTCCTAATTTATTGTATTGAAAAGGAGTTTCATCTGTCATATTTTTTCTCAGCTCAGTATCATCAGGAAGATTACGTGGTAAAGCAGTGCTGTAGGAAATCAAATTTTTAATTTTAACAGGTGTTCCCTGATATTGCAGATTGGGATAATCTTCTTTTAAAAATTTACGGATATCGTCTTCCAGACTGATCTTTCCATCTAAAACAGCTTTTGCCAATAACTGGCCTGTAAAAAGTTTGGTAACGGAAGCTATTTCAAAATAGGTATTGTCATCAGCTTTGTTGCCTTTGCCTTTGTCTATTTCCCCATAATGCTTTGTATAGATTTTCCCGTTTTTCACAATTCCTACGGATACTGAGTAAGCTCCTGATTTTTGGGCAAGCTTTTGGGCATTAGTATCCATTATAGTGTATATATCATCCTTCTTTTGTGAAAAAGTTTTCACAGAAAGAAAGAGAAGTAGAAAAACAGAAAGCCCTTTTATGGTCATAGAGTTATCTTTATTTGAAAATGTTTAAAATAAAATATGCAGCCCAAAAGGACTGCATATGTTTTATACTTTAAGATCAGCCTCCAATCCTATCAGGTCTTTATTCTGATCCAGAATCGGCTGGACTTCATTCGCTATGAATTCCTCCGTTTGGATCGGCGCAAAACCGATAAAGTTTTTAGGATCTAAAACTTCTTTTAATTTTGATTTGTCCAGTTTTAAAGAATTATCATTCAGGATTCTTTCAATAAGGTCGTTTTCTTTACCTTCCTCCTTCACTTTTTGGAAGCTTCCATAGAATGAACTCTGATCACTTCGTGAATTTCCTGACGGTCACCACCGGCTTTCACTTCTTCCATGATGATGTATTCTGTCGCCATGAAAGGAAGTTCTTCCATAATATGTTTGTTGATCCTGTTCGGATAAACAACGATTCCGTTCATGATATTGTTCCAGATCAAAAGGATGGCATCAACAGCAAGGAATGCCTGAGGAATCGTCAGCCTTTTGTTGGCAGAATCGTCCAGTGTTCTTTCAAACCACTGAGTAGAAGCTACCATTGCAGAACTTGTCGTCAATGACATTACATATTTAGCCAATGCCCCGATTCTTTCACTTCTCATAGGATTACGCTTGTAGGCCATAGCCGATGAACCGATCTGGTTTTTCTCGAATGGCTCTTCAATTTCCTTAAGATTTTGAAGAAGACGTAAATCGTTGGTGAATTTATGGGCTGACTGAGCAATATTTCCTAATAACGCTACTACTTTAGCATCAATTTTTCTGTCATAAGTCTGACCGGAAACTCCGAAAACTTTTTCGAAACCGAATCTTTTGGAAAGCTCTTTATCTAAGTGTTTTACTTTGGAATAATCACCGTTAAAAAGTTCCAGGAAACTTGCTGCTGTTCCGGTAGTTCCTTTTACTCCTCTGAAACGAAGGGTTTCCAGGAAGAAATCAAGCTCTTCAATGTCAAGGACCAAGCTCTGTAACCAAAGTGTTGCTCTTTTACCGACTGTAGTCAGCTGAGCCGGCTGGAAATGGGTGAATCCTAAGGTAGGAAGATCTTTATACTGAATAGCAAAATCAGAAAGATTTTTCATCACGTTAACCAACTTTTTCTTTAAGATTAAAAGTCCGTCACGGATTTGAATAAGGTCTGTATTATCTCCTACAAAAGCTGAAGTAGCTCCCAAATGGATGATTCCTTTTGCTGAAGGCGCCACATCGCCATAGGCATGAACGTGAGCCATTACATCATGACGGAATTTCTTTTCGTACTCTGCTGCTTTCTCATAATCGATATTTTCAGCATTAGCTTTTAACTCAGCAATCTGCTCGTCTGTGATTTCAAGTCCAAGGTCTTTTTCGATTTCAGCAAGAGCTATCCAAAGCTTTCTCCAATTCTGGAATTTGTTATTGTGCGAGAAGTTAAATAACATTTCTTCACTGGAGTAGCGCTCTTCCAATGGATTTTTGTAGGAATTCATTCTTTCTTTTACTTTTTAGATGTACAAAAATAAGGATTTTCGGTGAGAGATGAAAATTGTGAATGTCCTTTTAAATTTTGGTTCAAATGGATGACACATTTTATATTTTCAAAGATTAAAATCTGCTTTAGATGAATCGTTTTATGATTCAGAAATTATTTTTTCAACAGTAAGTGATATTATATTGATTTATTTTCTAATTTAGTACAACATCAAATAAACAATCTAAAACAAAACTTATTATGAAAAATCTAAAAAAGTTATCAAAGTCCAATTTAAAAATGATTTCAGGAGGATGGGTTCCACAACCGGGACAAAGCTGCCCTGCCGGAACATGCCAATATTCTGAGAACGGGCCATGCAGAATTTACGATGCTAATAAATGTTATTAAAAAGCCTGATCAATTCAGGTATTTCTCTACAAATAATAGCCGGTCAAATGACCGGCTATTATTATTTAAAACAGTAAAAGATCGATACTACAGAGCTAGTCCGCACTCTGATCCTACAGAAATACATTTTTTAACAAATGAGCACCACAAATATCCTGGCAGACACATAGGGATGCCTCCCTGAACTGTTTTCAGTTCTTGTTTTGTCAATTTTTTCAGATTTTTCATATTATTTAATTTTTTGGGGCTCCTTACTGTACTGTTGTGATTTGATTATACTAATATACACTTTTTAACGGAAATATCGTATTGATAATCAACCACTTAATAAAAATCTAATCTACAACACGAAGTCATACAATTAAATGATTTTATTACTGATAAATTACAACATCATCTTTTTTAATCTGGTAACCTGATTTTTTATAGGGAACCAACACATAGGTTTCCTTGATGTAGCTTCCACTTTTCCACATTTTACTTTTTCCTTCCCGGACAAGAATAATGCTTTTTGCATTTCCATCCGGAATGAAAATTTCTGCTCTTTTCATGTCTTTACTAAAAATAACAGCGGTCATGGAAGTATAACTTTTATCTGAGTTCACTTCCTTTAGTTTAATTTTCTGTTCGAAAACCCTTACACAATCATTTTTGATCTGCGAATACGTATAGCCTGCTGAGCTTCTGCATCCATGAACATCTTTGTCACCTCCTTTTTGCTGGGTAAAGGCTAAAGAGCTAAGGAACATTGCGCCTAATAAAATAGTTTTTCTCATATTTTAAATATTAATGGTTGAGTTTTGTAACAAGGTATTAGTTTATCTAAGATACAAAAACTCCTCATTCCGGGAGCCTCATACCTATACTATTTTAATTCTGTTGTTTCTCTTCCAAATTATTAAAACAAAGAGACCGCCTTAACAGGCGGTCTCTATTGTATTTTATAAAATCCGGATTTACTGATAAATCACAACATTGTCTTTCTTAAGCTGATATCCGTCTTTCTTGAAAGGAACCAAAACATAGTCATCTTTCTTCCAGGTCTTACCTTTTCCTGCTCTTGTAAGGATCAGGCTTTCTCCATCTGTATCCGGAATAAAAACTTCAGCTTTTTTCATATCCTTACTGAAAATAACGGCAACCATTGAAGTAGAACTGCCTTTAGGGGCCACTTCTGTCAATTTAATCTTCTGCTCAAAAACTCTTACACAATCTTTTTTAATCTGAGAGTAAGTATACCCCGCCGAACCTATACATCCATGTGCATCTCTATCTCCTCCTACGGTCTGTGCAAACAGAAAAGATCCCATGAATACTGTGCCAAGTAAAATCGTTTTTTTCATAATCATTATATTAAAGCTACCTCTGTGCCATTAAAAATCATGCCAAATATGGAAAAAAGCCACTCAAAGAGCGGCTTTGGTTATTATTATTTAGACCAATTGATCTTTGAGTGTTTCACTTCATCAGAATTGGTTCCGACCATGATATCAAAGTCTCCCGGTTCCCAGTCATATTTCAATTCTCCGTTGTAGAATTTCAGGCTTTCCGGTGTAATGTCGAAGGTTACTTTTTTAGATTCTCCTTTTTTCAGGAATACTTTCTGGAATCCTTTCAGTTCTTTTACCGGTCTGGTAATGCTTCCCACCATATCCCTGATATACAGCTGTACTACCTCAGCCCCGTCGTAGTTTCCGGAATTGGTAACGGTTACTGAAGCCTGAACCGTTTGATTTCCTTTTGGATTGGAATTTGAAACAGACAGATCGGAGTAACTGAATTTAGAATAGCTCAAACCATACCCGAACGGATACAACGGTGTATTACATTCATCCATATAGTTTGAACGGAATCTTTCGTACACGCATTTATCAACTTTATCCTGGCTTAGCGGACGGCCTGTATTTTTTGCATTATAGTAGATAGGAACCTGTCCTAAACTTCTTGGGAAGGTCATCGGAAGTTTTCCTGAAGGATTTACTTTTCCAAACAGAACGTCTGCAATAGCATTTCCAGCCTCTGAACCGGCAAACCAGGCGTTAAGAATAGCATCAGGTACATCTTTTACATTGGTTAAAGCCAGGGGACGTCCTGTGTAAAGTACCATTGCAATAGGTTTTCCTGTTTTTTTCAGTTCATTTAATAAATCAACCTGGGACTGTGGAATTGTAATCTCTGTTCTTGAAGAAGACTCACCGCTCATTTCTGCAGATTCTCCAATTGCGAGAACGATAACGTCTGCTTTATTGGCAATATCAACAGCTTCTTTCAGTAATGCTTCTTTAGAACGGTTATCGCGGTCTGTTTTTTTACCATGAGCTGCATAAATATCTTCTAATTTAGCATCGTAATCTATGTTTGCTCCTTTTGCTGAAAGGAATTTCACTTCTTTTCCATAATTAGCCTGAAGCCCTTGCATTAGTGAAACTGAAGCAGCATGTTTCGTAGCAACACTCCAGGTTCCTGCCATATTCAGGGAGTTGTTCACCAATGGTCCGATCACCGCTACTGTACCGGACTTTTTCAATGGTAATACCTGATTTTCGTTCTTTAATAAAACCATGGACTGGGCTGCCGCACTTCTTGCTATGTTGCGGTTTTCCATATTGTACACTTCTTTTGCAGCCAGTTTTGCATCGCCATAACGGTAAGGATCATCGAATAATCCAAGGTCATATTTTGCTTCCAGAATTCTTCTTGCCGCCATATCGATCTCAGACTGTGTAACTTTTCCTTCGTCCAGAGATTTTTTAAGGGTCGTTAAAAATCCTTCCCCTACCATATCCATATCTACTCCGGCTTTCAGGGCTAAAGCGGACACCTGCTGAAGGTCTCCCATTCCGTGTTCAGTCATTTCGTTGATTCCTGTATAATCGGTCACCACGAAGCCTTTGAAGTTCCATAATTTTCTAAGTACATCGGTCTGAAGCCATTTATTTCCGGTTGCCGGAACTCCATCCACTTCATTGAAGGAAGCCATTACAGAGGCTACTCCTGCATCTACAGCTGCTTTGTAGGGTGGAAAATATTCGTTGAACATTCTCACGTGGCTCATATCTACCGTATTGTAATCACGTCCGGCTTCACCAGCTCCATAGAGTGCAAAATGCTTTACACAGGCCAGGATGGTATTAGCAGCAGAAAGGTCTTTTCCCTGATAGCCATACACCATATTCCTGGAAACTTCACTTCCTAAATAAGGGTCTTCTCCGGAACCTTCAGAAACTCTTCCCCATCTTGGTTCGCGTGAAATATCCACCATTGGAGAGAAGGTCCAGTTGATCCCGTCTGATGAAGCTTCTTTTGCCGCTACTCTTGCAGACTGCTGTACGAGGTTCATATCCCAGGAAGCAGCAAGGCCTAACGGAATCGGGAAGGTGGTTTCGTAACCGTGAATTACATCCATTCCGAAAATCAAAGGAATCTTCAGACGGCTTTTTTCTACAGCCACTTTCTGAACTGCTTTAATTTTTTCGGCTCCTTTTATATTGAATAATCCTCCTACTAATCCCTGCTCCACTTTTTTGCCAATGTCTGAGCTCTGAGCCTGCCCTGTGGTAAAATCTCCGGAAGTCGGCAGGTTGAGCTGCCCAATCTTTTCATCCAAAGTCATTTTCGACAAAAGATTTTCCACGAAAGCTTTTTCTTCGCCTGATACTGAGCGGTCTGGTAAGACTGAACCGGCCTGGTTACCATTTCCTGTGCAGAAAACACGGGAGAAAGGGCCATGGTTGCCATTACAATTAACTTTTTCATAAATCTATCTTCTTAAATTATAGTTCTAATTTTATTTTGCTTGTTTTATAAGGGATTCTAATTTTTTTACAATTTGTGTTTTGTAGAATTAATGTCTCTTTTCCGTAGTCATTTAATTTTCTTTTTTCTTAGACAGCATCCATTCATACAGTTTAGGATCAGAATAGGTTGAATCCCATGAGTTGTGGTTATCATTCGGGAAAATAACCAGTTCTGCCGAAGGGTTTACCGGATGCAGTTTTTGGTAGAATTTAAAAGCATTTTCTGGGAGTACGATATCATCCATTCCGCCGTGAAAAATTTTCATATTCAAATCTTTATACCTATTGATATTCGCATACATGATCATGTCTGTAGGGGCGCATACCGGCACTACCGCCGCAAACATTTCAGGATGCTCCAGAGCAAGCTTCAATGTTCCCCATCCTCCCAGCGAAAGTCCTGTGAGGTAAATCCTGGAAGCATCAATCTTATATTTCTTCTGAACTTCTTTGATCAGGTTATAAACTGTCACCGTATCCCACCATGAATCTGCAGGACACTGAGGCGCCAAAATAGCTACCGGCTCCTTGATCAGATTTTTGTAAGTAAACGGACTGTGAACCTTAACTAAATCAAGATTATTACCTCTTTCTCCTGAACCGTGAAGAAATACGATTAAAGGAACATTTTCTTTTACTTTCTGGGGATAATCGAGAATGTAGGATATTTTTTCGGTTCTTTTGATTTCTTTGTTTAATTCCGCTTTTATTTCCTGTGCATTAATCTGTAATGAGAACGGCAGGATTAAAAGCGGGAGGTGTTTTAGCTTTAATTTCATATTGTTGTTAAGGTTTTGGCTAAAGCCGTTTTGGTGTATTATTGTTTATTTAACGGGTTAAGATTCATTCCTATTAAATTAAAATTCAATAAGATAAAGATAAGGTTAAGATCTGATTATTTGATATTGTATTTGTCAGATTTAAAGCTCAGTTTCTTAAGTCCCTGCTGAATTTCAGGAGCATTCATAAACAGTTTCCAAAGGAATCCTGTTCTGTAGTTTTCAATCATTGGGGCTATTGTTCCCTGATCTATCGCTAAATATCTTGGGGTAAACCAGTTGTCGTAGTTAACCGAAGTAGCATCGTAAGGTCCTGCTGATCCAATGAATTCAGGTTTTTGTGTGTACAGAAATCTAAGGAAATTCATAGATTCTTTCGGGGTGTACGGGAAGCTACTCAATGCGGCTGTAGGTGTAATTACTCCATTATCATTAGTCGGCATATGGGCAGTATAGCCTGTACTTCCGTCTTCATTTCTTGTGTAGCCTGCTGTTAATCCCCAGTAATTGGGTCCGTAGCCTTTCCACTGTTTCGGATTTTCAACGCAGTATTTATAGTCGATAAGGACCTGATTTTTATTTAAATCAAAATAATTTTTCACTAGTTTATCAGAAAGCCCGGTAGGATCCAGACCGATATAGGAATATTGTGACCAGAAAAGCGGCCCGCCATATTCTTCGGCATAGTTGTGTTTTACATAAAGAGGTAGCCCGTATTTTGTTTTGTCTGTCAGATAAGTCCCGTTTCTTGTCCAGCCTTTGTAATAGGTTTCTGCATCAATAGGGTGTGTAGGCGATGAAGCAGCTAAAATATAGGTAATCAGACATTCGTTATAGCCTTCCAGCGGAAAATTCATCTCCCACTGATATTCCGGTGACCAGTGCCAGTAAAGAACTTTTTCGCCTCCTTTAGTATACCAGTTCCACTGAATTCCTTTCCAGAGCTCATCACATTTTGAAGCAAGCGCTTTTTCTTCAGCATTTCCGTTTTTAAAATATTCACGTACCATTAAAATCCCTGAGGTAAGAAATGCAGTCTCCACAAGGTCACCTCCATTATCTTTTTTGCCGAAAGGAACGGTTTTTCCTGTTTCTCCGTTGATCCAGTGCGACCAGGCTCCTTTATGACGGTCTGCCTTGGCAAGAAAATCCATCATATGAGTCAATCTTTTTACGGCTTCCTGTCTCGGAATAAATCCTCTTTCAACACCTACCAGAAGGGTTGCCAGTCCGAACCCTGAACCTCCGGTTGTTACGACATGCTTGTCATTATCAGGATAAATGTTGTCTTCGTGATACCGCTCTCTTCCCAGCATCGATTTAGGTTCAGCATAGTCCCAGAAATATTTTAATGCATCTTTCTGTACTCTGTCCATTAGCTGTTCATCAGTAATATTACTCTTAACAACCTGTTTCTGAACGGTTTCCTGTTTTGAGGATTGAGAATTTTTGCAGGAGTATGCAAAGAATAAAGATGTTACGGCAATTGATAATACGGTCCTTTTCATAATATATTCTTTTTAAAATCCATATTGTGTAGAATGAAAGCCTAGCTTTAGTAATCCTTGTTTTATATCCGGAGCATTCATAAATAGCTGCCATAAAAACTGGCTTTTATAATTTTCAACCATTGGAGCAATTGTTCCCTGATCTATTGCCAAATATCTTGGCGTGACCCAATTGTATTGTACTGAATAAGCATCATAGGGCCCAGCAATTCCAATATATTTGCTGTAATTTTCATTATATAAAAATCTTAGCATATTCATGCTTTCTGAAGAAATATAAGGCATATTTGATAGAGCTGCCGTAGGAGAAATGATCCCTAAATCGTTATTTGGCTGATGTGCAGCATATCCTGTTGATCCATCTGTATTTCTGGAATAACTTGCGGTAAGCCCCCAACTTTTAGAATTATACCCTTGCCATGCCTTAGGATTTGTGAGGCAATACTGATACATAATTTTAGCATGATTTGCTGTTGCATCTCCATAATTTACATAATCATCTTTCAATCCTCTTGGATCCAGGCCTAAAAATGAGTAATGTGACCAAAACATAGGACCAACAGTTCCATTAGCTCCATTATGATTTACAACAACGGGAATTCCGTATTGCGTTGCCGTACTTTTAATATCCCCGTTTCTGGCCCATCCTTGTTGATAGACTGATTTATTAATAGAGTAATTTGGTGAGGCTGCAGCCATTACATAAGTAATTAATGTTTCATCAAAGCCCTTTAGTTGCATATTCATTTGGAAATTATAATTTGGTGACCAATGCCAATACAAAACATTTTCCCCTTTGGTATACCAATTCCATTCAATTCCTTTCCATAAATCATCTGCTTTTTGCGAAACTGCTAATTCTGAAGCATCAGCAGAATTCTTGAAATATTCTCTTACGCAAATTAACCCTTGTGCTAAAAAAGCTGTTTCTACCAAATCGCCTCCATTATCCATTGTACCGAAAGGAATTACCTGACCATTTGTCCCGTTGATCCAATGTGGCCATGCTCCATGAAAACGGTTTGCATTTTGCAAAAAATTTAAAGAAGTTGTAAGCCTTGAAACCGCTTCTGCTTTAGAAATATATCCGTTCTTAATTCCAACCAATATTGTCATTAATCCAAAACCAGAACCACCAGTTGTTACTACATTTGCATCCTGTGAAGGATTATCTGTATGATATCTTTCTCTGGCTAATTTTGAATTTGATTCTGCATAATCCCAAAAATATTTCAGGGCATCTTTTTGAACCATTTCAATTAATTGAACATCACTATAATTGTTGGGAGTCTCTGCTATTCCCCCTCCAAGAGGTGTCCCCGGGCCTGATAAAGAGTCCCCGGATGAGCAGGAATTAAATATTAATCCGGAGAATATTATTGCAACTATCGTTTTTTTCATATTTCAATTTGTAAAAAAAGGCCTAAAAAAGGCCTTTTAGTATTATCTGTTATCTTTTTCAAGCTTATATAAAGCATCAATTTCTCCAGCACTAAGTGCTTTATCATACATTCTGAATTCATCCATCAATCCTGTATAATTCAGCATCCAAGAATCCGGTGTTCCCCAAGGAGCACCCAAATGCTGTTGATATCCTCCGATGATAAATTTAGAAACATTCGAATTTGCTAAAGAGCCAAGTGGAGAGCCTCCTTGTTGGGGATCATTTGTATATCTTTTTGTGATGCTATCCGGTAATTGAATTTTTACCCCGTCTACATATAATGAAAATGTTGAGGAACCAGCTTCATAAGTCCAAACGACATGTTTCCATTTATCATACATATTTTCAAGCTTATTTGTTCCTCCAGTTTCGATGAACTGTCCGGCCCATGGAATACTGGGAGTTACATCTTTTTGAATATGGAACTTTATTAACATTTTTCCATCGGTAGAACTTTCAATTAAAACGAAAATATTCCCCCAAAAGTCTGTTGTCTTTGGCAACATAAAAAGGCATTGCGCTCCTCCAGTATGCGCAGAGGTTTTAATCCACATGGCCTGAGTTACACTCTTAAGATTCTTAATTCTGTCACTTACATCATTATAAGAAACAAAACCAGTTGTAGATCCCTTGTATGCATTACCTTTAACCCCAATTTCAAATCCCGACCCGGAAACAGAGCCATTAGTAACTCCATTTTTTGAATCAGAAATTGAAGAATTATCAAAACTTATTTTACTAATTAAATTATCTGATGCAACTTCATCAGAATTCTGATAACCACCAATTGAAGAATAAGGAATCGCAGGATTATCTTTATCTATACTATCTTCGCAACTTGTTGCTACACCAAATAGAAAAGCTACCGCTATATATTTTATTAAATTTCTATTTTTCATCTTTTTAAATTATTAAGATTAATATCCAGGATTTTGAGCAGATAATCCCTTAGCCTCAATAATAAATGAGTTAGGAATTGGGAATAATTCATGCTTTCCTACAACGAATGTTTTCCCGTCTGCTGCCATTGCAGCTTGTGCCTGACCGGTTCTTACTAAATCAAACCATCTATCATGCTCAAAGGCAAATTCTAATCTTCTTTCTTTCCATATAGCTGTTCTCATGGCTGCCTGGGATGTTGCAGTTGTATTGCCCAATCCTGCCCTATTTCTTACTTCATTAATAAATGGAGCTGCCTGGCTGGTTTGTCCTAATTCATTCATAGCTTCTGCTTTCATCAACAAAACTTCAGAGTATCTGAGATATCTTATATTTGTATCAGAATAGTCGCTTCCTGAAAATGCGGAAGAATATGCCTTATAATTATAATAAGGAGCAGCTACAGTAGCAGGCACCACTCTACCATCGTACAATGTAGAGTTTCTAAATATAATTGTTGCATTTCTTCTTTCAGTGTCTCCTTCAGAATTAAAAGCATCTACTAAATTCTGAGTTGGAGTACAGAAGCCCCAGCCCCAGCCTCCGGCACCTCTGGCACCCTGAACCTGAGAGTATTGTCTGATTCCCGGTGTAGCTTGTCCTCCAAGACCTTGAATTTCAAATATAGACTCCTGATTATTTTCTCCTGAAACTTTATATATATCTTGAAAATTCGGAGTTAAAGAATATCCTGTTACCTGGTTACAGTTATCAATTACCTGCTGCCATTTTTTTTGATAAAGAGACACTTTAGCCAATAATGCATAAGCAGCACCTTTACTTGCTCTACCTATATTATTACCTGTATAGGCCGTTTTATTTGGCAGGACAGCTATAGCTTCATTAAGGTCTTTTTCAATAAATGCGTAGATTTCTTCTTTTGACTTTCTTGTGAGAGTCATTGTACGATCATCATCATTACCCGCTACCGGTACATGATCAACTAAAGGTACTCCTCCAAAACTTTTTACAAGGGTGAAATATGAAAATGCTCTTAAAAATTTTGCTTCCCCTTCTAATCTTGACCGTAAACCTGCGTCAGCATTTGTTAATTGAGGTAAAAACTTTAATGCCTGATTAGATCTATTAATTGCCTGATAATGACCTTCCCAAATAGATTGGAACGAAGGAGTTGTAGCTGTAAATGTAAGAGCATCTAAAATATCTTTATCTGTTCCTGTGTCACTTGGATCAGATCCTTTATCTGCATCATCCGTTATAATACTAGAAACACCAATCCATGCAAATGAGCTGATATTCCAGTCCAAATATTTTGCATATATGGCAGTTATAAAGCTTTCTGCCCCTTCGTTGTTGTTCATTAACGAGACATCATCTGCTGAAATTGCAGCTGTAGGTTGCTGATCTAAAAAATCGTCACCACAACTTTGATTTATGAATAGTGTAGAGCACAATGCTACTAAAAATATATTGCGTTTCATAAGTTTCTTAATTAAAATTTAACATTTAACCCAAATACAAAAGACCTTAATGTAGGATAAGCATCCAATTCGATCCCTGTTCTTCCATACGGATTACCATCTGCATTAAGTTCAGGAGAAAATCCTGAAAATTTTTGGAAAATAAAAGGATTAACTGCACTTACATAAAGCCTCAAATTCGATATGTAATCAACAGGCTTATTAAATGTATATCCTAAGGAAATATTATTAATTCTAAAGAAATCGCCAGATTCTAAATAGTAAGTAGAAGCAATCGGAATTGCATTAAATGGAGCTGCATTTGATGCCCCTGTATTAGCAGGTGTCCAGAAGTTATTTGCTACATCATATTCAATATTTTCTCCTCCAGATCTTTGGGCTTTTTTACCATTATATACTTTATGTCCAAAAGCACCGTATCCATTTACTGATAAATCTACATTTTTATACTGTACTCCGACATTAATACCCAATGTAGATTTTGGTATGTATGATCCAAAAAATCTTCTGTCTGAAGCATCATTAGCACCGGTTACTCCATTACCATTAGTATCCACATACTTAATATTTCCATTAGAGTCAAATCCACCGAACTCCCATAAGTAGAAGCTTCCTAATGGTTGTCCTATAGCATCATCATTAAGGAATTTTGTATCCTGTCCGTTTCCTAAGTTTCCTCCTATAATTGGATTATATCCATCCGATAACTTTTCTAGTCTGTTTTTATTAATTGAATAGTTTGCATTAATTGAGTAATTCCAGTTTTCTCCAATTTTATCATTCCATCCTAGTGACATTTCAATACCTTTGTTGGATACTTCTCCAAGATGAGCATAACCAGGATCAGAAAGACCTGTAGTTGATACTGGCTTGGATGTTAAAATAATGTTTTTAGTGATCTTGCTATATAGGTCAAAAGATCCTTTTAACCTTCTGTTTAACAATTCAAAATCAACCCCTCCACTCGTTTCTTCTGTAATTTCCCAAGAAAGGTTCGGGTCAAAGATTCTGTCAATAGTTGTCCCGTTAGACACACTATTTCCTCCAAATGCATAATTGTAAGTTGCTCCTGTTGCAAAAGGTAAATAATTGGTAGGAATTCTTTGATTTCCTAATCTACCCCAGCCTGCTCTTAGCTTTAATAAATTAATAATTGAATTATCTTTTAAAAAGCTTTCTTCAGAAACAACCCATCCTGCACCGAATGAAGGGAATGTCCCCCATTTATTTCCTTCAGCAAACTGAGATGATCCGTCTCTTCTTACAGTGGCTGTTAACAAATATCTGTTCATTAATTTGTATTGAAGCCTCCCGAAATAAGAAATTGTGGTATTATCATTATTATTAATGGAATTAACCTTAACAATCTGATCTGCGTAATTAAAAGGATCAGTTCCGGTACCATAGATATTCCAATAGTTACTATCGTTAATCATATTCTTTCTCTGAACTGTAAGCTCATTCTCTCCACTCCTTCTTGTTGATTCAGTTCCTACCATTACCTCAATATCATGAATATTTGAGATTTTTTTATTGTAAGTAAAGAAATTGGTTAATACCCAATTGAAGTAATCCTTTCTGGTATTGGTTAACAAATTTAAAGGTAATTGTTTTGTCGGATCCGGATCTAAATTATAACCTGCCGGAACTCTTGTTGGATCTCCTGCTAACCAAATGGCCAGTGATGGGACGTAATTATAGCTTTTAAAATTAGAATACTCTCCAGAAAACTGTGATGTAAATTTAAGCCCTTTAAATAAATCAACATCAAGTTTTAAGCCTCCTTGAAGAATAAACGAGTTTTGCTTTTCGTTATTAAAAGCCAATGTTGCCAGAGGATTTCCTACATTGTTAAACGATTGGCCTGTTGGAGAAGCAAAACCATTACTACCTACGAAAGAAACCCCATATTGCCCTGTTGAAAAATAGGCAGGAACAATAGGAGACTGTTTATATGCTTCTGTAAAAGCTCCTAGAGGTTTAGGAGTTGTATTGGTAAATGTTGCACTTAAATTTTGAGAAATTGTAATTCTCTTTAAAAATTTAAATTCATTATTGGTTCTAACTGTAGAACGGTTATAGTCAGTTCCTTGTAAAATAGATTTCTCATCATAGTTGCTTAAGCTTAAGAAATATTTAGCACTTTCCGAAGCTCCTGATAATGATAAATTATGTTGATTATAAGTTCCTGTTCTTGTTATCTCGCCAAACCAATCCGTATTGACCGGCTGATCCTGAGAGTATCTTGACGCTCCAAAAGCAACATTATTATAGTAGGAAAATAAATTACTCCCAGCCATCTTTACCTTTTTCAAAGGCATCCTTACACCAGTAAAGCCATCATATTCAACTGTTATTCCTTTTCCTTTACCACTCTTGGTTGTTATAATGATAACACCATTTGCTGCCCTGTTACCGTAAATTGCCAAAGCTGATGCATCTTTTAAAACATCATAAGTCAGGATATCATTTGAGTTAATATTATTAATATTGTCTACAAATAAACCATCTACAACATATAAAGGATCTCTTCCTCCTAAGGCAGTCCCTAGCCCTCTGATCATCACCGTCGGTGTAGAACCTGGTAAGTCAGAAGCCATTACTTGAACCCCTGCGGCTTTTCCCTGAATAGCCTGTGTTGCGTTCAGGACTTTAGTTTTTGTTACTTCTTCTGCATTGATTGAGCTTACAGATGTGGTATTATCTACCTTTTTTCTGCTTCCATAACCAATCATTACAATTTCCTCAATTTTCTGTTCTTTCGGAACAGTGTCTTTCGGTGTAGTCTGCGCATTGACGTTCATACCGAAGTATAAAACTGCAATGAGACATGAATACTTTAAATCACGTTGTTTCATATAGTTTCAATTTTATTCGTACAATCTAATTTCATAATGCCTTTAGTGGAGTTATTTAAAATCTCAAAAAAAGACATTAGGTAAAAATAGAAAAAAAATCGAACAATGTTAAGATATCATAAAAATTTAAAAAAAATAAATAAATATTAAACAAAAAACTAAATAAAGCAATTTCAGGTAACTAAATTATATTATAAATATTAATTTATGATAAAATATCCAATCCAACATTCTGTCCTTTTTGCAAAAAAATCACCAAATACGCATGAAGAATTTAATATTTTGTTAATACAGTTATAGTATTTACCTTTGGCGCAATATTTGAAAAAATAAGAAAAAGAGCAATGAAAAAATACATTATAGCAGCAGCATTATTAATTGGAACCGGTACATTAATTTTTACCGGCGTCCAGTCGTGCACTACAGTCGCTACTTCGGATCTGGGTTTATCTATTATTAAAAGAATTCTGACGAACGGGATCGATAAAGGGATGGGAATCTACAGCAACAAGGAAGCTTTCCTTCAGAATAACCTGGTAGATAAGGCCCTTCCGAAAGAACTTAGAGATATCAACTCCACCCTGGAAAAAATAGCGCCTTCTTTAGTAGCTAAAGAACGTGATTTTATTGCCCAGGCGGCAGCTTATACTGTTAACACTTCAAAACCTATACTTCAGGGTGCAGTCAACAGCTTAAATGCACAGGATGTCACCAGAATTATTCAAGGAACTACAGCCACTCAGATTCTGAAAGAAAAAACTTCTCAGCAGCTTGTGGCAGCAATAGCTCCTAAAGTGGATGAGAAGCTGAATGAATATGGAATTGCAAAAACAATCAACACCGCTCTTTCAGGAAATAATCTCCTGGGCAGCCTTCTGGGAGGAAGCAACAGTAACGTCAATACCGGCGGACTGAGCAGACTCGCTTCTGAACAATTGGTGAACGGATTGTTCTACATCATCGAAGATTATGAACATCAGAATTCCAAGGCCCTGCTGGGACCTCTTGGAAAGTAGAAAAATTTTCGCTATATTTATATATAATTTAACAAGGGCAGATGGATATATTACAAGGAAACCAACACGCAAATCCGGAGGAATTTTATGTTTCTCTGAAGGAAAAACTGGAAGGTCATCACGACTTTCCTGAAGATTATTTATTTAAATTTATTATTCCCACAGATGATGCCAAACTTACAGAAATCTATAAGGTTTTTGACGGTATCAAATTCACACTGGGAAACCGGGAAAGTAAAAACGGAAAATACACTGCATGCAATATCAATGCTTTTGTTCTGGATGCAGATCAGGTAGTGAATATTTATAAGGAAGTCGCCAAAATAGAAGGCGTTATTCTATTGTAAAAAAAGAAAGTCAGCTTCGGCTGACTTTTTAATTTATTTTTCAATAAAGAATTTAACATTCTCAATAGGTCTTCCCAGCATGGCTACAGATCCTTTGATCAAAATAGGCCTCTGTATCAGGGAAGGATTCTCAGAAAGGATTTTGATCCATTCTTCTTCAGAATAGTTTTTATCGGCATAATTTTCCGTGTACAGCTTATCTGTTTTACGGATCATATGAAATACGCTCTGATTCAGCTTTTTTAGTACTGTTTTTATCTCTAAAACGCTCAACGGATCTTCCATGATATTGATGATCTCGAAAGGAACACCGTTTTCATCAAGATACTCAAGTACAGCATTTGATTTGGAACAGTTTCCGTTATGTAAAACCTTAACCATCATAATATAATCATTTATAAAATTAAACTCCTCCCATCAAATTTAGGAAGAAATGAATTCAAAGCCGTCTTAAATTCTGATAAAATTTGTTAAAAGAGACCGTTCAGCTCTGCTTCGATCTTTTCAAGGATAAATCCGAAATCTTCAGGCTTTTCTACAAAATCAAGATCATCTACCTCAATCACAAGCAGTTTTCCTTCGGTATAGTTGGAGATCCATTTTTCGTATTTCTGATTCAGCTTTGAAAGGTATTCGATGCTGATAGATGCCTCATATTCTCTTCCTCTTTTATAAATCTTTTTAACAAGGTTCGGAACATCAGATTTCAGGTAAATCAACAGATCCGGTGCGGAAACAAAAGATTTCATCAGTCCGAAAACAGAAACATAATTATTGAAATCCCTGTCTGAAAGAAGCTTCATATCGTTCAGGTTTTCTGCAAAAATATGGGCATCTTCGTAGATGGTACGGTCCTGGATAATATTTTTACCGCTTTCTCTGATCTCCTTTACCTGGCGGAATCTGCTTCCCAAAAGTAAATCTGCAGGGCAAAGCTCCACTTGCTCATATCCGCATAAAAATCTTCAAGGTAAGGATTGTGGTCTACATCCTCAAACTGTGCATCCCATCCGTAATGCTTGGCAAGCATCGTGGTCAAAGTGGTTTTTCCGGCTCCAATATTTCCTGTAACTGCAATATGCATTCTCCTAAGTATTTTTTTATTAATGGGCTAAACACCTGCTGACTGAACCGCTGAAGTTTCTTCTAAGAGCTTCTGTATAGTAGTTTCAGGAGCTTTTTCATCAGATTCTTTCTTTTCGCCGTCAGTTTTTTCACGTCTTCACCAACGGTTTGTTCGGATGATGGTTTGGTGTCAGACGGCGCAGTTTCCTGCTTGGTTTCAGGTTCTTGCTGCTGTTTAGTTTCCTTTATTTTTTCCAGGTTGTAAAGATAGAGTTTGTTGGCTTTGATTTCAAAATAAGAAAGGATGTTTTTATCCACAATTTGTGCGTCTTTATCTTCAAAAATCGTCATCATTCCTTTTTCAGGATCATATTTCTGGATCGAATTATCTGCCACCACCAGAATAACATCATTTTCCCTTCTGAATCTTTTCCCATTTTCAAGCGGGGTTTCAAAAAGTTTTTCAAATTTCAGCGAATATACCCTGATATGCTTTCTGGTTAAAATGTAGACTTTATTTTCGAATACCAGCAGGTCCATCAGGTCATCAAAACTGATGTCAAACGGATAAGAATTTATAGTGGTATCGTTCCTGAAATTGTACTGAATAAGACGTTTTGTGCTGTCGTCCAGAAGCCACAGCTGTTGCAAGTCCTCCGCATAAGCCATTTTAATAAACCCGAACTTCTGCCTGAAATCTATCCTCTGGATTTCATTCATATTCTGATCCACAAATTTCATTTCCTGGGCATTTTCAGAGAACAAAGGCACGCTTAGAGGATTCTGAACCGACTGTACCTTATAGGGAACGGTCAGCATCATTTTTCCAAGCTGTTTCCCAAGAGAATCATATTTGGTAAAACTGAAGTCTTTGTTTTTATAGATGTACAGATTCCCGTAATCGTCCGCAAGCATGTCTTTAGCTTCCTTCAGTTTCAAAGTATCTAAAGGGAGGGATTTCTGTGCGGAAACGGTACAGAAAAAGGAGATCAATATGATGTAAAGTAGTCTCAAAATCTATTTTGGCAAAAATAACTTTCCTATACGGAACGTTGGCAATTTACACACTTTTATTTAAATTAAAAGAATGAAATACTGAATAGTAACCTCATTAATCTCAGCCAGTCATTTTAGTAAAAAACAGCGCTCCTGAGGAACGCTGCTTTTTTATGGATAAATCTTAAATCGGATTATTTAATCTGAACTTCATAGATCTTGGACCAGTTTTTACCTGTTACAAGCATGTTTTCGCCTTTAAAAGCAATTCCGTTCAATACATCGTCACTTCCTTTGGTATTCTGTTTAGCAATATCGGTAAAATCGAATGTCCCTACCACTTCTCCTGTTGCCGGATTGATCTTTAAGACCACCGGTTTCTGCCATACATTGGCATAGATAAATCCGTTGTGGTATTCAAGCTCGTTCAATTGGTCATAGATTTGTGCGCTTCCTGCCACTGCTACATACTTGATCAATTTTGAAGGGTCATTGGCATCAAGGAAATACAAAAGCTTGCTTCCGTCTGATGCAATCAGGTTTTTCCCGTCGTAGGTAAGTCCCCATCCTTCACCCAAAACGTTCGGATAAGGGAATTCTGAAAGAAGTTTCAGTGAACTTTTATCGTAGATATAACCTTTTTTGCTTTGCCAGGTCAGCTGATATACTTTATCTCCCACAATGGTACTGCCTTCAGAAAAATCTTCCTGAGCCTGTTTTGTAGAAGCCAGAGGAGTTGTTGTTCCCAATGTATATTTCAGGATCTGCGAAGATCCGTTCTGCCCGTCACTCTCATAGATGGTATTGCCTTCGATCTGGAATCCCTGTACAAAATTCTTCGGATCGTGCGGATATTCGGCTACGATTTGGTAAGCTATGCTTTTTTCAGGATTTTTTGCAAATACGTTGATGGTTGCATCCTGGTTCAACACTTTCCCTCCTTTTGTTTTGATATTGAAAGTAACCGCATTGTCCCCTAATGTAAAGAATTTAGGATCAACCGTTAAGCTGGAAGTTTCTTTATCTCCAAAGCTGATGCTGATGCTTTCTGCATTCTCCGTCACCTCTTTCGGAAGTTCAAGTTTATCGCCGAAATGATATCCTTTTTCCGTCATTGAATTATTATACTCATTCAGAGTGTTCAGGATCTTCTCATCTTTATTACAAGACGCCAACATCAAAACCACCGCTAAACCTACTATTATATTCTTTTTCATTGAATTTCTAAATATTTCCCCAAAAATAGCAAATTTTATTCCGTATTACCAATATTATCAACAGGCTGTCCAAATTGAAGTATATAACCGTTGTTGTCGTACACTGCAAACTCCCTCATATCCCAGTCAAAAGTCTCAATTTCATAACAGATTTTGGCTTTAGTTTTAAGGTCTTCCCAAAGATCGTCAACATTATCAACATTGAAATAAAATGAGCCTGTAAAACTTATTCCGTTTGGTTTTTCATATTCATTTTGGGAAAGCATGATCTGCACTTCGTCCTTACGGATCGAGGCCCATTGCCAATCGTCATTTCTTCCCATTAGGGTAAAGCCGAGAATCTGGGTATAAAATCCTATGGTATCATCCATATTTTTAACCCAAAGTATGGGGCGGAGTGCTGTAAATGTTGCCATTATTTCAGGGATTCAAAAGTGTTCTTATTAATTTTCATATTAATGGAAAGCCATAATTCGTTGTCGATACAGACTTCACTCAGGACATCCGGGTCAATTTCGAAACCTACTTTTTTATAGCATTCAATGGCTCCAGTGTTCCAGTCGTATACATTCAGCTCGGCTATTTCTCTGTTGAAATGGCTGAAACCATATTGCAGAAGGTTCTGTACAATTTTCTTTCCGTAACCTTTTCCCCGGTTATTTTCGTCCCAGATCAGGATTCTTCCCAACAGAAAAGTATTTTCTTTGAGAAAAATCTGGGCGTGGCCGATCACTTTTTGTTCCGCCTCATCAAAAACCCTGAACATGAATCTGTTTTCATTTTCCAGATCAGTCTCCAGCTGTTCTTTTGTCAGGGGAAAATGATAGGCAGGGCCGGCAAACTGAAGAAGCATTCTTTTGTCTTTTATTGTAGAGATCAATTCCAAACTATCTTCTATGGTAAAAGGCAGCAACTGTATCATAAGTTTATTTTTCCAGATAGTTTTTCATGCTTTGTCCGATAATTCCATTCCAGCCTTCTGTAAAGCTTTTTCGAGAAAAGTTTTCGCCTAAATTATCAAAGCCTTCAATATGATCATGGGTTAATGTTACCAACGTTCCGTTGTCCTCTTCCTGAAGTTCCCAGGTTACGGTAGTTACGGCATCCGAAAATTCGGGATACGACCAGGTGTGTTTCAATTTTTTGTTAGGAACAATTTCCAGAATGTGGCCCTGATGATGGTATTTCTTAGCTTCACCCGGCTCATAGAAGTTAAATTCTTTTCCGGTTTCCAACACAAAATCCTGGATATCAAAATACCAGGATTTCATTTCGTTTTTATCGGTCAATGCGTTCCAGACTTTTTCTGCCGGAGCGTTTATTTTGTACTGAACAGTGATTGGTTTATTCATATTTTTTATTTTAAAAATACTCAAATACTTGAATTTAATTTTTCCAATACATCTTTTTTTTCCATTTTCAAACGTTCCGATAATTCTGAAATCAATTCATCTGAAAATTCTACTTTAACATTACTTCTACCCAATCTTTCCTGATGCAATTTAAAACTATCAATAGCCTCTTCCAAAGGCTCAGCATCTGCAACTTCAACGATACAATTTTCTATTCCTAAAAAATCTTTAGCAAATGATTTTATTCCTGTTTCAATTGTTTCAAGATCAATTCCTTCATCAGGATGCCAGATGTCTATGAAACGTGGTTTAACGCCTTTCCCGTTTTTGGGAGCATCGTAATTTACTTCCTGAAAATATTCATCATCCGGCTCGTCATAGTAAAACCAATAATGGCAAATATGATCAGATAAAAATTTCTGAACTGCATCAGAAAATTCTTTTTCATCCTCTTTGTCCAGCAAATCATTTAAACCATTTCTCAAATAACTTTTTGTATTTAAGCAAACTGCTCCAATTCTCTCACCAGATTCATAAAACAATTCCAGATCTTCCCATCCGGCCTTATCACAAAGCCCATAAATACCCCACCATAAGTTGGAAGACTCTGTTTTTACAATAATTTTCTTTGCATCCATTTGTTTTACATTACAACCTATCCATGGGAGAACCCGGTGATTTTCGCTTCATCAAAATCCAGCTGCATTTCAATAGTTCTCATGACATGGTCATCAAAAATTTTCTCTCTTTTCATCCGGTGCAGCTCATTCCTTTGTGCCTGGATGATCTGGCGGAGCACGTCTTTATTTTCGTTGATCGCATTAACGTAATCTCCTGTGGAGGCCATACATTGGGCCTTATCGGCCATCAGCATCATTTCGGTTTCCAGTTTATGTTTCTGATGACGAACCAAAGTATTTTTTCTGCCAGATCCGAAAAATCATTTTCCATTTTTTGAAGTGCAGTTTCTTTAAGTTTACGCATCAGGATCACTTCCTGTTTTTCCTCAGGCAGTTCGCTTCCGGCATCGTCTATCTTTAACCATTTTAAGATGGGAGTCAGAAGAAGTCCCTGTCCTACCAAGGTGATCAATATGATGACGAAAGTTACGAATAAAATGATATTGCGGTGAGGAAAAGCTTCTCCATTCGGTAAAAAAGCAGGAATGGAAAGTGCTGCAGCCAATGAAACCACTCCTCTCATCGCAGCAAAACTGATAATGAAGGGTTCGCGCCAGTCGGGTTTCGGAACTTTCAACCTTAATTCTTTTGAGCAGAGTCTTGGGAAATACATGACCGCATAGCTGTACAGTATTCTCGTAAAAATAATAGCTCCGCCAATCACAACACTGTAAAAAATGCCTTCTGAAATGGTATAATCTTTCATCGCAGCAACCACTACAGGAAGCTCCAGACCAATAAGGATAAAAATAATGGTATTCATCAGGAATATGAGGACACTCCACACGTTCCCTGACTGTATCCTTGAGGTATGACTCAGATAACAATGGGAATTGTATGACATTAAAAGCCCTCCCGCAACTACTGCCAAAACTCCTGAAAAATGGAAATGCTCTGCTCCTACATACATAATGTACGGAACAATTAGTGTAATTACGGTATCAATATTGGAGTTGGAAGGAATAATTCTCAAAAGAGCACCAAATAAAAGCCCTACAGCAACTCCTACAGCTACCCCGCCTACAGCCATCATAAAGAAGTCCTGGACAGCATCCCTCCATATGAACTGGCCCGAAATAACAGCTGCCAAAGCAAATTTGAATACAATTAAACTGGAAGCATCATTGATGAGACTTTCTCCTTCCAGGATACTGGTGATCTTTTTAGGAATTTTCATGTGCTTCAGTACGGAAGTGGCTGCTACTGCATCAGGCGGAGAATTAACCCCTCCTAGCAGGAAACCCATGGCAACGGTAAGTCCAGGAATAATGGAAGACGAAAGATAAGCCACCACGATCGAGGTTAAAAACACAAGTCCGAAGGCCATCGAAAAAATCTGCTTCCTCCATTTATGAAAATCCTGCCATGAAGTGAACCATGCCGCTTCAAAAAGAATAGGAGGAAGAAAAATAAGGAATACAAGATCCGGCTCTATTTCAATATGCGGCATCCCTGGGATCAGGCTGATGAGAAGGCCGGCAATCACAAGGAAGATAGGGTAAGCTACTTTCAGCTTCTGCCCTATCATCACCAATATCATTACAGATAAAAGAACTGCAATGGATATGATAACATAACTGTGAATCATTTTGGGTTTGTTTTTTTAGTTGTTTTGGTTGGCTAAACTTAAAGGCGTTAACATTCAGATGAAACTGAACCTTTTACTTAAAGTACAATATTGTTCTTTGGAGCAATGGCCGGCGGAAGATCGGCTTCATCCAGCATATCTCTCATATCAATCTCTATGGTACGGCTGATCTGAGTAATCGGCACGTCGTTCGGACTTCCTTCAAAAGGGTTTACCGAAGCTTCACCCACACTGTCCAGGGTATGGAAACACCAGGTCACCATCAGTGAAAACGGAATATTGAACCATATGGTCCATCCTTCCAGGAGGGTTCCTTCACCCAGTTTATCCAGCTCTTTCAGTAATCCGAAGGGTACAAAAAGGATAAACAGCAGCAAAAGATAGGTGGTAATCGATGAAAAGTTTCTCGGATAAGGAAAATTCTTGATCCTTTCCGCCTTTCCCTGGTTATCTGTAAATTTTACCAGCTGCTGGTTGATCTGCGTCCACTGGAAGTCATTGATATCTCCTCTGGCATAAGCTTCGGACAGTTCTTTACTCTGGCTTGCCATTAGCTGTGTTGCCCTGTTTTTTTACTTAAAATATACTGAAGTTCGGTTTCGGAAAGATATTTTTTAAGCTCATCATCCAACTTAGTCAGTCTTTCCGGAATATCATATTTTTTAGAATATTCATCAAACTGAGCGGTTCCCATGTTTTCCCAGGCTCTTGGTTCTCTTAACTGAAAACGAAGCGCAGTAAGCCATGCATAATGACGGAGAAACATTTCTTTTACCTTTCCCGGATTTTTTCAGAAAGAGCATCTCTCAGCACATATCCGAAACTTCGGCTGTCATTGATGATGGCACCATAGATTTGCCGGGCTTCCCAAAGCCTGCTGTAGCTGGCATTGTTTTTAAAACCGACAATAAAAGCGACTGCAGTTCCTAAAATGGCAATGGGCTGCCAGGGAACGGAAAGGAATTTCCAGCCTAAAAAGTACAATACAGTAGGTATTGCTGACAATATTGTTAGAACATAGATACTTCGTCTTGTCCAGGTAGCGAACTCAAGCGCACCAAATCTTTTCCCTGAATGCATATTGTGTTATTTATTTTTGATCTGTTGATTCTGTTATCTAAATTAACAGCTTTTCTTCATCAAGGCATCCATCCGGCAAGAACTGTCAATATTAATTTTTATTAAAAGGAATATTATTATAAAAGCCTATCTGAATCTGTCCCCGGTTCCTGTTTTCCTGAATCTGATTCATATACCCGGCTTCTATCCGCATGTTTTTATTGATAACATATCCTAAAGCTCCATAAACCCTGTTCCTGTCGAAAACCGGACTGTCAAAATGCAGGAAGATCTCATTATACACTGAAGCATACAGTGATTTCGGGAGCATTTCTTTTTGGGTGATCGGGATATTCAGCCCGATCATATACCGGAACCTCATCCTGAAATCGTCCTGGAGGAAACGTTCTTCCAAGCGGTACCTGTGCTGAAGATTAAAACGTCCGAACTTCTGTTTTGTAATAAACTGCTGGAAAATCCTGTGTTCAATATTCTCCCTTTTTTCACCGTTTACGTAAGGACGGCTTAAAATAAAACCGTATCCCAGCAAGACATTATTGTTATTTTCAGTCAGATCATAGCCGATCCCTGTACGAAGCAACAGCTGTTCAAGATCTCCAACGGCATCAAAGTTCCGGTACTGGATTTCGTTGTGCCAGTTCAGCTTTTTACTGATCTTATTGTTTCCGAAATACATATACCATGCTCCCAAATCGTTTTTCTGCGCTAATGCCGTTATGGAACCCAAACTCAATACTGTAAATAAAAGCTTCGTAAAGATCTTTCTCATATTATTCAATTACTATTATCTATCGTACAGAACAAAATTAATAATTTAAATCAATAATAGCAAACAATATTGAATGAGCCTTGCTGAAGATACTTGCTGATATTTAATTAGCCAGGAATCTGCTCCACCAGAATATCATTTCCTTTTGTATCGAAATAGGTACAGGTCATGGCATTCAAATCCATCTTCCAGCCATTTACCCCGTTGTCTGCACAGTCACTGCAGAATGTCGGGTAATCTGTTCCGCCTTGCTGGTGAAGCTTTAATCTAGTTTTAAACCGTTCAAGGTTCAGGTCTTCTGCAATGTTAAGAACATCATATTTTTTTCCTGAAATGACAGACTGATGATCTACGTCAAAATATTGTGTATTTCCGTCAGCAACATATACTGTATATTTTGATACTCCTAAATTTTTCATCCCTTGAATATATTTAGGAAAATCTGCGCCGCTTTTTACTTGCTGATGTTCTGCTTTGATTTGTTCGATTGTAAATTTCATCTTTGTTTATGTTTTGTATAATAATTCAAGTTTGGACCTGAATTCAAATTTAATTTTTTTAGAGTACAAATGGATTATTAAAACAAAAACCGGTAGACATTCCCACCGGTTAGTTATAATTCTATTTTGTACTCAGATATAAATTCTATGGATGTTGCTGCATTTTCGCAGGATCGTCATAATTTACCATCCAGTTGATCCCGAATTTATCGGTAAACATTCCGAAATAAGCTCCCCAGAAAGTATCTGCCATAGGCATGGTTACCTGTCCGCCGGAAGAAAGACCGTTGAATAATTTTTCCGCTTCTTCTTTAGATTCTGCATTTACAGAAATAGAGAAATTGTTTCCTGCTTTGTAGTTGGAAGCCCATTCACCCCCTGTATCGCTTCCCATTAGAACGGTTTCTTTTGAAATGGGAAGGGAAACATGCATGATCTTGTCTTTATCTTCCTCAGGAGTTTCTTTGCCTTCCATTGGAGGCATTTCGCCGAAAGTTCCGATGTAAGGATATTCTCCTCCGAAAACTGATTTATAAAAGTCAAATGCTTCTTTGCAGTTTCCATTAAATGTTAAATAAACGTTTACTGATGCCATGATTGTTTTTTTTAATATTAGTTAAGTTTTAATAAGTTTGTTTACGGTTTTTCAGACAGTTCTTTCAGTCTGGAAAGTCCTTTCTGGTAATCTTTTCCAATAGCATCTTCCATGTTCATAAACAGTTTCATTACCGTGAAGGGATAAGGTATCTTTGAGGTGAATCCCCAGGTTGCCTTACTTCCGCTGCCTTCGGGAACAATTTTCACGTAAGCATTGGCTTCGCTTTCGTAAGGGGTTAAAAATTTAATTTCCGTATCGATTCTTTTACCGGCAGGATCTACTTTTTTCACCTGCTGACAGCCTTTTCCGGCAGCATCTTTTTCACTGTCCCAGCAAACTCTTTCGCCAGGCTGCCCGGTTGTTCCGGACCAGTCTTTCTTCATTCCGGGATCCAGGTCGTTCCATGGGCTCCACTGGTCCATAGCTTTTAGCGTATTGGTCTGCTGCCATACTTTTTCCACCGGTGCATTGATGGTTATTGATTTTTCGTAGGCACAGTCTCCTGAAACAAAAGCGGCTATAACCATCCATAAAATAAGGATAGAAGCCAGGACAAGGATAATTCTTTTTAATATTTTCATCATTTGGTTTTTATCTGTGTTGGTCTATTAAGATCATGTTTCCATCCGGATCTTTCAGGAAGATATGTTCCGGTCCTGAAGTGGTTTCGTCTGCGGTTTTATCAAGCTCCACTCCGTTTTCTCTTAAATGTTTCTGAATATCGCGTACATCATCAAAAGATTCAAGATTCTGAGCATTTTCATCCCATCCCGGATTGAAGGTCAGCATGTTTCCGTCGAACATAGCCTGAAACAAACCGATCAGGGTGCTTCCATTCTTCATGATCAGGTAATTCTGTTCTATATTCCCGCCCATAGCGGAAAAGCCTAGTTTTTCGTAAAAATCCTTAGACTTCTCAAGATCTTTTACACTTAAACTGATTGAAAATACTCCTAATTTCATATTTGGATTTTATTATTTTTAAAGGTCAAATGAAGTTGCATATTATTGCACCTATCCAGTTTACAAAACCTTATCGGTTTGATATTCTTTTTGTTTTTAAAGCTAACGTACTTCCGGCAAACACTAGGCCCCACACCAGAATACCTAAGGCCCAGAACCAGGCCGGGGTAGGAAGGGAAACCATCATATAGATCGTTATCAACAGAAAAATAACTCCACAGACTATTGCTGAAGTGTGTTTTCCATTATTGGCAACTTTTGATGCTGTGAATCCTGAAACGAAAGCAGCTAACGCATATCCGATGATGACAAAGAAAAGTGCCATAAACGGTGCCTGGGCAACATATTCTTTCATTGCCGCCATATCTCCGCTTCCGGCTGCTGCAGGAGGCGGATACATTTTATGCCCTATTTTCTCAACCAGGGTGATGCAGATAATTCCAGCAATGAGCCCTGCAGGAACTGCCAATATGCGTCTTAACATGGTTACTGATTTTTTAAACGGGTCTTGAAGTCCAGTATTCCGTCATAACTTTTCCAGTCACCAATAAGCTCTATGTACTGGCCTTCTATTTTTTCGGTTTTCTTATTCCATCGGAAGGTATAGACAAATTTACCTTTAAAAATACCGGAATGCTTTCCTTTAGGCTCTTCTGCCAGTTCATAATCCCCGAATACCACACCTTTCTTTTTGGCATCCCTGTATTTCGTAATCGTTATTTTCCCTTCGTATTTTGCATAGTTATCATCTACAAGAGAATAGCCGGATATAAAGTATTCCTGATCATTTTTTTATTCTGTTCGGAAATATTCACTTTCAGCTTAAGCTGTTGGCCTTTATCACCTATTGTCCCGGTGTAGGGTTTGCTGTTATTCAGCCAGACATTGGAAATATCCGGCATCTGCCCCCATGCAAAATTGCAGGCAAGAATGAGGATCCATAAAAGTTTTTTCATAGTGTGTAATTTTAAACGCCAAATTGGGCAAGGTGATGGTTCAGATGTTTTGCAAACATATTATTCCATTCCTGAGAATTGAGTTTACCAAAAGAAAATGATTCTTTCCCATCAAAAGCCTCAGGACCCAGTTGCTGAGTTTTCTGGATAAAACCGATCAGCCTTTTCTTTTCTTCCTCAAAGTTTTTTCTTCCGGAAATCAGGAACTGCGGAGCTGTAGGGGAATCTCTCGGATATGCTTTTTCACCCACCACTTTAGGTTTTACAAAAGTTTTTAAAATAAATTTTGCAATGGCTCCCGGTTTTTTATGCTTTTCAGGTTCATATACCATTTCATAGGATACGCTGCAATGCGCAAGCATCTGGTCAACCGTCATCTTGCCCCATAAACCGTGGGTATCTTCCACCAATTTATTGATCCTGTCAATATAGTTCTGGGCATCTTTTGCATCAAATACATTTTCCATAATATGTCTAATTATCTGAAAGCAAATATATCAGTTTTTTCTTTTGATTTTAACAGGGTCATGAAAAAAGTGGTGACGTGTTTGGGGTGGCGGGTTGCGGGGTACGAGTTGCGCGTTTTCGGGTGCGGAATGCAGGTTTTAGGATGCGAATTGAAGTATTGGTGAAATTCATTGTTTAAAACGATTCACACTCTAATACTCTAATACTCTAATACTCTAATACTCTAGACCCTTCTACTCTACAACTTCCCCTTCCATTTCAGAGGCCTTATTTCTAAAAATAAACCAGAGTTTGATCTTTAAAGCAATCCATCCAATAACAGCATATATGATAAGCAAAATGCTTAAATGCCTTAAATAAGGATAGGTAAGTTCAACAGAACCTTTCTGGATCAGTAGAATTTTAAAGGCCTGGAGAAAAGGGGTCAGGGGAATAATATTGGCAATAAACTGGACGAAAGCAGGCATAGCGCTTAACGGCCATGTAAATCCGCTGATAATAAATGCCGGTGACGCAATAACCATTAAAATCTGGGTTGCCTTCAATGCATTGGGGATGAGTATACTGATAAATACCCCTAAAAATGAAGCTGAACCCACAAATACTGCCGTAAGCAGAATAAAATTAAATATACCTTCCGGCATCAGAACCCTGAAAATCATATGCATAAAGTAATACACACTGACGATAAGTATGGAAAATACCCAGATCGGAATTACCTTAATGAGCATTGTCGGGAAGGCCCACTTTTTCATTTTGGCATATTCTTTCACGAAAGATCCTCTTTCGAATTCGGAAGCAAAACTCACTGCCATGGCAAGGAGAATCACCTGTTGCAAAACCACAGCCAGCATTGCAGGCCACATGAAGATCAGGTAGTTTCCTGTAGTATTGAAAAGGGTAATATAATTCGCTTTAAAAGGCTCATATTGTGTAGCAGCTTTTGTCGCAGGCATTCCCGCTTTTTGCAAGGCTTTGATGGAAGCTCCGGCCGAGAATGTTCCTATGGTAAGCTGTAGTGCTTTGGAGGCAAAATTGGCGGTGAGAACATTTCCGGTATTGATGTACACATTCAGTTCGGGATATTTTTTCTGAAGCATATCTGCTTCAAACCTTGACGGAATAATGACTACCGCTGCTGCTTCATGCCGGATTACCTCATCTTTTATACTGAAAGGTTCCTGAGCATATTTAATGATGCTGATGCTTTTATTGTCATCCAGCATATCGGTCAACTGGCTGGATAAAGGGGTATTGTCCCGGTCAATTACAAGTACAGGAGTATTTTCTACTTTCCCGCTTTTATAAACGAAACCCAACAGGGTGGCATAAAACACCGGGGCCAGAAAAAATACGGTCCTTAGGGTAGAATTGCCGATAAAAAGCTTGAATTCTCGTTTTAAAAGCCGGAAAAATTCTTTCATAATTATTTCAGGATAACGTTAGCGTTGACCAATATACTTTTAGCCTTGTTCATGTCTGACGGTTTTACTTTGATTTCGTAAACCGCATCCTGCAGCTGATAATCCGGGTAAGCAGTGGTAATATCCGCATACCTTGTAAGCTGTTTGATGTAAACGATTGTTCCGGTCAGGGTTTCTTTATTGTAAACCACCTGCATAGTCACCTCCTGCCCTTTTTTATATTTTGAAATGGCACTTTCGGGAACGGTAAATCTGAAATAAGTACTTTCAGGAATATATCCGTTAAATAAAGCGAAACCGGCTGTTGCAAGTTCCCCTGTATTGAGGCTGATGGTTTCTATTTCCATATCATTGGTGGCAATAATATATCTTTCGGAGTAGGCAACATTGGCCTCCTGAAGAGCACCTTTAGCCTGCGAAGCCTGTCCTGCCGCCATTTCCACTTTTTCGAAGCGGGTTCCTCTTTTTACATCATCCAGTTCGGCCACAACCGCATCATACTGTGCCTTTGCTCCCTGAAGTTTGGCATAAACCTCATCGTAGGCCTGCGGGGACATTAAACTGTCGCGGTACATATTATTGGCTCTTTTAAAAGATTTCTGGGCAAACTCATACTGTTCTTTCAAACCTTTATATTTGGCATTAAGCTGTCTCAGCTGATCTGCCGTTGCTCCGTTCTTGGCCATCTGCTCCTGAGCTGTTGCCGCGCTCACTGCACCCTGGGCCTGTGCAATCTTTGCAGAAACTTCAGGTACATCAAGTAATGCCAGCGTATCGCCTTTTTTCACGGTCTGGCCTTCGGTTACGTATATTTTTAAGATCCTTCCGGTTACTTTTGGAGCAAAGGAAATCACATCTTTTTTGGTTTTGCCTTCGGAATCGTTAAGGTTTTCTTTTTTTCACTGCAGCTCCCTACTAGAAAAAGAACAGCAAAGACTATGGATATATTTTTATGCATGATTTTAATGGTAAGGATTAATAAAGTTTGGTGATATCAAGTTCCTGAGTCGATCTCATGAGCTCTATTCCTGCCCTTCTCTGGTTAAAAAGAGCATTCTGGTATTCCAGCTCAGCTAATTCAAGGTCGTTTTCAGCATCAATAAGCTGCGAGGATTTGCTCATCCCGTATCTGAATTCTTTTTCAGCCTGAACCAGGGCATTTTTAGCGAGCTCTTTTTCTTTGGCTTTTAAATTAATCTGAGCGGTGGCTATATCATAATTCGTCTGGTTATTGGCCAGATTTAAAGTTAATTTTTTAAGGGCATCTTCTTTTTTGTTCTGAAGGACTTCTTTTCCTACTTTCGCGGTTTCTTCCGCATGTTTTCCTTCTTTTCCGTCAAAGATTTCCCATTTAAAACCAACGCCTGCCGTCAGTAAGGGAAGAATGTTAATATTGGTCGGTTTCCAGTCGAGTTTTGCGCCTTCATAGCCCAACGCCGGAACTGCGGGGATTACATTTTCCGAAGTTTTGATACGGCTTCCGTAAAGGCCGATATAATATGCCGATGCCATCAGCTGTACTTTGGGAATCATCCAGGTTCTTTCGGCTTTTATTTTGTAATCTGCAGCTGTTATTCCATGTTCCAATGCCCGTACCTCAGCTCTTTCTTCTATTCCTTTTTGTGAAGATAAAAGTTCTACAGGCGAAAGTACAGGATCAATCATTCTGAGGCGTTCCTTACTGATTCCTGTCAGGATATAAAGCTGGGTGAGAAGAAGTTCTTTTTTCCTTCATATTCTACCATTTTGGCGTCAAGAGTAGCCTGTGCGAGTTCTATTTTTTTATGGTCATATGGAGTAATCAGGCCGTAGCCTAAAGCTTTGTCTGCTGTTTTCCTGTTGATGTCAAGTCTTTTTTTACTTTCATCAAGTACTTTTTTAGACTGATGGATAAGAGCCAGCTGGTCATATGCTTTGGAAATATTGGCTACTACGTCGTCTTTTGTTTTTTCAAGGAGAATATCTTCAGAGATTTTCTTTTCCTCGTTGGCTTTTTTCAGGTACTTTACTTTACCTCCTGAATAGAGAAGCATTTTGGCATCTGCTTTGGCAATTCCTGAAAACCCGGAAACATTAAGATTATTGTTAAAGCTTCCCTGAGGAATATTGATAAAAGGAGCCAGATTAATTTCCGGTGATGTCAGCCTTGCAGTTGCATTCAGATATCCAACCTGCCCGCTTACTTCCAGAGTGGGAAGAAAGATGTCTTTCAGCTTATGTTCATCGAGGTCTGTAAGTTTGTTTTGGGTAACCTGCATTTTGAGATCGGAATCCCGGACCATCGCACTGTCTAAAAGTTCTTTAAAGTCCGGCGCAGACTGTGCCCGGCAGATAGCAGGGAAAGCAAAAAAACTAAACGCAAAAATCAATAAATTGTTTTTCATGGTTTATGTTTATAACAAATATAATGCAAAAATCTGTTAAATCCACGAAGATAACTCATCAATATGGTGAATTTAAATTAAGTTTAAAATACGTTTAGTTTTAATCCTCTATTTATGATAAGGATAGAAGATCTGTTTAAGATTAATTTGATTGCCGTTTTAAATGAAAAAAATTAAATTATTGTCTATTCATCATGGTTTCGCAAATATATCATCCCTAATTTAAACCATTAAGAGTAGTAAAGCTTTAAGATCAATTAAAGCAATCATTATTTATACTTTTTAATGATTGACGTTTTCTAAAAGATCTGCGTCATCTGCTAAATCTGCGAGAGAAAACAAAAAATTAACTCTCGCAGATTTAGCAGATGGCGCAGATTTTATGGTTTAAAGAGAGATGAACTTTAATGACTTGATACTTCCATAATCTTAATGATTCAAACATTTTATAAAACAATAACTCCCCACAAAATGTGAGGAGTTGTTGTTTAAAAATCATATAGTTTCGGTTATCTCTGAACCGCTGATTTCATTTTAGCATCTGGACGTAAAACTCTGTAGCGTACTTCAAGGTCTTTTGGTACATAGAAAACCAAAGGAAGCTTGCTGTTGTATCTTACGATCTCCGGCTTAAGGGTTACGAATTTCTTGGTCTTCTTCTGATCCGGGCATGCCATCAATGTACCTCCCGCTTCACCATTGGATTCTACTTCATAATAGTTGTAGCCCCATCCCTGAAGATCCTGGGTTTTGATGTCTCCCATCAGGAAATATTTGTTACAGTCCAGCATTTTTTCAGCTCCTACAAAAAATTCAACTTTTAAGTCGTTTTCATTTTTTGCAACAGGCAGCTGAATATATACCTGCTTGAATCCTTCTTTTGCTTTAGGGAACATTTCAATCTGTAATTTTTCAAATTTCTCTGCTTTCTTTTGAGCGAAAGCATTTACTCCTGCCAACATTACCAATCCCGTAATTAACGTCTTTGAAAATTTCATTTTGTTTTTTTTAAAAATTTCTATTGTACTTTCAAAAACCATTCCAAAACTAAACAATTGTTTAATTTTGAAAATAATAATTCTCTGCCAGGATGCAAATCTTCCCTTAAAACCAGTAAAAAACAGGAAATTACAGAGACATTATCGAGCTGAAAACAAGACAAAAAAAACTGCAGTAAAGGCTACTGCAGTTTTTTGTTTACTTTATCAATTACTCTGTAATGGTCACATTGGTTCCTTTTGTATGGGCATTCATTTGCGGTGCATAGTAATTCTGCATCGTTGTGATACCGTTGGAGAACTTACCTGCTGCATTGGAAACAAGATCATATTCAAAAACATATTTTCCTTTCGGCATGTACTGAATATAGAAATTGGTGGATGCATCTTTGGTAGATTGGTAATAACCCAGACTGTTTTTCCACTGGTAACCGGATAGCGCATCCAGCGGCTCAAAACCTGCGGCACGCATATCTTTGATGTGAATGAATTCCATAGCCCTGTCTGTGTTCAGGATCATTCTTACAGTTACTTTATCTCCTACTTTCAACGGTGTATCGGATGAGATTTTCTGAAGCTCTTCCCCATTTACCGTTTTCACTTTTTTGTAAAGTTCTTTGGTGATGGAGATATAGTTTTCGGAAGATTTTATTTTATCAAGATCTTCATAATACTGCCAGAACAATCCTCCCTGAACAATTCCCGGACCTGGTTTGGTAACGGTAACTGTTCCCAGGTTCTTGTCAATAACATCTGTTTTAACTGCTGATTTTACATAACCGGTTGCCTGGGTTTGCGGTGCTAATTCTTTTCCGCCCCAAACAATTGTTGCTTTATCGCTTTCAGCACTTGTCCATGATTTTCCTGAATTTAAAATCGTAAAAATTACTTCCGAGGTTCCTCTTGAGCTTCCCCACGAGTTGACTTCTTTCTGGGTAATTAACCAGATCTTCATGTCTTCAATCATTTTCTGGTCATTCGGCTTCAGCTTGTTGAATGCTTCCAAAGCTCCGGCATGATTCACTACTTTGGATCCGAACCAGCCCCAGTCGTTCAGGTTCTGTTTCCAGTAAACGCCCTGGGTTTTCGTATCAGTGGATGTTTCTTTCAGGTAGTTCATTAATTTATCCGAAACGTCTTTTAATCCGTAATCATTCATAAGCAAAGCAGCACGGTGAAGTCCGAAGAACGTGAAATCTGTGATCTTTGCTGTTTTGGCTTTTTGTTTTACCATAGATTTCAATGATGCTCCTTTTCCTTTTAAAGGATATTGGTTTTCCCAGTAGTTGCGGGTATCCAGATAGTCTATTGCCCAGTTGGTCCAGACATTCTGTTTCTTCACATCCCAATATTTATCAATTTCATTATCCACGTACTGAACTAATTTTGTTATCAGCTCTTTCTGTTCAGAACTTTGGTAATCTTTTGCATTATCTTTTAACCAAGCATTGATTTTGCCTAAGTTTTTAAGGATGTATAATGAGGTTCCGTAAGAACTCGGATATCCCGGATACCATGAGAATCCTCCATCAGGGTTCTGAAGTTTCTTAAAATCGTCCCAATCCTGGTTAATTGAATTTTTCATCGTATTGGCATCGAACAACAGAGCCAGTTTCTGCATCTGCTCACCTTCGTTTTTGCTTTCCAATACCCAAGGAGTTTCTTCCAGTAAAAGCTGTTTCAGTTCCTGATTTTTTTCAAGGTTTGAATTCAGCAGTCCTTTGTTCTGATATTCTTCAAAAACGGTCTTCACTTTCGGATTGGCCCTGAATATTTCGGAAGCCAGTACATCTGCAAACCATTTGTTGAAAATCACATCGGCAGAACCGTTCTGATCATTTTTCAGGCTTGGTAATGCGAACATAATTTCCCAGATAGGGTTCGTGGTCAATTCCAGCGTATTGGAAACATTGGTTATCGTATTGGAATTTGCATTTTTAAGGTTATCCAAAACAAATGTTTTGGTTTCCCCTTCTTTTACAAATACGGGTACCGCATCTGTCACCAGCATCCTGTTCGGAAGTACGGCAACTGCCTGCTGCTCACCATCGGAATAGGCTCCCGCTTTCGCTACCACCTTCAAAATAATGGAAGACACATTGTTCGGAACTTTTAGTTTCCAGGTTAATGCGCTGTTTCCTTTTTCATCTACATTAAAGTTCTGCGAACCTCCACTGATTCCGAATTGGGAAGAAATATTTTCATTGGTAAAGGCGTCCAGGATCTGAAGTTCTGCCGAACCACTTAGTTTTTTATCAGTAAGATTGGATAATTTGGATTGAAGGTTCAGTTCATCTCCTTCTCTCAGGAATCTTGGATAATTTGGTGTTACAGAGAATTCTTTCTGCGTCACCACCTGTTTTTCCAATACTGCTGCTCTGGCATCTTTAGTGTGGGCCAGGAACATCAGTTTCCATTTCGTTAATGCTTCCGGAGAAGTGAATTCAAAGTTTACATTTCCTTCTGCATCGGTTTTCAGATCAGGGTAGAAAAATGCGGTTTCGTTAAGGTTTTGACGTACGGGAACTTTTTCAAGGTCTTCAGAATCTTCATTACCGCCAGCATTCTGTTCTCTTACTCTTGCCGCTGAGGCTTCATCATAACGCATATTAGATTTTTTTGCGTATCCAACCATAACTACTTCTTCAATCGCGGCATCTTTTGCAGCCGCAGCAGGAGCCGGCATTGCTATATTATTAACCTGTAATCCTGAAACTCTTCCTCTTAACCCATAACTGTCGAAATTACCATCAAACCAATTAAAATTCGGCAGTTCTACATATTTTCCATTGTAGTACTTTAATCTCTTCTGATAGTATTGCTGCAGCAGATATTGTCTCATATCATAAGAGGTCACCATAGAATATGGCTGATATAAATTCTCCCAGGCGAAAGTGTTTGCCGCAAACTGATCCAGTGACATGTCGTACATATTGGCCAACACTTCGGCATTTATTTTCTCTTTATCATTTCCCGATACTTTTACCGTCCATTTTTCTTTGGAATTCGGTTCCAGTTTGTCTCTGAAGGTAACGGTTTCTATTTTTAAAGATTGCTCACTGTCTTTTATTTTCAAAGTAACAGATTGAGTCTGCACGTCATTGAACGCAGCAACCTGGAACTGGATATTCAATGCAGCCACACTTTTATCTTTCGGGATATCTGCGGTATATTCCAGGACTCCTTTTTCAGCTGATGTACCTCCGAAACCGTTTTTCCTGAACCATCCTGAACAAATACATTCACCAGGGCATCCGGAACTGCTGAATATACATATACCTTAGCCTTCTCTCCTATTGAGAACTCATTTTTCGGTTCAACAACCGTTAAGAAGGTTTTTTGTGTTGGTTTTAAAGATCCTTTATCCCAGATACTGAAATTCTGTGAAGTTTTAATGGTATCTTTTCCTTCAATATTATACAGTTCAAGCTGATAATCGCCTGCTTCAAGCTTGCCTAAATCCAGTTCGGCAGCCGGCTGCTGGATTTTATCGGAAATTACTTTTTCTGCTTTCCAGTTTTTGGCTTCATCATTTTTATCAAACAAATCATGCGGGAATTTGCCGATAAATTCTTCTTTGGAATATTTCGGCTGATCCTGAATTTCCTGTGCAAAATTGTCCCTGAAAATCCTGTTCGGGGAATTCAGTTTTGACAGTTTGGCTTTGTAAGACTTTTTAAGATCCTGTTCGTTATAATTTAAGGTTTCAACCTTTAATTTTACATTTTCATCACTGAAAGCATTCTTAATTCCGTCCGCTTTAATATAATGAGAAACGGAAGCTACTTTTAATTGGGTATCTGCAGACTGCGTTTCGCCATTGATATCAGTTACGGAAGCATTGATTTCATAATTATCGATCTGGATTCCTTCCAGCTTCTCATCTTTTTTAAGATCAAGACGGATTACGAACTCTCCTTTTTCATTGGTTTTAGCTTCACCAAGAATAGAGTTTTCATTGTCATTATCACGCGGATACCACCAGAAATACCTCCATCTGATATTGTGCTTTTTAATCTCATAATTAACGGTTGTATTGCTTAAAGCCACCCCGGAAAACATCATTGCCTTTCCTTTCAGTTCAATCGTCTGCCCGTATTTGTATTCGTCTTTTACAGGATCGAAAGTGACCTCAAACTTCGGTCTTTTATATTCTTCAACCCTGATGTCTTTTGCTCCCTGCGCCCCGTCATCTGTTCTTAAGTAAAAAATACCATTCAGCTGGCCCTTCGGAAGGATAAAGCTTCCGTGATAAGAACCGAATTCATTGGTTGTAAAGTTTTGAGAGGATATTTCCTGGCTGTTGGCATCCAGAAGGGTAATCTTCTGCTTTAAGCCTGAAATGACAGCTTCTGTTTCTTTATCGATTTTTGTATTGACAACCTTGAAATAAACGGTCTGTCCCGGCCTGTAGATGGCTCTGTCCGTAAAGATCTGGGCCATGGTACGGGTTTGTTTATTGGGATTGTAGTCTTCTGCATTCCCATCGTTTCCATAGACCTGCATGATCTGGAAGTCATTGGTTTTTGGCTGGCGGATCAGGAAGGTTCTATAATATTCCTTGCTGTCTGTGGAAGGGAATTTAAAAACTCCGTTCGCATCGGTTTTACCGTCAATTTTATTCAATGTTTTATTGGCGACAAATTCGTAAAAAGTAAGGTTTTCGTTGGATGTAGGCTTTCCGTTTTCGCTATTTACGAGCTTCATTACGTTGGCCAGCTGATTCCTGTCTGTTTTGGTCTGGTAGATTATTCTGTTTCCTGAAACCAAAAAGTAAAAATTCTGTCTTGTATTGCCATCATTGGCTTCCGCTCCTGCAACGGAATATTCAGCTACATAAACGCCTGACGGAAGAGGTTTAATTTCCAGCGAGGTTTTATGTGTCTGATAATCTTTGGAATCACCAAGCTGGAATGTTTCTTTTCTTACGAGATTTTTCTTAACCTTTCCAAAAGTATTGCTGTAAGAATTCTGTATGTATTGCATTAATGTTGTAAAGTCCTCTTTTACTTCATAAATGTTCAGGGAAAATTCTGTAACGTTCTTATGGTCCGCTACCAGATGAATCGGAAGATTATTTTGGGTTTGCTGCTCATATTTAAGGGTAAGAAACGGATTGGTGATCTGGTTTTCTTTATTTTTTATGTTTTCAATAAAGGGAGATTTCGGATACTGTTTTTTTGCCTGATCAGCAACAGCCAAAGCTTCATTTTCTTTCTTTTTAGCCAAAAGCTCACTCATGATATCTTCCATGATGATCACTTTGTAATCTCCTTCGGTATCAGTCTTTAAAAGGTTTTGAAGTTGCTCAAGTCTGTCTTTGCATTGGCTATAATTACAGTTCTCCGCTAGCTTTTCTTTCATGAAATAAAGCTTGGGATTTCCACTGTTTTGGGCAATGAGTTCATCAAAAATAGCATTAATCTGTGTTCGGTTTTCAGTCAATTCATTTTTTGTAAAGAGTCCGTTTTCAGAAAGGAAGCTGATCTTTTTTACAGAATACCAGTCATATACGGTTGGAAAAAAAGCAATATCCTTTATTTCAGTAAAAATGTCTTTATACTTTGCAAGGGAAATTTTCTTCATTGCTTCCTTCTGCTGGTCAAGCTCCTGGTAGTCTTTCTTCAGATAGTTTTTAAAATCCAGTTTGCTCCAAGTTTCTATCTGGGAAATATCCTGTGAATTGACATTGGTTCTGCTTTGTATTTCCCATGAATTCTGGTGATAATAATCCATGAAAAATTCATTCAAAAGAACAGCGTATACCAGCTTTTCTTCTCCTTTAAGCTGGGCATCGGCCTGCTGGAGCTTTTTAAAAAATTTTGAAACAGAATCATTCTGATCATCATCTTGTGTCTGGTTTACAATACTGAATTCTGCTTTCAGAGAACGGATGAGCTGAATCGCATTATTTTCTTTCATGGCATGGTTTTGTATGTCTAAAATGATGGGAAGATTAGATTTATAAGCACCTTTCGTACTGTTTTCAGTCACTTTTTTCCACTGGTCGTCGTAGTATTTCTGCGCCGAAACAGTTGAAAAGCTCAGCATTAAAAGCAAAAGCATAAAAATCTTGGAAAATCTTTTCATATATGTTATTTTTGATAAATGAATTTCTTAAAAATACTGAAAAAAACTGTTATTGACAGTCAAATTTATGTCTCCGTTATGGGAACTTTATTTGCAGTATTTTTCATGAAAGAGCAAAACACATTCCGTTTCCCTACCGTACTGCTCATTTTCATCACTTATTTCAGCGGCTATCTTTACACTAAATACCAATATACAAGACATTTTCTGAAAATACTGGTTCTGAATGCAGTGGCCGGCATTATCTGTGCTTTTCTGATCATTCACAATCATAATGAGATCAGACTTTTGAAATGGTTCATTATTGTAGTTCTAGGACTGCTTTACAACAGTTTTTTCCTGGATGTTTATATCCGGAAAATTCCTTTGCTGAAAGTATTTTATGTCGGGCTGGTCTGGGCATTGGTCAACTGCTGGCTTACGCTTCCGGAGTTTAGTTTTCCAATATTTTTTATCAGTTTCTTTTTTATAACAGCACTGGTCCTGCCTTTTGATATCAGGGACATGAACAGTGATACGGTACAGACGTTCCCAAAGCTGATTGGGGTACAGAATACGAAATACACAGCTTACATACTTGTCTTTACGAGTATGCTGATTGCAGTATTTTATCTTAAACCTGTTTATAATACAGCCTTTTTTTATCGGGAATCATTACGTTTATTCTGATCTATTTCTCTGAAAATAAAAGAGATGACACCTATTTTTCCTTCTGGATAGAAACCTGTTCTGCACTTCCTTTTTATTTTTACTAATAATGGAGTATTTTTGACGAATGATTATCAAAAAGCTTTCCCTCTACAATTTCAAAAACCATTCGGAGAAGAAGTTTGAATTCTCTCCGCAGATCAACTGTTTTGTGGGAAACAACGGTGCCGGAAAGACAAATATTCTGGATGCGCTGCACTATTTATCCGTAGGAAAAAGCTTTCTGGGCAATACGGATTTAAACAATATTAAAAGAGAAGAAGATTTTTTTACCATTGATGCTGAGATTCTGAACGAAGACAGCGAAGATATCATTAAAATTTCCCAGCCTAAAGAATCTAAGAAGATCATTAAAAAGAATGATAAGAGCTATGACAGGCTTGCGGACCATATCGGCTATCTGCCAAGTGTGATGATCTCTCCCTATGATTCGAATCTGATTTCGGATTCGGGCGAAAGCCGGAGAAAGTTTCTGGATTCTATGATTTCTCAAACGGATGCAGAATATCTTTTTGACCTGATCCAATATCAGAAAACAATCCAGCAAAGAAATGCGCTGCTAAAATATTTCGCCAAAAACAGAACCTGGGATAAGGATTCCCTGGAAATATATGATGCTCCCATCACAAAATTCGGGACCAGCATTTTTGAGAAAAGAAGAAATTTTGTTGAGAAACTGGGACCTATTGTTCAGAATTTTTACAGAATTATTTCCGGAGGAAAAGAGACGGTTTCGGTGTATTATCAATCTGATTTAAGAGAAGGCTTCGACTCCGCTCAGCCAGACAAAGCTTTCCAGCAGCTTTTAAAAGAAAGCCTTGAAAGAGACAGAATGCTGACGTATACTTCAAAAGGTATCCACAAAGATGACCTGATTTTTGAGATGGATGATGTGCTGATCAAGAAAATCGGTTCACAGGGACAGCAGAAATCTTTCCTGATCTCTTTAAAATTGGCACAGATGAGCCTGGTAAAGGAATTGACCAAAAAAACTCCTATCCTCTTGCTGGATGATATTTTTGACAAGCTTGACGACATAAGGGTTTCACAACTGATCAAACTGGTTAATCAGGAAAGTTTCGGACAGATTTTTATTACGGATACGCACAGGGAACGCACGGAAAGTGTGGTGAAGAAGATTAACGAGGAAAGTATTATTTTTGAGGTTTGATAAGTTTCGGGGTGCGGGTTTCGAGATGCGAGTTGCGGGTTTCGAGATAATGGAGATCTAAAATATGAATTGTAGTTAAATTATAGATTTGTTAATTTCTAAATTGCTAAATTTATTCTAAGCACATCTGATTATGAGTTATAGGAATTTAGACATTTATAAAACCGCTCTGGAATTATTTTTAAAAACGCATAAGGCTACTTTTCTTCTTCCAAAATATGAATTATTTGAATTAGGCAGCCAGTTAAGAAGATCATCCGATTCTGTTATCACTAATATTGTGGAGGGCTATGGAAGGTCATCTTATAAAAATGAATACATCCGTTTTCTGATATACAGCCACACCAGTAACGATGAAACCATTAATCATTTAGAAAAGATTATAGCATTATATCCTGACACTGCTTTAGAATTTGAAACCCTAAGAAATGAATATAATGTACTTGGTGCAAAAATTAACAACTATAAAAAGTGGGCCAAGGAAAACTGGAACGAGAATAAAATTTAAATAACGAAAACCTCTTACAAACTCCATAAACCCGGACCTCATACCCCGGACCCATATCGCAACACGCAACATGAAGAAGAATAAAAAACGTGAATTTCAGTCCTCAGAACTTGTAAAATCTTTTGCAAGGATTCATGGTTTTGAGAATAAACTGATTGCTTTTGAAATCAAGGATTTCCTTGAAGATTATCTGGATGAAAGTCTTTTCAGTGGGATCAAAAGCGTCAATATTGAAAACAAATGTATTATCATTAAGATTGATTCTCCTTTACTTAAACATGATTTTCAGATGCGGAAAAGTTTTTATCTTAAAAAATTTCAGGATAAGTTTGGTGAGGATAAGTTTAATGACATTCGTATGATATAGATTATTAAATCAATAGAAATATAGAACTTTCAGATTAAATTAATACATTTGGATGCTAAACAAATAAATCACGTTACTATGAAAAAGTCAATCAAGAAATTAAACAGAGAAAATTTAAAACAAATTATGGGTGCCGGAGCAACAATATGCTGTCAAACAGTTTGTGCCACCGGTGAATGTACCTACTATACCACACTTCCAGCTAAGTGTCCCATAATGGAGCCCTGCATATAGGCAAATGCAAATTATAACTTTGCCAGATAGCTTGAAAACAGGCTGTAAATAATTTAAAACGTACCTTTTTAGGAGCGTTTTTTTAATACAGATGAAAATATTAATGTTCCTCGGATTTACTGGAAATCGTACTGCTCATTAAATCATCAGCCCTTTTATCCAGCCCTGAACGCAGCGGAAGGAAAAATTTGAACGGATGCTTTACAAAATATTTGAAAATTTCCCTGTAAATTTCGCTCACCTGCCCGAAGTTCATTTTTCTTGATCTGAACGCCAAAAACATGGACAATGAGAAGCTTACCAGAAAATTGAAGAAACCTATCAGGAAAACAGTGAAGAACGAGATCCAGAAAGTATAGGAATCCACTGAAAAATCTTTCCCATAAAGTCCTAAAGCAAAGTTTCCGGCCGCAAAAGTAATGTGTCTGATATCAAGATCCAACCCGAAAAACAGACCTACCGGAGCCGTTGCTCCTAAAAATACCCCAAACCAGAAGTTGGAAACAATTCCAGGCCAGTTTTTAGCATAGTATTTAGATAAGCTTTTCGCAAATTTTTTACCGAAAAAACTTCTGATAGAAAGGTTTTTTGCAATCCTTTCCGGGATCTGGTAGAACACGGAATTGTTCCCGATGTTTCCTGAAATGATTCCTGAAATAAAGAGATAAAATCCTGCAATACTTGCATGCAGTATCGCTTTTGACTTGAACGGATCCAGGTCTTTTAACAGCTTATCTGATCTTTCTACCGCCAGATTCTGAGAGAAAAATACATCAAGTCCATATATGATTGCCAATGCAATCGGAAATGAAAGCAGCACATTACCTACAAAAGCAATGAACTGACTCCTGAAGAGCTTGGATACAAGATGGGCAAATTCAGTATTGTTGCGTTTACTGTTGCCTTCTTCAGACAGGACTTTGGTCATCGTAGCGGCTGTCATGGCGGGCTGCTTGGTTGCAAGGGTAAATCCCATCAGATAGATCATGATGAACCCCATCGCATAGTTCATTGAGTATAAAAATGCATGGGAAAAATCACTTCCGGGAATGTACCCGTAAAGCATTTTCAGGACGCAGAGTGCTCCTACAATGATCCCTCCTCCACTTGCTTTATAAAACATGGTCATATATTCCTTACGAGTGGAAGTAATATAATGGGTGCCGGTTTCTGCCGTGTGGTTGGTGATAAGATGCGAGAGCAGACGGGTACTGTCGTTGATCAGGTCTGCAATATTATTTTTATGAGATTTGTAATTGAGTATATTAAAAATCAGCTGCTTCGATTTGATGGTAACATCTTCCTCAGTGTCGATCACCAAGAGCTGTACGATCTCGTAGATCCTTTCGGTCTGCTGGCGGATTTTAAGCAGTGACTGGTTGATTTTACCGGAAATTCCGTATTTGGCAGAGTTTTTAAAAGCAATATTGACAAACTCATGACAATGCTCTGTATAAATTTTGATCTGCTTGTAGCGGCTGTCTTTGGAATGCAGCTGCAATCCGGGGTCTTTCTTAAGGTCTTCAGTAAGCGCCTCCAACTCATTCTGAAGGGCAAGAAACGGATTATCCAGATTTCTGTACTGAGGGGCCATTCTTACTACTTCTACCTCCATCGCCATCCCTGTTACCCTCCATGAAAGAATATTCATTGAAAAGATCAGCTCTTTTTTGACGTTGGGTTTGGTAATGAAATCCGAAGCACCGAGCATTTTTAAAAACTCGTCAATTTCATTTTCAGGAAGGTTATGCAGGTACTTCAGGTCCGATTTCGGCCTTAAACTCACATTATCGATCATATACCACACCGTTTTTTCATTTTCCACGGGTGGCAGTACTTTGTTAAGGATCCTTTTCTTAAGTTCCGGAAAGAAAGCGTTTTCTGAAAGAATATTGGCTTCGGTAAGGGAAAGGTTGAAGGGCCTTTCTTTAAAAATATTATGAATGTAATGTTTAAAATTTTCAGCAAAATCCGGATTATTTCTCAGAAAATTAAGAACGGTTGTAAAATCTGCCCTCTTAATGCTCTCTAAAAACTCTGCAAATGGTTCTAAAGAAATAGTTTCGTTCTTAAAAGAGAAGTATTTTTTAAGAACTGATTCAAAATTTGTGCTGGAATTAAAAAATTTCATTGGGACAAAGATACTATTTCAAACTCACATTCCTCATCTGTCTCATGATCCAATTGTGCTTCTTTCTCAGGTAAGGGGATGGATTTTTAGGATCGTATTTCTTGGGATTAGGCAATACAGCTGCAATCCAGGCCGCATCCGAAGCACTTAAATCTTTGGAAGATTTCCCAAAATAATACTGCGCCGCTGCCTCTACCCCGAATACACCCTGCCCCATTTCAATAGAGTTCAGATATCTTTCCAGAATGATATCCTTACTCCATACTTTTTCAATGATGAAAGTGTACACAGCCTCCAGACCTTTTCTGAACCAGCTTCTTCCCTGCCAAAGGAAAACATTCTTCGCCGTCTGCTGGGAAATGGTGCTTCCTCCACGGACTTTTTTTCCTTTTTCGTTATTCTTCATCGCTTTTTCAATGGCTGTATAATCGAACCCGTTATGGTTGAAGAATTTCTGATCTTCAGAGGCAATAACCGCTTTTTTTACATTATTTCCCATCTCATCATAAGAGATATAATCCCTGTGCAGCTTTCCAAACTCAAAAAGTCCTCCGATCTGCGTAATGGTAATAGGCGGATTGAAAAACCTGCCCCAAATAATAAAAAATACATTCAGAACAAGAACAATAAAAATGGCCTGCTTAATTTTTTTCCACATAATTTCTAAAAAGGACTACAAAAATAAACAATTCGCCTGAGTTATTGAAGTTCTTTCATATAGGTCAGCTGATATTCAGGAAGAAGTTCCGGATGAAAGATCTTGATATAGTCTTTCAGGATAAGGTCGGCTCTTACCGCACCACTTTCGAAAAAATCATTGGCTTTCTGCTTTTCTTTTCCGGCAATGGTATAAACCTTTCCTTTATTGAATACATTCAGCTTTCCATAAAAGGGATTGGTTCCCAGCATTTCTTTTTTTGAAGTGTGATTTCCGGCGTTCACCCAATACTGTACTCCGCCTGACTTGGCATATATTTCTTCAAAGCTCATGGTCAGGGATTTTTCTTCTTTATTGTCTTTCATGATGTAAGAAGCGTTGGCATCTGCAATATAGTTGGCAACGGATGTTTTACCGCCCGGCAGGTACCATACATCTCCATACATTTCATTGGCCAGCACCACAGGTTTATCTTTTGCTTTTAAAGCCAGCTGCTTCAGGCCATTATAGTTTTTTTCAATTTCGGTATATTTTGTTTCAGCTTCTTTCTCTTTTCCTAAAAATTCACCAAAAAGTTTGATATAAGCGGTTTTTTCAAGGGGAAGCTGCTCCATATATTCGTCCAGGAAAACCACCTGGATTCCATTATTTTTCAGAAGTTGATAAGCATTGTCGAAACTGGCAATATAGTTGGTAAAAACAGCATCAGGCTTCATGGAAATGATCTTTTCTATATCATATTTCTGTTCACTTCCTACGTTCTGAATTTTACCTTCTTTTAAAAGGTTCTGAATTTTCTCTGAATAAATATATTCCGGGCTTGAAACCCCGATGATCAGATTTTCGGCTCCCAGTTCAGAAATATATCCTGCCATGCTTGCATTTAAAAGGATTATTTTCTTAAACGGAGTCTGATTGGATTTAAAATTATAGGTGAAATTGCCGGATTTAAGTTCCAGAGTCCCGTCATGCTCTTTGAATTGAGTCCGATTTGAGATTTGGGTCCAGTCTGAGGACGAAATTTTTTGTTCTCTTTTACAGGAGATTAGCGCTATAACTGTAAATAAAAGTAAAATTCTCTGTTTCATCTTTCAAAGAAAGGAAAAAAGTGCTATATTTGCAAACCCTTAAACAACAAGGAAACAACGGGCTCGTGGCGCAACTGAATAGCGCATCTGATTACGGCTCAGAAGGTTACAGGTTTGAATCCTGTCGAGCTCACACAAAAAGCCAAATGGCGCCACTTTAAGACAAGTGGCGCCATTTCTAAATATACCATTCCTAAATTTTCTATTCTGAACTATCCAATATTTATTTCCTAACATCAGGGGACAAAAAGAAATGTAAGACTGTTCCTATTTAAATAATTCAGACGGTATTTCCAATATTTCTTTCATGATCAGAAATTACAATTAATAATCAATTTCCTAATATAGATTATTCTTAACCATCTTGATTGTAATGATAACTTTCAGTATATTTATATTTGCATCAGGTAAAATAACAACGAATGTATGACACTTTAATTGAATACATCAATTCACGGGTCTCAAGACCTTTAGCAGCTAATGAAATTAACATTATAAAAAATAATTTTGTTCCTTATAAACTCAGAAGACGGGAATTTTTTTGCATGAAGGGGATGTAAGTATTTATATGGGATTTCTTGCTAAGGGTTCCATGAAAAAATACAGTACAGATACTAAAGGTACCGAACATATCATAAGTCTTTATATTGAAGGCTGGTGGGTAGGTGATCGTGAAAGTTTTTCAAAACAATCACCCTCTTCCTTCAATATTGAGGCATGTGAAGATACTGATTTATTGGTCTTAACAAAACAAGCCGGAGAAGAAGTATTCACACTTCCTATCATGAATGAACTTACCCGTCATTTGGACCAAAATTATTCCTTCGCCACTCAGAAAAGAATCAATGCTGCCATAAGTATGACAGCAGAAGAGCGATATAATATGCTCATTGATAGTTATCCTGAATTTTCGCAGCGATTTCCCCAGCACCTGATTGCATCATATTTAGGTATTACACAGGAAACGCTTAGCAGAATTCGATCCCGAGCGGTCAAAAAATAATCAGGCCTTATTGACAATAGGAATTACCTTTGTCCCGATTAATTCAATGGCCCTAAGTATATCATTTTTACTCAGTCCGGGATTATCCATCTGAAATGTAAATCTTGATATACCGCCTAGCGCCTCACTGTGTCGTAGAATCTTTTCTGCAACTTCTTCCGGATCGCCAATAACATAAGCTCCGGTAGGATCAGCCTGAATTTCAAACATATCCCGTGTAGGAGCAGCCCATCCTCTCTCCTTTCCAATTTTACCCATCATTTTCTGATAACCGGGAAAATAGATATCCTTTGCTGTTGCCATTGTATCCGCCACAAAGCCCAGCGAATGCAATCCTACTTTAAGCTTTTCCCGAGGATGTCCGGCTTTTTCTCCGGCTTCATAATATAAGTCTATCAATGGACGAAAACGATGCGTTTCGCCTCCGATAACAGCCACCATTAATGGAAGTCCCAGGATTCCGGCCCGTATAAAAGATCGTGGAGTACCTCCTACTCCTATCCAAACTGGCAATTGTTCCTGTACCGGTCTCGGGTATATTGCTTGCTGTTTCAGTTCAGGACGGAATTTCCCGCTCCAGGTTACAGTTTCATTATCACGGATTTCAAGAAGCAATTTAATTTTCTCTTCGAAAAGAGCATCATAGTCCTGGGTATTAAATCCAAATAAAGGAAATGCATCAATAAATGATCCTCTTCCGGCTACAATCTCAGCCCGACCTTTGGAAATAATATCCAATGTTGCATATTCCTGAAATACTCTTACAGGATCAGCTGCACTAAGTACCGTAACAGCACTTGTAAGCCGAATATTCTTAGTTCTTGCCGCCGCTGCTGCCAATATTACTGCCGGGGACTCATCCAAAAATTCTTTGCGGTGATGCTCTCCCAGCCCAAAGACATGTAATCCGGCCTGATCTGCAAACTCTATCTTTGATAACAAATTTTCGATAGCTTCAATATTTTCCTCTGGGCGCAATAAGCCATCATATGCACCGGTAGCAATGAAGCTATCTATTCCTATTTCCATTCCAATTGATTTTGTATTATGAAATTTCCCTTATGTAATTATGATCAAATTTCCATTTTTTAAAGCTTTAAAACGATGATCTATATCAAGAAAAGTTTGGTGCGATATGGCTAAACATTTTGCTGCCTCTAACGAACGGTTCACCAAAAGCCCAACGGCGCCAACTAAAAACAGTTGGCGCATTTTATTTAATATGAGCGGAGAGATATACGAAATACAGAATCGATTTGTAATTTACCCTAAGCGAAATATAGGAATATCCGTATTGACCAATACCAGCTTCAATGAAGCAGGAGAAATTCCAAAAAAGTAATTGAATAGAATATTTACTGATTATACAGCCTGAGAATTTCCACCAATTCGGGTACGGATCGTATTTTCAGCTTCTCAAACAACCTGTTCTTGTAAGTGCTGATCGTCGATGAATGGAGATTCAGCTGATTAGAAATTTCTTTGAGGGGCAGACCTTCTGCAAGTTTATTGGCAATTTGCAATTCGCGGTCTGACAGTGTTTCAATAGGAGAATTTTTTGCTGCACCGGTTAATGATTCTAAAAAAATCGCTTCTTTTATATTATCACTGATATACCGGCCCTTGCTGAGCATCGCCGTTAAAGCAGTCTCGATGACTTCAGTGGAGCTTAACTTGCTGAGATAGCCACCAGCACCCATTTTTAGATAACGCATTCCATACAGCTCTTCATCCTGCGAAGAAAATATCAGAGTTTTTAATTCAGGTTGGTGAATTTTTATGTAGTCTATTGCTTCCTGAACAGTACCATTAGGCATATTGACGTCCATGATGGCCAGGTCAAATTCCTCTTTCTGAATTAATTTGTACAGCGATTTATAATCTTCGACCTCTGAAATGGCGGCATCGGGAATTAATCGCTTGATTGTTTGGATTAACCCCATCCGGACGATACCATGATCATCTGCCACAACGATACGAATGTTTGCTTTTAAACCCATTATTCTATAAATTTATGTAAAGAAAGGGAAACCGTGGTACCTTTATTTTCAGCGGAAATGATTTGGATGTTTCCATGCAGCAAGGATATAAAATTTTTTACAATTTTCAAACTTAATCCAACTCCTTTCTCGCCCGCAGTCCCCAGGAATACGGGATTATCATAAGTGTAGACCGCAGGTAAATACTTTTCATGTATTCCCGTTCCGAAATCAGTTACAGAAAGCACAACCTGATCGCCTTCTGTAATTTCCTGTAAATAAATATCTTGCCCCGGAAAGGAGTATTTTACCGCATTGTTAAAAATTTTGTCTAAAACGTATTCGAGCAACAGCCGATCGCTTGTAAGAAATGCATTGTGATCTCCTTTAAAATAAAACTTAATGTTTTTTTCTTTTAATCTGGCAGCGTATTTTTCTTCTAAATAGTGAAAAAGATCTATCACCATGATTTTAACGGGCTTAATGCTGAATTCCCCGTATTGTGTTTTTAGCCAGGCAATGCTGTCCTGGATTGTTTGCAGATTCTTCCGGGCATCGTTTTTTACCTGTGGCAACAACTTAAGAAAATCTTCCTCACTTATGGTCTTTTGCTCCAGCTCTTCTATAAGCCATAGAAAGTTTCCAAACAATTCTTTTGAGTCATGAGACAATATCGAGATCAGTCCGTTCTTGAAATTGACTTCGTTTTCCAGTCTTTCGATTTTTAATTGCAGTTCATTGTCAAAATCATTCATAAATTCAGTATCATGGTTTTAGAATCTGTTTGAATTATTTTTTTGAAAAAAGGCAGAAAAGGTTATATTGTTTAAAATCAAATAAAAACATATCGTTCAGACCTTTCTTCCAGGAGCTGGCAAGTTATAAAAAATATCATATTAGTAAAAAGAAAAATTAAACAGGATTTACCTGAAATGATAAATCCCCTGTTTTCTTTAACTAAAAACAGATTTGTGTGGCATAATATTCCGACAATCTTCCACCCTGGTAAACGATTTACTGATATTATCATCAATGGGTAAAGATGGAACATAGACAATATCAAGAGATAACTGATCAAACGATACAAAATAAGAATGACAGCCTGAAGCGTCAATAATTGATAGCCAGACCACCAAAATACATGATAAGTACTGAAAATATAGGAGTTGATGGAGAAAAACCCATCAAGGAAGAAAACGTTTCTATAGAGATTCTTCAGGAAATCTTTGGACAGTTTTGTGTTTTGGGCCAATTGCTATGATGGAACCACAGCCGTAAAACATTGTATAAAATCTACTCAGAAAACTAATTATTGGAAGGCAAACAGCTTATTGATGCCGATGGATTGTGAAGGAACTTTTCGCCAGCAAATGAAAACAAAAGATGAGATCGAAGTGGAAATAGCTAAAATCCAGATTGCACAAAAAGCCAAAGTTGACATTCATTTTTTGGAATACATTTACTTTATCAATACCCTGCTAATCAGGGAATGCTATTGCAGAAAATATTGTTAAATAGCCGTAAAGCTATAATAAACATTGATAGAGTAAGTGGTATTTTCCTTTCCCACCAGACTTTGGGCACCCGCAGGTGGTATGGTGTATCTTACGTTAAGTCCCCTGTCTAAAACCGGTGTTCCGTTAAAAAGTATTTTTTGGGGAGTTTTGGATAAGGGCACATTTACAGAACTTCCATCCACGCCAATTTGTAATATGTTGGAATTGATGTCGGTCTGCAGGCCGCCTTTCTTGAAATAATTTTCGTCTGATTTTACATAGAGCTCAAAATTTTCATTATTGGACAACATAATCTGGTTGGGGACCATTTGTGACTGACCATCGGTGTAATGGGCAGCGGTATTAAAATTGAAGTTTACATTTCGCCCGGAACTGGGAATGGTGATCTCCGACAGAGGGAGCACTTTTACCTGAACAGCCGTATTTTGCAAGCTGTTAATTGAGTTATCTGTACTTCTGGCATTGAGGTTCAATTCAAAAGTATACGTTCCGGCCTCAAAAAAATAGTTTTTAAAATCTTCCGCAGACACATGAAGCTCTGGAATGAAGCTGTTTCTGTTTCCCGATACAACACTGAAATTGGCAGCAGAAAAATTCTGAAAATCGGAGGATAAGGCTTTGGTTGTGAGGGCAGATCCGTTACTCCCTAATTTAATGCTTGCTATATTTCTGGTCCCCGGAACACCTTTAGAAGAAGTGAACTGAACAGTTGCGGAAGCAGCTTTCGCCCAAAAATTAAAATCGACCGTATTTGCGATTTCCGTATTCCCCAGATCCCACACCCGCGTACTTGTATTGCGGTAGTCATTCAAAGAAGATATTTCTATGTATTTTGTTAAAGAGCTTGTGATCCATCGTATCGATGAAGGAATCACTAAAATTGTTTTAAAATTATGTGGCGTGAAGTCATTATAATTCTGAGTGATGTCCATGGAGTAATTCCCGGCCCGGAAGGCATTGGCAGTAAATTGTGCGGCAGGAATTTTAAATGTAAAATTGATATTTCCCCGGTTGAATCCTCCCCCGAGACTGGTGGATGGCGGTTCAAACCATTTTATAGCGCTTGTACTGAAAGACTGAAAACCTGGTAAATAACCTGTTAGTCCGGTATATGGCAGCTGCCCGCCCATACTTTCCAACTGCCAAAGAAGAATGGAACCGGGTAAAGTAAGTGAGGAGGAAGAATGAGTAAAATTTGGTCCGGAAACAGAGGTAAATGTAGGAGCTGTTGGGAGTAATCCCAAAAAGGCATAATCCCAGTTGGTTCTGTTGGTGTTCGTCATTACCCTTGTAGGTACTGAGGTAAATTCGCTCCTGTTAAAAATATTATTTTCAGGAACCGACAGGTACACATCCTGAGCTTTCGTTGCTACAGACCCGCAGAACACGGTAAAAATTCCTATTAGAAAAGTCCTCATCGTTTTCATACTTTTAAATTTAAAACTTTTTCACCTTAATGGTGGTGTCTTTCTTCTTATATTCAAAAACTACGGTTTTTGAGTAACCTTCCTTCGTCACCTGAATAGTTTGGGTAGGTTGTGTATAGCTGTATTTATCATTTTCAATATAGAGGTCATATTTTCCATCTTTCAGGAAGAACTCAAACTCATTTTTCTGGTTAACCACGGCAGTATAGATCGTGCCATCTTCACTTTTTGCATACACCACGATTCCTGTTACATCCGTTTCCACTGTATCGTAGGCTTGTTTGATCTCTGTTAATTTCCCGCTTACCCTGATATTTTTTACCAAGCCCACTTTGCGGCTGATATTGTTATGCACCATAATGACAGGATCCATCATCAACCGGGAACCCGCACTTTCGTTCACTTTCAGGGTGTAAGTACCTTCGGGCACATTCTGAAAAACTACTTTTCCATTCTTATCCGTCATCGCTACATAATTGTCAAGTTTTACAATTTCATTAGCAAGTACCGGTTCGCCGGACTCCAGAAGTCCATTGGAATTTTTATCTTCAAAGAACTGGAAAGCCACTTTATGATTTCCGAAAGCCGTAGCTGTGGTAAAATATTTTTTAATCCCCACTTTGAACTGGTAATAACTGCCACTGCTTGCATATTCAGCTGTAGATTTATAACCGGAAAGATTAAAATAGCCTGTGGTGGACCAGGAAGGCGAAATCTTGTATTCCAGATTACCGGTGATATTGCTGTTTAAATTTTTATAAAGCTCCGAATAGAAAGTTCCTGCTGAAAAAGATCCGGTCAGATTATGATTAAGCATCTGGAAATTATACGAGGCATATACATTGTAGTTGGCAAAATTACGGTCTGCATTGTAATAAGAAGTTAAATCGAAGACATTGGTTACGTTCCATTGGGCTGTTCCGTTGAGAGAGAATGATTTATACCTGTACGATAAAGTTGTTTTCAGACTGTTGAACCAGTCCGGTTTATTGTTCTCTTTTGAATAAGAATATTCTGCCGTCAGGTTCAATCCGTGGGCACCTAATGTAGTGCTGATGTTGGCTTCCAACCGGTATGAAAAAAGTTCCTGCGATGTGTAAAAATTAGCTGTTTTTTGCTTTTCAACCTTTGGAGACAATAGAAAATTCCACTTCTTTAAAGAAAACTGATACCCTAATCCCAAAGCTTCTGTGCTGTTGAAATAATAACGCAAATTAGCGTTGTTCCCAGACTGGATTGGCTCACTCTGGAAACTCAGGAACTCAGGCTCTACCTGCGAATTCTGATATTGTATAAAAGCGCGCTGAGAACCAGAAAACTGGCGGCCGATGCGCTGATTTGAGAAAAAGATCCCCTTTTAATCCCTGCATAACTTTTGGTAGCAAAGGAATTAACAGACTGAATATCCCATTTCCCTATTTTCCCATCGTAATTGGCTCCCATTGAAGCTCCTGAATTTTCATCTTTGTTCGAAAGGCCTTTTTCGTGGCTCAGGCCCAACTCAGTGCGGATGGTGTGTTGATCGTTAATTAATAAAGAGGTTACCGCGTTTGCTACCTGCGTATCTACGTTAAAGCGCGGATCATGGTCGAATAGGTAGGACACTTTTCCTTTAAAAGATTTAGCATTCCCAAAACCATATTTTGCCCCCACCATGGTAGATCCTTTTGTTTGTTGAAAATAAGTACCATACAAGTTATAATTATTTTCCAGGGCAAGAATTTCAATCTGATTATTTTCACCAAATTTGGTAGAAACTTTCCCTCCTCTACCGAAAACCGGATAATCGTAATCGTTGCTATTAACATTTCCAACCCGTAATACCGTATTTTTTCTCTCCAGTTCCAGCCAGGTATCATACAGGTTATAACGGCCGTCCAGATAGTAATCCGCACCAATATTGAAGCGTGATTTAAGATTTTCAGTTATCCGGAACGCTGTGTTTCCCCTCAACTGAAGAAAATTGAAACCTGAGCTGTTTTCATTATAGCTGATTTCCGCAAAATTACTTCCGCTCACGGCTTCGTTTCCTCGGGCAATTTGTCTGTTGTGCGACAAAACGACTAAGTAGAGCGTGTTGCTTCCTACGATTTTATTATCAAGCAGGTCTGTGACGATGGCATTAATATTAAATTCCGGATAAAGTGTATTCTGTTTTCTGACCGCAATTCTGATCTCAACCGTTTGTTTTTCTAAACCTTCCAGAGTTACGGTTTGCTGTTTGGGCATCATTTCCAAGCCATCAGGAATGGATTGCAAATCAATCCTAACGGTTCGTTTACTATACCCTTGATTTTCTACAGTCAGCAGAATTGAGGATTCGGGCACGGCAGGGTTAATGAAATTTTCGTAGGTAGCCGTATAAATTGCAATATTTTTGTTCTCGCCTTTAGCAACGACAAACGAGGCGCTTTCAGTTCTGGTGGCCGTTGGAGTGGCATACGAAACCTGAAATTGGATCTCATTGGATCTCAGTTTCATAAAATCCACGTTGGCGATCATTTTCACAGGAAGATTTTTAGACTGGCCCGCACCTAAGGTAAAGTCATTTTGGGGATAGAAAAGCAATCCCGGATATTTTTCCTGGGGTATGATATTCTGAATGGTAATCTCTTCAGAACTTTTATTTTCAATGACCAGGAAATTAGTAAAAGTAGAACCCTTCTCAACAGCTACACTGTCATTTTCAAAATGGATTCGGATATCCTTCTTTTCCTGCGCAAAGGCCAACGAGAAGTGCAGAAAAACAAATACAAAAAATAAGATTGTTCTTCTTAGCACTGATATCGATATTCCATTCTGTGGTTTCAAGACTTAATTTTAAAATTTAAAGTTTTTTCTCCTACACGTAAATCATTGGATTCTGCCATTTTGATAATAACTACGCCAAGGAAGTTCCCTGAAATGTTCTCCGGTAAAGAAAATTGAACGACCTGATTGGTATCCGGAAGCATGGAGATGGCAATTGCGGGTAATTTTATTTCCTTACCACTGTCTTTGTCGGTGAGTTCAAACTCAACGGTAGCATCATTAATAGTGTTTCCATCATTATGGATGCTTACTGCAACTTTTCTGTTCGCTGCATTCTCACTATTCACCTCTGAAATATTGGTAATATCCAGACTTTTCACATGGTTTCCCGGTGGCGTATAAAAGATGTGAAGCCCCACCTCAAATAAGGTGATAATACCAATACCATTCTGAATACGCGCCTTATCTGCCTGCTGAGGAAGCTGGGTGAAAAACAACATGCTGTTCGTAACGGCAGACTTTGATGCGTTTGCCGGAATCTGCATGGTTACTACAATCTCCTTTGTACTTTTCGCAGGAACTGTTACCGTATTTTCTAAGGTGGATACCCAGGAAGCATTGGAAGTTTTTGAACTGCCTGCTTCAAGATAAACCTTATTTCCGTCTTCTTCTCTAACCCAATCTTTATAGTTGAGATTAAAAACATAATCCTTATCCGAGCTGTTTTGAAGCGTGACTGTCTTTGTTACTTTTTCTCCCGGATTACCTGTAAAAAACAAGCGTGTAGGCGACATTGAGATACTCTGTGCCAGAAGTGAAGAAGAACCTGTTAAGATCAAGAAAATAAAAAGGTGAATAAACTTGTGCATGGTGTAAATAGTTTAATAATAAAAGATTCCCAAAACTACTGAAAACGCAGCAAAAGGAACCTTTACAGACTAAAAATTTTATTACAAAGCAGTCGCCGTATAAGTTACTGATTGCGTGTAAGTTCCGGCCGGTTTACCTAAAATATCAGAAGATGATGATTTTGCAGCTGGAATTGTGTAGTCCAGATTCAGTGTTAATGCGCTTCCAAGAGGAGCATTGGATACTAAAGTCTGATCCGTTGCAGATAAAACTACAGCGCTTTTTGTTCCGCCCATTGTTCCGGCTGCTGTAGCTGCTTTGATAGTCAAAACATTGACAGGGATCAGGTTGGTTCCATTCATAAAATTAGCACCTCCTGCTTTTACTTTAACATTAAAGTTCTTCGTGGAAGTAACTTTTAAAGAGTTGGCTTTAGTAATCGTCTGATCAGAGTTATAGTCTGCTGCAGTAACATAGTTGAAATCAACTGTATTACCAATTGCTGTACTTCCTGCGTCGATAGAGATGACATCGTTCAGAGTAATGTTTACCGTTGTGGTTGCAGTTGTATTTTGAGCTTGAGCATTGTTAGTTCCTAATACGATGGCTCCAAAAGTTAAGGCTGCGATTACGATTTGTTTTTTCATGATGATAATATTTAATTGTTATTCTTATTTAATTGTTTGCTCTCTTTGAACACTACAAATCTACAGCGATGATAAAAGTTTCTTTGTAGTGGAAAACGGAAGTTCATGTAGTAAAATCACTACACGGTTTACTCATTCGGCTTAAATAGAAAAACCCTCAATACCTGGAAAGTGTTGAGGGCGCATATATATTGATGTGTTTTTTTATTTTTTATAAAGCAGTCGCTGTATAAGTTACCGTTTGCGTGTAAGTTCCGGCCGGTTTACCTAAAATATCAGAGGATGATGATTTTGCCGCTGGAATGGTATAGTCCAGATTAAGTGTTAATGCACTTCCAAGCGGAGCATTGGCTACTAAAGTTCTTTCTCCTGGGGATAAAACCACATCGTTTTTGGTTCCGCCCATGTTTCCGGGAGCTTCTGCAACCTTGATTGTCAAAACATCTACAGGGATTGAGTTTGAACCATTGACGAAATGCGGTCCTCCTGCTTTTACCTTTATATTAAAATTCTTAGTCGAGGTAACTTTTAAAGAGTTGGCTTTGGTAATCGTCTGATCAGAGTTATAGTCTGCTGCAGTAACATAGTTAAAGGCAACTATACCACCTATTGCTGTACTTCCTGCATCTATAGAGATCACATCGTTCAGGGTAATGTTTACAGCTGTGGTTGCGGCTGTATTTTGAGCCTGAACATTATTAGTTCCCAATATAACTACTCCAAAAGTTAAGGCTGTGATGGCGATTTGTTTTGTCATGGCAGTAAGATTTAATTATTATTCTTGTTTAATTGTTCTCTTTTGAACATTACAAATCTACAGTTGCTACAAAGCAGTTGCAGTATACGTTACTGTTTGTGTATAAGTTCCGGCCGGCTTACCTAAAATATCAGAAGATGATGATTTTGCCGCTGGAATGGTGTAATCCAGGTTCAATGTTAATGCACTTCCAAGAGGAGCATTGGATACTAAAGTCTGATCCGTTGCAGATAAAACTACAGCACTTTTTGTTCCACCCATTGTTCCGGCAGCGGTAGCAGCTTTGATAGTCAGAACATTGACAGGGATCAGGTTGGTTCCATTCATAAAATTAGCACCACCCGCTTTTACTTTAACATTAAAGTTCTTTGTAGAAGTAACTTTTAAAGAGTTGGCTTTGGTAATCGTCTGGTCAGAGTTATAGTCTGCTGCTGTAACATAGTTGAAATCAACCGTATTACCAATGGCTGTACTTCCTGCATCGATAGAGATGACATCGTTAAGGGTAATGTTTACGGTTGTAGTTGCGGTTGTATTTTGAGCTTGAACATTGTTAGTTCCTAATATGATTGCTCCAATAGTTAAGGCTGAGATTAAGATTAGTTTTTTCATGATAGTAATATTTAAATTTTATTTTTACTTAATTGTTATCTTTTGTATACTGCAAATTTATAGCAGCGATAAAAGTTTCTTTGTAGTGGAAAATGGAAATTCATGTAGTAAAATCACTACACGGTTTATCATTTTTTGACTTAAATAGTAAAGCCCTGTTATTTCTATTATAAAGCTGTCGTAATATTACAATACATACAAAAATCAAAGGCCTCCCTGAGGAAGCCTTCGAAACACCAAATCACAAAATATTAATATGAAAAATAATTGACTTATAAAGCTGTTGCCGTATAAGTTACTGTTTGCGTATAAGTTCCGGCCGGTTTACCTAAAATATCAGAAGATGATGATTTTGCTGCTGGAATAGTGTAATCCAGGTTCAATGTTAATGCACTTCCAAGCGGAGCATTGGCTACTAAGGTTTGATCCGTTGCAGATAAAACTACAGCGGTTTTTGTTCCGCCCATTGTTCCCGCTGCTGTAGAAGGTTTGATTGTTAAAACATTGACAGGAATCAGGTTGGTTCCATTCATAAAATTAGCACCTCCTGCTTTTACTTTAACATTAAAGCTTTTCGTTGAAGTAACTTTTAAAGAGTTGGCTTTACTAACCGTTTGATCAGAATTATAATCTGATGCAGTAACGTAGTTAAAGTCAACTGTATTACCAATAGCTGTACTTCCTGCATCGATAGAGATGACATCGTTAAGGGTAATGTTTACGGTTGTGGTTGCTGTAGTATTTTGAGCTTGAACATTGTTAGTTCCTAATATGATTGCTCCAATAGTTAAGGCTGGGATTAAGATTAGTTTTTTCATGATAGTAATATTTAAATTTTATTTTTACTTAATTGTTATCTTTTGTATACTGCAAATTTATAGCAGCGATAAAAGTTTCTTTGTAGTGGAAAATGGAAGTTCATGTAGTAAAATCACTACACGGTTTATTCATATGATCAATAAAAAAGCCCTCAATATTTTTATATTGAGGGCTTTTCTTTCTAAAAATTGATATTTACTTACAATGCGGTGGCAGTATAAGTTATTTTTTGGGTGTAAGTTCCCTGTGGTTTTCCCAGAAGTACCCTGGATGCATTTTCCGCCGAAATTGAGTAGGCAATATTTAAAGACTGTTTGGTACCTGAACCTGCATTACTCACCAGCACCTGATCAGTTGTAGATAAAGTAACCTCATTCAGGCTACCCACCAAACTTCCGCCCGGTATTGCTTTTACCTGTAATACATCTACAGGAATTACGTTCGCGCCGCTTACAAAGTGTGCCCCTTCAGATTTTACTTTTACATCAAAATTTTTGGAGGAAATAATGACTAAACTGTTGGGAACGGTCACATTTTTTGACGAATTATAGTCTTTGGTACTCCCGTAATTAAAATCCACAGTGCCTTCTGAAGCACCAGAGCCAATATCCATTGCAATAACGTCCGATAAAATAATATTTACTGATGTGCTCAACTGATCCGAATTTTGTGCCATAACCTGTTTGGTTCCTAAGGCGATTGCTCCCAGAGACAGTGCAGCGATAAAGATTTGGTTTTTCATAATTAATAAATTTAAAGAGGTGTAATAAAATGTTGTGATTCAGGAACTAATTATAAATCTAATAACATTATATGACATCACCAAAGAATTTCTCATTAATGATTAAGTATCATCATGTAAAATTTATAAATATTTCAATATGTCAGAGAAAAACACAACTTAAATAGTATTTAATCACTTAAAAATAGTATCTCTCTTCTAATAAATGATTTACAGAAAAAACAAATGGACACTTTATCTATGAACAGCATTTTTACAATGAACCAATCAGAATATTGAAAGTTAAATGCTCTATTATATCACTATGGTTACACAACAATTATGATAACCTTAAGTATTTTATTTGCAAATTAAATTTGTATTTCTATTTTTTCTCTGCTCTCGCTTTAAGATTCTTTAGCCAGATTTGTAGTGAACTTTCCAAACCTTTTTGAAATGTACTCCTCAATAGGGACACTAACCATCCTTCCATGCTTTCTTCAACCTTTACTGTAGTTTTTCCATTGTTCTCAACAAATGACCAGTTGTGTATCGCAAATGCTCCGAAAGCTTTACCCGTCCAACCGATTTTACGTCCCGGACGTACAGTATGCAAAGTAGAATGAATTGTCAAGCCTCCACTTTTCCAGTCAAAAGAGCTTCCTTTTTCGAATGGCCCGTTTAGTTTGGTATCTTTAACATCACTATGCCAATCGGTCCAATGATCGATATCACTCATAATCTGATACACTTTTTGCGCAGGAGCATTTATTGTAATTTCCTGATAGGTTTTCACAGGGGCTTCCTTATTAACAGATTCTGATACATTGTATGAGGTTAATATTTCTATGCAAGTAATTATTATCGCAATAATACCTGCTATTAAAAGAAAACTATACACTAACTTTTTCATTTTGATTATTTTTAAGATTATTAATTATTTGAAAAACTTTAAGTGATCATGAACAAACTGCCCGAAGTCAAGCGCCGGCTTTTTCATAAAAACTGTTTTTTTATTACCACAAAATTCGGTTTACCAGAGGAGCTAAAATTGTAAGAAAACGAAGACAGTCTTGAGTACAGGAAGGAAAATTAAGTCAAAAAAAGGCCAATCAGCTGTTCAGATGGTAGCTAACCGGCATATGATTATGCAAGGCATGCACAAAATTTGTACTTTTAACCTATCCATTATATATTATAAAGAAATTCTAAAAGATGGCATCGATCCCCCAATTAAGACCTATCATTTTCTGCCCTTTAAATATGGTTCGGAGCTGTTATTGGATCTTGGCCGTATTGAAACTCTGAAAAATTATGTATTAGACAGCACATTGCATCAACTTAGTTTTTACGAAATTATTTTCGTCAGGGAAGGATCCGGAACATTGGCTTTGGATGAGAATAAAGTGTCAATTCACCCGCGAACCATAATTTTTACCAGTCCCGGAAAGGTTCGCCGATGGGAAATTGAGGAGGAGGTAAAAGGCTACACGCTGTTCTTTGAAAAAGATTTTCTCCATCTTTTTTTTCAGATGAGTTTTTTCTGTATCGTTTTCAGTACTTTCATCAGTTTTCGCATCCCGCTGAAATGCAGACTGATGAAACATCATTCGGAAAATGCCTGCAACTTTTACAGGAAATAGAACAGGAGTTCGGACAGATCCGGAATGACAGTAATCATATGATCAGGTCACTTCTATATCAGCTGCTTATCATACTCAACCGTTATTATGCCGGTGTTTACCAGGTCCCGGGCGATACCTATGTACATGCAGATTTCTATAGATTCAGGTCGCTGCTGGAAAAAAGATTCTTACAGGACCAGACCGTTGAGGCCTACACCAGAATGCTAAACATAAGCCCCGGATTCCTCAATAAGATATGCAGGCAGTTCAGCGGATTGTCAGCACAACAAATGATTCATCACAAGCTGGTTTCGGAAATAAAGAAACAGCTGCACCAGAATAAATCCGCAAAAGAGATTTGCTATGAATTGGGATTCTCTGATCCGTCCAATTTCAATCGTTTCTTTAAAAAATTTGCTAATGTCACGCCCCAGCAATACCGAAAGAGTATAAAATGACAACTTTAAAGATAAAATGACCTTTTTGCAGGGGATGAATGTTTCTAATTTTACAAAAAAAAGAAAATGATAAAATCTGCAACCCTTGGTCTTTTATTCTGCCTGATGAATCTGTTTTGGATAAAAGCAGAGCAATTATATATTAATCCCCGGACCGGTAATGACACCAATTCCGGAACAAAGATCCAGCCTTTAAAGAACCTTTCGGAGGCGGCCAGACGCGTCAACCTAAACAAAGAGAAGGGAGAAACAACGATTATCCTTTCAGAAGGTATTCATATTTTAACTCAAACCGTGCTATTTAACAATGATAAGTACAGCTTTACCAATCGCCTTATCATTCGCGCCGAAATTATGCCGGATGATGCAGACTGGGCACCCAGTAAAATGCCGGTCGTAATAACAGCTGCACCCCTTGAGCCTGGTATAGGAGGAGAGGAAGCTAAAGGTATACAACCCGAGGTAAGCCACGTCACCATTGAAGGCCTGCGGTTTACAGGCAGCCCTGATTATACTTATCTCGACAGTAATAATTTACGTCGCTCCTACCCCATATGGCGTGACGGAAAAAACCTGGATGACCTTCTGGTAACCCAATGTCTGTTCGCCGGAAATGTGGATGTATTGCCGTTACACGTGGGTGTCATCGCAAATGGCTATGGTCTGGTTATCGATCATTGTGTGTTTTTCAACTGTAAAATTCCTGTTGTCTTCTGGAAAAACGATGGAAAAAAGGCAGCCGCAGTGCCATGAGACATTCTTTGGTCTATGGCGGCTATTTCTGCGGAGTGTGGACCACACAGGGTACCAATGGAGATGATTTCGATTTTCATCATAACATCATCGCCAATACCAGTACCATATGGATAAGGGAAAAAGGAAGTACACGAAAGTATAAGGCTTCTGACTGTATTTTTGTCAATTATAATAAGCTGGCAGGCTATGGAAGCGGTCCCTTAAGTGACAGTAATGCCACCTCAACAGATTTTCTGGAAATGAAAAACGTACAGACCACAGGAAATGTTATCATTGAAAAAGATCAGAGTAAACGCAATTACCTGCAATTGGCGGACGGTTCGGAAGGTTCAAAATTAAATGCGGGACTTTTTAAAAAATGAATTCTATAAATACAGATCATAAACCTATGGGTATTAAATAACATGAAAAATATAAGAATAATTTTGCTTCTCTTCCTTTTTGCCGTAGAAAGTGTATACAGCCAAAGAATCAATTTAGACGAACACCATCTTATGCCCAATAAGGTTTATATGAAAATCGATAATTTGCAGGGTAAAAATATTGTTAGGGTCGTAAAAGATTCTACTGTGAAAGAAGCAGATGAACCTACGTTTGTACGGGTAAAGAACACTAATTTTAAAAATGGCATTATAGAGGTAGAAGTTCTAAGCAGACTTCTCCCCACGGCTTCTCCAACGGACCGTGGGTTTATCGGATTGGCATTCAGAATCAACGATACGAATTCCAGATTTGAATCCATTTATATACGTCCAACGAATGGCAGAGCCGAAGATCAGGTAAGACGCAATCACTCCATTCAATATTTTTCTTTTCCAGATTATAAATATGAGCGTTTAAGAAAAGAGAATCCCGGGAAGTATGAGTCATATGCCGATATGGGTTTGAATGAATGGATCAAGATGAAAATTGAAGTAGCAGGCAGCCAGGCAAAACTTTTTTAAACAAAGATAAACATCCTTCACTTATTGTGACTGATCTCAGGCAAGGAGCAGATGGATCCGGGGCTGTAGGTTTATTTGTTGATGCAGGCACAGACGGCTATTTCCGCAATCTGAAAATTACCTCATCAAACTGATGCAAAAGACGAAAAAGCTTTATATGCGTAAATCAACATCAGTGTTGTTATCTAAGTTCCGCCAAAACTGTATCATAGAACTATGAAATACCACTTCTACTCCTAATTGTCCAAATGTCCAAGCCATCTCAGTGGTGAATATATATCCCCGATACAGAGCTTTAAGATCTCCGCATTGTTCTTTTCAAAGTTCTCACTGTTGCTGAGGATAATGACGGCTGTTCCGTTTTCAGGAAATGCCACAGCATAATTCTGGTTAGCTTCACCGTGTCCGGTATGGAAGAAAGCGTGACCAAAAGGTGAGTCGAACAGCCCTATTCCTAATCCCCAGGCAAGACGAATCGCATCATTCTCAGTGGTGATACTGTCTTTCAAAGGTCCGAATCCTCTCCTGCTCTTTACCATGATCTGTGGCTTCAGCATCTCAAGATAAGCTTTACCGGATAAGCCTTTCTTCTTCATCAGGTTGATCACAAAATTTGCATAATCATTTGCTGTGGTAGACATTGAACCAGCGGCCCTGCTGCTTTCCCTCCTTTCCGAACCGTATTTCTTCCCATCTTTGAAATAAGCATTGGAGAAATTATCTTCAAATCTGTTTTCCCAAATCATGCTCGTATGTCTCATCTGCAGGGGTCCGAAAACTTCTTCCCTTGCAATATCTTCAAGTTTCTTTCCCGTATATTCCTCTATCATAAATCCCAAGAGATTAATCCCTTCATTGGAGTAATAGAACTTTTCGCCCGGTTTAGCGATAAGGTTGACTTTATTACCATACAAATGCCGGAGAACCGGAAGCCCGGAACTATGACTCAGGAGCATCCTGGGGGTGATCCGATTGAAGGATTCGGATTCTTCTGCCAGGTCTTTCCATTTCGCATAGTCTCCTATCGGTTTTTTCAGATATTTGTAAACAGGCTGATCGAGGCTGAATACTCCTTGATCTACCAGACGCATAAAGATATAAGCAGCAACAGGCTTTGTTAGTGAGGCTGCGTACATCACGGTACTGTCATTAAGCTTCTTACCGTTTTCAATGTCCTTATAGCCGAAGCTTGATGAATAGATCACCTTATTGTGGTTGACAACAGCGATCTGCAAACCGGCAATCTTAGCACTATCGACCAATCGCGACAAGCGCTGCTGCAGAACATGAGAATCGATTGTTTTTCCGTTAAGGTGTCTGATCTTGATATTTTTTTGAGCAATTAAAGGTAATATCCAGATTAAGAATACAAGAGTGAAGAATTGTTTCATGAGGAAAAGATTTGTCACAAATTTAGCGGCAAATCACAATAACTTATTACGACTCTTCTATGACATGTTAACGCCATTTGGCTCTGGAAGAGGCTTTCAGAGAGTTTATTTCAAAAACAGGTAGGCCAAAGGATAGAAGCTCTCTTTTTGTTGATGCTCCTGAAAATATTTATTATACACATGACGAGTGTATAAAGATAGATGATCAGCACCAACGGAAATCCAACGGAAAATACAAAGATCATTAATAAAACCGCCGGTATAAAAAGAAGAGACATTGTGATCTGAAAATTAACGACTGATTTCCCTTCGAGGTCGTAAGCCAGGGATTCATCTTTTTTAAAAACCATAAAAGTCCTGGAAGAATAATGTTAAAAACAGGAAAAAAAGCCCGATGAGCGCTAAAATATGGAAAACCGGTTTTATTTTATCTCCGTTTTTGATTTCCGGAGATTCTGATAACGGTTCATTGATCGTGAGTTTTTCAGTGTCCACTTCAAGTGCGTCCGCAAGCATCTTTAGTGTGGAGGGATGTGCTTCCACTTTTCCGGTTTCGATGCGCTGTATCGTTCTTATACTCACCCCTGAAACATCTGCAAGCTGCTGCTGGCTCAGTCCTTTTTTACGTCTGTAATCTGCTAATTTCGAATTCATGGTTTCACAAAAATATGCAAATATTGCTTATGAAACAGCTAATCCAATATCAATCCTAACGTAACTTACAACCTTATGGCTGCCGCTATAAGATCACTACATCAAATACTGAACAGAAAAAGTTTTGGCATCAGATTGTTGCAAAATGAGAAGTTTTTCTCAATGATTCTGTATTATTTTATCTTACCAAATCCTGCATTCCGTAATAATTGATTGCTTTTTCTTTAAGCGGATTAGTACTCCATTCTTCCCATTCCCCTGTGTATGGATTATATCCGCATTTTAAAGGTTTTGAAGTATCTAAGCCTTCAGAATCAGTATGGGTTCTTTCTGTATAAGCTCTGCAATCTGTACAGATATACCGGAATTCACAATCTTTGCAAACTTCTATGCTGTCTTTGGTCAGGTTCCAGTATTTTTTGAAATCAGGCTGGGATAATGCTTCTTCTAAGGGAGTATCTTTAATATTCCCAAAGCTTTGAGGCATGGAAGGACAGTTTCTAATGTTACCTTCGGAATCTATGGAAATCTTTTTGTGGAGACAGGAGTTTTGGCTGTTGGATAAAGTATAGGTTTCGAGATTGGAATTAAAATATTTTGAAGAAATCAATCCGCAGCTTTTTTTATTTATAATTTTATCTTCAACATAAATGATCATTCTGTTCAAATATTTATCATGTTTAGTTTCATTACATCCAAAATAAATCAATCTGAAAATTTTATCATTTGAGTTGATAATGTTCTTATTGATTAATCTGTTTTCTAATTTCATTTTATAAGGCAAAATTATTTCAATACCTTTTAAAGTGGTTGCAGATAGGCTATTCAAAAAATTAAAAAACAGATTTAAATCAATTGTATCATAACATCTGATTTGTAATTGCTTTACCCGGTTTGTATCAATAAATTTGGCAATCTGAACTGAATTTTCAAGAAAAAAAGACTCTTTGCTTAGATCAATTATCATACTGGAAATTGATTCGGCAACCTTATAATTTAAATTTAAAGGAATGAGTTCTTTTATGATTTGGGTATCTATAAACCCTATTTCATTGGCCAATAAAAAATTTAAATAATCTTTTAAGTGTTCTTCATTTTCCTTTCCATAGCTTTCATAAATTTCTTCAATGGAAAAATTGGGAAACTCTTCAGTAAGTAAAGTATATAGAGAATTTGGAATCAGGTAATAATTATTTCTTTGTACATCGCAAATTATACTTCTTGTATGCCCATAATTTACCAGGCAACAAGCAAATCTATTAAAATAAGTCATCTTATATTATCATCTAAAGGATAGGAGATTGGTTTTGAAAGATATTCCAGTATTTCTTTTCTAAAATTAATTCCCATACAAGAAGTTGGAAATAAAACCCATAATATTATTTTTTACAATTAACTGATGATTTTAGATATCACTATTCTGGAGCCTTCCACAACATAACCTCTCGTCTGATACAATTCTGAATGAGAATACATCATTGCCGGAACATCACCCATTTTTTTATCTGATAATTCTTTTTGTATATTCCAGTAAGGAAGAGGAAGCTTTTTATTTTTTAATTTCGTTGTTATTTTCTTCATAATTTTTCAATATATATAATGCCATTTGTTCTTCCAGATGATAATTACATGGTTTGGAAACCATTCCAAACTGCCCTACAGGATTTATTTCAAGAAAATAATACTCTTCATCTTTTGAAACGATCATATCTATCGAGCAAGTTTTCAGATTTAATTCTTTAACTAATTCTTTTAAACTTGATTCTATATTTACCGGCAGTTGATAAGGTACATTTCTGTTGCTTTTCTTAAAATTATAGTTTCTAAAATCGACTTTGGTTTTATGATCGTTCTGAGAAAATATAGCCATAGAATAAAAAACATCGTCTATATAGAATATTCTAAGCTCAAATTTTTTATCTATTTTACTTTGAAGTTTGGTAGGAAAAATATGGCCCTCTTTTTTTATTTCCTTTACTTCGCTTGTATACATCATATAATGAGAATCATCATCAAAAAGCGTTACAGCATCGCTTATGGGCTTTGTAATCAGACTTTTATCTGTTGCTAATTGGTTAATGATCTCTATTTTGTTGGTTATGTAAGTGTCTGGAATTTTCAGACCATGTTTTTCAGCAAGTTTAAGCGTTTTCAGTTTATTTAAACTTTCACTGTATTTATTGATCCAGACTGAATCCTCTAAAAACGATTCTAAAAACCTATATATTGTTCCTAATTCGGATAATAAATGGTTTTCCAGGGTTTTGTTATTATGAAATTCATCAAAAATTTTGGGTTCAATATTTAAAGAATCCTGATCAAAAGTGCGTCTGAACCAAATCGTATGTACAATCTGATTATCTATTTTCTGATCATTAAAATTAAATTCGGAATTGGAGATGTCAATATAAAAGTCTTTATTTAGTAAATCATCACCATTTATTCTAACGATTACTTCATTGTCTTTTTTGTAATGGTACAACCAATTCAAAACATCATCTGTTGTATTCTCACCGTAATTTTTACTAAAAATAATTATCATAATGTCAATCTTAAAATTAGGCTATTTGCAATAAATACAAATAGCCTATTTTATTTTCTATCCTGGGTTTACATCTGTTTGAACAGTGTCAGTAACATAATATGTTCCGTTATAGGTATTGCCAGGTCCATAAGTATAAGGGTCAAAACCTGTTACTGGATCTAGTGGCCCTCCTCCTTTTACTTTTTGCATTTTAAATTTTTTCAGCTTTAAGCTTTCTAACTTCTTTTTCATAAAAATAATTTTTAAAATTTAATAACAATTTTCGTCATACAAACCCTGACGTGGGCTGATGCTGATCAGCGTTTTTTATTTTGTACTGTACACATACAAAAAGACACTTTTCGGTGTCATGTTTTTCAAATGTATCAAACATAATTCACACAAAAAAGCAAAAATTATAGCTTTTTATAGCCTTTATTTTTGTATTAAAAAAAATATTCTATACTTTCGTTTCACTATATTTTTCACAGAACCATGAACAAGAAGTTAATCGCTGTACGAAAAGCAAGAAAAATTACCCAGGCAGATATTGCCACTTACCTTAAAATAAGCCAGACCCAGTATCAGAAAAGAGAAACAGGAAAAATTAAAATTTCGGATCAGGAATGGAAAGATATTGCCAGGCTGCTGGATGTTCCTGTAGAAGAAATTTTTGAAGAATGCCCCAATCAATATCTGGTATTACAAAAAAAATAGAGATCTTAAAACTGGAACTAAAAGCACTAAGTTCGAAGAAGAAATAGCCGGATAATCATTTTGATACCATAAAAAAATCCCGCATTAACGGGATTTTAGTTTATCATACTTTAGTTTACTTTATCTCTACAGGAACTGAGATTTTATCCCAATCCATTGTGAATCCGTTATTGTTTATTTTATACACTAAAGTTTCCTGTCTGGTTGGTAAAGCTTTTGTTTTTACATCGACGCGTAAAGCATCTTTCGCTTCTTCGTATTTAAAAGCACCCCATTGTTTTGGCTCTTTATTAAAAATGGCTGTCCAGGTTCCGGATTCTTTAGGGATCAGGAAAAAGCTGTATTTACCTGCAGGCAGTGGCTTACCCTGAACGGTAATGTCTTTATCCGTTTCGAAAGTAGTTGCTTCATTGGCACCCGCACGCCAAACTTTATTATAAGCTTCTAAACCGCCCCATATGGTACGCCCTTTTACAGAAGGGCTGCTATAGGCTATGGTAATGGTGGCATCTTTAATTTTTCCTGTAGCAGTGGCCGGAGGGCTGGCAGGTTTTTTAGTTTCCTGTGCAAAGGCATTCAGGGAGATGGTCATGGTTGCAACAAGGACGGCAGCAGATTTAATGATGGTTTTCATACTATTTTTGTTGTTTGTTGTTTGTTGTTTGTTGTTTGTTGTTTGTTTACGAATTTACTGCTTTTGACTTATAAAACAGTCAACCGGCTGCCGAAAATATAATGAATGCCGCTACCCTCATCTTATCCTGAATTGGTATCAGCCCTCTCCTTTTTTATATAATCAAAAGGATTTAAAATTGCAGTCATCATAAATTAAAAAGCCACTGCTTTGCAATGGCTTTATATGGTAAAAATGAAACAGAGGATGCATTATCCGTTGTTCACATTTTTTTCATAGAAATTACTGTTATATTCTATCCTACTATTTTATGGCAGCTTTTGCTTTTTCTGATTCCATTAAATGATGTTGTAAAGTTGGCAGTGTACTGCTTGCAAAGGATTTCAATGACGTTTCTTTACCTTCGGCAGCTTCTTTTTTGAACTCTTCAATATCTTTTTTATGATCACTCACCATAAGGTCAGTATAGCTACGATCAAATTCTGCTTCTTTTTTAGCTTTCAGATCGTCGTATTCTTTCTGTTTTTCAGCGTCTAAACCGGTAGGCAAAGTATACCCTATGGCAGATGCCCATTTTTTAAGCTCATCGTTGGCTTTGCTATGATCTTTAACCATCATTGCACCTAGTGCTTTTACTTTGGCATTGGAAGCATTGGTTGCAGCAAGCTGTCCCATCATTACTTCCATCAATCCGCCACGAGCGACAGCGTCTGCAAATTTTTTATCCTGATCACTTAAAGAATTTGTTGCATTTGCAGTATCCGGCATTGTAGCAGAATCACTGGTTTTCTTAGCAGAATCAACCGGAGTTGCTATTTCAGCACTATCAGTATTCCGATCAACAGCCGTCGTTTCATTTTTTTTGCATGCCACGATAGCAGCAATTGCTAAAAGGGCTAAAATTGAATTTTTCATAAATATAATTTAAATGGTTAATGTAAAATTGCATATAATATTATACCCCGCTGTGATTACAACAATTTATTTGCCAAAATTATAACAGATGTACTTTTCTCTACCCTTTTACCTCTTAACTCAGCTTAATCAACTGAATTGGTTTCAGCCCTCTCCTTTTCTCTCCTTCTCTGAAGAATAAGATGTGCCGCATCCAGCATTTTAATCGTATGAATGTAGGGCATAACGATGTTGCTTTCCGGCAGATTTTCATAGACACCCATTGAAAAATAGACGATTCCGGACATAAAATAATCAAATTCTTTGAGGGTGTATTCCCTGAATGCTTTTTTGAAAACCAGCAGAGGATTCCGGTATTCCTTCTCCGAAAGCAAGCCAAGAGCCCAAGGGGAAATCTTCTCCGGCCGGGTATCAACCGTCCATTTTCTGTCCTTCAGCATGATGAGATAGCCTGCCCGGATCAACGACCTCATCGACTGATGAAACTGGAAGATCACCGCCGGATCTTCATGGATCCAGCTATTTCTCTTGACTGCATAATTCATAATGTTGCTGAGCCTTTCTTTGGAAGCATCCAGCTCATTGAACTGAAAGAAAGTTTCTATCAGCTGCAACCCGGAGCGCTTGCCTTCCCAAAGCCGGGTATCAAAATCTGTTTTTATCTTTTTCATGCGTTTGTATCTTTTATTGTTGAAATTTTTCTTAACCATTAAGATTTTTTAAGCGATTAAGACCCATTAAGATCATAGCTGAAGCTATTTATTCAGCGAAATGCTTTACCCATCTTTGATGGATCTTAATTTATCTTAATATCTTCATTTACCTTAATGGTTTAAAATAATTTCTCTTAATGGTTTTATAAAAATAAAATCTGTGTTCCCGTGAAAGCCCTGAAGCCGCAATGGATTGTACACTCCATTGTATCGTACATGATACTTTATGTAGTGAAGCAGCCTAGAAAAAGATGATTGTAGAAAAACAGAACGGCATGAAATAAAAACGGCATGGGACTCTACAATATCCGATTCGGGGCACTGGTATACCTTGTACACAGATAAGAGAGCCCACGCCTAGGTCGTGAGCTTCCTGCTTATCGTCTCGTGTACTAAAATTACCAGTTTTCGAATCGAGATTCTAAGCAATAGCTTCTATTGTTCTTTGAAGTATCGCAAAGCTACCTTTTTTGTAGCTTATTGTACAAATGTAATACTTTTTTAAAACTGTGACATATTTGTCAATGAAAATTTTGACAAATATGTCACTTTTATTTAATGGAATATATTGAAGATAAATATTTTATTGCAATAGCTGATTATGTGAAAGAATTTATTGATGAAAAAGGGATTGATATTTCAGATTTGGCAGCAGCAGCTAATGTTGATAGAAAGCAAATTTATAGATTACTAAATAAGGAAAATATTCCTAAATTATCTACTTTAGTAAGAATACTATTAGCAGCTGGAATAGAGCCTTCAAAACTTTTTTCAATTAAATTTGATTTTGAAACATACATGAAAGAAAATAATATTTTGAAAGCTATTCCTAAAAGAAGAAAAAGTAATTAATCAATTAAATATATAAACACATCATATTTAATACAAATAGACAATAAAAACAGATTTAATGATGGAAGGAAAAAAGAAAATCTCTCCGCAACAAATTGTTGCTGTTAAAGAAGCGTTATCCGTAATATATTGGAGGAAGGAAGATTTACAACAATTTATAAAATTAACATTAGATAACCCAACAATAGTTTCAACAATAAATTGGAACTTAACTAAACGAGAAGTTGTTAAGGAACTAATTCATAGAATGGTTAGTCGAATGGATATTTATGAAAAAGATATAATCAATTTGGTTTTTGCGGTAAGTGATTTCACAGATTATGAAAATTTATCTTATTGGGACGAAGATGGTTCAAAGGCAAAAAAAGCCAAAGCAGCTGTAAATAATGTAAGAAATTTAACTAAAGGTTTTTTTCAAACTAATAAAGAAGAAGAGGATGCAAAAGCAAGAAAAATAAAAGCAGAACAATCTGTAAAAAAAGCTTTATCACTAGAAGAAGAACTTTCACAATTAAAAGGTGAATTTCATAATATAGCAATTAATAAAAACTTTCATCAACGAGGATTTCAATTAGAAAAATTTTTATACAAGTTATTTCTGTTGTTCGATCTAGAACCCAAAGGTTCATTTAAAATTAATGGTGAACAAATAGATGGGGCTTTTACCTTTCAAAATACTGATTATTTGTTAGAAGCTAAATGGGCAAAGGAAGTTAATAGAAGTGACTTAGCGGCATTTTGTTATAAAGTTGAATCAAAATTTAAAAACGCTGCAGGATTATTAATTTCAATAGACGGCGTTACAAAAGAAGCTATTTCATCTGATTTTAAATCAATAATAATCATGGATGGTGCAGATTTACTGGCAGTTTTAGACCATAGAATCAGTCTAAGTGATTTGCTATTTAAAAAACGCAGAAAAGCGAGTGAAACAGGAAATATTTATGTAAATTTTAATACTTTATTTAATTAACTTACGAATATTACCCGCACTCCGAAGTGTCCAGACTTTATAACAAGTTTAAAGAAAATAATCTTATTACTTGCTCAAAGGAAAAAACCATTTATGTCTTTACAATTACATCCCGCGTAAGAAAGATATAATTAAACATACAAAACGTCGCTGCCGCCCCAAACGTATGCCACAAAAAGTGGGTTCCGAAACTGAACCATTCCCATTGATCAGCGATACGGAAGATCAATGCAAAAACAAACGACAATAAAGCAAAGCCTACCCATTGGCCGGCTTTCCATTGGGTATAAATAAGGTATCTTAATACTGAGAAAAGCACCAATGAGGCCATGATTGCATAATTCAGGTTGATAAAAAGAGAGGGGTTATCTGCCAGAATCCAGTTCCTCAAAGCGAATAGAAGTGCCAGATATCCCAGAACCATTGCAACAGCATAGTACCATCTGGTGCTCTGAGCTACAAAATAAAATCCGGCAGACAGGCAGAGCAACATAATGGGCAGCCAATCCATCATAATAAACACGGGCCATTGCCTGAAAGAATGGTAAATGGTTCCCCCAATGGCGCCAATATATAATAAAACCAGGCAGTAGGTTAAAAAAGGATATTTTTTGAAATTATCCTTCATTTTAAGGGTCCAGAAAATGGCTATAGCTAAAAATAATACAGCAGTAATTGCATTTAGCGGCTCCGGGAACAGCTGCGCCATATCGGTTTCTTTATATAGCATGCCTCCGTCCGGAGGTAGTGAGGGTATCGGCATTGTCTTTTTTTATAATTATATACTGATTACTTCTTCTTAATATAATTTTTTATCGGAAAATTTAAAATCCTGTATTTTAGGCAGGGGCCTGACTAAAACTTTTTTTCTCTTACTTTCAATGCTTTGGATTGGCCGGATATTTCATCCGTTTCGGTTCTGATCCCGGTAACCAGATCAAATTTGGTTTCTGTAAATACTGTTTTTTCATCAATATAGCCTTTCGTTGCATTATTGGTGAGCTTATCTACATAAATCAATTCAAAATTACCATTGTTATACTTGAAGTCGTAGGTAATATGGCCGCCTTCAATTTCGCTCCACATTTTTAAGATCCCGTTTTCAATAAAGAAATCCGGAATTTGAAATCCATTAAATTTCCCCTGTTTTCCAGCCGGATATTGAGGTTCGATGATCCTGGTTGAAGACACGGCCAATGCTAATTTCCCATTCGGCTGAGACAGGAAAATCTGTAGTCTTAACGGTCTTGTTTCGTCCAGTGTATCCATTTCCACAGTTACCCTATCTATTTTGCCATCATTGTTCAGGTCTCCATGCTCTTCTCTGACCTGATAGGTAAAGTGTTCTTTAGTATTCTGAGCCAATAAGTTCAGGGGGACCGAAAGTAAAATAAGTATAAAATATCTGTAAATGCTTTTCATAATTTTACTCATTGCTGATGATTAAAGACAGAATCATTTGCATTAAAAAGATTTTTTCCAAAATTTATATCCCGCCGAATAGATTCCTAGTTCTTCCATCTTTTTAATATAAGACTTTTCAAACATTTCCAGCCTGATTTCTGTTGCCTCTACCCTTCCGGATGTTTTATTCCCCTGTGCATCGAAAGAGATCTCCTCTTCCTGATGATCATCCTTAAAAAGATAATAATAGAAAGATCCACCTTCCCAATATGAAGCATCTGGATCACTGTCATCAACAGCAACTTTCTTACAGTTTTTACTGATGTAGTCCTTGATTTTATTATAATCAGCAGACGTTTTTGAAGTCTTTTCTACTTTAAGGTACATCAGTTTGCCTTTACGGTCTTCTACCATATCCATTTTGGGGAATGTTACTGTATTCAAAACAGCGATCTTGTCTTTTTCCGGATCGTAGGCGACCGTTTTGTATCCATAGCCAAATATTTCGGTTGGTTTCTTGTTTCTCACCATCCAGTCATTGGTTGATTCTAAAGAAAGGTCCGTAGGGAATCTTCCCTCCGTTTTATAGTACGCTAAAGTATCTTTTACAAAAAAAGCATTATCCAGCAGGTTAAGGGCTTCTTTTTTATCCATACTTTTAGGATCTTTCGAAATAATCTCGTTGGTCTTCTTGATCTTATTGCTGTAAAATCCCGAGACATCAAAATCCCTGGATATTTTTGCCAGATCAACAATTTTGTTATCCTGTGAATGACAAAATGATAGAAGCAGCAACACAAAAAGCATATAAATTTTATTTTGCATAGATGATTTGATTTTTTATGGATTTTTAATGCTTATCATTGAATAAAAAGTGTTAATACAGGAAGATCATTTGCAATACAAAAGGTCACCTGAACTCATCTTCCCTATGACCTGGCCGGCATACTCATTTTTTATAATAAAAAGGAAAGCTCTTGTGTGAGATTTCTTTTTTCCGGCTTCACTTCCCTTATTGGCCTGCCCGGCTTCAATGTTCATGGTATTGCTTCCATCGTCAGCAACTACACAATATTTAATGATACGGTCTTTTAAACGCCAGGTATAAATATCGTAAGGCTTGATAAAAGTTTCTTTGCCAACTTTTGATTTCCCATATTTTTGATCTAAAAACGCTACAAATTTTTCAGCTTCTTTTAAAGAAATATCCCCCGCAACCGCATTAAAAACCATCATCTTGCCATCAAGGGTAGTCGCGAAATTAATGGCATTAAAATCAAAATCGTCAAATCTCGCCAGAACATCATCATTAGAAAAAATTTCCTGTCTGTATTCAATCCGTATGGGTTTTTCGCTTCCAATAAACTCACCGTCAGAAATAGTATCAACACCTATAACCTCAGACTTTATCTTGTAATAGTTGTCATACGTTTTGTACTTATCCTTATCTGAAAAATAGGTTGATGTCTTATTATTAAAGTTGAAATCCTGTAACTCTATGGCCTTTTCCTTTTTACAACTCGTCAGAAAGAGTAAGCAGATTAAAACAGGTATGAGTTTTTCCATTGTTGGTTTTGGCTAAAGTTGATTGCTATCCTGAAATGAAGTCACCTCTAAATATATAAATTTTTATTTGTTTTTATGTTAAGTAATTAACAAACAACTTTATATTCAACAGTTAAATGAAAAATGATAACAAATTAAGTAGATTGACAGCAAAATCAGAGGCTTGTAGTTTTGATTCGCTTAACCACGAAAACACAAATGGTATCACTTTAAGATAAGTAATACCATTTTATTCTTTATAATCAGTTTAATAGAATACAGTTTTGGATCTTCATCTCAGGCATTCCCTGACATTCTTTTTAAAATGACTTCCCTTAGCCTGTCTTCATTCTCATCAGCCCAAAATCCTAAGGTAGAAATTACAGGAATCAGGGTCTTGCCAAAATCTGTAAGGTAATATTCAACTTTTGGTGGAACCTGAGCGTAGATTTTCTTGGTAACGAGTTCGTGCTCTTCAAGTTCTTTCAGCTGGATATTTAAAACGCGTCTTGAAGCATCAGGAATCTTACGGTTCAGTTCACTTGGACGCAGGTGACCTTGATGGATAAACCACAACAGACGGATTTTCCATTTGCCGTAAAGGACTTCACCGATAAGGTCAAGACCGCAGTTTAAATTCAAAGGTATTTTTCTTTCATGCATACACAAATTTAGTCCAATGTACCAAATTGCACAATAGGGGAAAAAATTATCCCTATGTGATTCGGTTTTCCGTTATTGCCTGAAAAAGTGATACTTCGGAAATTTGTATCAAAGAATTCAACAATGGAATATCAATTTAATTACAACAACGAACTACAAGGTAAAATTGCCTTGGTAACCGGTGGAACAAAAGGAGCCGGGAAAGCAATAGCAGAAAGACTGTTACAAGCTGGCGCAACGGTTATTATCACTGCAAGAAACGCACCCGAAGAAGAAAACAGCAACCTGCATTTCATTCCTTCGGATTTGAGTAAAGCAGAAGGAGCACAAAAAGTAATCAGTGAAGTGCTGGCAGCTTATGGAAGGCTGGACATTCTTGTGAACAACCTTGGTTCTTCATCTACGCCCGCTGGCGGCTTTACCGTATTATCTGATGAGGATTGGGAATCAACCTTACAGGCTAATTTGCTTGCTCCGGTTCGGCTGGACAGAGGATTTTTACCACAAATGATAGAGCGGAAAACCGGCGTGATTATTCACATCGCTTCAATCCAGGGTAAATTGCCTTTGTACGACTCTACTTTGCCGTATGCCGCTGCAAAAGCAGGATTGAGAAACTACAGTAAAAGTTTATCGAACGAAGTTACTCCCAAAGGTGTCCGGGTACTGACTGTTTCACCAGGGTGGATCAATACAACAGCTTCGGAAGCCTGGCTGGGTGAAATTGCGAGAAATGCGAATAGTACTGTAGAAGAAGCGCAACAAAGCGTGATGGATGCATTGGGGGAATACCTTTCGGAAGACCTGCGGAACCGAAAGAGGTAGCTGAATTCGTTGGCTTTCTTGTTTCACCAAGAGCCAGCTATTTAACCGGAACTGAATTTATAATCGATGGCGGTACAGTGCCAACCATTTAATCATCTTAAAATACCATACAATGAATTTACCAGACATTATCTCAGAATTAGTAAAAGCCCAAAATGAGTTTGACAGTGCAGCTTATGCCAATTGTTTTGCTGAAAATGCAGAAGTATTTGATGAAGGCAAAACCCACAACGGAAAAGCAGAAATTGAAAACTGGATTGACAAAGCCAACAAAGAATACAGAGCCAGTATGAAGCCATTAGATTATAACGAAAAGGAAAACATCTTATCGGCTGAAACGTCGGGAACATTTCCGGGCAGTCCTATTGTTTTGAAATATCATTTTCAGCTGGCTGATGGATACATTCAATCGCTGAAAATAACCGGTTAATATTTTGCCGATAACAGAATATTAGTGGTCACAACTTTAAAAAGCGCAAATTTTTCTTAAAATTTGCGCTTTTTTGTTATTCCTGTTTTCCGTTTTATTAATGACGTCCTACCACAAATTTATGCAGTTTTGCTTTCTCGGTTGAGCCATCTTTTTTAATTTCTATAATCTTACTGAGCATTTGATCATAATTACTCGAAAAATATTGCTTCTGGTAATAATCTGTATTTCCTTCCGAACCTACATACTGGTTGTCATACCCCGAATATTGCCACGGAAAATAGACTTCCAAGTAATATTTTCCTGGCTTCATATGGTAAAAAGCAAATTCGCCCGCGCCATTGGACATCGCTTCCAGCCTGTATTTCCATGCCTGCGGGCTCAGATAAGCAAACTTTAGCCTTTTAGGGTCTTCCTGCTTCCTAAGCTCCAGGAAATCCAGCAGGTATGGGGTAACCGGCATGAGATAAACTTTCAGATTGCTGCCATAAAATGTTTTGCCCCCATCCGCAGGCGGAAGTGTCAGACTTATTCTGCCTTTAATGGTGCTGTTCCCTTCATCCAATGCAAGCTTGGCGACGTTTGTATCAAACGGAACAGAAGATTTTAATTTAACGGTATCATTCGTACTTGTGCGGCTGTTTTGTGCATTCACATTACCTAAAGTAAAAAAGGTCAGTAAAAGCAACAGATAATTTTTAGTCAAGTTTTTCATAAGTGTATTTTTTAATTAACCTGAAATAAAGTTAAATAATTTTTGAATGCCAATCACAGAACAAAAACAAGGTGAATTTTAATTTGACGATATAATTTAATATGGTGATATGAGTACGAAACCTTACATTTATGAAGAAAAAAGAACGATTGTAAACTGAAAAAGAATAAACAGGAAAACAGATATTAAAAAATCAATCCCTGATGTAATAAAACTTGCTTTTGAATCGTCTTTATACTGAAACAGATAACCAAGAATAAAAATGAAAAAAATACATCTCATCCTGCTTCTCTCTTTATCACTGAATGTTTTTGCCCAAAGTGTAAAGGATAAAATAAAATCATTTGAAGATAACCTTCTGAGCTGGGATCAGTCGAAAACTAAGAAATGGACCTTAAAAGAGAGGATGGCTTTCTACAATATGAATGCGGTAAGCATCGCAGTGATTAAAGATTATAAAGTAGAATGGGCAAAAGCATACGGCTATGCAGATGTTGCTGAAAACAGACCGGCAACCACTCAAACATTATTCCAGGCTGCGTCCATCAGCAAATCTATCAATAGTCTTGGTCTTTTGAAGCTCGTTGAGCAAGGAAAATTAGGTTTGGATGATGACATCAATAATTATTTGAAAAGCTGGAAATTCCCATACGATTCAGTTTCAAAAGGAAAAAAATCTCTATAGCGAATCTTTTAAGTCATACAGCAGGGTTGTCTGTTCATGGTTTCGGAGGTTATCAAAGAGGAAAAGAATTGCCTACAATCATACAGATTCTCAATGGTCAGAAACCTGCCAACTCTCCGGCAGTACGGTCTGCTTTTGAACCTGACCTTAAGTTTCAGTATTCAGGAGGTGGAACTACCATTTCACAATTAATCCTTGAGAATACAACAGGAGAAAGATATGAAGATTACCTGTTGAATAATATTCTTCTGCCTTTGGGAATGAATGAAAGTTCTTATAATCAGCCACCGTCCCAGGGAAAAGAAAAATTATTGGCAACGGCTTATAACAATGGAAAAGAAGTACAAGGCAAATATCACATCTATCCCGAAAAAGCAGCAGCCGGTTTATGGACCAACCCAAATGATCTGGCGAAATATATCATTGAAACACAATTGTCTTTGCTAGGAAAATCAAATAAAATTTTGTCCAAAGAAATGTCTGTAAAGAGAATTGAGAATAATTACGGGGTATTTCTAAATGATTTCAAAGGCACAAAATACTTCAGTCACAGCGGTGGAAATGAAGGCTTTGTATGCTACTATATCGGAAGTGCTGAAGACGGAAACGGGCTGGCCGTAATGACTAACGGAAATAATTTTAAATTAATCGAAGAAATTCTTTTAAGCATTGCCAGTTTGAACCACTGGAAGAACTATCCTATCGAACCTCAAAAAGAATCTATTGGCCTAACAATCAGAAAAGAATGTTTAAAAAACATTGATAAAGGAATTGCTTTATATAAAGATCTTAAAAAGAATAAGCCTGATGATTATAATTTCTCCAATGAAAATGAATTGAACGAATTGGGATATGAATTTCTAAGAAACGGTCAAACAGATGCAGCGCTTAAGATTTTTGATTTAAACGTCAATGAGTTTCCAAAGTCAGGAAATGTTTATGATAGCCGTGGGGAAGCTTATTTTAACAAAAAAGAATATGCACTGTCAAAGAGCGATTACCAGAAAGCACTGGAACTTGATCCGTCCAATGCCAATGCAAAGGAAATGATTCTGAAAATCAATGAAGTTATAGCCACTAAAAAATAAATCAATCTTTTAAAATATCTTTGATATACTTAAATGTACCAATAATAAAATCAGGCTGTACTCACCGTTTTGAAAGAAAATAAAACCATTGGTACATTTAAGTATCTCATTCAGTATCAAAATGAATATTCATCATATATGATATCGATCAGCTGATCAGAATGGATGTTTCGCGAAAAAATAGGATAATGAAAACTATCCAGCTTATTTAAAATACGTATAAGCTCCATTTTTTCACGATAATTAAGGTTTCCGGCAACGATATGGGTAGCCTGGCGAATCTTTTCCATTTGCTTTTCCAGGACCACTAATCCTCTTTCGCTAATACGGATTAACTTACTTCGTTTATCCAGATCAGAGTCATTCTGTTCAATAAGTCCCTGGCGTAACAATCTTGCAATAATCAGCATGCCTACAGGCTTATCATGAATATTTTTCTTAATCAGGGCCATCTTGGTCATCTCCCCAAAAGCCTTCAGATTAATCAGATAAATAAAGTCTTCCTGAGTCGAGAATTCAGAATTTGAGATGGCGGACTTTGAGTAAGTTTTGGCATAGCGGTTAAGATGAACAAGCAGTGTACTGATAGCACTTTCCGGCGTTCTTCCATTCTCTTTTCCTTCCCAGTAAGGTTCTTCGGGACGTTCTTTCTGCTCAGCACTCTCCTTATCGGTAATCCATTCTTTAAAACCCTGAATATTTCCCGGATACAAATCTGGGAAAGCCTGGATTTCGGTATCAAACTCCTGCAGCAGGTCTATAAAATCTTTTATAAGTGTATAATTCATCTCCTTTAAATAATTTACAAAAATACCTAATTCCTAAAAGAATCAGCAATATATGGTATGGTTATTCCGCCAGCGCTTCCCTGTATGCCTTTAATGCCCTCTCTCTGGCTTTTGTATGCTCTACAATGGGCTCTTCCCTAACATCTTCAGGAAGCCAATTTCTGATGTACTGAGAATCTTTATCAAATTTTTTGGTCTGTTCGTAAGGATTGAAGATTCTGAAATACGGTGCCGCATCACAACCACAGCCTGCGGCCCACTGCCAGTTTCCGTTATTGGCTGCAAGATCATAGTCCAGCAATTTTTCAGCAAAATAGGCTTCTCCCCATCGCCAGTCGATGAGCAGATGTTTGGTCAGAAAGCTTGCTGTGATCATCCTTACCCTGTTATGCATAAACCCGGTTTCATTAAGCTGTCTCATGCCTGCATCTACAATAGGATATCCTGTTTTCCCTTCGCACCATGCCCTGAATTCTTTTTCGTTATTTCTCCAGGCAATATTCTCATATTTCTTTTTAAAACACTGATGAACAACATCTGGAAAATGATACAGGATCTGCATAAAAAATTCTCTCCATATAAGTTCATTAAGCCAGATTTCATTATGTTTAACAGCATATTGCATACACTTCCGGATCGAAATGGTCCCAAAACGAAGGGCAATGCCAAGATGAGTGGTATGGTCCATTGCAGGGAAATCCCGGTACTTTCCGTAAGAATCTATTATCTCTCTGTTTAGTTCAGGTTCTGTAAATTCAAGATCGGTTTTCTCGAATCCGGTTTCTTTCAGCGAAATGATCTCTGAAGGCCCGTTATAATTTGCAAAATGAGTCCGGTTTATAGTAAATGTTTCTATATTCTTCAGATTCTCCTTCCACTTTTTTGAGTACGGGGTGAAAACTGTATACGGGGAAAGGTCATTTTTCAGAATGTCATTTTTTTCAAATATGACCTGATCTTTAAAATCTTTCAGCTGGATATGATGTTTAAGCAGAAAATCAGCCACCTGCTGATCCCGTTGTATGGCCTGCGGTTCATAATCCCTGTTACAAAAAACGCTATCTACCTTAAAATCCTGAATGATTTTATTAAAAACTTCCATGGGAGTCCCGTAATAAACATAAAGTCCGCTGCCATGCTTTTTCAGTTCTTTATGAATACGTTGTAAAGCCTGGTGAATATAGTCTACCCTTTTGTCCTTTTTATTCTGAAGCCTGTTCAATATATCGGTATCAAAAATAAAAACCGGAATAACCTTCAATCCTGACTGAAGGGCATGATAAAGCCCGGCATTATCTTCCAGCCTAAGATCTCTTCTGAACCAAAAAATAGTCACTTTATCCATTTTTAGTTATTTTTTTAAAGAAATAAATATTGAGTAAAAACTGGCTGTAACCGTAAACGGCATCTTCAACAGGGATAGTGCCCATTCTGATGCCTAAAAAATCATCAGGATTATAGTTAACAACAGGCGAAGGGATTAAAGATCCGGTCAGGATTCCGTTCACTGCAAAAAAACCTGGCATCAAAATAAGATATACAAAGCTGGCCTTTCCTATCCATTCTTTTTTAGCAATAAAATGCAGATAGCAAAGCGTGAGTATGGTGATGATCACTGTAAGCAAAGTATATATTCGGTCATAATTAAGAAGTCCTGTAACCCCGAGAACAATAACAGCCGTAAATACAATGATATTATTAAAGGCATCAGCCAGTCCCAGATCAAAAAATTTCTCTATACAATAGTAAGTAAAAACACATGCAAAAGGAATACAGTAAAAAAACATCCATTCTTCAATAGGAAGCCCTGCTATTTTGAATCCTAAGGTATACCTAAGATCAAACCACCAAACCCCTTTTGAAGTGAACCATATGTCCCAGATAATAAATGGAATTGCCACAATGGTGGACGACAGCAGAAACTTTCCGAAAAGCCTGTTAAACTGTATTCTCTTGTCAAAAGAAGCTAAAAAGCAGATAATGACTGTGAAAAAGTTGATGAGTATGTAAGTATAAGGCATCATTTTTTATTGAAATACATTTTAAAATATTTAACAGGAACCCACAGGAATCCGAAACATTCTCCATGTTCTTTCCCAAGATGTTTGTGGTGCTGTTTATGGGCACGCCTGATGGCAAGGAAATAAGGATTGTTTGTTTTGCTGAAAACCTTTGCCCGCTGATGAATAAAAATATCATGTACAAAGAAATAGGCCATTCCGTAAAGACTTATTCCAAGGCCGATAAAAAACCAATAGCTGAATTGCTGCTTTACACCAAGGTACAATAAAGCAATAGCCGGACTTGCAAAAATGAAAAAGAACATATCATTTCTTTCAAGCTTCCCGTCATGGCTATGATCATGATGATCCCGGTGCAGGCTCCACAGAAAGCCATGCATAATATACCGGTGGATCAGCCATGTAGCTCCCTCCATGGAAATAAATACTCCTAAAACGATCAGAAAATTCATTTTAATTAGGCTTATGGTTAAAAAGATCATTCAAAACCCTGTATCTGAAATCGAAAATACTTTTAAGCTTTTCTTTTACGAATAGCTGATGGGCGATTTTACCTAAAATACCCATCGGAAGTTCATAATCTACAGTATCTTTCATCAGTACCCCATTCTCATTCGGAATAAATTCATGAAAATGATTCCAATGCTTATACGGACCTTTTTTCTGAAAGTCTGTAAAGCTTTTATAATCCTCAACCTGGCTGATAATGGTTTTCCACTTCATCGGAATTCCTAATAAAGGAGAAACTTTGTAATCTATTTCCATCCCTTTAAAAATAGGTTCGTCCCGAACATCTGAAAGAACCACGAAATTCATGCTTTCAGGGGTTATCTTTGATAAATTATGAGGGGATGAAAAAAATTTCCATGCCGTTTCTATATTGCAATTCAGCTGCTGTTCTCTGTATAATCTGTACATCATTTATTTTTTATTGATTCATAAACCTTCAAAAGACCGGAATCCAGCTATCAGAAATAAGCAGATTTATACCGTATATAGCTTTTGAAGGCAACCACAAGCTTCTGTGAATTCGCGATCCTTATCCTCTGCTGTAAAATATGCTGAGAACTTGTTTTTTTTATTTTTTCAAAAAGAGAAAGGTAATATCTGTAGGCCAGGTACACTCCAAAAATGGCGGATCCGGGCAGTTTTTTAATTCCCTGCAATGCTTCGTTAAATTCTTCTTCAATTTCTTTTTCAATCTGTACCTTTACTTTATTATCAAAGACGGACATATTCAGGGACGGAAAATAGGTCCTGCCCAAAACCTGGTAGTCATCTTTCAGATCCCGCAAAAAATTAACTTTCTGAAATGCTGATCCCAGCTTCATCGCAAATGGTTTAAGCTTCTCATACTGTTCTTTATTGCCTTCTGTAAAGATCTGCAGACACATTAGCCCTACTACTTCCGCAGATCCGTAGATATATTTTTTATACAATTCCGAATTATAATCAATTTTATGAAGATCCATTTCCATGCTGTGCAAAAACTGATCGATCAAACGGATATCAATATCATACTGACGAACGGTTTCCTGAAATGAATGCAGAATGGGGTTGAGCGATATGCCGTCTTCCAGCGCATCATAGGTTTCAGCCTTTAACCTCTTTAAAAGTTTCTCTTTATCGTAGCCATGAAAGCTATCCACAATTTCATCTGCAAGGCGCACATAACCATAAACAGCATACACAGCAGGTCTGATGGAAGGCTTCAATGCCAGTATTCCCAATGAAAAACTGGTGCTGTATTTCTGTGTAGCGGACTTACTGACATCGTAAGACAATTCATCAAACAATTTTTTCATATTATTTTATTTTTAGTTTACTAACTTCAATCCCTACAATTTTCCCCGAAATTACAGATGGAGGAACTCCGGGGCCCGGAACGGTTAATTGTCCCGTATAAAAAAGATTCCTGATCTTCCTGTTCTTTATTTTAGGCTTTAAAACTGCTGTTTGCGACAGTGTATTCGATAATCCGTAAGCATTCCCCTGGTAAGCATTATAATCTGAGATAAAATCACTTACGCAATAGCTTCTTTTATATTCAATCCTGGAAATAAGATCGGTTTCACCGGTATGTTTTTCAATTCTTTCAAGCATTTCCAGCAGATATTTTTCTCTCACAGATTCCTCATCGTGTATGCCCGGAGCAAGAGGCAGCAGCAAAAAAGATTTTCACAACCTTCAGGAGCTACATGCGGATCTGTTTTGGAAGGGCAACACGCATAAAAAAGAGGTTTGGAGGGCCATTTTTTATTTAAATAAATACAGTCTATATGATTATCCAGATCATTTTCAAAAAACAGGGTATGATGTTTCAGATGGGGAATTTTTCCTTTGATCCCCAGGTAATAAATTAGGCATGAAGGAGCAAAGGTTCTTGTTTTCCAGTAAGCATCATTGTAATTTCTGAGCGATTTGGGAATTAATGTTTCCGTATGGTGATAATCTGATGAGGCAATGACTGCATCAAATTCATAATCTTTTCCATCCACCGTTACTGAGGTAACCTTGCCTTTTTCCGTATTGATTTTCTGTACATCGTGGTTAAAGTGAAAAGTCACGCCCTGTTTTTCAGCAACTTCTTTCATTGCCAGAACAAGCTGATAAAAACCTCCCATCGGGTATTTTGTTCCCAAAACATATCCTCCGTAATTCATAAGGCTGTAAAGGGCAGGAATCTGCTGCGGAGAAGCGCCAAGAAATATAACCGGAAATTCCATGAGTGATCTGAGTTTCGGATCTGTAAAATAACCTGATACATATTTTCTGAAATCACTCAAAAGGTTGAGCTTTACAGCGCTGCCAGCTATTTTTAATGAAGCGAATTCAAGCCAGTTATAACAAGGCTTGGTTACAAAATCTTTCATCCCTACTTCATATTTGAAACGGGCAGATTTCATAAACTGATCGTATTTCTTACCTGCTCCCTGTTCTATTTTTTCAAACAGCTCGCGGATATCTTCATTTTTCTCAGGAACTGAAACTTTCTCTTTGGAAAAAACCATTTCAAACTGAGGATTTAAAGAAACTAGTTCAAAGAAATCAGATGCTTTACAACCAAAATCGGCGAAAAAGCTTTCAATAATATCAGGCATCCAGTACCAGCTGGGCCCCATATCGAAAACATAGCCTTCTTCTGTTTTGAATTGTCTTGCGCGTCCGCCAGGCTGGTGATGCTTTTCAAATACATGTACTTCATTTCCTGATTTCGCAGCATAGGCGGCAGCAGAGAGTCCGGAAAATCCAGAGCCTATTACCGCAATCCTCTTTCTTAAGCTTCCCCTGTTCATTTTTTTTATTTAATAGTTTTGATGGTGTTATTACTGTATTAATTCAAACTTTTATACACATTATCCAGCAGATCCCTGGTTTCAAGATTCATACGGTAAAAATTATCATGAAATTCATCAAGTTTAGAAAGTATGGCCATGAGCAGCTTTTGTTCAGAATGATCCAGGTTTCCTACCATAGCTTTGGAAACTTTACCAATTTCATCCATGTGCTCTTCCAATACGGAAAGCCCTTTTTCTGTTATCCGAATATGCTTTGTTCTTTTATCTTTTTCAGTGACTGTCTGCTCAGCCCAGCCATTGCGGATTAAACGGTTAATAATCACTATACCTGAAGACTTCTCCTGTATATTACGTTTTATCAATTCCATTTTTGTCATAGCACCTGTCATTTTCAGATTGATCAGGTAAATGATATCATCCTGGCTTGAAAATACTGAATTGCTGATTGCAGACCGTGAATAAGATTTTACATACCTGCTCATTCTTATCAGCAAAATATTGATGATGATGTCTGAATTGTTTCCCAGTTGTTTTCCTTTCCAATCCGGATCTTCCGGTTCAGAATTATTTTTACAGGAAGCGGTCAGCCATTCCGTAAAGCCATGAAGATTATTGTTGTATATCGCCTTACCTTCATTTTGCTCTGAAAATTGCTGAACGAGTTCCACAACTGCTTTTAAGAGATCAAAATTCATTTGAATCAAATTAGTATACAAATATACTTATAAAAGAACATAAATATACTTTTATTTTGATTTTTATTTTAATTCAAAGATTTAAAAATTGAAAAGTCTTAGATTTTTATTTAGAAAAGGCCCGACAAGAATAAAGTTTAAAATATTAACAATCAATACGTTATTAATTAAATTTATTTCTAAAAGGTTCGATAGAAAAGAATATAAATTGTATGCTGGCCAACGCAACAATTGTTTATTAATCAACTAAATATATTGCAGATCGACACATTTTAATTTATGAGTTTTATAAAAAAAAGCTAATAAATACCACAAAATAAACATTGCGGGCATATTTATTGTTTAATATTTTAAAAATTATTAATATGGAAAATACTAAAACAATTTCAACACTCAACGATTTACTTCATATAACCAATGACAGGATTAAAGGTTTTGAAAGCGTAGAAGGAAAGGTTTGGGAAAGCTATTCTGATCTGAAAGGAGAATATGACAAAATGATCTCCCAGTCCAAAATAATGAAGAATGAAATTATCAATCTCATTACGGAAAGAGGCGGAAATCCGGATGAAGACACCTCATCATTGGCAGGCAGCCTTCACCGGACATGGATCGACATTAAAAATTCTTTACCGAAAAGCAATAATGATCAAGAAACTTTGGAAAATGTAGTTTTTGGTGAACAACATGCTATTGAAGCTTATGAAAACGCTTTGAAAAGTGGTAACCTGTGTGCGCAAAGCTCTAAAGTCATTGCCGAACAACTGAGACAGCTTCGTACTTCTTATCATCAATTCAATAATATCGAGCACTATAAGAAAAAAGATGAATAATCATTCATAGCAGGGATATCTGTTTCACAAACCAGTTGAACCGAACCATTTGTATCAATGGAATCCAAAACCTTAAAACTTTTAAACAAAACCTATGAATGACCTTTATTTTTTCTCAAAACTAGCTTTTGCCGCCTTATTTTTGCCATCAGTTTACTTTGCTCAACAGGAACCTCATAAAAATTACTCTCTTTTAATCCTGTGCCACGGGAGCTTATGAGAGAAATGGAAACTGACCGGCCCGATGTTACCGAATCCCCTTACACGGTAGATGCAGGCCATATTCAATTTGAAACGGACTTAGTGAGGCTCACCCATGAGAAATCAGATCTACAGAAAACCAATACATTACTCATCAATCAGGCAAACCTAAAGATCGGGATTACCGGTAATACTGCCATACAGGTTGGTTTCCAGACCTACGGCCGGCAAAAGGAGAAGGATTTAAGTTCAGGTTCTGAAGTAGTGAATAAAGGAATTGGTGATATCACACTGAGAATAAAACAAAATTTAACAGGAAACAACCATGGCGCTTTTGCACTGGCTGTTTTACCCTACGTAAAATTTCCGACTTCTGAATATGAAGAAAGCCGCTATGAGTACGGCCTGATTGTACCCATGTCATATAAGTTGCCCGGTGAATGGAAACTTGGGCTGCAGGTGGAAGTAGATGAGCTCAAGGATAAAGATCAACCTTCGATGCATACGGAATTCCTGCAAACATTAACGATCAGCCATCCATTATCCAAAGGGATTGACTGGATAGCGGAAACTTATTATACGTATGATTTTAAGGCGCATGAGTTTTCAAATTTTATCAATGCCGCCATTCAAATGGAAGTTATAAAAGACCTTAAACTAGATCTCGGAATCAATTATGGAATACAGCAGACCGCGGCAAAGCATTATTTCGTCGGCTTATCATATCGTCATTAAAAATATACATATAAAAATTTATTGATAGTAAATTGCTTATAAAAGTTCAATATATTTGTTATTCATATATAATTCAGCTATTAAAAAATTGATTAACCATTTCACTTCTATGAAAACATACTTTGGATATTTAGTTCTTCTGATATTGCTTCCGTTACAAATATATGCCCAGCAAAATGTGTCAGCTGACGAATTATTTACAAAAGCAAAAACAGCTGCATTCGAAAATAAAGATTACACCACTTCTATTGCACTTGCCAGACAGGCCTTGGAAGCAGCCCCCAACTATACCGATATTTCAGTTTTTTTAGGAAGAGTTTATACATGGAATAAAGATCCGGAGTCTGCAAGAGCCGTTTTTGAAGATCTTGGAAGAAAAAATGTTCAGGATGAAGATTACTTCCTTGCCTACGCTTCCCTGGAATATTGGAATGACCAGTATAGCAAGGCTAAAGAAATCATCAGTAAAGGATTATCTTTTCACCCGCAGTCTGAAGCTCTCTGGCTTTTAAAGGCAAAAGTAGAATATGCAGACAAAGATTATATTGAATCTGAAAAAGCCCTCAAAGCCGTTTTGGCTATCAATCCAAAAAATACTGAAGCCAACAGTCTGGCCGTAAGGGTGCATGAATTTACTTACAAAAATGCCATAAGCATTCTTTACAACTACTCACATTTTGACAAACAGTTTGATGACGACTGGCATGTTGTGGGACTCAGTTATAAAAGGTCCACACCCATTGGTGCAGTGATCATCAGGGGGAATTATGCCAATAAATTTGCCAAAGACGGAACCCAGATTGAACTGGAAGCTTATCCGCGGTTATCTAAAATCTTTTATCTCTATGTGGGTGGCGCCTACTCCAATGACGTCGGACTGTTCCCGAAATACCGTACAGGAGTTTCCCTGAACGCCAATCTTCCCAGGAGTTTTGAAGCAGAAATCGGGTATAGGCAGCTTTACTTCAGCAACAGCATCTGGATGTATACTGCGTCTATCGGGAAGTACTACAAAAACTTCTGGTTCAATGTAAGAACTTACATTACGCCGGACAGCAAAAATATTTCACATTCATACACGGGAACGGTACGCTATTATACAAAAAGTGCACAGGATTACTTTGGCTTTCAGATCGGTACGGGAATCAGCCCTGAAGAAAACAGGAATAACCTTCTGGAAAACGAGACTTTTAAGCTCAAAACCTTTAAAATAGGTGCTGAATATAATTTTTCCTTAAAATCGAATATGTTTTCTGTAGGAACCATGTATTACAATCAGGAATACCTGCCGAATGAAAAAGGAAATCAGTTTGACATTACTTTAGGCTATACAAGAAAGTTTTAAACTGTTTTATTTATTTTTTTTCATAAAATTAATCATGACAGAATCCGGCATTAATTTCTTAGTGGCATAAAACCTGGAGTTCATACTTTTAAACTGATTAAAACGTCCACTGATCAACTTCAAGGCAGAAGCATCATCAGAAGGATCCTCCTCAGAGTTTTTAAGGGTGAACAGTTCGCCTTCATGAAGATAATATTTATCTGAAACAAAATCAGCCATCATATTTTTACTCTGCATGATAGGAATTCCGGCTTTGCTTACCTGCGAATCCGGAGAAAAACCCCGTCCTACCCAGGTAACAGTAGAAGGTGTACGGAGTTTATAATTGTTCCTGTAATAAGCTAAAACAGAAGGGGCAATATCAAAATGACTTGTCGTTTTCTGAAAACGTTTCGCTTCTTTCAGCAATGGCGAATAGATGAGCAATGGTACGTGAAACCTGTCAATTTTAGACTCCAGTGTGATTTCCGGCATACTGTGATCTCCCGTGATAACGAAAATCGTATGCTGAAAATCCGGACGTTTGCTGTAATTTTCAAAGAAGTTTCTCAGGGCATCATCTGCATTCAGGACAGAAATCAACTGGTTTTTATAGCCCACCGCCCATTTTTTCTGCTCAGGATTTAATAAACCGGATTGTAATCTTTCATTATAAATCTTTTCATAATACGCCCTGTTATTGATCAAAAAAGGATTATGGGTAGAAAGCGTAAGAAGCATATTAAAGTATGGCCTTTGCTGCAATTTCTGGGTCTCCAGCATCTTTCCGAAAACCGCCTGGTCTTCATAGCCCCAACTGTCTCCATTGGTTGCCGGAAGTCTTTTGTAAGCACCACCAAATGATGCAATATCCACTATATGATCTACTTTACTGTATTCCAGAAAATTTCTGTAACGATCGAATGACAGGTTTCCACCATAGAAAAATCCTGTTTCAAACCCGTTGGCTTTCAGGATATTATAAAGGTTAAAATGTTCAGGTGTATTTTCAATTTCCAGGAATCCGTTTTTCCCAAAAGGAAGCGACCCGGTGAGCGAAGGCAAGGCACCAAACGTCCTCCCCGCAGAGCTTAAACTGTTTTCCCAATACAAGCTTTTATTGGCCAAAGAATCCAGAAAGGGCGTGAAATTCCCCACGTAACCTTTGGGAGAAGTATAAGCATGTCCAAAACCTTCCATCACAATAAAGACAAGATTCGGAATTTCTTCGGATTTATTGAAATAAGCTCCTAAAAAGTCCGGAGTATTTTCTTTTCTCCAGAAAGGAAATGACTGGTTGAGCATTTCAGCATCGGCCGTAAAATTTTCTTTATCATTAATCAATTCACCGATTTCCGGATGGTCACTGATAAAATTATCTTTATTGGATATAAAAAAATAGGCCCATTTGCTTTTGGAAGCAGTCTGGCTGAAGCTATTATTGGTCTGGTTTAATTCCTTAGACTGCACCCTATTATCCGGAACAAAAAAGGCAAGCAGACCGAGGCTTAAAAAAGCTATTCCAACATATTTTGACTTAAAAGCGGATTTCCCTGCAATCCACAAAGGGATAGCACATACCGCAATTAAAACTCCCAGCAGTGCAAAATTTTTAAAATTAAGCATTCCCCCGCCCTTAAAATCTGTTTAATTTCATCTTTGCTATAGTACAAAAGATCGGCACCCAACAGGTTTTGGGTTTCCGAGAAATACAGGAAGAGAATGTATTGTGTAATAGCTACAAATGAAAATATGATCAACGCTGATAAATTGGCCCAGCTTTCTTTTATGGAATTAATAATTAAATAAATAACTCCAAAACCAAATATAAGTTTAAACGCAAATAAAATATTTCCTAAAAAGAGAGGTCCCGCAATTGAAGAAAAATTAAATCTTGGAAAAGAATATCTGTACCAAAACCATTCTGCCGTGACCCCTGCTAAAAACAGAATCAGGAATACCAAAGAGACCATTCCCAATTTCCTTAAGCCATTGTTAAGAATCGCGGAAATTCTTTCCTTTAAAGGTAAATTCTTAGTATTCTGGTTGAAGCCCTGCCTTGTCATCTCGCCCCAGCCATGAGATTTTTTAAAATAATCTATAAATCCGTTCACTCCAGCCTTCACCACGATTGGATGAAAATAAAAAGGCTCTGAAAAAGCAGTTCCTATCAAAGTAAGAAAATCTTTTCGCTTGGTATATACCTGATGGCTGACAAGATCCACCAGAATCCCATAAATAGAGTAAAGGAATCCCATTGATACCACCAGTGCAAATAAAACCTCGAAAAACGACCAGTTGATAATCCCCAATAAAAGAAAAGCAAAAAAGACGATGTATCCTAAAAACTCAACCAACGGGCCGAGAAATTCGAAGAAAAACCAGTAAGGAAGACTTACCATCCCCAGCTTTCCGTATTTTGGGTTGAACATCATTTTCCGGTGTTTCCATAAAGTTTCAATTGTTCCGCGCATCCAGCGGTTACGCTGTTTTTTCAGGATATCCTTGCTTTCAGGAACTTCTGTCCAGCAAAGGGGATCAGGAATTGTAAGCACTTCATAAGGCTCATTCCTTTCTTCCATATATTTCCTCATACGGACTACCAGTTCCATATCCTCACCTACCGTAGTTTTATCGTATCCGCCACATTCCAGAACAATCTTCCTGTCGAAAACCCCAAAGGCGCCGGAGATCAGAATCAGTCCTGATGCGCGTGACCACGCCATTCGCCCCAAAACAAAAGCCCGGATATATTCTAAGGCCTGCGTTTTTCCCAGCAGCGTTTTAGGCATATTTACACTTACTACTTTCCCGTCTTCAATGACGCAATTGTTGGCAAGGCGGATCACTCCTCCGCAGGCAATATATTTTTTGTCGGTTTGTTCAAGAAAGGGTTTGGCCAGTTTTAAGATCGCGTCCTGCTCCAGGATACAATCCACATCGATGCACACCAGATAATCTCCGGAAGAAACGTTAATTCCAACATTTAAGGCATCAGCTTTACCGCCGTTTTCCTTATCTACAACGATAAGCTTTTTAAAAGCCTGATTTTTACTCTTATAAACCCCTTTTATCTTATTGGTTTCAATTTTCCCCTGTACAAAGAAAGACACTCTTTCCAGCTCGTAAGCTTCGATCAGTTTCTGGATAGAATCATCTTTACTCCCGTCGTTAATGATAATAATTTCCAGGTTGTGATAATAAAGGGACAACAACGACCTTACATTTTCCACAATGGTCATTCCTTCATTGTAGGCAGGCGCAAGAAGACTGAAGGCGGGCGCATTGGGGTTGGCAGCAATAATACCGTAATCGGTGAATGTGTTTTCTTTTTTATAGCGTATAACGGCTCCCAGCGCATAGATCCCGATCCAGCCATAAATAACGGCTACCGCAGCTCCGTACAGCAGGAATAGCCATATAATAACTTCATAGATAATGTGTGAGAACTCTAACATACTTTTTCCCGGAGTGCGTATTTTATAATTTGAATTAATTCTTCGGACGACGTTTCATCCCTGGAAAGTTGTTCTAAATATTCCCGGTGTCCCAGCTCAAAAAGGGTTTCCGCAGCATACACCTTGATGACTGTATCATTGTTTTCCAATAATTCTTTTTTTATCAGCTCTGTGCAGCACTGGTCTTTGGAAACCTTCATCACACGAAGAATTTCAAGCTGAACTTCATGCGGCTGATCCGGATACACTTCTGTAAGAAAAGGAATTGTTGAAGGATTTTCCAGTGACAAAATCGTCTGTACGGCCTGTATTCTCACCTCGACTGAAGAATGCTCCAAAAGAGTAACTACAGTCGGATAAAAAGAAAGCATTTGAAACTTCCTCAACAGTTTTAAAGTAAAAATAATGACCGAGTCATTGGGGCTTCTAAGCCAGCTTTCGATAGCTTCTCCTGAATTTTCCGGTATGCTGGTAATAGAAAGAAGAAGACGGAGCTGTTGCCATTCTGAAATTTTTCCTGTCGCAGTATTCAGAAAATCAAGACCTTCAAAACCTTTAAAGCTTACCATAGCGTACTGTGCTTCCTGGTAGACCTGCGGGGAAGGATGAGTCAAAAAGAAGAAATTTTTGGAAGACTTTCTTTGACATCCATCACTGTAAGTTCCTGTATCCCACCAGCGATGAGGTAGGGCTTCTTCTGATCAAGCTTTTTGGCAGCTTCCTCCTGGAGATGATATTCTTTGAAGAGGTTTTTAATTTTAATTTTTGCCGATCCTGAGAATTTCTTTTCAGAATCTACAAGTTTCTGCAGGAATAAATTCCGGAATGACGAATTCCCCGAAGAGGCCATAAAATTTTGATCCGGAGACAGCTCCTGATCTTCATAAACAATAACTTCTGAGATTTTTTGATTAATAATCTTGATCCATTCTGAGGTTTTCACAGATTCTCTATATTGAAAAAAGCTGTAAAAAAGTACCCCTATAATCAATAACAGTACGAGTAGCAGCATCCCAAGGAATACGAGAAAAAGAAAATGTACAGAAGTGGTGAGCAGCATATTTGTTTATTTAGGGATAAATCTTTTAATTCTCAGCATCAATTCATTGGGGCTGAATGGCTTTACAATAAAATCCGAAGCCCCGAGATCGAAAGCATTAAGCACTACCTCTTCCTGCCCCATGCCGGACAGCATAATAACAGGAATCTGCTTCCCCATGGTTTTTATAGCAGAAAGTATTTCTATACCTGAAGCGAAAGGCATCATGATATCTGTAATGGCAAGGTCCACCTCTTTCTCTTTTAAGGTTTCAATGGCTTCCTTACCGTTGCGGGTAAGGATTACCTCATGACCTTCTTTTAATAATTTGTGTTCTATCGTTTTTAGGATCAGTTCATCATCTTCGGCGATCAGAATCAACATAGTTTTTGTTTTTATTTTATTAAACCTTTTATTAAATTCAATCCGATTGTTATTTCATCAGTTATTTCCTGCTGTAAGGATGAGAAATCTGTAGTTTCGTCTACTTTCTTTTCCCAGTATAAAGCGGTTTCTGCCAGCTTGATCAATCCGGCTGTTCCGGCAGTTCCTTTCAGCTTGTGGAGGACTTTGCTCAATTCTCTAGCATTTTCTTCAGCGACGGCATTTTTGATGTTGTTTTCGGCCTCGGAAAGCTGTTGGATAACCAAATTCAGAAACATTTTCCTAAAATCTTCATCATCTTCTCCCATTTGATCATTGAGAAGATTCAGGTCAAGGTATTTTTCCGTTATTACAGCATTTTTGCTTTCTGCTTTATTGCCGGAAATATATTTTGTAAGCATTTCCAGAAGATCAGCCTGCCTTAAAGGTTTCGGAAGAAAATCATTCATTCCGGACATGATGCATTTTTCCTTCTCACCTATTACAGTTCCTGCTGTGACTCCAATAATCGGAACATCCTGATATCCGGGAAGAAGACGGATCTGTTTGGTGGCCTCAATACCATCCATTACAGGCATCTGAACATCCATCAGGATCACCGAAAAATGTTTGCTTTTACATTGTTCCAAAGCTTCCAGTCCATTAGTTGCCTCCGTAAGCTGTGCATCAGGAATCAGGGATTTCATCATTTTGTTGTTAAGTACCATATTCACAGGGTTATCATCAACAAGTAAAACATGAATATCAGGCGGGAACAAAGAAGTTTCCATTTCCGATTCCGCAGCTGCGGGTAATTCTTTTACATTATACTGTACCGCACGTTTCAATGTTTGATAGAGCTCCTCTGATTTTATAGGTTTTAAAAGGAAGTATGAGTTTTCGTCTTTTCGGAAAGAATTGATCACATCATGCTCTTCAGAAGAAGTATGAAGGATAACAAGTGGAGAAGTTTCATCTTTCTGAATGAATAATTCCTTAATTTTTTCAATAGTTTCCAGCCCGGAAATAACGGGCATATGGTAATCCATTAAAATAACATCAAACCGTTCTCCTGACAACAAAATCTGTAAGGCTTCCATTCCATTGGCTGCCAGTTTCGATTCAACTTTTTTATACGCCAGCATGTGCTGAAGAATCACCCTGTTAGCTTCATTATCGTCTACAATAAGGACTTTTTCTATTTTCAGTTCTTCATCTTCATTGGTTTCGGACATTTCATAAGGCACCTCGATATCAAAGAAAAATACAGACCCTTTTCCCGGTGCACTGTTCAGCGAAAGGTGGCTTCCCATGTAGCCCAAAATATTATTCGATATCGTAAGTCCCAGCCCGGTTCCGCCGTAGCGCTTGCTGATGGAACTGTTTTCCTGTGTAAAAGCATCAAAAATATGCTGCTGCTTTTCAAGAGGAATGCCTATTCCGGTATCTCTTACAGAAAATCTTAGTGATATATTTTTATCGCTGATATTCAGCTTTTCTACTTTAAGCTCAATTTCACCTTGCTGTGTGAATTTTACTGCATTCCCTAAAAGATTGATAAGAATCTGCTTCAGTCGGGTTTCATCTAGCCAAAGGATTTTCGGCAGTCCCTGCTCGATATTAAGCAGCAGCTCAATATGCTTTTTCTGCGACTGATAAAGAATTACATTAACTACCTGGCTGACTAGGTCATAAACATTGGATTTTTCAATGAGGAGCTCCATTTTCCCGGACTCTATCTTGGAAAAGTCCAGAATGTCATTAATTATAGCAAGCAGGTTTTCCCCGGATTCATTAATATAATTAAGATATTGGCTTTGTATTTCATTGAGCGGGGTTTTTAAAAGCAGATCTGAAAATCCTATAACCCCATTCAGAGGGGTACGGATTTCGTGACTCATGTTGGCGAGAAATTCTGACTTAGCCTTGCTCGCAATGTCTGCCATTTTTTTCGCATTTTTGAGCTCTTCATTAATTTTAACAGCACTGGTAATATTCTGAACAGAAACTATTACACCACCTATCACCCCATCTGAAAGATACCATGGCCCTACTTCCACATTGTAATGCTGGATTCCCTCTTTATGTAAAAGCTCAATGGCAAAATCTTCATTTTTATAGACCTTTCCCTGCAAAGCATTCCTGTAAATAGCTTTTCTTTCTTCCGGAACATCGGGAGAAATGGTAAAGATATTCTCTCCCGTCAGCTCCATATGATTCATATTGAATTCTTCTTTCCAGCTGGTGCTTACCGAAATATAATTAAGCTCTTTATCGAACATTGCTACAGGAACAGGTACATAGGTTACGAAAGACTGCATCATTGCTTCTTTGTTCGCAAGCTCCAGGTAAATCTTTTTGAAGGCATCAATATCCTGAATGATCCCGAAAACCCTGTTGCATACCCCGTTTTCAAACTCCGGAATTCCTTTTACCCTCACCCAGATCGTAACGCCATCATTCCGGACAAGCTGAACCTCTTCATCGTAAGGAATACCTTCCGAAACAGCCCTTTTGAAAAGGAAATCAATTTTCTGCCTGTCTTCATCTTTGTAAAAACCAATTGCATTTTCAAGATCCGGCTGGAAATCATAGTCTATTTTATGAATTTCTTTTGTCGTCTTTGACCAGAATACAGCATTATTCTTAAGATTAACTTCCCAGCCGCCCACCTGAGCAACCGAACTTGTCTGCTCGAGCATTTTCTTAGCATATACCAGATCTCTTTCCAGGGTGATTCTTTCGGTGACATTCAGGGCTGTACTTACTACATAGGGGTTTCCGTCTTTATCGGTTTCTACAAGATTATGATACATCCAGATCAGCTCTTCGCCTTTCTTTGATTTGAGGATCATTGTCCCGAAATCTTCCTTGTTCTGATTGATCCGCTGCAGATATTGCTCCAGTAAAGGCCAGTTTTGCTCGGGAACAAGGTCTTTCAGATTCAATCCCTGTACTTCTTCCGCAGAATATTGCAGGTTTTCTCTTCCTTTTTCATTCACTTCAAGAATATTCCCTTCCATATCATGCATGCTCATCAGGCCAATAGCATTTTCAAAAAAGCTTCTGAAACGTCGCTCAGAGCTTTCAAGCTGAAGCCTTTCTTCTATACGTTGGGTAATATTAATCCCGAAACAAAAAATTCCGGAATGATTCTGATTCTGCTTCAGATACCATTCTATAAGAACAGGAGCAGCTCCATCTATATTGGTAGAAGTTATAAATACCAATTCTTCATCGGTCTGGAGAAAGTTTTCTAATTTGAGCAGCAAAGGAGGATCCTGCTTCCCCAGAATCGTTAAAAAACTCTGACCAACGGCCTGATTTTTAGGCAACCCGAAAAGTTTTTCAAAGGATGGATTTACTTCTTTAAGAATAAATTCCCGATCAATAACACAGATCAGATTATTGGAAATATCGAAAGTCTGCTGGAAATATTCGGCCTGAACATTTTTCTTTTTATTCAGGAAAAACTTGGTCACTGCCTCACCTATTTTTTTAAGGGTGGCAATCTGGTTTTCCGAAATAGTTTTAGGCTTGTAATCTATCACGCAAATAGTTCCCAATACAAAGCCCTCATCATCTATTAGTGGCACCCCTGCATAGAAGCGGATGCCACTTTCAAGTATTATTGAATTGCCGGATGATCTGCTGTCCTTCAATGTATCATTTATTACCACAACGTCTCCGCTTGCAATAGAATACTGACATAATGTATTTTTCCGATCTACGGTATCTAAAGACATTCCAATACAGCTCTGTATTGTCTGAATCTCGCTTTCCATAATCGCAATAAGCGAGCTGGGACAATCTGCAACCAGACACGCAGCTTCCGCAAAAACATCTAATTGAGAATCCTTTGGAAGATTCAGAAGATCAAATAATTCCAGTTTTTTAACTCTTCCCTTTTCATTATCAGGTACTGGATAATTGTCCATAATATTAATTTACTATTTGTTTTACGCTAAATATAGTCAGAAAATTATTATAAAAATTATTTTTATAAACTTAATTATTTCATAATTAATATATGCAATAATTAATTATGACTAATAATACTACTATAAAATAGAAAATTATTCAGAATATACATAATCGAAAAGTGTTAGATTCAAACTGTGAATCTAACAATTAGAAGTATGAAAAGGTACTTATTCATCAACTTTAACAAATCAAATAAAAATTGTTTAAACTCTATCCTATTTACCAAAAACAAAATGGCGTCGCTTATTTAAAAGCAACGCCATATTGCAGACATAAGCATAGATTGCGTAATTTCTGATTTGGTTAAGTGTAGAACCATTAAAAACGTCGTTTAGGGTCTCAAAAAAGATAGCAATTCCATTAGTTAGTAGAACACCATATTTCAACTTCATTACCTTTCCTTAAATTAATTCCAGGACTCTCTTGATCAACTTCTTCTACTAAAAAAAACGATTTTCTTTTATTAATATCCATTGGTAAGCATCACCATTCTCATAATGTACTACTAAATCTTCATTAATATACTCTGATATCTTACGCCCCAAGAAGTAATTATTTGATAGATTAATATCACTTAATTTATCTTTGCCATGTATATAGATAATTAATTCTACACAAAATTCTGAGATATTGTCTAAAAAACGGTTTTCAAATTTAACTAAACTATCACTGTCACTCAATAATTCTTGAACTTCTGTATCACGACATTTAAAAATAACGCTTAGCATTTTTTTTATATATGTATCTTCTTTTTCTTTTTTTAAATAAAAAACTAACATAAACATCAAATATTATTCTTCTGATATTGGAATTGGAATTCCAATCTGTACATTGTTATTTACCTTCAAGTGGGCATTGGATTTATGACCATAATCAACTCCTCCTAAATAATCCAGATAACCAATCCCATGCTTTTTAACGAAGGTTCTTTTAGCTGGTGGATCGCATGAATCATTTCCTCCTTTTCTCTCCTGATAATGGGTCTACACTTAACCAGAAGCTTCGTTTAGGATCGTAATATCTTACTCCGTAATAAAATAAAAAAAGAGTATAACTATTTTGTCTCAAAAAAGGCAGAAAATCCAAGGAGCTTGAGAACTTTTTAATAATCAAAATTGTTAATAAATAATATTCTTTTTATTGTATGTCTAAGTTTTTGACTAAAATGTTTATTATGCTTTGTTTCACCCAAAATTTTTGCAATATCCTCATTTAAACAATTCATTTTAATAATAAAATCTATACATAAATTTAACCAATAGTCTTGTTGATGATTTACTATATCCTTCACTATTAATTCTATAGGGAAAATATCTGAAAGTAGTATGTTGTGTTTATTGATTTGTATTTTTAACTGTTCAATTACCGTTTCTGTATTTTCAAAAATTATGTAAAAAGGATAACCATAAAAAGAATCGATATAAATATTCCTTATTTTATCTTCTTTAACAACTTTCCAGCCATTTCCAAGAAAATAACATTCATATTGCAAATCTGGAAGGTAAATTATTCTTTTTTCCATATTATTAATTTTACCATTTTTCATGTTTAACTTTTAAACCAGTATTTTTTTCCATAAATTCTATGAATTGGGCTCTATTTTGGTCTGTCCAATTATGACCATAATGTCCCGAATGTTCTGTGGTCAATATATTATTGCCGTCTCTTTTATACATTCCTCCAACATATCTACTTTTTCCTACAGTTCCAGCTTCTATTAAATTAGCCAAGCTTTCATGTGGAGATAATAATCCTTGTGGACCTTTTGGATTGCCAACTAGAAAAGTATTAGTTTCTGTATCAAATACAAATTCTATTGCACCTTGCTTAGGAAAATAATTTTTGAATTGAGCTACAGATTTCACCCTATCACTAACTTCTATTACTCCAGCAGCTGGTCCTGAACCTGACACTTCTCCTGCTTTATGAATAATGGCCATTGCAGCTAATCCTTCAAATTCCTCAGCCCCTGCATTTCCCCTGACAATCCTTCTTACAGCAGATTCTGCATCCCGATCTCCTTCAAACATCATGGCTGAGCCTTCTTTTCCTTGCATCCCTTCATTCCACATAGATGCAAGACCATTATAAGCAGAGCCCAAAGCATTCTTCATAAATCGGTCTCCATTTTCCAATACATCTGAGTCATACTGTTCTCTTTGCATGTATGGAAGCTTAATATTGTGCAATCCTAGCGTCAGAACAGGCTTTCCGCCATACTCACTTTTATTAAGATACCATGGCAAATCGCTTTGATCTGGTTCTTGAGTTATTGGCCCAACTGAAATATTAGCGTGAGATTTACGGCCAAATATCCAGTCATAGGCTTTTCTAAGAAAACTCCTTTTCCCGGGAGGATCACATGGGTTACCGCCTCCTACTCTTTCCCCCATCAATCCCGTTGGATCTGCAAAGTTAACAGGATCATTCCAAACATAGGCATACGGAGACTGCGTAATTTCTGATAATGGGTCAACACTTAACCAGAAGCTTCGTTTAGGGTCGTAATATCTTGCTCCGTAATAATAGTATCCGGTAGCCATATCAAGCTCTTTGCTATTGAACCTGTAAGGATTATCATAGCCCATCGTCGTATTTTCCATCAGCATTTCCCCATACGGCATATATTCGTACCAATTGGTGATATTCCCTTTAATATTCGTTAATATTGAGGCTCCGCTAAGGTGGTCAGGATGTATCCAGTACATTTCATTCTCCAGAATTTCCGGCGGAGTGTAGTTAATCATACATTCATCCTGCAAAAACTCAGTCCACCTTTCACAAAACTTTCCATCATTTAAAGCTTGCTCATAATATTCCGTCAGCTTAGTATAACACCTCTCATTCTCGTCCTGTAAAAATGTATAGATCTGCTGTTCCATAAGAAAGGAGCAGAGTGTATCATCATGCGTTGCAGAAACAGGCGGAGTATAGGTTCCCTGAGAATCTTCGCCCTCTACCCATACTTCATCAGGAAGGCCGGCTGCTACTATAATGTCATGTATTTCCTCTCCTAATAAAGATGCCTGTTCCTCGTAACCTTCGGAAAGGTTTACTTTAAACCTATGCGTAGGTACCGCGCTTACCCTTGTGGCAATTCTCTGGCTTCCCATATAATAATGCTTGCTCATGGTTTTGTTACTCAATACCATATAGCCGTTGGGATAATAAACAAAAGGTCCCATTTGGGTGGTATTGCTGGGATCATTCCCATTGACGTAAAGGTTTTTAGAAACCGCATCATTTTTCAGGATTCTCTCTCCGGCTGCGTCATATACGTAGTAATTGAAATTTTCTTTTTGAGTGACCACAGCTTTCAGGCGGTTCTGATCATCCCAGAACAGTTCTCTGTATTCTGCAGAAGTATTCTCAGACTGCTGCTGATCTTCTACGATAGTGACAAGATTTCCGTTGAGATCATAACGAAACATTTCCTTTGCATTGACTGAAAGGTCAATCGGAACCAGACCACAATCCATAGGAGCTGTGAAATTCTCAAATTTGGTATAAGATATCGAAGATACCGCATTAGGATGCACAGGATCTTCATATTTATATAAGCCTGCATCGCCTTCATTACTTGGAGTCATGCAGGTTCCATTTTTATATGTTTTGAGTTTAAAGTCTTTCACCTCCATATTTCCAACAGCATTATACTTCATATTTAAATTATAATATTTGGTATTCTTCTTTCCTGTAGCTGTTATTAGGGCTGAACCCAACCTTCCGAAAGAATCGTAGCTGAAAGTCTTATCCGTAGCTATTCCCATATCCATAGATGGATAATTTCCAGTCATGGGCGTAATACCATTGATTACAGAAACATTTCCGTTACCATCAAAAGAATATCTGTTTTTACGAATATTCGTATTTCCATTGTCATACAATAGAGAAAGTTCATTGACTTTCCCCCACGGATCATAGTTATACTGGGTTTTGGTTTCGTTTCCTGCAATGTAAGAGGTCAACTGGTCTCTATTGTTGTAGGTCATAGAATGGGCAATGTCCGTTGGCTTACTTCCTCCCGGAAGCTTGCTTGTGATTCCGTCCAGAAGCCCTGTCATATTATAGCTGTAAGTGACCTCTTCGGTATCCGGATAAAAAATCTTGTTGATTCTGCCATATACATCATGTACAAAAGAAGTTTTGAACATTTTGGGAACATTTTTAGGCGCTACCACAACCCGCATGTTTTCTTTTACATTACCCCATATGTCGTATTTAAAGTTTTGGGTACCTGTTCTGTCGGTTTGCTTTATCAGCCTTCCACGCTCTTCAGCAACTCCTCCTGGCTCACCATATACAAAATGTACCGAGTGATCAGGGTATTCTACAGATATTAACTGGTCAAAATTGTATTTATAATTAATTTTTTTCCGTTAGACTTCAAAACAGCATTATAGGTGGAGGTCACTTTACCGGTCATATCATATTGAAACCCTGATTCTCCTGCATCCGGTTCTGTTTTTTTGATATTTCTTCCAAATTTATCATAGAAATATTCTGTAATATGGTTTCCGGCATCCTGCATGGCAGTAATTTGGTGGAGACCATCATATTTGTAGCTCACCCATATATCTTCATTTCCATTAGTCTGCTTACTGGAAGTTGTTCTGCCAAATTCATCAGTATAGGAAATATTGGTGTTTCCCAAAGGACTCACTACTCTTGTTGAAAACTGTGTAAACCCATACCTGTCCATCCCAAATTCATAGAACATATTGGTGGTGAGATTTTGCAGTCCATTGTTAGTAGCGACATTAAACTGCGTAGTGCTCACAGGGCGGTCTAACTCATCATACGTAGTAGTTGAATAAATTTGAGCAGCCTGGTCTTCTGCAGTCGTGTAATCATCAAACTTTTTAAGAGAGGTCATAATATCGGTCCCTGTTGTCACCTTATCTCTGAGGATTGTTTTTACAGGCCTTCCCAGATGATCTTTAATCTGGTAAATGTTATTGGCAAAATAGTAGGTCTGGTTTTCTTTTTTAAACAGTTTCTTGGACATGATGCCTTCTCCCCATGCATCAGTAAATAAACTAACGAAGTAATTGGGCCTTGGGTCCTTGTCATTCTTGATAGGTTTTCTTTCCGTAATAGCTACCGGTATAGTTTCTGAAAAATAATAGTACAATCTGATCGTAAAATCGACATCCGTGGGAGCAAGATAGTCAGTAAGCCTTCCGAAAGAGTCATATGTATATTGAGCCGTTGCACCATTAATACCTGTTATGGCAACAGGAACTCCCAACAGATAATTATCATCATACTGAGTGGTGCTTGTATATCCGTATGCATCAGTGGTAGCCGTCAAATAGGTATGATACACCGGATCATAAACATAATTGTAGACCATTCGCTGTCCGTTTGCAGAAACCGGCTGTGTAACTTTGGTTAAATTACCATAAGTGTCATACTCCATATCAAAATCTGCCGTCCCGGAAGCCCCGTTACTGCCTGTTCCCAAGATGTCTTTTTTAATTTGTCTTATATTTTGGGCAGCATCCAGAACTGTGGTGCTTTTCCGCATGATCTCATTACTATTAGCTATTATAATTTTTTCTGAAGGTATTCCTACTATATTTTTAGCCCCGGGAGCATGATAGGAAATCTGTGTTTTTATACCTTGAGGTGTGTAGGTTGGTGTTGAGGAGCCTCTGTAGGTAGAACGGGTGACATTACCGTATTTGTCATAAGCATCAATTGTATTGACCGTTGTTTTACTATGACTCCCGGATGCGGAAAATTCAGTAAAAGTAGATTCTGTTTTATATAAAAGCGGTATAATCCTGCCGATATCCTTGTACTGGGGTTCGGACTGATTTTCTGTAAGCGCATATTCTGAAGAAGAAGGCTGGTCGAAATACCGGTAAGTATATTTCGTTTCGCTTCGTTTTCTATTCTGGCTGTCCAGCATATACGAAGAGCGTACAATTCCTTTTTTGTAGAAATACTGCCTTACTTTTGTGTCATTATAATTAACGTAAAAATTATTTTCATTACCCGTGTAATCAGTTTCATACTGGGTAACATAGGTTTGGTGCAGAACATACTCATTAAAAACTTTTGTTTTTACAATTCCGAAACCTAAAAATTCTCGCTCTCTCCTGTCCTGTATTCCTTTTTCATATTCAAAACTGAAATATTGAGCAGGCTTTATCCTCTGGGGATCTAAAACATTGCCCAAGTATGGAAGAGTAGTATCAATAGGTTTAAAATTCCATACAGCCATTCTGGAAAGCACGGTCTTTGAAAAAGGCATCTGGTAAGTCCCTCCTATAAGTGTTGCCAGGTTATTTTTTTCGTTGACATTGTAATACTCAAATTCAATCAATCCCTGAAGGGGAGTTTCAATACTAAGCAGTAAATTGGCTCTTGGCAATTGATTTTGATAAAATGTCAGTTCACCGTCATTTCCTGAAACAAGTAAATCCGGATATCCGTCTCCGTCAAAATCCCTGAGATCTACTTCCTGTTTAGACACAGACTTATCGGTTCCACCTCCTGCTGAAACACAAATTTTCAATCCAAAACAAGCACATAGTGTTCCATATAAATTAAACCCGGATGAATTCTGTTTATTATCCAAGCTAAAATTTTCATTGAAGTTCTCAAGAGGAATAAAGGAAGTTCCACTATTGATCAACATTTCATAGGTATTTCCATTCTTTACGATCTTATCTGCAAGACCGTCCCCATTGATATCTATTAATCCCACTTTTGCTGTAGATGAAGATTTCGAAAGTCCAACACCTGCAGCCCAGCTTCCATTAGCGAAGCTGAAACCACCTCCTCCTGAAACTGCAAAAGAATCCCCTTTCGACACCTCCGAAACGTCCCATCCGTAAGACTCTGGTGCAAAACCATTTCCTGTATTGATATATGTGCTTCCATCAGAAATATAATCCGTCAGGCCATCACCATTTATGTCAGCCCATACACCTGTACCCTGTGCCCATGCTTTTCCTACCGTAACATTAAGCCCTATTCCTAAAGCGAAAGAAGAAGATCCTGTGTGCAAATCTTTTTCTCCTCCTATGGCAAAGAATGTATTTGCAGTATTACTGAATTTGGCTACGGAAGCAGAAGCTGAAAGTCCTGCACCCAATATGAATCCTTTATTCTTAATTTCCTTTTCATTGATAGAAGATACTGCCGCTAATTGCCCCAAAACGTTTGTTTTCTGGTAATAGCTTCCTGAAATAATATCGGGATAATGATCCCCATTAAAATCCTGGAAATAATCTGATGTTTTTTCAGTAGAGATGCCTGCATGTCCACTGATGCCCAGCCAGGGAATTATTGATCCCGCAACATAAGCGTGAAATGCATCAGAACGGGAACGGAGAATTATTCCCCGTGGATTAGGCACTGAAAAAACAGGTGTTGTGACAACGGTAGAACTGCTGGAAGATACTCCCAGTACATAAGGCTGCAGATCGTATTCGGACAATTCTGCAGGTTCCATAGGAGATACATAAGCATCTGTTTCTGCATTCAATTGTAAGGGAGTAAAATATCGGTTATTATTCTGCTGAATAATATAATTCGTCATACATGTGAAGTAATCCGGAGAAGAAGGATTACAAGGAGAAGCTCCGCCCGGAGGTGGAACATTGGCTAATGGATTGGTTGTAAATTCATTTTCACGAATTGCCTGACTAGGATATTTTGAACCATTATATGTAAATCTGCCCCATCCCTGGTATACCAACCCTGTATTGATATTATAATGGTTGTTCTCCGAACGATAGGCAAAATAGTCAGCTTTATGTTCCGTATTTTCTAAAGCTGGGTCTCCTAAAAATGCAGAATTAATAATAAACGGGTTTTCCGAAGACAGCTTTTTTGTAACTACATAATCCGGAGAGCTGATCTCAAAATAAAAAGGCAGCATACAAAGCTCTTCATAACTAATAGGTATAGTCGCAAAAAAAGCACATATGTCTATTTTCGGAATCGGCATAACATTATTAGTAACATTTACCGTATTTTTCGCAGTGTAAACATTTCCGTTATTGTCCTTAATTTTTAATGAAAAAGTAACTCTTGTATTATGTGATTGGCTTAAGTTAATGGAATAATCATTCAATGAAGTATTTCCATTAAAATCCGGGAATACATAATAAGCACTTGCCGCCTTACAACGGGGACATACTGTTTTATCGCCGCAAAAAGGATATTCCCTGTATTTTAAGAAATCCTTAGGCAAAGTATTAATTAGCCTTTCAGAATAGGGATTATACTGTACTAAAGCTTTGACCGCAGTAGTGTCTGTATCCGACATTATCGTAAGAGTAGGCTTCCACTTGATCTTTTCCCATGAAACATTGGTATCGGAAGAAACATCAAAATGCAACAGGGTTATAGTACCGTCGGAAGGGTTCTGATTAAGTAACAAATTGGAAATATCGGAATTGGCAATTTCATTGTTTGCCACTGTAACTGAATTCAAATTATCACCTTTAATTAGTTTTTGGTGATATATCAGTGTAGATGGCGGCATCACACCAGTAGTATCAGATATTGACTGTATCGTTTTATAAATTTTAAAATCAACATCATCTGTAAATATTTCATTATTTAATTTATCCCAAGAAATATTGACTTTACTTTTATCACCTATTACATTTTGCTTTTGACTGGATGGCAAGTAATGAACTCTTGCATCAAATCTAAAATAGGTATTATTATTAGCATCCTGCATCCCCAGATCAGAAACTCCCGGAACAGAAGTATATACTATACTTGTATATGCTTTAACTCTATCTCCATTCTGATTAGTTTTAGAAGATGCTATTACGAATATCCTTTGCCCCTTTTCAACATGAGTTGTGGTGCCAAGAGCCTGAAACTGCCCCTGACTATTTAAGGTAACGGTTGGAGAAATTTGAGAGGAATTAGCAGGATTATATCCTGAGAGGTCTTCATTGGCTTTTGTCATTTCACCCTTTTCAATCCACACATCCACCCCATCCTGAGAGTTTTGAAGCAATGTTACTTCATTACTTATACGAATATCTCCCGATACAGGAGCTTCCCACATTCTTACAATATTGGCTAAAGAAGACGAGAATTGGCTAGTAGTTATAATAGTGTCCTGAACTGCATTGCTTCCTGCCAGAATAGCGTTAGGAGTTTCTTCCGTAACATTTACTGTTCCTGAAGCCGGCTGAGTCATAAACTGAGGGGCACCATTTCTTATCTTATTAAAGAAAACATCACCATAATGGATCATATCCAGAAGGCCATCGCCATTAACATCTGAAAAATAAATCGGTGAATTGCTGTTACCAAAAGAATAATTAGCCCCTACAACACCATTCGCAAATGAATATTCCAATCCGAGAGTAGTATTATAGCTATTATGGGTATAGATAGGAGTATCATCGGGAAGTCCGGAAGAAGAATATACCCCGCTAAATCCTGTTCTTATATTCTTTCTGAAGTTGATATTACCATTTGAAGAATAGAATGCTTTATCTAGCAATCCGTCTCCATCAATATCTAAAAGCTGATTTTTTCCATATGCCTCATTATCATCATAGCTTGCTGTAATCCCTATAGTCCCCTTTTTGTTAATTCCAACAAAAAAACAAAGCCCACCACCAAAACTTACTGCACCCCGAATATTTTTATTTTTACTATATGTTCCGGAAATAAAACTGGTATTGCCCCCTGAAAAAGAACCTACATCTCCGTTATCTTTTGGAGTGTTGTATACTTTGGTAGGTGTTTTTTCAAAAACACCCATATTGTGTTCATAAAGTAACTTGTGTTTGTTAAATAGAATGCCATTTCCATCTTTTTGAATAATCTCTGTTAAAAGTCTTTTGGAAAACATCCCTACGGTCGTATTATTTAACTCATATTCACGGATATTGATATTCGCTCTTTTAACTCTAATCTTGCTTAATATTTTTGCGTCTGCCAATTTAACTCCCAGTTTATAATTGAAAGTCATATCTCCTCTAATGCCCGCTTCATTTTCAAATTCAATAACAGTATTATTACTGTAAGTAATTCTTGACAGGTATTTATTTTTACCTCCTCCATCGAATGAGTCTGAATAGGTATAGGTTATAGTATTTCCGAAACGATCTGTAACTTTAGACAAAAACCATTTCACCACACTTCCTGAAGAATTACTTGAAGGATTATTGGTCAATACATCCAGATATTCTTTTTTTGTCCCGCTTCCATCCAATGTTTCCCACGTATAATCTGAAGGTGAAGATCCTTTTCTTGTGATGGTATATCCTTCTTTTACTCCATTACGGTAGTAAAACTGCCTGTTTGTTATTCTTACCTCGGAATAAGGAAGTTTATTGGGCAGGTAATCATCCCTGAAAACAAGCTGCTCACCTGCAATTAAGTAAATCTCAGTTTCCTGGCTACCAAATGCCGGAATACCCCATCTGGTATCAATATCGATAGTTTCTATTGGAATATCCCATCCCGTTCCTGCCCATCCGAATTTATTATCACTATTATATGCGATAGAAACATTAGGCTGAAAACCTCCAATTCCTGCAGGTATTTCAATAGGATATTTAACGTTTGTAGTACCTTGTTGATTGGGTGTCGGCGGAGCAATCAGGTTAATTTTAGATCCCGGATTAGCAATTGGCATATCATTAAACTCCGTTTGTGCGCCAGCTCCTGTTTCCGGGCTTTCTGGATGTTTAACAATACCTGCCATAAAATCAGCATTACTTAATGAAGTACGAAGTATAATATATTTTTTTACTGTATTTACACTATCAATATTTACAGGAGACCATTCTTTTTTAGTATAGTCAAACATAAATGCAGTAATATCTTTTTCCTGATAGTCCTTAGGAAGTTTATCTTGGTCATAAGGTAAATGAAATTCCGCCTCTTTTAAAGTTTTATTATTGAAACGAAATCCTGCATAATTATGACTTACATTAATGGTGGATAGATCTACCGGAGGTATATCAATTAATCTTAATCCTTTTACAATTCCTGATTCATTCTGTGAAACGATCATATGCCCTTCTGTTTCATATGTACTTATTTCTGCTGAAAAAGAATTCTCTACTGTCTTTTCAACAATTATTTCGGGTACGTATTGTGAGCCATTGAATTTAACAGTAAAAAACTTTTTATCTGAATTTTCATAAGAAGCATATTCAAATTCATTTCCTTTCAGGTTTATCTTTTCCCCTTCAATATCTAAAGATTTGATTCCGGATCCAGGATTTACAAATCCCCGAAGATACACAACCTTATCATTGTATATTTTTGCAGTTACAGTATAGGAAGAAGAGGAATTATTTGGTTTTTCAGTAATACGAACATTCTTAATCGCATAATAATCTCCTTTATTCAGGGCATTGAATAAGATTTTATTTTCCCCTTTTTTCAGGAGTTCTGTATTAAGTGGTTCAGACACTGAATTCCAGCCTGCTTTTTTGTGTCTGACATAACCGCCCATTGCAAAGCTACCATTGATACTTCGGGTCACAGAATTCGCATCCGAATAACCTTCTACCTCGTAATTAAGAATATAAGTTTTATTGGGATCTACGGCCGAAAGCTGAACATCAAATATGTTATCGGAAGCATTTGCATCTCTTCTTTGCGGATCTTTATTTCCGATCTCTCCTATATATCCTGAGTTTGTCAATCTGGAATTAAAATCACCAGACAATGAGCGGATTTTATTTAATTCGGTTTTAGATGTATACTTAAGCTTTTTATTCTCCGAAAGTAAAAGGTTCGCGGAAGCAGAATCAGTTACTTTATTTACCGAAAAGTTATGAAAAATATCCCGTGATTCTTTATTAATATGCTTACCACTTTTACTCGGCTTTAGAAAATCGCAGTTAATTTTAAATGGATTAGAATATTGATTTGAACTTTTAACCGCTCTTACCATATTTTGATCTTTGTGGATAACTTTATAAAGTGTCCAGCTACTTAGAGAAAGAATAACAGGGATAAGAACGGGTAACAGTTCAATGGTATTATGCCTGAAAAATGAACGTCGCTTCATATCTTGGATTTTGTGTTTTTTATTAGTTATTAGTTGATAAGAAAATTAACTCCTTTTGCTTCTTCAGGAATAAATATTTTAATATTGTAATATCCTACAAAAGCAGGGATGCTCATCGGAATGCTAAAATCAGAAGCTGAATTATACTGACCTTGCTTAACAAGTACTCCTAAACTGTTGAATATTTTAATTGTCAATGGCTTAGCAGTTTTCAGCTCTACTTTTATCGTCAGATTCCCATCATGAGAAGGGTTCGGAGATACGGTAATTTTTTTAAACAAAGAAGTACTTTGTAAAGCGTCGTATTCAGTTTGGCTAAGTACAGAAAGTGTTTTTGTTATTTCGCACCCCAGCTTGTTTTTGATAAGCAATTGATAAGTGCCCTGCCCGTTAAGAAGGTAGGGAGCAGTATAAGTTACTGCACCCGAAGGAGCTGTAAGAGTATACTGATAAGAAGATGTATTAAGGTCCAATTCTATTGGTGTCCCCATCCAAACATATTGGTTGTCAATATTCTGGTTAACAATGCCTTCAAGATCAAAGCTCCTTATAATATCTGGATACCCGTTCCTATGAATACTAAGCTCATAATTATCAGGAGCAAGATTGTTGAATAAAACAGGATTAGAGCTCGCGGAAGTAGTATTCACTACCATTTGATTGGTGGTTATACTTTTTAAGCTATAGGTAAATGGAAAAATATTTTCCGGGACCGATATTTTTACGATACCGTTCCCAAATTCGCTACAAGTGCTGATAAGTTGTACAAGTATATCACTTTGGGAATCTTGTAAATTAAAGGTAAAATAATCAATCCCATCAAGATCAGTATCCCAAGCGACATCTTTGAAAACATATAATGAATCATTCAATTTCTCTCCCAGAATATCCGTAGAAAGATCACTCTGATAGTTACTTTCATTGGTAAAAATTCGTAATCTTATTTTATCATTTTGTTGCAATCCGGTAAGATTAAGATAGAGATGAGTTTTCATAGGAATTGATCCTGTGTTTTTCACCTGTGCTTTCCACATTCTCATCATATCCCGTTTAGGATGTGCAGAAATAAGATCTGTTTCTTTGAAAGTTAAGGCTTGGTTATTATCTCCCCACAAGAGAAAGCTACCTTGATTAATACTGGTATTATTTTGATTATTAGTTGCTTGTACCTGACCTAAAGAAACTACAATATGCTCGTCTTCTGCATTTGCAGATTGTTTTTGATACAATCCGAATGCATCATCCCTACCTATACCGGTAATCCTAAAATTGTAGTTTTTATTTTTTTTAGAATCCCAAATAATTTGATTTCCAGAAGAAATATAATTTTTTTCAGATATATCATTAATGGTAATTCCATATTTTATTGAAAGATAAGTTTCAACTTTCTGCTTGTCTATTACAGAAAGGTTCCTGTTAAAAACAAGAATCTCAGGAATTAAAAGTGAATGATCAGTTCTCTTATTTAAAAAGACAATAGGATTAATTTTATGATTACTATCATTTTTGGTAAAGGTTAATATTTTTGAACCAGCTTGAGCGCTGTTAATTCTTAATGAATCATTAAAATCATCAATCCCAATACTACTGATAATAGTACTTCCTATTTTACCATAAATCCTTTTTTCATTTCCTCCAAATTTATTGCTGACAATAAATAAGGACGGTTGATTTAAGCCCGCATCTAATTTTTTAAAAAAAGAGCCGGTTACAGGATCTTTAATTAAATGAAAGTTCATTAATTTTCCAGCCAGGGTATCGGTAGGTAAAATACTATCTTTCACATTATTCTTTTTGAAAGAAAGTCCCGGAACTCCACCAAAAATAGTAGTTTGAGAAAACAAAAAAGAACAGCAGCAAAATATAAATATAGAGGTATAAACTTTACTCATATTGAATTAAGATATAAAATAAATATTAAGAGAAGTAGCAGTCTGGAGCTTATAAGATTATTGTATAATCAGAAAGTGAAATAGGTTTATTTTTTTCATCGTTTGTATTTTTAAGTGTTTCAAATATTATATTTTATTTTTTATGTTAACTATATATAATTGTTCTGCATCTTAAATAATTAGCATTTGTAACTAATCAGTTTGTTTAAGAATTAAAAGGGCAAGAAATTCCATTACAGTCAAATTTCATATTTTAACATATTTTATGATTTTCAAAAGTATAAAAAAATATTACATATATTGAATAAAAAATATTTTTTATAAAAAAATATTTAAAAGTTAATTTCAAAATACAAATTTCATTAATGATTAATTTATCAAAATCTCTGGAAATACACCTAGTTAAGGGGATTTATTTGTTCATTTTTTAAGATGAATTTCTATCATAAAAAATGATAAAAAATATCTGACAATTAATAAATAGTATATTGATTGATGCAATTACGAACTCAGATCATAGCTTCAAATTTCAGGTATAAGAGATACAAATTATCCCATAAAACATAATTAAACCAAAGGTCTGCCATGGAAATAAATTATCTTTGTTGCAGACTAAATTTTGTCAGTTATGAAGTTAGAATTATATCAAATAGATGCTTTTACAGAAGAAATTTTCCATGGAAACCCTGCATGTGTTGTTCCATTAAAAAACTGGTTACCCGATGAAATACTTTTAAAAATAGCCCGCGAAAATGCTGTCGCAGAAACAGCTTTCTTTATCGATAATGGCAGTACCATACATCTGAGATGGTTTACCCCGGAAATAGAAATGGATTTGTGCGGACATGCTACTCTTGCCACGGCTCATTGTCTGGTTTCCATCTTAAATTATCAGGGCAGCAGAATGGTTTTTCAAACCAAAAGTGGTGAATTAACAGTTAAAGTAAAAGATGGGGTTTATTATATGGATTTCCCGTCAAGAATCCCTGAAGCGTCTACTCTTCCGGATATGATAACCCAAGCCCTTAATATTCAGCCTAAGGAAGTCTTCAAATCAAGAGATTATGTTCTGGTATATGAATCTGAGGAAGATATAAAAAAGATTAAAATTGAAAGATCTGTTTTTGACCTTATCAATCTTGACCCTGGAGGAGTTATTGTGACAGCCGCTGGTACTGACAGTGATTTTGTTTCAAGATATTTCACACCGCAATCGTCAATCCTTGAAGATCCGGTAACCGGCTCTGCCCATTGCTCGCTGATTCCGTTCTGGTCATCAAGACTAGGAAAAGATAAACTTTTCGCCCGCCAGCTATCGGAAAGAGGCGGTGAGCTTTATTGTGAAAACAAAGGTGAAAGAATAATTGTAGCAGGTAAAGCCAGAACTTATTCCGAAGGATATTTCCGGATAGAATAATGATATTGTGATCTGACTAAAAAGCCAAATGGCGCCGCTTTTCTCAAAGTGGCGCCATTTTTAGTAGTATTTTAAACCAGAAATCTTATTTCTTCAATTCTGCAATCGCGTCTGAAATTCCGCCACCGGCAATTTCAAAGAAAGATGGCCCGGCTAAAAGGTATACTTTTTCTAATTTTTTTGTTTTGGACAGGTTATGCTCTTTCAGATAGGTTTCAGAACGGTTTGCACTGACGATACCTTTCACTACATTTCCTGCTACCAGAGCAGTTGGCGAATCTATTCCCGCATCTTTTAAATCACTTGCAAACGCAAAATTGGTTACCCCCAATCTCATTGCTTCGCGGGCGGCAACTTCTCCCACTGAAGTCATCAGTTCAGGAGTAAAATTGTTTCTATTGCCCAAGCCGATCAGCAATAATTTTTTCGCAGACATAGAACCTGCAGGAGGTGTTATTAAAAGAGTTTCCAAGGAATGTCCTTTAAACTGTCCCGACTGTCTGATTTTTGTAAATTCACCTTTCAAGGCATCATCCAAATGTACCAATCCGTTCAGATTGGCAGGTAAAGCCTGGGCACTGTGAATATCATTTTCCGTATATTCGAAAACACAGGCAACCTGAAGCTGGGCATCGGCAGAGGATGGTCCCTGAACCAAGCCTATCATAGAAATTCCATCCACTGAACCCCAGTTTTTTGATGTTCCTACGGCAGTGGTTTTTGCAGATGAGTTGGCTGCAGTTGTAGTTGTTTGAGCAAAAGTCAGGGTTGAAAATGCTAATCCGGCAATGAATAAGGATTTGCCAAGGATATTGGTAAGTTTATTTTTCATAATGATTTATTTTTTAAGTTAATATTTATCTAGTTGTTTGTTGTTTTACTGTGTATCAAAGGTAGGTTTTGAAATAATTTTCAGCCTTGATGTGGGATAATTAAAAACGAATTTTATGTATGCTTAATCTAAAATTTAAAAACGATTCTTGAATTGATGAATAGTCCGTCCTTGTCATCTTCAATAATATCATCTACGAATTCGCCGGTTTTGAAATACTGAATTCCAGTATTGAAAGTGAAAAATTTATTGATCTTATAATTAAAGCTTCCTAAAAAAGCAGTTCCGATATATCTCTTTTTTGAATTCACGGAAGTCAGGTTCAGAGAACCGCTTGGCCTGTAAACACCATCCTGGGTAGAATATCTCCAATTGAAAACCACGTCTGCCTGAACCGTTATTTTGCTACTCAAATCTACCGTTGCGTAAGGATGGATATCAATCAGATTCACAGGTCCGATTTGCGGATTGAATCCGAAATATCCTCCTTTAGGATAGAGCGGATTGAAAGTTCCCAGCTTTCCATCATTTTTGTTTCTGTCTCCGGAAATATAATCGTTGCGAAGATTGATGGTCGGTTTTCCTTTTACATTTTCAAACAGATAACCAATGTCTGCAGAAGCCGTCCATGCACTGATCGTTCCTTTATTGAAGTTCCCGAACTGATAAGCCGCTTCAAAATTGTAAATAAAACCGCCACCGTATTTCCAGAATCTCCCGCCTAATGTATGTCTTGTCTCGTCGCCGATTCCGTCTTCAAAACGTGAGTCTTTCCGGTGAATTCCCAGATAATAGAATTCCAGATTTCCACTTTTAGGAAGAATGAGGGTGTTGTAACTACCCCAGAGATTGATGGATTTTGAAAGTTTATTATCAAACGCCCCAGTATTGATTTCGCTTGCCATCATCATAAAAGCATCCGATTTGAAGTTTCCTTTCTGGTACATCAGCTTTAATCCATCAAAGTACAGCCTCAGGTTCGGACCTTCCCGCACAGAAATCAATCTTCCGCTTCCGTAGTCCAGCTCCTGTCTTCCTGCACGAACGGTTAGTTTTTCTTTTTCATTTTTAACCGCATCTACGTCTATAAAAAGATTCTGAACATTCAAATGATCTTCATCTATAGGTCTTGGGCCATTCTTTCTGCCATTTTCCCACGCACTTCTCAGCTGTCCGAAAATTCTCACTCTTGAGCCTAAATGCAAATCTGCATGAACACTATATCTCTGGATAAAAAACGGGTTGCTTCCTATTCCCAGTCTTCCCCAGTCTTCATTATTAAATTCTACAAACTCTGCTCTTGCTTCTCCGCCTAAGGATAAATATTTATTGCCATTGTTTTCGGAAAGCGGAATATATTTCAATGAGTTATAAAACGTCTTTGCAGAATCCTGGTAGGCTGCATAATTTTCATCAAACCTCATCAGCTTAAATTGTGCGGAGATACAGACAGGCATTAAAATCTGCACAATCAACAGTATTGCAATTAACTTCTTCATTTTAGATCTTTCTTAAATAATTATCGACTGAATATTTTCCGGGACCTACAAAAAACAGAAACAAATAACACAGGCTGTACATAAAAGGAGTGTCTTTTATCAGTAAAGCATCGTTCCAGTGAAGAACAAAATACCCTGTGAGAGTCACCGCCAAAATCGGGAGAACAGCAATTCTGGTAAAAAATCCGAAGATGACAAATACCGGGAACACCAGGTTGGCTGCATCTGCAAAAAGACTGTTGAAGGCTTCCGGAAGATGCAGAGGATTAGGTATTTTTTCCGCTGCTGCAACGCCTACTCCAAGTTTTTTCAGTCCGTGTGCTGTGATTAATTCTATTGATAATAAAATTCTGAATGCCAATAAAGCGATGTGAATTAATTTTCCTTCAAGGCTGGTATTGGTGATGGTTTGGATGAGCTTTTTCATAGTTTTAGGTTTGAAATGATGGGATGATGAATTTTAATAATTTACTTTTTTAACCACCCCGTCAAAAATTCTTTGAATTTTCGCCACCCCTCCAAAGGAGGGGAATTTTGGGGCAAAGTAGCCTTTGGTTTCGTTATTTCGTTTGGTATCCTCCGTAATATTTTACCGGAGACCATTCCGGGATTACAGGAAGTGAAGCCGGAGCAGCATTTTTATAGGTTTCGTCTCCGTACACTATTTTTCCGTCAACGATAGTTAGTTTTGAAGTAATATCTTTGATTTCTTCTTCACTGACGCTGAAATAATCTCTATCCAAAATCGTAAGGTCTGCGAAATATCCTTTTTTGATTTTTCCTTTTTCAAAATCCTTTATCAGTTCGTATCCTCCGAAAGTGGAAAGTGATAAAGCTGTTTTCCTGTCCAAAACATTTTCTTTTGCCATTACCTGGGTTCCGCCCAATGTTTTGCCTGTAGTAATCCAGTATAAAGCAACCCAGGGATTATAACTTGCGACTCTCGTTCCGTCTGTTCCCAATCCGACAGGAATTCCCATCTCAAGCATTTTCTTTACCGGTGGAGAAGCCAGAGCTGCTTTTTTCCCGTAGCGATGGATGAAACTTTCACCCTGATAGGCCATTCTGTGCTGTACCGCGATTCCGCCGTCTAAAGCTTTGATACGTTTCATATTATCTTCAGAAACCGTTTCTGCGTGGTCGATAAACCAAACCAGTCCGTTTAATGGTGTTTCTTTATTCACTTCTTCAATAACATTCAGGAATCTTGTAATGCTTTCATTGTAGGTGGCGTGAATTCTGAACGGCCATCTTTTTTTAACCAGAAGACTTACTACTTCTTTCATATTTTTCTCCATTGTTGCAGGCAGTTCAGGTCTTGGAAAAAGGAAATTTTCAAAATCGGCACCGTCTGATACTAAGTTCTCTCCGCCTCCATTTACATGATAATCGATTTCATTATGGCCGTTATGGCCGTGGTCATCGATTTCTACCATTCCTGTCCATTTTGTGTAATCGGCGAGTTCGGAACCTTTTTTCTGAGCGAACAAATAATAAGGTAATCGAACCGTAATTTTCCCTTGTTTGTTCAATGCATCCGTTGTTCCGTAATCGTCAGGGAAATTCTGAAAACCACCGCCTGCATCCATTACAGCAGTCACACCAAGACGGTTTAATTCGGTCATATACTGCAGTGTGGAATTTTCTTTCTCGGCTTCTGTCAGCTCAGGTAGTTTTGCCAAAGTTGAATACAGGATAAACGCATTCGGTTCTGCAACCAACAAACCTGTCGGGTCGCCGTTGCTGTCTTTCTCAATTAAACCCTGTGCCGGATTTGGCGTATCGCTGTTGATCTTTAATTCTTTTAAACCCGCTTTATTCAGCCAGGCTTTTGCGTAGAGATACATTATGAAAGTAGGAACATCGCCTGTCGCTTCGTTGATTTCTTCCAAAGTTGGCAGTCTTTTTTCTTCAAACTGATATTCGTTCCAGCCACCAATTACTCTTACCCACTGACCTTTTGGAGTTCTTTGGGCCTGTTCTTTCAGCATTTCCAAAGCTCTTTTCAAAGTTTTCACACCGTCCCAGCGAAGCTCGGTATTGTAAAATCTTCCGCCACGGATGACATGTAAATGGCTGTCAAATAACCCTGGAATCACTCTGTTGCCTTTAGCATCAATGATTTTTGTACTGCCGCCTTTTAATTTTAAGATTTGCGCATTCGTTCCTGTCTGGAGAATTTTATGGTCTTTGATGGCAATTGCCTGAACTTCCGGATTTTTATCATCCATCGTCGTGATTTTACCGTTGGTTACAATTAAATCGGCTTTCTGGGCATTCAGCAGTCCTGCACCTAAGATGAATGAGAATAGAATTTTATGTAGTGGTTTCATAATTTACTTTTTAATAGTTTGAAGAAAAGGCAGGCTGTTTTTTCAACCTGCCATCGTTGAAAGCTGATTAATGCTTAAGCATATCCTGAGCGTACTGGATTCCTAATCCGTAAGCGCCGCCATATTTTTTCATTAAATCATTAACCGGTTTGTACGTTTCTTTTCTGGACCAATCTCTCTGTAATTCAAGAATATACTGAACAGAGGTAATAGGATGCACCCCAGCCTGAACCATTCTTGTCACTGCCTGGTCATGAGCTTCTTTTGAAATATCACCTGAAGCATCTGTAATGACATATACTTCATACCCTTCATCGATGGCGGATAAAGCCGGTCCTACGACACAAACACTTGTCCACAGCCCTGCAAGAACCAGTTTCTTTTTGTTTTTCCCTGTGATGGCTTTGTGAGCGTTCAGGTCTTCCCAGGTATTCATTGTGGTTCTGTCTACATATCCAGTTGTTGCTTCAGGATACACTTCAGAAATTTCAGGGAAAACAGGTCCTGCGAAAGATTTTTCTGCAACTGTTGTTACCACTGTCGGAATATTAAAGATTTTTGAACCTCCGGAAATCAAGGCTACATTGTTTCTCAGCTCTTCCATGCTGATGCTTTTTGTGGCAAATGCCATCTGCCCTTCGTGGTCAATTAAAACCAAAGCATGGTTAGTCGGGTCCAACATTAATTTTCCAGGTTTCTGAGCAAATGCTGTTACTGATAATACTACTGTTGCGAATGTTAAGATTAATTTTTTCATAATGTTTACTTTTTAAATGTTGCTTATTATAATGTTGTTCTAAATTTTAAAATCTTACTGGATATTTGTTTGATTTTGATATGACAAATTTAGGGCGGTCAGAAAGCCTGCACATTTAACTAGTTTAATAAATTAATTTTCATGAAAAAAAGTTGGATTTATTTTTACCAGATCTCATTTTCATGTTATCACCATTAATCTAAAAGCCACATGTAATTAATCTAAAACACTAATAAACAATACATTAAAAGTAAAAATGAAAAATTACCAACAGTAAAATCCAGACAAAAAAAAGGCCTGGATTAATAAACCCAAGCCTGTTTCACATAAATATATCACCCCGTAATGAAGAAGTGTTTAATTTTTTTGTCGCTATAAAATCATCACTTCCTGAAGTATTTTTTACCTTTTCAGAGGTAATGATGTGACAAATTTATGATAATCAATTTTACCGGACATTTAACCAGATTAATAAATCAGTCTGGGAACGGCAGAAATCATTTTACAGCATCAAGCACCAGCCTCTTTATCAGTGAAAAGCTGAACTCCGTTTCTCTTCTCAATTAACTGAAGCGGATACATCTCCGGATTGTATTCTCCGTTCAAGACTTCATTCAAAGCATGCTTTTTAGAAGTACCGAATGTGATAATCAGGATGTTCTCAGCTTTATTGATAATGGGCGCAGTCAGTGTAATTCTGAACATTTCCTGAGGTTTCAGATAATAAGCATCTACCCATTTTTCTTTTTCGTGCAGGATTTTTTCACCCGGAAACAAAGAAGCCGTGTGGCCGTCGTCGCCCATTCCTAAAAGGATAAAATCGAAAATGCCATCAGCTCCCAAAACATTTCGGATCTGCGTTTCATATTCTTTAGCATAATCTTCAGGTTCGATTCCGTCTTTATACATCGGGAAAATGTGATCCTTATTAACAGGAACTTTATCAAGAAGTGTTTCGAAAGTCATTTTCGCATTGCTCTTTTCATCATCAAGGGAAACCCATCTTTCATCTACCCAAAAGAAATAGACCTTATTCCATTCTACCTTTTCTGCGTATTCCTGAGTCGCCAAGAGACTGAAAATAGCCTTCGGAGAAGAACCGCCGCTTAAGGCAACAAAAAATTTGTCATGTTTCAGGATAGATTTTCCGGAAAGCTCAACAAAGGTATCTGCCGCTTTTTTATATAAGGTATTCAGATCATCAAATGCTGTAATATTCATTTTTACTTTTTTAATTCAAATTAAACCCATTGGTGCCCCTGTCTTTCTACCAGCGCATTACTGTCTTCAGGTCCCCAGCTTCCCGCTTCATAATTGGGGAAAGAAGGATCCTTGGTTTTTTCCCAGGTTTCCTGAATGGTTTTTACAACATCCCACGCCTCTTCTACCTGATCGGAACGCATAAACAGGGTAAGATCTCCTATAAGCGCTTCTAGCAACAAGGTTTCATAAGCTTCAGGAGTATCGGTCTGGCAGGCGAAATTATCAAAAATCATTTCCACAGGCTTTAATTCTAATGAAAGTCCCGGTTTTTTTGACATAAACAGTAACCTGATATCCATTTGCGGCTGGATATTAATAGTCAGACGGTTAGCGGATAAAAGGGATGAACTTTCCGAAAATGTAGAATGCGGAAGGGGCTTAAACTGAATGGTAATATAGGAATGCTTTTCTTTCATTTTCTTTCCTGTACGAACGTAGAAAGGAACGTTTTCCCATCTTTCGTTATCCAGGTAGAATTTTATAGCGGCAAATGTTTCTGTATTGGAATCAGGGGCAATTCCTTCTTCCTGGCGGTAACCGTTTACTTTGATACCGTTTACCTTTCCTCTTCCGTACTGCCCTCTCACTGCATAATGATCTACTTTGTCCGGTGAAATCCTGCGGATTGATTTTAAAACATCTACTTTACGGTCCCTGATCTCCCCAGATTCCAGCGAAACCGGCGGCTCCATGGCAACCATGCAAAGGATCTGCAAAAGATGGTTCTGGATCATGTCACGCAAAGCACCTGTCTGCTCATAAAAACTCGCTCTGGTCTCTACACCAACTTCTTCTGCAACAGTAATCTGCACAGATTCAATATGCCTGTGATTCCACAAAGGCTCAAAGATTGAATTTCCGAACCTGAATGCCAAAATATTCTGAACGGTTTCCTTACCCAGATAATGATCGATACGGTAAATCTGCTCTTCCTTAAAGGTTTGCGAAAGAAGATTGTTCAATTCTATGGCAGACTCTTTATTGTGACCAAAAGGTTTCTCGATGATAATCCGGTCTTTTTCAGGATCAGAAGCTATAGAGGTATTCTTGATATGATTGGAAATAACGGACACAAAATTCGGTGCAATCGACAGGTAGAAAAGCCTGTTGCCTCTTGTCCCGTAAACCTTATCAAAATTTTCCAGTTTCTGGGACAGGTTTTTATAGGAATCTTCTTCATCCAGCTGATGCTGAAAATAAGAAATGTGTGCCTGGAAACCAGCCCAGTCTTCTGTGGTAACATTCTTCCTTGAAAAGCTTTTCAGATTTTCTTTAATATAATTTCTAAAATTTTCGTCTGTATTTTCAGCTCTTCCTAAAGCCAGAATATTGAAGCCTTTTGGCATTCTGCCATCAATATATAAATTGTAAAATGCAGGAAAAAGCTTTCTTTTGGCCAGATCTCCCGTTGCACCAAAAATAACAATAGTTGTAGGGTGCAGGATTGTATTGTCGCTCATTTTCCGGTTTTAGTTATTTACGTTTTGCCATGAAGTGTGAAAAACTCCCTCTCTATCCACTCTTTGGTAGGTGTGTGCTCCAAAATAATCACGCTGTGCCTGAATAAGATTCACAGGTAAAGATTCTGTGGTATATGCATCAAAATATCCTAAAGTGGTTTGAAGCCCTAAACTTGGAATTCCGTTTGACACAGCAAAAGCCGCTGTTTTTCTTAAAGACTTAATTTTAGACTTTACAATTCCGGAAATTTCCTGATTCAATAAAATATTAGATAACCCTGGATCCTGCGTATAAGCCGAATAGAACGTTTCCAATAAAACAGAACGGATGATGCATCCACCTCTCCAGATTTTGACAACGTCTTTCAACGGAATTTCAAACTGGTATTCTTCAGAAGCTTTTACGAGCAGTGCCAAACCTTGTGCATAGCTGATTAAAGTAGCCAGGTACAACGCATCGCCCACTTCCTGGATGAATAATTCTGTATTTTCCGGCTTGATAATTTCTTCCTTAGCATATAACTGAGAGGCTTTCACTCTTTCCTCTTTATATGCGGATAAAATTCTTGAAGTTACCGCGATATCGATGGTCGGAATAGAAACACCAATTTCCATTGCCTGCTCGGAAGTCCATTTTCCGGTTCCTTTTGCACCGGCTTTGTCTAAAATATGATCGACCAGAAAACCATCTGCCAAATCATCTTTTTGCTTGAAAATATCTCTTGTGATTTCAATCAGGAAAGAATTCATTTCGCCTTCATTCCATTTTTTGAAAACTTCGTATAACTGATCGTTGTTCAGGTTTGCACCTTTTCTCAACAAGTCGTAAGCTTCACTGATCAGCTGCATGATGGCATATTCTATACCGTTGTGAACCATTTTCACATAGTTTCCTGCGGAACCTTTGCCCATATAAGCAGTACAGGCTTCCCCGTTTACTTTTGCTGCAATCAGTTCCAACATAGGCTTAAGCAAAGTAAAAGCTTCCAGGTCTCCACCGGGCATAATACTCGGTCCCCTTCTTGCCCCCTGCTCTCCGCCGGAAACACCCATTCCCATAAAATGCAGGTTCTTAGAAGCTAAATCAGCAATACGTCTCTCGGTATCTTTGAAATAAGAATTTCCGGCATCAACCACAATATCTTTCGGGCTGAGAAGCGGTGTAATATTTTCCAGAACGGCATCTACCGGTTTTCCTGCAGGAACCATTAAAATGATCTTCCTCGGACTTTCCAAAGCGGATACAAAGTCTTCCAGAGAAGCTGTTCCTTTCACCTGGGTTCCCGGAGTTGCCCCGTTATGAAGCTCTTTTACTTTTTCCTCATCCAAATCGAATCCTGCTGTAGAAAAACCGTTATCGGCAATATTGTAAAGCAGGTTTCTTCCCATTACTCCGAGCCCAATGACCCCGTAATTATACTTTTCCATTCTTACTTAAGATTTATTTAATTTTTACAGTCGATAAAATTACGGAAATGCATACCAGTAAAAAAAATATCCGTAATTTCTTTCGATTGCTATCATAGTTTTAATACATAAAAAACTAAAATATTCAAGTTAATTACATCGTCATCGGAACTTCCATTAATAAAATCTCTGTATTCTCTGAAGTTGATTTAATGTTCAGACCGGAAATATCCCAAACCCCGAAGCCGTCTCTTGTTTCCACTTTCTGGCCTTCGATTTCCGCACTTCCTTTCAGAATAAAAGCATAAACTCCGTTTCCTTTTTTCTTAACCTGGTAATGGGTTTCGATATTATTTTCAAAATTCCCCAAGTGGAACCAGGCATCCTGATGGATCCATACTCCTTCGTCATCAGCATTCGGAGAAAGAATCTGCTGAAACCCGTTCTGCCCTTTTGTTTTATCTAAAGTGATCTGATCATATCTCGGGGTTACATTTCTCTTGTTAGGATATACCCAGATTTGGAGAAACTTCACCAGGCTGTCATTATTTTTATTGAATTCGCTGTGCATGATCCCGGTTCCGGCGCTCATAACCTGTATGTCTCCGCTCCTGATAATTGCCGAATTTCCCATACTATCTTTATGTTCCAGATCGCCTTCCAGCGGAATACTGATGATTTCCATATTATCGTGCGGATGTGTTCCGAAGCCTCTTCCAGCTTCCACCTTATCATCATTCAGAACTCGTAAAACTCCGAAATGCATTCTTTCCGGGTTGTGATAATTGGCAAAACTGAACGTATGGTTACTTACCAGCCAGCCATGGTCAGCTTTTCCTCTGGAATCTGCCTTGTGAAGTACAGAATTGTCTTTAATTTTTGAATCGGTATTCGGTAAATGGTTATACCCGATAGGTTCTAGCGGTTCAATTTCGTCGATCTCGTTTTTCATTGTGTTGCCCAATGAAGCGGAGGCTACAAACATTCCTGTTCCCAATAATCCTTTCTTTAAAAAATCTTTTCTGTCCATATCTGTTGTTGTTTATTTTGTTTTGATGAAGCAAATTTAGGATGATAGAAAATAATATACATTTAACTAGTTTAATAAATGCTCTTTAGAAAATAATAAGTCTTTTGTATTAAAAACAAAAGGATCAAAAATTCAAGGCTGAAAACTTATACAGTCGCCACAATTTTAATTTCGACAAGTTGTCCCGGCAATGCAAGTCCGCTTACTCCGACCATTGTACTGGCAACAGACTTGGGATTGGTATATACATCTGCTTTAAGATTTTTTCTCGCCTCAAATGCTGTCGTCATATCCATTGCATAGATCACTTCTTCTACCACATTTTCCATCGTCATATTATATCTTGACAATAATTCTTTGATATTTGTATAGGTTTGTTTCATCTGTGCTTCCATTCCTTCAACCAATTCACCTTTTTCGTTGTGACCTAACTGACCGGAAATCCACACTGTATCTCCTTTTCTTACCGCCTGTGCGTATCCGTAAATATCTTCCCAAGGCATTCCGAAGCCTTCTGCTGTTTTATTTTCCTGTGACATTTTTTTATTGTTTAAATTAATAAAGCAAATGTAAAACAGTAAGAAATCTTAGAAATTTAACCAGTTTAATAAATGAAATTATTTGAAATTTGGCTAAATTCAAAGTTCACAAACAAAAAGGTGGCCTACACTGTACGTATAAACCACCTCGTCAAAAATTCTTTGAATTTTCACTACCCTCCACTGGAGGGGAAATTTGAGGATGTATCATTTATTTTTATTGGCAAGACGTTTTCTGATCGTACTTACAAATTCTTTAGAAACTCCAAGATAGGAAGCTATATAATATTGCGCCACACGCTGCGGAATGGTGGGATATACCCTGATAAATTCCAGGTAACGGTCTGTCGCCGGCTGGGAAATAGTGTTCACCAAGCGGTTTTGCAGGGTAACTACATACCGCTGCATCATCAATCGGAAGGCTCTCTCAAACTTCGGAACTTTCTGCATCAGTTCTTCTTTTGTTTGCGGATTGAGCATATAAATTTCGGTGTCTTCCAGGGTCTCGATGAAAATTTTAGACGGTGTCTGGTTGTTAAATGAAGCGATATCGGTAATCCACCAGTCTTCAACGGCAAACAGAAGGGTCACTTCAAAACCATTTTCATCAAGATAATAGGTACGTACACAGCCTTCTTTTATAAAGCCTTCGAACTGGCAAATCTCTCCTTCACGAAGCAAAAGTGTCTTTTTGGGAAATTTCTGAAGCGTCAGCAGGTCTTCATAAATTTTTTCTTCTTCCGGGGTTAGCGTGACAAATCGCGAGATGTTTTTGATGATATTTTGAAACATAAATTTATTTTACGGCTGCAAATTAGGGAAAAGTGTGTAAACTTCGTTCTTCAAAAGCCCGCTACCACCGCCATAATGGTCAATTACCTTTACATCTTTGCTGATGTTTTCACAAAAAGTTTTGATCTCATTTTCAAACTCCTCATCCAATCCTGAGCTCAGCAAAACAATATCTACCTCATTTTCTTTAATATAATCCTGGCAAACCGTTTCATCACTCTGGATTTCCGCTTTCCAGCCGTCATTATTTTCGATGATTCTCTTTAATGTTTCAAGAATTTCCTGATTTTTTCCAATGACTAAAAAATTTAATGTCTTCATTTTTAATGGTTGTATCAAAGTTATTTTTTTAGGAGCTGATTCCTGCTATCCACTCTATCTTTTTTCCAGCTGCCTTATTCCATCCGCGAAAAAAGGATGCCGTTACTATCAGGGCTAAGAAACAGCTCTATTTTACAAATGTTTGTTTCCGGTAATCCTTAATTCATTCAGATCCAGTTGGGATTCTGCTTTCCGGATTTCATCGTCGCTGAACTCTTTTTCCCGCTTAATCTTAAATAGTTCTTTTCGCTGCAAAGCAAAAATATCAAGCATGATTTCGTGGTATTCATTCAGGTCATTTCGCCTGTTGGTGCACATTTCCAATGATTCGAGGTGACTTTGCTGCTGTACAATATCGTTTTCAATGGCATTTTTAAAATTCTCCACCAGGCTGTTGGTTTCCAGACTGGACTGGTATTTTTCATTCAACCGGTTGACGGCAAGGTTATCCAGCCTGATCTGGATACTGGCCTGTTGTTCATGAGCCGGCAAAATTGGGTCTATTTCCCCGATTTTTGTCAGGCTGATAATCAATGGCAGTGTCAATCCCTGGAAAACCAAAGTAACAAAAATAACAACAAAGGTGATAAAAATAATCAGATTCCGCATCGGAAAAGCGGTTTCATCATTCATCATTACCGGAATCGACAAGGCTGTTGCCAGTGAAACAACGCCACGCATGCCTGCCCAACCGATGATCAGAGGGTTTTTCCATCCCGGGCTTGGATCTTTTCTTATCTTTTTACTCAGCCATCTTGGTACATGCGCTACAGGGTAAATCCATAAAAGACGCACTACGATGACGATGAAACTGATAATCAGGCCATATTTTATTCCTTCCATCAAAGAGGTTTTACCCAAACCGTTAATAATATCCGGAAGTTCCAAACCGATCAGTACAAAAACCAGAGCGTTCATCACAAAAATTAAGGTATTCCAAACGCCTGTCATATTGATTCTGGTCATTCCGGTTTTGAAAATTTCATGGGAACGGAACGACATAAACAGTCCGCCGCTTACCACGGCCATTACTCCCGAATAATGAAAATGTTCAGCTGCTAAAAATAAAACGTAAGGCGTAATTACCGTCAGCGCAGCATCAATTGCCGGAGTTGTCGGCAAAAACCGGTGAATGGCGTAAAAAACGTGGGCTCCTGCAATTCCTACCACAACTCCCATTCCTGCTACAAGGAAAAATTGCCCCGTTGCTTCCTGCATCGAAAACATTCCCGTCATGACAGCTGCTAAAGCAAACCTGAAGACGATCAGTGAAGAAGCATCATTGATTAAGCTTTCGCCTTCCAGCATTGCGATGGTACGTTTCGGAACTTTCAGGCCTTTTAAAACCGTTGTTGCTGCAATTGCATCAGGTGGAGAAACAATTCCGCCCAGCAAAAATCCCATTGCCAAAGTAAAGCCCGGAATCAGCGCCTGTGAAGCGAATGCTACCACAATGGACGTCAGGAAAACCAATCCGAAAGCCAGTAATCCGATGGTGCGTTTCCATTTCCAGAAATCGTTCCAAGAGGTGTACCAGGCGGCTTCGTACAATAATGGCGGCAGGAAAATCAGGAAAATAATATCGGGATCCAGCTGCAGAACCGGAACACCCGGAATAAGGCTGATTCCCAGGCCTGCCAGTACCAGGAATATAGGATAAGCAATCCTGATACGCTGTGCAAGCATTACCAGAAGCATTACAATGATTAAAAGTCCGAGAATTAAAAGAAGTTGTTCGTGCATGGTTTTTTGTTAGATCTCCGATGTCGAAGTTAAATTATAATTTGATGTCTAGCTTCAATTTCTTGTTTCTTGTTTCTTGTTTCTTGTTTCTTTTACAAATGAATAAAGATTGAGGTTCTTTCCTTCTTTTCAAGATTTTTGGTTTTATGGCCTTTACCGGAAGTATCTTCTACCAAAAGGATTTCTCCGGTTTGAAACCGCCTGATTTCTCCTAACGAGGTTTCTATCTCGACACCACCATCTAAAAGTACAATGTATTGCCTCTGAGGTGCATGATGAAAATCGTAATTATAGCCGGCAGAAACTTTTCTGAATTGTAGTTTTCTGACACTGATATCATCAGACAAAAATCCAATGTCTCCCTGATTGACCAATGGGATTTCAATGTCTTCAAAGTGAGAATCGCCGTTAATGTCGCTGAAGATTCTTGTGATTTTCATGCTAATATACTTTCTTTTATTATGCCACGAATGCACTAATAATTTAATTCGTGTATTCGTGGCAGATAATTTAATTATTTGAAAACAATAGAATTCGCCAGTTCTATTTCTTCCTGATTGATAGAATGCCCGAAATTAGCATACACCTTTTCCGTAACATCGGCATTCATTTCCTTTAAAATATTGGCAGTTGCGTACACCCTTTCCACCGGAACATGAAAATCCGGATTGCTGGTTCCCAGGAAAACCGGAGTCTGGGCAAAATCGCCTTTATAATGTTCACGGTTGATTTTTTCACCGATCACTCCACCGATAATTGCTGCCGCACCACCAAATTTCTGCGCATTTCTTGCCAAAAATTCAAGTGTTAAACATGCTCCCTGCGAAAACCCGAAAAAGTAAATATTTTCAGCTTTTATTCCTGCATCCAAAGCAGTTTGAACAGTTTTTCCGACAGTTTCAACAGCTGATGATAACCAGGGCTCGTTTTGCTCAACAGGAGCCATGAATGAAAAAGGATACCAGGTTCCATTGGTGGCCTGTGGCGCCAATAATGCATAATCTTCCACATTCAAATGTTGCGACAAAGTCAAAATATCCTGTGCGCTTCCGCCTCTGCCGTGAATCATTATTAAAACTTTTTCAGCTTCATTCAATGATTTTCCTCCTGTTTTTATATCTAAAATATGGCTCATTTTATCTGTATTTTTCTGTTGGATAATTAAATTTTGGTAAAACTTCCACCAAATGTTCTCTTTTCTCTTCAAATTGTGACGGCAGGCTTAAATGTTCTCCCAAAGAGGCCAATTCCTCATCTATGTCGAAGCCCGGACCTGAAGTGGCAATTTCGAATAAAACCCCGCCCGGTTCTTTGAAATAGACGGATGTAAAGTATTTCCTGTCTTTCACTTCGGTATGCTGCAATCCGAATTTATTTAATTTTTCAATCATTTCAAGCTGGGTTTCTGCATTCGGCGTGGCAAAAGCAACATGATGAACTGTTCCCCTTCCCGCCAGACCTTTCAATGCATTGGGCGTGCAAAGCAGATCAACATACTTCCCGGGTTTATTTTCCGTTCCGAACCTGAATCTGTCTGAGCTTTCGGCTATTAACTGATGATCCATTTGAGTGGTTAACAATGCTGCTGTCCTTTCGTAGGCATCCAGCCAGATTTCAACGTGGTGAATTCCTTTAATGGCATAATCTTTCGGAATAAATCCGTTGTAGTAGCCCTTTCTGTCATCTTTATCATTGAAAACCAATTCGAGACCCAATCCGTCAAAATCTTCCAGATACATAAAAACTTCACCGGAAAATCTTTGCTGAGGCTGCTTAAACGGGATATTAAACTGCTCCAAACGGTTCGTCCAGTAATCCAAAGCATCGATAGACAGTGAAAAAGCCGTTGTATTCAGCATTCCTTTTCCATGCCTTCCGTTCACCAATCCTTTACCGTAAGGAAAAGTGGTCATAATGGTTCCGGGCGTTCCGAATTCGTCTCCGAAATAGAAATGGTAAACCTCGGAATAATCAAAATTGACAGTTGTTTTTACCAGCCGAAGTCCTAAAACTCCGGTGTAAAAGTCTATATTTTCCTGGGTGTCGCCGGTAACGGCGGTAACGTGGTGAAGGCCTGTGATGAGTGACATAGTCGTTGGGGTTTCGGGTTTAATGTTGCGGGTTCCGGGTTTTGGGTTCCGAGTTTTGGCTTAAAGTTTTGGGTTTTTAATGTTATAGATGTTTAGATTAATCTTCTTTTAACCAAACATCATTGTATTCTTCTGGGTGACGTTTGAATTGGGCGTGAACGTAAGGACACAGTGGTACGATCTTCAAATCATTCTCTCTGGCATATGATACCAGCTGGTTGAGTAATAATTTAGCAAAACCGTTTCCTGCGTATTCATCATCAACCTCAGTGTGATAAACGGTTAGCTTATTTCCAATGACCGAGATGTCCATTTTACCTATTTTTTTATCATCTGAGAAAAGCTGAACTTCTCCTTTTACGTTTCCTAAAACTACTTTTGTTGTTTCCATTTGTTTTTTTTATTGCTTATTGCTTATTGCTTATTGCTTATTGCTTATTGCTTATTGCTAAAATATAAAACTTATAAAAATTGAGGGATGACCTATGATAACTTCGGTAATACTTCTTCTATTTTTTCACGTAATCCTTCGTGCTGTTTTGGAAGCTTTAAATTTGTTCCTAATTCATTTAAAGGTTCGTCTACTGTGAATCCGGGGTTATCTGTTGCAATTTCAAATAAAACACCGCCCGGTTCACGGAAATACAAGGAGTAGAAGTAATCTCTGTCGATTTTCGGAGTGATGTTTAGTCCTGCAGACAATACTTTTTCACGGAATTCCATTAAAACATTGTCGTCTTTTACCCTGAATGCAACGTGGTGGTTGGTTCCTGCCGCATTTCTTCCTGCTGAAATCTTATCATTTTCGATGATGTCAACAAGATTGGCTGTTTCAATGGCATCTGTGGCAAAACGATATCTTTCACCTTCATGTTTCTGTAAATCGTATCCGAAAATATCCGTTAAAACTTTAATGGTAGGATCTGCTTTTTTCAGGGTTAAAGTGATGTTGTGGAATCCTTTCAAAGCATTTTCATCCTTAATATCATCTGTTGTCCAGACTTTTCTGTCATCAGGTGTTGAAGATTCGATGAACTGTAGCTGTAAGCCATCAGGATCTGTGAATGAAATCAGTTTTTCGCCGAAAATTTCACCTTCTTCAACCGCAACGTTGAATTGTGTCAACCTGTTTTTCCAGAAATCCAGGCTTCCTTTTGGAACGGAATATCCGATGTGGGTTGCCAGACCGGAGCCGTTGGTTCCCTTACCAATTCCTTCCCACGGAAAGAAAGTCAGGATCGTTCCCGGGGTGCCTTCTTCGTTTCCAAAATAAAAGTGATACGTTCCCGGATCATCAAAATTAACGGTTTTCTTTACCAGCCTTACGCCTAAAACCTGAGTGTAAAAATCTAAATTTCTTTTTGCGTTGTCTGCAATTGCTGTAATATGGTGCAGTCCTAATATTCTATTTTCCATTTTGTTGATTGTTTAATTTTTATATGACAAATGTATGGCGACAGGAAATGCTGCACATTTAACTAGTTTAATAAATTACATTTTGGGTGGTTTTGTTTTTTTTAAAAAGTTGTTTAAACTTTACAAAAGTCACAAAGCTTTCATATTGATTATTTTTAATCACTTAAGTTTTTTTAGGGCCAGGCTTTATGCATAATAAGTACACTTAAGTTTTGTGAAAATCTTTGATTTTCATCCTGTGAACTTTTCTTCGGAATCATTTTAAACTTACTTAAGTGAACTAAAGTGTTTTAAAATGAAAGTTTAAACATCTTCAAACTCAGAATAATATAGATGTGAGCCGGTATTTATTATATAGAAAATATTTAGAATAATAGGTAAAGGGGTTCTTCTATATGATGAATCTTCTTTATATAGTATATATTCAATTTTAAGTATAACGAATCTCCCACAACCTTATTTAAAAGATTCTTCGACAAATTCAGAGTGACATGCGAAGACCAAAACATATAAAGAATAGAAAAGTGAAGGCTCTTATCAAGGTTTAAGAGCATAATTCCACATTTTGCAATTTTTTTCGTCAAAATGAACGGAAATTAATCTAGTTTAATTTTTACAAAAGAAAACCTCACTAAATTTGCTAAAGAATTAAGAAAGAAAACAAATAAATATTATCAACAACTTAAAAAAATTAAATTATGAGCACATTAAAATTAAAAGACGGAACAGAAATTTTTTATAAAGACCAGGGAGAAGGTCCTGTACTAATGTTTCACCACGGATGGCCATTGTCATCAGACGATTGGGATGCACAGGTAATTTTCTTCCTTCAGAGAGGATACAGAGTGGTAACACACGACAGAAGAGGCCACGGACGTTCCAGCCAGAATATTTACAATCATACGATTGAGCAGTACGCTTCTGATGCCGCTGAGCTGGTAGAATTTCTGGATCTGAAAGACGTAGTTCACATTGGCCACTCTACAGGTGGTGGTGAAGTGATCCGTTATGTCAATAAATATTCCAACGGAAGAGCGAAAAAAGCAGTACTGATCAGTGCTATTCCACCGGTAATGGTTAAGAGCGAAAACAATCCTGACGGTGTTCCGATGGAAGTTTTCGACAACATCAGGGAACAAACCATGAATAACAGAAACCAGTTTTATTATGACCTGACTTTTCCTTTCTACGGATACAACAGAGAAGGTGCTGATGTAAAAGATGGCATCCAGAGAAACTGGTGGAGACAGGGACTGATGGGAGGAATCGTAGCTCATTATGATGGAATCAAAGCCTTTTCAGAAACAGACTTAACTGAGGATTTAAAAGCTGTAGATATTCCGGTATTGGTTCTTCACGGAGAAGATGATCAGATTGTTCCGATTGAAAATTCGGCCATCAAATCTGCAAAATTACTGAAGAACGGGAAGCTGATTACATATCCGGGTTTCCCACACGGTATGCCGACTACAGAGCATCAAACCATCAATAAGGACCTTTTGGAATTTATCCAGGCGTAACGAACTTATTATATTATAGAAAAGGTGAATCTTGTGATTCGCCTTTTTTTATTTTCCCACAGATCTAATTTGCACAGATGTTTATGCTATATTTTATTCAGAATACAAAATCATGATCAATCATTCGTGTAATCTGTGAAATTCGTGGCAAGAAAATTAGAAAACTGTTATGTGATTCACCATCCGTTTTTATTTCCCACAGATCTCACGAATTTGCACAAATGTTTATGCTATACTTTATTTAAAATACTAAAATTATGAAGTAATCATTCGTGTAATCTGTGAAATCCGTGGAAAAAAATTAGAAAACCATTATGTGATTCGACATTCGTTTTTTATTGCCACAGATCTCACGAATTTGCACAAATGTTTATACTATGCTTTATTCAGAGTACAAAATTATAAACCAATCATTCGTGTAATCTGTGAAATCCGTGGGAAAAATTAGAAAACCATTATGTGATTCAACTTGTTTTTTATTCCCACAGATCTCACAGATTACACAGATGCTTTATGTTTGTGGGAAAAAATTAGAAAATAAAATCTTGCCATATGCCAAGATGTACAAAAAAATTAAAACATAAATTCGAGTCAGTATATCGCCAATTAACCCCTGTAAGGCAATCATTAAATATTTTGCTTAAAATAAACTGACATCCTTAAGGAAACTAAAAATATCTATATGGAAAATTACAATAATACAGTACAACTGGATGCTCACCCGGAAAGCGTATTTGGTGCCCTGACCAATGGCATACCCTTTTGGTGGACAGAGATGTTTGAAGGGTCTTCAAATGAACAGGATAAATCTTTTACCATTCATTTTGGGGAACAAATTTTTAAAAAGTTTAAAGTAAAGGAACTGATTCCCGGTAAAAAAGTAGTATGGTATGTGGAAGATTCATTGTTAAATATTCCAGGATTAAAAAATCAAAAAGAATGGATCGGCACAACCATTATTTGGGAAATCACTGAGAACAACGGCGGAACAGGATTACATCTTACCCATCTCGGGTTACATCCCGATATTGAATGTTATGAGATCTGCACAGACGGATGGAAACAATTCACTGCAAGCCTGAAATTGTACCTGGAAACAGGCAGAGGTAAGCCTTTTCTCAATCAAGAGCAGTCATCAACGGAAGTGGTATCATAGACGATTAACGTCATATTTACAATATCCTTTTCAATTGCACAAAAACCAAAGGTTATAAAGAATCCTGTTTCCAGTTTCAGAAAATCAATTCTGGAAGATATGATTATTCTTTATTCATAAATAAGAAGCTAAAATATCAACGCCCAAACCCTTTAAATTGCTACATTAGCACCGAATTAAAATGCGTTGAGATTTCTATGAAAAATATGTTCTTTGTATTGCTTATTTCAATGGTACAGCCTGTACTGGCACAAACTAAACTTGAAAAAGCACTTACCAGTCTTGAGAATAATTACGGACAGGAAAAAGTATACTTACTTACCGATAAATCACAGTATGCAGCCGGGGACAAAATATGGTTCAAAAGTTTTGTATTTGATGGGTACAACCGTTCTGCATTATCTACTACTCTATTTGTTGAACTGTACAATTCTGATAAAAAAATTATAGACTGGAAAACGGTACTCCTGACCAATGGTGAAGGAAGCGGAGATTTCCAACTGAAAGAAGACCTTCCCGAACAGGTGTATTTTGTAAGAGCTTATACGCCTTATATGACCAATTTTAACGAAGATTTTCAGGTGGTGAAAACCATTCCGGTGTACAATCCCAGCTCCAAAGAATCTTTGGTTATTTCTAAGAGCTCCGACTGGTCTGCAAAAGCCTTTCCGGAAGGCGGAACTTTCATTAACGGGGTTCCTTCGAAATTTGCCGTAAGATTATCCAGCAACACTTCCCTGCCGGAAAACTGGTCCGGAAAAGTAATAGATACCCAAAATCCCAACGTCCCTGTCACTACATTTAAATCTTTTGACAGAAATATTGCCTCATTTAAAATAACGCCTGCTTCAGGAAAAAAATACCAGGTAATTATCCAGGACAATGCAGGTAAAAGCCAGACTATAGATTTACCTCAGGTTGCAGACAGCGGCCTCAATTTGCAGGTGTACAGCTCTAAAGAAGGGATTAAATATACCTTAAAAGGCGTCAACCTGAAACAACAGCTTCAAAATTATAAGATTATAGGAACCATTAATAATCACCTGGCGTATAAAGCCAATATCAATCAGTTAACCAACGAAGCTTCAAGTCTTATTCCTACAAAAATAAGCAATGGAGCTAACGGTATTCTGCAATTAGCCATTTTTGATGACCAGGACAATCTGGTTGCCAAAAGGCTTTGTTTTATAAAACCCGGCAACTTAAAGATTGAGAAAGCAGAAATTGTAGGCCAGAACATAAAACAAACCCCAAGATCTTTTAACAGCATTGATCTTTCCCCCGAGTCTTATTTTAAGCATTATAGCGTTTTGGTAAGTGAAGACGACGGCACCCAGAACCCGGAAGAAGAAAATATACTGAGCGCACTTTGGTTAACGGGAGATTTTACTTCAAAAATAGACAGTCCCGCACAATATTTTTATCAAAATGCCAATACTGAAGCTTTGGATGCACTCCTTATTTCTGAAAGCTGGCAAAGATTTGACTGGAATTCCTTACTTGGCGGAGCTGCGCCCACCATTAAAACTATTTCTCAACCCTATCTTTCTTACAGGGTAAAGCCCATTAAAAACGGCTCCATGCTGATCAACACGCCTGTAAACTTAGTATTGAGATTAGGTAAAAATGAACCTTCCATTAATCAGTTTATGACAGATCAAAACGGATATGCTTATTTAAATAACATTAACAATGATGAACCCCTGAATGTTTCGTTGTTCGTGAATTCAGAAAATGATAAAGAATCCGGTACTGATAATTTATTCGTCACTGTAGAACCATTGGTAAATCCCGTACCCTTTAAAGGCAGTTTCCCGGGGACAAAATATAAATTAGTAAAAGCCGGTGAAAATAAAACCGTTTCTTCAACCATTTCCAGGGCTATCAACACTCAGAAAAACACAAAAAAATCGAGAATGCTGATGTACAGATTGAAGAAGTAAAACTGGTAGGCAAAAAGCAGGATCCCAAAGAAGAGCTGGACAAACAATTGTCCACAGGAATGTTTAGCTCTATGAATTCCACTATATTCGACTTCGTGAATGAAGACCAGCATATTGCCGGATCCAGTAATATATTTGACTGGCTGCAGGGACGGGCGGCCGGCTTAACGTTTCAACGGAATAATTCAGGGGTTAACGTCCCTTATATCCGTAATCAGCAGGCTAAGCTGTATTTAGACGAAACGCCTACGGATCCTTCCATGATTGCCAACCTTCCGGTCAACAATATCGCTATGGTAAAAATTCTTAAAGGAGCCGGATTAATTGGTGATGCAGTACTCATCTATACCATGAAAGGGAATATGAAATCCAAAAGCAATGAAAAAGAAGCGCAGAAAAACAATTCATCGGTCATAAAAGGATATGATAAGCCTTCTGAATTTCTTGTCGAAATGCTGGATAATGATGATCCTGCAAAGAAAATTGAAAACGATACCCGGGAAACCCTTTACTGGAATCCCAATTTATTCGACAGCGATTACGTTCCTCCAAGAATTAAATTCTTTAATAACGACAGCGCCAAACAATACAGAGTACTGATCATAAGTTTCGATGAAGATGACAATCTTCTTTACGATCAGGAAATTTTTAAATAACAAAATCTCCGGATTAAAAAGCCTTTCAGTTTTCCCTGAAAGGCTTTTTAGCTTAGAGAGTACACAAAGTTTATTTTCTTAAACGCAAAGGCCCAATCACACCTTTATCATTTTAAGAAAGCAAAGGATGCGGTTTCACCGCTGATGAAGCAGCCTATTAAAACACTCGCTTCATCAAATCAATCAAGGATTGATTCCTTCTTTGCTCCCTAAACTATACATTATTAAAATAAACCTTTGCGTTAAAATTTCTACTCTTATAAACGCTTGCTTATTGCTTTTTTAACGCAAAGTTTTTTTGAAGATCCTGATGATTTTTAAGAAAGCAAAGGGTGGCGGTTTCACCGCTGATGAAGCGGATGGATAAAACGTTCGCTTCATCGAATCAATCCTCGATTGATTCCTTCTTTGCTTCCTAAACTTTGCATTATTAAAATAAGCCTTTGCGTTAATAAAATTTCTCTTCCTAAGTTGTACTTATCTTCTTCCCTTTCCTCTCAAGAATAAGGTGGGCGGCATCCAGCATTTTCAGCAGGTGGATGTACGGGATAACGATATTTCTTTCCGGCAGATTATCGTAGGCTCCCAGTGAGAAATAAACCATCCCGGACATAAAATAATCGAATTCCTGTATGCTGTAATCTTTGAATGCTTTCCTGAATACCAGCAGCGGATTTTGGTATTCCTTCTCCGAAAGCAGGCCGAGAGCCAATGGAGAAGCATTTTCCAACTGAGTATTTACCGCCTGTTTCTTTTCCTTCAGCATCATGAAATAGCCTGCACGCACAAACGACCGCATAGACTGGTGAAACTGAAAAATAACGGACGAATCTTCTTTGATCCATGTATTTCTTTTTACAGCGTAATTCATAATGCTGTTTAACTGTTTTTTAGAGGATGCCAGATCGTTGAACTGGAAAAACGTCTCCATCAGCTGCAGTCCGGAGCGCTTCTTGCCGCATTCCCAAAGCCGGGGTTCAAAATGTGTTTTTGCTTTTTTCATGCGTTTGTATTTTTTTAATAGGTGAATTTTTTCTTAACCATTAAGAATTTTTAAGGGATTAAGAATCATTAAGATCATAGCTGAAGCTATTTATTCAGCCAAATGCTTCTTCCATCTTTGATGGAACTTAACTTATCTTAATATCTTCATTTACCTTAATGGTTTAAAATAAATTCTTTACCATTAATAGGTTTTAGGGATTAAGAATCATTAAGACCATAGCTGAAGCTATTTATTTAGCCAAATGCTTCATCCATCTTTGATGGAACTTAACTTATCTTATATCTTCATTTCCCTTAATGGTTTAAAATGATTTTTCTTAATGGTTTATAAAAATAAAATCTGTGTTCCCGTGAAAGCCCTGAAGCCGCAATGGATTGTACACTCCATTGTACCTTATCATGATACTTTATGTGATGAAGTGGCTTAGAAAAGATCATTGTAGAAAACAGAACAGCATGAAAATAAAACGGCATGGGACTCTACAATATCTGAATCAGAGGTACTGGTATACCGTGCACACAGATAAGAGAGCCCACGCCTAGGTCGTGAGCCTTCCGCTTATCTTCTCGTGTGCTAAAAATTACCAGTTTTCTGATACGAGATTCTAAGCAATAGCTTCTTTTATTCTTTGAAGTATCGCAAAGCTACTTTTTTGTAGCTTATTTTACAAATATAAAACAATTCTTCAAATATGTACTATAGTACATAATATTTTTTGATGTTTTTCATTCACTTTGACTTATGAATGAATCATTAGACGAAATAGAAAGATTTGTTATAAAACGTATAAAAGAAATCCGCGAAACAAAAGGGGTTACTCAAGAAGAACTCTCTCTTTCGATTGGTAAGAATATCGGATTCATTTCACAGATAGAAGCCCCTTCTAAAAAAGCTAAATATAATTTAATTCACTTAAATTTAATTGCCATAGCATTAGGGTGTTCAATCAAAGACTTCTTACCTGATGAACCAATTAAAGAGAAGAAATACGATATTAAAGAAATTAAAACAAAAAAATCCTGACGAGAGTTGGGATTTTTTTGTGCTTTACGGAAAGCCGTAAAGTAATATAAATTATCATTTGTAAATTCGACTTAGTTAACAACAAAATATTAATATTATGGCGCTTAAACCAGGACCAAAAAGAACAGCAATATCAACTGGCAAACCAGATAAACGCCAGCGTGATAATAAGGAGACACCAGGAAATACACCGTCTTTAAAACCACCTAAGAAACAGCAAAGTAAGTAAGCTGGATTTTTTATAGTTAAAACAATAAATCCCAACAATTGTTGGGATTTATTGCTATGATGAATTTGTAAAAATTCAGGGAAAATACGGATACAAAATTTTATAATGATTTTTATTTTTGTTGTTTATAGGAAACTATAAACTGCAGATACAGTATTATTAGCATAAAATAAACTCCATTAAAATTTATCAAAATGAGCAATAATAAAGACATATTTATCATAAATAAGCTTTACCCGAACGCAAAGGATATTTTCGGTGTATCTGGTAAACCTATTTCTGAAATAAAAAATGACTGTCTGTTTATACTTGACACAAATTCTTTGATAATCCCTTATACAACTAGCTCAGAAAGTCTTGATGAAATAAAAAAAGTCTATACGAAAATTATTGGAGAAAACAGGCTTTTTATTCCCGGTCAAGTAGCACGGGAATTTGCCAGAATAAGACCTGAAAAAATAAAAGAAGTTTTCCAACAATTGAATCTAAGAAGGAATAGTATACCAAAGCTGAATATAGGTAGATATCCATTATTAAGTGGTATAAAAGAATATGATGGATTATTTGCTAAAGAAGATAAAATTAATTCTCAATTACAAGAGTATGCAAAACAATTAGGCAAAGTTATAGAACATGTAAAAGAGTGGTCATGGAATGACCCTGTGAGCCAACTTTATAAGACCTTATTCACAGAAGAAGTAATTTATGATATTACATTAGATGAGATTAAAATAAAACAAGATTTAGATTATAGATATGAAAATAAAATTCCTCCAGGCTATGAAGATAAAAATAAAGAGGACGGAGGAATTGGTGATTTATTAATTTGGCTTACAATCTTAGAGTTAGCAGAAAAATATAAAAAGGACATAATCTTTATTTCTAGTGATGAAAAAAAGACTGGTTTTACCAGGTTGACAAACAAAGTTTATATCCTAAATTTGAGTTACTTACAGAGTTTAGAGGTAAAGCTCCTAATAAATCATTCAGTATTATAAAACTTTCCGAGCTTTTAGAGCTTTATGGTGCTGATGAGAAAGTTGTAAAAGAGCTAGAAATTGAAGAACAAGAAAATGGGAATCTGATTATTGAAGATGATGTTAAGGAAAAAGTGAAAGAATGGGTACTGGATTATTATAAAAATGTCTCTCATTTTCAAAACTTATCATATTATCCAGATTTATTTTGTACCGATAAAGACGGAACCCAAATTGGATTTGAAATATTTGAATTTAATGGTTTTGAAAAATTTGCAACAATGTTAGACCAAAAAGTAAAAAAAATAAACAGCTTTAATAGTCGCTATAAAAAAATAAATTTTATTATTGTTTATAATCATTTTCCTAATGCTACAAAAATTATTGATAGAAGCTTGAGAATTATAAAATCTGTAGATTTCTTTAATAATAATGTGAAAATTATACCGGGATTTATTAATCAGAATAATAAATTTGAAACATTCAGCAAAGTTTAATTTATAATTAGCCCGCCGCTACTGCACGAATCCTTTCGTGTGGTTTCTAGCATTATAAATCAAACATTCTAAAAACAACAATATGATCTAAAAGTCCTTTTTCATCAGAATAATCTATTGCACTGCTGTATCTATAATCTTCCGCACGAAAAACTAAACCTGCTTCTACCGGATTTTGATGTACATAATTAATTTTCTGAGCAATCACCTTGTTGCTTCATAACTCAATAGGCTTATTATCATGTCTCCAAAATTTTAAGAATTAGTTGAATAAAGAAAAAACACCCTTTAGTTAGGGTGTTAGTTTTTTAAGAGCCAATTGGAACGCAAGAACATAGGCAGTCGTAAATACCCTGGTCTGGATCGCATACGTATATTGATTCACATTTGAGATAGTATTTAGCTGGACACACAATTGGATTACCAGCACCTTTAATTGCTTTTAAATTTTCTCTTGAGAGTTTTTTGAATTTTTTCATGCTTAAATTTTAATTTGTTGAAGGCTAAATATACATAAATTCTTTATTGTGTGAATAATAAATTCCATACTCTCTGCTGAAAAGTAAGGCTTACTTTTTCTATTCTCCAAAATCTCCTCAACAATAGTATCAAAACAAAAACGATCATCTTTCAAAAGAAAACACCAAATATTCCGTTTAATTCTTAAATTTGGCTCATGCGAAAGAATCTTTATTTCATCATTATATTATGTTCCCTTACCAGCTGCTATACTTATCAGGTAAAAAAGCCGGCGGATCCGGCGGCCAACGATAAGCAGTCTAAAAATAATGCAGCAATGGCTAATACTACTGCCAATCCAATGAAAAATGCAGCTGCTGAATCCCAGAACCCACAGCCAATGCCTGCCCCGGTAAATGTTCAGGAGAAACTTGCCACCGGTAAAAATGTGAAAATAGACGTGGATGGCAGGAGTTACAAAGTAATCGTTGACAAGTGGGAAAGCGACAGTCTGGTAGCCCACCCGGTTCATAATCCTAAAAAATCCTGAAATTCCATAAGAACCAGATCAATGGTGAGAAAATTGCAGAAAAACGCTTTTCGCAGCCTATAGCTGATATTATTACGGTTGTGGCTTATGCCGCCATTGGTGTCGGAATTTATCTTCTTGTGCGCTAATTTTTAATAAAACAATCTGGAAAAACATTCCGGGAAATAACAAAAAAGCCGCTTACAAAGCCTGTAGGCCTTACCAAAGCGTCTCAAGGCACTTCCCCAACCGTCCGGAGGCACTTGCCCAACTGCCGACACCCCTTAAGGAACGGCCGATCCCCCTTACCCAAGGGGTAAAACCACTTGCATAACGGTCTCCCGAGGCTTATGAAACGGGCTTCAGACCGTTATTAAGAACCTATAACCCATGTTACACTACCTGAAGACGGTTGTGAACTGGGTATAGATACATCTGATAAGATCATTAAACAAAAAAATGATCAATCTAACATGAAGAAGAAATACACTACCGCCGCCCACTCTTTTCTGATGCCTTTAGCATAGCCAATAGTACTCCGGCTGTTGTTTTCAACAGTTCCATCGTCTTTGATGTAACCAATGGTGGAACGGCTGCTGTTTTCTACTGTCCCGTCTTTTTTTACATAACCTACGGTAGAACGGCTTTTATCTTCTATGGTGCCATCACTTTTAATGTAACCGATGGTCCAGCGGCTTTTATCCTCGATCGTCCCGTCTGGCCTGATGTACCCTACGGTCGATCGGCTGCTGTTTTCAATAGTTCCGTCCGGCTTGATGTAGCCCGTTGTACTCCGGCTTCCCGATTCTATAGTTTGTGCACACACAATGGAAAGATTCAGTAAAACGAAACAGATCAATAGAGTTTTTTTCATGGTTTTTAATTTTTTATACTTAAAAAAACAAGTAATGTAAAGTACGGATTATAAAAGAAAATCAGGTTCCTGTTCAGCATATCTGTAATCGTTTTGGAATTTGTCTTCTTTCCCGTTAGTTTTAATGCACATCAGCACTGTCTTTAGCAACGGTTGAGGTATCGGAAACTTCAGGTATTACGTGGATGGTATCAGACTTTCTATCGTTCACTGTGGATTTCTTGTCAGCCTCATTTCTGTATTGGGTTTCAGATTTGGTACAGCCTGCAAAAACAAAAAGAATGAATATAAAAGATAGTTTCATAAGAATATAGTTTTGGTTACCTCAAACTTAGATAATTAAAAACTGTATTTTTATGATCTGGACCACATTACAGCAATTAATAATTCATTATTGATTCCGGTTACATGAATACACAATAATAGTTTCTGATACAGTCAGTATTTGCATTTTAAAGGTTTCTCCGCCTCCAGCCTATTATTGCAGATTGATTATGATGCCAATCATAAAGGAGCTGATCAGAACTTTATACCTTTGATTAAAAGGGCTGGTAACTATTGTCATCAATTGACTTAAGTCATATTAATTTCCCTGTTTATTCCCGAAATTAGGTTTTTTAAAGAGGACTTACGGAATATGAACCTAAGGAATCCTCAATTTGATAAAACCAGGGAAAATCCCTTGGTTAAAATCCCGGACCGGAACTGTTAAAATCAATTTAAATTATGAATCTTCAGAAAGATTTACTGGAATTTATTGGCCTGCATTTACAGAAGCACAACGAAACCGTTTCGATTGCCGAAAGCGTAACAGCCGGCTTTTTACAGTTTTCATTCTCACAGATCAAAGATGCTTCAGAACTGTTTAAAGGCGGCATTACTGCATATACTCTTGAAGAAAAGGTGAAGCTGCTGCATGTAGATGAGCATGAAGCCAGGCTGTATGACTGCGTATCCCCTAAGATTGCTGAGACCATGGCATTGAATGTCTCCCAATTGTTCAATACAGACTGGGGAATTGCCGTCACCGGATATGCAACTCCCGTTGAAGAATCAGGCCACAAGCTTTTTGCTTACTTCTCTTTTGCCTACAAAAGCGAAATTATTCTTTCCAGGAAAATGGATCTATACCACAGAAAAGAATCCATAGATGCCCAGCTATGCTACAGCGAATTTATCCTCGAATGTCTGAAAGTTGAAATGGAAAAGCAATCCGTACAGCAGCAGAAAATATAATTTCAAAATATAAGAAAGCACTTTACAAAATATAAATAATAATGAATGGCGTAATTATACAATACTTTCACTGGTATTATTCAGGGAGTCTCTGGAACGAATTTTCCGGACAGGCAGAATTTCTAAAAAATCTCGGATTCACAGCCGTATGGTTCCCGCCTGCTACAAAATGCAGTCTGGGAAAAGATGGAAGGGGCTATGACACCTACGACCCTTATGATCTTGGCGAATTTGATCAGAAAGGAGGAATCCCCACCAGATACGGGACAAAAGAAGAATACCTGGCCGCTATCCGGAAAGCTCATGAAGCCGGCTTGTCCGTATATGCGGATATTGTACTTAATCACAGGATGGGAGGAGATGAAGAGGAAAATATTACAGTGCATGAGGTAAACAATGAAAACCGGAATGAAATTCTCACAGATCCAATGGAAGTTTCGGCCTTTACAAGATTTACTTTTCCCGGAAGACAAAGAAAATATTCCGATTTCATCTGGGATCACCAGTGTTTCAGCGGAATAGATACCATCAGCCAAAATGGAGAAAAGAAAGAAGGCATCTTCAAAATTCATAATGAATACGGAACAGACTGGACGGACGCAGTAAGTCACCAGTTTGGAAACTATGATTATCTGATGGGTGCAGATATAGAATACAGAAATCCTTATGTAGTACAGGAAATGAAAAACTGGATCCAATGGTATCTTGAAACAACAAAAGTGGATGGAATAAGGCTGGATGCCCTAAAGCATATTTCTTCCGGTTTCCTTAAAGAATGGATCACCTATATTAAAACAGAACTCAATCCCGACTGTTATATTTTAGGCGAATTCTGGAAAGATGAAGCTGAAAAAATTTCATATTTTTCAGATAAAATGGATGATCTTATCTCCTGTTTTGATGCGCCTTTACACTATAATTTCTTTGAAGCTTCAAAAAAAGGACGAAATTACGACCTCACCCAAATCTTAAAAGGAAGCTTCCTTGAAAAAAAACCGGTCTTCTCCGTATCTTTTGTTGAAAACCATGATACGCAGCAGCTTCAGGCCCTGGAATCATCAGTACAGGACTGGTTTAAACCATTGGCCTATGCCGTTATCCTCTTGTCGGAAGATGCTTATCCCTGCGTATTTTATCCTGACCTTTTCGGGGCAGATTATACAGATACTCGGGACGATCAGGAAATAAACATTACAATGCCGAAAGTGGAAGCTTTGCCCAAACTCCTGGAAGCAAGACAAAAGTTTGCGCATGGTGAACAAATTAATTATTTTGATCATCCTAATTGCATTGCCTGGGTTCGTAAAGGAAATCAGGACAACTGCGGATGCATCGTGATCCTTTCCAATGGTGATGAAGGCTTTAAGGAAATCAACCTCGGAAAAGAATATGCCCATTTCCAATACAGGGATTTTCTGGAACACCGAAACGACGAAATTACAGCAGACGAAAACGGGAAAGCAACATTTTGGGTAAATCCCGGATCGGTAAGTGTCTGGTACTGTTTTTCCCGGCAATAAACTAATTGAATCAACAGCAATCCCGTCCATATTCCGGACACGACACATGGAAAACCTCGAATGAGTATCCTTATCCGGGCATTTAGTTCAAACTTTTATTTCCGTTTTGAACAAAATCATTCCACTGCTTGTTCAGGTAGACAAGGGCGTCCTTTTTCTGGTCTTTATTCAAAGAAGAGTAATTAACGGAGTTAAAGACAAGCTTTTTAAGTGCTTTCACATCCAGCTCCCAGTACATAAAAGCCACCCAGAAATCATAGCTGAGGCCTTCGTAGCCATATACCGACGGATCGTCGCTGTTAATGGAGCACTGCACACCGTTGCTCAGCAAAACCCTTGCGGGATGGTTCCTTAAGTCGCTTACATAGCCCAGAATCTGGTTGCTGATAGGACTTACCTCTACCAGCTTATCTTGCTTCCTGACCTGTTCCATTGTGGCCGGAAAATAGATCAGGTTAAGGCCATGCCCTATCCGCCGGTTATTGAGTAAAGTAACATCCAGGATATTTTTATTGAAAACAGAATTGCTTTCGCCGGCATGAAGGAAAAGCGGCATTTCTACCCCATATTTTTTAGAAAGTTCATTCAGCTTCATCCAGTCTTTCTGAAAGGAATAAATGCTGTTTCCGGCAGCCTCATCCGCCACAAGATCAAAACCCGAAATCATGTCCGGGAATTCTTTTTTGAGCTCAAAAGCAGTTTCAAGCTGCTTTTCCACACTTTCCGGATCCAGGAATTTAAAGCTGGAGTAAATTAATTTTAAGCTGAATTCCGGATTGGTTTGGCGGACCTGCTTAACAACCTCCTGCAAATCTGTAATTGACGTTTTTAAAGGATATTTTCCATGCTGAAAATCGTAAAGCTCATCGAATATAAACCTGATCTCCACATGCTGTACATGATCTTTGGTCAGATCCTTAAAACCCTTCAGATAATATTCTTTGAAGAAAGGACGGTAAGGCAGCAGGAGATTGATGCGTTTAAAGCGCTTCTCAAACTCCACCCAGTAATCCGTATAGGTACACAGCTTATCCCTTTTTAAGGTAAGAAGATCCTGCAGTTCTTTTTCAAAGCCGGGGTCCGAAGCCAGTTTCTTATCCAGGCTTACAAATCCTGCCGGAACATTTTCTTTTGCAAAAAGGCCAGCTGACCAAAAATATACCGGTCATTATCCTTCTGATCGTAAACGTAGCATTCCTTATATTTTCTTGCCGCCGAAATCACCCATTTAGCATCTGCCAGCCCTCCGCTGTGGCTGTGCAGCAAGCCTCCTTTCGGCATTGTCAGGATGATTTTAAACAATCCGGTGGTTTCAATCAGGGGTTTTAATTCATTAAAAGAACTGTTGAACAGGGATATTTTTTGTGCTTCTGCTTCGGTAAGGACTTGTTTTCTCAGCTGAAATAATTTTTTATTCAAGGCCATTTCTGCATCTGATAATTTTATATCTGCATCAAAAGCAAGAGCTTCGTTCTTCTGTTCGGATGATTTCCAGTCCTGGGCATAGGTAGATTGTCCGGCCATTTTATTCTGACCGCCGAAAAAAGGAAATCCAAGGAGTAAAATATAAGTAAGTTGTCTTTTCATATTAATGTGGGAACTTGTTTGCATAGGTGATGCACTTATCATTAAAACAATTCTGCTGAAAAGTTTCAATAAAGCTACAAAGTTAATGCATACCACGCAATTCTATCAGGATATTTCACAAAAATGGGCTCAAAAAAGCATTGTAATGATCCTATACAATGCTTTTCAAACTGGTTATGAATACAGTTATCAGTTTTCCAGATGATTATTTTTCAAAAACTCCCCTATTTTGTTCCATTCAATCTGCCCGGCAATGGAATTGGAATTTGCATCAAAAACATGTTCACCATAAGGAATTTCAACATAGGAAACAGGCAGTTTCAGCTCTTCCGCTCTTTTTACGAACTTTCTGGTAGCTTCTACATTCACAACGTGGTCTATTTCTCCGGCAATAATAAATGTTGGAGAAATCCCTTCCGAAAGCTGGTCTATTAAATTAAGCTGCGCATACCGCTGTGGAAATTCTGAAGGAGAACCTCCAAGATATTTTCTCGCCGCATCTTTGAGGTCGATATTCTTTTTCTCATCTATTTTCTGCCATAGCTCAGATAAGCTGACAGGCGGATAAATGGCAATAACTGCCGCCGGAACCGGAGCCTGCAGGGAATCATAAGGCTTTGCAAAACCTTTTCTTAATCCTAAATCTGCCTGCATCACTAAAGCCGCTCCCGCAGAACCGCCAACCAATACCAGTTTATCCGGATCAACATTGAACTTCTTTGAATTTTTTGCAATAAATCCCATGGAAGTCACTACGGAATTAACGGCAGATTCCCAATTCTGGCGGTCATATTTTCCCAAAGGATAATCGATAGAAAAAACAGTATAGCCGTGATCTTTAAACCAATTGGCTGCATACCCCACCTGTGTTCTGTTTCCCTCAACGAAGGCACCCCCATGAACAAGAATAACGGGAACTGTGGGTTTTGAAGATTTCTTTTCAGGATAGAAAACATCCATATGCTGTTTTTCGTTGTAAACAGTAAGATAAGAATAGGTTTCATCAGGCTTTACGGGTTCTTTCTGACTTTTTAGCCCCTGAGAAAATGAACCATGGGTTTTATATTTTCTGGCAGTAGACAACATTACCGCCGTGAAATAAACCTGGGCAAGAAAAAACAGAACCGAAAGGATCAGATTAACCCTCAGTAGCTTCCGCCAATACTTTCCATATCTATAAAAAAAGAAACAGATCACTAGTAATACCAGCCCTAAAACCACAAACTGGGAATTGAACTGAATGGTAAACGAACTGCTGTAACCGCTCAGGAGCATCGGCGTTTTCAGATACACCGAAATCATGGGAATAACCAGTAACGACAGGATAATGAAGAGCAAAACGGCAAAAAATATAGTTAAAAACTTTTTCATCATGCTAAAATTTATAGGTTACCGTAAGATAAGCGGAAGTAGGCGGAATGGCAATAGTGAAGTAAGGTGTATTATTGGCTACTGCCGAATTATATTCTGCCTGGGTAAAGTTTTCGAAACCGGCAAGCTGCTGCTGAAGCGTCCCTGGTCTTTGATAACTCATCACCCCATACTTATTAAACACATTATTCACATTCACCAGCATGCTGATGTTTTCGCTTAAATTATATCCTAATCCAAGGTCAAACTGGGAAAATCCGGGCAGTTTATAAACATTGGTATTGCTTCCTTCCCTTTTACCCATATAGCTCCAGGTTACAAATCCGTATGCTTTGCCGATTTTCAGATTAGGAGTAACGTTGGCCATAATTTTTGGAGTATAGGCAATTGTAGTTCCCGAATACGAGGAAACGGTATCATCCGAAGGGCCGGCATTTCCCAGATTCCATAAATATCCTTCTTTAACTTTCGGATTTTGCAGGGTAAGCACCGCTCTGATATTAAAATTATCAACAGGCTTTATATTGGTTTCCAATTCAATACCGAAGGTTTCGTTTTTATTGTACAGGGACGGTGTAGTATAGAACCCGCCTTTGCCGTCATCAGCCATAAAGCTGTAAGGAATATTGCTCAGCAAACTGTAAAACGGGGTTATAAAGGCATCAAAATAAGTAGTTTTGGTTTTAAAACCCATTTCCACCTGCTGTGTTTTTCTGGATTGCGGATTTAATAAATCGATGGTTTCCGGCCTGTTGGCTGCAAAGAACATGTCAAGATCCGGAGACTTGCTGCCTTTGGAATATCTGGCATATACGGCTACATTATTATTGAACTTATAATTCAATGCCGCCGAATAAGAAAAGTTTTCCAGCTGCCTGCTGTAGGCTACATTGGTAAGCTTCGTTAAAGCATTGTTATTGTACAGGGTAAAGATGTTACCATCCGTTCCTCCGTTTTTATCTGAAAACAGATAGGTTCTGGTATTATCTCCTTTGATCCATACTTTTTCATACCGGATTCCCCAATCCAGAGTCAGGTGATCTGTGATATCCCAGGTATGTCCAAAAAATACGGCTCCCTGCTGCTGCCTGACTCTAAATTCAATCAAATCTCCCGTACTGCCTGCTGCCTGTGCAAAACCATCATTATTGGTCAGCTGATAAACGCCCGGCTTTGTAAAATCCAAAGTAGTGACACCTGTTAGGCTTACAGTGAGCATTCTGGGCCTGTTCTCCAAAGTCGTAAGCCCTATCCCGTTGATTCCGGAAAAACGCCATACATCCGAATAGCCGTAATAACCTCCAAACGAGAAATTCATATTGTTCCATTTTTTATTGATGGTCAGCTGATTCATGGATTCTTTCACTTTATTTTCATAAAAATTAAGCACAGACATTACAAATGAATTATTCTGGATCGATTGACCCGGAAGCTGGTTCCTGGTGATCTGGTAAACCGGCAGTCCTCCGGCTCCAAGGGTAGAATTCACACTCGCAAGTTCCTGCCCCGTAAGCGCATCTTTAAAGGAGTAAGTCCCGATTCCCAGTCCGCCGACCAAAAAATAAGAGGTCATATCATCCAGTGAGGTAAGAAAAGAATTTCCCACACTGTTCTGTACCACATCATTATCAGAATATTTGCTTGCGAAGAACAGTTTCCAGTCATTTCCCAGATTATGATCCCAGTTGAGTCCTACGGAACGGTATTTATTGCTTACCAGGCGACCTGAATTATAATCTACATTGCCTCCATGAATAAAATCCGGAGAATTGTACTGCAGCTCCGGAATAAGCATAGACGAACTGCTGCTGAACCCTTCTGCCGGTTCGGGAGACGTATAGTTTCTGGTAGGAATCAGTTGGGCATAGCCATTTCTGTCATCCAGATATTTAAGGAAAACTTTAAGGCTTCCCTTATTGTATTTTTTTACAATATTGGCTTTTACTTGGCCTCCGTTGTTAAACGGATAGCCTGCATACCGGGCCCCTAAATCATATCGGTAAAACCCTCCAATGTTAAAAAACCAGTTATTTCCCAAAGGTCCTCCAAAGTCGGCATCTATTCTATGATACCCTGAGTTATTAGCTCCCTGAATTCCATATTTCGCACGGATTTCCCCTTCGAATTTATTGCCTCCTGTTTTGGAAATATAATTGAAAATTCCTCCCGGTGCGTTGGCAGCCGTAATAGAGGCAGGTCCTCCTCTTACCGCATCAATCTGGGAAATCGTGGCATCTGCTCTCAGGAAAAAGTCAGGGCCATAATTATAATAAGTGGTATTGGTTACCGGCAAACCGTCTTCCTGCATCGATATATATTCATAAGCAAAAGTACCGTCCGCAGAACCGGCGCTGATCCCTCTTGAGCTTACATTGTTCCGGATTTCTCCTAATGATGAGTTCACATAGACACCGGGAACGTTTTTCAGGAGATCTGCGGCACTTACAGGGACCTGCTTCTCAATGACCTCGCTTTTCAGAACAGAGATAGCCACAGGAGCATTCATCCTTGTTCTTTTATCAAATACCCCGGTCACGATCACTTCATCGATATCTTTTGCTTTCGCTGTATCAGCTTCTTTTTTCTGGGCAAACAGATTTGAGGAGGCGGTCAGAAAAAGTATGGCTGCAGTTATTTTTGTATTTAAAAATCTAGTCTTCATATGTTTAACAGTTAATTTGTACCATATTTTTTAAGCCATTCCGCCACGTTGGTGAATACGGTCTGTTCATCCGCAGGTAATTTTGTAATCATATGCCCTGCTCCTGGAATAACTAACATTTTGTATGGAGTACCTTTCGCTTTCAGGGCGTTTTCCAGGATATAGGCCTGCTGAATGGGAACTACCTCATCTTTATCACCATGAATAATCATAGTGGGAATCTGATTCACAAACTTTACAGGACTCGTTTTGGCGTAGGCGTCGGGAATCTTATCCCCCGGACTCCAGACCACTTTGTTTCCGGACATTTTATCCAAAACTTCCAGAAGGTTTGCTGCTTTTACATACTGCAAAGTCTGAACATCTGTAAAGTCTACGGGGCCGCACATTTCTATTATTGTTTTGATCTGGGGATTCTTTGTATAGGCATACATCAGCGAAACGTGCGCTCCCGAACTTCCTCCGGAAATTGAAAAGCCTTTTTCCCTCGTATTCCACTCTTTGGAATGGGAAGACAGGTACTTTACAACATTATCAATATCATCCAGAAGCTCCGGCAGATGGGTGTCCGTAAGATTGGCATACCGGTAATTCAGATTGGCAACGGCAATTCCCTGCGAAAGAAGGTATTCGGAAATTTTAGTATCATAAGTTTTGTCGCCCTGCGTCCACGCTCCTCCGTGGATATAAACAAGAAATGCGGTTTTCGGGCTTCTGTCTGCAGGAAGGTAAACATCCATCACATTCCTTTCGTGCGAGCCGTATTGTATGTTGGTAAGCTTTTCCTGCTTTTGATTTGCAGAGACCGCCTGAACGCTTCCACTATTCTGTGTGGCGCAGCCTGTTGCCAATAATCCGATGGACAACACTGCTATTTTAAAATAATTCATTTCAGCTGGTTTTTAAATTTTTTTTAAGTATTTTTCCTGTTGCGCTTATAGGCAACTCATTAATAAATTCTATAATCCGGGGATATTTGTATTGGGCAATTCTTTCTTTTGTCCATCGCTTTATATCTTCCTCAGATACCTGACTTTCTTTTTCTTTACAACAAAAGCCTTTATTTCTTCGCCCAGTTTTTCATCAGCGATGCCGATAACGGCAACCATAGAAATATCCGGGTTCCTCATCATCAATTCTTCTACTTCGCGTGGGTAGACATTCATTCCGCCTCTGATAATCATTTCCTTTTTACGGTCTACAATAAAGAAAAAACCGTCTTCGTCTTTTACCGCGATATCTCCGGAAAACAACCATCCATTTTTCAGGACTTCCCGGGTTTCTTTTTCCTTTTTATAATAGGATTTCATTACGTTGGGACCACGGAAGATGAGTTCGCCTTTTTCACCTGCCGGAAGCTCATTACCGTCATCATCTGCAATCTTTACCTCAACGCCCCAGATCGGAGTTCCGATGGAGCCTGGCTTGCGGCCTATCTGCAGCTGGTTGAAAGTGACCACAGGGGAACCTTCGGACATGCCATATCCTTCGATAATGGGAACTCCGAAACGGCTTTCAAATTCGTCAATGATTTTTACAGGAAGGGATGCTCCACCGGAAACACAGATTCTCAGGTTTTTAATGCTTTTTGTATTTTCTTCAGTGTTTTCCTCATTCAGAAGAGCCCAGTACATGGAGGGAACTCCGGCAAAAATTCGGATATCAAAACGGATAATAAGTTGATAAACCGATTTGGCGTCAAATTTCGGCATCAGGACAAGGTGAAGTGATCTCCGGATTCCTGCAAGCATCATCACCGTTAAACCAAAAATGTGAAATAAAGGTAAAACAACAAGCTGGGCTTCAAATTCGGTAGATCCAATGATAGAGGTGCTGGCTTCCGAGTTGGTAAACAGGTTAATGTGTGAAAGCTCGGCGCCTTTCGGTTTTCCGGTAGTTCCCGAGGTATAAATAATAACGGCTGTATCTTCTGATGAGGTAATATGAGATTCAAATTGTGTTTCTTCATCTTTAATTAAATTATCAAAACTCTCCACCTCTTCAGAAAGATTTCCTATACTGATAAAGTTTTTGCATGAGCCGCTTTTATCAAATCCTTCCTTTCCGAACTTTCCAACAGGCATTTCCGGAGTTCCTGCAAAGCACAGGAACATTTTACTGTCAGAATCGGACAATTGATAAGCTATTTCTTCAGGTTTAAGAAAAATGCTAAACGGAACAACTGCTGCCCCGGTTTTTAATATTCCGAAAAAAATAACCGGAAACTGTAGAATATTAGGGCACAGTAAGGCAACCTTATCACCATAGCCAATTCCTTTTTTTGCGAAAGCATTGGCTGCCTGGCAAACTCTTTCATGAAAATTTTTATAGTTGATCGTGGTTTCTCCGAGGCTTAAGGCCTCCTTTTCCGGATTCCTTCTTGCGCTTTCTTCCACTAAAATTGATAAGTTCAGCATAGTTTTGTTCACATTAAGTTAATATTCATAGGAAAAACTGCCTTGATTAAAGGAAATTTCATATGAATTAATCTTAACTCCAAATTAATAATATGCTGAACAGGTGCTGACACGAAAAGGAAATTCCGTGATACGAAAAAGAAATTTTTTCAAGGTGTATAAAAATACAATCCTCTGTAAACAACGATGCAATCAATATTTACAGTTTTTCATTCAAAAGTGTTTAAGTTTTAAGTCATTCTTTAAGAGCAGGCTTGTGATGTACAATCTTAAGAAACCGATGTTCCTGCTTTAAACTCGTTATCGTCAGACTTTTTTGATTATATTTAAAAAATTAATACAAAGGTTATTTGAAGATTTTTAATTTTAAGATAAAGCTGCAATAATGAAAATTATTTTACGATTTTTATGCTCAATTCAGGGTTTATTTCTATTAGGACAACAGCCGGAACCTGTAAATCCCGCTAATATTCCCACTTATTTCGAAGAGATTCAAAATGCAACTCAAAAAGAGTTTAAATTGTGGAACAAAAATTTATATGGAGGTATCCTTTTAGTTGATCCTAAAACACGACAGGTTTATAGTAACGAGCCCAATGTGGATAACAGCTTAAAACTTCAAAATAAAATCTACATTGGTCAATTACCGGATAGTATGAATATTGCCAACACTTCTGTTCAATGGAGTGGCAAAAGCTGGGCAATGATCATGCTGCCTTTACCCGGAAATCATGACGAGCGGGTCAATTTACTGGCTCACGAACTGTTTCACAAGGCGCAGCCTTCTCTGGGATTCACCCAAAGCAATAAGGAAAGTAATCATTTAGATCAAAAAGATGGGAGAATATACCTTCGGTTAGAATTGGAAGCTCTGAAAAAAGCCGTCAGCTCCGATTCAGAAAAAGAAAGGAAAATACATTTAGCGAATGCCTTCATTTTCAGAAAATACAGAAATACTCTTTTTCCAGAAACTGCAAGTATTGAAAACCAACTGGAACTTAACGAGGGAATTGCCGAATATACAGGGTTTATCATTAGTGGCAGAAGCAAAGAGCAGGCTAAAAAACATTTTATCAGCTCTATTGATACTTTCTTTTCAAACCCTACCTATGTGAGATCCTTTGCTTATCATACCGTTCCTGTTTATGGATATTTATTGAGCTTAAAGAATAATTTATGGAATCAGGAGATTTCGGCGAATACTGATATTACCGACTTTTTTATTAAAAAATTTGGTCTTAATATCCCTGGCAATTTAAAAGCTGCTGCTGAAAAAAATTCTCATCATTATAACGGAATTCAAATTTTCAAAGAAGAACAGGTCAGGGAAAATAAAATTAAAAAACAGATTATTGAATATCAGTCCAAATTGATTGAGCAACCTCACCTGGAAATCAATTTTGAGAAAATGAACGTTTCTTTTGATCCCAGAAATATCCTGCCTATTCCAGATAAAGGAACTGTTTATCCTAACATCAGAGTCACAGACAACTGGGGCATCCTTGAAGTGAAGAACGGAGCATTAATGAGTCCTGACTGGAGCAAAATGTCTGTAAGCGTGCCAACAAAAACTGAAGAACAAAAAGCTGAAGGAGATGGCTGGATGCTCCTCTTAAAAGACGATTATACTATAAAAAAAGACGAAAAAACGAATAATTACAGGATCATCAAAAAATAAGAAAAATTATCCGAAATTCTACTGACGTTCTTCAGAAGGAAGCTTTCCGAAATGACGGAGATAAAGCTGTGAAAAGTGTCCGCGGTTGTTGTACCCGATAAAATCACTGATCTCTCCCACCGATTTTTCACTTTCCAGGAGCATTGCACGGGCTGTTTCCATTCTGGTTTTGATAATATACTGATGGATGGGCAATCGGGTATAATCCTTAAATCCTTTTTTCAGATCACTGCTGTTGAGTCCGCAATACCGGCTTATCTCCCTGATGGCAAGACTTTGAAACGCATTGGTATCGACAAAGTCTTTGGCAAGCTTTATTTTATCTTCAAACGCCTTTTTGTGCTCAAAAGTTTTTTCATCAGATAGCAGGTAATGGATCCAATAGCTTAAAAATTCCAGGATCCGGCTTTCGAGAATGATGCTGCATGAAGCATCGTCAAAAGGAGTATCGAAAATGGTTTTAAGCTTTTCCTGACTCAGGTAATTGCGCTCTGCGTTTTCCAGCTTTTCTTTCAGAAGCCCGTTATCTTTGGAAAACATGGTTTTGGGTACAAAAATCCTTATACCATCGATATCGGTCGTATTGTGTTCAAATTCCTTTTCGTTATTAATAAAATTACTGCTGATCTTCCCTTCTTTATTGATCCTGAAATCCATCATGCCATTGTCTCCTACTTTATGCGGGGAATGAAAAATAGTTTCTTCATGAAAGTTCCATTTTCCACGGAAAAAATGAAAATTCTTCTTGCTGAAAAGAATCAGCTTCCCGCTCCCCAAATCCTCCGGCATTTCCAGAACAGTAGAGTTCAGAAAATCTTGATCACAAAATCTGTAATCCTGAATCAGACCTTGTTTAAAACCATCTGATTCCAGGTAAGGAAGGAGTAATTCCATAAAACGGTAATTTATTGAGTGTAAGTTAATAAAATTCTAAAACATGACAAATATCATGTTTTTATTTGAAAATCTGTTGTGAAAACTGATACAGCGATCTTCTCCAGGTAAGCCATTCATGGCGGGTTTCGGGAGATTTATATAAGGTATAAGGATATTTATTCTGATTAAAAAAATCGGTCAGCAGCTGGTTAAATTTAAAAAACAGGACATCTTCTTTTTCCCCGATTCCGATAAAGAAATAAGGTTTTTTCTTCGACTTCAGTAAATTTCCAATAGGAAGTTCTTTAAACGGATCTTTTTCAGTTCCCTCATAAATCACCGGGCTGAATGCTCCGATGGCAGAAAATATTTCGGGATGGGAAACTCCAATAAGCATGGCCTGGTAGCTTCCTCTGGAAAGTCCTGCAATAGCCCTTTTACCGGAAGTTTTGTATTTTTTTCAATATAGGGAATCAGTTCCCGGGTAACTATCTGATCAAGATTTTTGGAAGAAAGGACGGTTCTTGGATAATTGTCAGGCATTTTTTCCTGTTCGGGATTCAGTGCAACTCCGTAGTCCATTACGACTATTATTTCCTGAGCTTTTTTTCTGCGAAAAGGTTATCAAGGATATTAACGATATAGCCTTGCTTTTCCCAACCCGTGATATCTTCTCCGGTTCCGTGGTACAGATACAGAACGGGTAATTTTTTGGCACCGTAATTTGGGGGAAGATATACTTTAAAGTTCCGCTTACCCCTGGTAATCTGTGAGTTTAAGCTGTCATTAATGATTTTCCCGTGCTTTACATCTTTCTCTGAGAAAAAGTCTTCTCCTGAAGGCACTTCAATTCCGCTGGTTGGCTGGCTGTATCCAAAATAGAGCTGCGTATTGGGATCATTGGTCCGCTGCCCGTCAACATTGAACCAATAGTAATGAAATCCAATTTCCATAGGCACAGCAGAGATATTCCAGAAGCCGTTTTTATCTTTGGAAGCTGAAGATTTTATACTTTTCATTCCGTCACCACCATCCAAGGTTACGGTTTTCGCCTCCGGAAAATAGACCCGGAATTCTGCCTTTCTCTCTGGATTTATTCTCGGAAAGTCTTTTCCCGGCAAAGCCGTTGATGAGGTTTTATAATCCTGGGAAAATACGATGGAAGAGCATAAAACGAAAACTAAAGATATTTTTTGGGAGTACTGCATTATTTTGGTTTTAAAGTATATGAATCGAATTATTTAAGGAATTGCTTCATCAATCTTACGGTAATATCTACATTTTCCGGGAGCGGCATTCCGTGGGCATATCCGGCAAAAAGATGCAATTCTGTGAAAATCCCTGCTTTTATTAAACGGTCTGCATAAACCAGCCCACTGTCCCGTAAAGGATCTGCTCCGGCTACAAAAATTACGGTCGGAGGAAGATTTGAGACATCATCAATATTGCCGGGCAATACATATTTCTCTTTTGGATTTCCGTTTTTCCCAATATAAAAGTCTTTTAAAACCGGAATATCATCGCTTTTAAAACCGGGAATCCTTTTAAATTCAATAACTGACGGATAGTCCATCCTGAAATCGCCCGGAGGAATTTCCAGAACCTGCAAACTGATTTCCGGGCCTTTATGATCTCTTGTATATTGTGCAAGACTTCCTGATATGCCGGCTCCGGCACTTTCCCCGCCTACTGCAATGAGCTTTGGATTTCCACCAAGGCTTCCTGCATTTCTGCTGGCCCACAACAGAGAAGCGTAAGCATCATGAAGTGCTGCAGGAAAAGGATATTCAGGAGCGAAACGGTAATCTACATTGATCACCACAGCATTTCCTCTCAGGGCGTAATCTGCACATCTCTGATGATCCCATTTTGGGGTTCCATACACAAAACCGCCTCCATGAAACCAAAGAAATATGGGTAGATTCTTCGCATTTTTAGGCTTATAAATGGTTACCGGAATTTCAGGGTCTTTTGGGTTCAGGCCGGGAATTTTAGACTGAACCACCTCTACGCTGTCTTTATTTTTGAGTTCCGGCCAAGGCAGCTGCGCCTGGGCTTTACGTTCTTTTTTCACTTCTTCAAACGTAATATCATAAATACGGCCATTGATCAAAGGTCTGAACTGTGGCAGCAATCTTTTTTCTGCCTCCGGAAGGGTAAGTGAGTGGTACTGCTGTGCCATTGACCAGCCCGGAATCAGAAAAATTAACAGGAACAGTCTATATTTTTTCATATTCATAATCATGAGATTCTATTCTTTCAAAAATAATATTATGCTTATCACCGGATGATACGAAAAAGAAATTTTGTGATACGAAAAGGAAATTTATGACAGACTTTTTTGTATTTACGGCAATAGATCTTTTTTAGTTCTTAAACTGTTTCCGGAAAGCCGCCGCAGTTATTCCTTTATGTTTTTTGAATTGCCGGCTTAAATGGCTTTCATCGGAAAATCCCAGGTCATCCGCAATTTGCCCTATTGAATATTCACTGTAGATGAGCCTCTGTTCAACAATATTCATTTTATACTGGGTCAGGTAACAATGCAGACTGCTTCCGGTAAGGTTTTTAAAATATTCGCCGATATAATTGGCAGACAGGTTGAACTGCTCTGCAAGATGCTTTATTCTTAAATTCCTGGGACAGTGTATATGCTGGTGCAGGTAAACCAGTATTTTATTGATCAGGGGTTCATCCCTTGTTGTATCTGATATGACCTGCTGGGGGTTCACATTACGGGAAATAATATTTAAAACAAGAATGACCAGATGCTGGAGATTTTCATCAAAATAGGAAGGTTTATTGGTGTATTCCGTGATCATATTCTCAATGAGTGAAGCGATCATATTGCAGTCCCTTTCCTCTTTAATCAATACCTGCTCAAAACGGTTGTGATGCGTAAAAATGGCTTCCAACTGTTTTAACCATTCTATCACTTTTTCTTTTTCGTGTTTGGTTTTGTACTGTTCGAGGAAGACTTCGGAAAACCGGATGGAACAATAACGGGTATTGGTAATGCTCTCAAAACCCCGGCAGTCCAGCGGGGTAAATAAAAAAATACTGCCTTTAGTATAGGGAAACCTGTTTTCATTAACAATCCTGGTGCCTTCACCTTCCATGATCTGCACAATCTCGAAGAACTGATAGATCAGCGGACGTTCATGCCAGTGCTCCATATCGGACACCAATATATCTAAAGGTTTATGTAAATGTTTATTTTTCATTACCCGAAATGTACAAAAAAACCGTCCGATATTCCTGTTTTTGCCTCCCTGTTCATGTTAATTTTGTTAAAAAAAGATGTCACAGAAAAAATTAACCACCCCGTTTATCAGTGAAAAACTTTCTCTTTCCAGCAGGGTTGTAATGGCTCCAATGAACCGTCGCAGAGCCGTTAAAGGAATTCCTTCACCTTCCATGATTACCTATTATCAGCAAAGATCCGGCGCCGGATTACTGATATCGGATAATATTGCTGTTTCTTCCAACGGCGGTGCCTACATGAATACTCCCGGAATATATAATGAAGAGCAAAAACAGGCATGGAAAAAAGTAGTGGAGGGCGTGCATGCAAAGGGTGGAAAGATCTTTGCCCAATTGGTACAATCCGGCCGTGTCGGGCATCCTGCCATTCAGAACAACGAAGCATTGATAGCCCCGTCTGCCCTACCGGTGAACGAAACCATCCGTATTCCCGACAACAGCTATCAAAGTATGACAATACCCGTTGCCATAAGCACTGAAGAAATCCCGGTTTGGGTAAATGTTTTTAAAGAGGCAGCCGTCAGTGCAATTGAAGCAGGATTTGACGGTGTTGAAATTCATGCGGCCCATGGATTTCTGATCGACCAGTTTATTAACCCTTTAAGCAATACCAGAACAGATGAATATGGCGGAAGCATTGAAAACAGGACCAGGTTCCTTTTTGAAGTGATGAAAGCAGTTATTGAAGCTATTGGTAAAAATAAGGTAGGAATAAGACTTTCCCCTTTCCGCGAAATTTATGATTTAAAAACTTATCCTGAAGAACTGGCAACACACGAATACATCCTTGATGAATTACAAAAGCTGGATATTCTGTATGTTCATTTTTCTAATGCTGTAAATGACGGAAGATCTTCAATCCCTGATAGTTTTTTAGAAAATGCCAGACGACGTTTTAAAAATATTATCATGATTGCAGGCGGCTTTACCGTGGAAACAGCTGAAGAAATACTGCAAACCGGGCTTGTGGACCTGGTCGCTTTTGGGAAACTATATATTTCAAATCCGGACCTGGTGGAACGCATAAAAAATGATTTCCCGCTGGCTGATTGGGATGAAGAAACATTTTATCATGGCGGGGATGAAGGGTATATTGATTATCCTGCTATTTCTTTCAGTAAGTGTACAGGCTATTAATTTAAAAATAAAACAGAAGCTGATTTCTAATCAGTTATAAATCCCCGGGTCGTTTTCCCGGGGATTTTTCGATAGTTCTTTTCTATGCCGGCCTGGGACTTGCTTGTTTAATAATGAAATAAGCCATTTCCCGATCACTCCTTTGCAGGTTATCCACCCGTGTAAAGCCTGCTTTTTCCAGTACTTTCTGTGAACCGGTATTATCCAGGTCCGTTACAGCTACAATCTCATTTCCGTCAGTATTTAAGAAACAATATTTCACTAAAGCACGGCTGACTTCCGTCGCAATCCCTTTTCCCCAATATTTTTTGCTCAAAGTATATCCTATTTCAATCTGGCCGGGTACATCTGCAAAATTTCTGGCAAGACACATTCCGATAAAATCATTGTTTTCAGCATCGAATATTCCAAAACGTCCAAACGGGCCCATACGATAATCTTCCAAAGCGGTTTCAAACATTTCTATAAACTGTTCAGGCGAACGGTACGGAAGATATCTGATAACGTCCGGATCTTCAAAAAGATCGCAAAACAGGTTCTTTTCTTCTATTAAGAATTCTCGGATAATAATATTTTGGTCGTGGTGCAGAATGCGCATATTAAAAACGTATAATAAATGAGAAATAAATGTACGATTATATATCCGTCTGCAATATATGAAAGGGTAAACTTTAGATTAAATTCCGAAAATCTTCACTAAAAAGATTTTTAATATTTAAATTTAATATTTAAAGCAATATAAAAACTCTGTTAAATTAACTTAAAGCGACTGAAAATATAACGGATATTTCCCAAAACAGCTTTAAATAAATAATATACGAACCTTCTCACATACAATGGCATACATAATATCAGCGGAGCACTCCTTACGGATATTAAAAAAAGTATTACTTTTGCTTTAACTAACAAGATTGGTTTAAGAGCTTTTTATTAGTAACTTTAAGACACAAATTTATAAAACATTAAAATCCCTCCACATGAGAAAAATAATTCTACTCATTACATGCATGTTCGGTATTTCAGTTTTCTCACAGATCAAAGTGTTGAAAAATGAAAGCCTGGTGGAAATTGGCAAAGATAATTCCGTAGGTTTATATAAAAAAGAAGATAAATTTACCATCAACTATCAGGATCTTAATACCAGTAACCTGAACACCATAAGATCTTTTTCTTTTCAGAATCTGGACAGTGACGTATCCGGACTGTATAAACTGATCATGGACGGCTTTATATCCACTCCGGATGAAAACATCATTCTGGAACTTCCTAATGATATCATTGAGCTTCATTACGAAAAAAATTACGGGCAGCCTACCGTACAGTTTATCCAGTACATCAATAAAAACCGTAAGTATGTTGGAAAGTCTCAGTTTTTAAACAGAAAACAGGTAGATAAAGTGTTTGGTAAAACGAACGGAAAATCGGCTCTGTATGAAAAACCGGGTACCATGCATCAGATCAACGGTACAAAATCCTCTTCAAGCCAGGCATCTACTGCAATGCCTGCTTCCAGTACCAACAGCAAAAACAAAAAATCAAAAAAATAATCATAATATTTTTCAATATTACCCAACTCATTCATCCGAATGAGTTTTTTTATTTTTACTTTTGCAGAAAGACATTACTTATTATGCCGCTTCAGATAATCAATTTAACCAAAAAATTTGGGGAACAGACTGCATTGGACAACATTAATATTTCTATTGATAAAAATGAGATCATTGGCCTTTTGGGTCCAAACGGAGCCGGAAAATCCACACTTATGAAATCCATTGTCGGCGCATTGAAAATTGATCAGGGCGAAATTATCTTTAACGGAATGAATATTTCCGAAAATGAAATAGAAAGTAAGAAAAAATAGGTTTTCTTCCCGAAAACAACCCGCTGTACCTGGAAATGTATGTGAAAGAATATCTTCAGTTTGTCGCAAATATCCACAAAATCTCTCCTGCTAGGGTAGATGAAGTGATCGAACTGGTAGGCATCACTCCTGAAAAATCCAAAAAAATCGGCCAGCTTTCCAAAGGATACAAACAAAGGGTGGGACTTGCCCAGGCTATTATTCATCAGCCGGACCTGCTGATTCTGGATGAACCGACCAACGGCCTGGATCCGAACCAGATCATCGAGATCAGAAATGTGGTAAAAGAGATCGGGCAGCAGAAAACAGTATTGCTTTCTACCCACATTATGCAGGAAGTGGAAGCATTATGCTCCCGTGTTATCCTTATTCATAAAGGGAATATCCTTCAGGACTGCCCTATTGACGAATTTAAAGGCAGGTTCGACAGTCTGGAAGAAGCTTTTGCAAGCTATACAGCCGTATCTTAATTAATTTTCATGGAAATCCACATTACTCACGGACAGAACATTATCAAAGTTCTGTACGATGGCTTTGCCGGCTGCTTAATCATCAGGCGTCCTGTAGCCGTTAACTGGCCGGACTCCCGGGGAAGTGTGGGTGAGTATTATGCAGTATCCGAGCTTGCTGAAGACGAGAAAATAATATTAGCCGACCGTCTTAACCGTTCCCTTACGGAGGGAACAGAAGCTGAAATCATGTCAGAAATCAAAGATTTTCTTACCCTTTTTGAAAATGGAACCTATCAGGTGAATCTGGGTAAAATTCCGTTTGATAATTCCAGTTTTCATATGGCCATACCGCTGCCTGATGATGAAAATGCCCGCAACCGAAGATTTTCCGGATGGTTCTACCCTTTCAAAGATTTTAATTATCTGTATACTTTGGAAAATAAAAGCATCAATCCTGAAAGAGTACAATATTATATGGAACTCATTAAAAAAGGAAGCCGCCCGAAACCCATTATCCTTAATAGTCTGTACAATCTGGATCCGCAGATGAGCAATGCTTTCGTACTGGACGGACATCATAAAATAGAAGCCTATACCCGGCTAAAAATGGATATTCCTGCTGTATTTATCGCAAGGGATAACGAAGGGTACACTCCTGCCTCCGAACTGATGCACCGAGCCTGTGAACTTCTGGACGATATTGAGTTTGAGCACCTGTTTCAGAACAACGATAACAATCTGCCCCATATAGATTTTGTTAATGATGAAATATTGACCAATGCCCTGGATACCATGCTGAGAACTTCGGAAAGAATTGATGTTTCCATTATTGAAGTTTTGATCAGGCATCACCAATCCGCTTCAGAAGATGACAGAAAATGGTTAGATAAACGTCTTGAATTTTTAAGGAAAAACATTCACCTTGATACTTTAAATGAAAAAAAGGGTTAAACTTATATTCGAGTCAATATATCGAAGATTATAAAGCAAATGTCTGGTTCCTGAAAACCCTTAGAAATACAATGGAACTGAATACATGGATCAATGAGACGATCTTACAATAAGCATCAAATGGCTTCATATTTGATTGGGTGTAAGCCTAACCAATAACCTAATATGCAATGATCAGAAAGATTTTACTGGGAGCCTTTTGTACGGCTCAGTTTTCTTTAGCTTATGCCACTGAAAAACCATCCCTAATACCTGGTACAGTTACTGTTTCCAATGATATCCAAGCATTACAGAAAGTCCCTAAAACAGTCATTATTAAGACTAAAAAATTTAAAATAAGGATTGATAAACAGCCTAACGGAAAGTACCTTTACCAGTCCTGGGCAGCCAATGCCAGGATCACTTCGAAACCAAGCATGATTATCAGTGACGGAGAACTGATCCCGGACGGTACCGGAGGAAATTACTATTTCAACTTTGTGAATAAAGGATATACTTATCAGGTGTGGAGAAACTACCTGACGGATTCCGCTTCCAAAGCTCCTTATACCCTTACGGTGACGGATGAAAACGGTAATGAAGTGGTACGCCAGGACGGACTTGTCGTTAAACAATAAAAAACGGCCAAATCCAAAGTCGTAACAATATTTAAAGCTGTAAACGATATTTATCCTGCAGATTATAAAGTTCCAGGTATAGATCTGTGAAATTTGCGTAATCTGTGGGATTTTTGGTTAAAAAATTTAAACCAATTAATTTGAGGAAAGGAATTATGTTCCGGCCTGTCTCAGATGTGTATTAAAACGGCTTGATTCGTAGCTTTCTTCTGCAGCTTTATAGCCTACATTGAAAATTTCTTCCAGACGATCTTTTCTGCGTTCGAACGTTCCGTAGGATGAAAGTTTTTGGGAAGAGATAAACCAGTCACAATAATCGAATTTTCCTTTTTCTATCCTGTAGGAAAGGAGATCATATGAACGGGAGACAATAGCTTTGATGGACTTCAGGTCTTTGATATCAATATCATGGGGAGGAGAAACAAAAACCCCGATAAGCTTGTCACATTCGTCCCTGATGATGTCTGCGGGAAAGTTATTCAGAACACCTCCGTCACAGTACATTTCATCGCCGATGATATACGGTGTTGTAACTCCCGGAATGGAACATGAAGCAATGATGGCATCCACTACTTCGAAGTTTTCATCAAATATTTTCTGGGTTCCGGAGACAAGTTCTGTAGCTACAATTTTCACTTCTTTTTCCAGGTCTCCAAGCTTCATATCCTGAAAAATCGGCTTCAGATAATTCCTGAAAATAACGGAAGAAACCAGTCCCGGTTGGTTGAAAGTAAAATGTTTCCAGTTGAAGAAATAAACCGAATTGAAAAACTCCAGGATCTCATCCGGTGTTTTCCCCACAGCATAAAGACAACCCACAATAGATCCGGCGCTGCAGCAGGAAAGCACATCGATATCTATATTTTTTTCTTTCAAGAATTTTAAAACTCCTGCATGGGCAATCCCTTTGGTACCGCCTCCTGACAAAACCAGCCCTGTTCTCTCAAAATTCATAGAATAAATGTAAGAAAACAGGGCGAGAAATTCAGATTAAATTTTATAAATATTATGTTAAAATTATTTTAGCAGATATTCCTGCATAAACCGGATCACGGCAAGACGCTGAAAATCCACATTTTCTTTCTTCCTGAATCCATGGCCTTCATTTTTTGCTTCCAGATACCAAACCGTTTTTCCCTGGGCTTTCAGCTTGTCTCGCATCTGAACGGCTTCCGTAACAGGAACTCTGGGATCATTAGTACCCTGGATAATGAACATTGGCTTTTTGATTTTATCGATATTATTCAGAGGGGCAATTTTGGTGAAGAATTCTGCCATTTTGGGAATCCTCTCATCACCATACTCCACTCTTCTCAGATCTCGCCGGTATTCTTCGGTATTTTTAAGAAAAGTATTAAAATCGGAAATTCCCACAATATCCACAGAGCATCTGATCTTATCAGCATATTCATAGGCTGTCGCTAAGGTCATGAAACCTCCGTAGCTTCCGCCCATAATCATGATTCTGTCTTTATCCAGCTCAGGCTGTTTGGCGATCCAGTCCAGAAGGGCACCTATATCTTTCACTGAATTCATTCTCAGATCCCAGTTATCGGCGGCAATAAATGTTTTCCCGAAACCGGATGAGCCTCTTACATTCGGATAGATCAAAGCCACTCCCATTTCATTGGTAAAATAATTGGAAGACCCCAGAGAAGATGCCATAGACTGACCTTCCGGTCCTCCGTGGATGTTAATAATCACCGGCCTTTTTCCTGTAAATTTTGATGATGCCGGATAATAAAACCCTGAGATCTTCATATTGTCAAAGCTCTTCCACTCTATCAGTTTTGGGACGGACATATCGGCGGGCTGCATTTCGCCCTGTTCGCTTTCCGTCCATCTTTCTATATTGCGGGTCGCCATATCCATTTTATAAATATCTGCACCGGAATCGGCTGATGATCTTGAGAAATAAAGGAATTTCCCGTCGTTGGAAAACTTTACTCCACCGATCAGTCCAACAGGTAACTGGCTTACCGGCATATATTTCCTGGTCACTGTATCAAGAATATACAGTTTATTGATTCCGCTTTCATTGGTTACAAATGCCAGGGTGGATTTATCTTCAGAAAGGTTATAATCTTCTACATTCCAGGGAATGGAAGAGGTAAGATATTCTGTTTTTTTGGTTTTTAAATTTAAAACTGCCAGCCTGCTGAATTCATTATTCCGGTCTGTAATGTAGAAAATTTCATCAGGATTTTTGCTGAAAACACCAGCGCTTTGCACGACTCCTTTTTCTTTGCGGTCTGTGATGGGTTCCAGCTTTTTAGTTTCCAAATCATACAGATACAGATAGGAATCGTTGGCTGAAACATATTCCGAGATCAGGAGTTTTTTACCGTCTTCGGAAAGATCGGAAATTCCCCAGCCGCCGCCTTTCACTTCAAGAACAAGCTGTGTATCTTCCGGTTTTAAAGGATTCATATAATAAATATCCCTGTCGCCGCCATTTCTTTTGGTGGATGTAAAATAAAACCCTGAACCGTCTTTTTTCCAGGTTACCCCGCCGTTCTGGGATCTTCCGCCATCGGTAAGCAGTTTGGATTCCAGTGTTTTCAGGTCGAGCTTATAAAGCTGCCCGAATTCGTTGCCGCCTGTATCTTTTGTATAAATGAGGTATTCTCCTTTTACAGGCTCATAAGATGCATTATTAACAGGTTCATCAAAGAAAGTGATCTGTTTTCTGGCCCCCATGGGTACAGAAATCCTGTGCAGCTGATTGGTGGAAGCAAAACGGGTCACCGCAATGATTTCTTTCCCGTTGGGATGAATGCCTGCAATACCTGCATTTCTGCTTTCTGAATACTTTTTAATAGCCTGACTCAGGCTTTTCGGAATAGGCAGGATATTTTCTGCAATAAGATTCTCATTAGGACTTACAAATTCATTTTTTGTCTGGGCGGACAGGAGCCCGGCCAATGCAAGGGTAAGAATAATATAGTGTTTCTTCATTTTTTAATTTTGCCTGAATTTACAAAAAAACCACAGACAAACGCCTGTGGTTGGTATATAAAGAAATAGATCTTCTTAATTATTATATCCTAAGATTGATCTTAGATGTGAATTACTTCACCGTAAGCTGCTGCTGCAGCTTCCATAATTGCTTCAGAAACAGTCGGGTGCGGGTGGATCGATTTGATGATCTCATGACCTGTTGTTTCAAGTTTTCTTGCCACTACAGCTTCTGCAACCATATCTGTAACTCCTTCACCGATCATGTGGCATCCTAACCACTCACCGTACTTGGCATCAAAGATTACTTTGATAAATCCGTCTGTATTTCCATTCGCTGTAGCTTTACCGCTTGCAGAAAGTGGGAATTTACCTACTTTGATCTCGTATCCTTTTTCTTTAGCCTGCTTTTCCGTAAGACCTACAGAGGCTACTTCAGGGTGGCAGTATGTACATCCAGGGATATTGCCGTAGTCGATTTTCTCAACATGCAGTCCCTTGATTTTTTCTACACAAGTGATTCCTTCAGCAGAAGCAACGTGTGCCAAAGCCTGTGTAGGAATAAGATCACCGATTGCATAGTAACCCGGAACTGAAGTCTCGTACCATTCGTTGACTAAAACTCTTCCTTTATCTGTCTGGATTCCCACTTCTTCCAATCCGATATTCTCAATATTGGCAGCAATACCTACGGCAGAAAGTAAAATATCAGCTTCAAGGGTAATGTTCCCGTTTGCTGTTTTTACCGTTGCTTTTACGCCTTCTCCGCTTGTATCAACACTTTCTACTGACGCATTGGTCATGATCTCGATTCCTGTTTTCTTAAGGGATTTTTCCAGGTGTTTAGAGATTTCTTCGTCTTCTACAGGAACGATATTCGGCATGAATTCTACAATGGTTACTTTGGTTCCCATTGTATTATAGAAGTCAGCAAATTCTACCCCGATAGCTCCTGAACCTACTACGATCATAGATTTTGGCTGCTCAGGAAGAGATAATGCCTGTCTGTAACCGATTACTTTTTTACCGTCCTGAGGAAGGTTAGGAAGCTCTCTTGAACGTGCACCCGTTGCAATAATGATATTTTCTGCTGCATATTCAGTTACTTTACCTTCTTTATCTGTAACAGAAACTTTTTTACCTTTCTGAACCTTAGCTGTCCCAAGAATTACATCAATCTTGTTCTTCTTCATCAGGAATTCAATTCCTTTGCTCATTTTGTTGGCTACGCCACGGCTTCTCTGGATTACGTTCGGAAATTCAAAGCTTCCTTCCACTTTATTCAGACCATAGTCTTCAGCATGGTTGATATAATGAAAAACCTGAGCAGATTTCAGTAAAGCTTTCGTAGGAATACATCCCCAGTTCAGGCAGATTCCCCTAAGTTTTCTTTCTCGATAATTGCAGTTTTGAAACCCAATTGTGCTGCTCTGATCGCTGTAACATAACCGCCAGGACCGCTTCCGATGACAATGATATCGTAGTTCATTATTTTAAAAATTTTATGCGAATTTAAGGAAAAATATTGGATGTTCTATGTTCTGCCATTCATATTTCACTGAAGGTTAACTTCATTGTACCAACTATTTTAATTTATATCGTGATGTTATCTCTTTTCAAATTAAATGGAATTATGTATTGCATTAAACAATTAAAACAATATTTAAAATTATACAGCTAATTCAATATAATAAGTAAAAAATATTTAATTATAAATCAATATATTAAAATAATTTCATAAGTTTATACAAAATTAAGTAAAATGAAAACCAAGATTTTTATTCCCGTTTTTTTTATAATGACCTTGTTTTTTAATGCACAGGTAGGTATTAAAACATCAACACCTAACAGTACTTTAGCTGTCGCCGGGTCTTTGGGAGCCGATTATAAGCAAATTACAGCAGCAACGTATGCCATCACTGCCACAGATCATTACCTGACATACGATGGAACGGGTAATACGACTTTCACCCTTCCTGTCATCGGAACTGGTACAACGAGTTATTCAGGAAGAATTTATAAGATTAAAAATATTTCAACTTCCAGTATTACGCTTCAGGCATCGAGTGGTAATACATTAAGGATCGATAATAATCCTGTTTCATCCTTTGTAATTCCCACCGGGGCATATGCTGAAGTTGTGAACAACAGTAATACCAGTGGGGGAACATGGGACCTTTCTTTTACCGTTCTTCCCAAGCCAAGCAATGTAGAGATTTACGGAATACAGCTTCTGATTCCTCCGCATGCCAATGGCTCCTCCCCTGTTGGAGACTGGAGCAATCATGCAGTATCAACCTATGATACAGGAACGGGAACGGATGCATGGTGGGTAATAAGCAAAGCCTCTGTTACCTACGCCCACACTTCCACTTATTCCAATGCGAGCCGTATGACTCTTGTTTATGAATATCAGGGAACTCCTTTTAATGTCAGCAATATGTATCCAATTTTAACGGCAGGAAACAATTCCAGCTTTCCGGATGTTTTCACGGCTTCATTTGTAAGTTTGGCCAATAACGGAACTTTAGGGAGAACAAGGCTTACTGTTTCGGTTTCCCGTATAGATTTTATAGGAAGCAATGTAAACAACAGTAACTGGACGGGAACTTTTCTTCTGAATCTGCTGCTGGCAAGAAAATTATATTAGAATTAAAAAATCCGTTTTACAAACAGTAAAACGGATTTTTAATATCAGTAATCTTAACATTACATTTTTTTAAGTAATCTTTTCTCGGTACGGTACCTTTCATTTAAAGCTTTCATCTGATCTCTCTTCATCTTTTTTGTAGCAAGCGGATGATTCATAATCAATCTCTTTTCTGTATTGTATTTTTTGTCCAGCTCACGCGATTTAATGCTGATCAGTTCACTTTTGGAAGGATGTGGAGGAGCCGGTGGTCGTTTCTGGGCATTCACACTCATTGATAAACCTAATAACAATACGGTTGATATAAAAAACTTTTTCATGACATTTTTATTTTTAAGAATGATTTTAAAAATGATTAATTAATATCTTCAATTCATTCAGGTTTTGCAATACATATTACATATATCATACCAGAGTTTATAACTTTCATTACTGATCTTCTGTCATCAGGCTTTACAAAAGGATAATACACATTCACAAAAAATTATTCTACTTCAATATTCTGTTTTAAAGGAAGGTTTTTAGAGGAATTTCCAACCATAATTCTGTACGTTCCTTTTTCTACTGCCCAGTTCATCTTTTCATCTAAAAACTGAAGTTCCCGGACCGGAATTTTAATAGTCACCTGCTTTGATTCCCCGGGATTTAAATACACTTTCTGAAAACCTTTTAACTCAATGACAGGCCTTGAAACTGATGCCAGCAGATCCTTCACATACAGCTGAACAACTTCACTTCCTCCTTTTGTTCCTGTATTTCTGATGTTAACCCGGGCAGTAATCGTATCATTTTCAGAATATTTCAATTGATTGAGCTGCAGATCGGAAATTTCAAAAGTGGTATAGCTAAGGCCAAAACCAAAAGGATATAACGGTTCGCCGCTCAAATCATAATAGTCATTTCCCCTTCCTGTAGGATGATGATTGTAGGTCAATGGCAGCTGGCCTTCTTCGGCCGGGAATGTAACAGGCAGTTTCCCTGAGGGATTTTCCGCTCCGAAAAGGATTTTTGCCACCGCATTTCCTCCTTCTTCTCCGGGATACCAAACATCCAGAATGGCTCCTGCTTTATCTTTCCACGCTGTAGTTTTAATGGCAGAACCTCCAACTAAAATTACAGTTAAAGGTTTATTCAGTTTTGAAACTTCATGAATAAATTTTTCCTGATTTCCGGGCAGGCTCAGAGAAGAACGGTCCTGAAATTCGCCTTCATGAATGCCGGCAGCAATAATAATGTGATCTGCCTTTTCTGCTGTTTTTAAAGCTTCGTTAAATTCTTTCTGAGCATCGTCGATATCATAATTCCAGATCAGCTCAATATGAGCTTCTCCCCTGCTTTCCCTGAATTCTATAACGAGATTGTATTGCCTGTCTTTAACAAAGTCTATGGCAGCTGTTTTTGTTGAATAGCCCAGCTTTTCCCATTGATCAACAATTAATTTTCCATCGAGATATAACCTGAAACCATCGTTTCCACGAAGTCCGAGCTGGTATTTTCCACTGCCGGGAGCTTTCAGTTGTCCTGTCCATCGGATACTATAGTTATCCAGCTGTAATTTTTCAGGGTCCGGCGAGTAAAGGGTCCATTTGAAATTAACCTGCTCGTCCTGCCTTTGAAAAGCCTCTTTTCCCTGTAAACCGGTGTTTGCAAAATAAGTTCCTTTTAAGCCTTTTTTATTTTCGGATGATAAAAGGTCAGCAGGAACCGTTTTAAAGTCTTTCAGATCCCATGTAATACCTTTTGAATAAAGAATCTCTACATTTTTATCTTTCGTGAAATTTTTGATTCCATCAAGAATACTCACTTTATGGTTTCCCGGCCCGGAATAGCCTCCAAGCCTTGCATCCACGGCATCTGTACCGATCACAGCTATTTTTTTTACATGGTCAGAAACAGGAAGTGTTCCCTGATTATTCTGTAACAACACAATAGATTCAAGTGCTGCTTTTTCGGCTAACGGCTTATGATTGATCATTTTCAATTCATGAATTTCGCGTTCAGAGACATAAGGATTTTCAAAAAGCCCGAGTTCAAATTTTGCTTTTAAAACTCTTGCTACCGCATCATCTATCCTTTCCTGTGAAATCCGTCCATCCAAAAACGGAGGAATAAACAGCTGATAATGTTGGTACTCTGTTTGGAATATGACATCAAGCCCTGCATTCATAGCCTGTGCAGAGGCATCATCATAATCTTTTGCCGTAAAATGAAGCACATTGGCCCCCCTACGGCACTGGCATCACTAATGACGAAGCCTTTGAAGTTCCATTCTTTTTTCAGCTTTTCCGTGAGCAGCCAATGATTGGCGGTAGAAGGTCTTCCGTCGAGAAGATTATAGGAGGTCATTACCGACCTGCTTTTTCCCGAGGTAAACGCTTTATGAAAGGGAATAAGATGGGTTTCTTCCAGATATCTTCTGCTCCAGTGAATAGGATAAGAATCTCTTCCGCCTTCTCCTACATTGGCTAAAAAATGCTTTGGAGTAGTAATAATTCCCTGATCTTCGAATGAACTTACGAAACCAACGCCCATCACAGAGGTTAAAAAAGGATCTTCACCATACGTTTCCTCTGTCCGTCCCCATCTCACATCACTGGCAAGATTGACTACAGGGGTAAGGATCTGGCGGATTCCTCTTAATTTTGATTCTTTTGCAATAGCAGAGGAAACCTGCTTCATCATTTCGGGATTGAATGTGGCCGCAAGCCCGATAGCCTGGGGAAAAGCTGTTGCGCCATCACGCATCAATCCGTGTAAAGCTTCATCAAACGGAATAATCGGAATTCCCAGCCTGGATTCTTCAACAAAATATTTTTGAATACCATTGATTTTCCTTACGAGCCTTTCCGCATCTTCACCGGAGTTATATTTCAAAAGCTGGCCTGCTGCCCCGCCACCCTGATTTCCGGCACTGACCTGCAGACCAAAGATTCCGTGCCTGTATTGATCTTTAGGAACATTATCCAGATCTCCAGGGATCATAAAACACTGCCAGAATTTTTCTTCCGGCGTCATTCTTTTCAACAGATCCTGAACTCTTGCTTCTACAGGCTGTTTGGGATCTTTATACAAAGGCTTTTCTTTCTGTGCACTCAGGAATGTGGAATTCAGAACAAGCGCAATAACCGCAGCTTTAATACAATTCAACTTCATTAGTTTGTCATTTGAATGGCGGTGGCGTATTTCAATTTTTTCCTGTCTTCCGGCAGCTTTACTTCTACCGTAGTTCCTGTCTGTTTCCACTTCACTTTTGAATTGATCCCAAGAACTTTCAATGCTTTCGCTTTAAAATTTTCCGGAAGTGAAAAGCTGAGTACATCAGGAGCCTGGTAGTCTTTCTGATCGTCAATATGGAAAACATTAAGGGTTTTGCTGTCTTTAGATCGGGTATAATAGAAGTTTCCATCGTGATAAGGTTCTGCACTTCTTGTTGCAAATACAGCTGACTGGTTTTTCTCCATCCAATCCGAAATTTCATTTAATCTTTCATAAACCACTGCATCATAGTCTCCATTGGGACCCGGAGCAATATTCATGAGGTAATTTCCGCCGCGGGAGATAATTTTAATGAGTGTTTCAATGATTTTTTGAGAGGATTTATAATTGTCGTCAGGAACATAGGAGAAAGAATCTCCCATCGTAATGCAGCTTTCCCAGGGAATAGAAAGCGGATGTTCCGGGACAGCCTGCTCCGGGGTCACATAATTTTCCCATTTTCCCGGTACGGTACGGTCTACGACTATAATTCCCGGTTGGTTTTTCCTGGCCATCGTCCCAATTTTATCCATATCAATATCCTGTTCTACTTTGATGGTTCTCTGCCATTCCACAGATGGGTCAATGGTTCTGAAAGGGCGTACCCAGCCTCCATCCAGCCACAGGATATCTATTTTTCCGTAGTTGGACGTAATTTCATTAAGCTGGTTAAAAGTGAATGTTTTAAAGCTTTCCCATCGTTCGGGATATTTTTTCGGATCGTAATTTACATTTCTGTCTTTGGGTGGAAAATAGGGCCACCAGTAGTTTTCCGAATGCCAGTCCGGCTTTGAAAAATAGGCTCCGATTTTGAAACCGTCTTTTCTGAACGTATTGAAAATCTCTTTGGTAACGTCTGCCTTAGGATTTTTTGAAAACGGCGTTTTGGAAGAGGTTATTTTATAATCCGATTCTTTGGTATCAAACATGGCAAAACCATCATGGTGCTTTGTGGTAAAAACCACATATTTCATTCCTGCTTTTTTTGCTGCATCAGCCCATTTTTGAGGGTTAAATCCTGTGGGATTAAAAGTAGTCTGAAGGTTTTCATAGTTTTTTACGTACTCATTGTAAGACTTCCCATGTTCAGGCTTTCTCCGGGTCCAGGATTCGTCTTCAGGGCATAAGCTCCAGCTTTCAACAATTCCCCACTGGCTGTAGGTTCCCCAGTGCATAAAGAGCCCGAATTTCAGATCCTGCCACTGTTCAAGATTTTGAACAACAAGCGGATCATCCGGTTTCTGATAGCCTGCAGATACATTATGAGCCTGTGAAAAAAAGCAGTAGAAATAAGAAAAGATGAAAGAATAAAGCTTTTTGTTTTCTGTTTAATGAGCATATGAGGTTCGTTTTTGCTAAATTAAACATCCTGCCACTAATCAGCAAACCTTAATTTTTCAATAAATGCTGCAATGCTTTGTCCAGTTCTGGATAAGAAAACTGAAATCCGGCTTTAAGCAGTTTTTCGGGATATACATTTCTGCTTTTTAATAAAAGTTCGGTTTCCGTATTCAAAAAGAGGGAGGCTATTTCCAGTTGCCATACGGGAGCATTTAATCCAAAAGGAATTTTAAGGTGTTTCCTCATTTTTATCATGAGATCTTCATTGGACACAGGGTTTGGAGCGGTTACATTGACGGTCCCTGATATATTTTCATGATTAATGATCCATTCAACAGCTTTACAGAAATCATCAATATGGATCCAGCTTACTTTCTGTTGTCCACGCCCCTGTTTTCCTCCTAAACCTAATTTTGTGATCGTGCGCAATTTCGGAAATGCCCCGCCATTATTCCCTAAAACAATAGAGGTTCTTAAAGCAACCTTTCTTGTTTCTTCGTTATTCATCTTAAAAAATTCTTTTTCCCAGCTTTTGCAGATATTCATGGAGAAATCGTCGCCGATAATTCCGTTTTCTTCTGTATTCAGCTGGGTTTCGGAATGTATATAAATAGTTGCTGAAGAGGCATTCAGCCAGACCTTAGGCTTAGTGATGCATTGGTCGACTGCCTGCTGAAGCACTTTTGTACTTTCAATTCTGGATTTATATATTTCCTCTTTATTTTTTTCGTTGTACCTGCAGTCTACAGACTTTCCTGTAAGGTTGATCAGTACATCGGCTCCTTCAATGCTGTTCTTCCATTCACCCAATGATCGGGCATCCCAATATATCTCATTACTGCGTTTTGGCTTTCTTGTAAGAATGTGTACCTGAGCGCCTTTTTCTTTAAAATATTTTTCAAGGCTTTCCCCGAGAAATCCGGTTCCGCCAGCCATTATTATTTTCATTGTGTTTTGAGTTTTAGAGTTTTAGAGTTTTAAAATTATTGTTTTTTCATGCAGATTTGTCCTTCATTTTATACTAAATACTTACTCTGCCATTTTCTTTATTAATTCGTTTCTTTCCAACAGGAATTTCTTCATATAATCTTTCAGGAAAAAGTGGTTAAAAAGTTTTCCCACCCATCCCAGCGGGGATTCAAATTCGAAGATATCAATCATTACCGTACTGCCTTTTTTTGCTTGAAAATATGCTGATGCTTCATTGATTTAAAAGCTCCTTTAAGCATTACATCCGTGAATTGGGAGGGTTTTTCCATGCTGATAATCTTTGTTGTCAAGGTTTGATCCACTCCTAAATGTCTGGCTTTCCAGGTTACGGTCTCATTTTCTTCAATCAGCCCGGACGTTCTTCCAGCTATTGCTTTTTCATTGGTTTTGGATGTTGATTTTTGGTGCAGATCAATATCTCTGGCCAAGTCGAAAACTTTATGAATATCTGCTTTGATTGGTGTTTCTAAATATATTGTTGCCATTTTTAAGTTTTTAGGTTCGTGGTTCGGGATACGAGGTTCAGGATGAGATATTTATTTTTGATATTGATAGAATTTATAAGTGTCAAAAATATAAACCAGAGCTAAAATTGGGCTATAATAAACTCCGAAAAATGGGATCACTATGAACAGATTATAGGCCTGCGATTTAAAAATGACGAGTAATAATAAAGAAATCCAGATGGGCATAATAAATACTCCGTAAATAATGAAAAGTATAGATTTTTCTTCCTTAAAAAAAGCTTGATTATATAGCTTATTAGTTGAGAAATTCCTACTATAAAGTGAAATGACAATCCTCCAATAAAAGAATTATCCATTGTAAAGATTGAGATAATTCCTATAATTAAAATCACTAATTGGATATAGAAATCGTATTTTACAAAGGTTTTCATGATCGTTAATTTTAAAAGGTTAAAAAATCTCCTCTTGTTCTTTTATTGGAGGATCTGAAGGTCAGATACATCCAGATTTTAAATATCAGTGTCTTCATTTTCGATATGTTTTTCTTTGTTCATGGCATGTTTACGGCCTTTCAGAAAAAACAGGAGGTTGAGAAGCATCATCATTCCAAGATAAATAGAGAAACCGCCTATTTTTTTACTTAAAGCAACAACTAATCTTTCTACGGTTTCAATCTGGAAAAATTCAATGATGCAAAGAGCAAAGCCAATATTCAGAAGATAAAAGCCAATTTTAAAGAGGGAATTTGTTGCCATGGCAATGTCTTCTTTCTGGTGAAAAATATCAATCATAAATGTTTTTGAATTTTTGAACAGAAACTGGGATACGAATACGGTAAGAGCAATAACAATTGGCAGATAAATCATGTACGCTGAAAAATTGTACGTTGTGGTGGTTAAAATTGTTGTGTTCATAACTGTGTTATTTTAAGGTTAGTTTATTTTTTAAGAAGTAAAGAGTAAAAATGTTCATATAATGCAGTACACAAAGGATTAAAGCGATGCATCCGATACGGGCTGCCGTTACCGAAATAAGTTGTTCTACAGAGCCGACTTTGTCCCAAAATGCAAGGTTGACAGCAATATACCCCAGGTTCAGCAGATAGTAACATCCGAGAAGTATCCGGTTGATCGTAAGACACATTCCTTTATCGTGAAGGAGATATTCCAGATAGGACTTTCCGGCCTGGAAACATCTTCTGCCCACATCTATGGTGATGTAAAAACTCACTGCAAGAAAAATAACATATGATACTATATTGAACATTTTGTATGTATTATATTTTCAGTAATTTTTGAAAATTAAATTCAAATAAAAAAGGATTTAGCTCCTCTTCTATTTTTCTATTTCAACAGGTTGGTAATTTTCCCTACCAGCCAGTGATCGTCGCTTTTAATCGCAAGATCCATAATATTGTTGATCTTTCCCGTCACTGCACTGAAATCTTCCATCAGCTTTATGAATTCTTTTGCTTCTCCTGAATCTTTATCTTCAATATTTTTCAGTTCTTCCAAAAAAGAAATGACAGGCTCTATTTCTCTTTTTCTGCGTTCTTTCACAATTTGTTTGAACAGATACCAGATATCTTTTTCTGCGACGAAGTATTCTTTGCGATCGCCTTTGATGAATTCTTTTCTGACAATTCCCCAGTCTATCAGCGCACGCAGATTCATGTTGGCATTTCCTCTTGAAATTTCCAGGTGCTCCATGACCTCATCCGTAGATAAAGGCTTTCCACTTGACAGAAGCAGTGCATGAACCTGTGCCATAGTACGGTTGATTCCCCAGTTTGTAGCGAATGTTCCCCAGGTCTGTACATATTTTTCTTTTGCTTCTGAAAGTTTCATTTTTCTGATATTTTATTTCTATAACAAATGTAATTATATTTTTTGAATTTTCAATAATTTTTGAAAATTAATTTTAAAATAAAACAGACATTTTGAAGTAATGTCTGTTTTGATGCTATTTTGGATGGACTTTATTTATTAATCTTACGTATTGTGATTATTAATTTTTGATCACTTTAAAAGTTTCCCACTGATCTTTTGTTCTTAATCTCAGGAGATAAATACTCTGGGGATAGGAAGTGATATCAATTGTGTTTTTACCTTCGCTCAGATTCTCTTTTCTCATGATGATCTTTCCGGCCAGATCGTATAAGAACAGCTCATCTATATGTTTCCCGGATTTTATATTGATGATTCCTTTTGTCGGATTAGGGAAAATCACGGTTCTGGATTCCTGCTGGCTATTAACTTCCGTTTCAAGCTTTTTGTTCAGGTAATCGTTGGAGATGCCGTCACTGCATTCCGGAAGGGTGGCCCTCTGAAGGATTAATCTCAATAGCAGGGCATTCAGTTTTTCAACTTCATAGGAATCAATGGTCGGTTTTATATGATCATTCCCGATTCCGCTGTCATTGGTAAGGAAGGTGTAGGTTCCATTGGTAAGCAATGCAAAAGTTCTCATCAGATATTCCGTCTGTTTATCGGTGTCACTTGCTGCCAGAGGAATAACTGTAATTCCTTTTGGGCCGCCAGTTTTATCTTTTCATAGAGCTTATTGATATTCTCATCCGAACGGTGTGGCGGTGCATCAAGAATCAGGAACATTATTTTAGCTGAATTTTCATTACTCCATTTCAGATCATCAATGGAAACCTGTAGGGCTTCTACGACCGCTTCAGGGGTATCTCCCCTCCAGCAGCTTTCTGATCTTTAATAAAACTAACCAGATCTTCTGCTTTATCCGAAAAATCGAATTTTCTGGTCACATATTCATCACCCTGATCCCTGTAAAAAACAGATCCATATCTTACGGCTGTATTTTTCAGATTGCTTTCAACTTTTCTCAAAACATCAAGAAGCTCAGACTGCAAGTAGGAAATCTCATCGCCCATAGACCCTGTTGCATCCACTACAAATGCGAGATCCAGATTTCTGTGCCTAATACAGGGCTTATCCAGAATAATAAGGTTCTGCCCGTTCCTGAAATCCCTGATATTGCTGCTGATGATCTGGCCTGAACCGTCAGCCAGATAATATTTTCCGGAAACCGGATTACCACTTTTCATAGGATCTATCCACAATTCTGCATTTCCCAGATTATTGGAGACAGCTTCCCAGATAATTTCTTTTTTATCATTTAGTAATTTTAGTTTTTCCCCGATTACCGGTTTTCTGTTTTTATTCACCAACTGTACGGATACACGTTTCTCAGGAAAAAACTTCCAGGTATTTTTATATTCATCAAGAGTGGGAACGGCAATATCTTTCCAGTAATCCCATTTTGAGAAATCATTGACTTCTCCAGCTGTCAGCTGCCCTGCTTTAGGAAGCTCCGGTTCCGGCTCTTTTATAGTTTCTTCAGCTTTTTTGGATGCCGTTTCTTTCAGTTTTTCCAGATCAGATTTTGATAATCCTTTAGTGGTTACCAGAATCACTCCCTCACTTGCCTTGCTTCCATATAAAGCGGTAGCTTCTGCTCCTTTAATAACTCTTAATTCTTTGACATTTTTAGCATCCAATACACTGAACAAATCTGATTCAAACACCTTTCCATCTACTACAAATAAAGGTTTCCCTGCGCTAATGCTTCTTGAACCTCTTATCCGTATTTCTGAAGATCTTTCCGGACCTGATGAAATTTTCAATCCTGCTACCTTACCGCTTAAAGAAGCCACTGACATACTGCCTGGTTTCTCTGTTGAAGTAACTGTAATAGCCGATGAAGATGTTACCATATCCACTTTTTTCTTGACTCCCATAGCTCCTACCATCACCACTTCTTCAATCTCTTGCGTTTTCGTAGTATCTTTCCACTGTCCCCTTCTTTTTTCAGTTACCGGTGTTACTGTTTCATTTTTCTTTTTAATAAAAAATTCATCCGTTGAATAATCAGCTTTCCTTGAGGAATAGATTTCATTGTATTTGCTATCAATTGCTTTTTTAGCGATTTCAGGTTCATAAGCTAAAACAGGTTCTTTTTGTAAAGAGTTTGAAGCTTCAACTTCTTTTTCAATATTGGATTTTACCGTACTGTCAACTGCCTGGACTGCATTCTTTCCAGGGCTGGTTTTCACTCTGTTTTCAACAATGACAGGTTTTGAAGGGTCAACTGTTTTATTTTTACTGATAAAATAAAATGCTCCCAAACCAATAATTAAACTTGCCGCAACTCCATATGGGAACCAAACAGGCAGTATTCTCTTATTTTCTTCTTTTTTATCTAATTTCTCTTCAACTTTTGCCCAGACTTTATCAAAACCCGGAAAAACTGCCGGTTCTTCTGAAAGCCTGGAGGCCTCATTGAATCTTTTATCTATATCTTGATTATTTTCCATTGTTCTAAAGTTTAAATGTTCTGATTGATCAAAAGTTCCTGTAATTTTTTCCTTGCAAAATTGAGTTGGGATTTCGATGTTCCTTCACTGATGGAAAGCATGGATGCAATTTCTTTATGCGGGTATCCTTCGATCGCAAAAAGATTGAATATTGCTCTACAGCCTTCGGGAAGAAAGTTCAGTAGACTCAGAATATCCTTTTCAAATGAAATACTTTCCGATAAGTTTCCTGAAGTTTCCACAAAGCTGTCATCCATAGAGATGAACTGGGCTTTGGTGGCCCGCAGCTTTTGAAGACACTCATTCACGGCAATTTTTCTGGCCCAGGCTTCAAAAGTATCCAGATTCTGGAGCTGAGTAATCCTGGTGAATATTTTGTAAAAAGTATCGGCTAATACTTCTTCAATATCTTCATCATTTTTCAGGTAGCGTCTGCAGACTGAGTACAGCTTGCCCGCCATTTTCTCGTATACTTTCCGCTGTGCACTGCGGCTGCTACGCTGGCATTCTAATAGTAATTCTCTTTCCATAGTCAGGCTTTATACTCTTATAGATGCCTAAACTTTAAGATGGGTTGGAAATGGTTGTTTTTTTGCAAAAAGGCTGATAAAGCTAAATGGCTAAACAGCGAAAAGGCAAATAATCGAACTGCAATTTTACTTCTCAAGTTTCGCAATAGCCTTTTTACCTTTTCATCTTTTTTATTCATCCAAATTTAACTTTTCCCTCTGTAACAAATCTGTAATATGAACGACTATTCATATAAATAATCTTTTATAGTAATGAAAAATACCAAAATTGCCTCATTACTTTTTGTTTTGTCTGCAGGAAGTATGATGTTTGCCCAAGATGACTTGATCAACAAATTAAAAAACAATCAATCTCAAAATGCTAATTTCCAGTTCACAACGTTAAAGGACGTAGGAGCTACTTCAGTAAAAAACCAGGGTTCATCTGGAACCTGCTGGAGCTACTCAGGGAATTCTTTCCTTGAATCTGAAATGCAGAGAATGGGTAAAAAACCTGTAGATCTTGCTGAAATCTTCACAGCAAGGAATTCCTATCATGATAAAGCTAAATTATATGTTCTGAACAACGGAGCTATCAGCTGGGGCGACGGTGGTGAGCTGCATGATGTTATCAATATGTATAAAAAATACGGTGCTGTTCCACAGGATGTGTATACAGGACTGAAAGCAGGACAAACCCTGAACAATTTCAAAGAAATGCAGGGGAAAATTAAGCCTGTTTTAGACAGCCTTGTACAGGCAGGTTCAAAGGGGAAACTTACGGATAACTGGATGGATTCTGTAGATTCCATTCTGGATGAATATCTTGGAAAAGTACCGGCTAACTTTACTTACGAAGGAAAGAACTATACTCCTAAAACATTTGCAAAAGAAGTGGTAGGAATCAACCCTGAAGATTATATCGAAATCTCTTCTTATAAAGATTATCCGTATTACCAGAAATTCGTAGTTCCGATACCGGATAACTGGAGCCATGATTCTGACTGGAATGTTCCGATGAAAGACCTTACAGCTATTATTGACAATGCTGTAAACAAAGGATATTCCGTAGGATGGGCAACAGACGTTACCGAACCTTATTTCTCTTACAAAAACGGGGTAGCTTACGTTCCTGATATCGACCTGAATACGATCACTGATGAGAACAAACAGTCTTTATTCACCGAATCTAAAAAAGACAAAACCATCACGGAAGATATGCGTCAAAAAGGCCTTAACAATCTTTCAACAACTGATGACCATGGTATGCACATCGTAGGACTTGCCAAAGACCAGACGGGTAAGGAATATTATATGGTAAAGAATTCCTGGGGTGTAACCAACGATTTCGAGGGTTATATTTATGTAACAAGACCTTATGTGGAATACAAATCGACAGCTATCCTGATTCATAAGAACGCTGTTCCGAAAAGCATTCTGAAGCAGTTAAAGCCTACCAAAAATATTGGTTTATAATCAATAAATCACTGTTACTGTCTCTGACGGTAATTTTAGATATTTAAATCTGTTAAAACCGCGCTCCGAAATATTTTCGGAGCGCTGTTGTTTTTATTTTCATACTTTTTTCTAAATTATTTCGCTGTTAAGTGAAAATATTTTACTTTTAAGTATCAAACAAATTATTATCTATGAAAAATTTAAAAAAATTAGTAAAATCAGATCTGAAAAAATTAATGGAGGCAGTGCCCCTGAATGTCCGGAGGGAACAACTGCTTGCTATCACCGTCCTCAAAACGGTATTCCAAGTTACTGGACCTGTGAGCCGGGTGTCGGATGTCCAAACTAAGATCTGATTAGGCAAACCTTACATTTTAAACTCAATCTAAAAATATGAAAAATCTGAAAAAATTAACAAAACCGGATTTGAAAAAATCAACGGAGGAAATGCTCCTGATTGTCCTGAAGGAACAACGGCATGCTATATTCCGCCTCAAAACGGATTCCCTTCCCGCTGGAAATGTATTTCAAACACAATGGAATGTCCATATTAATAACAATCAAAACCCGCTTTCAGAAGTTCTGAAAGCGGGTTTCTTAAATAATAAGTAGGTGAAAAATTTAATATTTTAAGTGAATAGTCAATGTTCAATTTTGCTTCGCAAGTGAATTATAATCATTATTCCCAGAAATTAAAAATTGACAGTAAAGCGAATTCACAATTAACCATTCACTATTTTAATACAGTTTTCCCATGCTTTCTGCTGAAAAGTCCAGCAGTTCTGCGGTATTTCCTGTTTTTATCTTTTGAGCCCACTGAGGATCCTGTAAAAGGGCACGTCCTACTGCAACAAGGTCAAATTCTTCATTATCAAGCCTTTTGATGAGTTCAGTTAGATCTGTTTTTTCAGTACCCTGTCCTGCAAAAGCTCCCATAACATCTCCTTTCAGACCTACGGAACCAACAGTGATCGTTGGCTGGCCTGTAATTTTCTTTGCCCAACCTGCAAAATTCAAGTTTGAACCTTCAAATTCCGGTTCCCAGAAACGACGCTGTGAGCAATGGAAAATATCTACTCCGGCCTCTTTTAAAGGTAACAGCCAATCTTCCATTTCCGTTGGTGTTAAAGCCAATTTGGTGCTGTAATCCTGCTGCTTCCATTGTGAAAGACGGAGAATAATGGTGAAATCCTCGCCAACTGCTGCTCTTATCGCTTTAATCACATCTATTGCGAAACGGCTTCTCTCTTTGATTGTTTTTCCGCCATATTCATCGGTTCTTGTATTGGTAACATCCCAAAAGAACTGGTCAATGAGGTATCCGTGTGCTCCGTGAACTTCAACAACATCAAAACCTAAATCTTTTGCAGATTTTGCAGAAGCTGCAAACTGCGCAATGGTATCCTGAATATCTTCCAAAGTCATTGTTGAAGCCTTCTCCATTGGTGCCAGAGGATAATCTTCAGACATTCTTGTATCTCCCACATGCCAGATCTGAGGACCCATTTTACCTCCGTTCTGATGAACTGCATTAATCACATTTTTCCAGCCTGCCAATGCTTCATTGCCATAGAAATCCGGGATATTCTGCATATTTTTTGAAGCCGTTCTGTTGATTACCGTTCCTTCGGAAAGAATTAATCCGACTTCTGCGGCAGCTCTTCTGGCATAATATTCTGCAATATTCTGGGTTGGAACTCCATTATCAGATTGGGCTCTGGTCATAGGAGCCATTACAATTCTATTTTTAAGTTCAAGACTTTTATAAGTAAATGGTTTAAATAATGATTCTGTACTCATTTTTAAATTGGTATTTTTATAATTGTTACACAAAGTAACTAATAATAGTTCATTTTTGTATCTTTCAAATTTAAAAAAGTGGTAACTTTGCAGTAACTTACATTAGTAACGTAAAAGTAACATATGAAGCAAAATGAATTAATGGCATACAGCTGTCCTTTAGGAAAAGCAATGTCAGCCTTAGGAAGCAAATGGAAACCGATCATCGTATTGGTGATTAAGGACCGAAAATTACGTTTTGGAGAACTTGCGGTACGAATTAATGTAATTTCCAGAAAAGTCTTAACCGACCAGTTACGTGAAATGGAAGCCGACGGACTGGTAATTCGTGAAGAGTTTAAAGAAATCCCTCCAAGAGTAGAATACTCATTGACGGAAAAAGGATTGGCATTGTTACCCATCTTATACCAGCTGGAAGAGTGGGAAACGAAATATCATGTGTATGATCCTGAGAAAGAGAAAGATTGCAAAACTCTTTTGGAACAAAAGAATACAAAAAAGGCTGTCGTTTGATGGTCTTTTTTATTGCTTTAAATGTAATTTATTAAGTTTTATTTCTACACTTTCCGGGTAATTTCCATCAATATAATTTATAAAACCTTTCTCAATGATGGCTTTTGTACCTGCTTTTGGAATTGAATCACTATATTTAAAATAAAGAGTATCATTTTCAAATTCATAACTTCCTGTATAAATATCTTTATCTCTCAACATTCCTTGTGAAATAAATTCAAAACTTTTATCATCATACATTTTCAGATAAACCTGACCTACAGGAGCTTCTCTGTCGGCCAAAAGAACTTCTTTCTTTTCATTTTTACAACCCGTAATTATTAATAAAAGACATATAAAGAAAAATTTGAACTTCATGGTTTATAGCTAAAATGGTTTAACAAATATAAATTAAAAACCGCTTCCCAAAAGAAAGCGGCTTCATTTTATCTGAAATCCCAATTAAAATATCGCAGGATATTTCTGAGGATTTGTCTCATTGAACATGGCATAGATTCTTTCCACCATATCATCTGCAGATGGCTTGCTGAAATAATCTCCGTCACTTGCATAAGCCGGTCTGTGATCATTGGCAGCAATTGTTAACGGATCTGAATCAAGATATCTGAATGCTTTTTGTTTCTCTAAAATCTGCTGAAGGATAAATGCTGACGTTCCTCCTTCCACATCTTCGTCAATCACCACCAATCTGTTGGTTTTCTTCACACTTTCAGCAATTTCGTGAGTTAAATCGAAAGGAATTAAAGACTGTACATCAATTACTTCCGCAGAGATTCCTAATTTTTCCAATTGCTCTGCTGCATCCATTACAATTCTCCATGTGGAACCGTAAGTGACCAACGTAACATCTTTTCCTTCTTTGGTTACTTCAATTTTTCCTACAGGAACCGTGAATTCACCCAAGTTATCAGGCTGTTTTTCTTTTAACCTGTATCCGTTCAGACATTCAACAATCACAGCCGGGTCGTCACTCTGAAGCATTGTATTGTAGAATCCGGCAGCTTTCGTTAAGTTTCTCGGAACCAATACCAGAATACCTTTTGAAAGGTTCAGAATTCCTGCCATCGGAGAGCCTGAATGCCATACACCTTCCAGTCTGTGGCCTCTGGTTCTGATAATTACCGGAGCTTTCTGGCCTCCTTTTGTTCTGTACTGAACTGTTGCCAGATCGTCACTCATTCCCTGTAAACAGTAAAGGATATAGTCTAAGTACTGAATTTCAGCGATAGGTCTCAAACCTCTCATAGCCATTCCGATTCCCTGACCAAGAATGGTCGCTTCACGGATTCCGGTATCTGCAACGCGCACATCACCGTATTTTTCCTGCATTCCTTCCAATCCCTGGTTAACGTCACCGATATTCCCGGCATCTTCACCAAATACTAGAGTCTGAGGATACTTTTCGAAAATTTTGTCGAAGTTATTTCTTACCACTACTCTTCCGTCCACCTCTTCAGAGCTGTCTGAGAAAACAGGTTTGATTTCTTTCACATTTTCAGCCTTCCACTGAGATTGGGAATATAAATGGGAAGAATAGTTGTCTTTTTCTTTTTCAAAGATTTCATTGTATTTCTGCATCAGCTGGGTTCTTTCTGCAGAATTTGTCCCTCTTGTAGCTAACAATACTTTTCTTGTCAGATGAAAAACATCTTTTTTAGCTTTGGAAACAAGCTTATTAAACTGAGCGATATAGCCCTCGATTTCAGCATTCTGTCCTTTAAGGTTTTCAACTAAAGGAAGAACCGACTGAGTGAGATCAGTAATCGTCTTCTGGTAATTTTCCCAGGCATTTTTCTGACCTGCTTTTACTATTTTTTTAGCTTCATCATCAATCGCATCCAATTCTTCTGCTGAAGCTATAATTTCTTCTTTCCCTTCAATTTCAATTGAATAGTTCAGGATCCATTCTTTAAATTTCACCAAACCGTCGAAATCCGCCTCCCACGAAAGACGCTCTTCATTTTTATATCTCTCATGAGATCCTGATGTAGAGTGTCCCTGAGGCTGGGTTACTTCAATAACGTGAACCACCACCGGAATGCTTTCCGTTCTGGCAAAATGCTCTGCTCTTGCATAAGCATCCAGTAATGAAGGATAATCCCATGCTTTTACCTGAATGATCTCGCAACCCTGATTTTCACCTTCTTTTCTCTGAAAACCGCTCAGCATTTCAGCAATATCCGCTTTTGCTCTCTGATTTCTGGTCGGAACAGAAATTCCGTAGCCATCATCCCAGATAGAAACGATCATTGGAACCTGAAGAGCACACGCCGCATTCAGGGTTTCCCAGAAGTGTCCTTCTGCTGTAGAAGCATCCCCGATAGTACCGAAAGCAATTTCATTTCCTTCTTTTGAAAACTTTTCAGAACCTTCAAATTTTACACTTTTATACACTTTGGAAGCCTGAGCCAATCCTAAAAGTCTTGGCATCTGTCCTGCCGTAGGCGAAATATCGGAAGAGATGTTTTTCTGTGCTGTAAGGTCTTTCCAGCTACCATCTTCATTTAAACTTCTTGTTGCAAAGTGTCCGTTCATCTGTCTACCTGCTGATGCCGGCTCTCTTTCTACACTTGTATCTGCATACAGCTGTGCAAAAAAGCTTTCAACCGTTAAAGCATCTACCGCTAATGCAAAAGTCTGATCCCTGTAATATCCTGAACGGAAGTCTCCATTTCTGAAAACTTTCGCCATTGCCAGCTGAGGAAGTTCCTTACCATCCCCAAAAATTCCGAATTTAGCTTTTCCTGTCAGTACTTCTCTCCTTCCAAGGTAAGACATTTCGCGCGATATCCTTCCTAACCTGTAATCTTCAAGTATCTGATTTTTAAAATCCTGGAAAGAAATTTGCTGTGTTTCAATATAGGTTGTCTGCATAGCTAGATATAAAAGTTTTTATTCTTCAAGTATTGCGCTAATATACAATTTTTAAATTAATTTTAATTTTCAATAATTTTTTTAAAAATTTGATAATAAAAAAAATGTGTTTTATCTTGTGAAAAATTGTAAATGATGGAAAAAAAGTCACCTCATATCCTGAATGCATCCAGCAATCTTTTGGGTTTTTCCCTGATCATCATCACTTCACTAAAAATCACAAAAATCAGTGTGCATACACATCTGGACGAATTTGCCGGCGTTTCGTGCATGCTTTTCGCCTGCAGCTGTTTTTTCTCATTCCTGGCTATCCGGACGAAAAGCGAAAGACGGGAACATAAATATGAGACCATTGCGGATTATCTATTTTTAATCGCTTTATTTTGTATTGTTTTGGCAGTTATTATTGTGACCGTGAAAATAATTGACTAAATCTATTATTCTAACCATACAATTTGTCGGCATAATATTTTTTCCTGTCAATAATTCACTTATTTGTTATTGCTGTAGTAAGAGAACAACACATTTCAACGTATAAATTATTTCAAACAAAAGGGATTTTTTACATTATTAATAAAAAAGTCTAAAAAAACTACCTAAAATTATCATATTGTTAATCATTATTTCTATAATGGTATGAAAATTGTTAATTGGATTGAAATATTGAGTAATTTTAACACACAAAAGAAAAAAATTAAAAGATGAAAAAAATTATTTCGTTATGTGGCGTTTTTTTAACGTCAGGCATTCTCTGTGCCCAAATAGGTATCAACACAAATAATCCACAAGCCAGTTTTCATATTGATGCAGCAAAAGACAATCCGTCGTCAGGTGTGCCTTCAGCTACACAGCAGGCTAATGATTTTGTTGTGACAAGTACCGCCAATGTAGGTATCGGAACTACAAGTCCAACAGACAAACTGGATGTGGCTTCAGGAAATGCTAGAATCCGTAACATCAATTCGAATGTGGGAATAGGAGGTACGGACAGGGTTGTTGTGGCTGATGGAAACGGTGTATTAAAAACGATAGACTTTACGGCTTATTCATTATTCCATGCCCGCTTGGCAGCCAATCAGAATTTGACATCAAGCACAATTACTACTCTATTATTTTCTACTCCTTTGGCAACTTCACCGTTCTATTCTTACAATGCAACCACTGGTGTATTAACTTTCAATCAGCCCGGAAATTACCTGGTTACGCTACAAGCAAGCTTTGCGAATGCTCCGGCCGGAACTCAGCTCCTGATTGGGGTAAGACCTAATCCGGATGCCAATTACCTGGGAAGAGGCAGTCATTATAATGCAACAGCAACCAGCGCAACGGTAGGAGAGCTGATGAACTATACCACTGTGCTGGTAATACCAACAGCAGGCTACCAGATTCGTTTTACAGCTGCTCCTAATCAAAACTGTACAGTTTTGTCTACTGAAACCGGAAGTACAGGAAGTGGAAATGTAACCAATGTTACAGTACAAAAGATTTAATCTTAAGAATAAAAAGGGATGTCGCGCGACATCCCTTTTTTTATCCTTAATTCTAATCCTTAGAATTTTCTTTCAATTACATAATCAAGCATACTGTGTAATGATTTCCTGGCTTCAGAATCCGGAAATTCCTCCAGAATATCTTTAGCTTTCTGCTGAAAATCTTTCATCACTTTTATAGCATAATCCATACCTCCGGAGCTCTTTACAAACTCGATCAGTTCTTTTACCCGTTTCTGATCATTGTTATAACGCTTTATGGTATTGAAGTAGTACTTTCTGTCTTTTTCACTGGCATTTTTCAGGGTATAGATCAGAGGAAGGGTCATTTTCTGTTCTTTAATATCTATCCCAACAGGTTTCCCGATTACATTTGAACTTAAATAGTCGAAAAGGTCATCTTTAATCTGAAAAGCCATCCCGGTGTAAGTTCCGAAATTCATCATTTTTTTAGCAAGACTTTCGTCCGCATTATTGGATAAAACTCCAATTTCACAGCAGGCTGCAATAAGAGTGGCTGTTTTCTGACGGATAATTTCATAGTATACATCTTCCGTGATATCCAGTTTTCGGGCCTTTTCCAACTGAAGAAGCTCGCCTTCGGACATTTCACGAATTGTCCTTGAGATGACCCCTAAAAGGTCATAATCTTTATGATCCGTAGAAAGGAGTACTGATTTTGATAAAAGATAATCTCCTACCAAAACAGCAATTTTATTCTTCCACAAGGCATTGATGGAAAAGAAATTACGGCGCTTGAAACTTTCATCCACCACATCATCATGCACCAGGGTCGCCGTGTGAATAAGCTCAATCATAGAAGCGCCACGGTACGTTTTTTCATTAACCTCACCGATCAGCTTTGCACAAAGGAAAACGAACATAGGACGCATCTGCTTTCCTTTAGTAGTAACAATAAAACGGGTTACTTTATCTAATAAAGGCACTTTGCTCTGCATCGATTCATAAAACTTCTGCTCGAAAAGTTTCATTTCCTCATTGATCGGTCGTTTGATTTCTTCTACGATATTTGCCAAAATCTGTGAATGAAAGGTAAATACTTATTAATTCTCACAAAGATAATTTTTTTCACGCAATTTCGGAACAAAATTAATCTTTGAATTGTTCTTTAGGAATAAAATACAATGCCGGCTGTGATCCTCCCAATCTCGACTTAAATTTTTCCCCTGAAATGTACATTCCTGTATCATTTACGGCAATCCCTTCGATCTGCCCGATGGCCAGAGCACTTCCGAGATAATAATGCTTTGGGATTTCTTTAAAGAAAATTCCTGGTTCTGTTTCTGTAAATATATTCAGAAATACTTCCGTTTTCTTGGTATATCCTATCAGATAAAGTTTCCGGTCATAATAAGAAGCATCGGTCACTACAAAATTGGTCTTATAGGATTCTGTTTTCTCAGCTTTCTGTTTTTCCGGTATATTGGGGTCAATAATATAATGGGATGTAGACTTTGATTTCCATTCTTTGGTAAAAAGGTGAAGCTTTCCGTTGAGATAAATCATCGCTTCGGCATCAAAATCATTGTTGGTATACCGGGGAATAAACTCTGTCTGCTCCGGATAGTAAAATGATATTTTAGTAATGGAATCATTCTTTGGCTCATCCTGAAAAGGCAGCTTATAAATTTCCAGATCTCTTCTTGTCCCTCCGTTATTACCGAAATCTCCTATATAGAAATTCTTGCCGTCATTGGTAAGCGCTTCCCAATCTTTATTTTTAGCATTGATTGTGAATGTATTTCTGATATTTCCGGAAGCTTCGTCCAGTTCAAAAATTTCAGGAGCATTACCACTGTCGTTAAAGGTATAAAGTTTCCCATTCAGAAGGCTTAGTCCTGAAGTTTCCTGGATCTTATCATCTAAATAAGCAACTCTGAATTTTCTTATTTTAAAAAAATCAGTTTGTTGTGAAAATGAGCATTGGAAAATGATAAAAGCAGAGAAAAGGAGGAGTTTTTTCATAGAGCAAAGGTAAGGGTTTGCAGATGATTGGGAAAATTGAGAAGTGTTTTGCTTAGAACCACCCCGTCAAAAATTCTTTGAATTTTTGCCACCCCTCAAAGGAGGGGAATTTGGATCCGACAGATTGTTATTGTAAGAACTTATGATTCACAATACAAAAACACCTTAGGCAGATTTCCTTTTCTGTTTTCCAGCCTGTTTCTGTAGATAATCTTTCTGATATTGTCTTACCGTTTTTCCTGTCCCGTCATGTCTCCAGCCTGGTGAATTGAAGATATAATTGATTCTGTCTGAAAATTTCAGTCCTGGTTGTCTGATATCTTTCCAGATCTTTCTCCATTCGTAAAGAAGAACAGTATCCGGTTTGTTATCAGGCATTTTAGGGTAAATTCCATATTTGACAGGTACATTTGGATCTTCTTTCTCAAAAGTTCCGAAGATTTTATCCCAGATAATGAGGCACATGCCCATATTCCGGTCCAGATATTTGATGTTGCAGGCATGATGTACCCTGTGATGGGAAGGGGTTACCAGGATATATTCCAGTATTCCCATAGTTTTCACAGTTTGTGTATGTACCCAGGTGCCATATACCTGTCCTATCGCATACACAACCATGATATGCCAAGGATTAAAGCCTAAAAAAGCCAGAGGCGAAAAATAAAGATATCTGTAAAGCGGCTGCAGTACCGGACTTCTGAATCCGGTTGTCAGATTGAAGTATTCCGAATTGTGGTGGGTAATATGAACTGCCCAGAATGCCCTGGAATGGTGATCTACATAATGCAGCACGTAATAAGCAAAATCTGTGATCACAAAGCAGATAAGCCAATACCAAACTGTAAAATCCCAAGTGAAAAGCCTGTGGTTGTAAAAAAAGAACATCACTCCCATCGCGAAAGTCTTCATAATGAGATCCAGGCCAAAGTTCATCAGGGCCAGATAAACGCTTGTCGCAACATCTTTTCCGTTATACAACTTGGCTTCAGAAACATGGCTGTAAATCATTTCTGCCAAAATAACGGCAGCATGGAATGGAATAGCCCATGCGTATACGTTCTCAAGACCGTCCTCGCTCATAAAGAAGTCCATAATAACTTTTCTTTATGTAAAGTTAAGCTTTTAGGGAATTTTTAAGAAAAAATTTAAGGTTTTTAAGGAAATTTTAATCCGGTGTTTTATTGGCAAGCTGTCCGCATGCAGCATCAATATCGCCACCACGGCTTTTTCTGATCATAACGGTAATTCCGGCATTTTCAAGCTGACGTACATAATTTTCTTCCGCCTGCTTATTACACTGGTCATATTTTCCGTCTCCGATAGGGTTATACTGGATAAGATTTACCTTGGAAGGAACTTGCTTACAATATTTAATCAGAGCTTTAATGTCCTCATCACCATCATTGATTCCTTTCCATACGCAATACTCAAAAGTGATCACAGAGCCTGTTTTCTGATACCAGTATTGAAGAGCCTCCATAATATCCGTGAGTGGAAATTTATCAGAGAAAGGCATAATTTCATTCCGCTTGGATTCAATAGCAGAGTGAAGTGAAAGGGCCAGCTTTACACGAAGTTCATCGTCTGCCAGCATTTTGATCATCTTCGGGATTCCGGATGTAGAAACGGTAATTCTTCTTGGTGACATTCCCAAACCTTCCGGCTGGGTAATTTTCCTGATGGCTTCCACTACATTCTTGTAATTCATCATCGGCTCTCCCATTCCCATAAAGACAATGTTGGTAAGAGGTCTGTTGAAGTACATTTTGCTCTGGCTGTCGATCAGGGCAACCTGGTCTACAATCTCAGCAACTTCAAGATTTCTCATTCTCTTGAGTCTTGCCGTTGCACAGAATTCGCAGTTCAGGGAACATCCTACCTGTGAGGAAACGCAGGCAGTAGTTCTTGTTTCTGTTGGAATAAGAACAGATTCTACCAATAATCCGTCATGGAGCTTCACTCCGTTTTTGACTGTTCCATCTGTGCTTCTCTGAAGCTGGTCGACAGAAACAGGATTAATGGTATACTCTTCGGAAATTTTTTCACGGAGAGACTTCGAAAGATTGGTCATTTCATCAATCGAATGGAGGTTTTTACTCCATAGCCAGTCATAAACCTGCTTCGCACGAAACGGTTTCTCTCCTAAAGTTACAAAGTAATCTTTAAGCTGGTCCAGTGATAAAACTCGGATATCTTTCATTAGTAAGGTTGCAGATGATAGGTTTCAGGTCGCAGGTAACTACTACCTGCAACCTTTTACCTGATATCTTTTTTATAAAATTAACATTGCATCACCGTAAGAATAGAATTTATACTTTTCTTTTACGGCTTCTTCGTAAGCGTGCATGATGAAATCTTTTCCGGCAAACGCAGCAATCATCATCAATAATGTTGATTTTGGCGTGTGGAAGTTGGTAATCATCGAGTTGGCCACTCCAAATTCGTGAGGCGGATAGATAAATTTATTTGTCCACCCATTGAAAGCAGAGATTTTTTTGTTTGAAGAAACAGAAGTTTCCAATGCTCTCATAGTCGTGGTTCCTACTGCACAAACTCTTCTGTGAGCTTCTACCGCTTTATTGATGATTTCAGCATTTTTCTCGTCAATGATGATTTCTTCAGATTCCATTTTGTGCTTGGAAAGATCTTCTACCTCGATCGGGTTGAAAGTTCCCAAACCAACGTGAAGGGTTACTTCAGCAAAATCGATTCCTTTGATCTCTAACTTTTTCATCAAATGCTTGGAGAAGTGAAGACCAGCTGTAGGTGCAGCTACTGCTCCCTCTACTTTCGCATAGATGGTCTGATATCTTTCTGCATCTTCCGGCTCTACTGCTCTTTTGATGTATTTTGGAAGCGGAGTTTCTCCCAGTTCTTTCAGTTTTGTTCTGAATTCGTCATAAGAACCATCGAATAAGAATCTCAATGTTCTTCCTCTTGACGTTGTGTTATCGATAACTTCAGCAACCAAAGATTCGTCCTCAGTAAAGAATAGTTTGTTACCGATTCTGATTTTTCTTGCAGGATCTACAAGAACGTCCCATACTCTGGTTTCCTTATCAAGCTCTCTTAAAAGGAAAACCTCAATTTTAGCTCCTGTTTTTTCTTTATTTCCATAAAGACGTGCAGGGAAAACTTTAGTATTGTTGAAGATAAAAAGATCATTCTCATCGAAATAGTCAACAACATCCTTAAACAGCTTATGCTCAATGGTTTCTGTTTTTCTGTTAAGAACCATTAATCTGGCTTCGTCTCTGTGTTCGGATGGGTGTTCTGCCAATAATTCCGCAGGAAGATCAAAATTAAAATCTGATGTTTTCATTTTTTTAAATTACGGTTTAAAAATTATTCAAATTACAAGTGTAATTTTTCGGAGTGCAAATATACAACATTGAATACCCCTTTGTCAAGTATTATTTAAAATCAATTTAAAACCGTAATTCTACGGTGATCTGTGAAGGGAAAAAATATTATTTTTGAAGACATTAAAAAATTGACACTATGAGCAAATATTCATTGGAAGCCTTCGTTAACGAAACTAAAGAAAATCCACAGCAGAAGGATTATTTTGAACTTGAAACGCCACATATGCTGGAAATTAACCTTAATAACCAGGCAGTGTGGACCAAAAGAGGAAGCATGGTAGCTTATGTAGGAGGGATTAATTTTGAAAGACAGGGAATGCTGGCAGGAGGAATCGGGAATCTTTTAAAGAAAGCGATCAGCGGTGAAGGAGCAAAACTGATGAAAGCTGAAGGAAACGGTAAATTATATGTGGCAGATTCCGGTAAAAAAGTACGCATCCTTTATCTGAATAACGAATCGGTATGTGTAAACGGAAATGATGTACTGGCCCATGAACAGAATGTAAAAAGTGATATTACCATGCTTAAAAGTATTGCGGGTATGATGGCCGGCGGCCTTTTCCAGGTAAAGCTTTCCGGAACGGGACACATTGCCATAACTACCCATGGTGAACCGCTGACCCTGATGGTAACACCGGACAGTCCTGTTTTTACGGATCCTAACGCTACAGTAGCATGGTCAGGTAACTTAAGTCCGGATCTGAAAACAAATGTTTCCTTTAAAAGCCTGATCGGAAGAGGGAGCGGAGAAGAGTTTCAGATGAAATTTTCAGGAAACGGATGGGTGCTGATCCAGCCTTATGAAGAAGTATATTTCACAGAAAAATAGTATTGAGCTTGAAGCTATAAGCAGGAGGCCTGAAGCTACTATGTAGTGCTACTTTTTAATAGTCTCCTGAAATTTGATGAATTGGTTTTAAAATAATAAAAGCTTATTATTTTAAGACTTAACAATCTGTCATTTGAACTTATCCATTCTATATGATAAATAATTGTAAAACAGCTGTCTTCTATCGGGGCAGCTGTTTTTTATTTTCCCATACAACGCACCTCGAATCTCAAACCCTAAAACTCTAAAACTCTCCGACTCTCCAACCCCGTATCCCGCATCCATACCCCTCACCTCGCAACTTTTTAATATATTTAGGAAAAAATTTTAATGGACACCACCTCTTCACGTAGAAACTTTATTAAAACCGCTGCTCTGGCCAGTTTTGGTGCATTGGTTTTACCTAATTCTTTATTTGCCTATTCCGATGATTTTAAATCAGATAAAAAAGTCCGCGTCGGCTTTATCGGTGTAGGACTCCGCGGACAGGAACACGTAAAACTGCTGGCAAAACGTAATGATGTAGAAATTGTAGCGTTTGCAGATCCTGACAAAAGAATGCTTGCTGCTTCTCAGAAAATATTACAAGACAATAACAAATCTGCCGCCCAGGAGTTTTCAAACGGCGAATATGATTACAGAAATCTTTTGAAGCTTAAAACAATTGATGCCGTCGTAATAGCCACTCCGTGGGAATGGCACCTTCCGCAAGGTACCGAGGCAATGAGGGCGAAAAAATCGTCGGCATGGAAGTTTCAGGAGCTATAAAGCTGCAGGACTGCTGGGAATTTGTAAAGGTGTATGAGGAAACAAAAGTTCCTATTTTCATGATGGAGAATGTATGCTACCGCAGGGATATCATGGCTATTATGAATATGGTCCGTAAGGGAATGTTTGGCGAACTGGTTCATGGAAGAGGCGGCTACCAGCATGATTTAAGGGGTGTTCTTTTCAATGACGGGGTTACGCCTTATAATTCCGGCGCTGAATTTGGCGAAAAAGGGTTCAGCGAAGCTCATTGGAGAACGGAACATTATGTAAAACGCAACGGTGAGCTCTATCCTACCCATGGATTGGGTCCTGTAGCCGTTATGATGGACATCAACCGTGGTAACCGTTTAACAAGGCTTTCCTCATTCTCTTCAAAGTCTGTGGGGCTTCACAAGTATATTACAGAGCACCCGAAAGGCGGGGAAAACCATCCTAATGCAAAAGTTAAGTTCAACCAGGGAGATATTGTCACTACCCAGATTGCCTGTGCAAATGGGGAAACGATCCTTTTAACCCATGACACAAGCTTACAGCGACCTTATGATCTTGGATTCAGAGTACAGGGAACTGAAGGCTTGTGGCAGGATTTCGGCTGGGGAGATTTCAACCAGGGGCATATTTATTTTGAGAAAACTATGAACCATACTCACCGGTGGGAAAATACTGAAAAATGGATGAAAGAATTTGATCATCCTATCTGGAAAAAATTTGAAAGTACAGCTGCAGGTGCAGGACATGGCGGTATGGACTTTTTTGTCATGAATACCTTCATTGAATGCATCAAACGAAATATAGAATTCCCGATGGATGTGTATGATCTTGCTTTATGGTATTCTATCACTCCACTCAGCGAGGAATCTATTGCTAAAGGTGGTCAGGCCGTAGACATTCCGGATTTTACCAATGGAAAATGGAAGACCCGTAAACCTGTATTTGGAATGACTGATGAATTCTAAAAAGACACTACTGATACTAGCCGGAGGTTTAGGAAGCCGCTACAAAGGACTGAAGCAGATAGACGGAATCCTGGATAACGGATCGCCAATCCTTGAATATTCCATCTATGATGCCTTGAGAGCAGGTTTCAGCAAAATTGTTATTATTGTCAATAGACTTATTCCGGAAAGTTATATTGAAAGATTAAATACAATATCCCCAAAAGAAGAGTTTGAACTTCACTGGGTGTATCAGGAAAAAGAGAGTTTCCTGCCCCGGGACTATGATGCATCAGAAAGAGAGAAACCATGGGGAACAGGCCATGCCGTTCTCTGTGCAAAAAATGTTATACAGGAACCTTTTGTCATGATCAATGCAGATGATTTTTACGGGAAAGAGGTTTATCAGCTGGCGTCTGAAGAAATTGACCTGCACATTTCAGAATCACAGTTTGGGATGGCCGCTTATCCGGTAGAATCCACTTTGAGCGGAAACGGAAATGTAGCAAGAGGAATATGTACCCTAGATGCAGATCATTATCTGATAACAATAGAAGAACAGACTTCAATCCGAAGAGAAGGAAACTCAATTGTTTATACCAAAAACGGGAATGATATTGAAATAGCTCCCGATACATTGGTATCGATGAATTTTTTCATTTTTCACCCTTCTGTTTTTATTGATCTGGAAAATTATTTTTATGATTTTATCAAGTCAAATCCGGAACCATCCGATGAATTTTATGTTCCTTCTGCCGTACAGATAATGATTGATGAAAAAAGGCAAAGGTTCTGGTGAAAGCATCCCCTTCCCAATGGATGGGAGTTACTTACGCAGATGACAAAAGCAGTATTAAAGATTTTCTGGCATCAGAAATCGCAAAAAACAGATACCCTGAAGATTTATGGAATTAAAACAAATCGTAACCGGATTCACCGGAACTGAAAACTGTACGATAACTCCTATTACCAATGGATTGATCAATACTACCTATTTGGTGGAAGATCATGATTCTGAAGAAAAATTTATCCTTCAGAAAATCAACAGACAGGTTTTTCATTTTCCCGAAATTGTTACCCATAATCACTTACTGATCAATACCCTGCTTGAAAACGGAAATTATCCTTTGCAGCTGGTCAATATAAAGAAAACTTTATCCGGCAACCTGATGATGCAGGATGACGAGGGAGAGTCGTGGAGAATGCTCAGTTTCATTGAAAATACAAAGACTTTCTTTAAAATTCCCGATTTAAAAACAGCTTATGAATCTGCAAAGGCTGTCGGAAGCTTTTTAAATACCATAAATCCTGCAGATCTTCCTGATATCCGGATTCCGATTCCCGATTTCATTAATTTTGAGAAAAGGATTTCAGATTATCAGATTTCTTTACAGAACGCCAATGAAGACCTGTTGAGAAATGCCGGGTCAGAAATAGAGTCCACGAATGAGCTGCTTTTTCTTCCCCAAAAGTGGATTGAAATGGAAAAAGAAAGCCTTTTGCCTAAAAGAATTATCCACGGAGATCCTAATGTAAGAAATATACTTTTTGATAAGAATTCAAGTCCTCTGGCTGTTATTGATCTCGATACGGTAACGGTTTCTACCATTCTGTATGACTTCGGCGATATGGCGAGATCTTATACGAATATGCTGGATGAAGATGATGGAAATGCAGCTGATAATTTCAATTCCCAAATTTACAGAACTGTAAAAGATGGGTTTTTGCTGTATTTAAAAGAAAAACTGACTTTTGAAGAGCTTGAAAATCTGGATTATGCCGCACAGGTTGTCATTTATATCCAGGCTGTCCGTTTTCTGACTGATTATCTGAATGGAAGCATTTATTACTCTACAAAATATGCTGAACACAATCTTGACAGGACCAGAAATCAACTGGAGCTGCTGAAAGGTTTGAGAAAATATTTGAAAGATGATTAATACAAAACTCTCTCAGATTGTGCAAATTAAGCAGATTTTTAAATGTCAATCTTTTGTTTTGAGCTCCGAATGAGTCTTTTTAGATCACAGAAATGTATTTATGTTCTGTCATATGCGCAAACATCTGCGTAATCTGCTTAATCTGCGAGAAAAAAATTTATTTCAAGAACTTTAAAATGCTCTTCCATTCTTCCAGTTTCCTATCGAATGAAACAGTATGAAGCGGGCTCGTAGATGGAAGCTGAAATACAGGTAACCTATAGTTTTTCCCTAAAAGCTTCTGTAGATTTTTATATGATTTTCCTCCGTTACAGAAAATAGCTTTGATATTGGGATGCTCATCTAAAAGCTCAGCAATTCGGTTGGCTTCTTCATTTTTGATTTCAGAATCCAGACTTCCCTTTCTTTCACAGGAATCAATGACATCCCAGACTGCTATTTGATGTTCTTTTAAAACCTTTTTTCTTTCGGTATAATCTTCTGTAAATTCTTCATTGAACAGATGAAAAATAATGTTCCAGAATTTATTTTGAGGATGAGCATAATACTGCTGTTTTTCCAAAGATTTTACTCCGGGAATTGAGCCCAGAATTAAAATTTCAGACTGATGATCAATGAGCGGAGGGAACGAGGAAATTCTGTTTTGCATATTCAAATATATAAAATTTGGCTAAAGCCTTCCTTCCTGTTGAAAACAAAAAGCGGGCTAAAGCCCGCTCCTATTGATATTTTATTTTTATTGATCTATAAAGTTTCCTTCAGCCAATCGAAGAATTCTCTTTGCCATACCAATCCGTTTTGCGGATGAAGTACCCAGTGGTTTTCGTTCGGGAAATAAACCAGTTTAGATTTCAATCCTCTTAATTTTGCTGCCTGGAATGCTTCCTGCCCCTGCTCGTAAGGTACACGGAAATCGATGCCTCCCTGAACAATCATGATAGGCTTGTTCCATTTTTCAACAAAATTGCTTGGGTTGAATTCTGTGTAAGCCTTAGGAAGGGGTTTTTCCCATGGCGAACCAAGATCCCAGTTCGCAAACCAAAGTTCTTCTGTGGTAAGATACCAGGATTTCATATCAAATAATCCATCGTGAGCAATAAATGTTTTGAACCTGTTTTCATGGATTCCGGCTAACATAAATACGCTGTATCCTCCATAGCTTGCCCCTACTGCTGCTACTCTTTCACCATCTACATAAGGTAATGTTTTTGCATAATCTGTTGCTGCAAGATAATCTCTCATCGGCTGGCCACCCCAGTCTTTGGAAATGTCTTCGTTCCATTTTGTTCCCCATCCCGGCATTCCTCTTCTGTTTGGAGCAACGATGATATATCCGTTGGCTGCCATCAGCGCAAAGTTCCATCTTGTACTGAAAAATTGGGTCAGTGCAGATTGAGGACCTCCCTGACAGTATACCAGTGTAGGGTATTTTTTATTAGGATCAAAGTTCGGCGGATAATGGAACCATACGCCCATTTCTTTACCGTCCGTTGTTTTTACCATTTTCAGTTCGGATTTACCCTGCGCCAGCTTGGCATAAGTATCTTTATTGGCTTCGGTAACCTGCTTCATCTCACCGTTTTTCAGGTTGACAGAGAATAATTCCGTTGCATGGTTGATATCTGTTCTTCCTACTAGAAGTGAAGATTTATTGTCGGTGAAAATTTCGTTGACATCAAAATCCCCTTTTGTGATCTGTTGAACTTTTGATGTTTTAGGATCTAAAGAGAAAAGCTGTTTTGTTCCTCTGAATGCTGCTGTAAAATAGATCGATTTGGAATCTCCGCTCCAGAATACGTCTCCGGAAACACTTTCGTCCCATCCGGCTGTAAGGTTTGTCGTTTTTCCAGATTTCCAGTCCATGATTTTCACATCATTCTTATCTGCTTCATATCCGTCTCTGGCCATACTCTGCCAGATTAAGGATTTTCCGTCCGGGCTGAATTTTGGATTAACGTCGTATCCTTTATTGGATTCTGTAAGGTTTTTTGTTGTTCCTGAAGCCATGTCGTAGGCAAAAATATCCGTATTGGTGCTTGTAGAATATTCTTTTCCGCTTTTAGGTTTGGTAACATATAAAAGCTGGGAAGAATCCGGGCTCCAGATAAAGTCTTCGGCTCCACCGAAAGGTCTTTGCGGGGAATCCCATGTTTTACCTTCCAGGAGGTCTTTTGCAGATTCTGCCTTGTCCGTGGTATTGACTACAAATACGTGGTTATATTTTCCTTCATTAAAATAATCCCAGTGTCTGTGATTCAGGTCCGTATATACCTGGGCTGTGGTTTTAGGAGTATCGCTGTATTTGTCTTTCCCCATTAATTTCTCTACAAGAACCTGCTTACTGAACGCAATTTTTTCCCGTCAGGAGAGATGACGATATTGTCGACTTCCCCGATGGTATAAAATTCAGACCAGGTTTTCCCATTATCTTTTGAAAGAAAGATTTTATCTCCTTCCTGAGCATAAATTCCATTCTTATCCCACTGGATAAGGGCTTTTTTCCCGAAATCTATTTTGGAAGACTGGTTATTAAGAACATTCAGAAAATAGTTCTCATTCTTTGTTTTCTCTGTTTTCAGATCTACCTGTCCTACTTTATAGATCAGTGAAGACTGATCCGGTGAAACTGCCTGTACTCCCACTTTTTTCAAAGTCCAAAGGATTTCAGGCGTCATTAACTGTTGTGCATTCATTAAAAGCGGAGCTGCCAGAGCCAGCAGACTGTACTTAAGTTTCATATGTTGATATTCTTTTTTAACGGAAAATATGGAATCTTGCGGATTTCATACATTCCTTTTAGTTTAATTCAAAGATTGCCAAAGTTAATATTTAAAATAAAAATGACCGAAAGAATTAACATTTAAGTTTTGAAATAAAAAAGTCTGCCGTAAAAACAGCAGACTGATATAATTTTATTTCTGATCCATTAATCTCCATCAGAGAACATGGAATTGGCCAGCGAGGTCACAAAGGACAGCAGTACACTAAAGATCAGTGCCCACCAGAACCCGTCGACAACCATGCTGTCTATAAAATAATCTGCAATCAAAATAATCAATGCATTAATTACCAAAGCAAACAAACCTAAAGTAATAATGGTTAATGGTAACCCTAAAAGTCCCAGAATAGGTTTCACAAAAATATTTAATACCCCGAGAACGATGGCAAAAATAATCGCCGAAGAAAATCCTTCGAAATGTACACCCGGAAGCACCTTAGTCAAAAGGTAAGCAACAATTGCTGTAATCAGCAGCCTGATAATTAAGTTCATATTATATTTTTTAATGTTATGGTTTTAACTTTGCAAATCCTGTTCCATTCAGGTCAAAAAATTCCTGTAAACTCCTTTATTCAGGGATATTTTTATTTCCCACAGTTCTATTTATTTGATCCTCATCATGGTTACCAGTGAAGTGGCTACATGACTTTCAGACCCTGTATTTTCATCCAGCACATAGATCTCAGTCCTTACCACAATAATTTTTGCACCTCCTTTTATAACGTAAGACCGTGATATCAGGGCGTCTCCAAGGGCAGGACGAAGGTAATTGACCTTCAGTTCCACCGTCACTACATAACAGTCGTCTTTATAATGGCTTACCGAAGCATAACCGGAAGAAACATCTACAAGGGAAGCGATCATCGCACCATTGAACATTCCCGCTTTCCGGGTCATCATTTCCATTTTAGGAATTTTGATGGAAACGAAATCAGTATCTACTTCCAACAATTCGGCATTGTAGAATTTCAGGGTTTCCGAACGTTCAAAGCTGTCTGTAATGAGTTTCTTTTTTCCGGGGTCATGAATTGTTTTATTTAATCTGAATACAACACAAAGTACACAAATGTTTTCAGAAATACCAGAAAATTTACAATAAGTTTATTTGCTGATGATGAGATTTAAACACGTCAACAAGCTTTGACCACAAAAGAGTATTTTTTAACACTTAAGTGATTTGAAGTTAATATTTATACCGTGAAAAAGTACACTTAAGTTTTATAATCTCTGGTTTTCATGATGTTCATTATTGATTGGGTGATTATTCCCATCCTTTGGAGGGTGGCAAAAATTCTTTGAATTTTTGACGGGGTGGTTCCTAAAGCACTCACAAAAATACTAGCTTTGCATAAACAGCCTACATGACCATCAAAAATAGCTTTACATTACTAAGCCTCCTGATATTCTCTGTTTTTCAGGCCCAGACATTGCATCTGTACGGCGGCTCTGATCAGGATCAATATCTTGGCTGCTTAAACTGTGATACGTTTGATAAAAATTCAATCTGGAATTCCTACGGTGATTACGGAAATGTGTTCAGCTCAAAATCCATCTGGAACGGAAACGGCAACTATGGGAGTTCATACAGCACCTATTCTCCGTGGAGCAGCTATGCTTCATATCCTCCGGCAATTGTGGATCAGGACGGGAATTTTTTCGGCTACCTTACTTTAAATACATACAAATCAGAAAAATCTGAGCTTGAAATGGCCCAGATCTTATGTAAATACCACGAGTCGATAAAGAAAGACCTCAGTGGATGGTACGATAAATTATTCCGTTAAATTTAATTAAGCTGTACCTGAAAATCTTCTCCAAGCGTCAGAACTCCTTCCGTTAAAGCTTCTGAATGGGTACTGAAACCTTTCAGCTTTGAAGTTTTTCCCTTTAAAACCAAGTCTAAAAGCTGTTTGTCAGACAACTTCTTCCCGAAAATATCAAAGGTGATTTTGAAACCGCAATTTTTAAAATCTGAACATCCTACTGCTGCTTTTCCTTTGATCAGGTGGTGTTCTTTACATTTCGGGCACTTTGTTTCTTCCCAGGATTGAAGTTCTTTTTTCTGTGCAGGTTCTCTTTTTTCTTTTCCTCCGGTTTTTCTTCTTCCTGCAGCATGATTACTTTTCCTTTCCCGTCAACTACTTTTCGGGTAAGATCGGAAACCATCTGGATCAGCTCTTCTTTAAACTGATTGGCTTCATATTCCCCTTTTTCGATTTTTCGCAGCTTTTGTTCCCATTCTCCGGTCAGTTCAGGACTTTTCAGAAGTTCGTCCTCAATGGTATCAATTAACTGAATGCCGGTTTGGGTAGCGATAAGATTTTTTCTTTTCTTTTCTATATATTTCCTTTTAAAAAGGGTTTCGATGATGTTGGCGCGGGTGGACGGTCTTCCGATCCCATTGTTTTTAAGCAGTTCACGAAGTTCCTCATCTTCCACCTGTTTTCCTGCAGTTTCCATAGCTCTCAGCAGGGTTGCTTCGGTGTATGGTTTCGGCGGTGTGGTTTTTCCCTGATGGATCATAGGATCGTGAGGACCACTTTCCCCTACTTTAAATTCAGGAATGGTCTGTTCCTCTTCTTTCTCCTTCTCCTTATCAGCAACTTCTTCTTTCGGTTCTTTGGCATAAACCGCTCTCCATCCCGGTTCAAGAACCTGTCTGCCGCTGGTTTTAAAAGGAATGGTTCCTACTTTTCCTTCCACCAGTGTATTTGAGATTTTACATTCCGGATAAAAAACAGAAATAAAACGTTTTGCAACAAGGTCATAAATCAGTTTTTCCTCCCTGCTCAGATTTTGGGAAGGCGGAACTTCTGTTGGAATAATTGCATGGTGATCGGTTACTTTTGTATCATCAAAAACGGCTTTTGATTTTGGAATCGGAGCTTCCAGTAACGGGGCAATCAGATCCTGATAAGGATACATTTTCTGAAGAATGCCAGCTATTTTCGGATATAAGCTATCTGATAAATAAGTGGTATCAACACGCGGATAGGTTACATGCTTTTTTTCGTAGAGACTTTGGATATAATTCAAGGTATTTTCTGCAGAATATCCATATTTTTTATTCGCTTCCACCTGAAGTCCGGTAAGGTCGAAAAGTCTTGGATTTTTCTCTTTTCCTTCTTTAATTTCAAAAGAAACAATCTCAAAAGGATTCAATTTCAGGTATTCAAGTCCTTTTTCTGCCCGGTCTAAGGTTTTCAAACGGTCAATTGCCGCATTGAAAATAACGTCACGGTATTTTGTTTTAAGCTCCCAATATTCTTCGGTGGTGAAAGCATCAATTTCTTTCTGACGCTGAACAAGCATCGCCAGAGTCGGCGTCTGTACTCTTCCGATGGAAAGAACGGCCTTATTGCCACCAAATTTTTTGGTAAATAACCTTGTGGCATTGATTCCCAGCAGCCAGTCGCCGATTGCTCTTGCATTTCCGGCCAGATACAGGTTTTTATAGTCTTCAGCAGGCTTCAGATTGGCAAAACCCTCTTTAATAGCTTCTTCGGTAAGGGATGAGATCCATAAACGCTGAACGGGTTTATTACATTTTGCCTTCTGCAAAACCCATCGCTGGATCAGCTCTCCTTCCTGCCCGGCATCACCACAGTTAATGACCTCATCACATTCCTCCACTAATTTCTCAATCACTTTGAACTGGTTTTCCACGCCTTTATTGGGGATTAATTTGATCCCAAAACTGCTTGGAATTATAGGCAGTAAAAACAAATTCCAGGATTTGTACTGAGGACCGTAATCGTGTGGCTCCTTTAAAGTACAAAGGTGTCCGAACGTCCAGGTCACACAGTATCCGTTGCCCTCCATATAGCCCTGCTTAGGCACTGTAGCACCCAATACTTTGGCGATATCTCTGGCAACACTCGGCTTTTCGGCAATACAAAGTTTCATGAATTTCGGAATTATTGAAGGGGGACAAAAGTCGGGATTTTTTTGGATTTTGCTAATTTAGTTAGGAGTCGGCACTTGCCTTTTTAGTATAAGTACCTGAAATAAGGATCAATAAGTAAGTATATATTGTCGGATGGAATTTTAGTTATTGATAATTAAATTTTTAAATGCCTAACCAGAGTATTAACAAAACTTAAAATAATATAATCACTTGAAATACAATTCATTAAAAACATTAGAGGTAAAAAATATTAAAAAGTCTATTATTTTAGTGGACTAATAAAAATATATGTCCTATATTTGCAACCGTATTCAGGAAATGAAATAAAATGGAAAAGGAATTAAAACATCAGTCCGTAAATAAACAGACCATCAAAACTATGATGATGTGCAACTGTATGCCTGTGCATCAGAAATTCCGTGGCTGACCTTGATTTAAATATACCATATTCTAAAGGCCTTACCACGTTGTAGGGCCTTTTTATTTTAAAATACAATCATACAAAAACATACAATGAGCACTTCTAAAAACAGCTGGCTGGTGCCACTCGCATTTATTAATATTTACGTGATCTGGGGAGTTACATTTCTCGCCATTTCTTTCGGTCTTAAAGGATTTCCTCCTTTTATCCTTTCCGGATTCCGGTTTTTAGCAGCAGGACTTCTGATGCTGGGATGGCTGAGTGCTAAAGGTGAAAAAGCAAATTCTTTAACCAACTGGAAAAAAACGGGATTACCGGAATACTGATTCTTACAGGAGGAACGGGCCTTGTAGCCTGGGGTGAACAATATGTATCCGCTTCTGAGGCAGCCATTGCTATTGCAACAGGTCCCTTTTGGTTTATTGCAATCGATAAAAAAACTGGAAATATTATTTCTCAGATAAATTCATTCCAATCGGATTGATTATTGGATTTGCGGGTTTAATATTATTCCTGAACGGAAGCGTTGCCGGTACCCATCATACAACAGCTGACGGAAAACTCAGAATCTCTGCATTTATTGTCCTGGCATTAAGTTCTGTAGCGTGGGTTCTTGGATCTTTATATTCAAAGAAAAATCCGGCCTCGCAGTCCACGTTTATGAATATTGCCCAGCAGCTTATCATAGCCGGAGTGGCTTCCTTTATTATTGCATCGTTCAGAAGAGAATGGCACGGTTTTTCATTCTCCAATATTCCTGTATCGGCTTGGGCAGGAGTATTGTTCCTGGTGTTCTTCGGATCGATAGTCGCTTATTTGTCTTACATATGGCTGCTGTCTGTAAAACCGGCTGCACTAGTAAGTACCCATACTTATATTAACCCGATCGTTACGGTATTCGCAGGCTGGATCATAGCCGGGCAAACTATTAACGGGAGCCAGCTGTACGGCTTATCTGTGATATTGTTGGGAGTACTTCTTACCAATACGACCAAATACTTCAGGCTTTCGAAACGCTCAAAAGTAAAGATCAGAAGACTGAAAAGGTTCTTCAATAAAACCGTAAGACCGTATCAGCCAATTTAAAATTAAACTATACTATTAAAAATGATAGAAATCAAGAACATTTCAAAAACATTTCATCAGAAAAAGCAGTCCTTCAAAGCTTTGGATCAGGTAAGCCTGAGCATAGAAAAGGGAGATATCGTAGGGATCATAGGGTTTTCCGGTGCCGGAAAAAGTACCCTGATCCGTACCGTAAATCTTCTGGAAAGACCTGACGAAGGCCAGATCATTATCAACGGAAAGGATTTCACTAAGTTAAGCCCAAAACAGCTTGCCGGTGAACGAAAAAAAATCGGGATGATTTTCCAGCATTTTAATCTGCTTTCGTCAAGAACGGTTTTTGACAATGTAGCCCTTTCCCTTGAGCTTGATCATGTCAGTAAAGATGAGATCAGTAAAAAAGTAAATGAACTCCTGAAGATCGTAGGACTGGAAAACAAGGCCAACGACTATCCTAAAAGCCTTTCCGGAGGACAGAAACAAAGGGTGGCCATCGCAAGGGCACTGGCCAACGATCCTTATCTCCTTCTCTGTGATGAAGCCACCAGTGCACTGGACCCTGCGACCACACAATCGATTCTGCAGCTTTTAAGGGATATTAATCAAAGACTTGGTATTACTATTCTCCTGATCACCCACGAGATGGAAGTTATCAAAGCTGTCTGCAATCATGTAGCGGTAATAGACAAAGGAAAATTATTAGCAAAAGGAACATTAAGCGAGATCATTTCGGACAGGGAAAATCCGGTGATCCGCCAATTTATAAATTCAGATATCATGACCATACCTCAGGAACTTAATAAAAAACTGCAGAAAGAACCGCAAGACGGCTTATTTCCGCTGGTTGAAATAGAGCTCAATGAAAACATCAGTGTTGAAAAACTTCTTTCTACGCTCTATGACCAATATAAAATACCTTACAAGCTTTTAAAAGCCGATGTAGAGTATCTTGGTGACTCTAATTTCGGAAAACTCCTGCTTCAGCTCCAGGGTGAAACCGAAGACAACCAGAAAGCGATCTATTATTTTAACCAGAATAAAATTCAAAATACAGTAAAAGGATATGCTTAGTGATTCGGTAATTTCTCTTTTGGGAAAGGGACTTTGGGAAACGGTTTATATGACGTTTGTTTCAGGATTTTTTGGATTTGTTTTAGGTCTTCCGGTTGGAATTCTGTTGTTTTTAACGAGAAAGGGACAGCTGTTGGAAAACACCGCTTATTACAGAATCACCTCTGTTTTGGTTAATATTTTCCGTTCTATTCCTTTTATTATATTGATTGTCTGGATGATTCCATTCACAAGGGTAATCATTGGAACTTCAATAGGAATGAATGCAGCCCTGGTTCCGCTGAGCGTAGGAGCTGCTCCGTTTATTGCGAGGTTGGTGGAAAACAGTCTTCTCGAGGTTCCCCATGGTTTGATAGAAACCGCAAGAGCTTTGGGCGCATCACCATTACAGATCATTCAGAAAGTATTGCTTCCTGAAGCACTTCCTTCCCTGATCAACAACGCAGCGATCACCTTAATCACATTAGTAGGTTATTCTGCAATGGGAGGTGCACTGGGCGCTGGCGGTTTAGGACAGATCGGCTATCAGTATGGATATATCGGCTATGATGCTGTGATTATGAATGTGGTTCTGATACTGCTTGTCGTATTGGTATTCATCATACAGTTTGCAGGAGACAGATTGGCAAAGAAATTTGACCACAGGTAAATACAATAAACCGGTGGCTTCGAGTGCCTCAGCCACCTCTTTAACACCCAGAATTCTAATGAAAAAAATAAATATTATAGGCTTTTTGACAGCCGGACTCTTCATATTCAACGCATGTTCAGGAAAAAAGATGATCCGAACCATATTGTAGTAGGAATTACTTACGGACCGGAAATGGAAATTGCCATAGCAGCAAAAAAAGTGGCTAAAGAAAAATATAATCTTGACGTGGAGCTTATTCCGTTCAATGATTATGTGGTTCCGAATGAAGCTTTAAACAACGGAGATATCGAAGCTAATGCCTTCCAGCATGTTCCCTACCTGAATGAGCAATCGAGACAGAGAGGATACAAACTGGCTGTGGTCGGGAATACTTTTGTATATCCTATCGTTGCTTATTCAAAAAAGATCAGAAGCATAAGCCAGCTGCAGAACGGAAGCACCATCGTTATTCCAAATGATCCTACCAACGAAGGCCGGTCCTTACTTCTTCTTCAGAAAAACGGACTTTTAAAATTAAAGGAAGGTGTCGGGTTATTACCTAAAGTCACAGACATTACTGAAAATCCAAAACAGCTGAAAATCCTTGAAATAGAGGCTCCCCAGTTACCAAGAGTTTTGGATGACAGAGAAGTGGTTATTGCCATCATCAATAATAATTTTGCTTCACAGGCCGGGTTAGATGCAGAAAAGCAGGGTGTTTTCAGTGAAGATAAAGACTCACCATATGTGAATGTTATTGTTACGACCCATGACAATGAAAATTCTGCAAAAGTCAAAAATTTCGTAAAAGCTTACCAGTCAGAGGCTGTGGTTAAAAAAGCAGAAGAAATTTTTAAAGGCGGTGCAGTGAAGGGATGGGTGGATCATGAGTGATGTGAGTTCGGGTTTCGGGGTTTGAGTTTCGAGTTTCAAGTTTCAAGTTCCGGGTTGTACGTCGCAGCAGAAAGAGCTCAACTAGAAACTGGTGGCTTCGAGTGCCTCAGCCACCAGATATTTTCCTTCATTAATATTGATGAATTATTAATCCTTATCTTAAAACACGAAACCCGAACCCCGCAACCCTAAGACTCTCAAACTCTCAAACTTCTTAAACTAATTAATTTTATTTTCTCAATTTGAGATAATAAAAATTTTACTTACTTTTGTTGTTAATCAATAAAAGGTATTTTATGTTCAAGAAAACCGCCATTGTAAGTTTATTCACTCTTATTGCTGCTTCATATATGGCCCAGACTCATACTCAACCCGTTTATTTAGATGAATCAAAACCTGTAGAACAGCGTATTCAGGATGCTCTTTCAAGAATGACGCTTGAAGAAAAAGTGGCGATGCTGCATGCACAGTCCAAATTCAGCTCACCCGGCGTTCCGAGATTGGGAATTCCTGAATTCTGGACAACAGACGGTCCTCACGGGGTAAGACCTGAAGTGATGTGGGATGAATGGGATCAGGCTGGATGGACCAATGACTCGATCATTGCCTACCCTGCCCTCACGGCACTTTCCGCAACATGGAACAAAAAAATGTCATGGAATTACGGAAAAGCTCTTGGGGAAGAAGCCCGTTACAGAAAAAAGGACATTCTTCTTGGACCCGGGGTTAATATTTACAGAACTCCGCTGAATGGAAGAAACTTTGAATATATGGGGGAAGACCCTTATTTAACTTCAAAAATGGTGGTTCCTTATATCAAAGGGGTTCAATCTAACGGAGTGGCTACTTCTGTGAAGCATTTTGCTTTAAACAACCAGGAAATGTTCCGCCATACCAGTAACGTGAATGTAGATGACAGAACACTTTATGAAATCTATCTTCCGCCATTCAAAGCAGCAGTAACCGAAGGTGATTCATGGACGATCATGGGGGCTTATGATATGTACAAAAACCAATATGCCAGCCAGAATCAATATCTTTTGAATGATATTCTGAAAAAGGAATGGGGCTACAAAGGTGTTGTGATATCCGACTGGGGAGCAGTAAACAATACGGAACAAGCCATCCACAACGGGCTGGACCTTGAATTCGGCAGCTGGACCAACGGGCTTTCTAAAGGAACTAAAAACGCTTACGATAATTATTATCTGGCAAAACCTTATTTAGACCTTATCAAATCCGGAAAAGTAGGAACTCAGGAGCTTGACGATAAGGTAACGAGACTTCTGCGTCTGGCCTATAAAACCACAATGAACAGAAACAAACCTTTCGGGAATGTTGCTTCTGAGGAACACAAGGCGGTAGCCAAAGAAATCGGGGAAGAAGGTATTGTACTGCTGAAAAATCAAGGAAACGTACTTCCGATTGATATTAATAAAACTAAAAAAATTGCCGTTATCGGTGAAAATGCCATTAAAGTAATGACGGTCGGCGGAGGTTCTTCATCACTAAAAGTAAAATATGAAACCCTGCCTTTAGACGGAATCAAAAGCAGATTTGGAAAACAGGCCGATGTACAGTATGCAAGAGGTTATGTGGGTGATATCGGTGGAGAATACAACGGGGTAAAATCCGGACAGAACCTGAAAGACGACCGTTCTGCAGAAGAATTACTCAAAGAAGCTGTAGAACTGGCAAAAAATTCCGATTACGTGATTTTCGTGGGAGGACTGAATAAATCTGACTTCCAAGACAGCGAAGGTAACGACAGAAAAAGCTACGAGCTTCCCTACAATCAGGACCATGTGATTTCGGCATTGGCAAAAGCCAATAAAAACCTTGCAGTGGTTCTGGTTTCCGGAAATGCAGTCGCCATGCCTTGGATCAAGGAGGTTCCTTCCGTACTTCAATCCTGGTATCTTGGATCTGAAGCCGGTAATTCTATCGCTTCTGTTTTGGCAGGTGATGCCAACCCTTCCGGAAAGCTTCCGTTTTCATTCCCTGTGAAACTTGAAGATAATTCAGCGCACCGATTGGGAGAATATCCCGGACAGAAAGACGAACTGGCAGCCGGAAAAGGTAAAGACCAGAAAAACCCGATCAATATTACCTACAATGAAGGTATTTTCGTAGGATACCGCTGGCATGACACGAAGAAAATAAAACCTTTATTCAGCTTCGGACATGGATTGAGCTACACCACATTTGAATTCGGAAAAGCAACGGCTGATAAAACAGTGATGTCTCAGGATGACAAGATCACTTTCACCGTAACCGTAAAAAATACAGGAAAAAAGCAGGTGCTGAAGTAGCCCAGCTTTACATCAGCGATATGAAAGCTTCCGTACCACGTCCCACAAAAGAATTAAAAGGCTTTGAAAAAGTATTCTTAAATCCCGGCGAACAAAAAGAAGTAACCTTTACCATTGATAAAACAGCATTGAGCTATTTTGATGCTGAAAAACATGACTGGGTAGCTGAACCCGGAGATTTTGAAGCACAGATTGGTAATTCTTCTGATGCCATTAAGACAAAGGTGAAGTTTACGTTGAAGTAGTCATCATATTAGTATATTTAATTTTGAAGCAGGTTCTAAGGGGCCTGCTTTTTTAAATCATTTCTTTTATTAATTATTCTTCTACTGATCTAATATTAACCTCTATTTTTTCGCCTTTAACTCTTATATTTTTATCCAAATAAATCAATCCATATTCTTTCTTATTCTTTAAATTATTGTTTAAGTCTAAAGCTGTTGGAATCACATGAGGAAAAGGTGATAATTCAGTGAAACCCTCAAAAGGAAAAACTGGAAAAAAAGTTTGAATAGCAAAGTTTTTATAGCTTAATATCAGTAATGTTTTAGGAATTTGTCTAGTAACATTTAATTTTCTATCAAAAATCGCACATCTAATTTTATCTGTTGGACTATTAAATGGAAAAATTGTAAAAGCCAAACATGGACGAATAATCACATTTTGTTTTAATGACATGAGCCATTCAATAGTCTCATTATAATTCTTAATTATCTCTTCATTAATTATCGATAGGCCAATTTTAATTAAGCTTCTATACACATATTCTGGAATATATGAAGCTGTTTCTATTGTAAAATTTATTTCTTTTTTACTGTTTATAAGATCATCAGGAAAGTTCGTAATGTGGAACACATTTTTATCATCTTGATGTATCTCTAATTTATTTTTAAATTTAGGTGTCTTGTTTTTTTTATTTTTAGTGCTTGAAAGAGTATTTAATGGTAATAAAAGGTTAGCAAGTTCATTTTCAAATGCAGAAAAATATTTATTACAATTATCACATTCAAAATCTGAAGTTAAATTTTTGTTACCTAAGAATTCAGGAATTGTATGAGATACATTTTTAAATTTAACCTCAGGAAATTGTTTTTTACAAAATCTACATTCTTTTTCTTTCGCACCTTTTAAAACTCTTTTATTATTCGAATCATTCTCCTGAATTTCAATAGAATCAATAATTTCATACTCTTCACTTAATTTTTGTAAATTAGAAAAAGCTTCCTCGTTTATTGGATAGTTTGATTTTATTTTCATGCAATAAGTGTGAAAATAAATATAATATTTTATTTCGTATACTAAGTTTTAAATGAAAAAAATGTTTTATGGAAACTGTTTTAAAGTACCCCATTGTCTGATAGTATCAAATGATATTATTAAAAAATAGATATATTAATGAGCATTCTCAAAATAATGGATCATCTCTCCTTCAGGAAGATAGTATTCCTGCGTACCGATCTCAGACTCCCTGCTTCCGCTGTTTTCCAGAAAAGAGTTACTGAAAAGGGCATATGAAGGCTGTTCAGCGAAGTCATTTTTAAGCATTTGGTGGGCTTCAACTACTGTTTTGCCATACAGCTTCTTAAAATTCCCGATCGTATACTGTGAAAACTTCCCATAGTGTACAATAAATTTGAGTGACATATCGATAGGAATGCTCAGCTCCTTACTCAATTCTTTAATCTTTTGGTTAAAAGCATTCCTCATCTTCCAAAGCATCCTGGAAATACGCTGATAGGAAGGATTATTATCATACCTGTAAAATAAAATAGCATCCCCTTCAATCTCTGAAATTTCAAAATACTGATCGTTCATATCGATCAGGATAGATAATAGTTGTCTTACAATATATTCTCCCGTATAAAGTTTTGTATTGAACACAAATTCAGTAAACCCGCTGAAATCGGGAATAAGAATGACACCTGCATGTATATTTGTATTCTTCATGATGAGATCGTTTAAGCTTTCATCATCATAGACGAAGAAGAATTTATTTTACTTTATGAAGAGGGAAAAATTAACTTTCTTTGCTGTTCTTTATATCTCAATAATTAATTCTTTCTCATAACCATTATATTTTTCGTCAATATAGCCATGAGGATTACAAATTATTTCAGTCTCCCCGATCTTGTACTTACAGGGTGTATGAATATGTCCGTGAATCCAGTATTTTGGCTGATATTCCATGATAAAATCCTCCAGATCGGATGCATAAGCTGCCGTTAAAGGATCTTTTTTATAATAATCAGGAACAGACTGAATACTCGGTGCGTGATGCGTCACTACAATATTCTTTAAATCAGTAGATTTTTCAAGGCTTTCTTTTAACCAAAGTTTTGAGAACTGATGTATTTTAAAAGTATCAAGGGTTCTCATCTTCGAATAGGATGGATCCCGCTTGATTTTTTTATAATCATTCATTTTGGGCTGACAAATCATTCCATAATACATCGGATCTCCAAAAATAGAAAAGTCTGTCCAAAGCGTAGCACCGTGAAAACGAATGCCACCAATATCCACAGATTCAATTTCAAGAACAAAGACATTTGAATTCTCAGCAGCCTGCTTAATTTTGTTTAAGGTTTTCGGATATGAACCTTTGTAATATTCATGATTTCCCAGAACATAGACGACAGGCTTGTTTTCTATCTTCGACTTGATCCATTCGATTCCTTTTGTACCCAGGTTAATATCTCCGGCCAAAACAACAATATCTGCATTTTCAAAAAATAAATCAGTCGAGCCGAATTCCTGATGAAGATCGCTGATAATCTGTATTTTCATTTTGCTAAAATAAAAAGAACCGGCACAATAATGCCGATCCCTTTTCATATAGTTGTATATTTTTAATCAAACTTATGAAACAGCTATTTCTGTATGTTTCATTTTTGAACTTTTAACGATGAAATAAAGGAGCAATCCAAGAGCCAGCAAAGCGTACCCGACCAGAATGATCAGACTTAAATCGCCCACGGCATATTGAGAAGGAAAAATCTGGCTCATTAGAGTCATGAACGAAAGTCCGATCCCTGCTCCTAAAAAGTAACTGGTTGAGCTTAAACTGGAAGCCACTCCATAATGAGATGGCGCTACATCCTGGATTCCCATTACCGAAAGCGCAGTAAAGCAAAACGTCATTCCGATTCCTGAAATACAGGCTGCTCCCAATAATACAACCGTCAATGGATGACCTGTATAAACCGCAATCAATAAAGATAACGCTCCGGCAAGCATAAAACTCCAGCCAAAAATTCCCATCTGTGAAGAGTTTAGCCTTCTGGAAATATAAGGTAAAACAAATTTTGCAGCCAGTGCAGACATAATACTGAAAGGCACCAGCATCAATCCGGCAGAAGCCGCACTGTGCCCCATATCCTTTTGAAGCATTAATGAAATAAGGAATAAAAATCCTATGAAAAAAGCCCCTAATGTAAAGAAAACAGCATTAGAAATCACTAATGATCTGTGTCTGAACATCTGCAAATCGATCAACGGCTGTTCGACAGATTTTAACCTGATCAATACAGCTGCCAGAAGCAAAACGGCAAGTATCAGGGAACCGATAATAAGAAAAGGATTCTCTTTTATATGAACCAGTTCATGCGTTCCGTAAGTAAGACTTAAAAGTCCCAAAACAAGCAATATTCCCGATACAAGATCTGTTTTCTGCCCCGCTTCATCTTTTTCGTCTGCAGGCAGATATTGGTAAGCAAAAACCAGGGTGATCAAAAGAATAGGAACATTGATCAGGAAAACCCAGTGCCAGCTTAAGTAAGTACTGATAATCCCCCCACTGAAAGACCGCTTCCAGAACCAATGGCAGCAAATGAACTGAAAATCCCGATGGCACGGTTACGTTCCTGCTCATCCCTGAATGTGTTGGTCACAATGGATAATGCAGAAGGCATGATAAATGCAGCTCCTAATCCCTGAAGAGCACGGAATACAGCTAACGTTTCAAAGCTTTGGGAAAGTCCGGCTCCTAACGAAGTCAGCATAAAGATCAGAGCTCCGATAAGGAATATTTTCTTACGCCCGATCTGATCGGAAAGCTTCCCGCCAATAATCAGAAAACCACCGAAAAAAAGCACATATAAAGTCTGAAGCCACTGTACAGTTGCAGATCCGATATTGAACTGCTCCTGAATAGAAGGAATAGTTAAATTAATAATGGCAATATCCAAAGCCTCCACAAACGTTCCTACCGATGCTAATATTAATATTAAATTTTTCCTCGTACTCATGTATTCAAATTTTCTGCAAAATTAATTTTAAAAGAACATATTTGAAAATTATATAGTAAATTTGGAACAAATAAACTATTTAACACCATATATAAGAACAAATAAACTAATAACAGAATATCAATCTTTAAAAACAGAACAAATGACTACAGACCATTACATTCCGGACGAAAAAGACCTTTCTATCCTGCGATTACTCCAAAAGGATGCTAAAATGAGTGTACGTGATATTTCTGCCAGGATCAATCTAAGCCCGACTCCTACGCATGAACGGATCAAGCGAATGGAAAAGCTTGGCATCATCAGGGAATACACCGCCGTTCTGGACCGTAAAAAAGTAAACAAAGGCATGATGGTGATCTGTATGATCGCCCTGAATGTTCATAATAAAAAAACTGCCGGAAAATTTATAGAAGAGGTGGGAAAACTGAAGGAAGTAGTAGAATTTTATAACATCAGCGGAGATTTTGATTTCATGCTTAAAATTCTTGCACCGAATATGGATGATTTTCATGAATTTTTTGTGAATAAGCTTTCTGAAATTGAAGGAATCGGGCAGACGAAAAGTATTTTTGTGATGAACAGCATTAAGGAAAGTTCGCAGATCCTATAGATATTTTTAGACCAAATGAGTTTGTATATTTTTTTGTCTCTCGCAGATCGAGCAGATGTTTATGTATAATTATGATGAAAATGATTTTTGGTTTCAAATATTTGATAAGCTCAAATTAAACAATTAGTTACCAATATAAATCTGCGAGAGAATCTATTCTCCATAATTTAAAAACCAGAATATTTAAGAATATTTTATCATTTGGTTTTCAGTATTTCTTTTGGGAATTACTAAATTGAAGCTTCATTCTAATATCACAAATATGCCCTGGAATCCTGACGTTTACAATCAATTTAAAAATATCCGTTTCCAACCTTTTTATGATCTTGCTGAACTCATCACTGATGAAAAGGAAATGAAAGCGGTAGACCTTGGCTGCGGGACGGGTGAACAGACGGCCATTCTTACTGAAAAATTTCCCAAGGCACTGTTTACAGGAATCGATTCTTCTCCTGAAATGCTGGAAAAATCTAAAGCACTGGAAAACGAACGTCTTCATTTCAAGCTTGCCACAACGGAAGAAATGCTGAACGCTGATGAAAACTGGGATCTTATTTTCAGTAATGCAGCTTTACAATGGTCGGACAATCATCATGAACTGTTCCCCAAACTCATCTCAAAGTTAAAATCCGGTGGACAGCTTGCTGTACAGATGCCTTATCAGCCGGGGAATACATTGAACAAAATTCTTTCTGAACTGGCGGAGGACGAGCCGTTCAGGTCCCATCTTAAAGACTGGAATCGTCCGTCAGCTGTTCTTACCATAGATGAATATGCACAGATTCTGTTCGATAACGGGATTGAGGATTTAAATCTGTTTCAGAAAGTATATCCTATTATTGCCGACGATCATGAAACTTTATTCAACTTTATTTCCGGATCTGCTTTAATTCCTTACCTGGAGAGGCTTGATGAAGAACAGCAGAAAAGTTTCACAGCGGAATTTAAAATCCGTATTGAGAAAAATTTTCCAAAACTTCCTGCGATTTATGCCTTCAAAAGAATATTGATGTACGGAAGAAAAAAATAAAAAAAGCCCTGCTTACGATTAATGCAGGGCTTTTTTGATTATGAAACTGTCTAAACTTTTATATTGATTATTTTAACCACTTAAGTTTTTTTAGAGCCAGACTTTATGCATAAAAGTACACCTAAGTCTTGGGAAAATCTTTGATTTTCATCTTATGTGAAATTTTTTTCGGAATCATTTTAAACTTACTTAGGTAAACTAAAATGTTTTAGAATGAAAGCTTTTGTGACTTTTGTGGTTGTAAAGTTTAAACAACTTTTATGTTTATACTGTTACTATTTCCAGTAATTCCAAACTGTTCCGTCGAAAACAGCAAATGTTTTACTGGCCGTATCATAACAGATCATTCCGGGATACGGATTTTTTACATTGAGGTGGGGTGAAGATATTTTAGGAAGAATCATTGCTTTGTCGGGTGATTCTAAAACAAGAACTCCATCAGCACTCCCCTCCTTCTCTCCTATTACAACTCCTGCTCCTTTTTCATCCGAATCATTTGCTTTAATTGTTGTAGAATTTCCCGTATCGCTCAATGCTTTCCAACTATTATTTTCATATACTTTTACTTTGTCATCAGAGGTATCAAAAATAAATGTTCCGTTGGCCGGACTTCCGGCAGGAAGCCCTTTTGTAGCAGGAAGAATCAGACCTTTTGTATTGGCAGGGCTGTTGTTAAAACCTAATATTGTGTCTTTACCTTCAATGGTTTCCTTTTCTATAGCTACCTGAGCACTTAAAATACCGGAAACCAATACGATCAGGATAATGCTTATACTTTTTATATGTTTCATACTTTTTATCATTAGGTTAATCATTACAGCTTCTTTCAATACATTTCCATTGAGTTCCGTTGTATAGTTTTACACAGCGATCCTGGATATCATATACCAGCATTCCTTCTTTCGGTTCCGAAACGGCGTCTCCCGACTGGGGAACCTGGCTTACATGCTGTACTCTGGTGATAACAAATCCTTTGGTTTTCGATTCCAATGCCAGAAATCCATTGGGAATATTCTCAGGCCAGCCGGAAGTTTTCTGCTGCACGGTAATCCCCATTTTGGTATAAGTGTCAGGTATGCCTGAAGCTCCGGGTTTGGTACAGTAATCATCCAGTTCGTGAACCACTTCATCTGCAAAACCACAAACCTGTTTATCATCCGGAAGCCCCGCAGGCCACAAAGAAGGGCACATAGCCTTGGTTGCATTCGGACCGCAGAAACTGGCATTTCCAGGCGCAAGACCTGTTACCGTATCCATTGCAATGGCAATAATCTGGCTGTCGTTGCTGAGTATGGAAGCTCCTCCTCCGCTCACCTGTGCCTTGGCAATACAGTAGGCTTTTCCCAAAGGCGCCCCGATATAATTGACAAAAGGATAGGTAACAGACTGCTGATTGAAAGTCCCGCATATCTCTACAACACTGTACGTTCCCATATCAATGGTAGAAGTCGCTCCGGGAAATGCTCCCATAAAGGAAGGATCTTCCTGTGAAACTGATCCTGTAAGAGAAAGATAAGCTTTGGTTCCCAACTTCACTTTTGAATTTTTCTGACTTCCGAAAGCTCCGATTATAATAGATCCTTCTGATTTTACACTGGCTGCATCCCTGATTTCCAGATCACCGTTCGCCCTGATTCCTTTTACAATAAGCGCAGCTCCCGGCTCAATAATCAAAACTGCCCCCTGAGGAATGGTAATATCATTGGTTAATGTAAGATTTCCGTTAAGACAATAGGTTGTTCCCGGATTCATTACCTGGCCGGTGTAAGCTGTGCACTGAGCACCTGCAATACCATAAAAAAGAGCTATTAACAAGAAAATCACTTTCTCATTAATAGCGCCGAAATTTAAATAATTCATACGCTTTTATAATAAATTAAGATTTTTTACACATTTTAAGAGCCAAAATGCGCTTTGCAAAATACAGGACCTATCAACAATTTGCATACCAAAATTTTATTTACAGAAGCTATTTAAGCTAATATTATTGGAGTTATAATCCTTAATTAACACAGCAACAATAATTTAAACAACTGTTTAAAAAAAGTATTTTTTTACGAATTTTTTCCTGAGCTGAAAGAGAACTATTTTTAACTGTATCACATTTTATAAAGATAGTTCTCACTTAAAGAAATTTAAGATTTCTCGACTTACCTGTGAATAATAACAAGATCCAGCCGGATTATTTTCCTAGGCACCAGGGCCGATGGCTAATTTCAATCAACAACTGAATATTCAGAAAATTAAAAAGGTGTGTTTACTGGCACACCTTTTCTAATGGTTATTTTTTTACCATCAACTCTCTAGTCTTCCGGAAATCCAATAATTTTTCCACCATCGAAAAACATTATATAGCATACTGCTCCTATTGTCAATAATAAAAGGAGGCTCCAAAAGGCAATTTTATACCCATTCAGCCGTGTTTCTTTATGGCTGTAACTTTCGTTTTCCCGGCTGAAATCTTCCAGGCTGTTTCCAAGTCTGGGTTTTGAATGATTCTGATTCATCAAAGGGCTTACACTAATTGAGCTGACAGTTCCAATATCCTTGCTCAGCCTGATCTTATCTGCAAATATCTTTCTGCTTTCCAGATGCTGCTTCCGGATGAATTCTACTTTTCCGTCTGACTTTAATTTTTCAACCAGATCTTCTATTTTCGCTGCATATTGATCAAATTCCTGATTGATGGTTACGATGCCTCCTTTTGATTCAATGATCTTCTTTTCATTTTCCTGATGCTTTCTTTCATTTTGAGCAATCTGTTTTTCAAGATCATTAATAATGCTTTTCCTGTCTGCTTTCAGGTTTTCTTTCTCCTGTTCCAGCTCCCGGATACAGCTGTTTACAAGCCTTGCTTTTTCCTCATCCGACTTTTGAATTTCACGGTCGAATCCTTTTCCATCTACAATTTTAAAAATCCCTTTCTGCTGGACAAATTCAGCAACTTCACGATTTTCTGTGAAATAAATCATGTCGTATGTCTCCAAAAGTCCTGCTGCCTTACTCAATAAAGACTGCAGCTGGGAAGAGCTCTTCTCCATATAAACCATCAGATAATTGCCGGACTGTGCAGTACCAAGGGTTTCTATCTGACGGAGATTCAAATTGATTTTGTCAAAGTCTTTCGGCTTATCAATAGAAAATCTATCGGAATGATTAATGGTAATGGTCCCATCTGCAACATTATGATCTTCAAGATGTTGATGGAATTCATTCAAAACATCAATGACAAGACCTTCAGGAGCAACCTTATCCACAAAAATAAGACTCGATCCTATAAATGTCCCGCCACGCTGTGAGTTCTGCTCTTTTGCAAAAGTGTATACAGTATAAGAAATCAGGGATGAGCTGCCCGCCGGCTCTATCCGTATGCCATAGATCCGGCTGCCCGGGAAAAGCTTAACAGCATCTGTTTTTAAATCAAATGTCCTGATATTTTTAGCTATTTCCGCATTACCTCCCAGGAAATAAGACTGCCTGAAACCATTCGGGTTCCCAAAAGTCCCGAATGCAGAAAAAAATAAGTACTGCCCATCAGTTGGTAAAGCTAAATTTTAAACGTTCCCAAAATGTTCCTTCATAATCCAGATCGTAACCGGTAATGCTTCTGTACAGCCATTTGGACAGAACTTCCGCTGTAGACAGATTGAGCAGATTCACCCGCTCCTGCCCTATGGAATTCTGGACGCTCCCGATCGTATAATAGGATTTGCTCAGTCCATAGGTATTAATCCTTTGTAAAGTCATCGGCAGACGGTCGGAAATAAAGCCTTCCAGCTCTTCAGCACTTTCCACATCCATTCTTCCCGATTTGTCCCATTTGGAAATCACCAGTACGGCATTTACAGATTTCAGGTTCTTCCCTTTTCTTTCCAGCTCATCCAGAAATTCATTGATCAGGCTGTCTTCTTTATGGGCAGAATCGTAGCTGGTAACAATAATAAAGGTAAGCGGCACATTGGCATTCAGAAAGGATTCTATACTGCTGTGATAGCTTCCGCCTCTTCTGATCTCATTATGGTTTTCCCCTGAAGTTTCCAGAAAGGTAAGGTCAATAGGAACCACTTTTTTTGATTTATTGTTAGGTTCGAAAACCAGATCCAGTCGGGTCACCTGATCTCTTGTTGACCGGCCCGGTAAAATACCTTGTCGTATGTTTTCAAAAAAATCGGACAGCAGTACGTTAGCCTCTTTACTGTTGGGAGTTCCAAGTTTCGGCCTCAGTACCCCTGCATGAGATTTCAGATAGTAAAGCATGGAGGATAAAATCACAGACTTTCCTGAATCTGCTGTTCCGAAAAAGAATACAAAGTTGCTGTCCTTATTTTTAATATCGTTGGAAATGGTTCTGGCAATGGGAACGAAATCATCCTGTATCTGCTGGTCATGATCAAATGACAGCGGTTTCAGCATTTCTTCTGCTTCCTGATCAAAAGAGAGGGGTTTAAATTTTTCGTTAAAATTTTCCATTGTTTAATTATTTGGAATTAAGGTATTTCCGCTTCTTTTGTTATTGAAAACACTTCCCCGGTTGTTTCTGTTATTATCGGGGCTTGTAACCAGCAGGATGATAATCACAATAATGAAATCCAGCAAAATACATCCTGCAAGTACTACAAACTGATACATTCCAAAGTGTTTGATGGCATGTTCAAATGCAAAACCGATCTTTCCCACTTCCTGAGTCTGGGAAACCAAAGGTTCAAAATGAATTTTCTCATTACCCAAAACGGTTTGTGCCCGGCTTCCCAATTTGTTGTATTCGGCAAGGGATTCATCGATAATGCCCTGCGACAGGTCATCTTTTTCTTTTTTAGACAAAAGAAGCAAATCCTGAATGTTTTTATTCCATTTTAAAGAGGCATTATTCAGGTCTGTCTTCAATGCTCTTTCTTCAGGAGACAGGTCAGAGATCATATTGTCGATCTGATGGCCCATTCTTTCGGAGAGATCTTCGTAATCATTTCCAACGGGAGTCAGTAAATCTATTTTCTGGCCCGTCAGTTTTTCAATATCCCTGATCAATGACTGGGCGCGGGTTCCTATTCCTTTGTTTCCGGGATCTTTGATCTGTTCCATCAGCTGCTTTTTCTTGATCTCGATATTCTGGGTGGTGATTTTATTGTATTTATAGCTCAGCTTGGATTCCACATCGTTTTCGAGAGCCATAAAGCTTTTATTAATATCCCGTAGTTCATCGGTATAAATATCTGTTTTCATAAACCTGGTATAGAGGGCATTAAAATTGGCAATGAAACAAAAAGAAGCAATAAATACGTAGATTCCGACAAGGCTTCCGGTGGGTTTCCCTTCAAGCTTGGCATTCCGAAGCATCCAGCACAGGAACAAAAGTAAAAGGGATAATACCAGAGCAATAACGAATGATGCAGGGCCGAAGATCTGCTGAAGCCCGAGCCATGTCTGGTAAAAGCTTACGCTGATGAGCAGCAAGGCAAGGATTCCCAAAAAGAGGTCTGCAGGAGTTATTTTCTTATTCATAATAATTGAGTTTGTTTGTTTTCGTTTTATAATGCCCGAAACTACAAACAACCCCGAAAGAAAAATTACGGAAAACCGTAAACGGATTTTTATCAGTTTGAAAGAATTTAGCTTGAATAAGTTGAAACCTTTGTATTAAAAAGGCTTTTGGAATAATTAGATCAAACAAATAAAATATATAGATATTAAAAATAATTCAAAATACCCCTTTATCATTGATTTTAAATCCATTACCATCATTTTAAAATCACTTTATCGTGATTAAAATGCATTTTTAATACAAATATTTCATACTTTAGTGATAACTAAAACCATCAAAATTCAAAATTTATGAAAACATCATTATTATCCATGAAAAATGGCCTGGCTGCTGCTATGGTCCTTTTAACAGGTGTTGCAAGTGGCCAACAGTGGGACATCAACGGAAACGCAGGTATCACACCGGCCAATTATGCAGGAACAGCAGATCCGATCGCGTTTTACCTGAGAACCAATGGAGCTTCAGCTAATCCGGGACAGGCTATCCTTAACGAACCCGGCTCATTTATCGTAGATGCCGTGAATAATTCCAACGTCTCTAAAGCAAAGGGAAGCATCGTTGTAGGAATTTCCAATGTTCTTGGGGGCAACGCCGGAAGCTCCCTGGTAGCCGGCTGGGAAAACGATCTGGCTAACGGTGGAGGTGCCAATGTTATTGGCGGCCAGGCCAACGCCGTGCTGAATGGATCAAGCAAATCTGTAGCTCTGGGCTGGAAAAACATCATCAGAAACCATAACCAGTTTGCATTGGGAGTAGGTATAGACCTTAAAGATGTTTATTCCGGCGGATTCGGAATTGACCTTGCCGCTACAGGAAACCGTTCTTTTGTAATAGGCTCCGGAACGGGAGGCGTAAAGCTTACGAATAACATTCCTTTATCAATTATGTTTGGGTTATCGACTACATCAACGATGCTGATCAAAGATAAAAGTGTGGGTATTCTTACACTCACTCCTACCGCCAATTTCCATACGGTAGGAACTGTAAGACATGAAAACCTGCCTACAGGAAGCGGCCGCGCCCTGGTAGTAGATCCCAACGGAAATGTAATGGTTTCCAATACCGCCCTTAACAGAATGGCATCTCCTGATGAAACCATCCTGAAACTGGAAGACCGTATTAAAAACCTTGAAAATACGGTAGAAGAGCTGAAGCAATTGTTACTGAATAAAGGTATTTCATCAACCGATATATCATCAGCTGATGTAGCCAAGTTAGCTCAGAATGTTCCCAATCCCACCAAAAACGGAACAAGCATCAGCTATTACCTGCCAAAAAATACAAAAACAGCTTCTATTGAGATCTATAATATCTCCGGGCAGCTGGTAAGATCTCTCCCGCTTCGTGAAAAAGGGAGCGGAGCAGTTACGGTTTCAAATTCGGATCTTCCATCCGGCACCTATGTGTATACCATGATGACAGACGGAAAAATTACAGGTTCTAAAAAAATGGTTCTGGAGGATTAAATGCTTGATATATTATTTTCAAAAAATGAGCAATGGAGATTTCCATTGCTCGTTTTGATTATTATCTACCAGTTTGTAAAATACAGCTTTTCAGGCATTTTATCTGCATAATAAGTCCTCATGCTCTTAATTTGTTCCAGCACTTCCGACATGGCATCCTGTATGGTCTTATATCTTAAATTTTCTGAAAGAGCAAAGCAACAAATATTTCCTTCTTTCCACAATGTAAATTTATGCAACCCCAAATAAGCATGAATATCTGCACTGTATTGTGTAAAATCTACATAGTAGTATAATGATACATTCAGTTTTCCATCAGCCTGAAATATCAGTGTGACATTATCTTCATCCGGAAAAGGATAAAACCTGATCGCTATTTCCTTTCTGGCCCAATTCTTATTATTAATGTGATAGCCTCTGATAGCCGTTTCACTTTTGATCTGCTCGGCCAATCCTTCAATATAATGATCCAGTCTGTCTTTAGCCTCTAAAATCCTGGAAAAATTTTCTTCAATGAATTCTGTAATGTTCTGTTCCATTTTCAATTTATTTTTGTCTGAGAATTGTAATAAAAAATCATTTACAAAAAAGTCCCATTTGTCATTTAGTTTTACCAAGGGATTATTCAGTATCTTATAAAATGTATACTGAATATTGATGTACTTCCAACCAGAGGGTACATGTTCAGTTTTATAAGACATGATTACAAAAAACTTTTCCAGATGGGGATATTTTGAATTTATATCGTCTGCATAATCATCCAGAGGATTATTTAGGGTATGAAATATTTTATTTTCGAACAGAATTAAATACCTGTTATTATACAGTATCAGATCAATACGGTTTCCCAGATTTGTTGTATGCTGTGTAGTGGTATTGCATTGATCAATAAAGCTATCAACAATTTCTTGGGAAAAAGAATCTTTTAAAAGATATTTAAGAAATAAACTTCGTCCCTTATATTCAGATCTTGAATCCAGAATATAAGCTAAAACATCAGTAAAAGGGTTCTCGTAAAAGCCTCTGGTTCCGATATCAAATATGTTTTTTTCTTTATCAAAAATAAATTGAGGAATTGAATTAACAGATTCTCTCAACTCATCTATGGTGTAGTTCATCTATGAAATAAATAAAAAATTTATTGTTCTACCAGCTGTATATCAAATGACTGCTGAATAAGATCCATTACATCATCTATTTCAGAAATATTTGAAATTGTGATTTCTACATTTCCATTGCCCCATCTTCCTAATCCTGTAACATCCTTACAAAGATTTAAAGGATCATTAATTTCATCAAACTTCATATTGAGCATTAATCTCAACCTTGATTTCTGAGGTTCAATATCTACGAAATTAGTCACCGTTTTGTAGGCTATATATAATTTTTTAAACTCTTCTTTTACGGATGAATCTATATTTAAAATGCGCTTTCTTAAAGCTTCATACAGCTCTAATACATCTCCCTGTAAAAAAGTGAAATGCTCTCTGGTGTAATGAACAAGTTCCTTTTCGGATGTTTTCAAATAAGTATTTAATATATTTTCATCCAGTCCGGGAGAATCCCATATTTTACAGGCTTTTTCAGCTAGTTGTGTCGCTCTTTCGTTAATTTCTCCTTCAGACCAGGTTGAAACAGATCTCAAATAAGAATTTAATCGGAGTGGAGAATCATCGAAACCTCCGTCTATACTTTTTTCTGAGCAAAAGGGCGGTCGCTCAATTCAGAGTTATAGCCTGTAAGAGTAAGATTACCTAATGTATGTAAATAGTTTTTCTGGATATCTTTCCAATGCTCTCCCAACATATTCTTCCAGTCAGATGAAAGATTAGGATTTTGGGGTAAAATATGTTCAATGGTATATTCATCAACATTGACAAACTCTTTACGTTTGTAGTTTTCAAGCTGACTTAGCAGATAATTTCTAGATCTGAAATTATAAACATCTTTTGATACAATTTCTTTTTTAAATTCAGTGTCATCCGGAAACCGTTTATAAGAATCCAGTAACTGGAATGCTGCCTGAACGCTTATAACATATTGTTCTTTATTTACCGATCTGTAAAGATTAGCAAAGGTTTTATTCAAACTGTTTGTCGGAATGCCACAGATAGCTCTTCTGAATACATAACTTTCAACCAGTTTCAAAATAATAATAAGCTCTTCTTTCCTAAGAATACCCAGAACAAAATCATTGTATACCGGCAGCACAAAAGGATAGGCTACATCTACTCTGAGCCTTAATATATTATTAAACAGAATCTGCAGGTCCTTATCTTTCTCTTTTCTGAGAACCACTTTTGCATAGTGAGTGGTATATATGAAAAGATCTTTAATAATCTCTTCTATATCGTTTGTAGATTTATCTGAATTCACATACAGCTTAAACTCTTCATATACCTGATTGATACGAGGAATCCTGCCCGTTTTTACTGATAAATAATCTCTCATAAATCCGTCAAACCTTGAAGCATATTCATTCCCAAACGCCTGCTCCATAGGAAACCAATAATTTTCATAAAGTTTATTCTGTAAAGTGATCTCTTGCCCCATCAGCACATAATTACGGATAAGATCTGCCTGGGAAAGATCCAGACCTGTAGAGTTCATACTTTCGAAAATTAATTGTGGATTATCTTTATCTTTTTCCAAAGCAACATCTACAATAAACAGTCTAAGTACCCCATTGTAAATATCTTTAACATTATCTATATTAATTTTAGAAACAAAAAATTTGTAATTTTCTACAACCCTGTTAAAAACATCTTCCTGCGGAACTTCATTCAGCAGATCAATATAAGACTGTTTATCTCCTCTGGTGAGCATTAGTTTGTAGCGCAGATCATTATCTTCATCCGCATTCAGTAAATAATAATTAAAAAGTTTGTTAGCACTTGTATCAATATCCACCTTATTTTTCTTCAGAAAATGAGCCAACGCCATCATCAGAATAGAAACTGTAGTTAAACGCTGCTGCCCATCAATGACCAAAAGTTTTGGGACATCCGAAATCGTATGAATATCTTCCTGAAAATAAACGATAGAACCCAGAAAATGGCCCTGCTGCTGATCGTCTTTACTGATTCTCAAAATATCTTTCAAAAGCTGGTCACATTGGGTGAGCTGCCAGCTATAAGTTCTCTGATAAATAGGGATCACAAATTGCCTCGGCCCTTTAATAACGCTTAATAAATTAGCGGATGATGCTTTCATTCGTATTGTTTTAAGCCACAATGATAGGAAAAATATATAACTCTTCTTTACGGGAAAACGTAATTTCTCAACAAAACCACGCATAAAGTACCTTCCCCCTTTTCATAGTTTCCATAAAAGGTTAAATAGTATCTGTATTTCATAAGCTCCAAATCCTGTTACAACCCTTTTTTCCCTTCCATCCAATACGCCTGCGATCTTATACACTTAGCATCCACACCCTTTGTTTTGAGGAATTTCCGGACTACAGACATTGTATTTCCGTTTCCGGTAAGATAGAAAACCGCTTCGTTATGGTGGACGGCTTGTTTTTCTTCCTTCAAAAAGTCGTTTAAAGCTTCTATAATGTTCTGTATATCATTTTTAGGAGCATGATAACCATATAATCCAAGCTTTTTCAGGGCTGAAGATTCTTCCAGTTCGTGAAGACAGGCAAATGAACCTCCCGTTTCTTCCGCTGCCTCTTTGATGGCCAGAGAACTTCCAAGCGAAGTTTCATCACCTATCGAAAAATGAATTTCTGCATTCGGCTCAAAAAAACGTTTTCCCCGGGGCATTAAAATTTTCGTAACATCCCCTTCTGAGAGATGATACGCAAAACTGCTTCCAACAGAATCGGTATTATGAAGATGGAAAAGCACATCGAAAAATCCTTCGTGCTTATTAAAATTAAAAGGTGAATAATTACGGTAATCCCTTTCGTTAACTCTCATTCCAATGGCATAAGCAGGTTCAAAGGCGACATCCTCCAGATCAGAAGCAAAACGGACAAGCCGAAGATCTTTTGAAATATTTTCGGTATGGATAACAGCACATTCTTTAAATTTCGAGGACATGACATTTTCTAAAGTATCATTGATCCATTTTGGTAAGCTTGGCATAAAAAAATTTTAGTACAAAGGAAGCTTCAAAATGAAAATGAACCGATAGCTGTTTCAGGGAATTAGTTGGACAATTCGCGGGTTATCCTCTATTCACTTTTTTGTTACGGAATTCTGACGGCGGGCAACCTTCAGCCTTAGAAAATAATCGGGAGAAATAGGCATGATCACTATACCCGAGGTCATAAGAAATTTCTTTCACTGATAGCTGAGTGAAAGATAAAAGCCTTTTAGCTTCAATTAAAACTTCCTGATGAATCCAGTATTGTGCAGATCTTCCTGTGACTTCCCGGATGACATCAGTAAGATGGCCGCGGGAAATATTCAAAGCTTCTGCGTAAGATGATGGACTTTTCATGGTTTTAAATTCTTTCCTTACGAGAACCCTGAATTTCCTTGCTAGCTGAACCGTCCGGCTTTCACCGGATATCCCGGAATTTTTTCAGCTGAAAAAATCATCGCATACATCCCTGTATAAGCATTTATTAAAGACCGGATGACTAAAAAACCTTCTTTGGTTCCCAGCATTTCTTCTGTACAGGACATTTGAAGCATCCCGGCACATGCACTGAGCTTTTCAGTCCAGTTTTTATCAATTGAAATAGGCTGGATATCGACCAGAGTTTCCTCAAAAACAGATCTTACAGAATCCGGAAGCAATTCTGCTTTCACAGCAATAAACCATCCGGTGACGTTTTCCATAAGAATACCTTCGTGAACCTGTCCCGGCAGCAGAAAGAAAACAGCTTTATCCTGTGCTTCTATCATCTTAAAATCAACCATCATTTTGGCCACACCACTTTCCAGAAAAGTAAAAATATAATGACTGTCCCGGTGAATCCCTTTATCAAACAGATTATCCTCCGTGCTGATGGTCCGTTTCTCAATTCTTTCGACCAGGATGCCATGCCGGGTAATGCCGCTTAAATCATATGTTGGGATGGTCTGCTTCATTACCTGATTTGAGTTTATTTAGCTTTTGAAAAGGCCATTTTTACCGCTAAAAACATTAAGACACTTGCCATAAACCACTTCTGAACCTTAACCCAAAAGGATTTCCTGCAAAAAATGCCGCAACTCTTGCTGCAGTCAGTACGATGATAAAGTTGATGCTGAAGCTCACAAAAGCCTGGATCACTCCCAGTTCTAAGCTCTGAGTCAGTACCGAACCGTATTCAGGTTTAATAAACTGCGGAAAAAAGACAGGTAAAATACGGCAACTTTCGGATTCAGTACATTCGTCAGAAAACCAACTGTGAAAAGCTTTCTGGAACTGTCATGTGAACCGTTTTTATCGACTTCAAATATATTCTTGCTTTTAGGCTTAATTGCCTGATATGCCAGATACAAAAGATAAACCGTTCCAAGTGTTTTCAAAACTGTATAAGCGAGCGGGACAGCCAGCAATACTGCCGTAAGCCCGAATGATACCATAATGATATGAAAGAGAAAACCGCAAACTATTCCGGCCAGCGAAATCATTCCTGATTTTTTCCCTGTGTTATCGATTTGGAAATCAGATAGATCATGTTTGGGCCGGGGCTTATCACTAATATCAGTGCTGCAAGGATAAAAAATAAGAGTTCGTGGAATGGAATCATCTTGTAATCATTTAGTTAAAAATATCTCTGGAAGCCATTTTTTCCTCTGTAAAGAAAATCATCGGACAAATATAGATGTTTCCTATGATTAGTAGGTTTTGTTCTCAATTGATTTTCTCTCTTTAGATCTTAATTTATTAAAGCTCAATTATTAACCATAAGAATACAAATCTGCGTTATCTGTAAAATCTGCAAAAGACTTATATTCTTTTGTCTTGAAACAAAAGAATCAAAAATTCAAGACTTGGAAACCTCCGCTAAAAATGAATCCTGTTCTCTAAAAATTCTAAAACTCGTGCGGATTCAATATTGTTGCTTCGGCTCTATATTTGTGCCGCACTCAGACAGTAGAATTTTCTTAACGTTCACAGGATACATTTTCTTAACGCTACAGTTTCCTATGTCGATATGCCGCTGTTGAAAAGCTTCATCAACTGTGTCAGTCCTATAAATATTTGACGCAAAAACCTGTGTAATCTGTGAAATCTGCGAGAAACTTAAATATATTCTTTTGTCTTGAAACAAAAGAATCAAAAGTTCAAGACTTGGAAACTTCCACTAAAAATGAATCCTGTTCTCTAAAAATTCTAAAACTCGTGCGGATTCAATATTGTTGCTTCGGTTCTATATTTGTGCCGCACTCAAACAGTAGAATTTTCTTAACGTTCACAGGATTCATTTTCTTAACGCTACAGTTTCCTATGTCGATATTGCAGCAATGTAAAAATTATTCTCAAAACATCTGTGTTGATCCTTAAAACCCGTAGCTCAAAAATCTGCGTTATCTGTAAAATCTGCGAGAGACTTATATTCTTTTGTCTTGAAACAAAAGAATCAAAAGTTGAGGACTTGAAACTTCTGCTAAAAATGAATCCTGTTCTCTAAAAATTCTAAAACTCGTGCGGATTCAATATTGTTGCTTCGGTTCTATATTTGTGCCGCACTCAAACAGTAGAATTTTCTTAACGTTCACAGGATTCATTTTCTTAACGCTACAGTTTCCTATGTCGATATTGCAGCAATGTAAAAATTTAATGTAAAAAATACAATCATCTAGTAAACAGCAATTTAAACATAATCCGTATTTATACTGTAAGGGATATTTGGTTATTTACACTCTAAAATTCATCTCTTTTTCTTCGTTCCTTTGGATTGTTCAATAACAAAAAATTTCAAAAAACAACCAAAAACAAAACCCATGGAAACAATTCAAATTACACAGACTGAAGTAGGATTCAAAGATCCGTTCGAACGCGTTATTTTTTCTGAAAAAGCAGGAGGAGAATCTAAAGAATCTTATTCTATTGAAGTATCAGGTGAAGGGCAGCTTACAGGATTATCTTATACTGTACCTCCGTTCACTCAGGGAAGAATCACTGCATCTCTTCAGGTATCTGCCATGTCCAGCCAGGATGTGAAAAATCTAAATGACCTGGCAATGGGTATGCTGGATGCCAGTTATAAAGAGCAGGTAAAAGAGTATGAGAAAACTTCTGCCAGTGCCAATTTATCTGTCTGGACCTGGTTTTTCGGCGGCGGCGGGGCTTCTGCTTCTTATGAAAAAACCAAAGAGACAATGAAGTCAAAGGGGCTTACAGAACAACAGATCACTCAATTAATGGATGCATTTCTTGAAAAAGCTAAGCAGATGTCTACTGTAAATATTGACTTCTATGTTAATAATTCAGCTAATGACTATGCAGTTTCCGGAGATCTGTATCTGTATACGGTTTCAGGAACAATCAAGACTGAAAAAGGTACTGCACAATATCGTATGCTGGCTGATCAGGCATCTGCCGGCGGTCCTCCTCCTGCTGGTGGCGGAGCTCCTTCTTCGGGGACTATTAAACTGAACTAATATTAAGTTGGTGAGGAAATAAATTCGGAACGGCTTTGCCGTTCCGAATTTTCACAAATTGATTAATCACTTATCTATCAACCAATAAACAACAAAATCATGAAACTAAGTAAAGAAGACATCATCCTGCACGATAAAATGGCAGAAAAGTTACCCGAGCTTGTTGAAGAATATTTCAAAAGACCGGAAATAACCTCTTTGGGCGTTTCATTAAAGACTGTTAATGATAAATTAATCAACAGTTTAAGCTACACTTTCGGGGTAAAAAGAAACTTCCTCTTTCACAGGTTAAAAATGCTATTCCTTCTACCCTTTTTGGATTTCCTACAGATGTAGTTGAGTTTGAAATTCAGGACAATCACCTGGCTACACCTGATATGGTGGCAGATGCAACCAGAAATGAAAAAACAGATCCATTGATCGGCGGAATCAGTATCTCAGCAAATGGAGAACTGATGCAGGGCGGAAAGGCAATTGCGGGTAACGGCACGCTGGGAGTTATGGTCAATAAAAAGGGAGACAAAAATCCTTATATGGTTACCTGTGCCCACGTATTGGTTGGGACCACTACCAAACTGGATTCTGATGTATGCCAGCAGTCTAAGTGGCAAACGACTTTAAACTATTGCCATGACTGCGCTTCGTTAAAGGAATATTATTATGAAAACGTATTTTTCGACAGAAATTCCGTCACTATAGATGCCTGGCTGGACTGTGCAATTGCAAGAAAAGGATATTTCAGGAATGCTGATATAGGAAAAGTATACGGTGTTGGCAATACCATTACAGGATTTGCAGAGATCAGCGCTGCCCTGATTGGTGAAGAAGTAATGAAGAGTGGAATTACCTCTGAAATTACAACAGGTGAAGTAAGAAGTATTACCGAGTCCTTAAAAGCTAAAAATTTTGACGGGAGCGAGGTTATTGCCCATAATGTCATTACCATAAAAGGCGATGCAGGAGCTTTTTCAAAACCGGGCGATTCAGGGGCAGCAGTCTTTAAGACAAGTGATTCCACAATGATCGGTGTACTTTATGGAGCCGGTGCTACAAGCGGATTGGGTCTGACTTCCCCAATCGATGCTGTTTTAAGTAAATGGCCCGATCTTCAACTGTAAAAATCCATTATTCTATTGTATTGGCTGGATGTAAAATACAAAGCAATACAAAGCTTTTCTGCATTAAGCCAATACTGTTTTATCAATAATCTATACAATCATCAGTTTGTATTGAAATACTTCTTAAGATCTGAAATACTTCCTATTTTAAGATCCTGAGCCTGTTTTCTGCGCATCATCAGTGCATAGGAATTATTAAATCCAAGTGGTTTCAACCATTGAATTCCGTATTGTTTCCGGAATTCAGAGTTGACGTATTGGTAGGTTTTATCAGCACTTTGGGTCACTGTTTTAAGCGTTTCCGGTGTAGGTTTTAAAAGCACCAGAAGCCCGGTTCCTGTGTATTCAGGATAAAAATCGATGGCGTCATTCACCAGAGCATCAAAACAGATTTTGGTTCCTCCCAGCCCGGTCTTCGTTTCCGCTTTATAATCGGTATAGCCTTCAATCAGCATTTTATACATTTCTGTGAGAATGTACTGTTCTCCAAAGATTTTTGACCCAATGCGTACTGTTCCTGAATTGCCTTTCCTTGAAGGTTTATAGAGTTTATTTTTAACTAAAAAATCCTTTGCGATCTTTTCCGGGGTCTGTTTCAGATAATCGGATTTATAATTCAGATCGGTCATGATGGAATCATTGAATTTACCTTCCAAAAGGTTCAGTGTTTTTTCCAGATCAGGAAATTTCTGCAGGGTTTTGGTTTTAATAACCGGAGCAGCGAAATAAGGCGGAAATATTTTTTTATCATCATTCAAAACATACAGATCAAAGGCTTTGATCCTGCCGTCCGTAGAATATCCACTGATGAGATCCAGCTCTTTTTCATAGGCTGCTTTGTACATAATAGCATCGTTTACCACCACAGGATTTACATTAAGCCCGTACACGGACCGCAGGCCAAGGTCTCCATCCTGCCTTCCCATAAATTCGGGAGTAAAACCAGCCTTAATTTTATTCCCTGAAACAGATTTGAACAGATAGACTGCTCCAATAAGGATTAATAAGGCAGGGATAATATATTTTAATTTCCGAAACAGGCGATATCCTGATCTCTGCACCACAGCAATACTCTGATCCAGCAAAACCGCCAGTAATGCTGCCGGAATTGCCCCTGCCAGGATCATATTGGTATTATTCAATGAAATTCCTCCGAAAATAAATTCACCCAGCCCCCCTGCAGCCACAAACGAAGCTAAGGTAGCCACTCCGACATTGATGACGGCTGCAGTTCTTATCCCTGCAATGATCACCGGCATTGCCAATGGAAGTTCCACCTTAAAAGAAGCTGGCTCCTGTTCATTCCCATTGCCTTTGCAGCTTCGATAACGGTTGGATTAACGCCTGTGATTCCTGTATAGGTATTGCGGATGATGGGTAAAAGAGCGTAGATAAGCAATGCAACAATAGCAGGTGTAGCCCCGATTCCAAAAGCAGGAATCATGAAGCCCAGCAAGGCAATACTTGGAATAGTCTGCAGAATTCCGGCTGCCCCCAGAACAGGGCTGGACAGCTTTCTTTTCCTGGCAATCAGAATTCCCAAAGGTACACCGACGATAATGGCCAGAACCAGCGACAAAAAAGTAAGTCCCAGATGTTGTACAATCTGTGTGAGAAGTTTGTCCTGCTGTTCAATAATAAACTGCCAAAGGCTTTGCTGCGTCATACAATCTGTAATTTTCTGTAATCATTAAATGCCTTGATCAGGTTTTCGTAATACGGAGTATTTTTATGATCCGAACTTAATTTTTGAAGGGCATTCCAAACACTTGTATTTTCATTAAAACCCAATTCTGAGTTTGGGACAGTACCTGTATCTTTCAATGTTGCTATTTTATATTCAAGTAAAAGCCTGTTTTCAGCAAAAAAATCCGTGACAAAATCATTTTGAGGATGATAAAGCATTTCTTTTGGCGTTCCGGTCTGAATAATTTTCCCTTTATCCATTAAACAAATCCGGTGGCCCAGCTCAAAGGCTTCCTGCACATCATGGGTAACAAGGATGGTTGTCTTATTTTTAAGCTCTTCCAGGGATTTAAATTCAGAATGAATATCAGCTTTGGTAATATTATCCAACGCTCCGAAAGGCTCATCCATCAGCAAAACAGGAGTATTGGCAATCAAAGCCCGGGCAATTCCTACTCTCTGCTGCTGTCCACCACTGAGCTCATCGGGAAACCTCGAAAGTACGTCTTCGGAAAGATGAAGCTTATGCAGAAGTTCAAAGGTCCTGTTTTGGGTCTTTTTTTGTCCCATTTCAGGAGTTCGGGAACTACCGCAATATTCTGTCCGATGGTATAATGAGGAAACAAACCGGAATGCTGCATCACAAAGCCTATTCCCATTCGAAGTTCTTCCGGTTTCTGATCGCGGATATTTTTGCCGTCAATGAAAATATTCCCGGAATCTGCTTCTATGAGTCTATTGATCATTTTAAGCGTTGTCGTTTTGCCACAACCGCTGGTTCCGAGAAGCACCAGAATTTCCTGATCATTGGCATGAAAGGAAATATGGTCAACTGCCGGTTTTCCGTTAAAATTCTTTGAAACTGATTCTACTGTAATCATAGGTGTAAATTATCGGGCCAGCCTGATTCCTGTAAACTGCCATTTCAAATTGGTCTGGAAAAAATTACGGTAGGTATTCCTGCTATGACCGGGAGGCGTGGCATCCGAAGCACCACGTAAAACCATTTGATTAACCATAAATTTTCCGTTGTACTCTCCCACTGCTCCGGCTTCTTTTTTAAAACCGGGATAAGGCAGGTATGCGGAATTGGTCCATTCCCAACGGCTTCCCCAATCGAAGTGTTCTGAAGCAGTCTCCCATTCGGCCTCGGTAGGCAGGCGCATTCCTTTCCAGGATGCAAAGGCGGAGGCTTCATAAAAATTGATGTGACAAACGGCATCATTCAGGTGTATTTCCTGTAAGCCGTTTAAGGTATAAGTCATCCACTGACCATCAATATAATGCCAGTACAGCGGCGATTGAGCGTTATTTTGCTTCACCCAGTCCCAGCCTTCGGCATGCCAGTGTCTGAAATCGGTATACCCTCCTGCCTCCATAAATTCCAGGTACTCTTTGTTGGTAACCAGTCGGTCTGCAATTTCAAAATCCTGAAGATATACTTTATGCCTGCCAAGCTCATTATCAAAACAAAAGCCTTCCCCATTAAAGCCTATTTCATAAACTCCTTCGGAAAACTTAATCATTTCAATGTTCCCGGGACCAGCTTTCGGTGTAATCATTTCAGATCTGTAAGCAGGGAAAAGCGGATTATGTCCCAGAATATATTTGATATCAGTAATTAAAAGTTCCTGATGCTGCTGTTCATGGTTAAGACCCAGTTCTAAAAGCGGTTCAACGGCTTCAGTCATAAACCGGCTTTGAAGAAAGATTTTCATATGCTCGTCCACATACCTGCGGTATTTATAAATATCGGAGACGGAAGGCCGGCTTAAGTTCCCACGGTCGGTACGGATTACTCTTGCTCCAATGGTTTCGTAATAGCTGTTAAAAACAAAATTATATTGCGGATCGAAAATTTTATAATCGGGAAAATTAGGTTCCAAAATAAACGTTTCGAAAAACCAGGTGGTGTGGCCGAGGTGCCATTTCGGAGGACTTACATCTACAATGGGCTGTACAACATAGTCCTCTATTTCCAGAGGGGCACATATTTCTTCGGAATGTTTCCGGATATCGGTATATTGTTTTACTAAATCTGATGTTGCTATGTTTGGAGTCATTTTGTTGAGTTTTAGTAGTTACGTTATGATTGATTCTTATGTTTTTCATTCTCGCGGATTAAGCAGATTGAGCAGATTTTTTAAAAATGGTTGAATCTGTGTAATCTGATAGATCTGTGGGAGATCTTATTTATTTTTTTACTCTCGCAGATTAAGCAGATTGAGCAGATTTTTTAAAGAATGGTTGAATCTGTGTAATCTGATGGATCTGTGGGAGATCTTATTTCTTTTTTTGCTCTCGCAGATTAGGCGATTGAGCAGATTTTACAAGAATGGATGAATCTGTGTAATCTGATGGATCTGTGGGAGATTTTTATTATTTATTTTACTTCCCAGACGGTGTCTACAAACCATTTTTTTGAATCTTTGATTTCTCCTACCCTTTTAAAACCTGATTTTCCCCTCAGTTCTTCTATTTTTTCTGTGGAAAATTTCTGTGAAACTTCCATGTCAATGAGTTCATTTTCTTCAAATGAGATGTGGTCTTTTCCTATCGTTACCATTTGATCCTTCATGCTTACCAAGAAACTTCTACAGGCTCCGCTTACCGGATCGTAAGTTTGGTAATGCTGAAACTGTTCAAGATCAAAGTCTGCACCGAGCTCTCTGTTGATACGGGTCAGCAGGTTAAGGTTAAAAGCTGCAGTAATTCCGTTCTTATCGTTGTAGGCATTTAAGATGGTATGAGGATTTTTCTTAAGATCGAAACCAATCAGCAGCTTATCGCCTGAAGCCAGGTTCTGGTTCAAATGATAAAGGAAATTTTCAGCTTCCGCTATATCCATATTGCCGATATTACTTCCCAGAAACAGAATTACCTTCTTTCTGTCTGATAATGAGGATGCCTTCTGAAGCATTTCAAAATACTCTCCTTCCAGGGCAACTGTTTTCAGATCTGGTAATTCCCGGCTTAGTTTTTCATTTAAAATGGAAAGAATATTACCTGAAATATCGATGGGCATATAGGTAAAATCGGTTTTCTTTTCAACGAGGTATCTAAGTAAAAAAGTAGATTTCATAGCATCTCCCGCTCCTAATTCTATAAGATCAAAAGGTTCATTTTCCGGGATGATAAGGCTGGCGAGATCTGAGGTTTTATTTTTAAAGATATCAAGTTCACATTGGGTAAGGTAGTATTCAGGCATAGCCATAATTTCCTGGAAAATGCGGTCTCCTGTTTTATCATAAAAATACTTGGAAGATAACCTTTTCGGAATGCTTTTTAAGCCATTCATGACATCGGAACGAAAACTGCCGGCATGACGGTCCTCAACCATTGAATGTGGTTTTAACTGTAAATTCATATGTTTTAATTTGTGTGGTTTTTAGTTCACTACAACTATCTTGCCGCTCCAACATTAAATTCCACAAAACAGCCTTAGTTTCAGCTTAATAAATATATTAATTTTATATTTATTGCAAGAATTAAAAAAATGCCATTTGATCCATCTATATTAAGGGAAAAATTAAAGAAGCGGGACCACGATTTTTTAATCCTGAAAAAAGACATCGTGGAAACTGTTTTCAATAAGGATGAAATTGTTTTTACCCTTATCAAAGTCCGGAAAAGTGAAATTCCGGACATTCATTCCTTTATTATTTCGGCCATGGCAGCTTCAGGATCGGATGAGTTTGATATACAGAATTCGGAAATTATCCTGAGGGATAAGGAATCAATGGCAGAAAAAATTGCTGATTTTGAAATACGCTGGAAGGTCCGTTTAGAATTAGAGACTTATTTGGACGGCGAAGTTCAGTATGTGTATGGGACAGATGCAGATCCCAGCAGACAGAGCTATGACAGTGAGATCAGCTATATTATGGAGACAGAAAATTCTTTTATCTACTTTTTTACGAATCATTTTTATTATTAATTTTCTTTAACGCAAAGAATGATTAACGTTGCCTCCTATTTTAAGGATAGCAAAGATGGATCAACTTCGTTGATCTGATGAAGCGTTGATATTACCGATGGTTAATAAGAGTGCTAAATGTAGATTGGTTTACTGTGAGACATTATTCCAGGGATTTTTGTCCGGATTTCATTTTATTCATCAGAGGGTTGGCGTACATGGCCAGGAAATATTCTTTGGAAACGGCATCGGACGGGTCAATTCTCATTTCGAGCCTGCGTACAAACAGCTGTTTTTCCTGTTCTGTATATTCCGAAGCATAGGTATTGGTATTGTGGAGAAGATCATAAGCAATAAACTTGGTGGGCCAAAGTTTATAGTTCTGCAGGATGGAATCGTCAATCATCTGGGCAATCGCCTGCAGCTGCTTATTTTTGTTCTCAAGATGCGCTATGTCGTCCAGTTCCGTATCCAGTAAGTTTCCTGCATGGATGTGGATTCTTTTCTTTTGCCCCAATACTCCGCTCAGCATGGTCATAAAATCTTCATCCTTGCCTTTTATGTATTCCTCATCCCTGTGCCTGGCCAGGAGCTGCGGCATTTTTAAGGAGTCGGTAGGATCATATTCGTAAGAAATGGATATGGGAATTATTTTGAGTGTTTTAAAATAATCCGTCAAAGAAAGGTCGCCCGCTGCCATGGCCAGCATCTTTAAAACGCCTTGCTGGGTAGCATCGTTTCCGTCTTTTGTACGGCCTTCCCGCTGGGCAATCCAGACGGAACGTTTTTCAACATGTAAAAGCTGTTCGATATATTCGGACATGGTCTGGGAACTCTTCAGCTGCTCACGGATGGAAAGCCCTCTCTGGACCAAAAAGTTACGGTTAAGCTTGGCCAGTACGTGTAAAAATGTTTTCTGAACCAGGTTGTCCCCAATTGCGGACGAGGTCATGATAAACCCTTTCTCAAGCAGCACCAGATTCAGCAACGAGGTATCCAAAACAATGTCCCTGTGGTTGGAAACGAAAAGATAGGGTGTATTTGGGTCCAGCTTTTCAAATCCCGAAGTCGTTAAACCCTCAGAGCTTTTCGCAAGGATCTGACGAATTGTGTGGGCAATAAACTGATGCTGGAAATCGCTTATCGAATGAATATTTTTAAACTGTTCCCTCCAGACCTGCTTATCAACATCAGGAAAGGTGAACCCCATCAGTGCCGTCATCATAGGATCACGGGCGATTCCCCGCAATGCTTCATTTACTTCATGATCATAAAAAGGCCTGATTTCATCGAACTTCGACATGGAATGATTTAAAATTAATACTATTTTGCAAAAGAACAAAAATTTATCGAAGGGACATTACAATGTTTGTTAAAGTATTATGATTGACGTTTAAGTTTAGAGGAATGCCTCGTTCTGATCGTGGTGTCCATTTTTTATCGGCCTGGGAAGCTGTAGCGTTAAAAAAAATAAAAATTGATCCGTTAAAAAATTCCCACTGTTTGAGTGCGGACGGAACATTGAGCCGAAGGAGAAACATTCAATCCGCACGAGTTTTGGGAATTTTAGGAGCAAATTTTATTTTTTAGCGAAAGATTCCAAGCCTTGAATTTTTGGTTCTTTTGTTTCAAGACAAAAGAACAATTGATAAAAAACAACTCATTATTTTACTTTTTCCAGCAGATACAGTTTAGCTCCGGAAAAAGCCAGTTTAGGCATCAGGTTTCCTTCCAGAACCATCGTTTTGTTGTTGACATCAATTACTGAAATATAATTGTTGGAGTTGTATTCTATATAGTTTTCCTTTTCTTTGGTTACAGGATTTTTCCCGAATTCCATAGAATATTTTACCCAGTCTTCATCGCCGGAGCTGCAGTGTACGGGCTTGAATTTGGATTTTTTAGCCTTGAAAACAATCTGGTCGTAGCCGTCCGCACAGTCGGAAGTGAACGAACTTTCCGGGTTCTGATCGTTTGAAAATTCTTCAAAAGAGCCTTTGTAAACGCCTACCACTTTCCAGGTTCCGTCTACACGGTCTTCATCTATTTTTCCTTTGGCTTTGCTTACGGCCCAGCTGATCCCGTTTACGGTACCTTTTACAGCTTTATAGCCTACTTTGGCAACTCCTGTCACTACTTTTGTTGCAGTTCTTACTACACAGGAATTAAGTACTAGAACAGCAGAAAGGAGGAATATTGTTTTTTTCATTTGTCAGGTTTTTTATTGTTGCGAAGATAGGGTTTTTGAAAGTGAGAAGGAAATTTCAAACAAAGGTTCAGCCCATTACTGAACCTTTGTTTGGATTAGGCGTTAACTCCATCAATAAACACATCCACAAAATCCTGCACTTTCTGAATAATTCTTCTTCCAATATTATTACGTTCAGTAAGCTTTGGCTTTATTTCAAGAAGTTTTAGTGTATCACTTATTTTAGGAGTTTTGGAAGTAAAAAGAAAGTCGTCAATAGCATCTCTGAATCTGTCTTTATTTAATGATTCCTCTGTTGCAATTTTTTCAAAGGCTGAGTTCTTTTCTTTGTTCCAATACTTTTCAAATTCTTCGTTGACGTTATCACCATCAGAAATGTGTGGAAGGTTTTCTTCTATGAATCTTTCTATTAGTTCTTTTTTACTTCGAAGTTTGGCGTCCCCAGAAAGAATATCACGAATTTCTTTTTTCTTTTTCTCTAATTTATCGCCTTTCAGATTTGAGTCAGTAAGGTTAGCTAAAAGTGATAGAATATAGCTAACATTAATTTCATCACGATGAATCAGCTCAAGTTCGAAGTCAACATCATCTAAAATACTAGCTTTCCCTTCTGTTCCTGTTTTTCCTTTTAAATCAGTCCAAATATCCAAATATTTGCTTTTGTACCCATCAAATTCATATTCAGTCATTTCCAGTTTATCAAACTCAAAATCGGCAAATGATTTTAAGACATTCAGAACACGCATTACTTCACGGAAAGCAGTGATGAATTCAAACTTTTCCTGCTCGGTTTGATAACTATTGACACTGTTAATTTCAGGAGCGACAATCTTTAATGTATTCAAAGCAGAGTTGAAAAGCTCAATATAATCTTCAATTGGATGAATAATAATCTCTTGAATTGCTTCTTTGTTAGAAAATAAAGTCACAGCATCATCAGTTGCAGATTTCAGATTTCTAAAACAAACAATATTTCCTTGCGATTTCTTTTCGCCTAACAATCTGTTGGTACGTGAAAATGCCTGAATCAATCCGTGATACTTCAGGTTTTTATCGACAAATAAAGTATTCAATTGTGGACTGTCAAATCCTGTCAAAAACATATTGACTACAATAATTAAATCAACTTCTTTATTGCGGACTCTTTTAGCAATATCATTGTAGTAATTGTAGAAACTCTGGCTATCTTTGGTTGTAAAGTTCGTTCCAAACATTTCATTATAATGTCCGATATATCTTTCCAACACATTTCTACTGTGAGAATCTCCGTATTGAGCCTTCGGTTCTGCAACCATTTCAAGCTCGGGTTCTTCATAAATTCCATCCGCATCTTTGGACTCTTCATTAGTTCCGTAACTGAAAATTGTTGCAATTTTTAAGTTGTGTCGACCTTCCTCTTTTTTCTTTTGGAAAAGGTCATAATATTTTTGTAAAACATCAATACTGCTTACACAAAACATTGCATTAAAAGTACTGCTGTGCGTTTTTCTTCCGTATTCTGCAATAAGATAATCTGCAATTTTTTCAAGACGTTTTGGGCTTTCAAGAAGTTCTTGGGTGTCGATTGCTTCAACATCAGTATCAATGTAAGTGTTAGTTCCTTCTTTTTCCTTGTATCTTCCAACGTATTCTACAGAAAACTTCAAAACGTTATCATCCCGAATAGCATCTGTAATAACATATTTATGCAGACAATCTTCAAATAATCTGTTGGTTGTTGCGGGAACACCATCTATTTTCCCAATTGAATTTTTTCAGAAATCGGAGTTCCTGTAAAGCCAATCATTTGGGAATTTTTAAAATATTTTTTGATATTCTGATGCGTGTCTCCAAATTGACTTCTATGACATTCATCGAAAATAAAAACCACTTTCTTATCTTTCAGTTTCTCAATTTTATTGCCATGCTTTTCCTTGGTAATCGCAGTATTTAGCTTCTGTAAAGTGGTAACAATCAGCTTTGTATTATCTGAAAGTTGCTTAACCAGATGTGCTGTATTTTCAGTGGCGTCCACACTTCCTTTTTCAAAAGCATCAAATTCTTTTTGGGTCTGATAATCCAAATCTTTTCTGTCAACCACAAAAACAACCTTCTCAACTTTCGGAATTTCTTTTAGAATTTGACTGGCCTTAAAGGAAGTCAATGTTTTTCCTGAACCTGTTGTATGCCAAATAAAACCATTTTTATCTGTAGTTCTTACCCTATCAACAATTTTCTCAACCGCATAATATTGATAAGGTCTTAAAACCATCAGTAATTTATTCGTTTCATTTAAAACGATATACTTGGTAATCATTTTAGCAATGTGACAAGGCTCTAAAAATGCTTGTGCAAAATGCTCTAATTGCGTTATATTATTGTTATGTTCATCAGACCAAAAGAAGGTTTGTTTAAAGGTCTGCTTTGCGTTGTTGGAGTAATATTTTGTATTAACTCCGTTACTGATGATAAACAATTGAACATAATTAAACAATCCACTTCCAGAATTAAAAGACTGATGGTGATAACGGTTGATTTGATTGAAAGCCTCTTTCATTTCCAGACCACGACGTTTCAATTCAATCTGTACCAAAGGTAATCCGTTGATTAGGATGGTTACATCATATCTGTTTTTAAAATTCCCTTCTTGAATAATTTGATTGGTTACCTGAAACTGATTCTGACACCAATGGTCTTGGCTGATGAATTCAATCCATTCTGAAGTTCCGTCATCTTTAAAAAAATGGAAACGGTCACGTAATATTTTAGCTTTTTCAAAAACATTTCCTTTGGAAAGATGATTGAGGATTTTTTCAAACTCAGTATCTGAGAATGTTTTTTTATTGTGAATTTCGAGCTGAATCTTTAGATTTTTAATAAGGTCTGCCTCATTATATACTGCTACTTTTTTATGACCTAACTGTTGTAACTGTTCCACTAATTTTTGTTCAAGAATATATTCCGGCTGACTTGACATTCGTGCTTAGTTTTGGTTAAAAAACTTTGTCAGAAGTATGAATTCTGACAAAGTCGTTGATAGTTTTCCCAAATGTAAGAAATAATCAGTGATAACGACAATTATTTTAGTGCTTTAAACATCTGGTCAATAGCTTTTTTCTTCTGTTCCAAATTAGGATGAACATACAAATTCAAAGTTGTACTGATATTGGAATGTCCGAGCAAAACACTCACTGTTTTATAGTCGCATTTGCTTTCGATACATCGGGTTGCAAAACTGTGTCTAAGACCGTGAAACTTGATATCAGGAATTTCTAAAAACTTCATCAGGTTTTTATAATAACTTCGGTAAGTTCTAGGTTCTGTGGGTTTGGAATCATTGGTTAATACATAAAACGCAGGATTTACAATTTTCTTGAAAGGTTTCAGCATTCTCAACAAATCCCTGCACATCGGGATTTCACGGATAGAGTTTTTGGTTTTAGGGGAATCAATCAACAATTCTGTTTTTCGTTCTCCATCCTCAATCACGTAAATTCTTTGGATGGTTTTTCGGATATTGATAATTCCGTTATCCGTATCAATATCTTCCCAGGTCAATGCACAAATCTCACCAATCCGCATTCCCGAACAAAGACAGATATAAACACCCAAATTTCTAAAGGTAAAATGCTCCTGAATATAGCTCATTACTTTTTTCTGATGCGTTCTGCTCAATACCTCAATCGTATGCGTTTCTCGAACCGTAGGATATTGTACATCAAAATTGATAAACTCAATCCATTTATTCTTTGCACCAAACTTCAACACCATTTTCAAAACAATGAGAATGTCTTTGATACTTTTCTGACTTAATCCTTGTTCAAGTTTTTGAAATACAAACTTCTGTACCTCATCATCCACAATCTCAGAATAGTCTTTAAATACAGGCAATAAATGATTTTCCAGCAACAGCACATAAGCTGAAAAGGTTGATTTTTTCACATACATCTTTTTATCATTCTTCCATAGTTCAGCAATTTCTGCCAATGTCTTCTTTCTTGTCATAATTTTTTTGATTTTTTAAATGATTTTCTAACTAATCTCAAAAGTTATGAATTAACATTGGGGATTTATAGTTATTGAGCTTTAACCTGAGTTTTAATCAATCTTTGCCTTTCCTAATTTATTACCAAGGCTAAGATTTTATGGCTTTTTTAAGGATTGGGAATTGAAAAAGTTGGGAGAAATTACAGAGAAAATAACAGATGGTACTCACGATACTCCGAAGCCTGTTGAAAAAGGTGTTCCATTTCTTACAGCAATTCATATTAAAGATGGGTTTGTGGATTATGAAAGTTGTTATTACCTCGAACAAGAAATACATAATACTATTTTCAAAAGATGTAATCCTGAAAAAAATGATTTATTAATAGTTAATATTGGTGCAGGAACTGGAACTTGCGCCTTAAATATTGTAGATTATGAGTTTAGTCTTAAGAATGTAGCTTTAATAAAACCAAATAAAAATATAATTAATGGAAGCTTTTTAGCACAAGTACAAAGAAAGAAATCAAAAAAATATTTAATCAATTAACATCTGGAGGTGCACAACCATTTTTGTCTTTAAAAGAAATAGGGAGATTAACCATAATATTTCCTTCTATTGCAGAGCAAATAAAAATCTCATCTTTCTTATCACTTATAGACAAAAGAATCCAAACCCAAAAGAAAATAATTGAGGATTTACAAATAACAAAAAAAGAAATATCTTTTAAACTCTTCAAGGAAGGATTTAACTCATCAGAATCCAAAAAAAGAAATTTCCAAAAATTAGGGGATTTAACCTATATCGTAAATAAAAAAAATAAGGAAAACCTAAAACTACCAGTTTATTCAATCAACAATAAAAGGGGATTTATAAGTCAGTCTGAACAGTTTGAAGGAATTGATAGTGATGAGAGAGGTTATGATATTTCGTTATACAAAATAATAGAGAAAGAAACCTTTGCCTATAATCCTGCAAGAATCAATGTTGGTTCAATAGGTTATAGTGGAAATTTGGAAAATATTATTATTAGTTCCTTGTACGTCTGTTTTAAAACTATAGACACAGTCAATGACGAGTTTTTATTTCAGTATCTCCGAACTGATATTTTTAGAAAAGAAGTGTTAAGAAATGTAGAAGGAGGTGTCAGAGATTATTTATTTTATGAAAATTTTTCAAGAATAAAAATTAATCTTCCTGATTTGAAAGAACAAACTAGAGTAGCTCATTTTCTGTCTAAGTTTGATGAAAAAATCAACTTAGAAGCTGATTTACTTGCTCAATACGAAAACCAGAAAAAATTTTTACTGCAAAACCTTTTTGTTTAGAGAATTGGAGTTTTAATTAGCCTTCATAAAGGTTCAATACCATTACAAGGCTTCATTTTTCAAACAAACAAATTAGCCAAAAGAAACTTCTTCTGACGCTCTAATTTTTCTAAAATTTGTTTTTCAGTTTCTATTTTTTCTTGAATGGAGGATAGGAAATTTGTAATTTTATATTGTTCCTTTAAACAAGGAATTGATATTTCAATCTTTTCAATGGTATTTTTAGACAAGCTTGGTACCCCAGAAGCTTCATTATATTCTTTCCAATTTATATTTTGAAAAATATTAAAAATAAATTTAGGAACTGAATTATTAAATGAATGTGTATAAAACAATGTGTCAACAGTCCAAATTTTTCCATTGAAATATAATGGCTTATCTATAGTTCCCTTTCTTCCAATACAAACTGTTTCACCATCATAAAGAAAAGAATCTACAAAAGTTATAACTCCTCCTGTCCCATAAACAGGAATAGCACCATCATTTAAATGTTTATAATCTTTTCCGCTACCTATCGTTAATATTTCTTTTATTTTCTTTCTTTCCCAAGCCGGGAAATCGCTTCCGTGTTCATCTTTAAACCTTAGTTTCTGAGAAAATATCTTTTCACGACTTGCTTTCATTAAGGTTTCTAATTGTTCAATTATTTTCTTTTGTGATAATATTCTGTTATCTAAGAGGGCTATAAATTCTGCTATTTTATATTGTTCTTGAAATGAGGGAAAGGAAAGCTTAATATTATAAAAATCTGAATGATTTAAGTCTGGAATAGTAGAAGTTCCGGCTAACTTACTAATTTGATTTTGTATGCTCGTTAATTTTAAAAAATTATACAAAAATCCTTTCGAAATATTTTTCGGATAAGAAACTTTAAAAAAATTATTATGAAATGCACCTTCCACATTGGTAACTACTTTTCCAGTATTACCTGTTCTGGTCATTAGTATATCTTCTTTATTACAAAGAACTGAAAGTGGTGGGTTTTTAATGTAATATTTCTTTTCAGAATTTTCTTTCAAAAACTCGTTTGTAATGTAAAAATATGCACCATCTATTGGGGTCGTCAATCTTTCTGATATAGGAATTTGTAAACCTTGATTAATTTTCACAATATTTTGAAGTTTCTTCACTTTCCAATCCCCTTCAAACTCCGGAAATCGTAAATTAGGAAAATTCTTTACACTTTTATTTTCTTCTGTCATCTTAGTCATCTATTGTTATAGCTATAAACATTAAGGATTTTAACAAGCAAATTTTTTTAGCTGACTAAGCCCAATTCTTTCAAATACACTTCAATTTCGGCATCCAGTTGAGAACGCTTTGCTTCAAGCTCTTTAATTTCTGCCATTACCGCCTGGATATCAATTTCCTCTTCTTCTTCAAAAGTATCCACATAACGAGGAATATTTAGATTGTAATCATTATCTGCTACTTCCTGTAAAGTCGCTTTATGACTGAACTTTTCAGTTACCGTACGGTTTTGGTAAGTATCAACAATTTTATTGATATGAGCATTAAGCAACACATTTTGATTTTTCTGCTTTTCAAATTCTTTGCTGGCATCTACAAATAAGATATCTTCATCTGCTTCACGGCATTTTTTAAAGACTAAAATACACGTAGGAATACTTGTTCCAAAGAAAATATTGGCAGGTAAACCAATTACAGCATCTAAATAATTTTTCTCTTTAATCAGATATTTTCGGATAACCAATTCGGCTGCACCACGGAACAGAACACCGTGAGGCATTACAACTGCCATAATTCCGTTTTCATCCAAATGATGAATCATATGCTGAATAAAAGCAAAATCTGCTTTTGAAGAAGGTGCTAATTTTCCATATTGTGAAAATCGTTCATCCAATAAAAAAGTTCATTAGAACTCCATTTTGCAGAAAAAGGGGGATTGGCTACAATAGCATCAAATGTTTTATCAAGATGCTGAGGTTTTTCAAGGGTATCTTCCTGACGGATATCAAAATTACTGTAATTGACACCGTGAAGAATCATATTCATCCTGGCCAAATTGTAAGTTGTACGGTTCATTTCCTGACCGTAAAAATCACTTACTTTTGCTTCACGCGCTACACGCAAAAGCAACGACCCACTTCCACATGTCGGGTCGTATACGGATTTTAATTGTGATTTTCTGCTCGTCACAATTCTTGCCAAAATAGTAGAAACCTGTTGCGGAGTATAGAATTCCCCTGCTTTTTTTCCAGCTCCACTTGCAAATTGTGCGATAAGATATTCGTAAGCATCTCCCAAAACATCGGCATTGGTATCAGATAAATTAAAATCAATATCATCCAAATGATAAAGAACTTTGGAAATTAATGTATTTTTCTCGTCTTCTGTTCTTCCTAATTTGGACGAAGTAAGATCCAGATCATCAAATAATCCTTCAAAATCGTCTTCACTACTGGTTCCTAACGTAGACTGTTCAATATTATTAAGAATTTTAGAAAGCTCAGCTAAGATAAAATTGGATTTTCCTTCTTGTTTTTGATACCCTTTTTTAGCAATATTACTGAAAAGTTCTGAAGGTTTAAGAAAATATCCTAAGTCTTCAACAACTTCTTCATAGATGGCTTCAACAATTTCTTTTCCAGATTCAGAATTTTCGTCAACGTCATTATAATCAACATCTTCTCCTGAATCTAATAGGATTTTATTAGCAGTAAAATGTATTTTCTCTGAAAGATATTTGTAAAAGATAAATCCTAAAACATAATCACGAAATTCATCCGCATCCATTTTACCTCGTAAAGTATTTGCTATATTCCAAAGTTGCTGTTGCAACTGACGTTTCTGTTCTTCTGACATTTTATCCTTAATTAAAAGCTTTAAAGATATTTTATTTTAGATTAAAAAGAAAAGAATAGGACCGGAAATTTTATGTAATGTTGAAGCCTTTATTGTAATGTATTAAATTATAAGTGAATGAATATTGAATCTAATGTTTATCTACTATTACCGTTTGAGCTCTCCTCCCCATCCACCTCTTCAACCTCCACACCGGCAAATACACAAACACCACAGACAGTACCCCCGCCAGCACCCCAACCACTACAGCCATGGCCGTAGCATCCAGCTTATAATATTCGGACCAGTTATATTGTGCTAAAAGTAAAACAGACAGCACCAGCAATCCGGTAATAATCCCGTGCAAAATACTCAGTTTCGTCATCAGCTTCTTTTTATTAAGCTGTTCATCTACAGTGAACTCAATGGCACCCTGTTCGGAAGCAATGATGACCCTGTTGATAATATCGATGGTAAGCACTACGGGCAGAAATATGGCCATAGGTAAGGTAAGCCGGGCCAGATTCTGGGTTCCGGAAAAGAAGTGTGTGTATCCTAACTCCTGAAAACTGGCGTAAGCAATAATGAAGTTGAAGAATACATTCGGAAGGACATAGTAAATCGTCCGCCTGATGAGAAAGCGTTTCAGGGTGGTTTTCCTGAGTTTTTTAGGAGGGGGCGGCTTCAGTTTAAATTTCATAGCGACGAGGTCAGGAGTTCAATGGCTTTGTTTTTAATTTTTATGGCTTTTTCTTTGGGCAGGAATTGCTCATTGGACATAAACGTGAAATCCATTTGCTGATTATACGTTGTTGCGACCAGAGTATTCGAATTCAGCCATGGAAAGGCAACCGTAGGGCTGATGATGGTTTCTACTTTAAAATTTTTATAATCGCCCGGGATATTGATTCTTCCCATATTGGAAAGCGTTACATCATGACCGCCTTTACTGGATTTCAGCATGGAAACCATACGTTCAACAACGGGATGCATCTGCTCACCCATCCATAGAAGCTCCCTGGCTTCCATTTTTCCTATTTTTTCTGTAAGATCTTTTTTGATATGTCTGGCATTCTCCAGTAGATCCGGGTTTCTTTTTTTAAGGACAATTCAACGGTTGGAGCGAAAGCAAATACATGATCCTGTCTGATCTCCGGAATAAAATGACGCACATCCACTGGACTGATCACCTTCCCTTTTGCATATTTTCCCTGGACATCCTGGAAAGCCTGCATAAACGAAGAACAAAGCAAAGCGTGTACAGAAACACCATGAGCTTTCGATTTTTCCGTTATTTGTGCAGTTGTATCTGCATTCAGCTTCCAGTGGACAACGTAATTACTACCAAGGTTTCTGGTCTTACTTTTCCGCTGCATGAGAAAAAAGAGTCTGCCCATCATCAGATAAAAACGGGCTTTGCGCTTCTTTCTTTTCATATCGAAATCCAAAGGCAGGAAATCGTCCACAGAACTGAATACCTCATAAGGCAGCAACTCCAGAGCAGGATCATCCAGTAAAGCAAGAAGTTCCGTCATCATGGTGACAAGAGAAGTTCCGTCGCAGATGCAATGAGGCAGTACCCAAAGGATTTCCGATACATTTTGTCCTTTGATCCAGACCAATTGGGCAAGCGGCTTTTTTTCATCTTTAAACAGCCGGAACCATTCAGTTTCGGATTCTTTCAACCAGTCTTCATCCGTTCTTCGTTCAACAATACGGAGCGGAATGATTTCAATGTCTTTTTCCTCTATAAAAAAGGGATGCTTTTCACTGGTGTTATCAATCCTGGTTCTCAGCAAAGGATGTTTCTGCTGGATTTTTTCTAAAGCAGCCTTAAAGTTTTCCTCCGGGATATTCCCTTTTATTTTTGCCGTAAATACACAATTGACAGGAGTTTCGGGATCAACATACATGATCCGCTCCACCATCATTAAATTTCGCCTGATCATAATACTGCTATGGGGTCTAATTGTAATTTCACCGTTTTAATCACCTCATCACGAATAGCCAAAGCTTCCGCATACGGTAAATAGCCTTCGCTTCCTACAAATGAAAAATCCATTTCACCCCGAAACGTTGACGTTACCATCGTTGTGGTATTCCCCAAAGGGCCAATCACAGACGGGCTGAAAATGGTTTCCAGTGTAAATTCTTTGTATTGATGAGGAATCTGAATGCGTCCAAGATTGGAAAACATACAGTCGTTGGAAGATTTACCATGCTTTAACAGCTTCGTGAAGTTTTTCAAGGCATCATGAGCAGACTCCATCACCATCATGGTAATGTAAGGATTCAGTTTGGAGGTTTTCTTTTCTACAGACTCCTGCATCATCCACAAATTGTCTGAAAAACTCACTTTATCGTCAGATGAAAGTACAATCATCAACCCGAAAGCAAAGATATGATCGTCTTTAATCTGTGGCGCAAAACGCCTGATATCTACCGGGCACGACACTTTATTGAAAGCGGCATCCCCTCTTACCTTTTTAAAGGCACGAAGTAACACGGCACTTAAAAATGTATTAACGGTAACCTCCTGCGACTTACAATAAGCTATCAGTTCCTTACTTGTTTCTTTGTCAAATTTCCAGTGGATCAGGTAATCATTTTGCCGTTCAATGGCTTTCTTACTGACAGGAATGCATTTGATGGCCGTTGCCGCCACCCTGCCGATTACTTTCGCTTTCAGTTTTTGGTAACGGTTTGTCAGAATTGCTTCCGGAACCACATCATGAATTCCCAGGATAGGATGTTCTACCCCGATTTCAGCTGACGGATTATCCAATATTGTTAAAAATTCATATAAAAAAGCCATAGCAGAACCCCCATCGCATAAGCAATGGTGAAAAGAAAAAAGCATCTCTGATACTTCTTCCCCTCTGATCCAGATGAATCGGAGAAGAGGTTGTTGCCCAAAATCAAATAAGGTCTGCCACTCCCTTCTGGATTCCTCCTGCCAGTCGTCTTCCCCTTTTCTGGAAACGATCCGTATCGGGATCGGCGGATAAGTTTCCGGTACTTCAAACCAGGGAATATCATCTTCATCATGATTGATGAACGCTCTCAGCCATGGATGTTTTCTCTGAAGCTGATCCAGGGCATTCTGGATATTTTTCTCCTGAAAAGTACCGCGCAGCCGGAACGGAATCACGGCATTGAAAGGTTCTGTTCCGTCCCCTAAAAGCATACGCTCGCCAAATAACAATTTTCGTCTCATAGGCTTATACTGTAACTAAGGTTGAACGATGCTGTTGTACAAAATCTTCCAGAAGTTCCACTGCACGGTCATTACCGCCTGCATTCAGCAGATTGGCCCGAACTTCTTTCGCTGCATTTCTGTAGGCAGGATTTTCCAGTAATTCAAAAACAGTTTCACGAAGGGCTTCAACACGTAACCGCTTGTACCGGATGCTGATTCCGCAGCCTGCCTTTTCAATTAATTTGGCAATATGAAAATGGTCGTAGGCAATAGGCGTGATGAGCATCGGCAATCCATTGGTGAAGGTATCATTAACGGTATTAAAACCTCCGTGGCAGATCACCGCATCCATATGAGGCATTAATGCAGATTGCGGGACAAAACCGCTTACAATAAAATTAGAAGGCCATTCCTCAAATATTTCCGGCGGAGTGGCTGCAATAACCGTTACAGGCTGGTCCGCAAATGCGGCAATCACTTTTTCAAAAAAGGCTTTCCGGATATCTACCAAAAGGGTTCCGAGTGATACAAATATTTTCGGTGTCGTAGAGGCTTCCAGTTTTTCCCAGTCAAAAGGAGCAGGATTCGGACGTCCTTTTACCGGGCCTACAAATCTCATATGGGAAGGAACGGTTTCAAAATCGGCAAAAGACTGCGAAGTGAATACCAGATTCAGCTTGTTGGAATGGATAAAAATACCTTCATCCTTAATCCCTACTTCTTTTTGGAGGTCTTTGATCAGGTTTTGCTGCCACTCGAATATTTTAGGTGCATGAGTCGCGGTATCGCCCATTACATCGGGAGGAACAGGCGTAGTTGTTACACATGGAATGTTGTGTTTGTGGGCAAAAAGAGCTCCTCCGAAAGTGATACAGTCATTCACCAGAACATCAGGTTTCCATTGTTGTACAAGACGTTCCAGCCCGGGCATCATCATTTTGGCAAACGGAACATAGGTTTCTTCCAGTGCGAGTTTCATCACTTCAGGTCCTGAACAGGCCGGCCCGTCGTCCTGTCTTTTTAAAATACGCTGAATATCTTCCTGAAAAGGACTCAAATCTTCTTCAGGATAAAAATAGCTTCCCCCTTCCGGAATATGTTTGCTGTCCAACGGAGTAATTCCAAACCATTTTACTTCGTGTCCGCGGGCAATCAAACTGGCTCCCACACTTAAGGTTGGGCTGATATGTCCAAAAAACGGCGGGATCACAAATAAAAATTTAGACCCTGGCTTTATTGTTTTATTTGATGGAATTAATGCTTTTTCAAGCAAATTGGCAGCAGTGGCTGTACCTCCGGCTTCGGTGAAGGATCTGCGAACCGCTTCGGCAGCTTCTTTATATTCTGAATTGTTTAAAATATTGTTCACAGCATCTTTCAGGTGATTGGATTTAAACCGGTTAAAATTAAGCCTATCTCCTGCTCCGGTACGCACAACGCGACCTGCCACATGCGACTGATCATATGCAATCGGGATGACAACCAGCGGAAGACCGTTGGAAAGTGCTTCGGAAACGGTATTGTGACCGCCGTGGCATACAACTCCGTCCAGATGAGGCAGCAGATCCAGTTGCGGAACCTGATTATAGACCATAAAGTTTTCCGGCCAGCTGTCAAAAAGCTGCGGATCAGAAACCAGTACAACCGTCAGGTCTTCATCTTTAAAGGCATCCACCACCTTTTGAAAGAAAGCTTTCTTATGATCATGATCGAAAGTCGTTCCGATGCTTACCAAAATTCTTTTGTTGGGACTGCTTTTCAATCTGTCCCAATCAAATTCACAGGAGATGCGGCGTTCCGTAAGAACAGGTCCCGTGAACTGATAGTTTTCCGGCAGATCCATTTCGCCAAAGAAATATTCTGAGGTTAAAACAAGGGTTAACAGATCGGAAGAGGCTAATGACCGGTTTTCCGTTATCCCCAGTTCTTTCTGCAGTTCAATGATCTTGTTGACTTCCCATTCGTGTACTTTAGGCAATTCGTCCATCATTTTAATGGCTGCCGGAGCGGTAACGGAGGTGCTGTAGGGAAGATTCAGTTTTTTAGCGGCAATAGCGGCAGCAAACAGCTGATGGTCGCCAATCACCATGTCAGGCTGATAGTGTTCCAGCAGGGTAACGATCCCGCTGTAGCAATGTCTGTTTAAAGGAATCAGTACGTCATCGTAAAGAAATTTGATGCTGTCGATACCATACACTACTTTTTTAGAAATAATATCGAGATAGCTCTCACTTTCTCTTTTTTCCTCGTCGGTCTGGTCATATTGAATGAGTAAAAGTTCTCCCCCGACAGGAAGTTTTGTACTTAAATTTTGGTCAAGACTGATCCAGGCCACTTTATGCCCACGTTGCAGTAATTCTGCACCGATGCTTAAGGTTGGATTGACATGGCCTGTCAATGGTGGAACAACAAATACAAATTTAGCCATGATTTTGTGTTAATGGTTTAGATAATGATTGAGATAAAAAATGAACGATCGATTCTGCGATCTGAACAGGTTCCTGTATCGGGACATTGTGATCGCCGGGGATCAATTCCAGTTCAGATGAAATGATCTGTGTTTTCAGCCATTCCCCTGTAGGTTTACAGTTCGATTCTGATCCGTAAAGCAAAAGTGTGGGAGTATTAAGTTCTGCAAAATTGGCTTCCCACAGAAAATGTTTTTCCCTGATCATATCTGCTTTGATGCTGGTTTTTTCGAACAGGAATTCATACATCCGGTGATTTTTCTCCATTTGCCTTTTACCCATCTGAACTTTGGTAGTATCTGTAAAATTGGCCACATAATGCTCGAGGAATTCTTTGCTGTACTCATCGATGATGTTACGGGCTTTTTCATCCTGCGGGTCCGGTGCTTCTATGACCACCAGCTGACTGACACGTTCCGGTGCTTTCAATGCGGTTTTCAGAGCAATAAGTCCTCCGAAACTGTATCCGGCCAGGTGTACTTTTTAAGTTCCAAAACGTCCATCAGAGCCAGCAGATCAGAAGACATACTTTCCAGATCGTAACCGTCTGTAAAACGCTCACTCATACCATGACTTTTCAGATCATACATCACCACATGGAAATGCTTCGCCAGAATCGGGGCAATATTAAAATAATAAATGGAGAGGTTGCTGAACATCCCGTGGATAAGCACCACCGTCTGTTCAGCTCCTTTATTGAGTTCCTGAATATGAACCTGCTTATGGTTTACATTGATTATTGGCATTCGTAGATATAATTGATGATCATACGGAGGTCAAGGTTGATCAGTTCGTCCAGGTCCATGGAAGACAGCCATCCCGTGAAATCAATCTGGTCCCCGAAATGCGCCTTGATCTTCTCGGAAAAAGAAACGATTTCTATGCTGTCCATTTCCAGGTCTTTGGTGAATGAACTGTCCGGCGTGATGTCCATTTCTTCTACAAATTCAGCGCCTATCACTTCCGTAATAAAACCTTTTAAAAGTGTGAACAATTCTTCGTGATTCAGTTTTAATGTGTTGTTTATAGTGTCCATCCGATAATATATTTTTTATGTTTAATAGTTTTTATTTCAGTTTGATTGATCCATACATAATCTCCTTCAATACGGGTGATTTCAAAGGCTTTTGGATTTCCTTTCAGCCCGGTACCGAGAAACTTTCCGTAGGCTTCTTTGGCTACCCAGAATCTGGTGGTCCATTCTGCCTGATCTCTGTCTTTTAATAAGGTTAATTCATGTTCGGTAAATACCATGTCATAAAATCCGGAGCTGCGTTTTTCCATGATCTCCATGTCGATGCCCACCGGGCCGCCCTGTCGTGCAATACCGACCGCATCTTTTTCTTTATGGGCTAAAGAAATATGGATATCTTCCGTAACATCACCGATCAGATAAGGTTTTCCACTCTCTTCTTTCCCGATTTCAAAAGTGATGGGAAAGCAAGGATGATTTTTCTTGTCACGGAGAAGGTTACGAACGGCATCTTTCACGGCTACACGGCTCACCATCCATTCTTTCCGCTTGTTGGGAAGCAGTTGCTGATGATACTCTTTTTCGGTCTGGTTGAAATATCTTTTGAGGATAAAATCCCACGAAGCCACTCTGGTATATGCCTGATGAAAGAAAAATATCCCGGGAGCTATTTCTTCCGAAAGACGGTTGTGCAAAGGCGACATGGAAACGTTCCAAAGGGGTTCATCAATTTCCAGACGGCGGTTTTGCCAGCCTGTAATGGCGCACCATACTTTTCCGTCTCTTTTCAGGATGATATCTGCAATGGCAAATTCTTCATTGAGTTCGGTAAGGATGCAGGTACATTCAAAAAGGCCGTCCTGATCTTCCATATTTCCGAAAAATTCAATATCCCTGATTTTCACAGGGAAAGCAATACGGTCTTTGGTCAGGGTTAACTGCAGCCACAACCCGAATAACTGTCCGGCATTATCAAGCAAGGAGCCTTTTCCGCCATTTCCTTTAATTTTTCCTATAATTCCTTTTGTTCCTACTGCTGAAACTTCTGTAATTCCCTGGTAGAGTTCCCCATGGAACATATGTTTGTCATAGATCTCTTCAGGTGTTCTTTCGATTGGCAGAAGATCCCCGATCGACAGATTAAAAGCCGGAACAGCAGGTGCAGATGAAGCCAGTAAGACTTCTGCATTGGCAAAGTTTTCGATATCAAGATAAGCGTGGTTGGGGGATCGCCATTCTCCCTTGACGGTTTTTTCAAAAGGCTTGGCCACATTCATCCATTGAAACACACTCACATTCATGATTTTATGAACACGGGTCCCGGGTATTTCCGCCTGTGCGATTTCTGCTAACTGCTCAAAGATCATGGTCATCGGGATCACCGGCTCCATATCAGAAACATTGGTCCATCCTTTCGGCTGTCTCAATAGGCTGTGATCGATGAGGTAAGGATGAGTATCTAAATTAACACAGAGAAGCTTCGAGAAGTTCTTACTGACAGGAGGTTTGGAAACCACAGGTCTTGGAAGTGCAATTTCCGGACGGTTTTGAAACAGCGTCAGCACTTCTTCCTGCATCCGGATCATATCGGTGATATTTTCCTGGAAAGCCTGAACGAGAGGATGGCCGGTCTTAGCTACCGCCGCTGAAACCGTATTTTGTCTTGGCTGATCAATAGACTGAGCCAGATTCTGAATCTCTTTAAAATCACGAATGATCGGCGAACCTAATTGTAATTTGATTCCTTTTCCTGTTGGTTTTTTAGATTGGCTTTGTATTTCCAGAAAGTCAAGAGCTACGGTTTTCCCTTCCACGAATAATGCGGCTACTACACGTTGCAGCTGAGCCAATGCAGATCTTGTGGCCACGCTGGAAGCGATCGTACTGAACGCTTTTCCTTTCAAAGTATCATCAATAAATCCGATTAGTCCTCCGGTACCAATCTGAATAAAGAATTTTGCTCCTTCTTCATACAGTTTATCCGTCAGTTCACGGAAACGGACCGGCTGCACCAAATGCTCGGCACTTAGTTTTCTGATGGCATCCTGATCGGCAGGATACGGTTCTAAAGTCGTTGCAGACCACAACGGGATTTTCGTCTGTTGAAACTGTGCTTTTTCCATTCCTGCTAAAATCACATCCAGCTTATCTGCGATAAATGGTGAGTGAAAACCTGACTGGAAAGGCAGAATCTGATGAAAGACCTGTTTTGATTTTAACAATGGAACCAGTTCATCCAAAGCAGCATTACTGCCACAAAGGATCACCTGATTAGGACAATTGTCATTGGAAATATAAAGATTAGGAATGGTATCTATAAAAGGCTTCACCGCATCAATCCCCGCTCCGATGGCAATAAACCTGGAGTCTTTTAATTCAAAGGTTTCCGGGTTAAGAACATCGATCAAAGCTTTCACAGAATTTACTTCTGCCAGTTCAGAGGAATATCCTGCCAGCCATTCTCCCAGGCTGTGTCCTGCGTTCATATCGGGAACAATTCCCAGCTTTTTCAGGGCGTTATCAAGGATGCTGCATTTGTTGAAAATTCCCAGTGCATCGCTTAATAAACCTTCTCCTTCTGTTTCGATGGGTTGGGTTAGTCCAAAGTAACGGCTTACACTGTCCACTTCACCCTTGGCAAGGCCATCCAGCCCCGGAAATACGAAAACAATTTTGCCCCCGTCCTTCAGCAAAGGCGTATTGGTGTACCAGATATCCTGTTTATTGCGCCAGGGATTATCTTTAGCTACAATTTTAATCGCTTTTTCTATTCTTTCAGGGGTCGGGTCGAATAAAGCAATCCGGTAATCCCCGTCTCCTACTCTGTTGTCGTTATTTTTTAAAGCAGAAAGAAGTTCTTCATGAGTAGGCCTTGCCAATACCAAAACGCGGTCTTTTTTCGGCATATCATAGCCTTCAAGAACAACATGCGCATTGATTCCTCCAAATCCGAAGGCATTGACTGCCGCTACTTTCGGCAAGCCTGTCTTTGACCAGCTTTTCGGTTCCTGTACCGGAGCAAAACGGGTCTGCTCCATATCTGCAATTGGGTTTTCGCAATATAATGTAGGTGGTAAAGTATCATGATGAAGTGCTAGACAAGTCTTGATTAAACCTGCGATTCCGGCAGCCGGCATGGCATGTCCGATATTGGATTTTACTGATCCGATTCCTGCAGCCTGGGTTGTTTCTTCTTTGGTAAAAAACCGCGCTAAGGTCTGAAGTTCCGTTTTATCTCCAAGTGGTGTTCCTGTGCCGTGAGCTTCAAGATAACCGATCTGTTTTTCATCAAGGTCTGCATTGATCCAGGCCTGTTGTAAAGCTTTAAGCTGACCTTTAACGGACGGACTCATCACACTCGTTCCATTACCATCGCTGCTTACTCCAACTCCTTTTATTACAGCATAGATCTTATCCTGGTCACGGACTGCATCTTCCAGTCGTTTTAACACGACAAAACCACAGCCTTCCCCAATTAGTAATCCGTCTGCATCTGTACTGAATGGTTTGATCTGCTGTTGATGCGACAAAGCTCCCAACTGGGCAAAAATACTCCAGAAAGCAGCATTCTGTCCGGTGTGCACACCTCCTGCGATCACCATATCACAACGGCCCCGGTTCAGTTCCTGAACGGCGTGGTCTACTGCTATCAGGGCACTAGCACAGGCCGCATCTACCGTAAAAGCCGCGCCTCCGAGATTGAACCTGTTGGCTACTAATGAGGCTACGAGATTAGGAATCAGTCCCATGGCTGTATCTGCTGCGAAACGGCCTTTCCGCTCCTGGAAAGCATGTTTCACCTTTTCGATATCTGCTGAAGATACCTGGGGAAGCAATTCCTGTAATAATGAAGAAATCTGTTCTCCGGTACGCACGATTTCAATGGCGCGGGTTGCTCCGGGACCGGTATAGTTTCCTTTACCGATAATAATTCCTGTTTTCTCCAGAGATGTTCCCTTTTGAAACACACCGGCATCTTCCAGGGCTTTCTGCACCAGATCGAGGGTTAACAAATGATCCGGCTCGGTACCTTCTACTGCTAACGGAAGAATCCCGAAAGCCGTAGGATCAAATTCATAATCTGAAATAAATCCACCGCGTTGGCAGTAAAATCTGTCGACGGGATTGGCAGCATCACTGAAATGTACCGGATCAATCCTGTCAGCAGGAGCCGATTGGGTGGAATCTACTTTATTGATAATATTCTGCCAGAAAGTATTGGCATCCTGTGCCCCTGGAAAGACACAGGATAAGCCAATAACAGCAACATCTGTTTTTTTCATAGTTATTAGTGTATACAGAGGTTTACCAGTTGTTTCCTGACATGATCAATACCTGACTTTCGGTTCCGTATCTGATCTCATTAAGAAAAATTTCTTTCCCCTGATCCAGTGGAATTAAAGAAATGCCGCGGCGTTCGTATTCTGTTTCCAGTGTTGATGAAACCATTCCGGCACCTTTCCATGGCCCCCAGTTGATGGAGATTACTTTTCCCTTTAATTTTTTGTTTAAAGCTTTCGCATAATCATCCAGTACGGAGTTGGCTGCAGCATAATCGGTCTGGCCTTTATTTCCATACACTGAGGCAATGCTTGAGAAGAGCACTACAAACTGACAATCGGCACGAAGCTGTTCTGCCAGTACACGAAGCGGCTTCACTTTGGTATCAAAAACCCGTTCAAATGAGCTGGATGTTTTGTGTCTGAACAACTTATCTTCCAAAAGGCCTGCCCCATGAATAACACCGTCCAAACGGTTGTATTGTTCGTAAATATTTTTAATCAGATCTGATAATCCTTCTTCGTCACAAAGGTCTAAGGATTGATACAATACCTTATTTCCAAGCTGCTCCATATCACGGATGGTTCTCAGGATCTGGTTGTTTTTGAAAATTCTTACCGTCTCTTTTTCTATTTCAGCAGGAGAAGTGAATGTTCCGGTTTTAATCAGGTAGCTTCTTATTTCGTCCTTGGATTTCATAGCTTCTACGTCTTTCGAGTCTGCCGAATCTCTCGGGTCTGCCGATCTTCCTACAAGAATATAGGTGCACGGATACGCTCCGGACATATGCTTCACCAGTTCAGAAGTAATTCCCTGCCCGCCTCCGAGTACCAAGACTACAGATTCCTGATCCAGCTGGATATGCGCTTCTTCAAGACTGGTTGACAATGGAGAAGGGATGATATCTATTTTATGCCTTTGGTCATGTTTGTAAACAACTTCGGCAGGTTTATCGGTAGTTAAGATTTCTTTTAAAGCAATTTCCGTGATCTGATCAACTTCCTGTGGTGTGCTCAGACTGATCAGCCTGCAGGAGGTTTGCTCAAATTCTCTTGCCAGACTTTTGAAAAGTCCCGGATAACCTTTGTAATGGCGTAAAAGACGGGTATCGGTCAGTTCCTGGATATGAGCCGGAATATCTGAAATCAGGTAAACCCATCTGGTTTTATCAAGATCCAGTTTCTTGATCTGATCCACGTGATCAATGATGCTGTGCTTTACAGGTGAAGAGAACAAGTCCAGAATGATCAGCCCGTCAAAATGCTTAAGATCTTTTTCTGTATCGACCAATTCTGCAACAGCACCATGCTTCTCAAGAGCGTTTTTGATGGCCATCGTATGCGGACTGTTGTCCTGAGTGATGGCAAAACGTTTTCCCTTTATGATTTCTGTATTCTGTTCTGTAGAAATATCGGTTGGAGTCAGATCAAAACGAAGACGTGACAATAAGTTCTGTACCGGTTCAGCATCGGTGTTCCCGCTCATCTCGCTGATCCATGAGGCTAATCCTTTTAATGTCTTAATGGCAGCCAGTTTTTCCATCAGATCATCAGCCTGGTCCATATCTTCCCCGAAACCTATTTTGGTTTTAAGATCGCCGATAATTTCCATTCTTTTAATAGAATCGATGCTCAGGTCTGCTTCCAGATCAAGATCCAGACCCAACATTTCTTTCGGATAACCTGTTTTTTCACTAACGATATTCAGAATTACATTTTGAAGTTCTTCAAGAGAAAATGCAGATTTGCTTTGTGCTTCTGATGGTAGTGTTGCTGTAGTTTCGTTTTTTTCAGGAGCAGCTGCCGGATTACCTGTAAATTCTGTCAACCAGGAAACCAGACCGCTTAAAGTTTTGATGGATGCTAATTTCTCCATGATTGTGTCTTCATTGGCATGATCTGATGTAAGCGCTCCCAGTTCGCTGCGAAGCGTTCCGATGATTTCTACCCTTTTGATAGAGTCAATACTCAGATCAGCTTCCAGATCCATTTCCATTCCCAGCATTTCGTGAGGATAACCTGTTTTATCGCTGACTACCTGTAACAATAAGGTCTTAATATCTTTTACAGGAGCCTGCTTTACTGTAATAGCAGCTGGTTTATCTGCATTAACAGGTTGTGCAGGAATCTCTACCAAACGATCATTTACAGGTGAGTGTATTGGCGCAGCATAAACAGGAGCAGGATTAATCTGTGGATTCTGTCCCAGGAAAGAAAGCATCACATCACGCTGCGCCTGGATCAGCTGTTTCATGGTATTTAAATATTCCTGAAGCATGCGTTCAGCAGCAGGCTGAGATTCGGCTGCAGGGGCTGGTTGGTTATTAGTAAAATTGTTCATTGGAATAGGATTTAATATTGGTAATGCACCATTAGCCGGCAGATTACCTGTAGTTGGATGGGCCATTTGTCCGTTCACACGCCAGATGGCTGGATTTTTCTTATACAGTTCAGGCTGATCAATCTGGATCAATCGGGCATTGCGGCCTTCGAAAAGCTTTTCGATGCTGAAGCTCCGGCCTGTTCCCAGATATTGGGCCAGCATAGAAAGAAGGTGGCTCATTTTATTACGGCTGCTGTCTTCTGCATACAGGGTGATCTGATCTTTATTTAAGCAGGAATTCGTCAGTCCGGTCAATACTTTTCCTGGACCTACTTCGATGAATATTCTGGCTCCGTCTGCGTACATCGCCTCGAGTTCTTCTACAAATCTCACAGGTTGTACCAGATGATCTGTCAGTCTCTCTTTAATTTCTGATGGGTTTGTGGGATAGATCTCCGCCGTGGTATTCGACCAAACCGGAATCTGCATTTCATTAAAAGGAATATCTTTTAAAACCTCATCGTATAAGCCTTTGGATTTGGCCAATAAAGGACTGTGGAATGCACAGGCTACTTCTAATTTCTTTGCAGAAATGCGTTCCTGCTTAAGGATCTCCATTAATTTGTTGATGGCCGGCGTACTTCCTGCCACCACACATTGGGTTGGAGCATTATAATTAACCGGATAGCATCCTTCTGTCTTGTCTAATACCGGTTGTAATTGTTCTCTTGTCGCGCTTACCGCAATCATAGTACCCGGATCTCCACCTTCTACTGAATTCAGAATGGCCTGGGCTCTTTGAATACTCAGATCAACCAGTTTTTCTTCTTCAAAAACACCGGCAAAACACAGGGCCGGTAATTCACCATAGCTGTGCCCTGCCATCATATCCGGAACGATGTCCAGTGATTTCAGGAATTTCGCTAAAGCCAGATCAACAATACCTAAAATAGGTTGAGCCAGACGGGTATCTTTAATGGTTTCTTTCTGTTGTTTCAGGGAAGTTTCATCAAATGTTGCTGAAGGGAAAACCACTTTCTCCAATTCAGGGTAGCCTTCAATCAGGTTACGCATGGCCGGAAAAGCGACGAACAGATCACGAGCCATATTGATTCTCTGGCTACCCTGGCCAGGGAAAAGGAAAGCTACTTTACCGTCGCGTTTATTTACTGTAAAAGTGTCTTTACTTTCAATGCCGGATAAGGCCAGCTCGATGTTCATCATTAAATGTTCAGCAGTATCAGCAACAATGGTTAACTGAATCGGTTTTTCTGATCCAACCGCTAGGCTGTAAGCCATATCTTTTAACGGAATATCACCATTTACCTCTAATAAAGATTTGATTTGATTCAATTGAATTCTGGCATCCTCATACGTTTCCCCACGGAATACAAATAATTCAGACGGCCACGATTGCAATACGGCAGAATCATCTTCTTTAGGGTGATTGGCAATAACCGTATGGAAATTGGTTCCCCCAAATCCAAAAGCACTGATTCCGGCATACCGGTTTTTCTCACTCCACAATCCACTTTCCGTATAAAAAGCAAAAGGACTGGTTTGGGCATTATAGTAAGCATTAGGCTGCTGTAAATGAATTGTTGGTGGTTTCACTCCATGATATACTGCCAGTGAAGCTTTGATGAGTCCCGCCAATCCAGCCGCACATTTGGTATGCCCGATCTGCGTTTTTACAGAACCTAAATGGGTCTGTCCCGGTATGGCTCCTGATTGGCTGAATAAATTGGTCAGCGCGCTCAGTTCGGTTTTATCTCCTACGACGGTTCCGGTTCCGTGAGCTTCCACAAGACCAACTGATGCAGGACTGATACCAGCCTGAGTATAAGCTCTTTCCAATGCACGGACCTGCCCTATTTTTCTAGGTGCTGTAAGACCTAATGCCTTTCCATCACTTGATCCTCCCACTCCTTTGATGACAGAATAAATACGGTCACCATCTCGAACGGCATCTTCATATCTTTTTAAAACAAGGATGGCAACTCCTTCCCCAAGGGCAATTCCGTCAGCTTCATCATCGAATGTCGCACATCTTCCTTTTCTGGAAAGGGCGTGTGTACTGGAAAACATCAGATAATCATTGATTCCGTTATGTAAATCCGCACCGCCGGCAAGAACCATATCCGATTTTCCTAATACAAGCTCCTGACAAGCCAGATCAATAGCTGCCAAAGAGGAAGCGCAAGCCGCATCTACCGTGAAATTCCTTCCTCCAAGATCCAGACGGTTGGTAATTCTCCCCGCGATTACATTAGCCAGAATACCAGGGAATGAATCTTCCGTCGTATGTGGGAATGCCTGTTTTACTTCTTCATGAAGTTCTCCGAAAACCTGTTTATAATATCCTCTGAAACTATAGCTGTTGGCGAGATCATTACCCCCTTCAGCGCCTATAATGACAGAAATATTTTCTCTGTTGATGTGTTTCTCCCCATAGCCTGCATCTTCCATGGCACGTTTGGCCACCAATAAGGTCAACAATTGTGTCGGCTCAATAGCGGCCAGGGATTGTGGAGGAATTCCGAAGGCCAATGGGTCGAAATCAATCTTTGGAATAAATCCGCCCCATTTTGAATGAGATACATCCGGTCCTTCTGAATCCGGATGGTAATACAGTTCTTTATTCCAGCGTTCATCAGGTACTTCTGTAACGCTGTCTTTTCCGAGGATGATGTTCCGCCAGTATTCTTCAAGATTTTTAGCGCCAGGAAAAATACATTCCATCCCGATAATGGCTACATCCAGAGGTTTTTCCGTAGATACCGGCTGTTCCGGTAAAGCCGCCTCTTCAATGTATTTATAATTATCAATACTTACGTTCTGATGCAGTGATGCAAGGGAAATTACACGGTTTTGCATTGTGGCTACCTGGCCTATCATGTACATTCCAAGATCCAGCTGCTCATTTTTAGGAACATTTACCAGTTTATCCCCCTGCCGATCGATTCCTTTGGCAGCGATCCTAAGCCGGCCCACATTTAATTTTTCAAGCTGTTCCCAGACTTCTTTTTTATCCATTCCTGCTGCCAGAAGCCTGGTTTTCTCGGTGCTGAAATGTTTGGCAAAAGCTGTATTCAAACAACGTGTTTCATGTCCCGGTGCCGTTTCGAGTAAAACGGTGTCTTTTGCCTGCATAGCCTGAACCTGGAATTCTTCCTGAATAGCTCCGGTTCTTACTGCTTCTTCTGTATATAAATAGGCTGTTCCAATCAATACTCCAACTTTTACGCCTCTGGCTGCTAAAGGAGCTGCCATAACAGAGACAAATGCTGTTGAAAATGCATTGTGAATCCCACCTGCAAAAAATACACTGATCTTTTCAGGATGCTCTTCTTTTAAAATACGTTCAATCTGTTTTTCCCAAAGAACCATGCTTGAAAGCGGACCTACGTGACCGCCGCACTCACGGCCTTCAAAGATGAAATTGGTGGCACCTTCTTTCAGGAAAATATCCAGTAATGCAGGTGAAGGAACGTGAAGGAAGGTTGTGATACCTGCCTTTTCAAATACCTTAGCCTGCGCAGGCCTTCCTCCGGCAATAAGTACCACAGGTGGCCTGGCTTCCAATATGTATGACGTCTGTTCTTCCCTTAATTCCTGAGGTGCAAATCCGAGAATACCTACACCCCATGTTTTTTCACCGGCCAGCTTTTTGGTTTCCATGACCAAAGATTTTGCCTGCTCTCCTTTAAGTAAAGATAAAGCGACGAATGGCAAGGCACCCGCATCTGCTACCGCATTGGCAAATTGAGGGACATCACTGACGCGGGTCATGGGACCTTGTGCGATAGGATAACGTAATCCGAGCTTCCGGGCCATCACATTATTTTCGCTGATCACTTTAAGCGCTTTAGCCTGCTTCAGGTGACCATACATTGCTTCTTTGAACCCAAAAATCATTTTTTTCAGGGTTTTGAAATCTTCATACAGGTCTACCGCCAATGAAATATCCTGTCCCATCGGAATATAACTATTGTTCAGGTCAAAATCGGTGAAATATTGTCTCAGCTCTTCTGCATCGACATTTTCCGGTAATGCAGGTGAATTGGGTCTCACCAATACCCTGTGATTGGCTATAATTTTGGTTTCGGTACCGTTCAGTTTTGAGGCTAAATCCTTGATTTCCTGAGGAACCGAGCTTTCCGGGAACAATGCCAGCTGACTGTCGAGTACAACTCCGGCTGCTCCCAAAGATTTTACAGCAGCAGCGGTATGCAGCCCTATTCCGCCCTGCACCCATACGGGTATGTTCTGGATTTCTCTGATAACGCGCTGAAACAATACAAAAGTTGATTCATAGCCTACCAGGCCTCCTGCTTCATTTCCTTTTATGATAATTCCTTCGGCTCCGGACTGCCAGGCAAGTCTGGCTTCATCCAAGCTGGTTACCTGATAGATCACCGGCAGATCCGGCACAATATTCAGAGAAACTCCGGATGGAAGGATCGCAAATTTTACTTTTTCAGGGATTTGGAGGGAAATAAATTTGTCGTTGGGCAGATAGATCCCGTAAGAAGGGATGTCTGTCCGGGCAATTTGATCCAGCGCTGTCTGTGCGGCTGCCAAGTCATGGCCTAAGCTTAAGATGGGAAATGCACCCGCCCCGTGCAACTTTTGCATAAGTTTAACATCCGGCTTTTCAAAGGGTGTCAATCCAATAATGGTTAAGTTTTTCATTGCATTCATGATATTGATGATAATTGGGAAATTCACATTACAAGACACAAACCTTACGGCATAATGAGTGTTTGTTAAAATATGATGGAATAAAAATAATAAATATATACCATATTTTCAATCATAAATTAAATTTAATAATAAATTATTAACAATAAGTTATTATGAATTTAAATAAAATTAAAAAACAGAGTTTAGTTTTCATTCTCAGAAACGAGACAGCACAATTAAACTAATTCAATTATAAATGTTTATAATTGAATATCATGAGACAAATATAGAAATAAAAAATATAATAAATCAATAATAAGAGAATTATTTTTCCAATATTAAAAAAATATAACATACCTTAAAATGCGTATAAAATCTATAAAATCTGAATATTCAGATCCAGTAAAAAAATAATCAGAAATTCAGATTTTCAAAAAAAGAGCGGCAAAAATTGTATAAAATTTGAATAAAAAAATAACGTTACCCGAAAGCAACGTTATGATAATAAGTAAATTATAGAATTATTTTATATTTAATTGGACAAAATCATACAACCGACCATCCAAGATTAATCCCTGTTTCCACTTTTGGCTTGCCGTACCGACTGATTATCTTTTTGGTTGAATCTATAAACCAGTGTCAACCGATAGCGGGCAGCATTGGGAATGTTAGTCTGCTCGATTTCATAATCCGCTCCTACAGTCCTGCTCGTGGATTTTCTTAATCCAAACAGATTGCTTACATCAAACATAATTGTTGCTTTATCCTTTAAAAAAGTTTTACTGAGTCCAAAATCAATGCTATGAAGGGCATCTGTATGCGTCTGGGCGGTAGCATTGGCTCCCCTGAAATTATAAAGCGTCTGAAAGGAAAGCTTGTTCTTCAGTTTCAGCTGGGCACTTACTCGGGCGGTTAAGGTATTCCCGGAATAATCGAAGCTCTGATCCTTATAACTGCCTTTTTCAGCATAATGAAACAGATTAAGCTCTGTATTAACCTGCAGCCATTTGACAGGATTATAAAGCAACGACAACTCAAAACCGTGCCGGGTTTCCCTGCTTATGTTAACCGGCATTGTGATAAAAAACCCTTCCGGATTACGGAACGTATAATCTTCTATCACCCCGGTATTTCTCTGATAATAAAGGGATGGATTAAAAGTAAGTGTTTTCCAGCTTTTAAGAAAAGCAAGTTCAAATACATTGGCATATGAAGGATTAAGGTCCGGATTTCCAAAATACCGACTGCTCAGATCAGTCAATTCATTAAAAGGATAAATCATGCCCAGTCTTGGCCTGTTGATTCTTTTACTATAACTTCCCTGCAAAGTTGTCCGCTCATTGAAACGATAGCTTATATTTAATGTTGGAAACAGGCGGTTATAATTTTTTTCATCGGTATAAGTGCCTGCACGGTCTTCGATTCCGATATGGGTAAGTTCGCCGCGTAAACCGGCCTGATAGTTTAAAGCTCCGGTTTTTCCGGAAAACTGAACATAAGCACTTCCAATCAATTCTTTATATAACAGATGGTTATCAATCTGATCAATAATCTCCCAGCCCGCTGAAGCCTGCTGCTCCGCGATAAAGTCACTGTTTACTCTCCGGTCTTCCAGTTTCAACCCGAATTCCAGGGTGGAAGCACTGTCCAATGGCTGCACCATATCTGTTTTGATCATAAAATCCTTACTTGCACCCATTGAACCTGTTTTAATCATGGGTAAATCTACAGCAGCCGGAAATACTTTGCTGGTTGATAAGTTCCAGTCTTTGTCACTATCCCAGAAATCATACTGCATATCTACTGTCAGCTTCCTGCCTGCTTTGTCGAAGCTTTTGGTATAATTGAATTCGAGCTGGTTATAGCTGCGCCTTTCCCAAGATTCACCCTTTCTGGTGAGGCTGCTGTCGAGAGATCCGTTTTTATTTGAATACAAATAATTAAGCCGGGTCTTGTCGTGGTCATGAGTTGAATTTCTGAGGAAAGCCGCAGTAATGGTATTATGATCATTAATCTTAAAGTCTGCCCCAAAATAGAGCAACTTAGCATCATCATGTCTGTCCTCATCCTGTCTCTGGTCCAGATCAACCCTTTCACCCGACAGTACGGTTGACTGTTTCATCGTGTACAGACCCACATAATCCGACAATCGAATACCATAAGTCGCAAACAAATTCAATTTTTCCGATTTATAATTCAGACTGGAACTGATTCGGGTTTCGTTGGGGATACCACCTACCAGACGCAGCTGCCCACTGAATCCTGCCTTCTTATTTTTTTAAGGATGATATTGATAATCCCTGCAGAACCGCCGGCATCAAATCTGGAAGAAGGATTGGTGATCACTTCCACACGCTCTACCTGATCGGCAGGTACCTGCTCCAAAGCATTGCTCTGGGTAAGCCCGGTCCGGCGGCCGTCAATTAATACCAATACATTAGGATTCCCCCGCAGACTGATCTCTCCCCCGGGCTCACACTTACAGAAGGAACAACATTGAGAAGATCCGTTACCGTACCTGATTGCGAAAGAACATCCTTACCAACTTCAAAGACTTTTTTGTCGATTTTTAAGCTGACAGATGAGCGCTGCCCTGTGACAGACACTTCCTGTAATAGTTTTGCATCAGGCTCTAAAACAACCGTTCCTACATTGACCATTTCATCTGCCTTAATCTCTACAGGCCTGTTGATTGTCTGAAAGCCCGCAAGAGCATAACTGATGGTATAATTTCCAGCAGCAATGCTTTCCAGCCTGAATATTCCTTTAGCATCTGAAATACCGGCGGCACTCGGCCGGTTATCACTGTCCTTTAATGTTACGGTTACATAAGATATCGGGATATCCTGTTTTTCCTGAATAACTCCGGTGATCCGACTTTTCTGTGCGAATGAACACTGAACAGAAAAGATGATCAAAAAAATGATGGCTAATTGTTTCATGATGTAAATTTAAATTGAAGAAACAGCCATTCACAGAAGAAACATCTGAACTGCTCCACAGGCTTTCCAATGACATCCGGTTTTTCAAATTAGCTTGTATATTTACATTATGCATTATTTAATATTTTTATTAACACTGCTTGACCTGCTGGCCATCCCTGTTATCCGCAATGAAGACCCGGTACCGGTTTATAAAACCGGAGACAATATGGCCTGGATGAGCAAGAATTACAATGATAAGGACTGGTCTGAAACCAGAGGTAATACTTCGGATAAAATATTCTGGTCGCGTACCCATGTTGATTTGCGCCCGGTGGAAAACGAACTCGTTCCTCTTGGCCTTCAGATCAATTCTTTCGGTGCTTTTGAAGTGTACTGGGATGGCATACTGATCGGCAGAAACGGACAGCTTCCGAAAAATGGAAAACCGGAAATACCCGGAACCGAATGCAGTTATTACAGAATCCCTAACCATCTGATCTCGTCTGGTCTTCATACTATTGCTATGCGCAGCTCCCAATCCCTTTATCCGGATGTACAGCGCAGCATTGGCTTCACCATCAATAATTACGAAACATTACTCACAAACCCGCTCATCACAATGGCCTATATGAATCTGATGGCCGGAGCTTTTCTGATCGCAGCCGTTTATTATTTCTTCCTCTACCTGAACAGCAAAAGAAGACAGAAAGACATCCTTATATTTGCAACCATATGCCTTCTCTTTTTTACCCTGCTGATCATGGAATATCTGAAGTTCCATGTGATGCTCCCCTATTCTGAATTCTTCGTACGCCTCGAAATCATCGGATGGCTGACATTTGCCAATGCGCTGCTGGTTCCATGGTATTTTATTATCCAATTTAACTTCAGATATGGAAAATGGCTGATGTCGGCTCTGTTGCTGACACTGCTTGGACTCTACTGGTTCAATTACGGTCACTACGATCTGACTGCCCGTCTTTACAGCCTGGCCATGCTGATAACTGCCTTCATTGTGGTTCTGAATGGCATCCTTCAAAAGGAAAAAGGCGGCTTTATTGCTCTGGCAGCTCTTTTGGCGAGTGCATTGGTCAACAGGCTTGTGGTTTATGATTATGGATTATTCATCAGTTTTACCATTATCGTACTCTCCATGCTTTATCTGCATTCTATCCGTACCAGTGTCATTGAGGCAGAGCATCAAAATGCTGTTTTACTTTCGTCAAGGCTGCAACTGGAATTGCTTAAAAAGAATATTCAGCCTCATTTTTTAAGAAATACGCTGACTTCGATGATGGATTGGGTGGAAGAATCTCCCAAGGATGGAGCCCGCTTCATCCAGGCGCTGGCCACAGAATTTGATATTATGAACGAGATCTCTGAACAGACCCTGATCCCTGTTACAAAAGAGCTGGAGCTATGCCGCCAACATTTGTCGGTCATGGGTTTTCGGAAGGAAATAAATTATATCTGGGAACAAAAAGGAATCGATGAAGCACAGCTGATCCCTCCGGCGATCATTCACACCCTGCTGGAAAACGGCATTACCCACAGCGAGCCACAGTCCGGAAATACAATTCGATTTATACTTCATTATACATCGTTAAAAGATGCTCATCAGTATACTTTTGAAACTATTGCGAAGAACCGGCCGGTGATGACTGACCGTGCAGGCGGAAACGGCTTTAAATATATCAAAGCAAGGCTGACTGAAAGTTATGGTCAAAACTGGAAACTTGTATCGGGCCCTACAGAAAACGGCTGGATATCTACCATTCAAATTTTAAAGTCATGAATATAGTAATTATAGAGGATGAGGCCAGAATTGCCCGTCGTTTGCAGCGTATGGCCTCGGAGTTCTTTACAGGTAAACCTAATGAAATTATCATCTGTGACTCATTGCAAAAGGGACTTGACCAGGTTTCAAGCCGGATTCCCGACCTTGTGCTGCTGGACCTTAACCTGAACGGAGATAATGGTTTTGAACTCCTGGAGCAGATGGTAGCCTCCTCTTTTCATACGATCATTGTTTCTGCCAATACTGATAAAGCAATTACCGCTTTTGCGTATGGAGTTCTTGATTTTGTTCCCAAACCTTTTGATCAGGAAAGGCTTTTTAAGGCTTTGACAAGATTAATAAACCCAGCAGTGAAACCACAGGAAGGCATTAAATACCTGGCCGTAAAAAGGGCCGGACAGGTTCGTCTGATCAATATTTCCGAGGTAATCTACATCAAAGGAGCGGGCATTTATACAGAACTCCATCTCAATAACGGGCTGAGTGAGCTGCATGATAAATCTCTTGAATATTTGCAGCAGCTTCTTCCTGAAAGGTTTGAGCGTATTCATAAGTCTTATCTTGTCAATTTTCAGCAGATTGAAAAAATCATTATCAATCCCGGAACACGGTATGGAGCATTGCTTAAAACAGGTGAAGTATTGCCTGTAGGGCGCTCAAAATATAAAGATCTGAAAAATAAAATAGTGTGATGCCTGGTTTGATACGCAAAACTTATTCTTTAAAATAGACTCAGATCATACTGTTTGGCCAGATCCAGAATCATGTGATAGCCGGCTGCAGAATTCCCATGCTGATCCAGGACCGGACTGAAAACTCCAATTCCCATTTTCCCGGGAACGCTTACGGTAATTCCACCTCCAACACCTGACTTGCTGGGAAGACCTACGGTTCTGGCATATTCTCCGCTGAACTCATACATTCCGGCAATCAGCATCTGAGATTGGATCAGTCTTGACATTTCTGCGTTTTTATATTGGGCATCTCCGTCAAAACGTACACATTCGTTAGCAAAGAAATACCCTATTTTAGCCAAATCTTCGGCAGTCAGTTCAATGGAGCACTGTTTGAAATAATTATCCAGCTGATCTTCATTGCCTGAAATAAGTCCGTTATTTTTCATCAGATAGAACATCCCGCGGTTACGGTGCCCGGTAGATTTTTCAGATTGATAAACGGATGTACTATAGTCAATTGTCTGATTTTTGGTAATATACCGAACCATATCCAGTATTTTAAGGAATGGCTTTTCACCATCTCCGGAAATTAAAGAGGTGGTAAGAATGGCTCCGGCATTCATCATTGGATTCAACGGCTTACCTGTAGTTTCGAGGTTGGAAAAATAATTGAAAGGCTTATCGGTTCCAAAATAACCCATTTTATCAAAAACATTGGCCTCCCCTTTCTCTGCGACAGCAATCATTAATGCAATGATCTTGGAGATACTCTGCATGGTAAATTTTTTGTGAACATCCCCTACATTAAACACTTTCCCATTTTTTTCTACCACTGAAAAAGCAATTGCCTTAGCATCCATTTTTCCCAATTCAGGAATATAATCGGCTACCTTGCCCTGTGTGTAATAGGTTCTGTTTTTTTCCAGAATACTGCTTAAGGTTTTTTCTGAAATGGTTGATATATCTGCTGTTTTCTGAGCATACATCATTGTATTAAAGGAAAGAAAGGCTGCAATAAGGATTCCTTTTGCAGAAGGTAAGAAACTATTATTATTCATAAAGGCATTTCCGGCTCATATTTATCATCAACCCCGGAAAACAAAGATAAAACTTTTCATCCGTTACAGCACATCTCTATGATACAAGCTGATTAGGTATTTCTACCCAAACCCGTAATTGGTCATTTATACTCTAGAAGAAATGCATCCTTCTTTGTTACTTTGAACTACCAATAAGTGCCATCAATAAAGGCTAATCCTTAAACCGGCACACTGGAAAGCAAGCAAAAACTAACCAACCAAATAAATTCAACATGGAAACAACAAACGTAAGCGGAACCGCGAATTCATCCGGCCAGCTTCAATTGGGCGGAGGTGCTCAGTTCTGGGTTTACCTTTCACCACAAAACGATACAGCCAAAATGATTTCTACATGGCGTGTTACATTCTCGCAGGGCAACTGGAGCGATTCTATTTCAAGCGAAAATCCGACCAAACAAATTCAAACTCCTAATCTTTCAGGAATCTTCGAGATTAAGGTAGAATTATTAAGCGGCTCTACCGGTACGTGGAGACAAATTCCTCCGCAGGCCGGAAGCTATAATGAAATAGGCTGCAATTCCAACTGCGCTTCTATGGTAGGGATCGTTGCGGACAGCATCAACCCTGCTCCAGGAGCTATTAATGCCCATTTCTGGACAACCTGGGATGCTATGTGCAAAACCCAGTAGACTAAAAGCATTTACTTATTTTTTCCGACTGTTCATCAGAATGACAGATCAAGAGAATACTGAATAAAAGCAGCCTCATTTTCAACCATGAAGCTGCTTTGTATGGTTTAAGGGCATCCGTCTCATACTTTTTCAACCAGATGTTCCAGCTAAGCAAAAAAATGACTGCCTGACAGCAGTCATTTCTGTATTATGATATTTCAATAAGTCGCGGAGGCTTACGTTTGGCATCTTCTTTTTAGGAATAACCAAAGAAAGCAGTCCGTTTTCATATTTTGCATTGATATTATCCTGGTCAACAACATCTTTAGGAAGCTCAAAACTTCTCTGAAATGACTGATAACTGAATTCCCTGCGGGTAAAGTTTTCTTCTTTCGCTTCACTTTTGTTCTTCTTCATTGATGAGATTGTTAAAAGGTTACCATCCAGTTTAATCTCAAAATCATTCTTCTCCATGCCAGGTGCAGCAACTTCCACTTCATAGGCGTCTTCATTTTCTCTGATGTTAACCGATGGAACGGTAGTACTGGTTGATGAATAATTGCTGTTTCCCCAGTTAAAAAGCTCACGATTAAAAAAATCATCGAAGAGATTTGGAAGAGCCGAACTGTTATTCCAATTTCTTTTAATAAGATTCATAGTAATGTCTTTTTAAATACGTTAAACAATTATTTAATAACTCGTCAGCCGGCCAGCTGTATAGCATAAATATCAAAAAAAATACCGTCAGTGAAAATGTGAATTTTTTCAGAAAAAGTGACAAAATTTCATGAAAATTTGTCATAATCATTTTTAAACCAACACATTACCCTTATTTAACATCATGAAAATCAAATTAATTCATGTTAAATCTTATCTTATTTTTCATTGAGTAATTTAATTATCATACTGCTATGTTTTGCCGTATTTCTTATTTTTGCAGAGAATTAGCAACTCTAATTCTCCTTCTACATTATGTGCGATAAATTTCCCGGCAACAATCAAATTTGTAAGGTCTCTACTTTTACCGAACTGGTAAATACCGGTTTCCAGGGTGCTATGAATGCAATTTGCTGGCACAGAAATTTAACTGGAGATTTTAAAGAAATTGTGTCTAAGCTTCAGTTGAAAGAGAATATTACAGAAGTTTCGGTTGATGATCTTTCGGCGCTGCAATTATCCCGGGAAGGTAATATGGCGAGGGAAATTATCTTCAATGATTTACAGTTATTAACTGATTTCGGAGCCTTACCTTCACTCAATTTACTTAAAAATTACGAGCGGGATGAGGAGTTTGATTTTATTTCCACCGATGTATATTCGTATCATGTGGACCGGTCACCTATTGGAACCGATACTTTTTTATGTACCTATCACGGGGCTGCAAGCGATATCCTGCCTAATAGCCAGGCTGAACAAAAAGTTCTGATCCCTGAAATCCGTGAAAAACTGAGAGAATTACACGACGGTCCGGAAACTGAGTTTGAAACTTTCCTGAAAGACTGTTTTTTTGACCTGCATTATCAGCCCAAACCCGGTGCAATGCCTGTAAATTTAGGATCAGGACACCTTTGGCGCCTGGCAGTAGATCATCCGGCTCAAAAGGCTTTACCTTGTATTCATAGGGCACCTGTTGAAAATGATGGTGAATATAGATTATTGTTGATTTGCTAATTACCGATTCTTCAATAAGTACTATTTACTTCCACATTATATAAATTTGATCAATTGAAATACATTATAAATTAATACTTAACCTACATGTCTGATACCGTTATATTAACTGAAGGAACAGAATTCGATCACGTTATAAATGAGGTTTCAAAATACATTCACCTGTATGTAATGGCCTTTGAAAAAGAAGAACGAACCATTACACGCATCGATAAACGTGAAAATATGTACGGAGGAAACGGAACTGTATACATGATTCAAATGTTCGATCAAAATGAGCTGACCAATAATCGCCTGGGTGCTTATATGGTTTTATTGAACAAAGGCGATGAATCCGGGTTTCATACTCACAACGAAAGAAATGAAGAGGAATTATATGTCGTTATTCATGGAACCGGCGAGTATCGTGAAAGAACCGGAACCCATGGGCCGGAACGTAAAAAAATACTTCAAAAAGGAGATATTACAGCCATCAGCTCTATAGGTTATCATTCTATTGAGAATACAGGAGATGAGCCTTTGATTATGTTTGTTATTACTACTAATAATCCTTTACAGAATAAAGCTTAAATCCCTCTCAATTAAGTTGTAAACTATTGAAAAGGTCTTGTCTTGCATTCACAGAGCTTCTGTTGAAGTAAATAGCGAATATAGATTGCTTTTGATTGGTTAAAATTAAATTACAGCTAAACTCCCCTAATACTGTAAACCAAAATTTATTTCCAAGAATTTATCTGACTGCATTTAATTGAAAGACTGCCTGAATTCCAATGGCGACATATTGGTTTTCTTTTTAAACAATGTGCTGAAAGACTGCGAATGCTCAAATCCCAGCTCGTATGCAATTTCGCTGATGGAAAGCTCTGTCGTCGAAAGTTTCTCTTTTGCTTTGCTGATAAGTTTTTCGTGAATATGCTGCTGCGCATTCTGGCCGGTATGAATCCTCAAAAGATCACTTAAATAATTGGGAGATAAATTCATTGCTTCTGCAATTTGATGAACGGTTAAAAGACCTTTTTCAGATACTTTCTTGTCAAAATAGTCATTTAAAAATGATTCAAACTTTGTTAAAATCTGATGGCTGCCACTTTTCCGGGTGATGAACTGCCTCTCATAGAAACGTTTAGAATAGTTCAGCAGCAATTCAATCTGCGATAAGATAATTTCCTGAGTATGATGGTCGATACGCTGACACTCCTTATCTATTTTCTGCAGAATTTCAAGCAGATCATTTTCTTCGTCTTCAGATAAATGCAGAGCTTCATTCACGGCGTATGAGAAAAATCCATAAGATGAAATGGTTTTCGCCAAAGAATACCCGAGCAGGAAATCTTCATGAAAAATAAGCAGATAACCGGTATTTTCACAATCCATCGTCTTCAGATCCAGATACTGAACCTGGTTGGGGGCAGTAAAGCTTAACACTCCTTTGTCATAATCATAATGCTGCTGGCCATATTTTATTTTGCCTTTTGCATTGCGTTTCAGGGCGACACAATAGTACTTGCTCACAAAGCCTTTCCATACCTCATCTTCAATGAAAACACTTTCAAAAAGATTCACCACGCTTACCATAGGATGCTTTGGCTCGGGAAGAGAAAGCAACTTGTGAAATGCTGAAATAGATTGTATCGTGTTCATAATTTTAAACTTTTATTTTTTTAGTGCCTGTATAATTCACCTCCTCCACTTTTTGTCCGTTTTATCTACACAAAAAGAATTCCGTTCAAGTTAGATGGCAACCCTATTAAGTTTTAGATGTAGCCTCATGGGTTCTGGCAACCCATGAGGCTGATCTTCATCCTAATGAATTAAAATTACAAATTAATAATCCAATAATCCCATCCCGAATTCATCATAGGTTGCTCCCGTGTCTGTTCCCAAAGGTACAATACTTTCCAGTTTCCGGATTTCAGATTCATTCAGTTGAATTCCTGCCGCTTCAATGTTCTGTTCAAGGTATTTTCTGCGTTTCGTTCCAGGGATAGGAAGAATTCCTTTACTGATAATCCATGCTAAGGCCAGTTGAGAGGGAGTCATATTCTTTTCGCCGGCCAAAGCTTCAATCGCTTCCACCAATTCAATATTTTTATGAAAATGCTGCTCCTGAAAACGGGGGATTCCCCTTCTGAAATCGTTTTCCGGTAAATCATCGATAGTTTTAATATTCCCTGACAGGAATCCCCTGCCCAAAGGTGAGTACGCTACAAAGCCAATTCCCAGCTCATTTAATGTCCTGATAACGCCTTTCTCTTCAACCGTTCTTTCAAAAAGAGAATATTCACTTTGTACTGCAGAAACCGGATGTACTGCATGGGCTCTTTTCACCGTTTCAGAAGACACTTCCGACAAACCGATATAACCGATTTTTCCTTCTTTTACAAGATCACTCATGGCTCCGACAGTTTCCTCAACAGGTGTATTTTTATCAAGACGGTGCATATAATAAAGGTCGATGTAATCTGTCTTTAGATTTTTCAGAGAACGTTCCACCGATTTTTTTACATAGTCTTTTGTTCCGTTGATTTTCCAGGTGACCTGTTCGTTGTCATCAATCTCCCAGCCAAATTTTGTTGCAATAATATACTGATCGCGATTACCTTCAATAGCTTTTGCAATCAGCTGTTCATTTTTAAAAGGGCCGTATAAATCTGCAGTATCCAGAAAATTCCCACCCAACTCCAGAGAACGGTGAATGGTGGCAACAGCTTCTTTCTCATCGGTTTTTCCATACATGTCTGCACCACCGAAACCCGTCATTCCCATACATCCCAAACCAATATTGGGAACCAATAATCCCTGACTTCCTAATTTAACCTGATTTAATTTCATATCGTTGATTTTTACTGATACAAAATTGGGCAGAAATTTAAACCCGGATGTATGCAAATCCATGATTGTCGTATGCAAATTATCCATTTTTATATGCAACCCATCATCCAAACATTCAAACGGATTTAAAAAACAATAACAGACTCTATCGTACTAACTGAACATCAATCAAGCTATCCATTAAATAAAATATTCTTTTCAATATAAATATTAAAAAAAGACCGATCGTTTTATTTTTTTGTATAATTTTGTAACGGATTAAATTTCCGGTTGATAAAATGACGAAATCTGAAAATACCAAACGGTTGATTATCGAGAAAACCGCATCAGTTTTTAATACGAAAGGCTATGCGGGTACATCAATAAATGATTTAATGGATGCCACGGGGCTTTCAAAAGGTTGCATATATGGTAATTTTCAGAACAAAGATGAAATCGCATTGAGCGTTTTCGATCACAACTTCGGTATGGTGACACAGCATATGAAAGAACGCATCTTAGCCACGGAGAGTTCAATAGAAAGACTGCTGGTTTACCCCCAAACGTATAAAAATTACTTCAGATATCCCTATTTACAGGCTGGCTGCCCCATTTTAAATACCGCTACAGAGGCGGATGATACGCATCCAAAGCTAAAAGATCGGGTACAAAAGGCACTGATTTTTTGGAAGACATCCATTGAAAACCAGATAAAACGCGGTATAGAAAGAAAGGAAATAAAGGAAGATACCGACCCAACCGAAATTGCAGTGATCATGATTTCAATGATCGAAGGAGCCTTTATGCAGGCGAAGGTCAACAATCATATGGCAGAACTCAAAATAGCAATGTCATTCCTGGAAAAATTAATTAAAAATCTCGGAGTATAATTTTTTTTGCTTAAAAAAAGACCGATTGGTTTATTTTATAAATATTGTATTAGAAAAAGAACAAAATGGAAGAATTTGATATTACCGTTATCGGATCAGGTCCTGGCGGATATGTAGCAGCAATCAGAAGTGCCCAGCTGGGTTATAAAACAGCTCTGGTCGAAAAATACAGCACACTCGGCGGTACCTGTACCAATGTAGGATGCATTCCTACAAAAACGCTGTTGGATACCACCCATCATTATGCAGATGCAGTTAAGAGTTTTGAAAATCATGGTATCGAATTTGCCGATCTTCGACTCAATTTTGAACAGGTTCTTAGGCGTAAAACTGATGTGGTAGCTAAAAATACACAGGGCCTGGACTTCCTGATGAGAAAGAACAAGATCAAAGTTATAAAAGGCACAGGCGCTTTTCTCAACAATGAATCGTTGAAGGTTACACACGATGATCAGACACAAACTGTCATCAGGTCAGGTAAGTTTATTATTGCTACCGGATCAAAACCGGCAACTATTCCTGGCGTTTCCATAGATAAAAAAGAATCATCACTTCTACTGAAGCATTGGTTATGAAAGAGAAGCCAGAAAGTATGGTTATCATTGGCGGAGGTGTAATTGGTGTTGAAATGGCTTCAATCTTTAACAGAATCGGTACAAAACTGACCATTTTAGAGTATGCCGATAATCTGATTGCCAATATGGATCATGAATTAGGAACCGCATTAACTAAGATTTTAACGAAAGAAGGCGTAGAGATCAGGCTTAACGAGGCGGTTTACAAGACTGAGAATCTTGGTGACAAAGCCAAAGTTTATTTTAAAGATAAGGAAGGCACTGAACAGGAACTAACCGCCGATTATATTCTGGTAGCCGTGGGCAGAAAGCCTTATGTCGCTAATCTCGGTCTGGAAAATACAGACGTCGAGCTGAATGGGAACGGTACCATCAAAGTAAACGAACTACTTGAGACTACCGCTCCCAATATCTTCGCTATTGGTGACGTCATAGGGGGTGCTATGCTGGCTCATAAAGCAGAAGAAGACGCTGTATTTGTGGTAGAGAGAATAAATGGCCAAAAGCCTCACATACATTATGGCCGCATCCCATCAGTTGTTTATACCTGGCCGGAAGTTGCTTCTGTAGGGGCAACAGAAGAAGAATTAAAAAAGCAGGGGTTGGAATATAATATCGGTAAATTTCCGTTTGCAGTCAATGCAAGGGCAAGGGCGGGTATGGAAACCGAAGGCTTTGTCAAAGTTCTTTCTGATCCGAAATATGGCGAACTTTTAGGTGTACATATAATAGGTGCCAGAGCGGCAGACCTGATCGCACAGGCAGTAGTTGGCTTAGAATACGAAGTTACAGCAAATGATATGGCCTCAATCTGCTATGCTCATCCAACTTATTCAGAGGTGCTGAAAGAAGCCTATACCATTGCATCGGGAAGACCATCACTCAATATTTAAGTAAGTAATATCAATTTTAAAATTATGTCACAACAAATCAGGCTCGCCACTTCCGAAGATTATCCGAGAATCATGGAAATTTGGGAATCCTCTGTAAGGGCAACTCACGATTTTCTGCTTGAGGAAGACCTTTCCTATTTTAAACGCGCCATCCCGACTGAATACCTCCCACAGCTGACCGTATATCTTCTTATACTGCAGGATCAACCAATAGCATTTGCATCGGCATCAGAAGGAAACCTGGAGATGCTGTTTGTCTACAATGACTACCGCAATAAAGGTTATGGAAAGATATTATTTCATTTCATAGATGAAACGGAAAGGATTACAAAGGTCGACGTTAACGAACAGAACCATCAGGCTATTGGCTTTTATGAAAAATTGGGATTCAGAAAAGCAGGGAGATCAGAGAAAGATGGCTCAGGCAAAAATTATCCTATTATTCACATGCTAAAGTAAAAAAATGTCTATTTTATCTTTACTTTATAATAATTAGTAACTAAATATATAAAAAATGATTGAAGGATTATATGAAACACACATTCAGGTAAGTAACCTGGAAAACGCAGTTCAGTTTTATACCGAAGTACTGGGATTACAATTTGCACATTATGATGAAACCAGACCTATTGCATTTCTTTGGATCGGGGAAAATAAAAAGGCAATGCTTGGTTTGTGGGAGCAGTCAGGCAGTATCCACAAGAGGCATTTTGCATTCAGCTGTTCCAAAGATTTTATCCTAAAAGACGCAAATATTTTTTAGAAAAAAATGGGTTAAAGTCCTATAATTTTCTGAAAAACGGCAGCAATGAACCTATGGTTTTTGCGTGGATGCCGGCACTCGCGCTCTACTTTGACGATCCGGACGGAAACCAGCTGGAGTTTATCTATGTTTTGGAAGGCGAAGGCAGGCCGGAACTTGGAGTCCTGAGTTACGAGGAATGGATAAAAAATGAATTCAACCCATCAAAATGAAATAATGAATATCGAGGATAATTATTTAGAAATCAACCGCCAGTCGTGGAATGCCAGAACAGAAACTCATATCAACTCTGATTTTTATGATTTAGACGGTTTTTTAAAGGGCAAAAATTCGTTGAATGATATAGAGCTGAATTTACTTGGAAATCTGTCCAACAAATCTGTTCTGCACTTACAATGCCATTTCGGGCAGGACAGCATATCTTTAAGCCGTCTGGGAGCTGACGTAGTCGGCGTAGACTTATCCGATGTGGCGATAGCTCAGGCCCGGGAATTGGCAAAACAGACTCATTCCTCTTCAGAGTTTATTTGCAGTGATGTTTATGACCTGCCCAATCATTTGGATCGTCAGTTTGACATTGTCTTTACAAGTTACGGTACTATCGGATGGCTTCCGGATTTGAATCGTTGGGCGGAGATCATTTCGAAATTTTTAAAACCTGGCGGTATATTTGTTTTTGCGGAATTTCATCCTGTTGTATGGATGTATGATGCCCGGTTTAAGAAAATTGAATACAGCTATTTTAATTCCGGCGCCATTATAGAATCAGAGAAAGGAACGTATGCAGATAAAGAAGCGGAATTAGAAGTCAAAACAGTTGGCTGGAACCACAGTCTGGGCGAAGTAATCAACAGCCTGATACAAAACGGGCTCAGAATAACTTATTTTGAAGAATTTGATTATTCGCCGTACAATAATTTCAATCATTCGGTAGAATCTGAACCAGGTAAGTTCAGAATTGCTCATTTAGGTAATAAGATTCCAATGGTTTATGCTCTGGCCGCCTCGAATCAACTTCTTCAGGACAAAAAATAAATTTGACATTTGTCTGAAAAATAAAAGAAACAAAGCTCATTTAAATTATATGCTTTTTAGGTTAATACTTCTTCATCTATTATTTCTTCCGTTAGCCATTAGTGCTCAAAATACCACCCAAAAAGAGTATGTATTTTTTTGCATAATAAATTTTTGGAGGGACATTCACTGGATGCACCACATCCTAAATACGGTATCGCAGCCTATACAGCTATTTTAGAAAAACTTCAATCAAAGAATACTTTAATAATCGCTGAAAAGAGAAAGCCTGATACAGATCCAAAAATTTATGCAAAAAAGATTATTCTGAAAATTGACAGCTTAAACCTATGTGGAGTACCTTTTGATCATATTTCTATCGTTGGAACTTCCCAGGGTGGTTATATCGCCCAATATATATCCCGATATGCCAAAAATCCCATGTTGAAATTTGTTTTTATTGGTTCTAGCTTTAAAAATGATTCGATGAATAAGGATAAAAAGTTTCGTTTATATGGGAAGATCCTGTCAATTAACGAAAAAACCGACGTGGGTGCCCAGTTATTGTCAAGACAGCTCAGGTTTAAAAATTCTAACTTAAAAACCTTTAAGGAAATTACACTGAACACAGGTATGGAACATGGCTTCCTTTTCAGGGCTCTGGACGAGTGGATAATACCTACCAATGATTGGATAAATAATAACCTTTAGAAATTATATCAATGAAAGAAGTAAACCACAGTCTTTATTAAAAGCTTAAAAAAGCAACAGATACCAAGATCTAAACTTCTTAGCAAATAACCAGAATAATACCTATGACAAAACTATCAATACTGGAGTACCTGAATAAGATGATCAAAGGAGAAATTACCGACGGCATGTATACCCATATGAATTACCCGACACAGATATCGAAGACATTGGGCATAAACATTATAGAAGTCGGTTCAGGTACAGCAACTGTACAGATCAATACAACAAAGGAAAAACACAGTAACCAGCAGGGAACCATTCATGGAGGCCTGCTTTGCGAATTGGCAGACGCAGCAATCGGTACAGCACATTCAACCGTTATTACGGAAGGCGAAACTTTTACATCCGTAGAATTGAAAATCAATTTTTACAGACCGGTTTTCGATAATGTGCTCACTGCAAAAGCATCACCCTTACACAGTGGAAAAAACTTAAGTCATTATTTATGTGAGATTTTTCGAAGTGACGGCAAAAAAGCTGCTGTGGTAACAAGCACTGTCATGACTTTGAGGGGTGATAAAGCGACAGGAAGATAACATTGAAAGAACAATACAAGGAAATCATTGATAAAAACAATTTCATTAGTACCTGCCATAAATCTATGAATTCAAATACCGCGCACGGTTATCTTAAGATCCCATTCAACGAATTAGAAATCTACATTCTTTCCGATGGATATTTTGATATCGGATCTTACCAGCCTATTATTGCTACTGATGCAACCCCTATAGAAATCCAACAAGAGCTAAAGCGGCTTCATTTACCTTCGGATGCTTACGAAGCACCTATTAATGTAATGCTTATCCGGAAAAATGAACAACTCATACTTGTAGATACAGGAGAAGGCTTTTATGATAAAAAAAATGCAGGCAAATTATTATATAGCCTGGAAAGTGCCGGATTCAGAGCAGGCGATATTTCCGATGTATTGATTACCCATGCCCACCGTGATCACATTGGAGGCATATTAACCAAAGAGGGTAATTGGGTATTTCCGAATGCAAGGTTCTATATTTCACGAACCGAGCTGGAATTCTGGTTTAAACAGCAGCCAGACTTTTCCAGAAGCCGGAGACCAGAGTTGGGTCATAATTCTATTTCCATGGTTAAGCAAATATTAGGTGCTATTACCTCCCGTTTAGAAATATTCGATGCAGGTGATGAGTTATTCTCCTGTATTAAAACTCAGGCAGCTCCGGGACATACCCCTGGACACATCATATTTACGGTTTACTCAGGCAAACTGCTTATTACGCATCTGGTGGATGTGGTACACAGTCCGTTGCTGATCTCAAATCCGGCCTGGGGTACGCAATGGGATGCTGATTTTTTAATGGGCATCAACACCCGAAAGAATATACTGGAACAATGCCATGAGCAAAACATTATGTTTTGCGCATCCCACCTTCCATGGCCGGGAATAGGATACATTGACAGATTTCAGGATCAGTGGCAATGGGTTCCAAAATCCTATAATTCACCTTTATTACTTACGTTTTAATAATGGCTGCTCATCATTATCAGTGGTAAACATGGCTATATAAGATGATTGAACTTATTAACAATACTCATTTGGGCTTTTTGCAGATATTCTGATTTTTTAGATTATTGAAATTTGCATTCTAAAAAATACAAATGAGAAAAATATTGTTTTTAGTAACCTCTTTAACAGGGGCAGCCCTGTTTGGACAAGGTGTAGGGATAGGGACAGCCAGTCCCGATCAGTCGGCTATATTAGATTTAAAAGCTTCCAACAAAGGTTTTTTGCCTCCAAGGATAAATCTTAACTCCGTGACAGATATTGTAACTATTCCGAATCCGGCCACAGGACTTTTGGTTTTTAATACTGGCGCAGGAAGTTTATCAACTAAAGGATATTATTACTGGGATGGCAGTAAGTGGACAAGATTAAGTATTGCTGATGGTAGCGGAAATTTCCAGGTGGGAGAAGAAAGAGGGTATCGGTTTGTAGTACCGGGAACCTTCCAAAACAGCTCAGGAAATACGAATAAAAAACAAATGACCGGAAGAAATGCTTCAGATGTAGGAACAATAGCAAGAAAAGCTCTTTCTGAATTCGTGAATGTTTCTGAACTTCCTTTTTTGAAGGAATAAGGATTGATGTTTTGGGTGGTGATGATAGTATTTTAAGACCAAGATTTTTTAACACTACCAATTCTAATATTATTATGTCTTTTGCCACATTGTCTACAAGCAATCCATTACAAAACTCTCCCAATATGACTATCCTACCTGATTATTACAGTACAAAAATTGATGGAGATGACTGGTTATTTACAAGTAATGAATATATGGAGCAGGATCTTGTGGAAATACTTTTTCCTGACGGAAAATATTACAGGATGTCAATTGTAGCATATTCTACCAACTCCCCTTATAACACGGCAGCATCTAATACTATTATCGGAATTTCATTAAAAAGGATTATTTAATAAGTAATAGACTATTGATCGTAAAATATCAAGTTTAATATTAATTATGTTAGTAAACCAATGTTTGCCAATGGCAAACATTGGTTGTATTTGATTTACTCAAAATTCTGAAGTTTTGCTGAATATTTATTTTAGATTTACAATAATTTTTGTGCATTGATCATTTTATATGACGTATCGCTCATCTTCTTTATAATTCTTTTTCCATGAATTGTCTGCTGTAAAAAGGATACTCCTCCACTTACTCCGTACAAATCAATTGTATTGAGCATTTCCACATTTAGACCCAGCCACATCACATTAAAAACACTTAAGGTGTCTCCATGCGAGACAATTATAATATTTTCTTCCTCACTGTCTACAATGCTTTCATAGAAAGTCCACAACCTTTGCCATACATCAAATCTGGATTCAGCATCGCTAAAACATTTATCGTATACAGTTAATTCTTCGTTCTCGATATTTTCTTTCAGCCAAAGTACGGACTGGCCCACCGCCCTTCCTAGATATCTTTCTTTTAGAGCCGTAGTGAATTGGGGAATTATATTTATTTTCTTTCCAATTATTTCAGCAGTTTCGCGCGTTCTGCTAAGTGGTGATGCATACAATGAAAAGCTCGTATTCTGAAACTCCGATTTCAAATTGGCAGCAATATTTTCAGCTTGCTGAATTCCTGCTTCCGTTAATTTCCAATCTGTCCAGGAACCAATCATACCATTTTTATGATGAATGGATTCCGGATGTTGTATGGTAATTATATTTTTCTTTTTAAACATCGCTGTTATTTTAGCCTTTAGAAATACAAAAGTGTTTATTTATGGATTTGGTTAAATAAATATATTTATTCCCGGTACAAAAAAGTAAATTATCCTGATAAACATTTATTTATACTTTTCGAGGGATAATGGGTAACAGAATCCCACAAACTATTACAAACTTAAGTAAATTATAAAACAAACAAAAAGCAAACAGAGTTATTTAGATTTGTAAGAACAGAGATTCTGTTACAACTTACCCTGATCCAGCTACTTTCCTTGTGTTCATAGTTCTGAACTTTGTCATAGAAATAAAAAAAGATGAACATTTTTAAAATATTAATGACAGCAGGGCTTGCAGGTATGTACTCACATGCGATAGCAGGCAGTTTAGATAATGCTGCCTATCAAAAATCTTTTGATTCAAATACTGTAATTGTACACCAAAAAAATCAGATAATTATGGACACTATCAAACCTGAACAGACAATTATTGATCTTGCAGGACACCAGGTTCCTGTGTTAAAGGATGGGCTTTATGATCGGTTCCGTTCAAACCCGCCACTTTCTGTTATTGAAAAAGAAAGACCGGATATTGATCTCAGCTGGTTCAAAACGATCCAAAAACAGAGGAAAGACGTTGGATTTACAACGTATTCTCCCAACTTTTATTACAGCAACAGCAGTATCACGGCAATTTATACCGCTGATATGAAAACTTTGAAGAATCTTATTCCAGCCAAAGTTCGTGATATTGTGAAACCTATTTCCATCACACCTGGAAGAGGTCTTATTGCCATAACCGCTTATGCCTATCATTACTGTGATAATGATTCCTATAACGAATTATCGATTTCCATTGTCACTACCCAACCAGATGCAGGAAACTGGGGGGTATTTTCTTTATTGGGAGAAATAAAAAATAAAAGTCTTTGGGGATATGTTTTAAAACTTCCTGTAGATACAGAACTTGCCAGAGTTCGCGGTGTAGTTGGATATAACCTGCCTAAATGGCTGATCCCGATGGATTATAGTGATAAAGGAGATTCTGTAAATTTTACTTTTTATGATGAATCAGGTAAGCCGGATTTCTCGATAGGTGGAAAGAAATTGGATATAGAGACTACAGAACCTGAAATAGTTCGTTCCAATTTCATCAATCTGGATAAAAACGGAAAACTGACCCACGGCTATACTGATGTACGGGCACTGAAAAAAGCAACCAGTAAAAAGAAAGAAGACGTGAAACTTAATCTAACCGAGGGTCCGTTATCCAGATTCATTAAATCATTGGATTTGGGAAAGCTGATGAGATACGATTACCAGCCGGAATTTCAGGCTGCATTGTATACCCCTGAGCCGGTAGAAGGCACGAAAAAATAACGGTTGAATCTTTAAATACTATTACAATGGATTTTGCAGGAATATTTCAGTCGCAAAAAGAGTTTTTTAATTCGCACCAGACAAAAAATGTTGCATTCCGCAAAGAAACTCTGATAAAACTAAAAAATCTTTTAAAAGCAAATGAAGAGCAGCTCTATGACGCGATCTATAAAGATTTTCGCAAGGGAAAATTTGATACCTTTCTGACGGAACTCAATCTGGTATACAACGAAATAGATTTTTTCTTAAAAATCTGGACAAGCTGAGCAAACCTAAAAAAGTTAAAACAGCACTGAGTTTACAACCCGGAAAGAGTTATATTCATTACGATCCCTTAGGAGTTACACTTGTCATTGGGGCATGGAATTATCCCTATCAACTGACATTGAGCCCAATGGTGAGCGCCATTGCAGCAGGAAATACCTGTATCATAAAGCCCAGTGAACTTCCGGAAAATACGATGAATCTGTTAGCGGATCTTATTAATGATCATTTCCCGTCAAACTATCTGTTTGTCGTACAGGGAGGTATTTCTGAAACAACAGAGCTTTTAAAATTACGGTTTGATAAAATATTTTTCACGGGGAGCCCAAAAGTTGGGAAAATCGTCTATGAGGCAGCTGCAAAAAACCTGGTTCCCGTTACATTGGAACTTGGAGGAAAATCTCCTGCCATAGTCACAAAAAGTGCAGGCCTTGATATTGCGGCAAAAAGGCTGGTGTGGGGAAAATTCCTAAATGGCGGACAAACCTGTATTGCACCGGATTATCTGCTGGTAGAGGAATCTGTAAAACCAAAACTCCTGCAATTGATTAAAGAAAAACTTCAGGAAATCAATTATTCAGATGGTGCGGAGCATTATACAAGCATCATTAATAGAAGGAATTTTGATCGTATTCTTGGCCTTGTTGATGAGTCAAAAGTAATATTTGGAGGAAAATATAATGCTGATTCGCTTTACATTGAACCTACCATCATGGATAGTGTAACCTGGGAAGACCCGGTGATGCAGGAGGAAATATTTGGTCCTGTTTTACCCGTCATAACCTATAGCGATTATGATAATGTTCTTCATCAAATAATCGGTGGTGAAAAACCCCTGGCCGCTTATTTGTTTAGTAATAATGAGGAAGAAAAAGATAAGCTTTTAAAATGGGTTTCTTTCGGTGGTGGATGTATCAACGATACCCTGATGCACATTACCAGCGATTATCTTCCTTTCGGAGGTATCGGGAACTCTGGTATCGGAAACTATCATGGCGAATTTGGTTTTCTTACATTCTCCCATCAGAAATCAGTGATCGAAAAAACAAACTGGGGTGAACCGGACTGGAAATACCCTCCTTATACAGATAAAAAAATGCACTGGCTGAAAAAGGTGATGTAACTTTATACAGCCGGTTTCAAAAAATACTACAATATGCAAACAATATTAGGAGCCAACGGACAGATTGGCGAGGAGCTTGCAAAAGAGCTCAAGAGAAATTTTACTTCATCTATACGAATTGTCAGCAGGGATGCAAAAAAAGTAAATGATACTGATGAAGTCTTTTCTGCGGATTTGTCAATTCGTGAAAAAGCAATTGAAGCGGTAAAAGGCAGCGAAATTGCCTATTTCACCTTAGGTCTTCCGATCAGTTCAGATCTCTGGGAGAAACAGTTTCCGCTTATCCTCCGCAACGTGATTGATGCCTGTAAGATGAACAAAACAAAACTTGTATTCTTCGACAATACCTATATGTATCCCCAGGATGGCCGTGTTCTGACAGAAGAAACAGCTTTTGCGCCTGTGGGAAGAAAAGGCAGAGTCAGAAGAAAGATGGCTGAAATGGTGCTGAAAGAAATTAAATCAGGTGAACTTGAAGCCGTAATCTGTCGTGCCCCCGAATTTTATGGCCCCGGTAAAACTCAGAGCATTACCAATACCTTGATTTTTAATAACATCAAAGAAAATAAAAAGCTGAAGGTTCCTTTGAGCGCAAATAAGAAAAGAAGCCTGATATGGACCCCTGATGCGAGTCGAGCCACTGCTTTGATCGGGAACACGCCCGACGCATTCGGCCAGACATGGCATCTTCCAGTAGATAAAAGCCATCCCACTTATAAAGAATTTATAGGAATTGCGTCAGGTATTTACAGCAAAGATCTGAAATATTCCGTAGTACCAAAATTGATGTTTAAAATAGGTTCATTTTTCAACAAAAGTGTAAAGGAATTACTGGAGCTTCTTCCCAGGTATGAGCATGAAAATATATTTGATGATTCAAAATTCAGAAAGAAATTTCCCGATTTTCAGGTCACAACGTATAAACAAGGTATTGGTATTATAAAAGACGAACAGCTTTCAGGGAACAAAATAAATAAGTAAATTAGTCATGTATAAATCCGAAAATCAGAATATGAAAACTCCGGAGAAAATATCGTCAATCAATATGCTTCATCAATTCTTAGGCTTGAAAAAACCTGCGAATCCGCTGATCAGTGTATTTAATTTTGATGATGTCAAACTGGAACCGGAAACGATCCTCAGTGCCATAATTACAGACTTTTATGCCATTGCCTTGAAGAAAGACTGTGCTGGGGGAAAGTGCAGATATGGCCAGCAATACTATGATTTTGATGAAGGAATTATGTATTTTACTGCCCCACATCAGGTCCTTCAGTTTGAAGATATTCTTCTGAACGGAGTAAAAGGTTTTGTCCTGGTGGTACATCCGGATTTCCTGCATGGATATGCACTGGCATCCGAGATTAAAGAATACGGCTATTTTTCCTATACTGCGAATGAAGCATTGTATCTTTCTGAAAAAGAAGAGAAAACAATTTTTGATATAATCGATAACATAGGAGGCGAAATAGATGGGAACATGGACACCTTCTCACAAGACCTGCTGGTTTCAAATCTTGATCTGCTGTTAAAGTATTGCGACCGGTATTATAACCGCCAGTTTCTGACCAGAAAGAAAGTAAATAGTGACCTTCTTTCAAAGCTGGAGTCGTTATTGGATGATTATTTCAAAAATGACCAATTAACTATCAACGGTATTCCCACAGTTCATTCCGTTGCCGAACAGCTGCATCTGAGTGCCAATTATCTGAGCGATATGCTAAGAGTGCAAACAGGACAAACAACGCAACAACATATCCAGTACAGGGTGCTTGAAAAAGCAAAGGAATTACTTTCCACGACCTCCATGTCGGTTTCTGAAATTGCCTATCAACTTGGATTTGAGCATCCGCAGTCTTTTCATCGTCTTTTTAAAAGCCGTACCTCTCTTTCACCATTAGAGTTCAGATCCTCATTAAATTAAGTTATTCTATTTTACTGGAAACTTTTAAATACAGAGATTCGGTTACAACTCCCCGTAATTCAGTTACTCCCGGTCGGTGGTTTCTTATCAAATTTGTTATATCAAAAGAAAAAATATGGGCATGATGAAAATTTTAATTATAGTAACCAATATTGGTATGTATGCTAGTGGTAATCTGAAGACAGGTTTATGGCTTAGTGAGCTTACTCATATCTATCATGCTGCTAAAGAGAAAGGTTATGATATTACTATTGCAAGTCCGCAAGGTGGCAACGTTCCCATTGATCCTGAAAGCTTAAAGTATTTTACACTGGATAAAATTTCTGAACAATATTGGAATGAGAATGACTTTCGGTTATTGCTTGCCCATAGCAAGCGCTTATCTGAACTTGGTCAACAAGAATATGATCTGGTATATTTAGCCGGAGGCCATGGTACGATGTACGATTTTCCGGATGATGAGAATATCCAGCCAATCATCAGGAAACAATACGAAAGTGGGAAAATGGTTGCTGCAATCTGTCATGGAGTCGGTGGATTATTGAATGTAAAGCTTAGTAACGGTGAATATCTGATCAAAGGAAAATCAATGACCGGCTTTGACTGGTTTGAAGAAACTATTGCCAGACGAAAACGGGAAGTGCCATTCAATCTTGAGGCAGCCATTAAAGAGCGCGGTGCCGATCTCAAAAAAGCCTTTATTCCTATGACATCTAATGTCGTTGTGGATGGTAATCTGATTACAGGCCAGAACCCGTTCAGTTCAAAAGAAATGGCAAAGGTGGTTATTGAAGAACTTGAAAAAAATAAATAATCCGAAAGGACATACAATCATTCTTAAATCATAAACATATTCATTATGGCAAACAACATTAAAGCTGAAAACGATCCGCAGATCCTTTCAGGCATCAGAGAATTTTTAAAGGGCTTAAATAATAGCGGCGGCAAACCATTGGAAACGTTAACTCCTCAGGAAGCCAGACAGGTTTTGGTAGATGCTCAAAATTCCGTTGAAGTAGATTATTCCGGCATTGTTGAAGATGAAAGAGAAATTACACAGGATGGAATTACGGTAAACATCCACATCGTAAAACCGGCCAATGCGTCTTCCGAAAACCTTCCGGTATTCATGTTTACCCATGGTGGCGGATGGATATTGGGTGATTATCCGACGCATAGAAGATTGGTAAGGGATTTAGTGGTCCATAGCGGAGCAGCAGCAGTTTTTACTGATTACACTCCTTCTCCGGAGGCACAGTATCCGGTAGCAATCAATCAAATATATGCCGCTACAAAGTGGGTATCGGAAAATGGTGCTGAAATTGGTGTTGACGGTAAAAATATGGCGGCAGCCGGAAACAGTGTGGGTGGAAATATGACTGCAGTTCTTTGTCTGATGGCAAAAGATAAAGGCGGACCGGAAATAAAATTCCAACTGCTGTTGTGGCCGGTGACTGACGCAGATTTTACCCGTGAATCGTGGCAAAAATATGCAGAAGAAAGATTCCTTACGGCTCCGTTAATGAAATGGATGTGGGATAATTATCTTCCGGACCCTGAAAAACGTAAAGAATACTATGCTACCCCATTCAATGCACCATTGGAAAAACTTAAAGGTCTTCCGCCTGCATTGGTTCAGCTCGCCGAAAATGATATCCTCTTCGATGAAGGTCTGGCATACGCAAGAAAGCTGGATGAAGCCGGCGTTCCGACAACGATTGAAACTTATAACGGATTTATCCATGATTATGGACTTTTAAACCCATTGGATCATATTGAAGCGGTAAAGTTTTCGTCAGAGCAGGGAGCATTGGCTCTTAAAAAGGCATTGTTTGGAAATAACTAGTTAAGCTTCTGGAAAGTATATTTTTATGACTTTATTGAAAGGTGGACGGTTTTTATAACATCCACCTTTTTATACGCCATTAAAAATAGAAAAAATGAAGTGAAACATTATATTTACATTCACATTATTCGTTTGATAAAAAAAGGTTCACTTCGCAGCCAGCTGACTTTGCAATAAAAATTAACTACTGATCAACAATATAATACAAACTATTTAATAAATATACCTGATTCGCAGATTCACTATATTTGTTAGTGAAAAAGATAATTGTTAATATATTTTATCGTGTCATTTGAAAACTGAACTGGAATATATCTCTTTGCCGCCGCAAGAATGTTTAAGCCATCTTATTGAAAGCATATGGATGGTACGAAATCATTCTGAAGAAAGCGTGGAAGCAATTGTTCTTCCGGACGGAAAGATCGATCTTTTTCTTTTTTGGATCAGGAGGGCCAATTCGAAATTTTTATAAGCGGTATTTGTAATGAACCGATACTAAAACAACCTTTTCCTAAATCAGTAATGTTTGCCGTAAGTTTTTATCCTACAGCTGCGGAATATGTATTTAAGCGCTCATTTGCTGATTCCCTTAATCAAAAAATTATTCTGCCACCAGGTTTTATGGAATTCTGCAGAGAGGATATGCAGGATTTTGACGCCTTCTACAAGAAAGCATGCCGGACCATACAGTCGGTATTGACTGGACCAATCGATAACCGTAAAATATTACTATTTGATCTGGTCAACCGCTCAAAGGGAGAAATTAAAGTTGAAGCAATTGCATCAGAAATCGGATGGAACAGTAGAGGAATTAATCGGTATTTTAGAAAATGGCTGGGAATAACTTTAAAATCCTATATTGATATCATCAAATTCTGCAATTCACTTAAGCAGCTAAAAAAAGGAAATTTTTATCCTGAACTGAACTATGCGGACCAGTCCCACTTTATCAGAGCAGTTAAGAAATTTTCCGGTTCAAAACCCAATATCCTTAGAAAAAATGATAATGACCGATTTATCCAATTGACAACATTATCTGATAAGTAATTTTGTTTTGTAAAAAATGAAATACTTCAAAAAATGGAATTAAATCACATTAATCTGGTTGTAAAAGATGTAGATAAAGCTGTTGAACTATTCTCAACACATATAGGCTTTGAGCTGATTACCAATCGCAATAGTAAAATGGCCGTTATGGAAAATAATAAAAATTTCGCATTGGTAATCTGGGGACAGGTAATGAACAATGAAGAAAAAATACCGGATTATCCGAAAAACTTTCACATTGGATTTTATCAGGAAGATGAAAATGCTGTACACCAAATCTATCATAAGATTAAAGATGAACCATATCTAAGGATTGAAGGCGTTCCTAAAAAAATGCGGAATACTTTCGGATTTTATTTTTACTTTGAAAATCTGATGATTGAGATCAGTGTGAACCCGTTTATTATATTGGAAAACGAATAAGAAGCACAGAAACATTGCCTTTAATATTATACTAAAAACGTTTTCTTCCATTTAGCAACCGTATTCCTGCTTAATTTAAAATGCATCGCCAGTTTGGTATTGTTTAATCGGTTCTTTTTTTGATAATCCAAAATTTTAAGAATATCAGATTTGCTGTAGGAACGTTGTTTCTGGTTAAATATCAAATTCTGTTCGTTAGTTCCGAATATCTTTTTGTTGATCTCAATGATGTCCATAACAGAGAATTTTTCTTTGTTTAAAACAGAAACATACTCATCGTTTTTATCCGGAAACTTCTGTTCTATAATATCTATAAATATTTGTTTATAATCTGGTGTATTGAGTTTATTTTCCATACTGTAACTTGTTAAAAAATATTGTATGAGCCTGTTTTATAACAGATTAATCTTAAAAAAGAATCAGGTTATTTATGATTGTAACCAGATGTTAGTATTTACTGATCCACTTATAAAGCGTTGATTTTGGGATTTTATATTTTTCTATTATCTGTGCCCGGGTCATTTTTCCTGTACTAATTTGCTCTAAAATGAAATCTATGATCTCTTTGGTATAGATATTTTTGCGGAAACGATGTAGTTTGTTTGATTTGCTCTTCGGGCTCTCAGACTGATTATTACGAGCCGGAGGTGAATAAAGAATCAAATGCTGACTGTACAGCCGGAAAAAATCATATTCCAATAATTTACTCCATCTCAGCAGAACATCTGTAGGGAGGCTTTCCTGTTGACACATTTCTATTACTTCGTTTTCAGAACATTTGAAAAAATTACAAATACGGAACATTTCTATTTCCTGATGTTCAATAGCTTGTTTGATCAAGCTTCCTAGATGAATATTCTTATAATTGTCCATTAATATTTCTTCTTTTTCATCATAGTGGTCTTAAATAAAAGGAACTCCATTATTTTAAGTCAACAGAGCATTTTTTAGCAAACCCCATTATAATTATTTTTATGTTATTCTATACAAAACTGGTCTTGGATCAGACTTGTTATTGGCTATATTCTTTCAAAATAAATGTCAGCTATCTATCATGATTAATTGACATGGTTATCTATTTTATTTTTCAAAAAAATTACCGGATCGATGAACTGCAACTATTCGGTTATCAGGAACAGAATAAAAGTTACAGAAACGCAGAAATAGATTAATTAAAGTCTTCCGCGTTCTGTAACAAAGGGCTGGTCAGGCTTCCGGCTTTATCAATACAATCATCCTTTATGGTAAATTATCCAGGTAATTCTGGTCTATAACTCCGGTTGGTGGCAATTCAGCTCCGGCTCTCCATAAGTGCCACTGCCCGGCACCGTTAATGCTCTTATTCCCTCCGTTAAAAACCCATAAAAGCTTTTTACTGGGTTTTGTGGTCGGAAAAACTACATTATCGGTTTCTGCGAAACCTATTGTACCTATATATGGAGATTTTATAGCTTTATGAGGGGGATTAGTTCTTGTACCAATCGAAGGCATAACGAGTGTTTTCTTGTCATTTTCCAAAACAAGAATTCCTTTTTGGCTGGTTGTTTGTGCCCCGATGATGACTCCTGCATTTTGTGTGGATTCTGCTGCAGTATTGGCGGTAGGCAAAGTAACTGCTGCCGGTAACGTTGGAGTAAGGGGTAAAAGCCCTGTGCTGTTTTGGGTGGTTGGTAACATATAAACTTTTATCTGTTTATCCGCACGGCTGACGTAAAGCGTTCCCGGAACTCTCACTACATTGTTGGATGATGCGGTTTCCGTTGCAGAATTGATGATAGGAAGTACAATTCCCATATTTTCTGAGGAAAAGGACAAGATGGCATTGCTGTTTGCCGGTACTGAGCCCGCATTATCACCGATGATGACCTGGGATTTTACTGAAAAACTTGCAGTAACCAATATTGATGCTATTATTTTTTTCATAACTATTAAGTTTTTAAGGGGTTCCCAATTGTGCTTTTATACTTTCCAGGACGTCATAGATAGACTTGTCACAGCCTTTGGCAAGGCAGTCCCATTTGTCACCATCAAAGAGCATCAGACATTTTCTTTCAGTGTCATAAGCCACAGCTCCTTTCAATGATGCATCTGTTCCGAGTGTTTTAGCAGGGTTCTTTACTCTTGTAACTACCAATGGTTTTGTATTTGAATCTAAGACCATAATACCACTATTAATATCATTGCCATCCATATCTTTTTGAGGCCAGCTTTTTGATTGGGATTTGAAGGTGGATATGCCTATTTTTGAGATTTTTGCCGTAGCGGCATCACTGTCGTCTATTTTGAAACAGCCCACACTTCCTGTATAACAATCGATTGTAAAATCGCCTGCATTGACGTCTGCGATGTCTGCTTTGGTTGTACCGAAGGTATTTCCTGTACCTGCGACTATTTTCAGTTGCAGATTGTTTCCGGTATAGGCTACTGCATTGGGCAGCTGGAATTTATTATTGTCAATAACTCCTGTTATATTAGAAGCATTAGTAGCCCTTATCTCCGCGTAAATATCCTGATCTCCGCCACTGTTACGGTTACCATAAAATACATTATTGGAAATATTTCCTATATTATTTCCGCGGGTTTGGATAGTTGCCTGACGGTTTGTGCCCGTACCTGCAAGAGCTGAATTATAAGCAAATATGTTCCCGGTAATGTCAACCGCTCCCGTTGCTGTCGTACTCGCTGTTGCTGTTGCAAGGGAAATTGCGCTACCCCCATTAGTTGATGTATTGACCTTATTCTCAAAAAAGAAATTATTCTTGATATAATTGGTGGTGATCATACTCCCAACGTCAATGGCACCTTCAATGGCTATAGCTCCCCCGGCACCTACGGTTGTATTACTGGTGTAGTTTTGTATAAAATAATTGCTATCGATTTGGAATCCTCTTGATGCTGTCAGGAATATTGCTCCACCATAATTCGTTCCTCTTACACCGAGGAAAACATTGTTTTTAGCAACAAGATTTCCGGCTGTTGTAAAATAAATCCCTCCGGTTGTAGAGTTGGCCGTTCCGCATGAAAATATATTCCCGATAATATAAAAGCGTGCCTGGCTTGTAGCTGTACTTCCGGCAGTTGTCGCATAAAATCCTGTTCCATCGGTTGAGTTACCTTCTCCAATTAAATTATTGCTGAAGACAACTTTAATATTTCCATTAACTACAGAATAAGCAATAACACCTGTGCTTCCCATTGTATTACGGTAAAACTTGTTGTTGTGTATCCATTGGGTAACCGGCGTAGTTGTAGAAGTGAATGTATCTGTTCTTATAAAACCGGCAGTCGCTGTTGCATCGTGAACCGTGCAGTCTTCAATTTTTAACTGATAATTTCCATTTACACCAGCAGAGAAAAAATTACCGGCACTTCCGGTTCCTGTGTTAGTATAATAAATTCCTTTTATAGTCAATTTATTTACATTAAAAGTGGCAGATGTGGTTCCAATGGCAAATAGTCCGTCATTAGCAGGTTTGATAATCCTGGAAATATACATTTCCGGGTTGTATCCTGTGAGGTCTGTTCCTGTGGCATCAGCTGGAAACCCACCCTGAAAAAGAACATCATTCCCTGTATAGGAATAAGTGGTTGTTCCTAAATTATAATCACCTTCAGCAACATAAATATGAACATTATTCAGTATTTGACCAAGAACAGGTATGGCTCCCAAAGGGTTATCCCAGGAAGTACCACTGCCGGTTCCTCCCGATTTTACATAATAGTTGGTCTGTGAAAATACAGAAACGGGTAAAAAAGTAAGCAGGCAAAGCATAGTAAGCTTACCGTATAAAGTTTTATGCATAAGTTTGTGTTTAAATTTGATTGTGTTTTTGCATCACCCGCTTCAGGAGCTGTCAGAAGCTACATAGGGTAAATAACATTTTAAATATGTCTATTTAATGGCGGCCCACGTTCAGTATGCACCTTCCAGTAGTTTTCTGTCGAGCGATAAAATACATAAGTGATTTTCTTTTCTTTTGAAAAAAAGTATGCTATTATATTTCGAAGCGGACCACCTGCATAGATATTTTTATAAACATAAACACCTGGAATGCTAAATGAACATCGCTTAGAGATACTGACCATAAATAAGCCGGGCTCTTCCGGAATGATGTGGAATGTAAAACGAGGACTATTTTGTTTAGAAACTATTTTTTCTTTCTTCTTTTCCCTTTTCTTTGGATTCCGGGCTATCGATCTTTCCTTTTTCGTGATCCGGGCTGAGCGAATATGTTTTTTCTCTCTGCTAAACCCACCTATGACGGTAGCCTCGTCCGCTACAAATACTTTTTCAGATTTAATTATTTCTCCTCCGGTATAGAATTGAGTATGCTCGCTAACATTTAATTGTACATTATCTGAAATATAAACCTGTGCAGTGAGGAAAACCGGGAAGAAATAGCAGATAAGTCCGAACAGTGTTACTACACTGTTCGTAAAAAGAAAAATAATTTTCTTGACTCTTCTGCACCCTTTTCTCATCATTTGCTTTTTAGATCCTCAGACTGAACTTGTGGTATCAGTTTTAAGTATGCAAAAAGACATAAAATCAAAAAAAAAGCAGAAAATTCTGACCTCGAAAACACTCGCGGGGAAAATCGAGGGGTTTCAGAACAACACCAGAAATAAGCTATAATGCTATAAACCAAGCCTTTGAATCCTCATCAGTACTGATATTCAATTTCTTTCTTAGTCTGTATATTTTTCCTTCTACAGACTTGATTGAAGAATTGGTATAGATAGCAATTTGTTTAGCTGTAAAACCCAACTTGAGCATAGCGCACATTTTAAGGTCGGAACCTGTGAGAGGGTTTTCGCTGATCTTTTGAACTTTATCAAAAAGACCAGGAAAAAATACTTCAAATTTTTCAAGAAAGACAGTATCGTTCAATTGGATCGAGTCCACAAGATCTTTTAAAGTTTCTTCAGAAAATACATCCTTATTTAATAGCCTTTTTAACCGGACAACTTCCTGATTCAAATTATCGATCTGCATATTCTTATGCACGTCCCTATTTAAAATAAAATAATAGGTTTTTATTTTTCTGTAAAAAAAGAATGAATTAAGGGCCATGCTTAGCAAAAGAAAGCTGATATTCATCAACAATAATGCATGTCTGAAATTGATGTACTTACTGCCATTATTCACCAATTTAAAACCTGTGCTTGCCGACACATATAGCTGTAAAAGAATAAAGAACAGTATGAATAAAATAAAGAATCTATGCTTTTTCCACGAAAAAAAATTTGTAATGCAGGGATTAAGGAGAAATAAAAAAGAAATACTCCGCTTTCAGCTCCACATAAAGAAGAATAATAAGTGATCACAGAGGTTAGGAGCATAAAGAAAAAGGAAATAAAATATTTATTCAGCCTGATATCTACGGGAATAAAGAGGCAAAGAAAAAATACGCACGAAATAGCAAAAAGCAGAATATTGGTTGGCAGATCTCTTATAAAGATCAGACTATAGATGTCGTGCAATAGAAATATAAGACATAATAGAAAAATATACTGATTCAAAATAATAATAGAATCATTATCGGCTGTGCTCGAGGTATCTTTATCAGTCCCTAAATAAGAAACAGTATTAGATATGAAGTAAATCAAATTTTTCATCCCAAGGTACTTTTAAAGTTTAATAGCAAAGCTTTGTGGATAAATAGCCGTTATCATATCCAACATTATTCATCGGACCTTTACATAAAAACGTGGGCTAAATTCCATTTGCATGTTACGGAAGCCCGACCAAAGGCAGCAACACAAAGCAAAGGAATGCCCACGAGAATTGCAGGCATCTCTACTTTATCTTCCTGGTGTTACTTAAAAAAATTGGTCGTATTTCCGTAACAGGATCTAAAGCGAAACGCTATATCTTTATTGTTTTTTTAATTCAAAAACTTATTTCAAAGTACAAATATAACAATTTGGAATATTTCAACCTCAGTTATAAATTGGGAAGCAAAAATTGCGGAATTAAGCTTTATGATTCTAATTGTATGTTGTAAATTTGTAAATCCACTTAATTAACTGATTTACAGCATTTAATTTACATTACTTCCGATACAGAAACTGAATTGTACTGATTCTTAAGTGCTTATTAAAATCCTGTTGCAGAACGAACAAAACGTTTTTGCATATAAATTTATCAAAACTTCTATTATGACCTGGTATGTCTTAAAGTTGACTATAGGTTCTATTATAAAATTCAATATTAAACTTTTTCCATTAGTGAACAAATTATAAAAAAGTGTAATTTAATAACTTAAAACTAACAAAATTACACCATGGTTAAAACGACCTCATTTTTCCTTATGTTGGTTGCTAACGGTTTAGCACATCCCGAAATTGACGATACCAAATCACTTAACACAGAAAATACAGCGTGGATATTAAATGAATCCGAAGAGAGCAGATTTATATGCAGATACATAAGCTCTCAGCAAAATTCACTCAGAATGATGAGAAGGATGTTATTTTTAATTGCTTTTTTAATTTTGGGGCTAAACAGCTTTGCCTTATCTCAAACCGGCTCTAAATTATCTGATAAGGAAATAGCCATATGGGTAGAAAACTACATGGGTTTTTCAGTAAAATTTGACAATTTTAGTGGTGTTGTTTTGGTTTCCCATAATGGGAAAAAAGTTTTTGCCAAAGCATACGGCATGGCTAATTACGAACTAGAAGTGCCAAATACATTGGATACTAAATTTCGAATTGGCTCAGTGAGTAAAACATTTACTGCTGCTGCCATTACGAAATTATATCAGGAAAATAAAATTGATCTGGATGCTTCCATTTGCAAATACTTAGATGATTGTCCAGCATTTTGGGAAAAGATAACTATAAGGCAACTATTATCACATACCTCGGGGATCGTTAGCTTTACGGGTTTGCCAGAAGCAAAAGGAAATTTCCTTCTATTGGAACATACATCGAAAGAAATTGTCGATCTCTTTAGGACAAAACAATTAGAGTCTGCACCTGGGGAAAAATATAATTACAATAATTCAGGATATTATTTGCTAGGTCTTATCATTGAAAAAGTGTCTGGAAGTCCTCTCGAACAGTATTTGCAGAACAATTTTTTTATTCCTTTGCAACTAAAAAATACCGGGGTCGACAAAAAAGAGACTTTGATTATAAATCGGGCATCTGGTTATCATCAGGTAAATGACAGTTTATTTGTAAACACATTTAATATAAATATGGACAACTCTTTTGCGATTGGTGGGCTTTACTCAACTGCAAATGATTTATTAAAATGGGCAAACGTATTTGATTCCGATGTTTTATTCAAAGATAAAATTAGAAAGGAAATATTAACAAAGGCACCAAATAGTAATTATGGCTTGGGCTGGGATCTCAGTTCGATTGGACAAAACCCACGTTTCTATCACGATGGTGGTGTTACTGACTTCTCAACTTCCTTACAACGAATTGGCAATTTTACAATAATCGCAATAAGCAACAAAGGCAATGATGCAGGAATTAAAGTCGCTTATGACATTGTTGGCAAGCTTTTTACTTATCCTGCGACTTTAAGGGGTATTCAAGATGAAATGTCACATGAGACAAGCGGCGAGCTACTGCAACTTGTCAATAAAGCAAAGCAAAACTTTCCAAGATTCAGGATAAACGAAAAGCTCGTTAATGATGTTGCAGATGACTTGATGAAGCAAGAGAAAACCAAACAGGCAATTGAAATTTATACACTTAATACTCTCCTTTATCCTGAGAGTGAAAATGCATATCTCAAGTTAGGGGAAGTATACTTAAGTATAAAAAATTCAAAAGAAGCAATGAAAAATTTTGACAATTGCTTAAAAATAAATCCCTCTAATGCTAAAGCAAGGGAGTATTTAAGAAGATAATTACTGCATACAACAAAAGATTCATCAGGTACGATTAAATTTTGGAAGTATCACTTGTTTGAAAGAGCTATCTTTCTATATCCCTGAACTACTAGAGTTTATTACTCAAATATAAATTACTTTCCGATACAAAACTTAGAAAAAATATTCCCCAGAACCTCATCATTCGTCACTTCGCCTGAAATTTCACCAAGATGCTCCAGGGCATTTCTTAGTTCATAAGCAAGCAGCTCAGTAGAAATCTGGAAAGAAATGGCTTCTTTCACTTTATGGGTTGCCTCTAAAGATTTACGAAGAGCTTCAAAATGCCTTTGATTGGTAATAACCACATTATTTTCCTGGGACTTTAGCTGTTCAACGTAGGAAGAGAGTTCGTTTTTAAGGTCCTGGATATTTTGGTTTTCCACTGCAGATATCCTGATAAAATCAAAATCCTGTTCAATTTCTTTTCTGAAAATATCTTCTACTGCTTCATATTTTGGAGGAAGCACCTCATCTATTTTTGTAGCGCAGATGATCAGCTTCAGATCGTCTCTCTGCAAAGATTTTATCATTTCAATATCCTCAGAATAATCTTCTGTAGCAGCATCTGCAAGGTAAACCAGAATATTGGCGTTATCTACTTTTTCCTTGGCCTTTCTCACTCCGATAGCCTCAATTTCATCCTGGGTTTCACGAAGCCCGGCTGTATCAATCAGACGGAATGCATGCCCCTTGATATGCAGCACTTCTTCAATCGTATCTCTTGTTGTTCCTGCAATATTGCTGACAATAGCTCTTTCTTCCTTAAGTAAAGCATTTAACAGGGTAGATTTTCCGGCATTCGGTTTCCCGATGATGGCAACCGCAGTTCCGTTTTTGATGGCATTTCCATATTGGAAACTTTCAATAAGAGATTCTAATTTTAACTCAATTTTATCCAGCAATCCTTTAAGAGCCGATCGGTCTGCAAATTCCACATCTTCTTCAGCAAAATCCAACTCGAGTTCGATCAGGAAACGAAATTCAGAAGATCCGTTCTTAAAATTGATATTTCATTGGTAATTCCACCTTTCAATTGATTGATCGCTACTTTTCTTGAGGCTTCATTTTCGGAAGCAATGACGTCCGCAATCGCTTCTGCCTGCGAAAGGTCTATTCTCCCGTTGATGAAGGCACGAAGGGTAAATTCTCCCGCTTTTGCCATTCTAGCCCCATTTTTGGTCAGCGTTTCCAGAATACGTTTTCCGATATGCGGTGAACCGTGAAAAGCTATTTCCACAGAATTTTCTGTCGTAAAGCTTTTCGGAGCCAGAAAAATAGAAAGCATGACTTCATCAATAGCTTCTTCACCATCCATAAAATAACCGTAGTGAATGGTATGAGACTTTTGCTTTTCCAGTTTTTTGGAAGGAAAACTTCTCTGAACAACCGGTAAAGCATCGTTCCCTGAAACTCTGATAATTCCTAAAGCTCCTACTCCATTGGCCGTAGCCAGTGCGCAAATCGTATCGTTATTCATGGTGCAAATTTACGCTTTTTCATACTAATTTCTGAAGGAGTCTTTTATACACATTGTCTATGCTTCCGATTGAAGGTTTTCGATGCGTAAAAATTTAAAATAATAAAGGATAAACAATGAAGCAATCTCAATGAATAACTATTTTAAAGTTGATTAAATTTTTTCTTAAAAACAATCTGTGTCATTCGTGAAATCTGTGGGATTTTAAATAAAGGTTGCTTCATCACTTTATCCTCAGAAATTGAAGTCTATTTTTGCTTCCTTCCTAATTCTTCTGCTTTTTGAAGCCACTTCGAGCGCTGAATTTCTGTAGAACCTCTTATGATACCCACATAAGTAATCTTTACCGGTTTTACCCCGCAGAATTCCAGAGTTGATTTTTTCAGCTGATTAATACTAGGCCTTCCGTAAAAAAGCCGGTAATACCATCCCGGCTGATCAAGGGTTGTGATGATATGAGCTGTTTTACCTTTCAGCAGCTTATCCCACCAAACCGAATTTTCCCTGTAACGGTAAGCAAATCCAGGAAGAAAAAGCCTGTCGATAAACCCTTTCATCAGCGCAGGCATCCCTCCCCACCAGACCGGATGAATCCATACCAGGTGATCTGCCCATTGTATCGTTTCCCATGCATTCAACAGGTCGGGTTCCAGCTCCATTCTTTTCTGGTATCCGAAGTGCAGAATAGGGTCAAAATTCAGTTCAGCTATTATAATTTCTCTGACTTCTGCTCCTGATTTTTCAGCTCCTTTTCTGTAGGCATCCGCAATTCCGAAATTGAAGGAACTTTTATTGGGATGCCCGTTGATAACGGCTATTTTTTTCATCGTGATGATTTTATATTAATGGTTTCATAAGCCTTAAGCTTTTCCAGAAGAGAAGAAGGCTGATGCAGCTGATGACTGAAATATACCTTATTCTCATGGGGCTTTTTCAAGAGTTCTTCCGTATGAAGTACCGCAGAAAGGGCCGTGAGTTCAGCCTGACCTCTTGCACTTTGTAAACTTAACTTTTCATTGCCACTTTTAGTTTTAATGATAATCTCAAATACACTTTGGTCACCGTTCCCACTTGATCCGAAAATCATTCTTCGTTCTTTCAGAGACAGGATATTAAAAAGCCTGATTTTTTGAAATGCACCCAAAAGCCATGTTATAAATTTTGAATTGTACGTCATCTTAACGCTCACATTGGGAATTTTTTCAATCTGATTAAGGATATATAAATCCGGCACATCAAAATTATAAGCTTCCCTTTTCCCGATCCCGAAAGAAAAATCAAAATCCTCCGAATCTAAAAAATGTTTTATAGGAACCGACCGGTTATTTTCATATCTGATGAAAGGCTTCGCCACATTTTCAGCCATAAAGTGAGCCGAACTCTCTCCCGCAAGATCTTTTACAGAATAATACACAAAAAGTTTTACCTCCTGAATATCCTGCATATTGCCAGCCAGCGTTTTTACCAGACCATTGACGATACCTCCCATCCATCCGGAACTGAATACAATCCTGCTCCTGATGGTTTTATTTTTTGCAATGGCATAGGCTTTTACAAGATCGGGAGTTGGTTTTGTGATATCCAGATAATCTATGTTATTTTCTATAACGAAACGAAGAATATGGTCTTCTTTATCATTCACGGAAAGAATAACCAGATCAATTTCCTTTTCCTTAATTACTTGAAAAGTACCCGGATCGTTTACATTGATTTTAAGATGATTACCTGTCCCTCCTTTTCTTCCGCCAATAAAAATATTGACATCCGGGTTTCTTGATTTCAGAATGCGAATGATTGTTTTCCCTACAAGGCCGTTCCCTCCAACGACCAGAATATTGTGCTCCATATATTTTTTACAAAATTATAGAGCCCCATTACGGTAGTGTAGGACAAATGTCTAAAACGGAGATCTCAGATATGTTTTTTTACCTCTCGATGAGTTATATGATAATTTCTTTCCTGATTCTGCTCAGGTGTCTTTGGGTAATTCCTAAATAGGAAGCTAAGTATTGCAGCGGAATTTTCTGAACATAGTCAGGCTGATGGCCAAGCAAAGCCTCATACCGCTGTGCTGCGCTGTCTCTCTGGAGCTGAAAAAATCTTTTTCAAGTTCTAGATATTCCTGTTCTGCAATTATTTTTAAAAACTTGGTCCAGTTTAGATCATCTTTTACCAGACTATCCACAACATCCTTTTTTAAAACCATCAGATCGGCATCGGTTATGGCCTGCATATTTTCTCTGCTTGGGCAATCTGAAATAAAAGAAGAATAACCCGCCATAAGCTGATCGGGAAACCTGAAACAATAGGTCATATCCTTTCCCGTATCTGAAATATAATAGGAACGAAAAATCCCGGATACAATAAATGCTATTTCACGGCATTTGTCACCTTCCTGCACAAAAAAATCATTTTTATATACTTTTCTGGCTTCAAAAAGCTGTAGGAAATCCCGGATCTCATTTTCTGAGAATATATTAAAACTTCGGAAATAGTTTTCTATCATATTTCAAATTATACTGGAATTCTGAATATTTCAGCGAAAATAAACAAATACAAAGTTCATTGCAAACATTGGGGATCTGTATTTAAGTAAAACTAAAATATAATCAGATTATTATTTGAATGATTCGTTGAAAAAATAAAACCACTTCAGAACGAAATGGTTTTACCTGCTTTGAATTTACTAAGTATATGAAGATATGAATGATGTTTTGTTGATACAAAGATATAAGGTGCCGTACAATCTGCTGTCAGGGGAATCCCTACAATTATTTCCGTAAAAATACGGTTGCATTTACAAAAAAAGCCCTGCAGATTTCTCTGCAGGGCTTCAAAAATTTATCTAACAATTATAATGTTCAATTTTGAGTTTAAATTCAATATTCATGTCCAGGCAATTATTATAGCCTGACCATTACTTACATTACATTTTTAAAGCGGACTTACCAGTTCAAGGAACCAAGCTTTAACATCTCCTTCAAGGTACGGTCCTATTTTTTCTTCACAGGTTCTATGATAGTCGTTCAGCCATGCAATTTCTTTTTCAGAAAGGATGTCTTTCACAATTGTATCTTTAAAGAACGGGCAGAAAGTAAGGGTTTCAAACTCGTAGAAGGTTCCGTGGATTGTTTTTTCGGCTTCTTTTACAGCGATTAGATTTTCATGACGGATTCCGTATTCCCCTTCCAGATAATACCCCGGTTCATTGGAGCATACCATTCCCGGAAGAAGATCCTGCGGGTTAATATCTTTTCTGATGTTCTGAGGTCCTTCATGAACATTCATAAAGCTTCCCACTCCATGACCTGTTCCGTGGTTGAAGTCTTTCCCTTCCATCCATAAAGGAAGTCTTGCAATAGCATCAAGATGAACTCCTTTTGTGCCTTTCGGGAATTTCACCATCGATAAACGGATCAGACCCTGAAGCACCAGTGTAGAATTCCTTTTGAAGTCTTCAGAAGCTGCTCCTAAGGCCAAAGTTCTTGTAATATCGGTAGTTCCTTCAAGGTATTGTCCTCCTGAATCCACCAGAATGGTAGCCTCATTGGTCACCTCTTTGCTTCCCTCACTTTTGGCAGAGTAATGCATAATAGCACCGTTATCTTTGTATCCTACAATGCTTCCGAAGCTTTCTCCCACGAAGTTTTCCCCTTCTGCACGGAAGCCTCTCAGCTTTTCCCCGATGGCGTATTCATTCATTCTTTCTTTTCCTGCATTGTGAGTCAGCCAGTAAAGGAATTTAACCATAGCGACACCGTCTCTTACCATTACGGTTCTGAAGCCTTCCAGCTCAGCTTCATTTTTCTGGGCTTTCATCAGGTTGCCGGGAACCGGAGCTTTTGTAAACTGATTGTTTTCTTTCAGGGTTTCGAAAATCATCTGGTTACTGTTGGGAGAAACCAAAATATTTTCATTTCTGAACGTTTTCAGATAATTGTAAAACTCTTCGTAAGGCATCATTTTCACAAAGGAATCATCCATCTGTTTTCTTGCCTCCACTTCCAGTTTTTCAAGATCGGTGAAAAGCACTGCATCATTTTTGGTAATGACTACATATCCTAAAAACACCGGGTTGCTTTGTACATCACTTCCTCTTAAATTCAGGGTCCATGCTACATCATCAAGGCTTGATACAATATGAACGGTAGTTCCCAGGTCTTCCATTTTCTGACGGATCGCTGCCAGCTTATCGGTAACAGATTTTCCGGCTCTTTCTACAGGATGTACAAAAATTGGATTTTTTGAAGGGGTTCCGCGGTCTTTCCAGATCTCTTTTAAGAGCGGAAGATCAACCAGGGTTATGTTTTTTGACTGCAATTTCTGTGAAAGCAATTCCCAATTGGCATTTGAAGTGGCAACAGCATTAACGGCTACTTTTCCTCCGGCAGGAATTTCGGAAATAATCCAGTCTATATAATTGGGAGTTCCTTCCATGCCGTCTTTGAAAAGATCGATTCCTGAACCTTCCAGTTCAAGAGCTGCCTGGGTAAAATACCTTCCATCTGTCCAGAGTCCTGCTTTATCCTTTGTAATTACCACAAAACCTGCAGAACCTAAAAATCCCGACAGCCAGGCTCTTTCCTGCCATTCTTCAGGCAAATACTCGCTCATATGCGGATCTGCAGAATATATTATAAATGCATCAACATTATTTTTCTGCATTTCTTCACGAAGCGCAGCCACTTTTTCCTTTGAAGTCATTCTTTCTTTTTTTAAACACCGAAAGTTACAAAAAATTGAGGTTCAGAAGTGAAATCCGAAGCGTATTTTCGTTAATAATCTGTTATTTTTTCTTCACAAACAGTTTCACACAAGCAAATTTCCCAATTGCTAAGATGGAGTTTGAATAAGTTCTTTGAACTTTACGATTTAATTAAAATAATCTGCATTATCAATTTCAATAACGATTTACATACCACAAAAACAATATTATCATTAAACATATAAAGTTTTGGAAAGATTATTGCTACTATTCACCGTATGAGAGAGCAGAATTACAAAAACCACAGAAAGTTTTATCCGCCGCATCATTTCATTTATCTTCCGCTGCTAATCCTGCTGGAAATTTATGGAGTTTACAAGATCTGGGATGATATGGAAAACCGGCTGGTCTGGATACTATTTTCTATCGTCATATTTCTGCTTTTCTATCTGGCTTTTATGACGCGACAGCATTATGCCCTTGGACTTCAAAACCGCATGGTAGTACTTGAATTTAAACAGCGGTATTTTGAAATTTTCGGACAAAGGTCTGATGAAGTTGCCGATAAATTGAAATTTGACCAGATCGCAGCATTGAGATTTGCCTATGATGATGAATTCAAAGAGCTTTTGTACAAAGCACTTCACGAAAACATCTCCGGCGATGAGATAAAGCGCTCCATCAAAAACTGGAGAGCCGACCACCAAAGAATCTAATATAACACCAAAATATTTATATCATGAAAAAGTTGACTTTATACAGTATGACCCTGTTCACGTTGTTAACATTAACAAGCTGTGAAGCAATAGAAACCATTTTCAAGGCTGGAATGTGGTGGGGAATTCTCCTAGTCGTTGCAGTTGTAGTAATCCTTTTTCTGATCTTTTCGAGGGGTAAGAACTCTTAACCATTTTTTATGGAGAAGAATACTGACCTGGAAATTATTTCCCACTTAAAGCCTTCAAAAATTGTAAAGATCATGAAGGATCCCGAAGCCTCCGCAAAGGCGGTACATCTTATTTATACCACCGATGCGGAAACTGCGGGGATTACCCGTAAGAAAACCGGAAAGAAGTATTCTTATTACAGGGAAGGCGAGAAAATTAAGGATAAGGATGAAATCAGCCGCATCAACAAGCTGGTTATTCCTCCTGCATGGGAAAACGTATGGATCTGCGCCCTGGAAAACGGCCATCTTCAGGCCACAGGGTTTGATGCAAAACGCCGGAAACAATACCGCTATCATCCTTTGTGGAGCGCTTTAAGAAACCACACCAAATTTTACAGAATGCTTCAGTTCGGGTATGCTTTGCCCAATATACGGCTTCAAGTAGAGCAGGATCTGGCTCTGAGGAATTTTGAGAAAAGAAAAATACTGGCATTAATCGTAAGTTTAATGCAGCATACCAACATCCGCATCGGCAACAATGCATATGAAAAGCTGTATGGTTCTTTCGGACTTACAACTTTAAAAGATAAGCATGTAAAAATCAAAGGTCAGAAGATCACCTTTTCATTTAAAGGCAAGAAAGGGATTATGCATACTATTGACCTTCGAAGCAGAAGACTATCGAGGCTCGTGCAGAAGTGCAAGGATATTCCCGGAAAAGAGCTTTTCCAGTATTTTGATGATGAAGGAAACCGTCATTCCGTAGATTCAGGGATGGTGAATGAATACATTAAAGAGATAAGCGGTGAAGATTTTACCGCAAAAGATTTCAGAACATGGTCGGGAACGGTAAGTGCCCTGATCGCTTTTAAAGAAATCGGTTATGCTGAAAATAACAGCCAGTATAAAAAGAAGGTAAAAGAAGCCCTGGAAATTGTTGCGCAACACCTTGGAAATACCAGTACGGTCTGCAGGAAATATTATGTACATCCGCTGGTCATTAATCTATACGAAAACAATACGATCAAAAAATACCTTGATGAGCTGGAACAGATCGAGGAAAACGATGGAAAGGCCGGCCTTACCCATGAAGAAAAACTGGTACTGAAAATCCTGGAGAACGAAAAGATGTAGCGACAATATAAAACGAAAATAGGGTAACAATTTTTCTATTTTGATTGCTTTTTGAATTACCAATTCTTAGCTTTTTCGAAGATATTGAGGATCAGCTTATCCCATTTCTCCCTTCCTTTAATGGTAGAACACTATTTGTTCTTTTTCAACTGATTATTTTAAAGCAGCTTTTTTGCGAATTTTATAAAGTCTGATGAAAAATTAGCCAGATATAGTATAGAATATAATCAAAGTCCTGTTTTTTTAAATATTAATAAGTAATGCTCTTCACTTGATAGGGATGAGCAGTTTTTTTCTTTGCGTTAATTATTGTAAATTTGTATACCAACATATTGATTAATTTTTAAAATAATACAACATAATATGTCAAAAGCAATTTCGCAAGTACCATTTGCAGTAAACGAACCGGTAAATTCTTATGTACCGGGTTCTCCAGAAGTTAAAAGCCTGATCGCTACTTACAAAAAGATGTGGGCTGAGAAGATGGAAATTCCAATGATCATTAATGGAAAGGAAGTGAAAACTGCTGAAAAAGTTCAGCTTCAGTCTCCTCAGGATCATGCTCATGATTTCGGGTTTTACTATAAAGGTACTATGCAGCATGTAGATGACGCTATCAATGCGGCACTGGCAGCTAAAAAGAATGGAACGAGCTTGGCTGGGAACAGCGTGCAGCTATCTTCCTAAAGGCGGCTGATCTTTTGGCAGGGCCTTACAGAGATGTGATCAACGCAGCAACGATGATCGGTCAATCTAAAAATGTTCACCAGGCTGAAATTGATTCTGCCTGTGAATTCATAGATTTCCTGAGATTCAACGTAGAATTCATGACTGAAATGTATTCTGAGCAGCCGGTTTCTGACGCCGGAATCTGGAACCGTGTGGAGTACAGACCATTGGAAGGTTTCTGTTTTGCAGTAACTCCGTTCAACTTTACAGCGATTTCCGGAAACTTACCAACTTGTATGGCCATGCTTGGGAACGTTGTGGTTTGGAAGCCTTCTGATAAGCAGGTTTATTCTGCCAAAGTAATCATGGATGTATTAACTGAAGCGGGTCTTCCTGCCGGGGTTATCAACATGATCTTTACAGACGGAAAAGAAACTGCTGAAAAAGTATTGGCACATCCTGATTTTGCAGGTCTTCACTTCACAGGTTCTACGAAAGTATTCCAGGGAATGTGGAAAATGATCGGTGATAATATCCATAACTACAGAACTTATCCAAGAATTGTCGGGGAAACAGGCGGAAAAGACTTCGTTATTGCTCACCCTTCTTCTAATGTAGAAGCTGTAGCTACTGCTTTGGTAAGAGGTGCCTTTGAATACCAGGGACAGAAATGTTCAGCAGCGTCAAGAGCTTATATTCCTAAGTCTCTTTGGGCTGATGTGAAAAAGGTAATGGAAACCCAGATGAATTCTATTAAAATAGGTTCTCCTGAAGATCCGTCTAACTTTGTGAATGCAGTAATTGATAAAAACTCTTTTGAGAAATGCAGAGGATATATCGACAGAGCCAATGCTTCCGGTGAAGCTGAAGTTGCAATCGGTGGGAAATATGATGATTCTAAAGGATGGTTCGTACACCCAACCGTAATTGAAACAACTAATCCTCATTATGAAAGCATGGTTGAAGAGATATTCGGCCCTATCCTGTCTGTATACGTTTATGAAGATCAGGATTGGAAAGAAACTTTAAAATTGGTAGACTCCACTTCTCCATATTCATTAACGGGTTCTGTTTTTGCACAAGACCGTTATGCAATCAACGAGGCTTTCAAAGCTCTTGAAAATGCTTCCGGTAACTTCTACATCAATGACAAGCCAACAGGAGCAGTAGTAGGCCAGCAGCCATTCGGAGGAGGCAGAGCTTCCGGTACGAATGATAAAGCAGGTTCCAAAATGAACTTGTTAAGATGGACGTCTGTAAGAAGTATCAAGGAAACTTTCGTTTCTCCAAAAGATTACAAATACCCGTATCTAGGATAATAATCTTGCTCATGATGAGTAATCGGTAATGCGCAATGAGTAATTATAAAATCCCCGAAAACATAGTTTTCGGGGATTTTTTCTGGTGTAGAGTTGACGATGTTGAAAAGAACAATATCGATTTTATTTTTCAAAACCCGAAACAAGGAAACCCGAAACCCAAAACTTGCAACCCGGTTACCTGCAATCTGCCACCTGATCTCCTAACACCTTTTAACAAACTTTATCTATGTTTTAATACTTTTGAATATTACTTAGGAATAATTATTGAACTTTAATAAATACACCAAAATAAAGTATTATGAAAAAGTTTTTGATAGCAGCCATAGGTTTAGGAATCATAGTTGTGAGCTGCGGAACCAAGGAATCTTCCATGTCATCCAGTACTACCGATTCAACGGCAGTAGATACTACCAGAACCGCGACACCGAACAGAACCGTAACTCCAACAGACTCTGTGAAGGTGACCAACCCTGATACGATCAAGATGAAAGTGGATTCAATGGCAACCACACCTCCGGCAAAATAGATACAATAAGTTTAATCTAAAAATGGAAAATCCACAGATGAAAGCTCTGCGGATTTTTTTATTGTATTAACAATTCAATTTAGATATTGAATAGAACAAGAATTTTATCAGAATATATACTATACATCTATAAAAAGAGCTTAATATTTTTTATATTTGATTACATAAACATCAAAATTAATTATTATGAAAAAATTATGGATAGGGGCTGTTCTGGGAGTTTTGTTTTTAGGAAGCTGTGCCCAGAATAAAGAAAAAAGAGAAGAATTCAAGGATGAACACAATAAGGATTCCCTGAGGAATAAAATGGGAGATTCAGCAGTAGCCAATTCCGAGCCAGCCGCAACAGTTCAGGATTCTTCTAAAATAAAAGCCGATACTTTAAAAGCAAAATAAAAAGCAAATCCGCAGCAGAGCTGCGGATTTGCACTTAAAAAACTTGACTGAAAAAAACCGGGCAATCAACCCCGATTGTACTATACTATTGCATCAGGAAATATTAATCCTGATCACAAATTTTTCATGATCCTTCGGAGTAAAGTCGCAATCGGCACTGCTGCATTGATCATTATCTTTCCAAAAGGCAGTATTGGAAAAAGCATATGCCGATACGACCCCTTCATCATTAACTAAATAAAAATTTTCATGGTTTGCATAAAATAACTGCAGTATTTTATACGGTTAGTGATTTGCATTTAAATGTGAACGCTGTTCTGCTTTACAGAAATCAAAGATTAAAAGAGTGACACATGCAGTATGCCTGTTACTGTAAAGCTGCCGCAAAGATATAGATGTGAAGGTCTTACGTAAAACAATAGGTTAGCCATTTTCATGAAAATGAAAAGACAGAATGCTAAAAAAGAGGCTGTTTTTAATTGTTTTCGTGAAAATGAGTACTTTTATCTGACTGGTTTCCAGAGTCGAGATATTTAATATAGGCTGAAGGGAAAAATCAGTCACCGCCTTAAATACGGAAGCAAATTTGCTGTGCGAGGAAAAACCGCATTCATCAGCCAGAATACTTATTTTATACTGCCTGTATTTATCATCATTGATAAGTTTATCTACAATATAATTAATCCTTAAACGGTTAACGTAGGTTTTTACATCCGAGCTTTTATGCCGGTTAATGACGTAAGACAGATATTTTGTATTGGTGTTAAGTTCTGCAGCCAGGAACGATAAAGACATATTTTTATTGTTATACAGCTCTCCCTTCTCAAACTCTTCGAGAAGTTCCAGAAGCTTCGACTCTGTTTCGGAGGTCATCAGGGATTCACCTTTTCTTTTGTCGTCCTCTCCTGCCCTGTCATCCACCTCTTCAACAGAGATATTTGAGAAATCAGGAATTTCTGTTTTTAAAGGAAGCGATTGACTGCGGGAACCGATCATCTGCAGCTGGGTTCTTATAATATTTCTGAATTTGGCCCGTTGTTTCTTCTGCTTTTTTCTAAAGAAAACAAGGATGGCAACTAAGGCTGCAAGCAGTACAACAATTGCTGTATTTTTAACAATGCTGATCCGGGCACTTTTTTTATTTGGCTTTACTGCTGTTTCAGGACTTTTAAGAACAAACTCGCGGTTTCTTGCTGTAAGACTGTCATAGGCCCTTACATATTTTACAGCATACAGGGAAGCTTTAAAATTATCCCCGGTTCCCTCATAAAAATCATTGATGTTGGAATATACTGCTTTTTTCAGCTTGAGACTCCTCGAACTGTCGGCTATACTTTCAGCTTTTCTGAGGTAGAATTCAGCATCTTTCCAGTTTTTCTGTTTCAGACGGATTCCACCCAGCCCGTTATAGACCAGGCCCAGAACACAGCATTGGGTTGTAAGCAGAGATTCTGCTTTCCGGTAATGATTTTCGGAAGCCGTGTAATCTTTAAGCTTAAGATATATATCGCCAAGAATCTGGTAAGAGGCGGCCACTGCCCGTTTATTATCCTGATCATCTTTTCCAAAGAAACCCAATGACTGTTCAATATACTTTACCGCTTCAGGGTAGCTGCTCTGCTCAATTTCATAATAAGCCATTTCCTGACTCAGCAGTCCCAGTATTTCTCCTTTTTCCTGAATATCACTAATTCGTTTTGCTGCTTCCATACTCTGCAGCGTATATTTTTTGATCTTTCAAAAAGACCTACCAGCCGGTATTCTTTGGCTAAAAAACCATTGACACGCGACTGCCATTCTGCATCATCAATCTGGTTGAGCAGGGAGTGGGCATTTTCTCCATAACATAGAGATTTTTTGAATTCACCTGCCGAATGATACAGTTCTGCAGAAAGTAAAAGGCTCTTCACTTTATCCAGAGGCTTTTGTGCCTTCATATATAATGAATCTGCTGTTTTCAGGGCCTGGGGAATATCTTTTGGGTCTACCTGAACGGATGTTCTTTCACAGATCTGGTCAAAATTATATTTTTTCTGGGCCAGAAGTGGCACAGCAGTAATGAACAAAAACAAAAGTTTTAGTAGACTTCTAGACATAAAAAAGTAAATTATTATTTTTATTTTATAATAATTCATCATTCTCATGGGTTGTCTTTTTGTTTTTACAAAGCTACTAATATTTTATATTTTATTAAAACATTCTTTTATTATTTAATTTTTTTAACTAAAAAAACAAATTTCATTTATTTTAATAACATATCCATAAAGTGGTTTTATCTTAAATATATTTATTACATATTAAAATAAAATATCCGTAACTATTTTCTTTCCATGCCGACTTATTGTTAACATAATTATTACATTTGTAATCAATAAAAAGTTTTTATGAAAAAATTAGCAATATTCTCTTCCTTATTTATAGCAACTCTGGCATTGGCACAGGGAATTAAATTTGAAGACAGTAATTTCTCAGCGATATTGGCAAAAGCCAAAAAGGAGAATAAACTTGTATTCGTAGATGCATATGCATCATGGTGCGGTCCTTGTAAACTGATGGTGAAAAATATTTTTCCGCTTCAGACCGTTGGAGATTTTTACAATTCCCATTTCATCAATGCAAAAATAGATATGGAAAAAGGAGAAGGAATTGGTCTTGCCAAAAAATACAATGTAAAAGCATTTCCAACCTATCTTTTCATTAATGGTGACGGAGAAGAAGTGCACAGAACATTAGGTTATGTAGAGGAAAAAGATTTTATCCAGTTTGCCAAAGATGCTGAAGATCCAAGTAAAAGACTTACCGCATTGAAGCAAAAATTTGAAAACGGAGAAAAGGATCCTGAATTTCTGAAGAACCTTGCAGGCCTTACCATTTACAACGATTCCGAATTTGCAGGTAAAGTACTTGACCGTTATTTCCAGCAAAAGACCGTAATGGACCAGGAAGATATACAAATGCTGCTTTCAGGAATACAAAGCACGGAAAGTCCGTTATACAAGACCTTCCAGTCAAGAAAAGCCGATATCATCAAAATTCTGCCGGAAGACCGATATGCAAAGGTAGACAAGAGTATACAACTGAATACTGTTCTTAAGAAGTCTTATAATGCAGATACCAAATCATGGAACGACAGCTACTTCCTTACAGAGTCACAAAAATTCATGTCTAAAGACGAAGCTGAAAAAACACTGAAAAGAGCAAAAGCAAACAGAGCTTTAAAGAATAAAGATATCCCAACTTATGAGAAACTGACGCTGGAGCTGTATAAAGATTATTCCGCAGCAAGTTCAGAAGAACTAAATTCCCTGGCGTGGAACTTTTTTGAAAACGTAAGCAATAAAGCTTCCCTGGAAAAAGCAGTAAGCTGGGCCCAGGAATCTGTAAAGAAAGATGAAAACTATGCGAATACAGATACATTAGCCAATCTTTACAACAAAATAGGCGATAAAAAGAATGCCAAGATCTGGGCTGAAAAATCTGTTCAGCTGGCTAAAAGTACTGGTCAGGATTCTACGGATACTGAGAAATTGTTGAAGAGTCTTTAATACAAAAAAGAATCGCCAGTAAAAACTGGCGATTCTTTTTTTAACTATATATACTGTCTATTAGTTATTGTATACTAAAACCTGCATTTTGGTAAGCATCGCTTCCGTATCGCCGTTATATCCTAAATAAGTAGAAGGAACAAAGTTCACTGTTGCATTTCCACTCCATGCACTGTATTGTACCTTAAAAGTATATGTTCCGGCAGGTAAAGTAACAGACTTAAGAAAAGTCACCGGAACCGGCATACTGCTTAAAGTAGTTCCCCCAGGGAAATTTCCAGCCTTAGAAGCAAAAGCCGAAGATATTTTAACCCCGTCTTGCAATAAAGAAAATACTCCTTGGGAAGAATTACCATCAAGAAGGACAGCATATCCTAAAATGGTAAACAAAAAAGTCTGAGTTATCCCTGCAGGAACCGTTAAGGTTATGGCAGCTCCCGGAACATCTCCGGTAGTTCCTGAGTTAATAGTCGCTGCAGTAGTTCCCTGCACATAGTTGGCTGAAGAAATAGTTCCGCTGGAGGTATTCAATGTTTTCCAGGTAGGTGCAGTGCCTGCTCCGTTGGAGGTAAGAATCTGTCCTGTAGTTCCAGCACTTCCTGCTGTAGTAGCATTACCTCCTACATTGATCTCATTGGTCACCTGTAACGCGCCGTTCACATGCAGAAGTTTCTGCGGAGTCGTAGTTCCTATCCCTACATTACCAGCTCCGGTTAAAGTCATTCTATTGGCACCATTAGTAAGCAGGTTGATAGGATTTGCAGAAATCGTAGTCAAGTTCATCCCTGTAGTGTTTCCTGTTGTAGTAATTTGAGCTGTTGAAGCATTATCCACAAACATACTTAAAATACCTGCCCCTCCAGTCGCCTGAAATGCTCCTCTTGTAGAACCTGTTGCCGAAACAATCCCCTGAGTACCCGTAGTTCCGATTGTTACAATATTTGCTCCGTTTGTAAAACTAAGTGAATTTCCTGCAGTGGTAACTGTCCTGGTTCCTGCAAGGGTACCATTAGAAGTATAGATATTAACAGGCAAATTGAGTTTCGTCCACACTGTACCATCAAAATAATAATATCCAATGGCATCTATGCCGGCAGCAGTTCCGGTTTGTGTTCCGGTAGCGATACTGTTTACATAAATCAATGTGGAAGTCGGAACTGAGGTCATACTTTGGGCTCTCTGACGATCAACTCTTGGGACAAGTAACCCATCAACATCAGTGGTTGTTCCTGTAGCATTTTTAGCAGTCACATCTAATGTTGCCGCAGGCATCGGAATGTTTATGCCTACTTGGGCACAGATAATTAAGGGAAATAGTAAAGTCCCGAGTAATAAATCTTTTCTCATTTTCTTTGTTTTATAAATTAAGCATCTCAAAGTTAATGAATTAAGAAAGACAATTTATTTTTTTTTCATGTTTTTTTAATAAAATCAAAATAATATTATTAAAAACAAAAAGCAGGTAGAAAACCACCTGCTTTTATTCACTAATAATTGAAAAACATTAATATTTAAACAACACACTTCCCCAGGTAAATCCGCTTCCGAAAGCTGAAAGAAGAACAAGATCACCTCTTTTGATTTTCCCTTCTTCAATTGCTTCGCTTAATGCGATAGGAATAGAAGCTGCCGTTGTATTTCCGTATTTCTGGATATTATTATGAATTTTCTCATCCGGAAGTCCGAATTTCTGCTGTACAAACTGGGCAATTCTAAGATTGGCTTGGTGAGGAATAAACATATCAAGATCTTCTATTGTTTTTCCAGCCTTGTTCAAGGCTTCCATCATTGTTTCAGGAAATCTTGTCACGGCATGCTTGAAGACGAAATTACCGTTCATGATAGGATACACTTCTTTATTCGTTACATTTTCAGGTTCTTTTCTCATCCTGTCGCTCCATCCGAATTTGGAACCGGGAAACTGGGTACATAGTTCATCTGCATATTTCCCTTCCGAATGCATATTTACGGCTAAAATATCTCCTGCATTTTCATCTTCAGTAGCAGAAAGTATGATCGCTCCTGCCCCATCTCCAAAGATCACGGAAACCCCTCTTCCTTCATCGGAAAAATCCAGTCCGAAAGAATGAATTTCTGCTCCTACCACAAGAATGTTTTTATAAGTTCCTGATTTGATAAAAGCATTGGCAACACTCATTGCATACACAAATCCTGAACATTGGTTTCTGACATCCAGAGCACCGATAGTATCGCAGCCCAACATGTCCTGAAGCAATACCCCGCAGCCCGGGAAATAATAATCCGGAGAAAGTGTTGCAAAAACAATATAATCTATATCCTGAGCGGTAAGACCCGCTTTTTCAAGAGCTTTTTCAGAAGCTTTAAATGCTAAATAAGCAGTGGTTTCCTGAGAATCATTTCTGTTTTTTCTGTGTCTTCTTTCTTTGATGCCTGTTCTTTCCGTAATCCATTCGTCATTGGTGGTCATCAGTTTTGCTAAATCATCATTCGTAACAACATTATCTGGAACATAAAATCCGATCCCTTTTATTGTACTTTTAATCATATAGTTTTTTTAATTTTGGCAAAGATAAAATTATTTAACACATAGTTTTTCAAAATATTAGTATTTTTATTGTATGCCAATCGACACGATATACAGAGACTCCCAATGTGAATGGGTAGATGTAGAGGCTCCCACAGCGGAAGACCTGAAATTTCTTCACGAAAGATATGAAATCAACAATCTTCTTCTGGAAGATACGATGGATCCGAACCACCTTCCCAAGTATGAAGAGGATGGCAACATCAAATTCTATCTCCTCCGTGAAAGTACAGAACTGGAGCGGAAAAATCTCAATACGATAAGCGATATCAGTACTAAAATCGGGATTTTCCTGGTGGATCATACGATTATCACCATTCACAGGATGAAGACCAGAAGCATTACAGAGACGAAGAAACAGGTCTCTTCGATGCAGGCAGATATTCCGCCTTCAAAAATAGCTCTGGCCATTGCCCTTCTGATTATGAAGAGCTTTGATGATGAATCCATCAGCCTTATGGAAACTATGGACAATATTGAAAATGAGATCTTTCTTAAAAACACCAACCATACCAACCAGATCAGAAGGCTGTACAAGCTGAAAAGAAAATCGGGGCTGAATTCAAGGGTGCTGACGATTTCCACGGATGCTGTAGATAAATTTAAATTGTTAAACCTCCAGGACTCCGAAATAGTCGATTTAAAAGATAAACATAAGGATGTAGTGGCAGATTTTGATCATCTGAATATCCAGATTACCAACCTTATTTCGATGTTCCTGGCGCTTTCGGACCAAAAGGCCAACCAGGTGATGAAAGTGCTTGCCATTTATTCGGTTTATTTCTTACCTATCACCTTTATTGCCGGTGTTTACGGAATGAATTTCGACAATATGCCGGAACTTCATCACAAATACGGCTATTTTATAACTTTAGGCATTATGGCTTTGGTAGTGATCTGCACCTTTATTTATGCCAGACGTAAGCAGTGGTAACTCCCGGAAGACATTCACCGGGAAAAAGTTGGTAATGTTGTTGATAACAGAAAGGCATCTGAATATTTATATGATTCTGACAATAAAAAGTAAACCTTTGGATCCTGACATTTAATTAAACCAGCTAAAACACCCAACCACCATGAAAACTGAAATTTTAGATAAAATCCTTGAGGAAAATGTACTTTCCGGAGCGTCTAAAGAAAAACTGTCGGCACTGCATGAAAATATTTCTTCCAAGGAATTCTCCGACCTGCTGGATGCCAGTGGAAATCAGTATGTAGAGTTTGTTCAGGAAGGAGGCGGTGTCTGGGGAAGCGCATTGGTTGGTTATCTTTACGGGCTGGAAATATTCGGAATCCGTTTTCTGAAAGTGGCAGGAACCAGTGCAGGAGCCATCAACACCATGCTTATTGCCGCCTGCAAAACGAAGGAGGAAGCTAAAAGTGAAATCATCAAAGATATTCTCTTCAGCTGGAACTTTGCTGATTTCATGGATGGAAAAGATTATGTGAAAACGACCATTCATGCGATTCTTAACAATAAGAATTTCTTTAAGATCAATGCCATCATTCTGGCCGTTATCATGATCATTCTGGTGATTATTCCTTTTGCTGCCCGGCCGGAAACGACACTCAATGCCAAGCTGCTTTTTCTGGTTCCTTTAATTCCTGTCATCATTGCTTTTTTCTGCATCAAAAAGTTCTATAATGATTTCAGAAAGCAAAACAGCGGATTCAATCCCGGAAATACGTTCCTGCATACGATGGAAAGTGTCCTGGACGGGTTCGGAATCAAAACAGTGGCGAATCTTAATGAAAAATTTATCCAGAAAGAATATGACCTGAACCTGAATTACCGCTACGGAAACAACCAGGAATATTATACGATTGCCTTGAAAAGCATTGAAGCCATCAAGGATAAAAATATTGAGCATATTGATCAGACAAGCTACAGGATATTCTATGAAAGTGCTGTGGGTAACGATTATTACAAGAACAATCCTTTTTACCAGCTCCGTTCGGAATATGTTGTGATTACTACCGATATTAATGCCAAGATCAAGGTTGAGCTTCCTACCATGGCCAATTTATACTGGTCGGAAGAGGAACTGAAGCACATCAGTCCTGCTGAATTTGTCAGAGCATCCATGTCCGTTCCGTTCTTTTTTGAACCATTTCAGAAGAGGATTAATAAGGATGATGATTCTGTGAAATATGCCTGGAAATTCTGGATGAATACGAAACCGGAAGGCATCTACCCTGCCGGACTTTTTATCGATGGCGGAAGTATTTCCAATTTTCCGATTGATATTTTTCACGCAAGCGATGTATTTTATCCCAGGATGCCACTTTTCGGGGTGCAGCTTACGAGCGATTCGGATCTTCTTTCAGAAAAAGGAAAAACCAGTGAAGAAATTCTCAAAACCCCTTTTTCATATGCCGGAAATATCATCAGTACTTTAAAAGGCTTTAATGATAAATCTTTTCTGACCAAACACAGTTTTTACCGTCTTTACAGTATCCAGACCGTGAACTGCGGAACGAGCAGCTGGCTGAATTTCTTCATGAAAAGAGAAGAAAAAGAGGATCTTTTCAACAGAGGCTTTCAGGCTGCGCTTGACTTCCTGAATCAGTTTGACTGGGAAAAATATAAGTATGAAAGAATGATGCTTTCGATGAAGGAGAAAAAGATTCTGAAGGAGGAGGATACGAAAACGGTAGGTTAAGGAATTTTGAGAATAGAAAAACATGATTGATTCAATCACCTATCTGCATTTGATTTACAAAAGTGATTCAACATTAATGAGCTGGAAGATTGAAAATACAGATTATAAAGAATAAAAAACTTACTATGGGCGGATTCATAGAACTTTACAAAATCGATAAAACCAAAATCAAAGAAAGACTGTATCCCAAACTTTCTGATACAGCCCTTCCTGAAATATACAACAACAATCTAAATACAAGCTTCGGAACCTTTCAAAATTATCTGATCGACCACAAAAATAACCTGGATTACCTCAATACTTCCTATGAAACCGTTCTCAAAAAGCTTCAGACAGAGAAATTCACTTTGGAACATCATGAGTTTTCTGCCATTTTTGATTGGTTTACCTGGTATTATCAGGATAAACATCAGGGTGATGAAAATATTTTTGCAGAACATGGTCTGATTAGAATCGGAAACCTTAATATACGATATGAAGTTCCAATATTTTTTGCACTTACCGATGACGGAATCAGGGATTTTTATTTACCGCTTCTAAATTCCACAGATTTCGAATGGTACAATGATTTATCCTATCTGAATACCCGGAAAGTAAAGCTGATGATCGATTACCTTGTTGTATTATGCTTTAATATTGCCGGATACAAAAAAGATCCTTGCCAACAGGATATCAAAGAAAACTTTATTATTTCTGATAGTAGAAATGATCCGAATATGCAGATAAGTACATGGAAACATCTGGAATCTTACCTTAACGGAAGTGAAAATAACCGCAGCATAATGGAACATCTTTTTGAAGACGGCTACACCTATATTCCGGGAATAGTATTGGATATTAAAAGAAATCTTGGAAGTTATCAGGGCTTAATTTATAAAGATAACTCCTATTAATTTATAATGTCTCCAAAAACTCCAGATACATCGGCACACTCCTTTCCACCCATTCTTCTGAAGGATCGTTTTCGATTCCGTAATAGACGAAAGGTTCGTTATACTCTGCCCTGATATAATCGAAAGTCAGTTCGTAAGGCCGGAAAAGCTCATTCATGGTGTATTTATATTTTCCGGAAGCGCTGTACCCTTCTTCGTCAATTCCCGCTGTAACGGCTAATGTCATTTTCTTCCCTCCTGCTTTGAAGCCGCTTTTACTTCCGTAAGCCCAGCCGTAAAGAAGCACCTCATCAAACCATTTTTTCAGAAGTGGCGGACTGCTGAACCAGTAAAACGGAAACTGGAAAACAATTTTGTCATAAGATTCTATCAGCTGCTGTTCTTTCGCTACATCAATTTTTTCGTCCGGATAAGCATCGTATAACGAATGAACGGTATATTTTTCAGGATACTTTTTCAATTCTTCCATCCATCTTTTATTGATCACCGATTTTTCCATTTCCGGGTGAATAATGATAATTAATGTTTTCATTTGTTTTAAATTTCTTCAGCAAAAATAATATACGTAACTTACATTTCTACCATTGATACCCAATTGTATGGTACTATAAAAAATGTAAGTAATGACTAAAATAAAAGAAACATCAACCAATTTTGCCAATAAAAAAGCCCTGGCCGACGAATGCCCCGAGATCTATACCTCCAATACGATTGGTGGACAGTGGGCACTGGCGATCTGCTGCTATCTGATCAACGGAAAATTAAGATTTGGAGAACTTAGAAAAAAGTTAAACAATATCACGGAACGGATGCTTACGCTGCAGCTCCGCAGGCTGGAAGAAGACAGAATCATTACCAGGACTGTTTACGCAGAAGTTCCGCCTCGTGTGGAATATGAACTTACTGAAATCGGTTATAAACTAAAACCCATTATCCTGGAATTTGAAAAATGGGGCAAAGAACATAAGGAAATAATGAGAAATAATAAACCGGAAAAAGAATAACAAAAAGCCATCAAACCTATTAAAATAAAAGGATTATTATCCTGAACAGGTAGTATTCCCCTCCTTTGGAGGGGTGGCAAAAATTCTATGAATTTTTGACGGGGTGGTTTCGAAGCATCCCCATTTTCAATTTAGCTAAAAACTAACTCTTATTCACTATTAAAAATATACAACGATGGCTACATTAGATTCGTTAAGGAAAATTTTATCGGCCCAGGCATTCAGAAATAACCCTCCCGCAAACTATTACTATGAATTTGAAATCGTCCCTTTTGACACTTCTATCCATGCACCGGATTTTATGAGAACCCATTTTCATTTAAAATACAACGATACATTGACTGTACATGAAATAAGCGAATCTGAATTCAAAAAAGCCATATATCATTGGTTCTTTGAATGTGAAGGTTCAAAAAATGCCAATACAAACCCTTCAGAAAATACGGAATATGTAGAAAGCTTTTATCAGTCTTTAGCATCTGAGACCAAAAGAAAAAGGATTTATCACTTTCAGAATGTGAATGAAGGGCATTATGAATATCAGCTGGGTATCTATTTTGGCTATTTTTATATTGAAGGGGAGGAAAATAATTTTCTGGTTTATTTTAATATGCAGGATTAATCTGTAACTTTAGTGAGCTAAGACCGCACCTACTTCATCCAAAGCGGTTCCTGCTTTATAACATCCTTATAAACAGGACAATATTCTGCACGCGCCCCTTTCAGATATCCTGTACTCATTAAAAATTCATTCACGATCTCCCCGCCGGTAAATTTGAATGTTTTTTTGAAGAGTTTCATCCATTCCTGAAGCGTTTTCGGATGGTGATGCTCCAGCCATCTTTCAAATGAGCCGAATTCTTCCTGTAGGGCTATAACGGTTTTAGCATTTTCAATGGCAGCATTCACTTTCAGGCGATTTCTGATAATTCCGGGATCATTCAGCAGTCTTTCACGGTCTTTTTCCGTATAGGCAGCAATAGCCTGAATATCGAAATTGCTGTATGCCTTTCTGAAGCTTTCTTCTTTCTTTAATACGGTTTCCCAGCTCAGCCCTGCCTGGTTGATCTCCAGGATCAGCCGTCCGAAAAGTTCATTGTCATCATGGATCGGAAATCCGTAATGATTATCGTGGTAGTGTTTATGAAGTTCCTTCCTGCTTTCAGGCTTCATTCCTTCTATTGCTGAACAATAACTCATTTAAATAAATTTTCTGTTTTGTTTAAAAATTTCTCCAAAGCTTCTTTAATATCAATCCCTGTACGGTCTGCCAATACAGTAAGCCACCAGATATTCTCGCCCAATTTATGTTCCAGCTCCACAGCAGAATCTTTTTTCAGCCATCTTTTCTGATGCGACATGATATTTCTTCCTACTAATCCGGCATCCGTAAGGTAGGCAAGAGCATCTTCTTCCAAGGTCCATTCCGAACCATGATGCTGTTTTTCCAGCTGATGATACTTTTCCCTGATTGCTAGGGAGCGCTTTATAATCTTATCAAAGTTATTTTGATCCATCTTTTGTCATTAATATCAGATATTCAGGTTAAAGATAAATCAATATCGTGACAACTGTTTGTCAGTAGTCCTTTTAATTTAAAATTTTTAATTACAGAATTTTATAAAATCATAAATTAGAGCCTTCAAGATACCCATACATGAAACATTTTCTTTCTTTTCTTTTTGTCCTGCTTTTTATCTCCTTTAATGCTCAGACAATATATTCCAAGGCTTACGGTAATCCAAAAGACGTTTCTATAATTTTCATTCATGGCGGACCGAGCGGAAATGCCACTTTATTTGAAGCAACCACAGCTCAGAAACTCGCAGATAAAGGATTTTATGTAATTGTATACGACAGGCGCGGTGAAGGCAGATCCAAAGACGAAAACGCTTCCATGACTTTCACAGAAAGTTTTGAGGACCTTAACGGAATCTATAAAACCTACGGGATTAACAAAGCTAACCTTATTGCTCACAGCTTTGGAGGAATAATAGGAACATTGTTCACAAAAAAATTCCCTGAAAAAGTAAGCTCGTTAACTCTGGCAGGAGCTTTATTTTCCCAGCAGGAAACCTACGATCATATTTTAAAACAGGCCAAAGAAAAGTTTAAAAATAATCCTTCAAAACTGGCAGAGATTTCGGAGATTGAACATTTAAGTAAAAACTCAGCAGATTACAGGAAACGATGCTACAATTTAGCAAGCGATATGAAATTATTCAGCATGCCTTCACCTACAGCGGAAAGCCAGAAACTAAGATCCGAATATGAGTCCGGCGAATTTTATACTGTTAATTTCAGAAATCCGGAATCACCTTTAAAATTTTATAAGAATGAAAATCAGAACAATCTTGATAATACTGCCGTGTTAAAAGAAATCAAAAAAGCAGGCGTCCCTATTTTCGCTGTCTATGGAAAAAATGATGGAATATTTTCGGCGAAACAGCTCAGTGATATAAAAAATATAGTCGGGAAAGATCATTTTAAGCTGATAGACAACTGTTCACATTATTTATTCGTAGATCAGCAGAAGGAATTTCTGCAATTCATCAATTTATCTCTCAAATAAAAGTGTAGTTTTGTAAAAATGCCTATATCGGGAATCCATATAAAAAATTACAAAGCACTATTTCTGGTGTTTGTATTGGCATTTTCATTATCACCATGCTCTTTAAAAAGAGATTTTCTCAGTATTTTTGACATTCAGCACATCAGTGGTTTAAATAAAGTAAAAACCACCACCAGTACTGCATCCTGTACTTTCTCAGATGAAACCTCATCTTCAGGAATACGTATTTCAAAAGCAGAGGTAAAGCTTAAAAACAAAGGTTTTCTTTTCCATTCAGATACAGCTCTCAGTTTCTCAGAGCTAAAAATTACATTCAATAAATATTCCGGACATACTTCCGGAAGCAGCCCCCAAAGTATATTCTATTTAAAAGACTGAAACTGAGTCCGGCTTAAGGTTTTAACCGGAACCATTTTAAACAAAGTCTTTTAATACAATACAATTTCAATGAAACATACTTCTGACAGCCGGTCTTATGATCTGGCCGGGTTATATACTTTATCACTCCGTCTTGTGATCGGATGGACTTATTTTTCAGCTTTCTGGCGCAGACTCGTTCTCGAAAACAAGCTTATTCCTGAGGAAGCAGGATATATCGGGGAAAAATTCAATCATTTCCTGCCCAATGCTTTAGGCATAAAACCTCTCATTGAATATCTGGTCACTCATCCGGATATCCTTAAAACTTCAATGATAACTTTTACAATCGTTGAGGCCGTTGTAGGATTATTCATCATTTTAGGACTATTGACAAGGTTAATGAGTATAGGAATTTTTGGTCTTGCCCTGGGAATTCTACTAGGCTCAGGCTGGATAGGAACAACCTGCCTTGATGAATGGCAGATTGGGGTTTTGGGAATCGCGGGAGGATTTGTTTTATTCCTTACGGGAAGCGGTCCTTTTTCTTTAGATCATTATTTCATTAAGAATAATAAAAATTTCGTCCACAAAAAGTGGTTTTTATGGTTAGCATCGGGTATTCTTCCGTTATTAAAACCTAAAATCGTTGTATTGGCGGGTTCGGTACTTATTTTCGGACTTACGCTGTATACCAACCAATACTTTCATGGAGGCGTTTGGGGAAAATTGCACAACAAATCTGTAAAACCTAAGATTGAAATTTCAAATATTTCTCTTGATCAGTCAGATTTAAAGTTTGAAGTATACAGAACTGAAGGTGCAGATGTGTACGGTTCTTTCCTGATCGGCATCCATATTCTGGATCAGAACGGGAATATTTTAAAAAAGCTTAACCACAAAGAACTTTCGGAGTTCCCGAAAGAAAATATCAGCAATCATTATGTAGCCAAAGTGAAGCCGGGAAAACACAGTCTGGTTATTCCACTCGGCTCAAAGGCTGATCTTACGGTGAGCCTTAATGGTATTTTAACGGAAAAAGAAAAAATCCATACTATAAAGCTGATTGATATCAGCGGGATTGAGTGGAGTGCAACTTTGAACCAGTAAGGGGATTTAAGTTTTTTAAGATTATTAAGTTGAGATGCTTCGACTCTGCTCAGCATGACATTTATGATAAGGCTTAATTTTCAGAAATCATTTCCCACAAAAAAGCCTCCGGAAATTCCGGAGGCTTTGTATTTATTCAGATCAGTTTAGTGTACACCACTCAAATCTATTTTTTCTTTGCTTTTTCTTTCCTTAATGAAAAGAATGAACGGGATACACACAAGGAAGATAACCCCTAAATAAAGGAAGACATCCATGTATGAAAGTACCGTAGCCTGCTTGGTTACCGACAGATCCAGCATTTTATAAGCTGCATTCATCGCTGCATCGGGAGTCATACCTTTTGCGATAAAGCTGGCTTTTAACCCGTTCAGACGCTGCTGAACATCAAAACTGTTTTCATCAAGGTGCGAAATCAGGTTGAGCCTGTATTTCTGGCCTGCATTGGCAATAAATGTAGTAATTGCTGCAATCCCGAATGAACCTCCGAGCTGTCTCATCATCCCGGTAAATGCTGCCCCCTGACCGATTTCCTGTCCTTTCAGTGTACTTAATGACAGTGAAGTGATCGGGATAAACAGAAGTCCCAAACCGGCTCCCCTTACGATCAGCATCCAGAAAAAGGCATCTTTACTGGTATCCGGAGTTAGGATCTTATACCCCCAGAAGCTGTAGATAAAGAAGATGAACAGTCCCAACGACACCAGAATCTGTTGTTTTGCCCCTTTTGAAAGCAGTCTGCCGATAATCGGCATCATAAAGGCTGTCGTCAGCGCCGCAGGAATCATCAGGGCTCCCGACTGTAAGGCTGTCCATCCTAAAATACTCTGGGTATACAGCGGTACAATAAATGTAGATCCATACAACCCGAATCCTAAAACAAAGGACATTACCGTTCCGATCCTCAGGTTTCCGTTCTTCAGCACCCTGAGTTCCACGATAGGATATTTGAAGGTAAGCTCTCTCCAGAGGAACAGTATAAACCCTAAAATAGCCGATACGGTAAAGGTTACGATCATTCCGCTCTCAAACCAGTCTTCTTCATGGCCTCTTTCCAAAATAAACTGTAAAGATCCTACTGTAACCGCCAGTAAAGCTATTCCTATCCAGTCTACATCCGAAACTTTTCGTTTTTCTGCATATTTCGGACTTTTTACAAACTGTAAAGTCATCAGCGTTGCGGCAATCCCAATCGGAATATTGATATAGAAAATATATGGCCAGCTGAAATTATCTACAATATATCCTCCCAATGGCGGGCCTAAGGTTGGGCCGATAATTACTCCCAGACCATAGATGGCCTGCGCCATACTTCTTTTCTCAATAGGATAAGACTCGGTAATGATCGTCTGTGAAGTTACGAGAAGCGCTCCCCGCCTATCCCCTGCATCAGCCTGAAAAATACGAGCTCCCAGATATTGGTGGCATTTCCGCATAAAAAGGAAAACACGGTAAATATGATAATGGAAGCCGCGAAGTAATTTCTACGTCCGAACTGCTGTGACAGCCAGCTCGTCATCGGTACGATAATTACGTTACCGATTGCATAAGCTGTGATCACCCAGCCTACCTCAGAAAGTGTGGCTCCAAGGTTCCCCTTCATCTCGTTCAGGGCAACGTTCACGATCGTGGAGTCCACAATTTCAAGCAGAGCACAAAGGATCGCCGTGATCGTAATGATCACTCTCCGGGCTCCATATTCTACTAATGAATCTTGCATAATATTTTGTACGAATAGTTTGTATTAATGTAAAATGTAGAATGTATTCATGAAACTGAATTTGGCTAAAGCCAATGGGTAATTGTTTTAAGTAAGCGGGCTAAAGCCCGCTCTATTGAAGATTTAAATTTTTAAATTCTGCAATTTTTCAATCAGTCATTCATCAATACATTGTACGTGAATACATTCATACTATTTCAATGATACCTCTGCCTTCACGTTCATTCCTGTTCTCAGTCTTTTTGCAATATTCTTGTCAAGATTTACAAAATCGATCTTTACAGGAAGTCTCTGAACCACTTTTACGAAGTTACCGCTGGCATTATCCGGAGGCAATATGGAAAAAGTAGCTCCTGTTGCAGGTGAGAATGAACTCACTACTCCATCAAACTCCTGGTCAGGGAAAGCATCAATCTCAATTTTCACTTTCTGTCCTTCCACCATTTTATCTACCTGAGTTTCTTTGAAGTTGGCCACCACCCATTTCTGATCGTTTTTAACCAAAGCAAAAAGCTGTGATCCTGCCTGAAGATATTGTCCCGGCTGAGTAGAAACTTTTCCAACATATCCGTCTTCCGGAGCAAGGATTACGGTATATGACAAGTTTAATTTGGCATTTTCTACATCTACTTCTCTTTGTTTTGCTACAGAACCCGCCACACTGATCTGCTGAGAACTGGCTGCAGTCTGAGAAGAGGCAATGGTAGTCTGCTGTGCGATCTGGTTTCTCTGGTCAACCAAAACCTGAAGCTGTCTGTCTGCAGACTGCTTAGCGGCCAAAGCCTGCTCGTACTGCTGTTCCGTAATAGAATGGTCTTTTACAAGATTAGCATATCTTTTCAGATCCTGAGAGGTTTTCCAAACGTTTACTTTTGCTGCTTCTATCTGTGCGTTGGCTGTAGTTACCGCCGCCTGGGAAGAGCTGATGTTCTTTGAAGTTGCGGTTGTAGTTGCTTCTGCATTTGAGATATTGCTTTTAGCTGTTGATAAAGCAGCCTGAGCCTGTTCAAGAGCCATTTTCTGATCTCTGTTATCCAGGATCACCAAAGTATCTCCTTTTTTTACGAACTGGTTATCCTTTACTTTTACTTCTGCTACGTATCCGGAAATTTTAGAAATTACCGGTGCCATATTGGAAGTAATCTGTGCATCATCGGTTTCTTCATGATACTGTCCGTAAGTAAAAGCTCTGTATCCGTAGATCCCTCCGCCGATTACTACAGCGGCTAAGATGATGGGAAAAACTAAACTTTTTTTCTTTTTAGGTTCTGCTTGTGTATTATTATTTTCCATTTTGGTTTGAGTCTGATTATTTAATTGTTAAAGTTCCTGTTGTCTGTAATAGTTTTCTATAAGCCAAAGCTGCATCTGCCTTTGCATTGATTACGCCTACGTTAGCTGCTATCTGGGCAGCATCTGCATCGAGGAGTTCTGTCATCGTGGCAAGCCCGTTGTCGTATTTATTTTTGGTAATTCTGTAATTTTCATTGGCCTGTTCAGCTGCTTTTTCATACACAGCGATTCTCTTTTTAGAGTAATCTGTATTCTGGTACTCCCTGTTCACGTCAAGCTTAATGTTGTCATTCAGCAACTCATCGTTGGCCGCCAGCTGCTTTTCTCTTGCCTGGGATTGCTTCAATGAAGAGTTCTCTTTCCAGATATTGGATAGGTTATAAGAAATTCCAACTCCTACATTTATGGCATTGTATATGGTAAGAAATTTCGGGATGTCTGCTGCCACATATCCGCCTGTAAATGCAATTGAAGGAAGATTTTCAGCCTTTGCCGATTTTGTTCCCAATTCTGCTGCTTTTCTCTGCTGAGCCAGAGCCTGTAAGTCTTTACGGTTTTCTTTAGCTTCATTCACATAATAATCCACCGTTCTTACTTCAGAACCTTCGTCAATATAATTAGGGTCTACTTCAATTTCCGTAGTTTCCGGAATACCCAGTAACAGGTCCATATTGATGTTGGCAATATTGTAGTTGTTTTTAGCCTCCAACAATTGCAGCTCGATATTGGATGTCTGAAGGTTTGCTTTTAAACGGTCGTTTCTTGCGATAACCCCATTATTTTCAAGCTTCAGAAAAGTTTCATCCCTTTTTTGAGAAGCGGTAAGATTTTCTTCTAAAACTTTGATAGCCTGGTTGGCTTTAAACAAATTATTATAAGCCTGAGCCACATTGTAAGCAATTGCTATTTTATCATTTTCAGTGCTTAATTTTGATGCTTCCACCAGGTATTTTGCAGACTGGATCCCGTATCTGATTCTTCCGCCGCTGTAGATAGGAACGCTAAGATTAGCCGATCCATAAGCAACCTGATGCACTTCCGGACCACCTGCTGCTGAAACACCCGGAAGCTTCAGATCAACATTGGGTTTAAGCGGAAGGTACATATAGCTTCCCGAAACTTTAAGCTCCGGAAGCTGTCTGTTTTTGGCTTCCAAAAGATCTGCCGTTGCTTCTTCAATTTTAGCGGCATCTATCTTAAGGCTTTTACTGTTCTGGATTCCCAGCTGCACGGCTTCATCGAGGGTGAGCTGTTTTTTCTCCTGAGCATTTATGGCTGCAATTCCCATAAACAGGGATAATGCGAACACCGAATTATTTATTCTCTTCATAACCTAAAAGGTCTTTTAGTAAATATTTTATATGTTTATTAAGTTCTGTGTAGTATTTTTCATCAAAAACTTCATCATCCGTAGTATCGTTAAGGAATTCTTTATACATTTCTTTGGCGTTGGATGCATAAAATAAAGTCCCGCTTACGGTGGCATGAAGTAAATAGATAGGAGGTTTTTTGGTGAAAATCCCTTTTTTCAGTCCGCTTTCCAGGACTTGTGAATACATGGAGATAAAGCCCATTTTAGTCTGCTTCAGAAATTCCACGATCTGAGGATTTTCCGTATGAAGCTGCTCTCTCTGCATGATCCTGTAAAAACATTTATGATGTCTTACCCTTCCCAAAAACTGGTCTACAATTTTTTCTATTTTCTCCCACTCGTTGATATCTGTTCTTTCCAGAATGTCTTTTGAAAAAAACTGTCCTTCATTCATTCGATATTCCACCAACTTCTCATACAGTTTTTCCTTTGAACCGAAATAGTAAGAAATCATAGAGATATTTACATTTGCTGCCTTGGAAATCTCCCTGGTGGAAGTCCCTTCGAAACCTTTTTCAGCAAAAAGTTTTTCTGCAGCAAATAATATATTTTCTTCTTTTGAAACCATAGCATCTCTCTTTTTCAGGGCGCAAATTTACACAAGATTTTTAAAAAATCAAACGATTGATTGATTTTTTAATCTTCTTTTAATATTTGCTAATGTAAATCACTGATTATTAACACCATTAGAATTGTAAAAAATTAATAAAACTTAATAAATAAGAATCAATTTCACCAGTGCTGAACCTTAAACGAAAAAATCCGGAACAGATCCGGACTTTCATTTTATTAAATATTATAAATTTCAACGATTGAATTACTCAAACTACGAATTTTTATGAATATAGCGCGATAGCTTGATACCAAGATCCGTCCAGACAATTTTCGGGTTTCCGTTTCTTGTCAGGTGAAGGTCTGCCGTATTGATTTCTTCCAGAATACTTTCAATATTGGCTCCGCTTATGAATTTAGAAAATCCGTCCCAGTTGAAACCTTCTGCATTGATCTTTTTATAGACCAGGTTATCGGATTGGTAATTCTGCAGAAGGGCAAGCCTGAAGATCTCCGAACAGTAGTTCAGGAAGTTTTTCTGTTTTTCCCTATTCCAGCCGGCAATTTCTCTGGCCCAGAAGATAATACTTTTCAAAAACTGGGGCTTCTTTTTCACCATGAACGCATCCCTTACCCATTGGATAAAAAGCTTTTCAAATTCGTCACTTTTATGTCCGGAATTTAAAATTTTCAGGGCTTCATTCAGGTCTCCCTGTGCTTCATGAACAATTTCTCTTATTTTTCCCTCAGAAATCTGAAAGTTCTTTTTAAAATAGTTTTCCAGGTCTTCATCGCTGATTCTCGGAACTTCTACAATCTGTGTCCTGGAAAGAATGGTAGGGAGAATATCATTCGCTGTTTCGGCTGTAAGGAGAATAAGGGTTTTGGCCGGCGGTTCTTCCAGAAATTTCAGGAATTTATTGGCTGCCGCAATATTCATCTTATCTGCCCGCCAAACGATCAGAATTTTGGTTCCGCCTTCAAAACTTTTCAGGGCAAATTTTTGGTTCTGCTCGTCAATTTCATCAGCAGAAATGAATAGCTGCTTATTTTCAGATTCCAGAAAGGCAGTCCAGTCATCATAACTTGAATAAGGAGAATCCAGGATCATTTCCCTGAAATCCTCAAATTTATTTTTGCTTAAAGAATTTTTATTATCGGTAAAAACAGGGAAACTGAAGTGCAAATCCAGGTGATTCAAATGCTCCACCTTGGAAGCGGCGTGCTCATTTTCCCGGCTAAAGATTTCTTTGGCATAAGCTAAAACCATAGGAAATGTCCCATAACCTTCTTTTCCTAAAAAAGCTGGGCGTGGCTTACTCTGTTTTCAGCAATACTCTCACGAAGAAGTTTTTTCAGATTTTCCTGTCCGGCGATGTTCTCCCAATTCATGCTCCAAAGATAAAGAATTTTTAGAACGGATGATTTCTGAAATGTGAATTTTACTACGCAAGTAAGTTGTGAATTTTAGTAATATAATTTATAAAGATCATAAAATGCAGGCAAAGCATACTGACAATTATCAAATCATCATAATTATGGCTATCCATCCCCCTTAACAAACTTTAACCACATATAATTTTTACAATTCATTAATATTTAAGATATTTGCGCATTGTTTTAAAAATAAAGAATGAAAAAAATCTTTGCGGTATCATTCATATCAGTTGGATACTTCCTAAATGCACAGAGTATAAGTAACTCTCCGTATGCAACTTATGGAATTGGAGATGTAAAATATGATAATACGATTGAGACTGCCTCTATGGGTGGTATATCTACTGCTTATATCAGTGATTTCACAAGCAGCTTCAATTTCGCAAACCCTGCGAATAACTCTAATTTCGAGCTTACAAGCATCAAGCTGGAAGCTACCAACGAAAACAATTACTTCAAAACAGATTACAACAATACGAAGTCTACCAAACATTCTACGTATCTTTCCAATATATCATTAGCTTTTCCTTTGTCTCCAAAAGTGAAGATGGGTCTTTCCTATCAGCCTTACAGCTCCAAGAGCTATGATATTGTAAATACTACTGAAAGATACAGCATTGTAGATGGTGTTAAAACATTAGACGGATATAATGTAAACCATTTTAAAGGAAGTGGAACTTTGAATACTGCCCAGGCAGCTATTTCTTATAAAATCAATCAGAATTTTGCCGTAGGTTTAAGAGCTAATCTTTACTTTGGAAATCTTTATGACCGTAATGAGCTTACAACTCTAGATAAAGATAAAGTTCTCAACGCTGAATATATCAACGGTTATGAAACCAAAAACAGCATTAAAAACTTTAACTTCACCCTTGGGGGTAGCTACCAGAGTCTGAATACCCGTACAGACAAGAAACTGACTATTGGTGCTACAGCTACATTTGGGAATACCAGCAACATGACTACAGATTACGTCAACAGTACTTATGTATATTCTGATGCTGCACAGTCGGTTAAAGCTCTTGAAACCATTATAGATCAAAAAAGCACAAGTTCTAAAAACCTTCTTCCGTTACAGGCATCTCTTGGAGTTGGATACGGAAGTGAGAACCACTGGTTCTTTTCAGGACAGCTTGATTATAAAAAAGGAGAAGATATTTCTTATTTCGGGAAGACATTTGACTTCCAGGATACGTACAGAATTTCTGCCGGAGGATGGTATCTGCCAAACTATAATAACTTCAGAAGCTATTTTTCAAGGGTAACCTATAGATACGGAGCTTTCTACGAAAGAGGAAGTCTTAAAATAAACGGAACCAGCATTAATAAGTTCGGGATCTCCGGAGGAGTATTGCTTCCGTTCAAAACAAGCAGCATTACGAGGATGAGCGGTCTGGAATTAGGCATTGAAGTTGGAAAGAGAGGAACGCTTAAAAACAACCTGATCAATCAGAATTACATCAACCTGAAAGTAGGATTTAATTTTGCTGACAGATGGTTCAGAAAGGCTCTGTACAACTAAAATGAATTTGTCAAATAAAATATCATATAAAATTATAGCATGCCTTTTTAGTTGTGCTATATTTTTTATATTGACCTCCTGTGAAGAGGATCTTACCAAAGCCAACGGCAACAAAAGCAAGAACTTCCCTTCACAGATCATTAATAATGCCAATATTATACAGCGGGATTCCGGTTTTATATCATTAAAAGCCAAGGCTAAGATCATTGAAAAGTATGAGCTGATAGACAGCCCTTATATTGTAGCCAGAAAAGGCATCATGATCGAGTTTTACGATAAAAAGAAGCCAAAGGTACCGGGTAAAATTACCGCTAAATATGCCCGCATTTTTGAATATAAAAAATTCTACGAAGCTAAAGGTGATGTAAGAATTACCACCAATGAAGGCCAGCGATTCGCAATGCAGAGTATTTACTGGGATCAGAAAAAGAACAGGATTTTTACGAAAGATACGGTATACGTTACCATGGAAGACGGGTCTACACTGGTTGGCGCCAATGGTATGACGGCAAAGGATGATTTCTCGGAATATACTTTCTTTAATAATTCAGGAGATTTCAGTACAAAAAGGCTCGAAGAGAAAAAACACCACAGTAATATGAGAGTTCAGGCTATCGGACTCATGTCCGGAACCAGTCTGGACGGTCTGGATATATGTTTTGCCGCCTTTGAAAAAGACAATGGGTGGAACTTTCAGATCTTGCATGCCGAGACCATTTCTTATCCGGAGGAATGGGAAAAAAGCTCAGAAACTCCATTCATTTATCATCAGAAGAATTACTGGAACTTCATTCGGATTATGGTTTTTATCTCGGGCAGAAAGTCAGGGAATTTATCGACCGTAACCATCTTCAGAATATTGACCTCATTGCCTCTCACGGCCATACTGTTTTTCACCAGCCAAAAAAGAAATTTACGCTGCAGATTGGTGATGGCAGAGCCATAAAAATAGAAACGGGACTTCCTGTGGTCTACGATTTCAGAAGCCAGGATGTACTGATGGGAGGAAACGGAGCTCCTCTGGTTCCAATCGGGGACGAACTGCTTTTTTCCGAATATGATGCATGCCTGAATCTGGGAGGCTTCTCCAATATCTCTTTGAAACAGGATAACAGAAGAATAGCTTTTGATATCGCACCTGCCAATATTGTTTTAAACAGGCTTGCTCAGAAATTCAATAAAAATTTTGACGAAAACGGTGATCTTGCAAGGAAAGGCAGACTTAATGATGTACTTTTAGAAAAACTGAATACCCTGGATTTTTACAGCCGGCCTCATCCCAAATCTTTAGGAATTGAATGGTGCAATGAATTTGTTTTCCCCTTCTGGAAAATATTCAGGCTGAGGATGCCCTTACCACTTTTACAGAACATGTGGCGCAGCAGATCTCCAATGTCATTAATCAGAACGGTTTAAAAAAGTTCTCTGCACCGGAGGAGGAAGCTACAATACCTGCCTTATTGAAAAGATCAGAGAAAAAACAGCGTCCATGATTATCATACCTGAGAAGCAGATCGTTGATCATAAAGAAGCACTGATCTTTGCCTTTATGGGAGTTTTAAGGATGAACAACGAGATCAATGTCCTTTCTTCTGCAACCGGCAGTACTGAAGATCACTGTTCAGGGGTATGGGCATAAAAAAACCTCCATTTCTGAAGGTTTTGATTATTTGTAGGCTTCGATCTTGTCTGTTAAGGTATTGATGAAGTTCTGAAGCGGCTTTTCTACCATCATTTTGATAAAAGGATTGAATTTTCCTTCAAAAAGCATCTGAACTTCAGTTTGATTTTCGCTAACCGGGTTTAAAGTAGCAGTTAATGAAAAATCAAGGCTTGAACTTGCTGACTTCAAAACTGCTTTCTGCTCATCTACTTCATCTATTTTCAAAGCAATTTCCGGCATTCCCTGAAGTCCGAATTTAAAGCCGTTATCTCTTGTTTCAAATTTCTGAAGACCGTCCGGCATAAAATCTTTGTAGTTTTCTGGATATTTCAATATTTCAGCCAGCTCTTTAGATGATTTATTGACAATAATTTTTCGTCCTTCTAAATTCATTTTTTATTTTTGTATTTAAATTCTTAATTCTTACAAATGTATAAAGTTTTTGTGAACGAAAAAAATTATTAGTGTCTAAGCATCCTGAGAATCTTGAAAAAGAGCTTAGGTACGAAAGTTTCACAACTTTAGAGATTGCATTGGATCTTTTGGAGAACACTTCGGTAAAAGAACTGAATGTTTTTGGTGAGAATATTGAAGAAATCTGGGACGAGTTCCAAAAGCTTTTCAGGATCATAGAAGCTGCCGGCGGCCTGGTCAATAATCCTGAGGGAGATTTGCTTTTCATTAAAAGACTGGGCAAATGGGATCTTCCCAAAGGTAAAATGGAAAAAGGCGAATCCCGTGAAGAATCGGCTGTGAGGGAGATTGAGGAAGAAACCGGATTAAAAGATGTAGAGCTAGTAAAATTTATCAATACCACCTATCATATTTATATTGAAAGAAACGGTGAAAAAATTCTTAAATGCACGCATTGGTTTGAAATGAACTTTAATGGTGAAGACACTTCAAAACCACAGATAGAAGAAGGAATTACTGAAGTAGCCTGGAAAAACACAGCGCAGATTGAAGATGAAGTTTTCCCGAGCACTTTCCAGAATATTAAACTGATTGTAAAAGAGTTCTGGAATTCTAAATAGGATATTTAGTTGGAAGCTGGAAGAGAGAAACTGGAAGCTATAGCAGACCTTCCACCTCCGGCAGTTCCCCATAAAAAATTGATCATAAAGCTGGAATATAGTTGTTCTTATAAGCTCAATAACTTCTATCTTCCAGCTTCAGACTTCTTTATTTTTTCAAAGAAGTTATTAAATAAATTCGATGGATTTCTCAAGCGCAATTCCGCGTGAACCTTTTAAAAGAATATTCTCGGAATGAATTTTATTCTCCTGAAGATAAGCTATTAATTCCGCAGTATTTTCAAAGGAAAGTGATGAAGGATTAACAGCCTTAAAGTATTTTCCGACTGTAATGATTTGGTCAAATGCCAGCTCACGGGCCAAATTCAGGATATTCTGATGCTCTTTTCCACTCTCCTCCCCTAACTCAAGCATATCGCCGATGATGACGGTTTTCTGCCCCTCAAAAGTGGCAAAATTATGCAGTGAGGCATTCATAGAGCTGGGGTTGGCATTGTAGGTATCTAAAACCAATGTAGTCCCTTCCTTTTTTACAACCTGCGAACGCATATTGGTTGGCGTATAATTTTCGACAGCATGTTTTATTTTTTCAAAGCTGATTCCGAAGTACAGGCCAAGGCTGGCTGCTGCGCATAAATTGGTAAAGTTATATTCACCTGTCAGTTTTGAAACTGCCTGTATTCCCTGGTATTCCAGTCCTACAAAGTGTTCTTCGGAAAGAAGTCCGAAATGATAATCCGAATGTTCTTTCCCGAAAGTGATTTTGGGAGTATAATCTTCGGTCTTTTCTGCCTGTATAGGATCATTTTCATTAACGACAATGGTTTTACCGTGGCTTTTCAGGTAATCATAGAGTTCGGATTTCCCTTTGATTACACCTTCAAACCCGCCAAAGCCTTCCAGGTGAGCTTTCCCAAAGTTGGTAATGTATCCGAAATCAGGCTGGGAAATGGTACATAGCAATTCAATTTCCTTCTGATGATTGGCTCCCATTTCTACCACAGCCATTTCGTGCTCCGGTTTTATGGAAAGGATAGTTAAAGGAACACCGATATGGTTATTTAAGTTCCCGGAAGTATACTGCACATTGAATTTCTCTGAAAGTACCGCATGGATAATTTCTTTGGTTGTTGTCTTCCCGTTACTTCCTGTAAGTCCTATCACAGGAATTTTAAGCTGGTTTCTGTGATGAATGGCCAGCTGCTGAAGAAATTCCAGTGTGGAAGGAACATAGAAAATATTTCTGCCTTTATTTTCGAACTCCTGCTTTTCTACGATTACGGCAAGAGCACCATCATCTGCAGCTTTTTCTGCTAAGGTGGCAGCATTGAAGTTTTCACCGGAAAAGGCAAAGAAAATATCATTCCTGCCAACTTTTCTGCTGTCGATAGTCACTTTATCTGACTGTAAAAATAAAGGATAAAACTGTTCTATATTCATGTGGAAATATATATTTTTTTTAAAAGTCACATGCAATCGCCAAATCTATACAAATGTTTTTTAGGCTCTTTAGCTAAAGCGATTTCATACGTCAAAAATAAAAAAACCTTCCGGAAATCCGGAAGGTTTTTTTAAGTATTTTTTGATAATATTATCTTCTAGTTCTGCCCTTATCGTTAGCTCTGGCATCCTGTGCAACACGGAAACCGATCCATCCATAAGCTCTGTCCTGGTTTTTGTATCTTCTTTGTCCCGGATCCAGCCAATATGCTGTATCCTGCCAAGAACCACCTTTTACAACTCTTACATCATTAGATACTGCAGAAGTTCTGTCTCTCGTATCTTTCTGAAGTTTTACTCTTCCACTTCCATCTACAACAAACCTTCTCTTAGGAGAATTGTACATATCAAATGAAGAAGCTGAGTCTGAAGCTCTGTAATATTCTAAAGAAGACTGTCTGTCACCATCTCTGAAGTTTCTAAGATCAGCAACGGTTTCTCTTTCAAACTGTCCAGGTAAACCTTTATAAACTAATCTTCCGTCTGCTAAAGTATCATATTTGATTGAACCTTCGTCGATCATTTTGTAAGTTCCGTCACCGTTTCTTACAATAGCCTGAGGCATATTTCCTCTATAGTAGTTGAAGTCGTTAAAATCTTCATCAATGATTGGTCTGTAAACGTCAGCGGTCCATTCAGACACGTTTCCGTACATACCGTAGATTCCAAGGTCGTTAGATGGATATTGTCTTACGTCTGCTGTTTGTGCAGCTCCATCGTTTTTCCATCCTGCAATACCTGAATAGTCACCTCTTCCCATTTTGAAGTTTTCAAGGAACATTCCTTTATCTCTTCCTTTGGTACCTCTTAATCTTTCGATTTCAGGTTTTTTACCTAGGTATTGGTTGTATTCTCTGTTTTTAGCCATACCAAGAGCTGCATATTCCCATTCCACTTCGGTAGGAAGTCTGAACTTCTGAACCATTGAAGCATTTGGAGCTCTGTTTGCAGAAAGAAGTCTCTGGTTGGTTGTTTTCATACCAGATTTTTGCTGCATTCTCTTCTCGTTGATATATCCCTGCATTTCCGGATCATTCGCTTTGAATTTATCCATGTTGAAAGCAGTTCCGCCCTGGTTATTGGATTCGTTGATATACAAATCTTTGGCAATAATTCCGGCCTGCATTAGAGCTTTTTCGTTTGCTCTGTCTGTAAGCCATTCACAATATCTGTTCGCCTGAGTCCAGGAAACGCCTACTACCGGGTAGTAATCGAATTCCGGAGAACGAAGATACGTTTCATTATAATCGTTTCTTGCTAATTTGTTGTCCCATAAAAGAGTATCTGGCAGAGCGCCGTTATAGATCTCCTTAAAGCTAGGGTCACTTGGTGGAAATACATACTTCAACCATGTCAGGTATTCGCGGTATTCGTAGTTAGTAATTTCTGTTTCTCCGATGAAGAATGAACTTACCTGCATTCTGCGCGGCGTGTTATTCCAATCATGCATAACATCATCTTTCACTAATCCCATTGTAAAAGTTCCACCTTCTACATATACCATTCCTGGCCACCCCTTCTGTTTTTGTTGCTTTCCTGCAAAAAACCAACCTTGTTTTTCGTTTGGTTTCCAACCCGTCTTGCTGACAAATTTTTTAGTACCGCCTCCTTTGCTGGTCCCGGATCCGCCACAGCTGGTTAATGCAAGTGTAGAACTTAATGCTATTAATGAAAACAACTTTAGTTTTTTCATAGTCGATATAAATATTTTCAAAGTACAAAGAAAAAATAAATTATTCAATAAATCAAGTAAACATTTGATTTTTTTGAAAAACGTTAACAAATTAATTTTATTGTATCACAATTTAATTCTAAAATTTTCATTTTATTTGTAATTCAGAAATTTCAATAATAAACATGAAACAAAAAATCACCTTTTTATTACTAATCTCTTTTGTATCAACACTTTGGGCTCAGAGAAAAGCCATAGAATGGGAAGGCTCTAAAATCCAAGATTTTGGTGACACAAAATTAAATCTTCCAAATTTCAAAAATGAAGGTTTTTCGTTCAGCCAAAATAATGTTTTTATTATAACTAAACAAAAAATAGGAGAAAAGCAGCTAAAAGTTTCGGATCTGGCCTGGGAAAGCGTTTCCGGCAAGGAATTGTATGATCTGGACAAAGGCAGACTGCCGGATTATGAAATTGCAGATATTGCTTATTATACATTGGAAGGAGAAAGATATGCCAGCATCAGCGTTGCTTTGTTTAAGAATGTAAAAGGACGTGTTCAAAGACTTTCTTCATTTAATATTTCTGAAACATCAGCTCCCAACGATTTTAGATCGGGAAATGCCAATAAAGTGGGAACTACTGCCAATCCCCTTTCGAGCGGCAACTTTTATAAGATTAAAGTAGACAGATCGGGAATATTTAAAATCACCACCCAGTTTTTAAAAGATAACGGTATTAATCCGGCTTCTGTAAATCCGAAAAATTTCAGGATTTATGGAAATGGCGGTATCATGCTTCCGGAACATAATCAGGATACGAAATACAGCGCGCTTCAGGAAAATGCCATTCAGGTGGTAGGTGAAGAAGATGGCGTATGGAACGACGGTGACTATGCCTTGTTTTATGCTCAGGGACCGAACGGATACAATCTTTATGATACGTCCAATGGAAACGGGTTTAAAAGAATCGACACAAGAACGGACAGAAGCAACAATCTTAAAAATATATATGATGATTTCTCTTACTACTTCATCAATTTTGATAAAGGTTTAGGTAAAAGAGTACAGCCTGTTGATGTAAACCTGCCTGCCGGTAACCTGATCACAAGGTTTGATAATTATCAGGTAATCAACAACGATCAGAAGAATCTTTTAAAAGTAGGTAGAATCTGGGTGGAAGAAGCACCTTTTACAACAGATAAAGCAGTGACCTTCACTACCAACTCACCAATACAGGGTGGAGATGTTATAAAATACAGAACACAGGTCGTAGGTTACAGAGCCCAGCAGAATACTATTGAGTTTAAGATCAACAACCAAAATCCGGTCACCCAGACTGTCCCGGCCAATACTCCTACTTACGGGTTTGATTTTTATCAGCTGAAGTATGACGGAACGATATCCAACCTGAGCGGAAATCAGATTACCATTAATTATGCACCCAATATTTCTGTAAATCCAAATGGCGTTTTTCATTTTGATTATGCAGAGGTACAGTATAAAGAAAACCTGACTTTTAATGGTTCACAGCTTAGCTTCAGAGACTTTTCGCTTACCAGCGGAACCAATACCAATTACGGCTTCAGCATTTCCAATGCTGCAAACCTTGAGCAGGTATGGGATGTAACGGACATTACCAATGCCAACAGAAGGGTAAACAAAGCAGGCGCTGGCAGCTTCAATTTCGGTTATATTACTTCTGATCCGAATTTCAACAATGAGTTTGTAGCATTCCGTGCTGATGCAGCTTATAATCCACAGTTTGTGGAAAGAGTGGCCAATCAGAATCTTTCCGGACTTCAGAATGTAGATTACCTGATCATTACGGTTCCTGAAATGATGGGACAGGCACAGAGACTGGCCAGCTACCATCAGACCAAAAACAATTATACGGTAGAAATCGTAGACGCAGCTAAAATTTATAATGAATTCGGAAGCGGAAGCAGGGATCTTACTGCAATAAGGGATTTCGTCACTAAGCTTAACAACAGTGGAAGACTTAAATATGTATTCATTTTAGGAGATGCTTCTTATGATTATAAAAACAGAATTTCCGGCAACTCCAATATCGTTTCCGGTTACCAGGGTGAGAACTCGGCAGATTTCGTTGGTTCTTTTGTAACGGACGATTATATTGTAATGACACAGCCGCAAACAGCATCTACCATTGAAAACAACCTTCCGGATATTCCTGTAGGCAGAATTCCTGCAGCCAATGTAACGGAAGCAGGGAACATGATCAGTAAAACGCTGGCTTATTACAATGCCCTTCCGGGACAGTCCTCCCCTTTCGGAGAATGGCGAATGAAGCTTGATTTTGTCGTGGACGATGATAAAGACGGCGGAAGCCCTTTCCACGAAGTGACCAATAATACGCTTGTCAATATTTTTGAGGTTCCGGGTCAACAGGATCTGAAAGAATATAATGTCAGAAAATTATATCTGGATGCTTTTCCGGCTCAAAGTACGGCAGCAGGACAAAGGTTCCCTCAGGTGACCCAGGCGATCTCCAATGATATCGGTAACAGCCTTTACCTATTCTATTTCGGGCATGGAGGTATTAACGGATGGGCACAGGAAAGGGTCTTAACAAGTACTGAGATTCAGAACTCCAATAATTTTTCCAATGTATACAGCAGATTCCCGTTTGTATCTACCATTACCTGTGAATTCACATTATGGGATGAGCCGAATACTTCTTCTGCAGGAGAACAGTTCATTAAGCTTAAACAGGGAGGAGCTGCTGCTATGATCACTTCAAGCCGTGCTATCGGGGTGGATTACGGACGTAACTTTACGGATCTTTACACTAAAAATATTTTCAAGCTGACCGCTGATGATTTTGAAACTTTAGGATATGCCCATTTAAATGCTAAAAAGCAAAAGGGAGCCAGCATTGACCACCTGAAGGTAAACTTCCTTGGGGATCCTGCCATGAAACTGAGCAGACCTCAGAGACAGCTTGTGATAGACAATATTGAATCTCCGGTTCCGGGACTGATCAGAGGTCTGGATTTTATTAAAGTAAAAGGACACATCAACAATCCGAACGGAACGGTGAACACTACATTCAACGGACGGGTTTCCATCAATATCTTTGATAAGAGATTAAACAAAAAAACGTTGAATAACGACGGCGTATTAGCTCCGGTTATGGATTACACGGAAGAAGGAAGTGCTATTGTTAAAGCTTCCGGAACAGCGGTAAACGGAGTATTCACTGTAGAATTTTATGTTCCTAAAGACATCAACTATGCCGTGGGGCAAGGAAGAATACTTGGATATGCAGACAATAGAGTAACCGATGTATTCAATAACCAGCCGGTACAGGTAGGTGATATCAACCCGAACGGAATCAATGATAATGAACCTCCAAAAGTAAAGCTGTATATGAATAACACCAACTTTGCTGATGGCGGAATTACCAACCAGAATCCGATGCTTTTAGCCTGCGTTACCGATGATACGGGAATAAACTCTACCGGATCCGGCGTAGGCCACGACATTACGGTTTATCTTGACGGGCAGATTATCAACACGGTTGTTTTGAATGATTTCTTTGCTTCAGGTGAAGGAAACGGATGTCTGAACCCGGGCCTTGCAGACTATCAGAAAGGAAATGTGACCTACCCTTTCAGGAACCTTGCGATAGGCCAGCACCAATTAACATTTAAAGTTTGGGATATAAACAATAATTCGACAACTGCTACGTTAAACTTTGAAGTTAAGGACGAGACCGACCAGCATCTTATAATCAACAGACCGCTGAACTGGCCGAATCCGTTTACCAATAAAACCTACATCCAGTTTGAGCACAACTGCGATGATATTCTAGATGTAAATGTTCAAATTTATACAATTACAGGAAAATTGGTAAGAACATTATCTCAGCCGGTAGTTGCAGAACCATTCCTACAGGGCTTTAGAACGCCACGTCAGGCAATAGAATGGGACGGAAGAGATGATTTTGGGGCAACTGTTGCAAAAGGTACGTATATTTTTAAGATATTTGCAAAAAGTCAAAATCAAGAAAAATGCAAAGGAAGTGCTACAGCTGTAGAAAAAATGGTACTTTTGAAATAAATTAAATAATACATAGACAATAATTGTTATAAAAAACTGATAATATATAAAAGACAACATATGAATTTAACTACTAAACTGCTTTTGGGATTTGGTTTAAGTGCTGGTTTTTTAGGCTATTCGCAAGATTTAAGTAAAATAAATCCAGTATTAACCGGGGCTCCTTTCCTGAGAATTGCGCCAGATGCAAGATCTGGAGGTATGGGAGACCAAGGGGTGGTAACATCACCGGATGCATTTTCACAATTCTGGAATGCGGCAAAATATCCTTTTAGCAGAACAAGTTCTTCCATTGGTCTTAACTACACGCCTTATATGGGAAAACTTACCAATGATGTATTTTTACTATATGGTGCATTCCATAAATTTTTAGGACAGGAAGAAAGATCTACAATTTCTGCAAGTATCTATTATTTCAATATGGGTGAAGTAGACCTAACCCAATTGGTAGGTTCAGAAGTAACTTCTATGGGTACCTCAAAACCTAATGAATTCTCCATCGACGTTGCCTACGGTCTGAAACTTTCCGATTCGTACTCCATGGCCGTTACCGGTAGATTCATCCGTTCAGATTTAGCCGGAGGTTTCAATACAGACACCACCCTTAAAGCTGCCAACAGTTTTGCAGTAGACGTTTCAGGATACTATACCTCTCCAAAATTCTCAAGTTTCGGAGGATATGACGGTAAAGTAAATGCCGGTTTTGCTGTTCAGAACTTAGGTCCTAAACTAGACTATACCGGAAATGAAGAATCAAGATCTTATCTTCCTACAATGGCCAGATTAGGTATTGGATATGATATGTATCTGGATGATTTGAACAAAATCGGTCTTAGTGTAGAAGGTTCAAAAATCCTGGTTCCGGGATCCGAGTATGTAGGAATAGACCCTAATACAAGACAGCCGAGATATGAAATTCCTAACGTAGGTGTAATGGCCGGAATCGGAAAATCTTTCAAAAACAAGAACAGTATCATGTACAGCGGTGCTTTGGAATATTCTTATGACAATGCGTTTGCAGTAAGAACAGGTTACTTCCACGAAAGTGAAGAGCAGGGAGCAAGACAGTTCGCTACAGCAGGTATCGGATTAAAATACCGTTCTTTCGGACTTGATATTTCTTATCTGATCAATATGTCAAAAGTAAATACTGCTTTGGATAACACCCTTCGTTTCGGTCTTACCTGGAACATTGGTGATGAAACATCCAATGTAGATTATTAAGAATATTATACAATATAAAAAAAGCCTCATTTGATGAGGCTTTTTTTATGTCAATAGTGAATGAGCTACGCTGTCAGTTTGCTTCGCAGTGAATCTGTAAAATAGAAATTACATTGTGAATGATCAATGGACAATAATCAATAATTTTATTTCAGTTATAAACCGCTTATGTTCTTCCAGATTGACTATTCACTTGCGAAGCAAAATTCACTATTCACCTTAACAAACAAATAGTACAATCCATCATATCAATTTTAATGTAAACCTAATCTCCTAAATTCACCACTCACTTGCGAAGCAAGATTCACAATTCACTTTTCAAACGGCAAACATTCCAATTTCAGCATTAAATTTGTATTACCCCATTCGTTTCAATTACCCATTAACAATTGATTACAGAAATATAATATATAAGTTTGCAAAAGTCCTATTTTTATAAGGCTTTTCTTATTTTCAATAATTAATTTTGTAGGATGAACTATTCAGCAGAACTCAAAAAATTCGTTACCAGCCAATATGTATATTCTGCGATCAGAATTACGCTGGCAACCGTTCTGCCCTGTTTAGTCCTCGCCCATTTCGGGATCCTTAAAGAATATTTTCTTTTTCCTTTGGGAACCAGCTTTGTGGCGCTTTGTGACCAGCCCGGCCCTTTTATCAGAAGAAGAAACGCACTTACATTTGCTATTTTCTGTTTTGTTTTTGTAGCGCTTATTGCCAGTCTCGTCATGAACTTTAAAGTGCTGGTCATTCTGGAAATCATAATATTCGGAATGTTTTTCTCCCTCATTGGTGTTTATGGGCAGAGGCTTGCCGCTGTGGGATCATTATCTCTTGTCGTGCTGGCTATTTTTATCGACGGACATCTCACCGGAAGTAATATTTTTAAGAGCCTGCTCATTTTTGCATCCGGTTGTACCTGGTTCCTTCTGATTTTCCTGGTAGTTACTACCATTCAGCCCTACAAACTTGCCAGCCAGATGATTGGTGAAAATTACCTTCAGCTTGCTGAATTTTTAAAAATAAAAGCCAATTATTATCAGAAAAATCCGGACTTCGACAGGCTGACCATCCAGGTTATTGCCAAGCAGGTCGGAATTAAAAACCTTCAGGAAGAAACTAGGGAAACCGTTTTCAAGACCAGAACCATTGTTAACGAATCTACAACAACCAGCCGTCTTTTAATGCTGATGTTCCTGAATTCCATGGACCTTCATGAAAAGCTGATGACTTCGGAAAGTGATTACCAGAAGCTGCAGCAGAGCTTTGAAGACAGTATGATCCTTGTCAACATCCATGATTACCTCAACCTGCTTGCTGATGAAATTACCAATATCGGGATTTCGCTTCAGATAGGAACGAGAGCAAAACCTATGGCCGATCTGGAGCTTGAACTGAAAAACCTCAACTATCATTATTTTGAACTCCGCAACAAACAGCTGACTCCTGATAATCTGGAAAACTTCATGATCCTGCGCCAGATCCTGATGCGAATTAATGAAATCACCAAGGAGATCAACGAGATCTATAAAGTATTTTCACAGAATATAAAGCTGGCAAAAAGTCTTTCCACAGGGCTAGATTTAAAAAAGTTCATGCCTAATGAGGAGAAGCTGAATTTTAAGGTTTTAAGGAATAATATATCGCTTTCATCATCCCATTTCAGGCACGCGATAAGGATTACCACAGCCCTGCTGGTAGGATATCTTTTCTCGATGTTCGATTTCCTGGGACTTGGCCATACGTACTGGATACTTATTACCATTACCGCCATATTGAAGCCCGCCTACTCTATTACCAAAAAGCGGAACCTTCTCCGGCTTTACGGAACCATTGCGGGAGCTGTTATTGCCTATGCGATTTTACATTTTATTGATATCAAGGGGCTATTATTTTCTATTTTGCTCTTGAGCATGATTATGTGTTTCAGTTTTCTGAAAGGCCGTTACTTTTGGGCGGTCCTGTTCATGACGATTTACGTATTCCTGAGTTTTAATTTTTTAAATCCCGGAAATGTAAATGTGATCTTTAAAGACAGAATTCTTGATACCTTCATTGCCGGTGTGATTGCTTTTGCCGTGTCTTATATTGTTCTTCCGGTGTGGGAGCATACTCAGAATCTGGATCTGATGAAGAAATCTGCGGCAGATAACCTGATCTATTTTGAAAGTGTGATCTCCAAATTCTTAGATGGAAATTTTGATATTGAAGATTATAAGGTAAAGCGGAAAAATGCCATCATTTCCCTGGCCAACCTCTCTGATAACTTCCAGAGAATGATCTCTGAGCCTAAAAATCAGCAGAAAAAACTGGAAGTGGTACATCAGTTTGTTGCCACTTCGCATCTGATTACAGCCTACACCGCATCTTTATCCCAGTATTCTAAAAACAATGAAAAATATCCTGAGATAGATGCTGAAAGCTGGAGCAGAAAGATAGAAGCAGAAATGCAGCAGACCTCTGTTTTGCTGAACGGGAATGAGATCAATGAAGCGTTAAAAATGGAAAGCCGTCTCGAACCGGAAGATTCTTCCATTGAAGACATGATTTTGAAAAGAAAAACGGAAATAGAGGAAAACGATGTTGTTGACCGAAGAGATCCGGATAAAATTTCACATTTAACGGAACTTAAAAACATCCATGATATTCTGGAGCTGATCTATGATGTGGCTAAAGAACAGAGAAAAGTCATCGAAAAATACAAAAACGAAACCGATCCTACTCCTCCACAATCGTAAAGCAGTAATCATCAAAAAATTCCACTCTCGCTTTGAACTCGTCTGAAAACTGCTCATCATAAACCCTGCAGCTTATTTTATGAAGGTGCTTAAGCTCAAAAGGCTTTACTTCATAGTTTTTCTTCAGAGACCAGTATTTCGAGTGATGAATCTTATACATACTTTCCTTTACACTCCAGATAATAGTATAAAACGTCACAGAATTATTTTCAGGAATGAAACCTCTTTCATTTTCGTAGGTAAATTTATCGATAACCCTTAAAATCTTAGGATTGAATTTTTCGATATCAATCCCTATTTTATTTTTGGAAATGGCAATCGCAGCAAAAGGAAATGAATGGGTAATGGAAATCTCTGCATCTTGAGGAGCCAGGAACGGTTCCCTTTCTTTGTATAAAATTTTTGAATGCGGCTTTAAACCTTTTAAAAGTTTACGCACCATTAATACTTCCAGAAGTTTTTTAGGATGATAATCTTTTACCTTTTCGGCATTTTCAGGTTCCAGGAGCTCGTGGATATCAAGTTCTTCGCTGTCATCATATTTCCATACGAGGATTGTGGCATTATCATCTGAAAAATCTCGGTAAAGGGGCATCGTTTTTTTATTCGATAAAAGTAGTGAAAAGATGTGGAAGTTGAAAGGGATTGGAGACGGATGCAGAAGATGGAAATTCCCTACAGCCTACAAAACAACCTTAGACTTTAATTAATAGAATTTTTTATCAAAAAAACAGAAGTTCCTTAGCTTAATCTTTATAAACTTCCATCTTCCCGCATCCGTCTCCCTTCTTCCTTCTTTTTATTTCGACTGATGATTCACATCATTTCTATGCTCAAGGATCTCAAGATTCTCATTTACAAAATAGGCGCTTCCGAAGCCATTTACATAAGAACCTTTTACCGGCTGCAAAGCAATTAGGATAAAATCCCCCATTTCAGCAATAACATCAACGACTTTTCCGTGAGTTTTCTTTAGTTTGTCAACAACTGTATTCCAGGTTTCCGAATCTCTTTCTATTTGTGAAGGTATTGTTTCAAGGGTTAATCTTTCACGGGCATAAATCTGTTTGGTAGCCGATTCATCCTCGATGAACATCACTGAAGCTTTTCTTCCGTCAGCAAGATTTTTCGTGTGTTTTGCCATAAAAGAAACCAAAATATAGAGTGTATTTTCTATCTGTACAAAAGGGGCATAGCTGGAATTAGGGTTTCCTTCCGGATCTACCGTAGCCAAAATCACACTTCCGGTACGTTCTATCAGTTCTTTTACTTTTGGAGTTACCGGCTTTGCTTTTCTGTTAATTTCTTCCTGAGTATGGGTATGGTTCATAATATAAAATTTTATCCGAACAAACATAGTTATTTATATTAAGACTAAATAATATTAATAACTGTTTAATCTCATCATTTGAACTTGATCCGCCGTTTTTTTATCTTAATTATTAATTGTAATTTTGCATTTCGTTATCAACTGAATTTAAATTTATTCATTACATATGAGTACTACAACACAATACGTTCCTTACAAAGTGAAGGACATCTCCCTAGCAGAATGGGGAAGAAAAGAAATTACCCTTGCCGAAGCAGAAATGCCAGGTTTGATGTCTATCCGTGAAGAATACGGACCATCCCAACCTCTGAAAGGAGCAAGAATCGCAGGATGTCTTCACATGACGATCCAAACTGCTGTGCTTATCGAGACTTTGGTGGCTTTAGGAGCTGAAGTTACTTGGTCTTCTTGTAATATTTTCTCTACTCAGGACCATGCTGCTGCTGCTATTGCTGCTGCCGGAATTCCTGTTTATGCCTGGAAAGGTCTGAACGAAGAAGAGTTTGACTGGTGTATTGAGCAGACTTTATTCTTCGGTGAAGACAGAAAGCCGTTGAACATGATTTTGGATGACGGTGGAGATTTAACAAACATGGTGTTTGATAAATACCCTGAATTCACAAAAGATATCAAAGGGCTTTCCGAAGAAACCACTACAGGAGTACACAGACTGTACGAAAGAATGAAGAACGGAACTCTGGTAATGCCTGCCATCAACGTAAATGACTCAGTAACTAAATCTAAATTCGACAACAAATACGGATGTAAAGAATCTGCAGTAGATGCTGTAAGAAGAGCTACAGACGTTATGCTTGCCGGAAAAAGAGTGGTAGTTTGCGGATACGGAGACGTTGGTAAAGGTACTGCTGCATCTTTCAGAGGAGCAGGTTCTATTGTTACCGTTACTGAAATCGATCCAATCTGTGCGCTTCAGGCTGCAATGGACGGTTACGAAGTAAAGAGACTGGATACAGTGGTAGACAATGCTGATATCATCATCACTACTACAGGGAACTTCAACATTGTAAGAGGAGAGCATTTCCTTAAAATGAAAGACAAGGCAATCGTTTGTAACATTGGTCACTTCGATAATGAAATCGATATGGCTTGGTTAAACAAAAACTACGGTTCTACAAAATCTGAAGTGAAGCCTCAGGTAGATATCTATACGATCGAAGGTAAAGAAGTAATTATCCTTGCAGAAGGTAGACTTGTTAACTTAGGATGTGCAACAGGACACCCAAGTTTCGTAATGTCGAACTCTTTCTCTAACCAGACTTTGGCTCAGATTGAGCTTTGGAACAACTCTGCTGCTTACAAAAATGAAGTGTATATGCTTCCTAAGCATTTAGATGAGAAAGTAGCTGCTTTACACCTTAAAAAATTAAGCGTTGAACTGGAAACTCTTTCTCCGGAACAGGCTGAATATATTGGTGTAGATGTAAAAGGGCCATTTAAGCCTGAATACTACAGATACTAATATTTTTTAATCTTAATATAATAAAAGGCTTTTCAGGTTTCTGGAAAGTCTTTTATTTTTTCTGCTATTTTTTAACGCAAAGGACCAATATTATGTTGTAAATTTGAGGAAGCAAAGAAGGAATCAACAAGTTGATTCAGTTAAGCGGACGCTCTATTTCAGTTGCTTAATCACGGCGTAGCCTTACTCTTTGCTTTCTCAAAATAAGAGCTGTCTTTCATAAAACCCTTTGCGTCAAAAAATATTTCTTTACTAATCAGTTCTTTTTTAAGGAGCTGTTTCCCGCTATCCGCTCTTACTCCTCGCGCCCAACCCCAGCCGTTCTGCTGCGGGGTAACCGCTCCTATCGGGGCTAAGACGGCAATCACACATCGGCAATTCTCCGTATTTTACCCATATTTTTCACTGTATTGCGGCTAATTCTTTAAAAAATGAATATATTTAGCCCCTTAAACAAAAACATCATAATCAATGAAAAAACAAAAAGTCTCGAATGCATTCGTAGCCGCATCCTGGATAGCATTAGGAGCAGGAATGATAGGTTTTATCGTAGGTCTTGCCAGAGCAGAAATGCAGCTAAATGAAAAAGGATACTATTTTACCATACTGCTGTATGGTCTGTTTGCCGTAGTTTCTTTGCAGAAAGCAGTTCGTGACCGGTTAGAAAACATTCCGGTAACAGATATTTATTACGGAATATGCTGGTTTGCTACCCTGTCTTCCATTGTGCTGCTGGCTGTAGGACTTTGGAATGCCACCATCCTTCCGAGTGAAAAAGGATTTTATGCATTTGCGTTTCTCCTTGCTCTCTTCGGTGCCATTTCCGTTCAGAAAAATACCAGAGACAATATGATCCAGGAATAAAATAAAACGCTCCAAATCCGGAGCGTTTTTATATTTCATTTCTGTTGACCAAATAATAGTAACCCACGTGACTTAAAAAATTCACAGTTGACTATTCACAATTGCCCCTATTTATCATACTGGTTAGGATGCTTTGCTTTAATATCATCCACCGTTCCCAATACTTTATCTTTTAAAGAGTCCTGGTATTTCTGAAGGTTTTCAGCAATCACTTCATCTGCACTTCCTAAGATTTTCACGGCTAATATTCCCGCATTCAAAGCTCCGTTTAAGGCTACTGTTGCCACAGGAATTCCACCCGGCATCTGAAGGATAGACAATACAGAATCCCATCCGTCAATAGAATTACTCGATAGAATAGGAACTCCGATCACGGGTAATGTTGTGCAACTGGCGACCATTCCCGGAAGGTGTGCAGCTCCTCCTGCTCCTGCTATAATTACTTTAAGACCCCTATCCTTTGCTGTTTTCGCATAATCAAACATTCTTTCAGGAGTTCTGTGTGCCGAAACTACTGTCAGTTCGTATGGAATATCAAGGCTTTTCAGAAAATTTGCAGCCTGTTCCATGATTGGCAGATCGCTTTGGCTGCCCATAATAATTCCTACCATCTTCAATTTTTATTAGATGGTCAAAGATAAAAAAATATAACCTTTTATTATGCATTTATTGCTGCCCTTTCAGACAAGAAATGATGAAAAATATTTCACTTTATACAATTAGATAAAGAAGTTAAACTGTGTTAATTTTGATTCGTCATTATCATTTTTTTCCAATATTTGTTTTACCAACAACATAAAATTACTTGTAATGAAAAATTTAAAAAAGCTTAAAAAAGAAGAATTAAAAAAGGTTTTAGGAGGTATGGAGCCCTGTAAATTCCAACTTTGTTTTAGAAACGGCAAGTGGACATGTGTTCCTTTTGATACATGCGGAGGATTCGAACCTTAAAAAACAAAGAGAGTACATTTTGAATGTACTCTTTTTTATTTTATACTTTATCAGTTCTTCTGTACCTCCAAAAAATACAACAACTGTACCCATTCGCTTTATTTCATAACAGGTATATTTGTCCGTTATACCTGATTCACCTTGAAAGATTATAAATTCATTTTTGCCGTTCTCACGGTGGCTCTTGTTTGGGGAACTACATTTCTGGCGATCCGTGTTGCTGTAGAAACAATTCCCGCATGGTTTGTAGCCGGGATACGTCAGTTTCTGGCAGCCATGATTATGCTTACCATCCTTCTTTCAAAAAAGAATTTAAATGGATAGGCTGGAAAAACTTTAGATATCAGGTTATTTTTGCGTCCCTTATGCTTGTGGTAGCGAATGGAATGACAACTGTTGCGGAAGAAACCGTATCCAGCAGCCTCGCTTCATTAATCAGTGCATGCTCCCCGATCGTTGTATTTTTGGGAAGTGTGGCTGTTGGTCTTCAGAAATTCAGTTTGCGAGCTCTTGCAGGTGTTCTTTTATGTTTCAGCGGAATCCTGTTGATCTTCTGGGACGGAATACAGGACCTGGCGAATCCACAATACAGAACTGGAATGATCTTCCTTTTCTGCGCGATTGCCGGTTGGGCCTCGGGAACTATTTTTACAAAAAAACTCAATATCCAGAGTGGCAATATTACCCTGAACCTGTTTTATCAGTTCCTGTTTGCAGGACTAGTACAGATTATGTTTGCCTTCTTTTTTTCAGAGAATTATAATTTCGAAAACTGGAGCTTTAAAAGTATTTCAGCAATGCTTTATCTGGCCGTATTTGGTTCCGTTGCCGCTTTTTTTGCTTTCCACTATGCCTTAACCAAAATTTCCCCCGTACAGGTTTCTATCCTTGCTTATGTGAATACGATCATTGCTATATTTCTGGGATGGCTTATTATGGACGAAAAAATTTCCCTCAAATTTATCCTGGCAGCAGTGATGATCATATGCGGTGTTTTCATTATCAATTACAAACCCGAAATGTTCAGAAGACAGAAGACTCTATAAGAAAACAAACAGGTTTCTGCTGAAACAAAAAAACAATGATACCCACTTCCATATTCCCCTCCTCCGGAGGGGTGGCGAAAATTCAAAGAATTTTTGACGGGGTGGTTTACAACACAATCCAATCAATAAAAATTTCCCCATTTACATCTCCCACACAGGTAAATTTCATATTTTCCTTATTTTTCCCTATATTGTTTACACCAACATCGACAATATGCTGAAAAACACATTTTTTATACTTTTTGCTGGTTCTTTTCTATTAATTAGCTGTGATTATAAAGAAAAAGAAAAAAGCCTCATAGAAAGAGAAAAGCAATTACTGGAAAAAGAAAAACTATTTGCAAAAAAAGAATCCGAATATCAGTCTCTTTTAAAAATGAGAGACAGCATCTTCTCTAAAAAAGATTCTGTTAAGATAGTCCTGTGGCCAGAAGAAATCTCCGGTCCCTGGACAGGAAAAGTAATCTGTACAGAATCCAACTGCAGTGATTATGTGGTAGGCGATCAGCGTACGGATATCTGGGAATTCGACAGTGATTCTATTCATTTATCTACAAAAATCATCAATAACAATAATCTGGTAAGGCTCTATTCCGGCAAATTTGAAAATAATGAGATCAGACTTAATTTCAAAACAGATTCCACTTCCCAGAAAAAAGTAGAGATGAATGTTCTGCTGAATGATATTTCCGACACCAAATTGAAAGGAACAAGAACCATTACAACTGATAACGGCTGTACCGCCAAGTTTTCCGTCGAATTAGTACGTTCCACAAAATAAAAAAACACCTATGATTTTACTGAGTATACATAATCTGAGTTTTCCTATAGAAGATCCGGTCTTAAAATTCCTGTTGGTACTGGTTATCATCCTTGCCGCTCCCCTGCTTTTGAATAAAATCAAAGTTCCGCATCTGCTGGGGCTTATCATTGCCGGAGCAGTAATCGGGCCTAACGGGTTTAATGTGCTGGCAAGGGACAGCAGTATTGTGGTAACGGGAACTACCGGCCTCCTTTACATCATGTTTCTGGCAGGTTTAGAAATTGATATGGGCGATTTTAAAAAGAACAAATGGAAAAGCCTCACCTTCGGAATTTATACCTTTGCCGTCCCTTTTGTATTAGGTTATCTGGGCGGATATTATCTCCTGGGATTCTCAATGCTTACCTCCATCCTTTTTGCCAGTCTTTTTTCATCCCATACCCTGATTGCCTATCCGCTGGTCAGCAAACTGGGAATCGCCAAGAACAAAGCGGTCAATATTACGGTAGGCGGAACGATGATCACAGATATTATGGCCCTTTTGGTACTTGCGGTAATCGTGGGAATGTCACAAGGTGATGTAGGTACGGAATTCTGGGTTAAACTCTCCGTTTCATTTATTGTTTTCGCTTTAATTGTTCTGATAGTATTTCCGATTATAGGACGCTGGTTCTTCAAAAAAGTGGATGATAAGATTTCACAATATATTTTTGTCCTTGTGATGATCTATCTAGCCGCGATGCTTGCAGAATTAGCAGGTGTGGAAGCTATTATCGGGGCATTCTTTGCAGGATTGGCTTTAAACAGGCTTATTCCTCATACCTCGTCGCTCATGAACAGGGTAGAATTTGTAGGAAATGCCATATTCATCCCTTTTTTCCTGATCAGCGTGGGAATGCTTATTGATTTCAAAGTTTTCTTTAAAAGCTGGGAAACCCTGGAAGTTGCAGGAATTATGCTTGTTGCCTCTATCGGAGGGAAATATCTTTCAGCGGTAATGACACAAAAGACCTTCAGATTGTCCAAAGAAGAAGGAAAACTTATTTTCGGACTAAGTTCGGCGTCTGCAGCAGCTACATTAGCCTCAGTAATGGTAGGATACAATATTATTCTTTCAGAAACTGAAACCGGCGAACCGGTAAGACTATTGAATGAACACGTACTGAACGGAAGCATTCTTCTGATCCTTATTTCCTGTACGATTTCTTCATTCATCTCTATGGCCAGTGCTCAAAAGATTGCAGAAAGCGATAATGAAGATACGGTTTCGGGCAACACCCATGAAGAGGAAAATATATTGTTAGCCATCAACCACGAAGAAACCGTGGAAAGAATGGTAAACCTTGGAATCCTGATCAAAGCCCATTCAAATACTGAAAATTTATTTGCTTTAAACGTCATTAATGAAGATAAAAATGAATCTTCCGTAAAGAATGCTGAAAAACTTCTTCATCAGGCAGCAGATGCAGCTGCGGCGGCTGACGTTAAAATGCAGGCTCTTAAAAGATATGATAATGATGTCATCAATGGAGTGAAAAATGTAATTAAGGAACAGAATATTACCGATCTAATCATCGGTCTGGAAGATGAGAAAGGCTTCTCCCTTCTTTTGTATACAATCTTTACAGCGGGTATCTTCAGAATGATGATGTGAACGTACTGGTTTACCATGCAGCACAGCCGCTTTCCACCATAAAAAAATATGCCGTCATGATTCCGGAAAACGCTCATAAAGAGGCCGGATTCTTTCATGCCTTGCTAAGAGTATGGAATATTGCAAGAAATTCCGGAGCCAGTGTGGTTTTCTATGCTCCTGAAAACATTCTGGACATTCTCCAGAAGATCGTAAAGAAAGCAAATATAGAAGCAGAATTTATCATTATGAGCACCTGGCAGGACGGTGAAAAAACCGCTGCAAAACTGAAGGAAGATGAAGCTTTGATTGTTCTGATGGCGAAACGCGGTATGAAATCTTATATTCCGAGAATGAGGCTTATTCCTGAATTATTGAACAAATACTTAAATGACAATAATTATTTGCTGATCTTTCCATTTTCAGAGTTTGACGAAAACAGCCCGGAAATACGCTCTGTAGGTAATCATGATGATTTTGTGGAAATTGGAAACGTGATTCAGAAGATTTTTAAGTAGTCTAAAAATATTTCTATATTTAATTCATGAAAAAATTATTTCCAGTAATTATTTTATTATTCATCAACTGTAAAGATCAAAAACAAAATATAACTTCAGATCCAAAAATAGAACAATCAGTAATGTCTGAAATTAAATATGGTAAAAAATTTTTTGATTATAATGAGATAGATTATTATCAAATTGAGACCAGAAAAGATGAAATTACAGAGTTAGATCAAAATCAGAGTAAATCAAAAGTTGATAAACTTAAATATCAGTTAATATCTGGTGAAACGCCAGAAAATATTAATGATCTTGATTTTCTGAATTATATGGATAAAATTGGTTATTTGAAGACAAATCAATCCTTCTAAATTTGAGAACATCAATAAAATATTTGTTGAGAAACCAGAAGAAGAAATGGTTGTTGCCGCTTGTGTTCCAGTTTTCAGGGATATTCTGGTTTTTAAAAAGAACGGTAAAGTTACAGGAATAGCTAAAATATGTTTTGACTGTCATCAATATCGTATGATTGGAACAGATGCCAATACAAAAAATTTTGGTTCAGATAATGACTATTCGCAACTTGGAAATATTCTAGATAACATTTAATAATAAAAAGACTGCTTTATCAAGCAGTCTTTTCAAGTATTATAAGATTTATTTATTTTGAAATAACCTTTACCATTTCTTTTATCATCACCAGCTTTTCCATCAACTCTTCCCTGGAATCTGCCAGAACATTGATATGTCCCATTTTTCTTCCAGACTTGGTTTCGGTTTTTCCGTAAAGATGAACGTATGTTTTTGGTAATTTAAGGACCTCATCCATTCCTTCATAGATTACTTTTCCTGCATATCCTTCCGCTCCTACAAGGTTCAGCATTCCGCTGTATCCAATAGGGTCAGTATCAGCTAAAGGTAAATTTTTCACTACGCGGTACATCTGTTCAAACTGGGAATTGGCATTACCTTCCTGGCTCTGGTGACCGGAATTGTGCAGTCTCGGAGCCGCTTCATTGACCCATACTTTTCCGTTTTTATCGAGGAATAACTCGATGGCGAAAAGGCCCGGAGAATTAATTGCATTTAAGAATTTTTCTGTGATGGAATCAATCTGTTCTTCAATTTCTTTGGTTAAGAAAACAGGACAGATATTGAAATCCAGCAAATTCAGCTTCGGGTCGGCTACCATTTCCGTTACCGGAAAAGTTTTTGTTTCTCCGTTTTCATTTCTGGCAACAATTACAGAAAGTTCTTTGTCGATATCTACCAGTTTTTCAATCACAGAATCCTGTACCCAAAGATTTTTCATGTCGTCTGCCGTACGAATCACCTGAACTCCTTTTCCGTCGTATCCTCCCGTACTCATTTTCTGTACGAAGGGTAGCGGCATTTTAATTTCGTCAGAATTTCCGTCCATCACTTCAAATTCCGGGCTTGGAATGTCGTGGGCTTTATAAAATTGCTTCTGAAGAATTTTTTGCTGAATTGTTTTGATAATTTTAGAATTCGGAACCACTTTTATGCCCTGATTTTCAAGTTCAGCCAAAGCATCTGCATTTACATGCTCTATTTCAATGGTTACCACCTCTTTATCTTTTCCGAAATTCAACACCGTTTCATAATCATTAAAATTTCCCTGTGTAAAATGTGAGATATTACTGCACGGTGCATCAGAAGCCGGGTCCAGTGTATAAAACTGATCGTCATATTTCAGTGCGCTTTGTATCAGCATTCTTCCGAGCTGTCCGCCTCCTAAAATTCCTATTTTCATTCTTACTTTTATTTTTTCTATTAGATTTTATTTACGGAGATTTACTGAATTTTATCAATCTTTAAATATCCAAGTCCCATCGGGTTTTCCTGATTCTCCGCTTCGGATTTTGTCAGGACGATGGAATATTTTTCTTTCATTTTTTCAGGAAGGATATCATTAACGTTGAAAATATCGTCAATATCAACACCATGTTTATCATCAATATGGCTTACCGCACCTTCAAACCCCATCGTTGCATAAAATTCCGTTGCCTTTGCTCTTTTCACGATCTCTCCCATCGATTTTCCCACCATCAGGTGCTGCTCATGAAACTCTTCGAAAAAACCTTTCTTGTATCCTCCCAAATTAAGGAAATACAACTGGTTGTCTGACGCCTGACCTGTTTTCTCAACAATAGTCACTTCATATCCATCTGCAAATTTCACTTCCTGATAACAGTCTATGTGGATTTTTCCTTCTGCTTCTTTCCAGAAATCCTTCATATCGGGAACAAGATCTTTAAGATTTTCAGCGATCCCGAAAAAAACGTCATGCTGCTCGATATTCCTTCCCTTGGGCGTTGCACCGAGAATAATATAAAATAATTTCATTTCACTTTTCATATCTGCAAAAATACGTCAAATTTATCTTTTTTAAACGTTTGGCAGACTACCACAATAGTTTTATATTTGTAGCATGTCAGAAATCATCATTCTGTTTCTCGGCGCAGTTTCCGCCGGTCTTTTGGGTTCACTTACAGGTTTGGGAGGAGGAGTTATTATTATCCCTTTATTGACGCTGGGTTTCGGCGTTCCGATGCATTATGCCATTGGTGCTTCTTTAATTTCCGTAATCGGTACTTCTTCGGGAGCTGCTGTAGCTTTCGTAAAAGAAGGTTTTACCAATATGCGGATAGGGATGTTCCTGGAAATCGGGACTACCGCAGGAGCGATTATCGGAGCATTGGTTTCAGGAATGCTTAATCCCAACACCATCGGAATTATTTTCGCCAGTATCCTTTTATTGACGGTTGTTTTAAATCTTAAAGGAAAACCTGATCACCAGGAGCCATTAATAAAAGGAAGCCTTGAAGAAAAACTAAAACTGTACGGAACTTTTCCGGATAAAGGGGTGGTGAAAAGCTATTCTGCAAGAAATACCGTTCCTGGATTTCTGATGATGCTCTTTGCCGGTGCTATGTCCGGGCTTTTAGGAATCGGTTCCGGAGCACTTAAAGTTCTGGCAATGGATAATATGATGAAACTTCCGTTTAAGGTTTCTACGACAACGAGTAACTTTATGATTGGTGTAACTGCTGTAGCCAGTGCCCTGATCTACTTCCAGAGAGGAGAGATCATTCCGGTGATTGTAGCTCCGGTACTTATTGGTGTGGTAGTGGGAAGCTTTATCGGTTCAAAAACCCTGATGGTATCCAAAACGAAGAAATTAAAGGTGTTCTTTGCTATTGTGATCACTATCCTGGCAGTATATATGATGTATAACGGTATCAATAAAAGCTTCAGATAATGAGAAAGAATTTTACAGATGTGGATCTGAACCGTTCGGTAGGAAATCTTCTGAGACTGGGGGTTATTTTATCTGTAGCCACATCATTGATCGGTTTTATCAAGCTTTTCACTGAAGGCTTTAAAATGCCAGAGAAATATACTTCCCTGGACATGGGTTCCTCTTCCGAAAAAGTATGGGGAATGTTCTGGAATTCTTTATGCAAAGGAGAAGGTATGGCTATTATCCAGCTTGGAATCCTACTGCTGATCTTCACTCCTCTCGTAAGGATTATTTTTGCGCTGATCGGGTATTTAAAAGAAAAAGACTACGTTTATGTAGTCATTTCTTCCATTGTTCTGGCTATTATGGCCATCAGTTTCTTTACGGGTTACGCTCACTAATTTTACATTTCATAAAATTCCAGCGGAAGCTGATCCGGATCCTGGGTAAAGAAAAATTCTTTTCCGGTATATTCGTCTATACGGATATCTTCGCAGACAAGACCTTTTCTTACCAATTCCTCTCTCTTATCCTTTACATCCTCTACGGAAAAAGCCAAATGTCTTAAACCGCATGATTCGGGTCGGGACGGTCTTGGCGGAGGATCAGGAAATGAAAACAGCTCAATTACATAATGATCTCCGATAGCAAGATCAAGTTTGTACGACTGTCTTTCTTTACGGTAAACCTCACGGATGATATTTAAACCCAGAACTTCAGTATAGAATTTCTTTGAAACTTCATAATCCGAGCATATGACGGCAATGTGGTGAATCTTCATTTTAGAATATATTTTTTTCTTTCGACTGCATTTGAGATATATCAAATCTCCTGCTATTTTATTTCTTTACAGTTTTCTTTTCTTCTGGTATCGATAATGTATTGAATTTTCCATTCATTCTGCTGCCTGATCAATTGAAAGCTGTTTGCTCCGCAATGGGAAAATTTGCCTTTAAAAAAGAATGAATACGGTGTAAAAACACTGGCCAGCCCACCATCGGTATGAATGGCATCAACAGTAATCCTTTCATCCAGGTCATCTTTTGAAAATTTGGTAACTGAGGCTATAAATTCCTGTATATTTTCATTTTTTACAGTTCCGTCTTTAGTGATGGTCTGGAGAATTGCCCCTTCTGCAAAAGCAGATTTCACCAGCTCAGGATCGGCATTTTTCATTCCTGAAAATAGATTACGGATCGGTTTTTCTATCTCCTGATTCTGCTGTCCGAAGCATAAGGCACCAAAAACCAAAGTGATTGCAACAAGTTTATTCATATGAGTTGTCATTAATCGGATACCATAAAAGTAGGAAAAATATTATGAATTGTTAAAATTAGCAAGTTTAAAAAGTGAATTGTTTTGAATTGTTTAAAAATAGATTATTTTTATCCGTTTATTTAATACTATGTGGGGAATCTATTTGTTTTTAATTGCGCTGATGGTGGTGTTTACGATACTGCCTAAAATTCAGAGTTCCCATTGGATATTCAGGGTTCCGGAATTTGGTAAGATCCAGATTTTTTATATCGTCTTTTTTACATTTATTTTGGGTTTTCTGATTGAGAATCCTCAGAATTTCCTGTATTCGCAAGGTCTTTTGCTCCTGTTATTTGTGCATCACGGGGTAACTCTTGTAAAATATACGCCTCTTTATCCTGTAAAAAAACACAGGCAGCAGCACAAGTCTTCTCAGAAACTGCATTTTATTTCAGCCAATGTTTATCAGTTTAATAAGGAATATGACAGATTTATCAAGCTGATAGAAAAATACAGTCCCGAAATGTTTCTGACCATGGAAAGCAATGGCGAATGGGAACAGGCAATGAGGGTTCTTGAAAAAGAATATCCGTTCCAGCATAAGGAAACACTTGAAAATACCTATGGAATGCATTTCTATTCTAAAATTGAGATTAAAAGTGCAAAAACCCATTATTTTGTGGCAGATGATATTCCGAGCATAGAGGCTCATTTGAATACTGAGGATGGATTTTCATTTGTATTTTTCGGGGTGCATCCGCCTCCGCCGAGTCCTACTGAAGAGGAAACTTCCAAGGAAAGAGACGGTGATCTTCTCAGTGCAGCCAAAAGGGTTAAAGATATCCATGAGCCTGTTATTGTTGTGGGGGATTTTAATAATGTGGCATGGTCTAAATCATCTATCTTATTTAGAAAAACGAGTCATTTGATTGATCCGAGAATCGGGCGTTCTTTTGTATCTACTTTTCATGCGAAATACCGCCTGCTGAGATTTCCTATCGACCTGATGTTCCACAGTGAAGATATTTTTATCAAAGAACTGAAAACCCTTGAGAATTTCGGATCGGATCATCTCCCGGTTTATTGTGAGTTCTTTATTGATCATCATAATGAAGGGCAGGAAGAACAGGTTGAGGGCGCAACAGCGGAAGAGAAAGCTGAAGCAGAAGAAATGATACAGGAAGGAAAGGAAGAGGACGGAGAACGTGATGCAGTAGTAACTGAAGATTGAAATGTAAAGATTGACTGATCAATGATTTTCAGATCAGGCATTCTTTCTTGATTAAAATAAAAGAGACCACCCTGCGGATGGTCTCTTTTGTATTATGGTCATTCTACAATTAGAATAATTCTTTTCTGATAATGTTCTGACTTCTTTCAGGTCCTACAGAAACCAGGTATACGTTGATTCCTAAATACTTCTCAATAAACTCGATATATTTTTGAGCGGTATCAGGAAGTTCGTCATAACTTCTTGCTTTTGTAATATCTTCGTTCCAACCCGGTAAATCCTGGTAAATTGGCTCGTAGTTATACAATTTCTCGGTTGAAGAAGTGAAATAATCGATGATTTTTCCGTCTTCGGTCTTATAATGTGTAACCACTTTCAGGTTTTCAATTCCTGTAAGAACGTCTAATTTCGTAATGACAAGGTTATTGATCCCGTTGATCATACAAGCGTGCTTCAAAGAAACAAGGTCCAACCAACCCGTTCTTCTTGGTCTTCCTGTAGTGGCACCGAATTCTCCACCGATCTGTCTGATCTTTTCTCCCAATTCATTATCTAATTCGGATGGGAAAGGACCGTTTCCAACTCTTGTGCAGTATGCTTTTGCAACTCCAATAAGATTTTGAAGTGAAGTTGGAGGAACTCCTGCTCCTGAACAAACTCCTCCTGTAGACGGAGAAGATGAAGTTACGTAAGGGTAAGTTCCGAAGTCGATATCAAGCATCAAAGCCTGTGCTCCTTCGAATAAAACATTTTTACCGTCTCTGATTGCTTCGTTTAATTCCAGTTCCGTATCCACGATTCTGTCCTGAAGCTGTCTTCCGATTTCTAAATATTCGTTGTAAATTTCTTCAACGTCCAGGGTTGGTTTTCCGTAATATTTTTCAAAAAGAGAATTCTTGATTTTTAAGTTTTTCTCGATTTTGTCTCTCAGGATTTCAGGATTCAGAAGGTCGATCATTCTGATCCCCACTCTTGCAATTTTATCTTCATAGCAAGGTCCGATCCCTTTTTTCGTTGTTCCGATCTGTGTTCCGCCGTGTTCCTCTTCACGGTAAGTATCCAGAAGAATGTGGTAAGGCATGATGACATGCGCTCTTCTGCTGATGAAAATGTGATCAGTTTTCAAGCCTTTGCTTTCGATCTGATTCACCTCCTTAATGAAAGATTTAGGATTTACCACTACTCCGTTCGCAATGATACACTTCCCTTTGCACTGCAGTACACCGGAAGGAAGAAGGTGCAAAACGAATTTCTCTTCGCCTACATAAACCGTATGACCTGCGTTGTCCCCTCCCTGGAAACGAACAACATAGTCCGATTTAGCCGATAAAACATCCGTGATTTTCCCTTTACCTTCATCTCCATACTGAAGACCTACAACTACGTAAGTTGACATATTTTACTTTTATTTTAGATTCATGCAAAATTACTTTTTAAAAATAGGCTGGGCAAATTATGAGGGGATTTTATTTTTGGGGTGGGTGGAAATCATGTGGTTGAGGGAATATATATAGTTCCATTGATAGCTTTTTTTGAATATAACTGCTTTCATTTTATTTATTATCGTTTTAAAATTATACCAAAAATTGGTATATTTGAATTAAATTAAAATACAATGGCAAAAAATACATCCATCTTATTGGGAGATTACTTCGATAATTTCATCAGTGAACAAATAAAATCCGGTAAATATTCTTCCGCAAGTGAAGTAATAAGAAACGCCTTAAGGCTGTTCGAATATGAAGAATCTAAGAAGAATGAATTAATCAATGAATTAAAAAAAGGAGAAAAATCTGGCTTTGCTGAGAGTTTCGACCGCAAAGATTTTCTAAAAAATCTTCATCAAAAACATTCTGTCAAATAATGAAGTACAGAATAAGTAATGAAGCATTAAATGATTTAGAAAAAATCTGGCTGTATACTTTTGAAAACTGGTCATTAAAACAGGCAGACCATTATTTTAATTTAATTATGAACGAAATTGAATATCTGACTAACAACCCGGAATCAGGAAAAGATTATAACAAAATCAGAAAAGGATATTTCCGTTCAAGGGTAAAGTCACATTTTATATTCTACAAAATCAATGGGAAAGATGATGAAATTGAAATCATCAGAATTCTTCATCAGCAAATGGATATTTCAACCAGATTAGATGAATAGAACCTATAATAATATTTAAGTGGAGTTATTAATTCCGTATATTTAGAGTTGTCTTCTGAAATCATAAAGACAAACCGCCATGACATCACAAAAATCATCTTACTTCTCTCCCGGACCCAGCGAAACAAAGCTTTTCCACACCTTTTTCATTCCTGCTGAAGTTCCCGTAAAAGCCACTTTACTCATCATCCATGGCATGCAGGAACACAGCGGAAGATATTCAGAGATCGCCACTTATTTTGCAAACCACGGGCTCGCCGTACTCACGTATGATCACGTGGGACATGGTAAATCCGTAAAAGATAAAAAAGACATCGGATTTTTCCAGCTGGATCAACCCGATGAAAAACTGATTTCGGATGCAGAAGCGATGAGTGAATATCTTCACCAACACTATCCGGATATGCCTCATTTTGTTCTTGGACATTCCATGGGATCGTTTGTTACCCGCTGCCTTCTTCAAAAATCCAGTGGCAAATTTGCCGGAGCGGTAATTGTTGGAACCGGTGGTCCTCTGGCTGGCATCAGTCTTATAAAAGGCTATCTTTCATTAGCCAACAAAATAACGCCTCATCATCCAACTTATCTCAATACGCTTTTTAATATTGTTAATAACAAGCGTTTCAGAAAAGATAAAGATTTCAGCGATACAAGCTGGCTCAGTGTAAACCCAGCCAACAGGAAAGCTTTCACCGAAGATGAGCTTTGTGGTGTCCCGTTTACCAATAATGCTTTTTATGCGCTGTTCAGTATTTACAAAAAAGCTACGGCAAGAAGCTGGGCCGTTTCTATTCCAAAATCCTTCCCTTTCCTTTTCATCAGTGGTCAGAATGATCCTATCGGGGATTTCAGCAAAGGCGTCATCCAAACTGTTAATCTTTTGAAGCAGGACGGATTCAAAGATGTAAACACTAACATCTATCCCGAAATGCGCCACGAAATTCTCAACGAAGCCATCAGGGAAGAAGTTTTGAATGATATACTCCGATGGATCTCAAAAACAGTCGCTTTAGATGAGACATTATAATTTCAGATTTAAAACTTCATGTCAAATACTTTTAATCTATTGAATCATTTTTAAAGTAAACTCTTTAATTTATCCACATTCAGCATAAAATTATTTTATATTTGACCACGATAAACATAATAAAAACACTAACAAAATGAATAAAAAATTAAAAATTCTTTCAACGTTATTCTTACTCTTAACATTATTTTTAAATGCTCAAAATAAGACTGTTGACTATTTAAATATTCCCGGCCCAATCAAGCTTGATAATAAAATCTATAATTTAGTATGGAGTTCCCATCCAAATGAAAATTATTATAAGCAGGAATATCTGAGCTCTAATGAGAAAATTGAAAAATACAATACATTAGCTTTAATTGAATTTGTAGAAGGAGATTTCAATCTTAAAGATATAATTGATCAAAAAGTCAATGAGCATGAAAATATGAAACAGACAAATCCGATTGTCAATTACAAAATATATGAAAATAATGATGAATATATTTTGGACTTTCTTGTCAGCGAAAATTCACAAGATGGAAAGGAAATATTAATTGCCGAAAGAAATGTATACAGATATAAACTTATTACAAACAATAAAACTAAGGGAGTTATGCTTTTCGCCATAAGTGAAAGAGGGTATGAAGAAAATATGGAGAAATTTTTCAATGCTCTGAAAAACGAGTCTTCAAAACTAATAGAAACTGTTGGCAATTAGAAACTGCCAGACATTAAGACAAAATAATATACAAAACTTCATTCCATATAAATCCAACTATTTTTAAATTAAAAGTCTAAATTTTATATGGAATGAAGATCAATACATTTTTATATCAGAAAAATTTAAATCTCAATAAATAGTGTTTTCATCATTGACTTAAAATAATCTCTCTTTCCACTCCAACCTCCTTCACAAAGGTTTTATCATGTGAAATCACCAGCAGTGTTCCTTTATACTCTTTAATTGAAGTTGTCAGAATCTCCACATTCTGCAGATCCAGATTATTTGTCGGTTCATCCAGAATAATCATATCAGGTGCTTTACTGCTGATGGAAAGTCCACACAGCAAAAGCCTCAGACGTTCTCCTCCGCTCAACATTCCACACTTTTTGTCCCAGGTATCCTTACCAAACAAAAATCTGGACAATAAGGTTTTCACTTCGGATTCCGGCATTGCACCGTCATTAAACTGCTGAACAAAATGATAAACACTGATTTCATGATTAATCAGGGAATATTCCTGGTCTACATATATTGTATTAAACTCTGACCTCGTTATTTTTCCTTCGGATGGATTTATATTTCCCAATAGCAGATTGATAAGCGTTGTTTTTCCTGAACCATTGGAGCCTTTGACAGAAATTCGGTCTCCGCTCCTGATCTCAATACTTATATTTTCACTCCAAAGATTTTCATCCTTATATTTGAAATTAATACCTTCCGCATTGATCAGGATTTTCCCAAAATGTAAATTGGAATCATTAAAACTGGCTTTCATCTGATCAGCATTTTTCAACGAAGAACGCAGCTCCCGCAGATCTCCTGAAATACCGCTTATTTTTTCAGCATGAATATCTTTCAACCTGGAAGTATTTTTCTCTGCATTATTCTTTAGGGTATTCATCATAATTCTTGCAACGCCGGATTTTTCCTGTTTCTGCTTTCCTCTTGCATCCAGCTTTTGCTTTCGTTCTATCGTTTCCCTTTCTTTTTCTTTTGCTTTCTTCAAAGCTCTTTCCTTGGCATGAATATCATTGTACAATGCCTCCTGCTCTACTTCTTTCTGTTCAGTATAAAAATCATAATTTCCGCCATAGGCAGAGATTCCCTGATTGCTTAATTCAAATAGGGTGTCAACAAGATTCAGTAACCGTCTGTCGTGGCTCACAACGACAACTGTTGAATTGGTTTTTTCAATAAAATCATACAGCAGTTTCCTGCCTTCCAGATCAAGATGATTCGTAGGCTCATCCATTATGATTATATCCGGCTGATTGATCTGAATCCCTGCCAGAAAAACTTTTGTTTTCTGCCCCCGCTGAGGGTTTCCAGTTTCTGGTCCAGTTCCAGATCTTCAAGTTTCCAGTAATTCAGCGCATTGCGGCAACGTTCCTCTATGTCCCAGTCATCATTTAAAATATCAAAATATACTTCATCCACTTCACCATTTGTGATCTTTTGAAGAGCATTCAGTTTTTGGTCGATGGCAAGACATTCTGCTACAGTAAAATGATTAAAGTTCCCGAACATCTGTGGAACAAAGTACAGATCACCTTTAATAGTAACAGTCCCTTCTGAGGGTTGAATTTCCTGAGCCATGATTTTCAGTAGTGTAGATTTCCCAATACCGTTGCTACCGGCTAATGCAGATTTTGTATGGGGTTGTAAACTTAAATTGACCGAATGGAAAAGGAGATTTCCTCCCGGAAACCCAAAGGATATATTTTGCAGTAAAATCATTATTTCTTTCTTGTGTAATAGTTAGACATCAGCAACACATCGGTTACTGTTTGGTAAATCGGAAAGAAACTAAATCCTACATGCTCGTATTATGGGTTTGGAGCAACAAAGATAGCAAATTATTAATTATTCATTTTTTTCAAATAAAAAAAATAAAATCTTCATATAAAAAATGAATGCAAATGTCAGGAAAACCAATATTTCTATAACAATAAAAATTCTTGGAAATAGTATTTTCTATGCGAAAAATGCCTGCAATACTAAGTTTTCCGGAAATTGCTTCACAGAATCATCGTGAATTATGTCAGGATATTATTTTTAAACCATATGTTTATTAAATCCGGAATAAAAGTAGAAAAGATTTTAATCAAAAATCCTTAACTTTGCCGACTACTAAAATTTTTTATGGAAAGCATTAAAGTTCACGACAAAACTTTCGTTCCTTATCTGAAGGACGCCGAAATTCAGGAAATTGTAAAAGAAACAGCTTTAAGAATTTATGAAGATTACAAGGATGAAGTCCCTGTTTTCATAGGTGTTCTGAACGGAGTAATCATGTTCTTCTCAGACCTTCTGAAATATTATCCGGGCGAATGCGAGATTGCTTTCATCCAAATGAGCTCGTATGTAGGAACAGAATCTACAGGGATTGTATACCAGAAAATGGAACTGACTAAAGATGTAAAAGACCGTCACATCATCCTTGTGGAAGATATTGTAGATACGGGAAATACAGTGGAAAGCCTGTTCAAATACTTCACAGAAACTCAGCGTCCGAAATCTGTAAAACTGGCTTCATTCTTACTAAAGCCTGACGTTTACAAAAAAGATTTCAAGCTGGATTATATCGGAAAAGAAATTCCGAACAAATTTGTTCTTGGGTATGGTCTTGATTATGATGAATTGGGAAGAAATCTTCCAAATCTGTATCAGCTGGAAGAAGGACAGATCAACCATTAATTACTGCTATTAGCTTTTGGCTACTAGCCATTAGCTTTAAATATTAAATCGAAATAAAGTAAATATTAACTAAAAAAGCTAAAGGCTGAAAGCTTATCGCTCAAAGCTGCAAGCGAATCAACATTATGATAAACATTGTTCTGTTCGGCCCTCCAGGAAGTGGAAAAGGAACACAAGCTCAAAACCTGATCGAAAAATTCAATTTAAAACAGATTTCAACAGGTGATCTTTTCAGATACAACATGAAAAATGATACGGAGCTTGGAAAACTGGCTAAGTCTTATATCGATAAGGGAGAACTGGTTCCTGATCAGGTAACAACGGATATGCTGATCGATGAGCTCAGAAAACCAACGGATACCAACGGATTTATCTTTGACGGCTACCCAAGAACAACTGCACAGACGCAGGCACTGGAAAAAATTGTTGAAGAAGAACTGAATGACAAGATCGATATCTGCCTTTCCTTAGTGGTAGAAGACAAAATTTTAGTGGAAAGACTTCTGAAAAGAGGTGAAACCAGCGGAAGATCTGATGACAGCAATGTAGAGATCATTGAAAACAGAATTAAAGAATATTATACGAAAACAGCAGAAGTAGCTGAACTTTACAAGCAACAGGGAAAATATGTTGAAGTAAACGGCGTAGGAGAAATTGATGAAATTTCCCAAAAACTTTTTGCTGAAGTAGAAAAAATAAAATAATCGGGATACGGGATACGGGATGTCAGTTTTTGGCCCCGTAACCAGCAGCCCGCAACACAAACTATATGTCTAACTTTGTAGATTACGTAAAGATCCATTGTAAAAGCGGACACGGAGGTGCTGGTTCTGCACACCTTCGCCGTGAAAAATATATTCCTAAAGGGGTCCTGACGGAGGCGACGGCGGTCGTGGCGGACACGTCATCATGAGAGGAAATGCTCAGGAATGGACTTTACTTCCACTCCGATACACCCGCCACATCAAAGCGGAACGTGGTGAAAACGGAGCTAAAAACCAGCTGACCGGTGCCGACGGTGCTGATATTTATATCGATGTTCCAATCGGGACCATTGCTAAAAATGAAGATGGAGAAATTATCGGCGAAATCCTTGAAGACAAGCAGGAGATCATTTTAATGCAGGGAGGAAAAGGTGGAAAAGGGAACGAACATTTCAAATCATCTACCAATCAGACTCCAAGATACGCACAGCCGGGAATGGATGGCGAGGAAGGCTACGTTGTATTCGAGCTTAAAATTTTGGCCGATGTAGGTTTGGTTGGCTTTCCAAATGCCGGAAAATCTACCCTTCTTGCCTCAGTTTCTGCGGCAAAACCGAAGATTGCCAATTATGCATTTACAACCCTGACTCCCAATCTTGGGATTGTGGATTACAGAAATTACAAATCATTTGTAATGGCAGATATTCCGGGAATCATTGAAGGTGCTGCTGAAGGAAAAGGTTTGGGACACAGGTTTTTAAGACATATTGAAAGAAATTCCATCTTATTATTCTTAATTCCGGCTGATTCTGAAAGCCATTTCCAGGAGTTTAAAATTCTGGAAAATGAATTGAAGGAATACAATCCTGAACTTCTGGATAAAGATTTCATTGTTTCTATTTCAAAATCCGACCTTCTGGATGATGAGCTGAAAAAGGAAATCTCTAAAGAATTCCCGGAAAACAGACAGCCGCTATTTTTCTCCGGCGTCACCGGAGAAGGCCTCGTAGAACTGAAAGACGCAGTCTGGAAAAAACTTCACGGATAAGATGATACACTCATTAAAAAAAATAACAGCACCCGCTGTTATTTTTGTTTCATTTCTTCTGCCTGCCCTGACATACGCACAGGACAGCGATTCATCTTTGGAACCATCCAAAATAAATGAACCGGCGCCTTTAAGTGATAAGGCGTTTTTTAGGTACGAATTTAATAAAAGGTTAAAATACAGATTTACTTACGATAAAGCTACAGATCAGGGCACAACTCGTGAGATGAGTGAAGACATCCAGTATTTTGTGAGTGATGCCGATTTATCTGTCCTGTATTTTAACAACAGCAGAAATGGAGTTATTTATAATTTAAACAAGGAAACCAACCCTGTTCTTCCTGTTTTGATCAAAGATGAAAAGAAAGATATTAGACCCGGAAATTTTGACTATTTCAAAGGTGATATTTCTTTAGAATCCGAAATTGCCGATATCAGAAAAAGAAAAAACCGAAAACAGACCAGATTCTGGAGCTGGTTGAAAAGAAAGCAGACAATGATCTGGTTCATTATACCTATAATCTTATCCGTAATGATAAAGGAAGAACGAATTTAGGAATCATTGAGCTGGACATTACCAACAGTGACCAAGGTTTCAACAATAATATCCTGTATGACATGGAACCGTTGTTCTTCAAAAATAAAATAACCTTTGACAAAGGCGAAATAAAAAGCTATTCCTATTACAATAAGGACAAAAAAAGAGCAAAGTATTATGAATCAATGGATATAGAATCTGTTCTTTTAAGATTATCATTTACCAAAGGCTGTTGTGTTTCATCGCTGGAATAATCAACAACGCCTGAACAGTTTCCGTTTGGAATAATTCTTGAAAGAAATCAGGAAAATCATCCGTTATGAAATATATACTCAGTCTTTGCGCATTTATATTCTTATTTTCCTGTACTACACAGAAAACCGATTCAAAATATTCTAAAATTGAATATGAGGCAGGTCCGTGCTTCGGCTCATGTCCCATTTTTAAATTGACGATCAACTCTGATAGGACAGCTCTACTTGAGGCTGAACATTTCAACTTTTCCAAAGATTTTTCAAAAGGGGAATTTTCCAAACCCCGCGAAGGGACTTTTAAAGGAACAATCAAAGAAGCGGATTACAACAAACTGGTCTCTCTGCTAAACAGTCTTGACGTTAAAAACCTGAAAGACAATTACGGAACAAGAAACGTAACAGATCTTCCTACTTCATATCTGAGAATTAATTTTACAGACGGAACTTCCAAAAATGTAGAAGATTATGGCAAAAACGGAAGTGAAAAGCTGAAAGAAGTCTATACATTCATTGAAGAACTGAGACACAACCAACAGTGGACAAAGGTAAAATAATCCGTTTAAAAATATTTAAACTACCTTTGTATCTTATAATTCCTTCACATTGAGGGAATTTTACTTTAAATTAAAAAAACATTCATTTGAATTTTACAGAACTAAACTTAATAGAACCTATTGCCAAAGCAATTCAGGAACAGGGATATACCAACCCAACGCCCATTCAGGAGAGATCTATCCCTGAAATCCTAAAAGGAAGTGACTTTTTAGGATGCGCACAGACAGGAACAGGAAAAACAGCGGCGTTTGCAATTCCTATTCTTCAGAACTTATCAAAAAGCAAAACCAAAAATAATCATATAAAAGCCCTGATCTTAACGCCGACAAGAGAACTTGCCATCCAGATCGAGGAAAACATCAATGCATACGGAAAATATCTTCCGCTTAAGCAACTTGTAATTTTCGGAGGTGTAAAGCAGGGAAATCAGGAAGCAGCCTTAAGAAAAGGTGTTGATATCCTGGTAGCAACTCCTGGAAGACTGCTGGATTTTATCGCCCAGGGAATTATCAGCTTAAAGAATCTGGAGATCTTTGTCCTTGACGAGGCAGACAGAATGCTTGATATGGGTTTCGTACATGATGTAAAAAGAATCATCAAGCTTCTTCCGCAGAGAAGACAGACTTTGTTCTTTTCAGCAACAATGCCTTCTGAAATTCAGAAACTGGCGGACTCCATTTTAAATAATCCTGTAAAGGTAGAAGTTACTCCTGTTTCTTCCACCGCAGAAACGATCAAACAATCCGTTTACTTTGTTGAGAAAGATAATAAACTGAACCTTCTTTCTCATATCCTTAAAAATGATATTGCAGATTCGGTGCTTGTATTTTCAAGAACGAAGCACGGTGCCGACAAAATTGCCAGAAAGCTTCAGAAAGATAATATCTCAGCAGAAGCCATTCACGGGAACAAATCTCAGAATGCAAGACAGAATGCCCTGAATAATTTTAAGTCAGGAAAAACAAGGATTCTGGTGGCCACAGACATCGCTGCAAGAGGAATTGATATTGATGAGCTTAAATACGTTATTAACTTCGAACTTTCCGACGTTTCCGAAACATATGTTCACAGAATCGGAAGAACGGGAAGAGCCGGAGCAGAGGGGTCTTCAATTTCTTTTGTAGATGGCCTTGATCTCCTGAACTTAAGAAATACGGAAAAACTGATTGGGAAGAAAATTCCTGTGGTAAAGGACCACCCTTTCCATACCGATAATCTGGTAGCGCAGAAAAGGGACTCCAATAACAAGCCTATGGCAGCTGGCAGCGAAAGAAGACCTTCGAGATCTCCAAAACCTCAGAATAACAATAAGCCGGCTAGCAGTACACCTACTACAGGATTTAAGAAACCTAAGAATAAAAATTTCACCAGAAAAAAATAAGAAAAAGCTTCTCAATGAGAAGCTTTTTAATGTGTATTCGCAAAACTCAAAAGGGTATTTTATTTTCAATATATTTCAGCAGGTATTCTTTTGAGTTTCCTGAACTTTTTCCTTCCGGATCATATTTACATTAAATTAATCCAGGACTTTCCAATTCCCTTTTAACTGAAAAGCAGTACCCAATTATACTAAAAGGAAGGCAAGCGGCCAGATAAGTTGTCGGAAAAAATTGTCCTGAAAGCTAATCCCAAAATACAGATACTTTTCCAGCACGAAACCAAGCATGACAAAAAATACAATATAAGCCGAAAAATAAAATACTTCATTTATGTTTTTAGCATAAAAGGACAAGAAAATAGCAGCCGCCAGAAAAAACAGCATGACCAGTTTATTACTCTGTCCCTGAAGGTTCAGCGGATTATACTGCAAAATATAATCGAGATTCTTAGCAGGAAGGAAAATGGTCACAAGAAGTATTGCTACAGTAATCAGAAAAGTTAGTACTGTTTTTATCTGAAGGGTTTGATTAGCAGCCAGAAAGGGTTTCAACAAAAATATGATCAAGGGAATAACAGCTACACTTCTGGTTAAGAATAAAACGCCAAGGCAGACTCCTAATAGTACAGGCTTTTGAAAATAATTATCTTTAAATTTACTGTGCCAGAAAAGAATAAATGCAGCCGAAAATATAAAAGAGGAAATAAAATCACTCTTGCAAACCGCTTCGTAGATGTATGACAAAGATATTCCCAACATCAGTATTGCTGTAAACCTTATCAGATTACTTTTAAATTCCTGCAGAATTGCCCCGGCAAACAACAAAAAAGCCATCACCTGAACATATCCAAGATTTCCTAAAATATATGATGGAAGAGACAGCAGAAGCTGCCCCGGAAGATAAGAGGATAAATTCCCCATGAAATTACGTTTGGCATAAATATATTCGCCATGAATCCAATAATCCATTGAAAAATCCAGAGTCTGCCAGCGGTCTATATTCATTTTATACGGATCTTTCATGATATGACATAACACAATATAGAAAACAGTAAAAGCACCCAACAGCAGATAAACAGATTTTTTGTTCAGATTTTTTACTAAAAACTGGTTTTTTCTAAAAAAAATATTGAAAGATGTACAGCAGTAAAACCAATGATCAGAATACTAATCGGAACCACTGACTGCCTGATCCCATATTTTGTAAGAAATAAAAAATTAATTACAAAATAAATGATGAATAGCATCAAACTGATTGTGCTATATTTTGCAAAACTTAAATTTTTATTCATCTGAAAAATTTAATTGCTGAAAATTTTCTTTGCGTTTTCTGTAGTAATTTTATCGATCTCGGAAAAGTCTTTACCATAAATATCCACCAGTTTTCCAGCTACCAGATCAAGATAGGAGCTTTCATTTCTTTTTCCTCTATGTGGAACCGGGGCAAGATAGGGAGAATCTGTCTCCAGAACGATCTTCTCCAAAGAAATTTCTTCCAGAAACTGATCTATTTTTCCATTCTTAAAGGTCACCACCCCTCCTATTCCTAATATAAAATTGAGATCAATCGCATGTTTAGCTTGTTCCAGATCTCCTGAAAAACAATGAAAAATTCCGCGGAGTTTCGGATGTTTTTTCTTTCCAATACTTCAAATGTTTCATCAAAGCTCTCTCTTGTATGGATCACAATAGGAAGATCCATTGCTATGGCCCAGTCGATTTGCTGCTCAAAAGCTTTTACCTGGATATCAAGCGTTGTCTTATCCCAATAAAGATCGATACCGATCTCCCCTATTGCAGGAAAATCCCTCTGATCAAGATAATTTTTAACAATTTCCAGCTCTTTTTCCCATGATTCCGGTTTTACATAGCATGGATGAAGCCCCATCATAGAAAAGATCTGTCCGGGATATTCGGTTTCCAGCCGAAGCATTTTTTCATGTGATTCCGAATCGATGGCAGGAAGATAGAATTTTGTAATTCCTTTATCCAACGCCCGCTGGATCGCTTCTTTTCTGTCTTCATCAAATTCTTCTGCGTATAAATGGGTATGTGTATCAATCATTTTCTTAAAATTTTAACAGATCTTTATACGGGTTTTTCAAGTCCATTAATAAACCGAACGCCGGCTCGGTCTTGATTCCTTGTTTTTTAAGTTCTATTATTTTATGTTTAAAATCTTCTCCTTTCTCTTTTAATATTCTGTATTCCGCCATCATATGCCGGTAGGCATTCTGAGCGAGTACCGGTTTGTTCTGCCCGAAAATCTCTATTGGAAATTCTTCCAGCATAAAATTCAGAACAATACTTTTTTCTCCTTCTATGATAGTGTTTTCAACTTTTACATCTGCGTCTGCAGGTATTAACCGGCTGAACATGATATCATCCAGAAAATCTTCTTCAAAACGAAGATCTACTTCGCAAATAATGTCCAGATCACTGCTTTCAATATCAATCCCGATAGGAACGGTTCCTGCCAGCACCGGAGAATAGGGCTTCAGTTTCTCAAAAACCTTATGCTTTGTAAGGACTTCATATGCTCTTTTCTGTCTTTCATTTCCGGACTGAAGATATTCAAGAGTAGTGAAATCAATCATCTGAAAATATTTTATGCCTTACTTTCCCCCTCTGAATTTCAATCCTCTGGCTTAATTTTTCTCTGAACTCAATATATTTCGGATCTTTTTCATCATCCGTCCTGTGTTGCAGTGCTTTATTGATCTTAAAATTTTCTTTGATAAAACTTTTCGTCTCCTCTGAAAAATAGGCTTCACCGAATTTATCAAAGATATAGCTGACCGCCTGAGAAGTAGGATGAATCATATCTTCCTTATAAAAACGGTAATCACGCAGATCATCCATCAGTATTTCATAAACAGGAAGATAATGGCAATTTTCCAGTTGTGAAACAGTTTCATGAACTGCTGTGATCAGCTTGGATTTACTCAATTGGTTCTCAACCATCCCGTCTTTTGTGTGCCGGACCGGTGAAACGGTAAACAAGATCTGCACATCATCCCGGCAGATATCTTTCAGGTTTAAAACCGTATTGTAAATGGAATCTGTAAGCTCCTGATGAGAAAGCAGTCTTTTTTCAAAAAACTTCTGAGGAATTTTATGACAGTTCGCTGCCAGCTTTTTTTCGGGATAAATTCATAAATAAATGAAGTTCCGTAAGTAATAATGACCCAGCCTGCATCCTGAAGAAAACTGTTTCCCTCCTCAATGCCGGCATTGATTGCATCCAGGGTCTGGTGGATGTATCTTCTGTCGAAGCTGCTGTGATGATCCAGAGAGATAAATTCATCGTTAAAAGTGATCAGCTCATCTTCTGTATAAAATTCTGAATCATGGAGCCTTTTAACAGCATTACTGATCGAAAAGGGATTAAAAATAGTTCCAAAAGGGTTATTCACGGTCTGAAGCTGTCCCTGTCTCAGCAGATCTGTCATTTCCGAAGCAAAACAAGAGCCTATTGAAAATATTTTATCTTCAACATCGATCTTTTTCTCCGACTTGGGAATGTCAACTTCAGTTCTGAATTTCATTTTCTTAGGTAGCAGATGACAGATAACAGGTGGCAGGTAGCGCACGTTCTTTGAAACCTGCAACCTGCTACCTTTTACCTACAATCTTATTAGCTCTCTCTTCTCAACAGATAATTAGCCAGTTCTATAAAAGGTTTTTTCTTTTCTTCAGGAATATTGATCTTTTCCAGGTAGCTCTGTCCTATTTCGTTATGTTTTTCGATCAGGCGCAATGCTTTCTCATCCACTTTGGTTCTTCTGAAGATTTTTTCAACACCGTATACTTTGTCGATGTTGTCTGTTTTTTTACTATACCAGTGGTCCAGTTCTTTTCTTTCTTCTTCTGTAGCATGTTCTCTCGCTAAAAGATAAAGAACGGTTTTTTTGTTTTCATAAATATCTCCGGCATGCTTTTTACCAAACTGGGCCTGATCTCCAAATACATCCAGATAATCATCCATAATCTGGAAAGCAATACCAATATGTTTTCCGAAATTGAAGATCGCTTTGGCATCTTTAAAATTGGCTTTGGCAATAAGCGCTCCTATCTCAAAGGAAGAGGCACTTAAAACCCCTGTTTTATAGGTAATCATTCGGATGTAATCATCATAGGTAACATCCTCCTGAGTTTCAAAATTGATGTCGTACTGCTGTCCTTCACACAAAAGAAGTCCTGTATGCGTAAAGATCCTGATACATGCCTTGAAAATTTCGGGCTCAAGATCTTCAAAAAATTTATAGGCTTTAAGCATTAATCCGTCTCCGGAAAGGATTCCAACATTAATCCCATGAAGGGTATGAATGGTAGGTTTATTTCTTCTTAGCGGGGCTTCATCCATAATATCGTCATGGATCAGGGTGAAATTATGGAAAAATTCAATAGCCAGCGCCGGCTTTATTGCCTGTTTAAGATCTCCTCCGAACAGGTCACAGGCCATCAGTACCATAATAGGACGAAGACGTTTTCCACCGTGGGAAATGATGTAGTTCATAGGATCATAAAGTTCCGCAGGCTTGTCTTTAAAAGTATACTTCGTGATGGCGTCAGCAACGATCTGCTGGTATCTGTCTAAAAATTCCATAAAATCTTTTAATTTGAACAAAAATACAATTTTTCAGGGCTTTATAAAACAAAAAACTTTGCCCGGAAGGACAAAGTTTATATGATATATTCTACGGTTTAAATTAAGTCAGAAAAGTTACAATTAGATAAGTAACTCCTGCTACAATAGCTGAAATAGGAATGGTAAGTACCCATGCCCAAAGAAGGCTTACTGTAATTCCCCATCTTACGGCAGAAACTCTTTTCGTCAAACCAACCCCAATAATAGAACCTGTGATCGTATGGGTAGTAGATACAGGAATACCGAAGTGGTCCGTAATGAATAATGTAATAGCTCCCGCTGTTTCAGCACTTACTCCCTCAAGAGAAGTTACCTTCGTAATTTTGGTTCCCATCGTTTTGATGATCTTCCACCCTCCGCTCATGGTACCTAAACCGATGGCTAAGAAAGAAACTAACGGAACCCAAAGGTAATGTTCTGCAAAATAATCAAAACGTCCTGCAGAAGGAATATTAAGGTATACAGGGTCCTGCAGCATTTCTACGTGATAGTAGATCAAAGCCGCTCCAATGATTCCCATTACTTTCTGGGCGTCATTCAGACCGTGTCCCAAGCTGAATAAAGCTGATGAAGCCAGCTGTAGTCTTTTGAAAGACTGATCTGCCTTATGCGGATTGGATTTTTTGTATAAATGAACGATGATCAATGTAATAATGATCGAAATGATCATCCCTATTATCGGAGCCATAAAAATGAACAGGAAAATAGGAATTACTTTGTCAAATTTCACAACGCTTTGTGTCGTTACCTGATGAAAGGCATGTTTACAGGTTTCTATGAAACCTAAATTGGGTTGTGCTGCTGCTATATCATGGTAATCCATCATGAAGGCATGCATTAGCGCTGCCCCTAAAAACCCTCCGATCAGGGTATGGGATGATGAGGAAGGAATTCCAAACCACCAGGTTAGAAGGTTCCACGCAATGGCAGCTACAAGACCGGAAAATATAACTTCAAGGTTGATAAAATTCTCATTAACCGTCTTTGCAATGGTATTACCAATTTTAAATTCGCCGATGATGTATGCGGCGATAAAAAAAGCGGCAAAGTTCCATAGTGCTGCCCAAAGTACCGCCTGAAAAGGGGTTAAAACCTTGGTAGAAACAATGGTTGCAATTGAATTGGCTGCGTCATGAAAACCATTGATATAGTCGAAAATTAAAGCTAACGCAATAATAACCGTAAGTAAAATCGGAAATTCCATTTCTGTGAGTTATAATTGTATTAAGCGTATTTAATCATGATGTTCTCAATCGTGTTGGCAACATCTTCTGCTTTATCAGTTACTACTTCAAGATAATTAAGTACGGATGAAACTTTGATAATGTTGATGGCATCATTGGTTTCAAAAAGATCCACCATTGAGTTGGAAAGCAGGTCGTCTGCAATGTTTTCAATAGAGTTTACTTTGATACATGCTTCTTTTACCTGGTCCATATTTTTGAAACCTTTCAGGTTTTTCATCGCATTCTGGATCTCAAGACAAGCTTTGTGGATCAGTAATGAAAAATCTGAATAAGCCTTCATTTCAGGCGATTTGTATAGGAAGATGTATTTTGTGGAAGCGTAGATATAATCTGCGATATCATCAAGGCCGGTTGCCAGGGTATGAATATCTTCACGGTCGAACGGTGTAATGAAGTTTTTTCCTAATTCAACAAAGATCTCATGGGTAAGTTCATCATTTTTGTGCTCATAGTCGCTCATTTTTTTCAACATGGTGTCGTCATTAAGATCGAAATCTTTGATTCCATTGTTAAAGTCTTCAGACATTGCAACTAGGTTCTCCGTTACTTTTTCAAAAAGTACAAAGAAAATTTTATCTTTTGGTTGAAAAGCGTGGAAAATATTACCAATTCCCATTTTTATGTATTTATAATTTGAGTGCAAATTTCCTAAAAAAGGATTTGCCCTGAAACAATATAACATTAAGTTTTGTTAACATTCGATTATCACCTGATTATCAAGCAAAAAAACCGACTAAAAGCCGGTTTTTTATGTTTATGGAGATGCCTTAGTTTGCTACTTCAGCTCTCATTTCTTTCCCTCTGAACTTCATTGAAGGAATATTGCTCATTACATTTTCCTGGAAAGATTTTTCCACTTCAAAGAAAGAGAATTTCTCTAAAATTTCAATGTCACCGATTTCCGCTCTTTTTTTGCTTTTTCCGGCGGTAGCTTTATTGATGATATCTAAAACATCAAGCTTTTTCAACTGGTCTTTTTTCCCTAAGTTGAAGAAGAACCTTACCATGTTCTCATCCTTTCTTCTAGGTTTTCCGCCACGCTCTCTGTCTCTGCTTCTTCCATCGCGGTCTCTTCCTCTGTCCCTGTCTCTGTCACGACCTCTGTCTCTTCTGGAATAATCATCATCTCTGCTGCTTAGTTTCTGCTCGATAAGATCATGCTTGTCTTTGTAATAAAGAGCAAGATCTTTCAGCTGGAACTGCAATAGTTTATGAACCAGTTCTTCTTTGGTGAACGCGCTCAGATCCGGGATCAGGCTGTCATCAAATTCGAAAATATCTTCTTCGTGTTCTGTAAATAATTTTTCGAAAACACCTCCTACCTGAGCTTTGATAATATCATTACCGGTTGGTATTGTTTTCTCTGTGATCTCAATTTTCGTTGCAGATTTGATCTGTTTCAGCTTTCTGCTTTCTTCAGGCTTAATCAGCGCCATTGAAACCCCGTCTTTTCCAGCTCTACCGGTTCTTCCGCTTCTGTGAACGAATACTTCCGGATCATCAGGTAAAGAATAGTGGATCACGTGTGTTAAAGAGTTTACATCCAATCCTCTTGCTGCAACGTCTGTCGCTACAAGAATATCAATGTTTTTCAGTCTGAATTTCTTCATTACCGTATCTCTCTGCGCCTGGGAAAGGTCACCGTGAAGCGCATCAGCTGCATAACCATTCTGCATTAAGAAATCTGCCACTTCCTGAGTTTCCATTCTTGTTCTGCAGAAAAGAATAGAATACTGGTTTGGATTGGCATCAATTAATCTCTTAAGAGCTTCTTTTTTCTGACGGTATCCTACCACATAGTATTCATGCTTAATGTTCTTCTTAACCTCGTTAATAGAACCTACAGAAATACGGTGTGGGTTGGTAAGATAGTTTTTGGAAATTCTTTCCACTTCTTTATTCATCGTAGCCGAGAATAAGAAAGTCTGCTTTGTATCCGGCGTTTCGCTCAGAATTGTTTCCAATTCATCTTTGAAACCCATAGAAAGCATTTCATCAGCTTCGTCTAAAACTAACCAATGAATAGCCGAAAAATCAAGTGCTTTTCTGTTGATAAGGTCGATTACTCTTCCCGGAGTACCTACAATAATTTGCGGCTTATCCTTTAAAGAGCGAATCTGATCCATAATACTGCTTCCACCGTAAACCGCTGTGGTTTTGATGTCTCTCATGTACTTGGAGTAATTTTTTATGTCTTTAGAAATCTGAAGACATAATTCCCGTGTCGGACAAAGCACCAATAATTGGATTTTGCGACTCGTATCGTCAATCATATCCAAAATCGGAAGCGAAAACGCTGCTGTTTTGCCTGTCCCTGTCTGCGCAAGTGCGATCAAGTCGCGAATATCTGAAAGAATGAAAGGGATAGTCTGTTTTTGGATTTCTGTCGGGCTTTCGTAGCCCAGTTCGCCAATTGCCTTAAGAATGTCAGGACTTAAATTGGACTCCGTAAATAAATTCATTAAATATTTTAAAATTTTTGCAAAGATACAACAAATATTTGATTTGTTTTTGAATAAAGTTTTAAATATGTAAACTTTAATTCAGAATCCTCTAATATATTTTTAATTTTTTAAAAATTAAATCCAAAAAAACAGGCCTCGCGTTAAAAAGATGTTAAACATTATTTTTTTTATTAAATTGGATTGATTTTTTCGCTATTATTTATGAATTTTCAAAAATAGCATGATTCAACATAAAATTTTCATTTTAAAACGTTTGATTTTATAAACTTACACGCCCCCTATTATTACTGGATTTATCGGCTATTTCTAACTCCAGACTGTGTATGATAAAAGCTCTGCTTCCAGGTTATTTAAAATAAAAAATATGTTCCACATTTTTAATACATTTCACAATATATTATATTTTTGGTCAGCATAAGTTTATTTTTTAACTTGGTTAAATAAATTAAAAACACACCTATTAAATTTTAAAAACATGAATACGATAAAGCCGGAAACCCTGAAATTTTTACAAAATCTTACAATTAATAATAACCGTGATTGGTTTAATGATAACAAAGCCGCTTACACGGAAGCTCAGGAAAACGTAATTGCCTTCCTGGACGGTTTGATCAAAGAAATGTCAGGTTTTGATGAGGAACTGGGGAAAATTGACGGCAAAAAAACATTATTCAGGATTTACAGAGATACACGGTTTTCAAAAGACAAATCACCCTATAAAACTAACTTCGGAGCCTCTCTGGGAATGGGTAAAGGCAGCCAGAAAGGAGGCTATTACCTTCATCTGGAACCGGGAAAATCTTTCCTAGCGGGTGGTATTTACATGCCAGAATCTTCCGTCCTGAAAGAAGTAAGAAAAGAAATTTCTTTGTACGGTGAGGATTTTCTTAAAATTATTAATCAGAAAGATTTTAAAAAACACTTTCCAGAACTTGATCAGGATGATAAACTGAAAAAAATTCCTCAGGGATTTGAAAAGGAAGATCCAATGGGTGAATATCTGAAACTAAAGAATTTTATTGTGGTATATTCCCTGAAAGATGAAGAAATCCTTGACAAAAATGCTATAAAAAACCTAACGAAAATCTTTAAACTGATGAAACCGTTCAATGATTTCCTGAATGCTCCTTTTCAGTAAAACATTCAACATTTTGAACTAAAAAGATCATTACAGAAGTTTTTCTTAAACTGACTTTTTAACTTAAAGCTCAAAAGAATCTGCGTGATCTGCTAAATCTGCGAGAGTTTTTCGTTCGCAGATTTAGCAGATCACGCAGGTGTTTGTGTTATATTTTTTAAAATATCATTACATCCTTCACTACTCCGTTTTTCTGGGTGTGCTGAAGTAATTCTGTTTCGATGAATGCTTTGATCTTATCTTCGGATCCGTTGTTGGGGAACAGAAGATGAACATTGGCTCCGGCGTCCAGCGTGAAGAACAACGGCAGGCCAGTTTCTTTTCTAAAATCCCAGATTTTATTGATTACCTCCAGTGTTCCGGTTTTCATCAGGATAAAGGCAGGATCACTCATCATCATCATGGCATGAAGGGTAAGTGCCTCATGTTCTACCAATTTGATAAATTCTTCCAGGTTGCCGTTTTTTAGAATTTCCTTCATGGGAAAAAAGTTTTCTCTTGCTTCCTGAAATCTCCTTTCCGCGTACGGATTGGTATTCATCAGGCCATGTCCTACGGTTGAGGATACACTTTTCTGCCCTTCATGAATTAATAAAACCCAGTCATTAAAGTTTTTAAATATTTCATGAATTTCATTATCGGGATATTTCACAGCAAACAGATCTGAGCTTCCTTCTACCTCATCCGACACTCCCCACACTACAAGCCCGTTATACAAACTTCTGCAGGCACTTCCACTCCCCAATCTGGCCAGAAATGAGGCTTTTCTTAATGATTCTTCCTCAGATGATTTCCCTGAAAAGGTTTCATCCAGCTTCATCAGGCACTTTGCAATGGCTCCAAACCCGGAAGCAGAACTTGCAATCCCGGAACTGTGCGGAAAGGTATTTTCTGTTCTGATGATATATTTTCCCTTCAGAATCCATGGAAGGTACTGCTCAATATTTTTAAAGTACTTTTCTATTTTTTCAGCAAATTTCGTCTCTTCATTGCCTGCCAGGAAAGTTTGTACAGAAAAAGCTTCATTGGCAAAAAACTCTATAGATGTATTGGTTTTGCAATGGTTTAAAGTAAAACTGATGCTTGGGTTTGCAGGGATCTGACCGGCATATTTACCCCAATATTTAATCAGGGCGATATTGGAAGGACAGCTGTCTGAAACTGTCTGATTATTAATGGTAAAATTTTGTTTTCCCAGAAATTCTTGTGTTGTCATAATCTGATTTAAAATAATAAAACTCTTTTTTTAACCACAAAAGCTACAAAAGAATCTTAACACTTTAGTTATTTTAAGTTTAAATAAAGCTACATATTAAAGACCACTCCAGCTTCCGAAAATCTTTGATTTTCATTTTATGTGAACTTTTTATTTTCAAAACATTAAAACTTTTCAACTTAAGGGCTCTAAAGTTTTTCAATAAAAAGCTTTTGTATCTTTTGTGGTTGATCCAGCTCTATTTTAATACATTTTCTCTATAATATCTGCATATTTTTTAAGAACCACATTTCTCTTGACTTTCAGTGTCGGAGTTATTTCTCCGGTATTGATATCAAACTCTGCAGGCATTAATGTGAACTTTTTCACTTTCTCATAATCTGCAAGATGAACCTGTAATTCTTTAATTTTGTCCTTATACAAAGCAATAATCTTCTCGTCTTTCATTGCTTCTTCCCAATTGGTAAAAGGAATATTGTTTTTTTGGATAAAATCCTGCAGAAACTCAAAATTCGGAACGATAAGCGCGGAAACAAACTGTCTTCCCTCTGCCACAAGCATGATCTGCTGGATAAAGTTATTATTCGTAAGCAAATTCTCGATCTGCTGCGGTGCCACATACTTCCCGTTGGAGGTTTTCATCAAATCTTTGATCCTGTCCGTGATAATCAGGTTGCCTTTATCATCGAATTTTCCTGCATCTCCGGTTTTGAACCATCCGTCTTCTGTAAAGACTTTCTGTGTTTCTTCAGGCTTGTTGTAATATCCTTTCATAATGCCGTTTCCTTTAGCCTGAATCTCATCACCTTCACCAATACGGATTTCTACGCCAGGTAAAGGTTTTCCGCTTGTTCCATGCTCAAAATGGGTCAATGGGAAAAGGGTCAGTGTAGCGGTTGTTTCAGTCAGTCCGTATCCTACTGTGATGTGAATTCCCACTGAATCAAAGAATTTGGTAACTTCCGGCGAAAGCGATGCTCCTCCACAAGGTAAAAACCACAGTCTGCCGCCCATTCTTTCTTTAATTTTACTGAAAACCAGCATATCTGCAACGGATTCCTTCAGTTTCAAACCAAAAGGAACCGGTTTTTCATTTCTTCTAAGCTCTGCAGTCTGCCAGCCTGTTGCCAACGCCCAATCGAAGATCTTTTTCTTTAGTGAAGAACCTTCTTCTGCTTTTTCCAGAACTCCGGCATATACTTTCTGAAAAAATCTCGGTACAGCACACATTGTGGTAGGTTTTACTTCTTCCAGCGCTTTGGCAATATTTTTAGGATCCTCCAGGAAATATACTCTTGCACCACCATACAGGCAAAGCAAACTCCAGCTTCTTTCAAAGACATGGCTTAATGGAAGGAAGGCCAGCGACAGTTCTTCTTCAAAGTTCTTAAATTTAAAAAACTCAAAATGGGAATCGAAAGCTTTGATAAAATTTCCATGGGTAAGCATAACGCCTTTAGGAGTTCCCGTTGTTCCGGAAGTATAGATCAGGGTAGCTGTATCGTCATATTCTTTTTTACAGATTTCCAGCTTGGGAGATGATTTGGCAATGAAATCTTCCAGATAAAAACTGTTGAATTCTTTTTTGATCCAAACCGATTTTTTAGAAACAATAATGGTTTCCAGCCCGCTTTCTTCTTTCTGTAAAATTTCCAGACAGGCATCATACTGTTCCTGGCTGCCGACAAGTACAGCTTTTGCCGAAGAATCACTGATGATATATTCTGCCTGCTCTGCATTATTGGTAGAATATACAGGTACAGTAATGGCACCAATTGCCATTGAAGCAAGATCAACAGTCATCCATTCGGAAGAGTTATCTGAGTAAATGGCTACTTTATCATTTTCCTGAATTCCTGCATTTTTCAGTGCATTTGCTGTTTTAAAAACGATCTCACCGAATTTTTTCCAGCTCAGCTCTTTCCAGACTTCATCTTTCTTTTTAAAGCCTATTGCTGATTTTACCGGATGTTTTTCTACATTTTTAAGGATTATTGCTGCTGCAAGATTCATGAATTCAGCTTTTTGTCGTTAATATAATTTTTAAGATGAAAATCAACACTTTCTTTTAAAGGAATAAACTGATAATCAAGCTCTTTTTTAATTTTCTGATTGGAAATGGTATTGAGTGATGATATGGCTTCAATATTTGATTTTGTAATGATTCTCAACTTTGGAATCAGCCAGCCGAAAAGAATATTGGCCAACCGCCCCAGATTCAACTGAAATCTTGTAAGGACTTTCGCATCTTTCAGTCCAAGCCGGGACCTGATCTGTTTTCCAAGATCTGCATATCTTTTATTTTCGGAAATCAGAATAAACCGTTCCCCGAAAGCATTTTTCTCCATCAGCTGAATGGAAATCTGTGCAACGTCCCTAACATCTACATAACTGGTTCCACCGGAAAAGGTAAAGCTATTATTTTCAAAAGTAGGAAATATATCACCACTGCTTTGGCCCCAGTTTCCACTTCCGATGATCATTCCGGGATTCACGATGATGGTATTCAGACCTTCCGCAGAAGCTCTCCACACCTCCATTTCAGCAAGATGTTTAGAAATGGCATAGGCAGAATGTTCTTCTTTGGGATTAAACTCTGAATTTTCGTCTAATTCTCCTTTTTCATTAAAAATATCCAGAACAGCAATGGTACTTACATGAAGAAATTTTTTCACTCCCGAACCTTCACAGGCAAACAGCAGATTTTCAGTACCTTTCACATTGGTATGGTACATTTCTTTTTCGTCATGGGGATGGAAACCTACTTTTGCGGCACAGTGATACACCTCATCTACATCTTTTAACGCCTCCTGAAGAGCATCAATATCATCAAAATCTACATCTACCCAATCGATCTTGTTAAAAAAATCATCAGGATTCTCTGTATAGAAGCCGTAAGAATGCCTTACATCGTTTAAATTGCTGCCCGGTCTTTTGGAGGCACGAACGTTTTTCCCTTTTTTCAGAAGTTCCAAAACAATCACCCTTCCCAGGATTCCGGTTGCACCCGTTACAAAAATCATTAATTATGTACTTGATTGCTGACTAAAATATGACAATATTTTCTATCCGGCAATTCTTCATTTCCCCTGTAAAGTTTATAAAAAACTGCCTATGCAAATTTGCGATTTTTAAAGCAGAATTCCACTTTATTTAACCAATATTATCATTTTAAGGTATCCGGTTTTCCTATTGCTATAATTTTAAACACAGGGAAGGATATTTTTAGCACTTTAATATAAGTTTAAAGCTTTGTAGAAAATACAGAGGACTTAAATTATTTGAAAACTGAATTCTTTAAGACGACAGATATTTGTCGGATCACAATTCCCCTCCCCTGAGGGGTGGCGAAAATTCAAAGAATTTTTGACGGGGTGGTTAAGCACAATCCCACATAGCTATTAAACAAAAAAAGGCACAAAAGCTAAGTACTAACCTTTTGTGCCTTTTATATTTAGATTGCATTCTGTTTTATGCCATCACCATATTATTTCTTCTCGGAGCCTTGTCACAAAGAACATCTGCAATGCTCTTGGAGATCTGGTTTTCTTCCGTCAGGTTATCCAGCCAGAAGAACTCACCGGCCGCATTGATCTCAATGAAATAATATTCGTCTTCAGGGGAAACAATGATGTCTATGGCACCATAATCCACATTGTATACATCTAAAAGTTCCAGAAGCTTCGATTCAACATCTGCCGGAAGCTCTGTCCTTACCCATTTGGTAAGCAAATTCACCCCGTCTTTTCTCCAATCGACTTTCGCATCTTCAGACTGCTGGGAATCTATTTCAAAAGCATAAACATCCTGCCCTACAATGGTAACGCGAAGTTCTTTTTTCTTTTCAATTTTTTCTGAAACTGCATCGGGCAATATACCAACGAATCCAATTCCTCCAGCTTGTCTTCGTTAACGACATTGGTAAAGACTACACTTTCCACTCCATCTTCGTAAATCGCAAAACCGGTCTGCATTTTAGCGATCACATTCTGATGTTTAAGGATGAACTGCCTTGCTTCCTCCGGATTGTTCGTCAGGCAGGTTTCAGGAATCTTAAGTCCTAATTTAACTGCAATTTTAAGCTGCTCTTCTTTACTGTCCAGTCTTCTGTAAATACCCGGTTTTCCCAGCGCATAAGCATCTACAGACTCTATAAATCCGAAAAGCGTATTGCGGATCTCACCCATGGCAGCGCCATAGAACTTTTATCCATTTCTTGTTTTACCCCGCTTCCGATATTATAGGCTCTCCTGTACCAAACGGCAGCAATGTCGTCCAGACGGTATTTTGCCTCTTTTGTTTCAAGAATGCTGATCCACTCTCCATCCTGGTATATGGTTGAAAGTTTATTTTGTATAGGATACAGATCCACATCGAAACGGATGACCTCGCAGCCATTTTTTTCTATATATTCCGTTACTTTTTCAATTGAAAAATTATCTGCTGTATGTGTAATGATTAATATTTTATTCATGGGTTATTGATTCTTTTTATAAGGTTATCGGCGATTCTTTCTGCAATGGGAAAACCAAGCTCTTTCTGCAGCATTCCCCATTCTCCCTGCGGATTTACTTCAAGGAAATAATATTCTCCATCTTTTCCCCGGATCATGTCTATTGCTCCGATATAAAGCCCCATTTCCTCCATCATTGAAGCAAGGCAAGCTTTGATATTTTCCGGCAGTTCATAGGCCGACCAGGCATAGTTTCCCTGTACCACCCTCCAGTCTGCATTTTCACTGTTATTGATCTTTCCGGTGAAAAACTCTCCGGCTATATAAACGATCCTCAGTTCATACTCTTTATCAATATACGGCTGAAAGATCATCGGACAATATGAAATATCTGCAATATGCTCCAGGGTATCTTCTTCAATGATCATTGTTGAGATAAGATTTTCCCCGTTCATGGTTTTTGCCGTCAGGCTGTGCAGTTTTGCGACTGCTTTCCCGTTGCAGAATTCATGAAAAAAGGCAGTGATCTTTTCTTCATCATTGGAGAAAATAGTTTCAGGAACGGTTAAATGATTTTCTTTGGCAATTTTCAGCTGAAGCATTTTATTTCCATCAATTTTTCTTTCATTTTCATAAGGATTGATCCATGGAATGTTTTCTAAAACAGTAATAAGGTTGTAGCGAAGGCTGGTGTAACCACTCAGGAATATTTTCCTGTAATCTTCGTCCAGCTCTTCGGGAACAGATACTCCCCAGGCTTTTCTGTGCCATACTCCTTTGATATCTCCGGAATGAATGGTATTTCCGGATTCATCGGTCAGTTCAAACGAATCTTCATTCACACTGATCTTCTGGAGATGATTCATACGGTCGGAATTCAGCCTGAAATACGGAATATTTTTAGAGTCAAGATATGCAAAAAAAAGATCAATATTATAAAAATCCTGTGAATGGGTAATGCAGAGAATCATTGGCCGCTTTTTATTAAAAAAGGAAACTTAGTGGTAAGTTTCCTTGGTATGATTGTATTAATACGATTAGTATTTCAGGTTCTTAGTCCAGTGGAATAATTGGAGCATCATCATCTCCGTCAGACGGATATTTCAGCGTATGCATCATATCATCTTTAGGCGAAGTTACCACATCAACAGATGGTTTTGTGATGGAATCTTTTAAAGTGTCGGTGATAATCCCTGTATCGCCTCCTTTAATGGTTTCAGGATCTTTAAGCTGCTTTTCCAGGAATGAAGCAAAGAACGGCTTCTTTTTTGAATCTTTGTTTTTCATAATAATTTAGTTTTGGTTGAAAATATACTTATAACTTGTATTTTTTAGAAATTTAGACTACATCATCATCACCGTCTGAAGGATACTTCATGGTTACCAAAAGATCCTTGCTTGGATGAGTCACATGATCAAAAATCTGTGCGGTAACGTTATCAACAGAAGGTGCAGTAACGACGTCGTTATCTGTGTTTGAAATAATGCCGCCACCCTGAATGGTTTCCGGATCTTTAATCTGCTTTTCCAGGAATGAGGCAAAAAACGGCTTCTTTTTTGAATTTTCGTCTTTCATAGTCTTTGAGTTAGGTTATTGTTTTTATTCCGGTTTAAAGAATATCTAACTCTCCGGACTCATCACTGTCAGACGGATACTTCATGGTTACCACCTGATCCTTTAACGGAGTTGTTGCATTGTCGAGAAAAGGTGATGTTGTAACATTATCCCTTTCAGGTATAGTAACAATATCTGTAGTCGGTGTAGTAACTGCCCCACCCTGAATTTTTTCAGGATCGCTGATTTGTTTTTCTAAAAATGAAGCGAAGAATGGTTTCTTTGAATTTTTCTTTTCCATAAGTTATTATATTTAGTTTTTATACAAAACTAAAGTACAAAAAATTTCAACACACGGGGAAATAATATTTTTATTTTAAGAAAAATTTAACTAAATCTATTGAAAAACGGAAATAAATTAATTCAAATTCAAAAATTCTTTAACAACTTTCGCAAAATCTACCGGATTCTCAGCCTGAACCCAATGTCCTGCATTTTTAACCGTAACTATTTTAGCTTTCGGAAACTGCTGTTTTATTCCGTACTCGTCCTGAGGAAGTATATAATTTGATTTTTCCCCTGCAATAAACAAGGAATCGCCTTCGAAAACTCCGAATTTAACAGCATTGGAAACAAATTCGTTATATTTTTCCGATAAGGTTTTAAGATTAAACCTCCAGTTCAGTTTTTTGTTGTCATCCCAATACAGGTTTTTTGCTAAAAACTGAATCGTAGATTTTTCAGGAATATATTGGCTCAATACTGCTTCCACTTCGCTTCTTGAATTTACCGTATCGAAATCTACGGTCTCAAGAGCTTTAATAATTCCCTGATGATGTGGTGGATAGGCTTTTGGAGAAATATCCACGACAATAAGTTTTTCTACTCTTTCAGGGTATTTCAGGGCAAATTGCATGACCGCTTTTCCTCCCAGAGAATGCCCCAGGACATGTGCTTTCTGAATTCCGTAATGATCCATATAGCGGGCAATGTCATCAGCCAGATCGTCATGCGACATGCTTTCGGAATGAAAGCTTCTGCCGTGATTTCTCAGATCGATCAGATGTACGGGCAGGTATTCACCCAGGTCTTTCCCGAAACTTCCCCAGTTATCAAGCATTCCAAATAGCCCGTGAAATACGAGTAGTGGCGTTACCGTAAGGTTTTCGCCAAATATTTTTGAGTTTAAGATGTCCATTTTTTAAAGATTAGAAGTTAGAGGTTAGAAGCTAGAAATTAGGGGTTGGGGTTAATATTTAAAGTACATCTTCAACACTAACCTCTAATTTCTAATTCCTTTTCTACCATTTTGCCAAACGTTTCAAATAGGCCTGAACCGTATTTTCAAGTCCCATATAAAGTGCTTCAGAAATTAAAGCATGACCTATGGAAACTTCCAGAAGATTGGGAATATGATCAGCAAAGTATTTTAAATTTTCGAGGCTCAGATCGTGTCCGGCATTGATTCCTAAACCAAACTCGGTTGCGACCAATGCTGTTTCATAATAAGGTTTTATAGCCTGTTCTTTGTTGGCAAGGTAATTTTTTGCGTAAGCTTCAGTATACAGCTCAATTCTGTCAGCTCCTGATTTTGCTGCATATTCTACAAGTTCCGGTAGCGGATCAAGAAAAACAGAGGTACGGATTCCCGCATTCTTGAATTCTGCAATAATTTCAGTCAGAAAATCCAGATGCTTTCTGGTATCCCAGCCTGCATTGGATGTTATAGCATCGTCTGCATCAGGAACCAGCGTTACCTGTTCCGGCTTTACCTCAAGAACCATATCAATAAAAGAGCGGTGAGGGTTTCCTTCAATATTAAATTCCGTGGTAACCAGAGGTTTCAGGTCATACACATCTTTTCTGGTGATATGTCTTTCGTCAGGTCTTGGGTGGATGGTAATTCCCTGTCCGCCAAATTCCTGAATTTTCACTGCCGCTTCTGTTACGCTTGGTGTTTCGCCTCCTCTTGCATTTCTTAACGTCGCAATTTTATTGATGTTTACGCTTAGTTTTGTCATTTTTTATTGAGATGTGGATAATAAGGATGGAAGTTTAAAGATGGAAGCTCGAAGTCATTCATTGCATACCGGACTTTTTCCTTTATTATCATAATTAAATTAATTTTAGAGATCTGTATAAACATTGATTCATCAAACCTTTACACTTATCTGCATTACCTGAAGATCGAATTCCTTGGAAGCAACCAGCAGATGGTCAAAAATATCTGCCTGAATCTGTTCAAAATGCTCCCACTTGGAATCGTTTGAGAAGCAGTACACTTCCAGCGGAAGCCCCTGCGGGGTAATATCCAGCTGGCGGACCATTTTTGCTCCTTTCTGGTCTATATCAGGATCATTTTCTATATATTTCTGTGCATAATATCTGAAAACCCCGATATTCGTAAGCTGCCTTCCATTGATGGTTTTATTATTATGCTGCAGATTTTGTTTTTCCTGTTCAATTTCCTGTGTTTTCTCTTCCAGATAGCCTGAAATCAGGTTGATTTCTTTCAGACGTTCAATATCCTCTTCGTTCAAAAATTTAAAGGAATTGATATTGAAATAAATGGATTTCTTGATCCTTCTGGTATTGGATTCAGACATCACCTGAAGGTTTTTAATCTCCGTGGTCAGGAGATCATAAGTAGGAATGGTTGAAACTGTTTTATCGAAATTGGTGATCTTTGTGGTCAGAAGGCTTATATCCGTAATATTTCCTTCGATGCTGTACTTCGGAATACTTACCCAGTCCCCTACTTTAAGATTTTTGGAGGTAGCAACATGGATCCCGGTTACAAAACCTAAAATGGTATCCCTGAAAACAAGAACCAGTACGGCAGTAATGGCTCCCAGACTTCCCACAATAGTCGTTCCCTTGATCCCGAATATTACACAGAGCCCTACCACGGAAAAAATGAAGATTCCCAGGATCTTTACAGTTTCCGAAATGGCATTCAGTGCCATAATCTTATAAAAATCCTGCTTTATGGTGAAGAAATACCTGAAACCTGTCAATGATCTGTAAAGCATACCCGCCAGAATCATAACCAGACCTAAATTGATGGATCTGTTGATGAAAATATTGGTTTTAGGAAGTGCTGTGGCAGGAAATATAGAAGGATGGACGGCTCCTACAACCAGAAGTGCAGCAAAATGAGCCACAGAATTGGAGATCTTAGACTGGTATACAGACCGGATAACCGGATATTTTTCATCACTTTTAAAAAATCTGAAAACAAAATTAATAGCAAATTTAAAAATGAAATCCACTACCAAAAACACGGCACACAACAGCCCTAGTTTAACAATAATATGAACGACCCAATCCATACCGCCGGGCGTTACCTGGCTGATATAAATATAAAGCTGATCGCTTATTTCCTGCAAAAAGCTTTTCGTGTCCTGTATCTCGTCTTTCATTACAGCAAATTTATAAATAAAGAATGATGATGTTACTATTGACCATCAATTTTCATCCCAAATATGAAAAAGGCTCCTGAAAATTTCTTTTTTCCTATCTTGCATAGATAATTTTAAAGAATGGATACAGCCTTAATTAATATTCTCTGTCTCATTTTATTGGTTCTCGGTATTCTGGGAACTTTTCTTCCTGTACTTCCAGGGCTTGTACTGAGTATCTGCGGTCTTCTGATCTATAAATTCGGGACGGATGCCGACCTTCCTATGATTTATATCTGGGCTTTTGTGATCCTTACACTTATTTCTGTAGTACTCAGCTATGTAATTCCGGCAAAAACCAACAGAAAGTATGGAGGAACACGCTGGGGAAGCATCGGATCGATCATCGGGACCATCGTGGGAATTTTTATTCCTATTCCATTAGGATTTCTTATAGGAATGTTTGCCGGTGTATTTATCGGGGAACTTCTTCACGACAGCAAGGATATGAATAAGGCCTTACAGTCGACCAAAGGAGTATTTATCGGCTTCATTTACGGAACAGGTTTCAGCCTTGTGGTAGGTGTGGCAATGTTTTTGGTAGTAGTATTGAATATGCTTGGTGTTATTTAAGCAAAAGGGAATAAAATTTAGATAGAAGCTGGAAGCATGAGGATGGAATTTAATGCAGGATGCCAGATTTCCGGCATTGCAGCTATAACAGATTAATGATAAATAAATTCACATCAAAAAAAGAAAAAATATGTTTCATAAAGCCATTATATTAAGTTTGGGAATGCTGACCTTAGCAGGCTGCAATGCCCAGAAGAAGGCAAAAACACCGGAAGTAAAAGCAGGTACAACTGCCGGTACAAAAAGCACGAAAGCTTCAGAAAAAGAAGGTATCATTTATTTTAATCAGGGAGAAAATAAATTTCTTCCAAAATATCAAATGAATGTTACGTTCAAAGGGATTTCTGAAGACAGCCGCTGTCCTGAAGGAGTCAACTGCATCTGGGCAGGCGTTGCCATAGCACAGGTAGAAGTAATGAGCACTACTTCCAGACCTGTGACCTTAAATCTTGCCACTATGGATAATGCTGGAAGAAACTATCATCAGTCTGAAGGCTTCAATGGATATACCATTTCTCTGGAAGAGGTAAGTCCGTTCCCGAAATCCGACGGAGGGGCAAAAGCTTTGGAAGGAAAATACAGAATCGGAATCAAATTCACCAAAACCGGAGCAACAAGATCGGAAACTACCAGGAGATAGGTTTCTTTCCCTTTGAAATTAAGTACTCATTAATTTTCGAGAAGGGCTTGCTTCCGTAAAAACCTCTGTGTACCGAAAAAGGTGACGGGTGTGCCGATTTTAAGATAAAATGTTTAGCCGGATCAATGAGTTCGGCTTTTTTCTGTGCAAAAGCTCCCCAAAGCACAAAAACCACGTTTTCTTTTTTATCTGAAATTTCTTTGATGATAAAATCTGTGAATTTTTCCCATCCTAAATCTTTGTGGGAATTGGGAGAATGGGCACGTACCGTTAAAGTGGCATTCAGTAATAAAACGCCTTGCCTGCCCCAATCATCCAGTTCTTTGGAAGTCCTTTCAATGCCAAGGTCGTCTTTTAATTCTGTAAAGATATTTTTAAGCGATGGCGGCGCCGTTACCTGTTCTGAAACGGAAAAACACAAACCATTAGCCTGATAATCATTATGATAAGGATCCTGTCCCAGGATTACCACTTCAACGTCTTCAAAGGGAGTTATTTCCAACGCTCTGAATATCTGACTTTTAGGTGGAAATACTTTAGTGGTTGCATATTCCTGCTTTACCTTTTCCCAAAGGTTTTTAAAATATTCCGTATTTTTTATGGGTGCTAAAATTTCTGTCCAGGTCATTTCTATCTATTTATTACAATATTCGTACACTCTGTCTTTGGCTAAAACGATATGGTTGATGGCTGCCATCTGGTAATCGAGATGTACCTGTCTTGAAGCCACAATCCCGCTGTTTTTATCTTCCAGCTGATTATCAATCATTCCTACAGGCCGCGAATAGTTTTTATCGATTATAAAAAGTGTAGCATTCTGATCATCGCTGAGCTCAGTTTTGTCATATTTTACATAATCTCCTTTCACATATTTCTCATTACAGTCGATACTGTTAATATCAAAGTCAACAACTTGCTGGTATTGCTTAAAAGGTGCAGGCTGAACAGGAAGATTACAAACAATCATATGATTTTCTTTATCATATGTGCCTTTTTCTACTCCAAAATATTCATCCATATCTTCATCTTTTACGCCCATATAGATTTTAAAAACAGCCTGATTACTCATGATATTATTTCCGTTATACCAGGTGAAGACCTGAAGAATAACAAAGAAAACAGCCGCCAGCGCAACAATACCTATTAAAACTTTTTTCATGGTTAGTCTGATAAAAAATCAAATATAAATTAAATATCTGCAATATCAAATTTCGCTTGTCTCTGACTGGAAAGTTTATCTGGAAAGTCTTCATCTTTTTTCTATTCTTCCAAAACAAAATGATCCTAAAAAATACAAGTTATATTTTAAATATTTTCACCTTTCTTTCAATAAGGATATAAGAAAAATAGGACAATAATATTGAAAGACCAATCAAAAGAAAGTTATTGAGGTGATAAGAATCTATAATCACTATTTTTTGCTTCCTTACTATATAATGAATAATATACAATGAATAAGAAATATTTCCTAAAAAATATACTGCTTTTGTTTCTAAAAAAGTTTTGATAAGACTTTCTCTTTCCGAATACAAATGTTTGATAATTACTGCAGACAATAAAGGAATAAAGAACAAGCCTCTCGCTGTATAGAGCAGCAAAAAAAATAAAATAGCAATACCATACACAACGAAATTATTTTTCTTAGCTCTAATTTCCGGTAAAAATGCAATACCAATTCCTAAAAAATAAGATGATATTGTTCGTACCAAAGAGCTTACCCCGGAAACAATATCAAGATATTGCGAAGATTTATTTCCCGTAAGCGGTGCATGATCAAAGTAAATATCCGGCAGATAAGGAACGATACATCTTAAAACCAGCCCTGATATAATAAGAAACCAACTGTTTATTTTATACCTGAGTATGGCCCAAAGCATAAAAGGAAATATAAGATAACAGATCCACTCCGTACTTAATGACCAGTACACTTCATTTAATAAATAATTGGGATTAAAAAAACACTGTACCAATCCAGCATTAATCAGAAATTCCGGCCAAGAAGGATCTTTTGCGATAAATAAAATGATAAAAACAATAGAGAAAAAATATACGGGATAGATTCTATTGATTCTTTTTTTGTAAAACTTTTCTACTCCATCAAAAGTCAGATGCTGAAATTTTCCGGAGTATGAAACAGCTAACAGAAAAGCACTAAGTACGAAAAAAATATCTACTGCCACATATCCTTTCCCAATTACAGACTGGATCCAAAAATTTTTAAAATAACTGAAATGAAAAAAAGTTACCCATAATGCTACAATACCTCTAAGTCCTGTTAACGATTTTATTTCGTTTTTCATAGCGTAAAAAGCTCTTTTTTCTTTAAGCTAAAAACAATATTATCAGGAAAGTCTTCATCTTTTCTCTCCTCTTCCAAAACAAAATGATGCTTCAGCAGAAGATTTTTCGAGCTTATATTAGACTTGTGGGTCATTGCCACTACTTCCTGAAGGTGCAGTTCATTAAATCCGAATTCTAAAACCGCTTCCAAAGCTTCCGACATGATACCTTTTCTGTGATAATCAGGTAAGAGTTCATACCCTACTTCGGCCGTCTTTCTGCCTTCAGAAAAGTTCCAGAGGCAGATCGTTCCGATAAGATTAGGCTGATCTTTTAGAGAAATTCCCAAATAAATCGTTTGGTTATTTTGAATTCTTTCCTTAATGGTTAAGATAAACTGAAGCGCATCATAATTGTTCTTGGGTGGATTTCTCGCCAAAAACTGGTTGATGACTTCATTGCTACGGATCCGCAAAATATCTTCAACGTGGCTTTCGTTGATCTTTTTTAAATTTAATCGCTTAGTTTCAATCATTAATTTTGTAAATATCTCAAATATACGTAATAATCACATTTTCTCACTAAATTTGCAGTGTGTATATAAATAAAGAAGATTTAAACGAATTAGAGTTTCCGCAATTGCTCGCGGAGATCTCTCCATTTGCGTATTCTCCGAAAACGAGAGAAAAAATTCTTCAACTTCGTCCCATGGAAATTGATGAGGCGGAACTTTCCCTGAAAAAAACGTCGGAATATCTTTCGAGTTTTGAAAGTTCAAATGCAATTCCGTTCGATGAATATGAAGATATCGAAAGTGAGCTGAAATTAATGCTGATCGAGAATTACCGTCTGGAAAACAGTGCTTTCATCAAAATAAAAACCTTAACTGAACAAATAGGAAAACTTCAGAAGTTTTTCCCAACCATGCCCGACACTTTTCCTAACCTGATAAAAGATGTTTCTGAGCTGGAATTCAAAAAAGAGATTATTGACAAGATAGATAAGGTCTTTAACCGTTTTGGGGAAGTAAAAAGTGATGCTTCTCCGGTTCTGAAAGAGCTTCGTTCTGAAATCCAGGTGGCTAAAAAAGCCATTCAGGAAAATTTCAACCGAGCTTTATTTAATTACGGACAAAGTGAATTTCTGGATGATATCCGCGAAACGATTATTGAAGATCAAAGGGTTTTAGCAGTAAAATCCGGATTCAAGAAAAGGGTGGCCGGAAGAGTTCTGGGAATTTCAAAAACCGGTTCTATTACTTACATCCAGCCGGACAGTGTGGTAAAACATTACTTCAAGCTTCGTGAAAATGAAGAGGAAGAGAAAAAGAGATCGACAAGATCTTAAGAAAGCTTACTGCTGAACTGGCTGAGTTCCAGCCCCAGCTGTGGAGATACCAGGTCTATATTTTTGAGCTTGACCTTACGAGAGCAAAGGCAAAATTTGCTGAACTGGTTAACGGAATCCTTCCAAAGATCAACCGTCACAGAACATTAAAGCTTAAAGATGCCTTCCATCCGCTGTTATGGCTGAGAAATAAGGCAGAAAACAAAACTATTTTCCCACAAACTCTGAGTTTGACGGATCAAAACAGAATCATCTGTATTTCCGGGCCGAATGCAGGAGGGAAATCCATTACCCTGAAAACCGTTGGACTGCTTCAGCTGATGATCCAGAGCGGAGTTCTGGTACCGGTACATCCAAGATCTGAAATGTTCTTTTTTGAAAAGATCATGACGGATATCGGTGACAACCAGTCGATTGAAAACCATCTTTCGACCTATTCTTCGAGACTGAAGAAAATGGCTGGAATTATCCGTGAAGCTGATAGCAATACCCTGTTGCTAATTGATGAATTCGGGACAGGCTCTGATCCGGAGCTTGGCGGTGCGCTGGCGGAAAGTTTCATGGAATATTTCTATGATAAGAAGAGTTTTGCCATCATCACCACACACTATACAAACATCAAGCTTGTGATAGAACAGCTTCCGCATGCTGAAAATGCAGCGATGCTTTTTGATGAAGAAACACTGGAGCCCATGTACAAACTGGAAGTGGGACAGGCAGGAAGCTCATTTACTTTTGAAGTTGCCGAGAAAAACAGGATTCCAAGGTTTATCATCCATGCTGCGAAAAAGAAGGTTGAACACGATATCGTGAATCTGGATAAAACCATTGTAAAGCTTCAGCAGGAAAAATTTGAGGTTGAAAAACTGAAAACGGATCTTGCCGAAAGAAAAGAATCTGTAGAAGATAAGCGCGATAATCTTCAGAAGCTGAACGAGCAGCTGCAGCAGAAGCTTTTCAATTTTCAGAAATTATATGAAGAGGAACACCGTAAGCTTCAGTTCGGGAACAAGATTGAAACGTTCATCGACAGTTATGTAAAGGGTAAATCGAGGAAAGATGTCGTGAAAGATTTTGTGAAGCTGCTTGAACAGGAGAAATTCAGGAAAATAGGCGCTGATAAAGATGAATCGAAACGTCTTCAGGTGGTGAAAAGAAAAATTACGCAACAGCTTAATAAGGAAGAAGTGATCGAAAAGATTGCCGAAACCAATGAAAAGCTGGAAGAAAAACGCAAAACCGACCGTGCCGTCTGGATGAAGGAAGGTCAGCGTGTACGTATTGCAGGAAGCACCAGCGTAGGGACCATTGAAAAGATTTCAAAAAATAAAGTAATCGTGAATTACGGAACTTTCAAGACGACGATTAATGCGGATGAATTGGAGAGGATTTGATTTGTTGATGGGATGATGTGGCGATTTGATGATTGATGAGGCAATTATTAATTGAAGACTTATTACTACTTATTTATAAAATAGCGCTGTGGTTTCAGCGCTATTTTTATTTTCCTGAAACATTAATCTTATCCAACCGAATTTTGTTTTACTTTTGATTTATGGATAAAAATTTATCAGTTCTCTGGATTTTTTACAGAAAGCTAATCATTCCAGCTGTTTTATTTTCACTTTTGATCTCTTTCTTAAGTCAGTTCAGTATTGAAAATTTCGGACTGTGTTTTTTCCTGATCTTTCCGCTTCTTCATTTCTTTATTTATGATATCAGACTTAAAAGTGAATATTATTTTTATGCTCATTTCGGTTTCTCGAAACTTTTTTTGTGGGTGCTCACTTTGTCGTTAGGTTTAATTATTAAAATCATGAGCAAATTCTTATGAACAGGCTTCACGTTGATAGTGTTACCAAATCCTTTGGCCAGAGAAAAATCTTGCAGGATGTCTATCTAAGCTGTGAAACAGGAAAAATATCGGCTCTATTCGGCTCATCCGGCAATGGGAAATCTACCCTGCTGGAGATTATCTTCGGAACTGTAAAAGGAGATACGCAGTTTATTAAGTTTAATAATTCCATTCTTAAAAACCAGTCTGACAGGAAAAACAAAATTGCCTATCTGCCGCAAAGTTCTTCTTTTCTTCCCAAGGAATGCAGGATCAGAAAGCTTATCCCTTTATTCTGTACCCAAGAAAATACAGAACTTCTATATGGTTTAAAAATGATACAGCCATTTCTTGATAAAACTTCCAGGAATCTTTCAGGTGGCGAGAAAAGAATTGTTGAAACATTGATCATTATCTATTGCGACTCCGCATTTGTTCTTCTGGATGAGCCTTTCAGCGGTGTTTCTCCAAAAGCTGTGGAAGAATTGAAATTAATCATTAAATCCCAATCAAAAAATAAGGGAATCATTATCTCTGATCATAACTACAATGTTATTCTGGATATGGCTGATGATATTTACCTTCTGTCTGAAACTTACCTGAGAAAGGTGAAAGATGTTAAAGAACTGCAGCAATTTAAGTATCTTCCAAAAAGCTAGATCAATTGAGATTAGGTTCCCAATAATAAGTTTCATATCGCTTTTCAGGAAATATTGATAATTTTAATCAAATACCATTATATTTTACGGAGTAAAAAAGCATTTAATTTATATATTTGAAGGATCAAAAATTTCATAGAATGATTTCCGTAAACAAAGCATTGTACTTATCCGCTTTCAGTCTATTTTCCTTATCATTTGTGAAGGGACAGAGTAAGGTTCCTTTCGGCGTTGTAAAAGCTGAAGAAGGCTACGCCAATGTGCGTGTTCACAAGGATGACTACAGAAAAATTGTAGACAAGATCCGGATGCGTAAAGGGGATGTATTTGTTTATGTAAAGCCTGCACCGGGAGAAACGGAATGGATCTGGATCAAATATCCTGAAAAGCAGGACGATGAAAAGCCTTTTGTGAGATATGAGAATCTTGAGAAAGAAGGAATGGTCAATAAGGGGCGTGTTGCCTTCATCGATCAGCTTCCTCAGTTCACGCCTTCAAAATCCAAGAACGGGAAATCACTTATCTTCACAGACAATAGCAATCCGAAAATACCGACTGCCCAAAGAACGAAGGTTGTTATCGATATTTATCCTTCCAATGCCGGTTACAGAAAGCAGGAAAAAGATGCAGACGGAAAAATTCTTACCATCGATAAAATAAAGCCGTGGGGAATCAAAGATGCACTTCCTGAAGGAATGACGGAGATCAAATCCATTAGGGTTCAGCAGCCCGGAAGAGGTTCTGTTTTTGTAAGGGAAGCCATAAAAAATATGTTCCAGCCTACCATGGATTTTAACAATATCGGGGTAACTGCCCTTGACAATGACCATATCTATCTTTATATGATCAATGGTTCCGGTGAAAACAGGTACACCACTCTCTGGACCATCAAGGAAGGAAGGGTAATGAGCCAGATTATTTACAATAGTCCGGAATAATTGCCGTTTTTTTCTGTAATATTCTTATTTTTGTCCTGAAAAAGTTTTAACGCTAATTCATCACAGAAACCGGTTCTGCTTAACGCAGATTAAAAGGGAACCGTGTGAAAATCACGGACTGTCGCGCAACTGTAAGTAACTGAAGTCTTTACCACGGATCCACTGTGCAGGCACGGGAAGGAGGTAAAAGATGTTACAAGTCAGGAGACCTGCCTTTTCTTTAAACAAGAAACTTTCGCGATCTGAAGTTTATTGATCTGATGGACTGTTTTCAGGGATTCCTTTGATTCCTGTCTCTGCTCTGTTATTTTAATAATATTTCATTTCGCATTAATTAATAATGAAATATGACTACAGAAGAAAGAATTGCAGCATCCGAAACCAGAATTTTTAAAGCGGTTTTCCCGAATACCACCAACCACTACGATACTCTTTTCGGAGGTACAGCCATGCAGCTGATGGATGAAGTTGCTTTTATCACCGCAACACGTTTTGCAAGAAAAAGAGTGGTAACCGTAAGCAGCGATAAGATCGATTTCAAAAAACCTATTCCTGCCGGAACAATTGTTGAGCTGATCGGGAAGGTTGCCTATGTGGGAAAAACCAGTATGAAAGTGAATGTTGAGATCTATACGGAACAGATGTACTCTTATGAAAGAGAAAGAGCTATTGTAGGCGATTTTACGTTTGTAGCCATTGATGAATTTAAAAAGCCGATCAGGATCATGTAATGATGATTATAAAAAAATGTTTCGGGCGGCCTGCGGCCGCCCGAAACTATTTTTCAAACCTATCAGAAACCGGTTATCTGATCACTTTTTCTGTCTCCAGGCTTTTACTCAACAACATCTCAAAGGCCTCTCCCATTTCATCTGATGCCCTCGTGATCGCATGTTCAAGCATATTTCTGATCTGTTTTTCGGTAACACCGGCTTCTGTCCAGCTTTTTCCTGAAGTATGGGAATTCAAGATAAAAGGCATAATACGGTCGATTGAACAGGCAAAAATAGCATCTGGGGTCTTTTCTTCTTCAAATTCAAGCCATAGCTCAAAAAATTCGGTACGTAAAGGTTCATCCAGGATTCCGAAAATTTTCCGGGCTGAAATTTTCTCTCTCTCGAATTTTCCTACCATTGCTTTTTCGTCAAAAATAAAAGTATCACCTGCTTCTATTTCTACCAGATCATGAATGGAAAGCATTCTTATTACTCTTAAAAGATCAATATCCACTCTATTTTTAGCGTATGGATAAAGGATCTGGGCCAGAATAATGATCTGCCATGAGTGTTCTGCCGTATTTTCCCTTCTGGAATCGTCGGCATTATAATTTCTTCTTTGTACGTTTTTCAGGGCATCTACTGCCAGGATAAAATCGATTTCCTTCTGTATCTTCATTGTTAATTCTTATAATATTCGTTGATGGGATAAGTTTTAATATTCTTTATCCATTGATCGTTGATGAATTCTTTTTTGGTCACTTTTACAGTTTCTCCGCCGGTTGCATCTTCTTCCAGCTCATATACTTTAAACAATCCGCGTTGCGGAATTATCGTATATTCCGTTGTGAGATGCCAGCAGCAACCTGATTTGGAATAGGTAATTAATCTTTTTCTCTCAGAATCCGTATTGAACATTCCCAGATTTTCGTAAGCCAGGGCGGTTAATTCCTCACTCAGAACCATTTGCTTTTTAGTACTATTAAATACGTAGACATCATAAGAAGGGCCTCCATACCCACTTTCATTTCCGTTTCTGATGGCTATATCTTCTGTTCCGTCAAAATTGAAATCATCAAAAATCAATGGACTCTGTTCATTATATAATTGAATGATATTCGCAGTAGGTTTCTGATCCTCGTTCAGATAGAAGTTTAAATTCTCTGAAGTTAAGGTCTGAAATTTTCCGGAAGTCTTCTTGTCCAGCAGCTCAACAGTTGATTTTCCACTGCATTCATTGTTTTCGCAGGTTTCCACGTTGATTTTTACATCATAATTCTTCGAAGCATCTTTTAACTCGAACTGATTCTGAGCCCAATAAAAGTTTCCGAAAAGGATAATAGGCAATATTATTTTGTGATTCATCTGAGTTGTGCTTTGTTTTAAACAATTTCACTGAATTCTTTCTGTAAAATCTTACTCAAAAGTACAAAAAATTAAAATCTCAAAGCCGATTTTAACTGATTTCAAATTCATGACAAATTTCAACTAAAATTTATACTACTGAATATCAGTAAGTTAATATAAAACTAAAAATAATTTCACTACTTTGTATTGCATAATACCATTTTATTTACATATCTTTGTAATGTAAAATCGGAATAGGTTCATCTAGCTAGGAACATTATTCTGAAAATATAACTAATTAACAAAACTTATTAAAGATGAATACTGAAAATACCAAAGCGCAAATGCGTAAAGGAATTCTGGAATTCTGTATTTTAAGTCTCATCAATCATCGCGAAATGTATGTTTCCGACCTTATCGATGAACTTAAAAAAGGAAAACTGGATGTAGTGGAAGGAACCCTCTATCCTCTCCTTACAAGACTGAAAAATGGCGAGTTCCTTTCCTACAGATGGGAAGAATCTACCGGAGGACCACCAAGAAAATATTACCAGATCACAGAAAAAGGAAAACTCTTCTTGGACGAACTTCAAAATACCTGGGCAGAACTGACAGATTCAGTAAACCAAATCACACAAAAAAATTAAAAAACAAAGCTATGAACAAGACACTCTCAATAGGACTCGCAGGTTTTTCTTTCACTATAGAAGAACACGCATATATAAAGCTCAGCGATTACCTGAATGCTCTTAGAAGCTCGTTAGACGCTTCAGAAGCAGAAGAGGTAATGCACGACATAGAAATCAGAATGGTTGAAATCTTCAAAGATTCTTTAGGTAAAAGAGAAGTCATCAACGATGGAGACGTAGAAAGAGTAATTGCTCAGATCGGTACTCCTGAAAAGATCGGAGAGCAGGAAGAAGCTTACTATTCTGAAAAAAACAGCAACAGACAAAATACTACAGGAACTACCTATTCTGATAGAAAGCAATTGTTCCGTGACCCTGAAAAACAAAAAATCGCAGGAGTTTGTGCAGGTTTAGCTGCATACTCTGGTATGGACATTACTTGGATGAGATTAATTTGGGTAGGTGCATTTCTTTTCCTTTGGGTTGCCCCTGGATCCTCGCTTTTAGTTATCCTTTTATATTTTATTCTCTGGGCAGTATTACCTAAAGCAGAAACTGCATCAGACTTTTTGAAAATGAAAGGAAAACCATTGAATTTTGATAATTTAAAGGAAGAATCCAGTAAAATTGTGCAATTCGCCAACGAGACAACAACCAGAGCTGGTGAAATTTACACTGAAAATAAACCTTACATCAGCAATGCTGGAAGCGGAGTCTGGAATGTTTTAAAATATATTATAGGAATCTTCTTCGCATTTATGGCTTTAAGCAGCATTATAGGTGTGTTTGTAGTCTTTGGCCTTTTCGGAATTGATTCAAACTTTCCCGGAGCTGATGAAATGAAATTCCTTCTTGATAACGATGGGCTTTACAATGTATTTTTAGCATTAATTATCGTTGGATCTTTAATTCCTGCCGTTCTTTTCAGCTTACTAAGTATTAAGATCTTTTCACCAAAAACCAAGTTAAGAAATATCGGTTGGGTTTTAGGAGCATTATTCTTAGCAGTAATATGTCTGGGGACATTCTTCGGAGTAAGCATGGCTAAAAAAGAAATGTTCCTGAAAGGCCACAAGGAAGATACAGAAGAAGTTTCTATCAATACCACTTCAGACACGCTATATGTAGATGTAAAGCAAGTGGCAATTCCTCAAAACTTCACAGGGTATGACGATGATCTTTACTCTGACAAGGTTTCGGTTTACAAAAAGACTGGATCCATGTAGAAGTGACAAGAAAAGTTGATATTAAAACTCCATATCTGATCATTAAAAAAGAGGCAAAAGGATACAACCTTCCATTGAACGTAAATGTTCCGGTAGATATCATCAACAATAAGATCATTCTTCCCAACTATGTAAAATATCCTTATGAACACAGATTCAGAGATTACAGTGTTGATTATGAGTTGGTGATCCCTGCAAAATCAGTAGTAATCCCATTAAAAAAAGACAGAATGGATTTTGATGGCGATCTCAACGGAGACGGAATCAATGATAATGACCAGGACGAAGATGAAAACGGTAAAATCAGAATAGAAAAAAATAAAATTTCTGTAAATGGTTCTACAATAGAATATAACTCTGATGATAAAGACAGCCTGATCATCAACGGAAAAAAAGTTCCGAAAGCACAGGCAGACCAGGTCATTGATTCCATGAAGTCTAGCATCAAAAAGATGAACAAAAACGTAGACATCAAAATCAAAGACGGAAAAGACGAAATTTCCATACAAACTAAATAATTAACTTCAGAGAGTGCAGGAAGGTGTGAATGGATGGCAACCGTTTGAAATTCACACTCTTCTTCTCTCAGAGATTGCAAAAAAACTTACTATTTAGTTCGCTATGTTAAAAAAATGTTATACATTCGTATAGTTAAAAAATAATTAACCAAATCATTAAAAACACCTTAACCATGGTACAAGTTGCATTAGAAATTGTTATGAAAATCGTAGATTTCATCAGCGGTTTGTTTTAAGAGCGATAATATTTCAATATATTTGTAAAGTATAACCAAATAGGTTATACTTTTTTGTTTTTAATCTGAAGCTATATGAAAAAACTGATAGGTAAACTAATGTTAAAGATGCTGGGCTGGAAAGTCGTCCTGCAGGGCGATGCAAAAAGCCTGAACCGATGTATCCTTGTGGTAGCCCCCATACCCACAACATGGAATATCTGTTAGGAAATCTTGCCTACTGGTCTTTAGAAAAGCCTTTGAAAATCATCATTAAAGATGCCCACACCAAAGCATGGTATGGAAGTGTGGTAAAAGGGCTTGGGGGTATTGGTATCGACAGAAGCCAGAAAAATGACCTGGTGAATTTTGTTGCCAGACAATTTGAAAAGGAAGATTTCAGTCTTGTTATTACTCCTGAAGGAACACGAAGCTGGGTACCGAAGTGGAGAAAAGGGTTTTATCATATGGCCCTGGCTGCAAAAGTTCCCATCGTCCTGGCTGCAGGTGATTTCAAAAGAAAAATTGTTTATCTGGGCTATACCATCCCTTATGAAAGAATTGCTTCAGTTCCGTTTTCCGAGATTATGGCAGAAATCCAGGATTACTATGTAAAATACGACATCGTTCCTAAAATTCCTGCAAACTGGAATCCGAATATTATGGGCAGCGGAAGCGAGGAAGAAGTTAGAAGTTAGAAGTTAGAAGTTAGAAGTTAGCAAAATTACTTTTACTTATTGAATCAATTATCATTTATCATTCATCATTTATAACATGAAAGGTCAGACCAAAGAAGAGCTCCTTACGTTCTTGAACAACTGGGGAAACGGGGTAACATTAGCTAAAACACTTGAAATACAATTCATCGATATTGACGTTGAAAACGAAACCCTGACAGCTACAATGCCTGTACAGCCTAAAGTACACCAGCCATTTGGGATCCTCCATGGAGGAGCAAGCTGTGTGCTGGCGGAAACTTTAGGTTCAAGCCTGTCCAATATTTTCATCGACGGCAGTAAGTATTACGGAGTGGGAACGAATATCAATTCCAATCACCTTAAAAGCAAAAAAGACGGAATTGTAACAGCTACGGCACGCTTTATCAGAAAAGGAAAAACAATGCATGTTTCCGAAATCGAGATCAGGGATGAAAAAGGAGTACTTATCAATCATACAACGATGACAAATAATATTCTTCTTAGATAATCCTAAAAATATTTACTATAATAAAGGCTCAAGAAAAATTGGGCCTTTTTTTATTTCCGAAAATATGATATAAGAAATGTTTCGTTAAAAAACAGCTTTTAAATTTTGACATTTTTAAGACTAATAATACCTTTGCTGAAAGGAAAATCACCCGGAAATTTCCTGTTATATTTTTCGGCCGGTGATTTTCAAAACCTATCCACAGCTCATGATTTACTTCAAACTTCCCTTCGATGAAACGTTATATTCCACTTATCAGAATTCAAACGGAGAATCCGTTCAGTTTCATTCTTTTGACCTCTTAAGGCAGATCGGTTTTGAAGGGGGTATTATCAATGCTTCCGAAAAGTTTGAAAAGGATACCATTACCAGTGAGAATCTATTGAAAGACGAAAGCTTTTTCAATGCAGAGACCAAGGAAGAATATATCGACAGTCTCCATCAGGTTATTGCGGTGATTAAAGATCATAAGCTTCCAAAACTTGTATATTCAAGAAGAAATATCTTTAAGGATTTTAATCAAATCGATTTTAAAGAGAGTTTTAAACAACTTTGTACCTCTTATCCTAATGCCTTCAGGTATCTATTTAATGACGGACAAAATGCATGGATGGGAGCTTTTTCAGAAACACTGGGAAAATTCAACAAAACAACTCACGAATTTGAAACCATGAGCCTTGCGGGAACACTTCCCGTATCTGAAGAATGGACAGAAAAAGAAATTGAAGAACAAAAGCCTGTAACTTCCTATATTCAGGATACACTTAGAAACTATTCCGGAAATATAGAAATATCAGAGACTTACGACCATATTTCGGGAAATATCAAACATCTGCGAACAGATTTTAAAGCCCAAATAAATCCTGAAGATCTGGACAGCCTCATTAATGAACTCCATCCTACCCCGGCAGTCTGCGGAATTCCAAAGGATTTTTGCAAAAGAAGTATTCAGGAACTTGAAAAATTTCCCCGCGAACTATATGCCGGCTTTATTAAAGTAGAAACGGATGAAAGTATCATGTATTTTGTCAACTTAAGATGCGCAAGGCTTTACAAAGATTCCGTACACGTATTCGTAGGTGGCGGCATCACAGCCCAGAGCAGCCCGGAAAAAGAATGGAGGGAAACGGAACTGAAATCGGAAGCGATCTTAAAGAATCTCATTGTTTTTAAGGTGGCTTCGAGAACCTCAGCCACCTACGACTTTTTCTCTACTTATACTATTTTCTCTCATTTATCTATTAAGCTTAAAAGCTATCATTTAAAACTTTGTACAAGATTACTGGTGGCTGAGGCTCTCGAAGCCACCTTCCATCAGAAAACAAAAAACCTCCTTCCAAAGAAAGAGGTATATTATATAGAATAATGTGATTCTGAATTATTTCTTAGCACCAATCCTGCTCCATGTATCCAGTACAAAAAGCAAAATAAGGCCAAGAACCGCTGAAGCAATTGAAAATACAAACTTCAGGTTATCTTCTGATAAAAGATCCGTCTGCCAGTCTAATGCATAAAGATTGATGGCAATAAAAACGATAAATACAACTAGAAATACTTTATAAAACTTCTGCATGATACTTAAAAATTAATATAGTTCTGCACCAACTGGGCAAAATTAGCGGTGAATAATTTGATTGAAATCGCTAAAAGGATGATCCCGAAAACTTTCTGAAGAATAGACAGGGTAGCCTCCCCATTTTGTTTTCCAGCCACTTCGCTGATTTCAGCACCAAATATACGAAAATTGTGTTGAGAACAATTCCTAAAATAATATTAATATCGTGAAATTCAGCTCTGAGCGATAACGTTGTCGTTAAAGTTCCTGCCCCAGCAACCAGCGGAAACGCAATAGGGACGATGGATGCAGCTTTGGCTTCCGTAGTTTTGTTGATCTCGATACCCAGGATCATTTCAAGGGCTATGATAAAAATCACAAAAGCACCGGCAATCGCAAACGAATTCACATCTACTCCTATCAGCTTAAGGATTTTATTTCCCACAAAAAGAAAAACAATCATGATCAGTCCGGCAGTAATAGATGCTTTTCCCGCTTCTATCTGGCCAAACTTCTGCTGGAGGCTTACGATGATAGGAACAGAGCCGATAATATCAATTACGGCAAAAAGAACCATAAAGCAGGTAACAATCTCTTTAATAGAAAAATCATTAAGTATTTCCATCTCTTTGTAATTAAAAATTTCGCAAAAATATGAAAAAAATTGATTATTTGCTAATCTGTGAATACAAATTAACAACTGCTTTTAAAAGATCCTCCATTCCTTCTGCAGATTTCAAAGGAGAGTATTTCTCCACCTGAATTCTTTGTAAAAGATTCTTGTATTCTTCAGCAACCGCAGAACCTTTGTAGCTTTCCAGGAAGAGTTTGAAATCCTGGGAAGAACTCTGGAAATACTGTTTTCTTACATCAATATCCATCTCTTCCAGGGTATCAAAGAATTTTTGATAATCTTCATTATCTTTAAGATTTTCCAAATAGCTGAAATAATCATTAATATCCGTTTTCAGTGTTTCTCTGATCTCCTTTTCCGTTTCAGCCACAGAACCCAGCGGTTTCGGGGATGCCGTTTCTTTAACTAACGCTCGTTTTTTTTGCCAAGTCTTGAATAGCAGGTACATAATAAATAACCCTACAAGAATAGAAATATTGGTTAAAAGGATATTCCAGTGGAATTTACTTTTTTCTTTTACTTTAAAGGTCGTTGTTTTCAGAACCGGTGTGTCAACCGTTTCAAGAAGCGTGTTGGTATATTCGTTTACCTTCTCAACGGTAGTACGCGATTCCAAGATCTGGTCATGGGAAAAAGCATTCAGGTCTAGCGTTTTCTGGCCAAGGTCCACATATTCGCGGCTGGCCGGATCGAAGAATGCAAATTTCTCAGTCTGGATCGAAATAGCTCCTGCCTTTTTAGGAATCACAACATAATTGGCCAGAATCTCCCTTTCATTCCCGTAGTTCCAGGAACTACTTTAGAGGTGATCTTAGGAGCAAACACTTCATAATCGGGTGAAGAAACAATTTTAGGAAGATGCATATCCGGAAGATTGCCTTCTCCTGAAACTTTCACCACTACATTAATCGGCTTTTTAACCTCTATTTTCTCTTTTGATGCATTGTATACACTCACATTGAAGTTCCCAACCGCATTTTTAAAGTAATCCGGCGATCCTTCAGGGAGTCTTTTTACATTAAGTTTTACCTTATTGGAAAGGATTTTATTCTTATTGGAATAGGTGCTTACCGATGCCGATACAGACGGAACCTCCACATATCCTGCTTCATTAGGAAATACCATAAATACAGCCAGAACCTGCGAAGCCATATTATTTGATCCCGAAGGGTCTATTTCCGATTTGCTGAAGCTGATAGGATGCACATTGATATTATTCTGACGGGGAAGATGAACGTCCTTCACTTTTCTGAGGTTGTCCATATTTTTAGAATAAACCTTCAATACCGCTACTGTAGGCTGATCCTGATACACTTCGCGGTCTTCTATCTCCATATTAAGATAGACTTCATTGGAAAGACTGCTGGCAAGAGATCTTTTATCAATGATATCCTTGATATTCACATCAAAAGGCTCTGTCTTGTAAATTTTATTATTAACGGTTACCAGAACAGACCCGATCTTGATTTTACCTTTTTCTTCGGCTCAAGGGCAATTCTTGAAATCTTCTGGGTAATGAGTGTATTGGTAGCCGGATCGATCAATGTATTGGTCATTGATCCGCTACCTATGATATTGAATTTTGAAAGGTCGGGAAGCTGGAAACGGGTTTGCGGTTCAAGATCGATACCGTTAAGCTCCAGAACAATGGTGAGGTTTACAATATCCTTTCCGTTGTATTCTGATTTATCAGATTCCATAAAAAGATTGACCTGTCCGTAAGAAATTACGGAGGTCAAAAGGAATAATATGTAAATCAGTTTTTGCTGCATCACCAATCTTTTTCGTTGCTCTGCGGCACCGAATAAGAATTCTTATTTAAGATTTTTCTGGCGGTTTCTTTTTCTTTTTCGTTCACTTTATCTAATATAGCATTTTCAAGGTTCTTAGGCATTTTCCCTTCATTATCCTGATTTTGCTTAGGAGTGTCTCCTTGCTCGCTTTTCCCTTCATTCTGCTGGCCGCTGCCCTGATCCTGCTTTTGATCTTTGTTGTCGCCTTTCTGATCATCATTTTTATTCTGATCATTTCCACCGCCGCCTTTTCCTGAATTGTTCTGTTCGTTTTTCTGCTGCTGCTGTTTTTCTTTTTCTTTCAGCTTGGCAATTTCATAGTTCTTCCGGGTTGCTTCATTATAAGGGTTCTGTTTCAGAGCCTGCTTATAGTAATCAGCTGCTTTTTCCGGCTGATTCATCTGCATATACGTATTCCCCAGGTTATGAAGAGCAGCCGTTTTATCCGGCAGCGTCTGCGAAAGCTTCTGGGCTTTGTCAAACTCTGCTTTGGCCTCTTCATACTTCTTGCTTTTATATAAAGCATTTCCCAGGTTATAATGAGCGGTAAAGTCTTTTTCATTCACTTTTACGGCTTCCATATACTTGGAAGACGCTCTGTCATAGTCTTTCCCGTTAAATTTCTGATTACCTTCATAGACTAAAGTTCTATAGTTTTCCTGCCCAGACAATATGTTTGAGAATGTAAAAACAATAAGAAACGATAAAAAAATGATTTTAGTATTCATTACCTGCAAAATTATTCCTTTATATGTTAATAAACAGACTTCTATTTGTTAAAGTTCGGTTAAAGTACTTATTTAAAATCTTGATAAACAAAGTATAAAAACTAAATATTGAAATCTTTTTTCGGATTCAAGATATAAATTAAAAAGAAAAAGAAAATAGAAACTATTAAAAAGTACTGATAGTAATGATTGGCATTCTGAGATTTCACCAGCGTCTGGGCAGATGAAGATTTTCTGTTCATGGCATCAATGATCTTATCGGGTGCTTCATTAATATTATTTCCGTCTATATAATCTCCTCCCGTAGATTCCGCCATTTTTTTAAGGGCTTCCGTCTGTCTTTTGGAAATCACCGTTCCTCCGTCCATATCGGTTTTATAGCCCATCAGTTGTCCGAAAACGTATTCCGGGACCGGAGCGCCTTCATCCGTTCCTATTCCTACCGATGTTATGGATATTCCTTCTTTATTGGCCAGCCGTATCGCAGCGTTATCATTGCCTTCATTATCTTCACCATCGCTCAGCAGGACAACTTTCCTTGAGCCTTTGCTTACATTTTTGAATTTCTCTACAGCAGCCTGCATCCCTTTCAGGAAATCGGTTCCCTGAATTTTCATTGAGTTTGTTTCTACAGCACTTATGTAGGTTTCCGCAGAACCATAATCCGTGGTAAGTGGCATAATGGAAACGGCTTCCCCTGCAAAAATGACAATTCCAATCTTATCATTCTTAAGCTTTTGCATCATGGCGGTCATTAGATTCTTTGCTTCCGAAAGACGGCTTGGATCTATATCTTCCGCATTCATTGAATTGGAAACATCAAGCATAAAAATCACATTATTAAGCTTTTGATTGGTTTTCACCTCTTCAGAACCATTCAACAGATCTATGATCGAGAATATCAGAAAAAGCGTTCCCAGAAGGTATAAAGTGGGAAAGAATTTTGTAAACCCGGATCTTTTTTCAAATAGACTGTCATGAAAGCGACTGTCTGCAAAGATCTCCCTTCTTTTCTTTTTCCATCTCAAAAAACGGATCAGAAAGAAAGAGAGCAGTGGCAAAAGCAGCAGCAATAATAAATACCAGTAATTTCCTAACGACCAACTCATCAGCTTAAAAATTTATATAATACCCATCGCAGCAATGCATCGAAAAACAGCATTCCCAATGCGATCCAAAGGAAAATTTTAAAATATTCATCATAATTGTACAGCTTGGAAACCTTGATATCCGTTTTTTCCAACTGGTTAATCTCATCATAAATCTCTTCCAGGCTGCTGTTGGAAGTTGCTCTGAAGTATCTTCCTCCGGTAACCTGTGCAACTTCTCTCAATGTATTTTCATCAATCGTCACTGCCGTTTCCGTAAAGATCAGATCTCCGAAAATGTCCTGTGAAGTAGGCATGAGCGCAAAACCATTGGTTCCGATCCCGATGGTGTATACTTTAATATTATTATTCTTGGCAAGTTCCGCAGCCATCTGCGGAGGTATGGCATTCTGGATATTGCTCACCCCGTCCGTCATTAAAATCACCACTTTACTTTTAGCCTTGCTTTTAATCAGGTGGTTTACCGCTACGGAAAGTCCTTCTCCGATAGCTGTTCCAGGCTCAAGGCCTGCAGAATTAAGATTTTTGATTTCATCTACAACAACCTGATGATCCGAAGTCACCGGAACTTTCGTGAAAGCTTCCGCAGCATAAGCTACAACCCCTATCCTGTCGTTCGGGCGTTTTTGCACAAATTTTACAGCGATATCTTTTAATGCAGTAATACGGTCCGGATTGAGGTCTTTGGCAAGCATACTCAGGGAAACGTCTATAGAAAGCATAATATCGACTCCTTTGGTATCGTCCCTGTCCTGGGAAACCGTAAATGTTCTCGGTCTGGCCATTGCAATAATCAGTGCAGAGAGAATAATATATTTTGAAATCTTAAGCAGAGCAAGCACAGCACGGATTCCTCCACTGTCATCCATATTCCGGACAGTAGGAACTTTAATCCCTTTTTTCCGCTTTCCGCCTGCATCTTTTATGAAAAGAGGAATAAACAGCAGGAAAAGCAGCAGGAACCACGGACTGTAAAATTCAAAATCAAACATCCTTTCTTAAGTTTTCAAATTCTAAATCTTTTGATGATCTCTTCACAAAATCGCGGATATCAGCAAAATCTTTCTCCATCGTGGTCTGATCAGGGAAGGTTTTGGCAAATTTTACCAGATCTCCTCTTAAAAAGACGTCTTCCACTATCCTTTCGTTTTCCTGGGAGATGGTATTATTCTTTTTCATGACGTCAATAAGATCATCTGTAAGAAGAACGTCTGCAGGAAGCTGATACTGTCTGGTAATGAATTTTCTTGATATATCTATTAATTCAACATAGAAAGAACGGAAATCGCCGCCTTCTATATATTTTTTCTTTTTCAGGGAATCCAGTTCTTTTAAAGTCTGATTAGTGGCAACGACAGGAGAGCTTTTCGATTTTCTGCCCCATTTGACAAACATAATGATTGCTATAATCAAAGCAATAACCGCCAAAGCTGCAAGAATATAAAACTTATAAAGCTCCCAATAGTCCTTTGTTTCAAGCTTCACCTCCTTATTGTTCATGATGTCATTGATCTGATCCCCTTTTTGGGCAGTATTCACGACATCAATTTCGTAAGGAATGGTTTTTAAGATCTTACCTCCGACATTAAATTCCAGCTCGGGAATGGTAAATTTTCCCTCTTCATATACTGAAAATTCAATTTTTCTTTCGTAGGAATTCTGGTTTTGTCCGATGCTGTCTTTAATTTCTTCAAAATGGAAGGGAAGCAGTTCATTTTTAGGAGCTGAAACCACCTGCAACTCATGAATATTATCTATTTTAATGACCAGACGGTTAACTTCACCTAAAGCAAGGGTCTTCTTCTCCAAATTGGAAGAGAGTATCTGTGAAAAAGCGTTTCCACAGATTAAAAAAGAAAGTATTAAAAGTATTTTTTTCAATTTCAACTGATTGTAATTGCGGCCGGAGCCTTCATTTATTTTAAATTTACTTCTTCTGGAAATAATTATACAGCAGCTTTGAATAATCAGCACCTGTGTTGATATTCATAAAACTGGCCGAACTGGTGGCAAAATCTTCTTCCAGAGCCCGGACTTTCTGTTTCTGAGCTTCAGCAAATGTGTATCTCCACCTTGCATTGGAAGTATTGGCCCAGACTTCTTTACCTGTTTCGGCATCGTACAAAAGAGCATAGCCTATATCAGGTATTTCATTATCTTTCTCGTCATAGATCCTCATCCCCAAAAGCTGGTGTTTTTTTGAAGCGACACGAAGCATTTTAGAATCATAATCATCTTCAAAATCTGAGAACAGGAACACCAGAGATTTTCTTTTGAATATTCCCATCATATATTCCATGGCCTTATCGATCTTCGATACTGCCGGTACATAATCCGCTGTCAGAATATTACTGATGATAGAAAGAATATGTTTTCGCCCTTTCTGGGGTGGTATTACTTTATATACTTTATCGGCAAACAGGATCAGGCCTACTTTATCATTGTTTCCGGCTGCAGAAAATCCAAGGCTGGCTGCAATTTCTGCAACATATTCTCTTTTGAGCTGGCCTTTGGTACCGTAATCCATAGAGGCAGAAATATCTACCAGCAGCATCATCGTTAGCTCCCTTTCCTCCTCCATTACCTTTACGAACGGTTCGCGGAAACGGGCTGTTTTGTTCCAGTCGATTCTGCGGATTTCATCTCCGAACTGGTATGGGCGGACTTCCGAAAACGTCATCCCCTGCCCTTTAAAAGCACTGTGATACTGTCCCATAAGTGAAGCTTCCGTCTTCTTTCTGGTACGGATCTCTATCTGCTTTACTTTTTTTACAATATCTTTTATTTCCATATGTGTTGCGGAATTCTGGTTACGAGATTCGGGTTGTGGGGTAACGTTCTACTCTTCTATCTTCTAATCTCTCAATTCAATCGAAACATTCAGCCATTCATCATCGAATTTCGGGCTGTATTTCTTATAAAAATTAATGGCGGGTTCGTTCCAGTTCAATACCTGGAAAACCATTCCGCTATACTGGTTTGCTTTTCCATATTCCAGAGTGGCATCAAACAGAAGTTTTCCTATCTGTTTGCCTCTCATTCTTTCGGTCACTACAAGATCTTCAAGATACAGCCTTCTTCCTTTCCAGGTTGAAAATCTGTCATAATATAGGGAAATCCCTACAATTTCGTCATTAACTTCAGCAACAAACGCTCCCCAGACCGGAGATTTTCCGAATCCGTCCTCTGTAAATTCATCCAGCGTTATGGTTACCTCATGAAGAGCCTTTTCATATTCTGCAAGCTCACGGATGAGCTCCAGCATCGAAGCGCAGTCTTCCTGAACAGCTTTTCGGATAATAACCTCACTCATTAGGGTGCCTGTATTTTTGCCAGAATCCTGTTGATAATCTCTTCCGATGAAATTTCTTCTGCTTCAGCCTCGAAAGTAAGACCAATTCTGTGTCTTAGAACATCCTGTGCTAAAGCTTTTACATCTTCAGGAATTACAAAAGCTCTTCCTTTCAGGAATGCATAAGTTCTGGACGCTATAGCAAGGTTAATAGATGCCCTTGGAGAAGCCCCAAAGCCTATGTAATTTTTAAGCTCAGAAAGTCCGTAATTTTCAGGATAACGGGTTGCAAAAACCATATCCAGAATATATTTTTCAATCTTCTCATCCAGGTAAATCTGGTTGATCAGTTCTTTAGCGTCTACAATATCCTGCAGAGATATCACCGGTTTGATGACAGGCTGGTGAGAGGTAGAAACCATTCTCATGACCGTTCTTTCGTCTTCAAAATTAGGATAGTCTATCTTACATTTCAGCATAAAACGGTCGCTTTGTGCTTCCGGCAGCAAATAGGTTCCTTCCTGATCGATTGGGTTCTGGGTAGCCAGTACCAAAAACGGTTTTGGAAGTTTCATGGTTTCATCACCAATGGTTACCTGCTTCTCCTGCATCACTTCCAGCAATGCCGACTGTACTTTTGCCGGCGCACGGTTGATCTCATCTGCCAGAACAAAATTGGCAAAAACAGGACCTTTTTTTATTGAAAAATCGTTGTCTTTGATATTGAAGATCATTGTTCCCACTACATCTGCCGGAAGCAGATCGGGGGTAAACTGAATCCTTGAAAATTCACCGTGAACAGCTTCTGCCAGGGTTTTGATCGCTAAAGTTTTTGCCAGTCCCGGTACTCCTTCCAAAAGGACATGTCCGTTACCTAAAAGACCTACCAAAAGACGGTCTATCATATATTCCTGGCCAATAATCACTTTATTGATTTCCTGTCTGAGAAGGGAAAATAAGTAATTCTTTTCTTTTACTTTTTCCGTCAACTGGCGGATATCTTCAGCTTGATATGTATCTGACATAGCTTTAATTAAAATAGGTGGTAAATTTCTGATAAATACTGGCATTAATCAACATAATGAATGCCATATTAGAGTTAAAGTTTGTTAAATATTCCTTTATTAATAATGTATCCAAATAAGGAGCAGGAATTTGTGGTACTGATTTCTTTTAAAACAGTTTGATTCTCTGAAGACATATTGATTTAATGACAACTCTGTTATCATTGAAAGTATGGCAATAAATGTTTAAAAACTAAAGTTTGGTAATGCTGATGGTAAAAACATTTTCCGGCATATCAACCGTTTCTTCATAAGCCCCGACATTGATAAAATAATCGGTTCCCGCAGTTGTTGTAAGGGTATAGGTTTCTGCTGCGCCACCTCCGCCGTTATCTACCGCATTTACACAGGTCAGACTGCCGCATGCTCCGCTGTAGATATCCATCTGAGGGTCATAGGTACTACCTGAAGGCATGGTTATTTTTACGGTAAACTGGCCACCGTCTCCGGTAAATTTAAACCAGGTTCCATCATTCATTGCATCAGGACACGTGGTTATAAATCCGCTGTTGTTAGTGGCAGACATGGCATCACTCTGGGTATAGGTATAAGGAAATGCTGACGCTGCAAAAGCTCCGGAACACGCATCGTTGAGGGGTACAGGAGGAACCGTACTAAAAACAACATCCGAACAGCCGGAAGATTGAAGGCTTCCCGTAACGGAAGTAACTTTCAGATAATAACTGGTATTCGGGTTAAGAGGTATTGACGGAGAAAACTCGGTAGCATTCACTGTCTGCTGGTTAATAACATCAGTTCCTCCCGCGCCTGTTCCCAGTGAAACTTTATAAGAATCTGCTCCGGAAACAGGAAGCCATTTAAAATTTGGAGTTAAAGATATAAACTGGGCATTATTAACCGGGAAATTAACAAAAGGACATGCAGGAGTAGGCTTAGGCGTTAATCCTGAAATGGTAACAGAAGATTTGTAATCCGCCCTTATTCCTCCGGGAGGAGATGCCGGGTCAATAACTGCACGGTCACCTTTATAATAAAGGGTAGAATTGGGAACATGGGGATACACATGGAAAGCTTCGTCAAAATTATTAATATCGATACTCTGAGAATTTTCTTTTGCCGCAATGACCAGATTATCCGTGTTATTATAAGCAAATGGCGTTGCCAATGTAATTTCAACCTTATTATTAGTCTTGGTCACTGCACCGGCAAAAACCTGAGTGAGCTGAGAAGCGGGAATCCAGTCTGTTCCTGATGCAAAGGCTGTTTTTGAAGTATGCCCCATATAGACAGTCCAGTCCGAAGAATCATTGATAGTAGCCGAAGGATCTACATAAAATGTAAGGCCTGTGATATTTCCTGCAGCCGAAGCATTCAATTCCTGTTTAGGATAAATCTGCTGAACATAAGAATACGAAAAAAAACTACTTACAGGTGCCGTCCCGACAGCCGGGCTTCCAATGTTTAAACTGATCTGGGCCTTAAGTACTGATATTATTGACAACAAAGATAAAAGTAGAATTTTTTTCATTATTAATAATTTAAATTGAACGATTCGCTAATTTAATGATTAAATTTTAATTTTATCATTAAATTGTGAATTTTAATCGACACTTAACAACACCTTATACTAATATTTAATATATTTGTAATAAACACCACCATATGTATCAAAAACTACTTTTTCTGAGTATCCTTTTTGCAGGCCTTATGAAATCACAGACCACCAACAGAATGAATCTGATTTCAGATGCAGTTTATTACGACGGGTATGCAGCCACAGTATCGAACCCTGTTCCTACAGGTCTCATCAGACTATCAAATACAAGATATACAAGGAAACTTACAGACGCTGAGCTCAACTCTTTTAAAGCTAAAATAGCCATGAGAGTGACCATAGGTGCTCTGTGTGATAATTACGACCGTTTGGGAAGTGTTTTTTTAACCATGGTCCCTAAAAGTCAGCCTACTTATACCATTGATGATACCAATGTGAAAAGAATTGAAGTGGGCAGATACATTACTCCCTTCATGAGTAAAAACCGTTCGCCTCTGGAGGTTCCTTATACATATGATTTAAGCAATCTGTACAGCATATTCCATGATGCTGCATTGCGTACCGCTTATGATATGTATATGGAACTGGATGTTTTTGGTGTTCCTTACGCAGCTCAGACTCAGGTTGCAGGATGTGCAGGCAGAATTGATGTTTTTTCCGGTTCACTTACTTTCTTTTCCACAGATACAGGGGCTACTCCTACAGATTACAATGCGGTGGTTCCAATATTAAGTTATAACAGGTTAAATAATTACAACAGCACTGATGTTCCGGGTGAAACCGTCAGAATTGTCAGCTTCAATCTTCCCAATACCGTTACCAACGCCAATTTTTTCGTTATCTCTACTCCTCATGGAGCCAACAGTGGCGGTGAAGAATATGTTAGAAGGCAGAACTACACGTATATAGATGATGTACAAATGCTTACCTATACACCCGGAGGAATTTCCTGCGAACCATTTAGGGTTTACAATACACAAGGCAATGGAATTTATGGGGCAACCCCAAGATCACTTACAGAGTGGACTTCCTGGAATAACTGGTGCCCGGGCAATTCAGTCCCTATCCGAGGGTTTACAATGCCAAGCATCGCGGCCGGAAATCACACGCTGAAGCATACGATACCAACAGCTGTTTTTAACCAGCAGCAAGGCGATGTATATTTATCTGTTTACATGCAGGGAAAAAGCAATGCCGCTCTGGATGTAAAAGATATTAAGACCGTAGATGTAAGCATATACCCCAATCCTTCTTCTGATTTTGTCAATATCAGATCCAAGGCAGATGTAGCTTCAATCAGTATTTTCAGCATTGATGGAAAAAACTGGCTGAAACCCATGGTGAAAACAGGATCGATATTTCGGCTTACAGTACGGGAGTTTATTTTCTGAATATTGTGCTGAAGGATGGGATAACATTTAAGCATAAGATCATTAAGAAATAAAGAATGGTGGCTTCGAGAACCTCAGCCACCATTTTTTTACCACCCCGTCAAAAATTCTTTGAATTTTTGACACCCCTCCGGAGGAGGGGAATTTGATCCTACTAATTATTGGTTTTACTACTGAAATGATTGGTGTCCCAGTTGGTAATTTCTTACCAATACCTCCTTTAATTTTACAATATTAACAGTTGAAAGTTTTATTCATATTGTATGAATCTGAAAAATAATAAAAAAATTTCCCGATATTTTCAGGGAGTTTTTTTTATGATTGACAAAAAAACTGTCATCATTAACATTTTTTTTAATCGTTTAAGAACATTTAATTCAATCCTTTCTTCAAAAAATTGTCACTTCCAGTTTATTAAACTATTTTTGGTGATTAAAATTTTTGCAAAATGAATTATCATTTTCAAGCACACAGACAAGTGAGAAAGAACCTTTTAAGTATTCTGCAGAACACTTCCTACGAAGATCTTCTGCTGATTCCTGACGGTTTCAACAACAATATATACTGGAATATTGCCCATACGGTTGCTACCCAGCAGCTTCTGCACTATTATCTGAGCGGAAATCCTTTCAGAATTGATAAATATTGGATCGAAACCTACAAAAAAGGCACTCTTCCCAATCTGAACGTACAAAAATCCGAAGTGGAAGACCTTGAGTTTTTACTCACTGAAACTTCAAAGATTTTAATGAAAGATTATGACAGCGATTTCTTTTCAGACTACACCCCATACACCACAAGTTTCGGTATGGACCTGAAAAGCATCCAGGATGCCATTATCTTCAATAATATGCATGAAAGCCTTCATTACGGCTACATCATGGCACAGAAAAGAGCAATACTCGGAGAGAAGGGGAGATAATTACTGTTTAAAGTTTAAGAGTTTAAAGTTATGGGGACAATAAGAAAATTTGAGGATTTAGAAATCTGGCAGTTGTCCCGTGAACTTTGTAAAGAAATTTATAATATTATTCAAGGAACCGACCTTAAAAATAATTTTAAACTTTGCAGTCAGATTGACAGTTCATCAGGTTCAATTATGGATAATATTGCTGAAGGATTTGAAAGAAACGGCACCAGAGAATTCATTCAATTTCTTTCCATTGCCAAAGCTTCTTGCGGTGAAACAAGATCACAGCTATACCGTGTTTTTGACAGAAACTTTATAAGTCAGGAATTATTTGAAACTTTACTTGAACGAACAGAAACTTTAAGCAAAAAGATTAGCTCTTTTATAAAATATTTAAAAATAACAGATTTAAAAGGAACAAAGTACAAACCTTGAAATTCAGTATAATCTCTGGACTTTAAACATTTGAACATTGAACCTTAAATAGACAAACATAGACATTTCAATGAAAGACGATTTTATTTTCGGGCTGCGTCCCGTAATTGAAGCTATAGAAGCAGGAAAAACGATTGACAAGATCTTTGTGCAGAATGCACTGCAAGGTCCTATTTATGCTGAGCTGAAAACAATTTTAGCTAAAAATAAAATTCGTCCCAACTATGTTCCCATTGAAAAACTGAACCGTTTTACAAGAAAAAACCACCAGGGTGTGGTTGCCTTTATTTCCGATGTTCCGTTTCACAGAGTGGAAGATGTTGTTCCGCAATTATTTGAAGAGGGGAAAACTCCTTTCCTATTGATCCTGGACAGGCTTACAGATGTGAGAAACTTTGGAGCGATCTGCAGAACAGCAGAATGTGTAGGCGTAGACGCTATTATTCTTCCTGAAAAAGGCGCGGCACCGATCAATTCAGACGCGATCAAAACGTCTGCCGGAGCGCTGTATAATATTAAGATCTGTAAGGAGCCGAATCTTGCCCATGCCGTAGATTTCCTTCAGCAGAGCGGCATTTCAGTATTTGCAGCAACTGAAAAAGCTCAAAAACTGATCTATGACGTAAATTTCACAGAGCCTTGCGCTATCGTAATGGGAAATGAAGAAACAGGAATTTCTAAGGAAGTAATGCATCATTCGGATGAAAAAATAAAGCTTCCTATTGAAGGAAAAACACAGTCACTTAACGTTTCTGTAGCCTGTGGGGCCATCCTTTATGAAGCGGTAAGACAGAAAATAGTAGCGGCTCCAAATCTTTAATCAATCGGAGCAGAAGTACTTTTATGATGTTTTTATGGTATCGTTATTGATGCAAAGAACAGAATCAGTAAAATTTTAATTTAAAAAAATCAAATGAAAAACGTAGCAGCAGCAATGCTTATCTCATCTATAGCCCTTATATCTTGTAAAAAAGAAACGGCAACCATCACTAAAGTAGATCCTAAAACAGGAAAAACAGTTACTGTAGAAGTTCCTGCCGATTCTGTGGCTAAAGTGGCAGAAAATCCTGCGATCAAGGATTCTGCGGGAGTTTTCACTCAGACCTTCAAACTGGAAAAAGGTAAGACCTACCCTCTTACCACTTACCAGAGAGATGTAAAAACAATGGAGGACCCTCAGGGAAAAACCATTACCGCAACCAGCGAATCTACAGATGAAATGAATTTCGTAGTGAATGATATCAAAGGGAATGTGTATGACATGACACTTAATCTTGTAGGTAAAAGAAATTCACAAAGCGCCCAGGGAAAAACAGTAATTGTTGATACCAAGCTGCCAATTCCGAAGGAAGATGACCTGAAAATGATCTGGAACATCAATAAAGCACTTACAGGAAACAAGCTTAACATGAAAATGGATACCAAAGGAAATGTGATCTCCATTACAGGTTTTGATGCTGTTTATAATAAAGTGAATACTGCTGTAGGAACTCTTATCAAAGATGCCAACCAGAAAGCAAGCGTTGTGGCAAGTCTTAAAGAAACTTTCAATGAAAAGGTACTGAAAGATCAGCTGAATAAAAATTTAACGATTATTCCTAAAAAAGGAGTAAAAATCGGTGAAAAATGGAGTACTTCTGAAAATGCTGACCCAAGCGGAAGCGTTAAGGTAAATTCAAACTATGTTTTGAAAAGCGTAGGAAACGGTACTGCGGAAATCTCCGTAACCGGAGGAATTCCTAAAAAAACGGAAAAGAAAACGCAGGGTCCAATTACCCACAGCCTTAGCAGTGAGCTTTCCCAGAACGGAACCATTAAGTTTGACCAAAGTACAGGATGGATTGCCAACCAGAATATTGATGTAAAAACAACACAGATCGAGACTATTTCAGACGGAAAACAGTCACAATCTATGAAAAGTACATCCAAATCTTCTGTAATGGTAAATCCTTCTTCAAAATAAATGAATTAAAAAAGTTTCCGGCTCAGAGTTTTTGTCACTGTGACCCGGAAACTTTAAATTTAAATCAGAAATTATGAAGTACATTCTTGAGTTAGTACTCACAGCTATTATTATTTTCTTTGTCTGGAACATCCTGAAAAGGCTTTTTTTAAAACCTTTTACAGCTACAGGTTCAATAATCCTAAAGAAAATAGTAAGCAGCAGGATATACACAACTTGAATAAGAATAAACAGAACCTCAACTGGGACGCAGAAACAGTTGAGTATGAAGAAGTAAAAGAAACGAAGGACAATAGATAATATTCCAAGAAATAAAAGATAATAACCCACATGGCTAAAAATAAAAACTTAATTTATATTGCAATTTCATTAGTTGTATTTATAGTTTTAGCATTTTTATACTCCACCCCTGTTTTTTCAGGGAAACAGCTTTTTCAGCATGATATCGTTCAGTACAGAGGAGGCGCAAAAGAACTTCTTGACTACAGAGCCGATACCGGAAACGAAACCTACTGGAGTGATTCCATGTTTGGCGGAATGCCTACCTATCAGATGGGAAGCCAGTTCAAAGGGGATATCATCAAAAAGATAGACAGTAACCTGAACTTCCTGCCAAGACCGGTTAATTATCTTTTCCTTCTTTTTGCAGGATTCTTCTTCCTTGGAATGGTAGCCGTGAGAAATTGGAAGTACGCTCTGCTGGGTGCCACTTTCTTCGGGTTATCCACCTATTTTTATATTATCATTGCGGCCGGACACAACGGTAAAGTAAATACCATTGAGTATTTTGCCCCGCTGCTTGCCGGAATCCTGTTGGTTTATATCAGGAAAAACTACATCTGGGGATTTATTACCACTACCCTGTTTATGGGGCTCCAGATTGCAGCCAACCACCCGCAGATGACCTATTACCTGTTTCTGGCGTTAGGATTTTTATTCCTGTCTGAGTTAATCAGAGCGATCCAGAAAAAACTCCGATGAAGCATTTCCTTATTTCATCCGCCATCATTGCAGCTTCATGTGCAATCGGTGTCGGGATGAACTCCCAAAGGATTATGGCCAATTCCGAATACATTAAAGAAACCGTACGTGGAAAGCAGATTTTAACGAACGACAGCCATACCTCAGGACAATCAGGACTGGATAAAACCAGCATCCTGATGTGGAGCTACGGGAAACTGGAAACACTGAATCTTTTCATTCCAAGGCTTATGGGTGGCGGAAGCCAGGAACCGGAAGCTAAAGAAATGATGAACAGAGTTCAGGAACTTATCCAGGAAAATGTAGGATCACAGGCTGAAATGGACCGGATTTCAAAAGGATTCAATGGGGTAACCTATTGGGGAGACCAGCCCGGAACTTCAGGCCCTGCCTATCAGGGAGCTGTGGTATGTTTCCTTGCTTTATTAGGCTTCTTTTTTGCCTGGAAAAAATACCGTTACTGGATTCTTGGAGCATCTGTTTTAACCGTTTTGCTGGCATGGGGAAGCAACTTTATGCCGCTGTCTGATTTCTTTATCGACTACGTTCCGTTTTACAGCAAATTCAGAGCACCCTCTTCCATATTGGTTGTAGTGGAGCTATTATTACCTTTAATTGCCATTATCGGAATTTACAGGTTCTTTACAGATGAAAAACTGACGGAGGAATACAAAAAGAAAATTCTTCTGTATGTAAGCGGGGGAACCTTAGGGCTTTTATTGATTCTCCTTATTTTCGGAAAATCACTGCTTGGCTTTTACACAGAGAGCGAAAAGACCTATTTCCCGCCTTTCCTGTTGGATTATCTTACCGATGAAAGATTTAAGCTATTCAGAATTGATGCTATCAAAGCTCTGATTTATGTCGCTATCACCGCAGCTGTCCTTTTTATGGCCATGAAAAAGAAGCTGAGCCAGAATATTGCTCTCATCATCATTGGAGCGGTAAGTTTATTTGATCTCTGGACGGTAAACAAGCGTTACCTGAATGATTCCAACTACGTAGACAAAGTTTTTGCTGAAAACCCGTTCCAGACGGAAAGTTCAGATCTTCTGGCTGAAAAGGTTCAGGGAAACCCGAATTTAGAATCTATTTTAGCCAATGTCAACGTTAATAAAACCCTTGAAACTATTGCTGAAAGAGACAAAACCCACTACAGGATTTTCAACAATATTTTGGGAACATTCAGCGAAACCAATACCTCTTATTTCAAATCTTCAATCGGAGGTTATCATGCCGTAAAACTAAGAAGATATGATGACGTGATCAATGAATACTTCCAGATCATGGATTCTGTAAAAGTACCGAATGTCCTTAATCTCCTTAACGCAAAATACTGGGTTATGGGCGGGCCGGAACAGCCTCAGGCAATGCCAAATCCTAAAGCCAACGGAAATGCATGGTTTGTAAGCGACCTGAAATTCGTCAATACGCCGGATGAAGAAATAAAATCTATCGGAGTGATCGACAGTAAGAAAACAGCTGTTATCGCCGCATCAGATAAATCATATTTCAACAGTAAACCTGTACAGGCAGATTCTACAGCATTTATCAGCCTGACGAAATACCAGCCGAACGAACTGGAATTCAAATCCCAGTCGAAAACACCTCAGCTTGCTGTATTTTCCGAAATCTACTATCCTCACGGCTGGAAAATGTTTGTAGACGAAAAAGAAGTTCCTTACATCAAAGCGGATTATCTGCTCCGTGCCGTACATGTTCCTGCAGGAAACCACAACATCAGAATGGTCTTCGAGCCTGAAGTGATTGAAAAAGGGAAATGGTTGTCGCTGTTATGCTTCGGATTATTTATTGCACTGGCTGCCTTCGGGATCTTCTGGATGAATAAAAATAAGAAAAAGAGAAGCCTGTTGAGAAAACGGCTTAACATTTAAAGTTTATTGTTCAAGGTTAATGGAACAAAAAAAATACTGATTATCACCTATTACTGGCCTCCTGCGGGAGGTCCTGGTGTTCAGAGATGGCTTAAGTTTGCCAAATATCTGCCGGAATTCGGCTGGGATCCCGTGATCTACACCCCGGAAAATCCAAGCTATCCCTTACTCGATGAAAGTCTTCTGAAAGACGTACCCAAAAATATAGAGATCGTAAAGACCAAAATCTGGGAGCCTTACCAGCTGGCGGAAAAGCTCAATAAAAGCAATAAGAAATTCAAAGCCGGGCAGTTTGATGTAGGCCAGAACCAAAGCTGGAAATCTAAGCTTTCCATCTGGGTGCGGGGTAATTTCTTTATTCCGGACGCAAGGGTATTCTGGGTAAAACCTTCCGTTAAATTTTTAGAACAGTATCTAAAAGAAAACAAAATAGACGTGGTGGTAACTTCCGGGCCGCCCCACTCTCTTCACATGATCGGGCTTGGACTGAAAGAGAAGTTTCCGAACCTGAAATGGATTGCTGACTTCCGTGACCCATGGACTGAAATTTCCTATTATAAACATTTAAAGCTCACCAAAAGTTCGGACAGAAAACACCGTCAGCTCGAAGGTTCCATTTTTAAAAATGCTGATATTACACTGGCTACCAGCTATACAGATGCGGAAAATTTCAGGAAAGCAGGAGCCAATGCGGTTTGTATCACGAATGGATTTGATGAGGAGGCCAAAAAGCAAAAGAGTGAAATAGTAAAAGGTCAAAAAAACGAAACGTTTACTTTAAGCTATATCGGTGTCCTTGAGCAACTAAGAAACCCTGAAAACCTTTGGAAGGTATTGGATGAATTGATCAGGGAAAATAAAGAATTTGCAGATGCTTTTACACTGAAGTTTGTAGGAAGAGTTGATGATAAAATCCTTCAGTTTATAGAAAATTCAAGCCTGAAAGATCACCTCCTGAATCTGGGCTATATTCCCCATGATAAAGCAGTGGAAGAAATGGCCAATTCCAGTCTTCTGCTGATCACCAATTTTCCGAATAAATCTTCTAAAGGCATTATTCCCGGAAAAATATTTGAATATCTCGCCACCGGAAAACAGATCATTTCTTTTGGCCCGGATGAAGCTGATGTCTCAAGAATACTTTCAGAAACAGGAGCAGGAAAGCATTTCAACTATCAGGATTCTAAGGCAGTTAAAGAATTTATCCTTCATAAATTTGAGTTATGGAAAGACGGAAACCTTCTCGAAAACACTCAGAATATTGAACAGTTCTCAAGAAAAAATTTAACTGAAAAGCTTGTTGGGATTTTATAATTAAACAAAACCCGAAAAATCAATAGACGATAAAATAGATGCTTCGACTCCGCTCAGCATGACAATTCATAACCTTCGCGGTTACAGTATTAGCGATGTTATGCTGAGCGGAGTCGAAGCATTATTCTTTAAATATATTAATCAGATATTTTAAATCGTCCACTGATCATTCACAACTGCCACCAGATATTGTTTTCCCTGGAACTCCTCAAATACAAAACGCAGCGTTTTCCAATCCATTTTCCCATTTTCTTCGGTGCCTTTTATAAAATTTTCCGTGAAATCTTTGCCCGGATAAATTTCCTTCAGGTTATTCAGTGAATTTCCTTTACCCTGGAATGTATTTAATGAATAATGGGACGTTGTAAAATCTTTCGAAAATACCCATTTGGACAGGTAATCATTAATGGTTGACTTGTAAGGATCTCCCGAACCGTCCTGCGCTCCCCAGCTGAATACGGTTTTTGTAGGCTGGTACTTCTCAAAATCTTCTTTCGTGAAATGATGATCCTCTTTCGGATCCACAAAGCCATACATCGAGAAAGTAATTCCTTTTTCCGGATGAATATAGGATGCAAAAGTTTTATAATCTTTACTTTTTAAAGCCTGCAGGATTTGGTCGTTGGCTGCCTTTACAGCTACCTCATCCGTTTTTTTCTTTTGAGCTGCTTCCTCAAGATTCTTTTCCTTAGCTTGTGCCATAGAATCAATTACATTCGGAACCGGTTTCTCAGGATTCTTTTTACAGGCTGTTACCAGAGTCAATGCTAAAATTGGAATAATCAGTTTTCTCATCTTTCAATTTTTTAACTGTAAAAAACACCAAAAGCAATGCCAATACAATACTTTTAATAGATAAGTTCTGTTGCTTATTTTTCAACTCATATTACCGTTTTCAGTACATTTGTCTTATGGAAATTTTAGACATCCTCATCATCGGAGGCGGACCTATCGGTCTCAACTGTGCTCTTGAAGCTCAGAAAAATAACCTGACTTATCTGATCATAGAAAAAGGAACCATCGTGAATTCCTTATATCATTATCCTTTATACATGCGTTTTTTTCATCAGCAGAAAAACTTGAAATAGATGGCATTCCCTTCATTTCAACGGCTCCTAAACCCGGAAGGCAGGAGGCTCTTGAGTATTACCAGGGAATTGCCCGCCAAAAAGAACTGAATATTAATCTGTATGAAAAAGTCCTGAAAGTTTCCAAGACGGGTAATATCTTTGATATTGAGACCTCAAAAGCAGTGTATAAAGCAAAAAATGTGATTATCTCCACAGGATTTTATGACATTCCAAACCTGATGAACATTACTGGGGAAAACCTGCCGAAGGTTAAACATTATTATACGGAACCCTATCCTTATGCCAAGCAGAAAGTGGTTGTGGTAGGATCAAGCAATTCCGCAGTGGATGCTGCTCTGGAAACCTACCGTAAAGGTGCGGATGTAACGATGATTATCCGCCACTCCGGAATCTCAGAAAATGTAAAATACTGGGTAAAACCGGATATCGAAAACAGAATTGCAGAAGGAAGCATTAAAGCTTATTTTAATTCGGAAATGATAGAAATTACTGAAAACACAGTCATTTTCAAAGATGGAAACGGTGAAATCAGGGAAATTGAGAATGATTTTGTTCTGGCACTGACAGGTTATCTTCCCGATTTCGAATTTTTAAGAAACTCAGGAATAGAACTGCAGGGTGACTGTCTCAATCCGCTATATCATCCTGAAACCATGGAAACCAACGTCCCAGGTTTGTATCTGGCCGGCGTGGTCTGCGGAGGAAAAGACACCCACCTTTGGTTTATAGAAAACTCACGCGTTCATGCACAGATGATCGTAGGAAATATACTTTCCAGGTAATATTCGTTTCTGAGGCGTAACCGGGATCTCCTAAAATTCTACGTTTGCCCCGAACATAAAGTTTCTTTTTGCAGCCGGATTGTAAAACCGGTTTCCAAAAGCATTGATATCAAAACCGGCAACGTACTCTGTATTGTAAAGGTTCTGAATCTGAAGGTGCACATTCAGTTGGGCACGGTCAATCTTTATCGGGATTCCCATGCGGATATTTCCTACAAAGCTTGATTCCGACCATACAGAGTTGGCATCATTCAAAGGTATTTTTGAGGTGTAGTAATGAGAATAGCCTACACTAAGCTTTTTAAAAAAAACAAAATTAAATAAACTGCTTACCGATGTTTTCGGAACTCCTGTCACTTCATTTCCTGAAAAATCATTATCCAGCTGTTTGTAATTTTTGAATTTAAAATCATAGAAACTTCCGGAAAACCGGAACTTAAAACTGCTGAACAGGTCATTTTTAAGATTAAAGCTTTTAGACTCCAAAAGAATTTCCACGCCTTTTTGGGTAATATTTCCCTGATTGGCAAAATATTCCTGTCCGCTTTCATTCTGTCTCCGTACGATGGCATCTTTCATCCTGAAATCAAAATAGCTTCCTTCAACAAAAACAGCATTTCCAAACTGCTTTCTTATTCCAATCTCTTTATTCCAGCCATATTCAGGAACAAGATCAGCATTAAACTCCTGATTGGAAGACCGGATCTCTTCACTCGTAGGAGCCGAATTGCCTTTTCCTGCTTTTCCTCTTACCGAAAAGCCTTTTCCCAGCAGATAAGTAATTCCAATGTTCGGAAGCCACTGTTTTTTGAATTTGACCCTTCCTTCTTCTGAAACCGGATACATTCTTTCCCACTCGTAAGAATTGGAATTTAAGCTTACAGAAATATCACTAAAAAGCTTTTCATTAAAATTCAGTTTTTGTGACAGGAAATAAAAGCCTGAGTTGTTTTTTAACTGATCGAAATTCTGAGGATTGCCCTGCATTCCTTTATTGTTATTGTAATTTTTAACCAGAATATTCTGACTTCCTCCCTCAAATCCCAATCTCCAGGCAAGAGATATATGGTCCCAGTTTTTTTCAAAATTCAAATGAGTCCTCAGGGCAAAATTTCTTTCAAATCTGTTTTCAAAATTCGTGATGAAAGGATTTTTAAAATCTATATAAGAGCCCTGTACTAAAAGAAAGTGTGAAAAGTAGGAGTTAATAGCAGTTTCATGCGAAATTCCTGCCAAGATCATTTTATTACGGATTCCCGCATGCTGTTCCTTTGCTCCCGGAAATGCGCCGGCAACAGGTCTCGCCTGTTTCCTGTCAGATTCCATCTGTTGTAGGGTTAATCCGCCCGGAGTTTCATAATCCAGATCAGAAAGCAGTAATATTGCATTGAGTGAAGCTCCGGAAGCGTAGGTAAAACGATCTTTAAGATAGATCTGCTTCCTTTTCACAGCTGACTGCTCTCGGTAAGAATCTGTCTGGTAATAGTTTTGAAAAAGCTCAAAGAAATGTTTTCCTGACTGACGGGCAATATCAAAATTCTGTTCAAAAGTTCCGTAACTTCCTATTGAAATCCCGGCAGATAAATGATCAGCCCTTCTGGTTTGTAAAAGCACCGTTCCACCTGTGACAGCTCCGTAATCTCCACTCTCTGGTCCTTTATAGACTTCCATCCTGTTGATAAGTTTCGGGGAAATCACATTAAAATAGGTATTCCCTGAGGCATCCGACAAAATGAAATCATCCAGATAAACTTTGATATTCCGCACTCCAAAGGGAGATCTCAAAGTGCTTCCCCGTATGGATATCCTGTAGCTGGCCGGGGAACGCTCTTCCATTCTGGCTCCTGCAATCTGATTGACAGCTTCCAGAAGTCTTTCCGGAGGGTTCAGTTCCAGTAGGTTTTCAGAAACAACGGTCACGGATTTTGTAGATGCCATAAAGGGGGCCGGCTTTTTATAGGCATCAATTTTCACCTCAGATATAAGAACAGCAGTATCCTTTTTCTGTGAAAAGAAAAATGGTGCAGCGAACATAAAAAAGAATGCTGATAATCTCATCATCAGCACAAAGCTAGCAAAGTTTTACTGTAATTTTTATGCACGGTGTAAAAACCTACGAATTTTAGCTTTTAATTTCTCTTTTTTAAGCATCCACGGAATCACAAAATAAAACCCGGCAGCAATAGCTACAGCTACCAGCCCGGTTCCTATCCAGAGCATATTGAATCCGAACCGGTCTGCAGTCATTGTCCCGACATATGGGGTAATGATAAAAGCCAGGGCAACCGATATCCCGTTCAGTCCCATATAAGCTCCTTGATTATTTTCACCTGAGCGTAAAGCAGTTATTGTAGATATAAACGGAAGGGTCCAGATCTCTCCGATACACAGAAGCGTCATGGAAACAACAAGGGTCAGGACAGAATAATCAAAAGCCAGCATCGCATAAGATATCCCGCACAATACAGTTCCTATAAACAAGGTAAAGGCAAGGCTGAAATATTTTTCAGCAACCTGTACAAAGCCCATTTCCAACAGTACGATCAGAAATCCGCTGTACCCCAGGATATATCCTATACTTTGCTGACTTAAATGGGCCGTGTCCTTATAAAAGATAGTCAGTGTACTGAACAGCTGAAAAAAACAAATCGAAAAAAGCATACAGAAAAAGCTGTAGAGCAGGAATTTCCCATCGCGGTAAGGAGAATTCTCTTTTCTAACAGCAACGGCTTCCTTTACTTTTTTCGGCTTCAATGAAGCCTGCTTATTCCGTTTTCCGAAGAATCTGATGTACATTAATCCAGCTAACAGTGCCGCCAGTGCATTGGTGAAGAATAAAAATTCATAGGAAATGGCAGACAATATCCCTCCCAAAGCAGGACCGATTGAAAAACCAAGGTTAACAGCCATCCGGTTGAGTGAAAAAGCCCGCGTAATGTTTTCAGGCTTAGCATATTTAGTAATGGCTACTGAATTGGCAGGACGGAAAGTCTCACTGACGATACTCTGGATTAAAATAATAGCTGCCAGCCCTGCTTCTGTTTTGAAAAGCGGGATTAAGCAAAATAAAGGCACACTAAGAAGTAAACTCAGACTCTGAACACGATATTCTCCAATTTTATCAGTGATCAGCCCTCCCAGCCATGAACCCAATACGGAACCTATCCCGAAAAAGCTAAGGATAATTCCTGAATTTTCTATACTGAAATGAAGATAACCCGTCATGTACACTCCTAAAAACGGAAGTACCATAGAGCCGGCACGGTTGATGAGCATAACCAGAGCCAGCATCCAGCTCTCTTCCGAAAGTCCTTTGAAAGAACTCGTATATACGCTAATTAATTTCACAATATTATTTTTTGAAGAAAACCAAGTAAGGTATAAAATTAGAAAAAACAGCCTGTATGGCTTTTCCTAAATCTCTTCTTTTTATCGATATTATGGATAGAAAGAAAAATATACCTCATTACAAGGAATTCATATTTATACTTATTAAAACAAAAAAGGCAGGACTTTGGGAAGTCCTGCCTTTTATATATCAGATCATTTAAGATTATTCTGGTTTAAAAGAGTCCTTCAATGTTACGGTACGGTTAAATACCAAGTGATCAGCCGTAGAATCCTGATCTTTGGTAAAATACCCTATTCTCTGGAATTGAAGCGGTTCTCCTACCGCCACATCTTTCAGGCTTGGTTCTGCAAATCCTTTAATAACAGTTACTGATTCCGGATTGATGAAGTTTAGGAAATCCACATCTTTTTCAGCATCAGGCTGCTCAACGGTAAAGAGTTTGTCATAGATTCTTACATCTACCGGGATGGCATGAGTGGCAGATACCCAGTGTAGCGTACCTTTTACCTTTCTTAAGCTTTCTTCTGTTCCGCTTCCTGACTTGCTTTTTTCATCATATGTAGCATAGATCGTAGTGATCTCGCCGTTCTCATCCTTCTCTACCCTTTCTGCTTTGATGATATAAGCTGATTTTAAACGAACTTCGCCGCCCAATTTCAGTCTGAAGAATTTATTGTTTGCTTCTTCTTTAAAGTCTTCTCTTTCGATATATAATTCTCTTGAGAAAGGAATTTCTCTTGTGCCTGCATTTTCCTGTTCAGGATTATTTTCAGTTTCAAGCCATTCTTCCTTACCTTCAGGATAATTTTCAATAACCAGTTTTACGGCATCCACCACTGCCATTACGCGTTTGGCAACCTTGTTCAGATCTTCACGTACGCAGAAATCCAGTAACTGAATCTCAATCAGGTTTTCTCTCTTCGCAACTCCTACTTTTTCAATAAAGTTTTTGATAGAAGCCGGTGTGAAACCTTTTCTTCTCATTCCCGAGATAGTAGGCATTCTAGGATCGTCCCAGCCTGTCACTACTTTCTCAGCCACAAGTCTTTGAAGCTTTCTCTTGGAGGTAATCATGTAAGAAACATTCATCCTTGCAAATTCTCTCTGCTTATTTCTTACTTTGGCTTCATCATATACCTGATCCAGATACCAATCGTAAAGCGGTCTATGGTTTTCAAACTCCAAAGAGCACAGCGAATGCGAAATTTGTTCAATATAATCAGATTCACCGTGCGCCCAGTCGTACATAGGGTATATTTTCCATGCAGTTCCGGTTCTGTGGTGAGGTTTGTTCAGAATTCTGTACATCACAGGGTCACGCATGTTCATATTGGGCGAAGTCATGTCGATCTTTGCACGGAGAGACATTGAGCCGCTTTCAAATTCACCGTTTTTCATCCTTTCGAATAAATCTAAAGATTCTTCAACAGGACGGTTTCTGTAAGGAGACTCTATTCCCGGTTCTGCCGGATTTTTTCTCTGCTCGGTAATCACTTCAGACGGCTGCTCATCTACATAAGCTTTTCGTTCTTTGATCATCTGTACGGCCCATTCATAAAGCTGCTGGAAGTAATCGGATGCATACAGCTCTTTATCCCATTTAAAACCAAGCCATTCAACGTCTTTCTTGATAGAATCTACAAATTCCTGCTCTTCTTTTTCAGGGTTTGTATCGTCGAAACGAAGGTTTACGGGAGCGTTGTATTTTTCTCCCAAACCAAAGTTGATGCAAATAGCCTTTGTATGGCCTATGTGCAGATATCCATTGGGTTCAGGGGAAAACGGAAACGGATCTGGTCTTTTTTCAGTCCGTTTGCCAAGTCATCTTCAATAATTTGCTCAATAAAATTGAGTGATTTTTTTCTTCTTCCATTTAAATTAGCTTTTATAAAAAAAGTTTCACAAAGTTACGGAAAATTTAGGGCTTACGGAAATGATAATTTAGTGGTAATCCGATGATAATTCAAACTTTTTTGATTAATTTAGATAAAACTAAAAACCGTTTCTAAAAATTACCGACTATGGCTGTTTATATCTTAAGCAATCGTAAGATCGTCCGGCATAAGGGCGAAAAAGCAGATTCATTTTCCAATGATGAATACTCTATTCCCAATTTCAGGATTGCCAAATGTAATTTTGACACCTACCAAGAACCAACGGCTGCTGCCAAAAAGAAAAAGACTATACCAACCGCAATATATTAGATTACAAGCTATTTTCCGAGCCTGAAAAACAAGGCTATGAGGAAGTTCTGGAAGTCCTACAGAGCGAAAAAGGCATTAAAGAATCTAAGCTGACAGCCAATAATCTTGGCGGGACACAAAGAATGTTTTATGAACTGTATAAAAACATGTCCTCAACCAAAGACAGAAGTGATGTCCTGATTTTCATTCATGGATATGCTTATGACTTTGATGATGAACTCAAAGCCATCATTGACCTTAAAAAACTATACATAGATCATCCGGAATCACCTGTAGAGCATATCCTTTTTGTAAGCTGGCCCGCTTCTAGCAGCCTTGTACCACTGACTTATTTCGATGATAAAGCTTCAAGCATTAATTCGGGATCATCGCTGATGAGGCTTTTCTATTTTTACACCCAGTTTTTAAAGGATATTTTTTCAAACCGGGATCTGGCTCCCTGCAACCAAAGAATCCACCTCATGGCTCATTCTCTTGGAAACAGAGTTCTTCAAAGCATGCTGTACAGCCTTAAGAGAGAAAATATCCTGCGTGTTATCGATCAGGTTCTACTTTTAAATGCCGATGTGTCCTATAAGGTTTTCGAAGATTCTGAAGATTCATATAACAAGCTTCCCCTGCTTGCCAACCGCATTTCTATTTATCTGAACCGGAAAGATACGATCCTTGGAATTTCACAATTTACCAAGAATATTCTTACCCCAAGATTAGGCAAGAACGGCCCAAGTGATATTGAAAAGCTGAAAGATATTGTTTCTGTTATCGACTGCACTTTTGTAGAAGACGATATTCTGAAGAGCTTTAAATATGAAGTCGGAAACCATTGGGGATATCTTTCCAGCTCTGTGGTACAAAAAGATATTTTTCAGAATTTATATGGAATTGATAGAAATTTAATCACAGGAAGATTAAAAAATAACGAAAATATTTTCACAATTATTTCTTAATTATTAATTAAAAAAATGTTATGAAATTAATCATATGTTAAACTTTAAAGTCTGTGCTTAAGTTGGCATAAAGATTGTAAATTTCATTACAACGAGAAATACACTTTTATCATGAAAAGAATTAAAAACAAGTTTTCTTATATAGTGAGATATATTAAGGAAGCAATTTTCGTAAAAGACGTGATTTAAAATGAATGTTAACTCATAAACAAGAAGCTTATCCGAGCCTAGTATTACTTTACCCTAGTTTGACATATGAAATACCTTCTATTACAATTTAGAAGCAGTTTTTCATATATTATACTTTTTTCAAAATTGTGTTCGTAAAATAAGACTTTAGCCTCGGAATTAAGTCCTCTTGGAGTGAATTTAGTTAATTAAAGTTAAATTCTTGTGAAATAAAAAAAGAGGTTGATATTTACTTACCAAACAAATTAAAATCTTTTATTATGAAACACATGAGAAAACTTAACAAATCAGATTTAAAAGTTATCAAAGGAGGAATTGTTCCTATCGGATGCAACAGTTGGGATCCCAAACTCAGATGTTGCAGATCATGGGATGCTGAGCATGCGGGTAGCCCAACCTGTGCAGATTCTCCTCCTTCATTTGCATAGCTATTAAGGCTATATTTTGAACCATAACAACTCATTTCTGAGTTCCAGACTTGATTCAAAATTATTTACAAATAGAGATCCGGTGCCCAAACCTTGCGGCATCGGATTTTTCTTTGTGAAGGTATACTGTGCAATAGCATTGAGGCCTATATTACTTTCCAGAGCAGAGGTGATCCACCAGCCGATATTCTGCTCCTCCGCAAGAGAAATCCATTCGTCTGAACCTGAAAAACCTCCTACCAGAGCAGGCTTTAGAATAACATATTGTGGCTTAATGCTTTCTAAAAGCTTTTTCTTTTCAACAGGATCAGTAATCCCGATCAGTTCTTCGTCCAAAGCTATCGGTGTAGGAGTTCCGGCACACAATGATGCCATATCATTCCAGTTCCCGGCTTTTATCGGCTGCTCGATAGAATGGATATGAAGGTCTGCAAGCTGGCGCAAAACAATCTCCGCCTCTTCCCTGCTGAATCCGCCATTGGCATCTACGCGAAGCTCCAGATCATCTTTTGAAAATTTTGCCCTTAATTCCTGAAGAATTCTGTGCTCAGATTTCCAGTCAACTCCAATTTTCAGTTTGATACAGTGAAATCCTAATTGAAGCTTTTCCCTGATCTGTTCTTCCATATAATCAATATCTCCCATCCAAATTAGTCCGTTGATCATAATAGACGCTTTTCCTTCGGTAAATTCACCTGGAAAATACAGATGATCTCCGTGCTTCAGATTTAAAATTGCCTGTTCATATCCAAACCATATTGAAGGAAATTCCATCAGCTGTTCTTTCAGATACTGGTCATCCTGGTTGATATTGTCGCAAAGCCATTGCAGCTTCTCTTCATAATCCGGCCTGTCATCAAAACTTAATCCTCTGAATACGGCACATTCCCCCGTCCCTTTTTTCCCGTTTTCTTCAACTTCGAAAATAAAGGTTTCCTTTTCATGCAAAACGCCGCGAGATGTTCCGCTCGGGCGTTTGAATTCCAATAAATATCTGAAATATTTTGCTGTCATTATTTTACACTGTCAATCCTCATAAATTCCTCAGCTTTTTCCACCATTTGGATACTTCCGCAGAAAAACGGGATCCTCTGGTGAAGTTCCGTAGGTTCTACTTCAAGGATTCTTCTGAAGCCGTCCGTAGCCTTTCCTCCAGCCTGTTCTGCAAGGAATGCCATAGGATTACATTCGTACAGCAGCCTTAGTTTTCCGTTCGGAGCCTGGGAGTAAGACGGATAAATATAAATTCCTCCCTTCAGCATATTTCTGTGGAAATCTGCCACCAAAGAACCGATATATCTTGAAGTATAAGGACGGTCTCCTTCTTCCATCTGACAGTATTTAAGATAATTCTTTACCCCCTGAGGAAACTTAATATAATTTCCTTCGTTGATGGAATAGATTTTTCCATTTGTAGGAAACGTCATGTTCGGATGAGAAAGGTAATAGGTTCCCAGAGATGGATCCAGCGTAAAACCGTTTACTCCATTTCCTGTAGTATAAACAATCATGGTAGAAGAACCATAAATTACATATCCGGCAGCAATCTGGTTTATCCCTTTCTGAAGAAAATCTTCTAACTGGACCGGAGTTCCCGGTTCTGTCACTCTTCTGTAAATAGAAAAAATGGTTCCTACGGAAACATTCACATCAATATTGGAAGATCCGTCAAGAGGATCAATCAGAACAACATATTTACTCAGGTGGCCGTTTTCGCCGCATTTAATGTCAATAAAATCATCATTTTCCTCAGAAGCAATACCACAAACAACCTCTCTCTGAGACAAAGCTGTAATAAAAATCTCATTGGCAATCACATCAAGTTTCTGCTGCTCTTCCCCCTGGATATTCTGATTTCCGGCAGCTCCTGTTATATCTACAATTCCGGCTTTATTTACTTCTCTGTTTACCACTTTTGAAGCCAATCTTATCGCACTTAGCAGACGGGAAAATTCACCCGTAGAATACTGAAAGTCGTCCTGTTTATCAATAAGAAATTCTCCTAAAGTCTGTAATGGTTGATTTGACATATTTTTCTTTTTACGTTTTCCCCAAATTTCGGAAAATTTATCGGAGAAAGAAAGCTTTTGTTAGAAAACACCTTACACCCTGTATTTCAACCTGATACACAACCAACAAAAGGGTATCCTTAAAATTATCATGACCTGATTAATCCCCATTTGATGATAATAAATCAATGAAATTCTGATAATATTCATCAAGTCTCAATTTTAATAAAATCTTAATTCCTTCCCAAAGGGAGATACTTTCATATCTCGTTGTAATTGTCTAATTTTGACGTCCGTAAAAAACTCATGTAATTTTTAATCTAACAATTTTATTTTAAACAAATTAATGAAAATTTTCAAGTTTGGTGGCGCATCTGTGAAAGATGCCGAAAGTGTAAAAAATGTGTCCATGGTATTACAAAGCCAGGGATTTGCCAAATGTCTGCTGGTGATATCAGCAATGGGCAAAACGACCAATGAGTTGGAAAAGGTTGTAGAACTTTATTTCAAGAAAGATAACTATCAAACTGAGATTGAAAAGATAAAACGAAAACACATCGAGATTGCGGAAGGTCTGTTTCCTGAAAACCATGCAGTTTTTGCCGAGATCAATTTATTTTTTGATGATATCGATTCTTTCTTAAGAAGAAACAAATCTCCTAATTACAGCTTCGTCTATGATCAGGTGGTAAGCTGCGGGGAAATGATCTCTACTAAAATCCTAAGCGAATACCTGAACGAAATTCAGTTTACCAATCAATGGCTGGATGCCAGAGATTTTATCAAAACCGACAGTTCTTACAGGGAAGGTGTGGTAGACTGGGCCAAAACAGAGGAATTCATTTCAACGCTGAATAAGGATATCTGCTACGTAACACAGGGTTTCATCGGTTCTGATGATAATAATTTCACGGTAACTTTAGGAAGAGAAGGTTCTGACTATTCTGCCGCTATTTTTGCGTATTGCCTGAATGCCGATGCCATGACGATCTGGAAGGATGTACCGGGCGTAATGACCGGGGACCCGAGAAAATTCAATGATGTTTCTCTTCTTTCCAATATTTCTTATGAAGAGGCTATTGAAATGGCTTATTACGGGGCAAGTGTCATTCACCCGAAAACTTTGCAGCCTTTACAGCAGAAAAATATCCCTTTTTATGTAAAATCTTTCGTAGATCCTACCAAACCAGGCACGAAAGTAGGAGGATCAGACAAAAACCAGCATGAAGAGTCTTATATATTAAAGGAGAACCAGGTTCTTTTAAAAATATCAACCCGAGACTTTTCTTTCATTGCGGAAGACCATATGAGCCTTATTTTCGGATACCTTTCCAAATACAAGATCAAAGTGTCTCTTATGCAGAATTCTGCTATTTCCCTGGCTTTATGTCTGGAAGATAAATTCGGCAATGTGGATGAGTTTAATGAGGAACTTCAAAAAATATTTAAAACCGAAGCAGTTAAAAATGTATCTTTATTTACAGTAAGAAATGCAAATATGGATCATATTGATAAATTTTACCAGGAAAAAAATGTATTATTGGAACAGATTTCCAAAAATACGGTTCAAATGGTAACACAATAATTTTAACTGCGACTAAACACATATGAGTTTAATTTCGAAAAACGATCTTATCACAGCTTCCGGCTTAAGCAAAATCGGGTTCCTCAAGAACCCGGTTGCCTCTGCCGTGATGAGCATTGCCAAAATAAATGAAGTAAATAAATTATACGACAAATTAAAGGATAAGGAAGGCAAAGATTTTTTCGACTCATTTGTAAGAGAAAGAAACCTAAGCTATATCGCTTTTGAAGAGGACCTGGCGAAAATTCCAAAGACAGGACCGTTTATTCTGGTTTCGAACCATCCGCTGGGTGCTATTGACGGCATATTGATGTGCAAAATTCTTTCAGAAGTACGTCCGGATTTTAAGGTAATGGGAAATTTCCTTCTGGAAAAGATCAAACCGATGGAGCCGTATGTGATCTCCGTTAATCCGTTTGAAAACAGAAAAGATGCGTACAGCAGTACTTCGGGAATGCGGGAAACCCTGAAACACCTTCAGAATGGAGGATGTGTAGGTATTTTCCCGGCAGGAGAAGTATCCAACAAAAATAATCCTTACGGAGAAATACTCGACAGAGACTGGGAAAAACCAGCCCTTAAGCTGATCAGAATGGCTAAGGTTCCGGTAGTGCCTTTATATTTTCATGCTAAGAACAGCCGTCTTTTTTACCAGGTGGCCAAGCTTCACCCAAGTTTACAGACTCTGATGCTTCCGGCTGAAATGATGAATGACAGGGAAAAACCGATCAGAATAAGAATAGGAAAACCCATCACAGTAAAAGCAATGGATGAAATGGAAACCATTGAAGAACTGGGTGAATTCCTGAAGCGTAAGGTGTACATGATGAAATCTTATTATGAAAAGAGAAAATCATTGGCCCAGAGCATCAATCTTAAAAATTTAACGGTAAAATTTCCTCTTTTAAAAGAAGAAAATATTGTACAGAATATCATTGATGAAACACCTAAAGAGGACATTCTTAAGGACATCAGTAAACTGAAGGGTACGGATAAAATGCTGTTCAGTAACGGAAATTATGAAATCTACTTCACGACTTACGAAGAAATTCCTTCTGTCATGAGAGAGATCGGGCGCCAGAGGGAGCTCACTTTCCGTGCTGTGGGCGAAGGAAGTAATCTTCCGTTTGACCTGGATGAGTATGACAAGCATTATCACCATCTTTTCCTTTGGGACAACAGCGCAGAGAAGCTTGCCGGTGCCTATAGAATGGCTTTAGGTAAAGAGGTAATGAAGAAATACGGGATCAAAGGCTTCTACACAAGTTCTTTATTTGAATTTGAACAAGACATTCATCCGTTCTTCAAAAAGGTGATTGAAATGGGCCGTGCATACATCTGTGAAGAATACCAGCAGAAGCCGCTTCCGCTTTTCCTTCTTTGGAGAGGAATTGTTCATGTTTGCTTGAGAAATTCGGATCATAAGTTCCTGATGGGTGGTGTAAGTATTTCGAATAAATTTTCTGAGTTTTCCAAATCTCTGATGATTGAATTCATGCGTTCGAATTATTTTGATTCGGCAGTGGCACAATACATTACCCCAAGAAATGAGTATAAAGTAAAGCTGCGTGACAGGGATAAAAATATTTTCTTTGAGGAAATGGAATCTGACCTGAATAAGCTTGACAAAATCATTGATGATCTTGAACCTGAATTAAGGCTTCCAGTTCTGATCAAAAAGTACATTAAACAAAATGCAAAAGTAATTGCTTTTAACGTAGATCCGAATTTTAATGATGCCATCGATGGATTGATGTATATCCGCATCAGCGATCTTCCCGAAAGTACGATAAAGCCTGTACTGGAGGAGATGAGCGACCACATCAGAAAAGAACAGGAAAATAATTCGGCTGAAAATCAGTAAGTTTTATTTTTATTGAAAAAAAGTACGGTTAATACTTGCTTCATATAAGAAAACTTACTACTTTTGCATCACTTTAAAACAACGAAGTAAGTCAACAAAAATATAATGGTTTCTTAGCTCAGTTGGTAGAGCAATGGATTGAAAATCCATGTGTCCCTGGTTCGATTCCTGGAGAAACCACTTGAAAACCTCTAATTTATTTAGAGGTTTTTTTGTTTTTATAATTTCTTCAGTATTTATCTGAATTCCAGACCAAAGCAAATTTTTTTATGAAAATTTATAATCTCCTAAATAAAAGACAAGTCTTAAAACTAAAACTATCCCTAACCGGATATTAAAAATATATATATTCATTTGTGAATTTAGAATTTTATGTTTTGGTTAGGGATATGGAGTAATTACAGCGTTATGTATTGTCGTACAATTGGATTATTGTAAACGCTGAATAGTTATTCTTATATTGTGGTAATCTGACGGAGTAGGTGCCGTTTGCGAATCAGATACACTGTAAAATTCAATTCTGTACCAACGGGCTTTGTTCATGACAACATTCATTTTGAGTACTTTTGCTGTAGACGGATTCCAACTTCCCGTATTCCCTTGTCCTACATCTAGATAACTGTTAGCTGCAATATTTCCTGCTGCTGACACAGTAGTTCCTGATGAATATCCTTCCACCTGCCAGTTAAGCCCCATTGCATTTGATGATGTATTATATAAATAAGGTGCGAAAGTAAATCCTCCTGTTATTTTCCTGATATCAATTCTAAGCCCTTCTATCACCGGAAGATCTGATGTAAGTGTACTGGCATACTGCCCATCTGCCATTGCCGACTGCAGGATTCTATTGTAATATCCATATACCTGCCCCACTCTCAATATGTCTCCAGTAAGTTTTGCCACACAGTTCTGGTTCAGAAAGCTTATATTAAAGATCGCCGGATTGGGAGAGGATTGGGATGGAACTCCTGTAAGATCATAAATCAGCTCCCCGTTTCCATTGGAAAGATATCCGGGACGTAATTTTGCACTTAATCCGGTATTGCCTGTAGAAGCTACAGGCGTTCCTGCACCATAAGCTCCGCCATTACCTCCGGAGTATGGAATGACCATAACTCCGCTATAAGGTACTCCTGATATAAAAGTAGGTGGGTTGAAAGTAGCGTCCGAGCAATTAAGTCCCTGCACTGACGGGGTAATTGTGGAAGAAGAATTAAAAACCCTCCATTCACTTCCGTTCCAGTAATGATATCCTTCCGTCTGTAATCCGCCGGTCCCTAAATTATAAACCAGCAATCCTGTTGCGGGAGCAGGAACGGTAATTTGATCCACTGATGTTTTAAGGGCAACTTTTGGCCCTAAAAAACCTTTTTCCCATCAGGAGGCAAAGAGGTAACATCAAGATGTAAGATTGAAGAATTATCTGGCGCTGGCGTGCCAATACCAACTTGTCCATAAAAGCCTGCAGAAAATAAAGTAAGAAGTAGAAAGGAATAGTTTTTCATGTGAAATAATTTTTTGTTTGAATGCACAAAAAAATGAAACCAACAGGATTTTAAACTAATAAACTGTCAAAATTAAGAATGACAAATTGTAAATTAGAAAACAACTAGTTGAATATTAATAAAATATTTATATTTTAGGGGATAATAATAACGCAGTGTATAATATTGCTAATACTTTTTTCTCTACTCCTGTCTGGTGCCCGCCCTCGTATGCTGTACTCTTCTGATATATTCTTATAACAAAAAGGAAAGCAAGCGGGAAAATAATATTAAAAAAGTTTTAATAGTGTATTTTGGTATTGTGGCCTTATTCGGATTGTTTATCGGGCTCAGGGAAACCAAGGCAATACAGCTAAAAGGGAAGGCTTATCCTTTTATATTTTTGTATGCAGCAAGCGTTAGTGTATTATTTTTCCATTTCATTTTTCTTTTAACGAACAAAAAACAAAAAATGATTATACCTGCCTTCAATTATACACTTCCGGTTATATTATTTGTTGTTACCGTATTTTTCTTTTATTTACTCTATCCCAGAATCAAGTCTCAAACAGAGATGAATCAGTATATGATGCCCTACTGTTTATTGTATTTCCTATTGTACCAAATATATTATGGCAGCCTTTCGTTAAAGTATATCCGTTCTTACAGGAGAGAAGTAGAAAAAAGGAATATTACAATGAATATTAATAAAACTGTTAACTGGCTTTATTCTTTAATGGCAATTAAGCTATGCTTTATTGTACTTATTACTCTCCAGATATTGCTGGGTTATCGCTTCCTTATGCTTCCTACATTTTTCACTCTCAGCTCTCTTTTGTTTATTATTATTTTATTTAATGTATTGGAGAAAAATTATTATTTTCTGCCTCTTTTAAAAAATAATACAGTGCTTGCTCCTACCGGACATATTTTCCATGAATCTTATCTGAATGAAGTTGTACCGCAAAATGACCAGAAAAATATCATATTCAGCCAAAAGGATTTTGAAACTTATTTTCATGAGCAAAAGCCTTATCTTATTCCTACTTTTAAAATTGATGATCTCAGTCTCATTTTTAATACAAACAGAACCTATATGTCGAAATTTATAAACGGCACCTATGATATGAATTTTAATCAGTTTGTGAATTACTGGAGGTTAAATGAAGTAAAAGAGCTTAAATTATTAACCTTACATAAAAATAAATCTACCGAAGAACTTGCCCGGATAGCAGGCTTTGGAAGTGTCAGAAGCTATTTAAGAGCTGTAAGAGCTGCCTCTGAAAAACAAACAACAGATTTTAAAGGATGATATCTTATCTGCTTTTCCTGTCTTCTTTTGCCTGTGTTTCCGGAAGTGTGTTCTGTGTTTTTCTATTTCCGGGAAAATTAATTGGCCAGAAGCATCCTTTTAGAACAAAAATAGTATTCATTATCGGTATTTGTTTTTTACTGGTACTGGGAATGCTGCATATAACCCATATCATTCATTCAGTTTATAACAATCTGCCAATCGAAAGTATCAGAGCCTTCAATTTATTTTGCCTGGCTTTACTTCCTATCCTGCTGAACCTGTTTATCTCTGCGTTAACCGGAAGAAATCTGAGGGATAAGAATTTTTTAATCAAAAACTATATATTCCCTATCTGTCTTATTTTAACAATAGGATTGGGAATAACATTCGCACTGCAGAATATTGATTATGAACCGGCTATAGAAAAAACTTATCCGGAAAACAGTATAATATGGTTCCGGAAACCCGGAAATGTAGATTTGTATATGAGCTTATTCACCATTCTGTTCTATCAATATCTGTCTGTAAGATCCATTGCCGTTTTCCATAATAATGGGTCTGATCGATCTATACTTTATAAAACTTATTCAGCGCAATCGGTTTTAAAGATTGTTTTTCTGTTAACAGCCATGAACATCATCTACTTTTTGCTGAGTTTGATTTCTATCAATATACCCGCTATTTATAATGCCAGTATCTTTTCATTCAATATAATATCTTTTATTCTCCTTACTACTTTCAGTTATAATTTATTCACTGATAATTATTTAACCTCATCCGTTCCTCATAAAGCCGATGTAAAGAAAAAGATCAATAATTCTGAAGTAATCAATAAAGAAAAATTTGAAAGGTATCTGCAGGAGCACAAGCCTTTTCTGAATTGCGAGCTTAAATTATCGGACGTAACGCAGTATATGGGGACCAACAGAACCTATCTATCCCTTTTTATCAATGAGAACTATGGAATGAATTTCAACCATTTCATCAATAGTTTAAGGATTGAAGAACTGAAACAGCTTAAATTATCACCTCATTATAAAGGTACCCCTGACGAAGAATTAATATATATCGTAGGATTTAAAAGCTATAAAAGTTATCAGAAAACTATTGAGAATTTAAGCAATAATATCCCTTTAAGTTAATCACCTTATTCTTTACCTTACAATTCCTGCAATAACTTTTCTGAATTCCAAACGGAAGCAAATTCTTCATTCAGATTAGCCAGAGCAGTCAGATGAATCAGTTCGGCATCATATTTCTCTCCGTTAATTCCAATCCTGTCAAACGCTGCTGTGGCATCAGAAACCACGTAGGTTTCATATCCAAAATTCCCGGCCATTCTCGTAGTAGTTGAAACACAGTGATTCGTAGTTATTCCTGCAATTACAAGAGTATTTATACCTTGCTGATCTATTCTTTGTTTTAAATCAGTCCCGATAAAAGCGCTGTTTACATTTTTTGTAATAACAGGCTCATCATTTTGAGGAAGAACATAGTCATTAAACTGAAATCCCGGATCAGTTTCATGCAGCTTGGATTCCGGATTAACGGAACTGTGTCTGATATGGAAAATGGGAAGTTCCAGTTCCCTCCACTTTTTCAATAGAATTCCACTGATCTTTTCCGCTTCCTTATTCCTGTTTCCGCCCCAGTATTCTTCATCCAAAAATCCTTTTTGTATATCAATCAGCAACAGAGCCGGTTTTTTATCCCTTAATTTTGTCATTTTCTGTTCTTTAATCATTAAACATACGGGTGTAAAGAAATTCCTTATATCTGTCATTTAAAGGACAATCAAACAAATCAAATACATGCAATGCACCAGAGATCACCCACAGCTCGGTTTTAACACCTACCTGGTATAAGAGGCTGGCATATTCTATATTTTCGTCCCTTAAAGGATCCAGTTCGCAGGCTACTATTGTTGTTCCGGGAAGATTACTGAAATCATCGTAACGCGTAAGATCTGCATATCGAATGCTTTTATCTTTATCATCATGTCCCAAAAAATGAAGCCAGGCGGTTTCTGCATATTTTTTATTCCATAAAGGAGCATCTGTGAATTCATTCATGGAAGGCGTATCAAGCTTGTTATGAACCACAGGATATAGTAGAAACTGGTGTTTTATATTTTTTATTCCTTTATCATTAGCCATCTGGGTAACTGCTGCAGCCAAATGCCCGCCCGCACTCGCTCCGAAAACAACAATCTGTTCCGGGTCAATTTTAAGTTGCTCGGCTCCGTTCCTGATTACCCACTGCAGCGAATCAAACCCTTCCAGTATCGGTATGGGAAACCTGTATTGCGGAGAAAGCCTGTAATCAACCGAAACAATTGTTGCATTTAGATTTTCTGCTATTTCAAACATCTGGGGATCTACCTGTTCCGGAAGGCCGAAGACGTATCCTCCTCCATGAAAATAGAGGATCGTTCTTGTCTTATCAAAATTTTTCGGCTGATAAATATGAAGCCTTATCTGGTGATGATCAAAAGAGCTTTCTATGAAAATATCGTTCACATTAATATCATCCGGCCCCATGAAAGGGTTGTCCTTTGCCAGCTGTATTTTTTCTTTCTGAATGATCTCAGGATTGCTGAGAAATTCGGTTTCATTAATTTCCAGTGAAAAAGGAAAACGGTCTATACTTTCCTTCAGACCTCTATCAATTCTATTTAAATTCATTATTTGTATAATTTTTGGATGATAGCTATAAGTTTTCACCCATTATTTTATTTTGTAAATTTATATGATGAATATCGGGTCTGCAAAGACTCAATGAATTGTGTGGAACGAACAAAAATGTAAGTATGAGTATTAAAGAGTCTTCAACGAATAACGAGAATAAGAAAAAATTAGAACAAAGCTGCTCGGAAATCTACGCCGTGAATCTGATCAGCGGAAGATGGATACTTTCTATCTGCTACTGCCTGAAGCAAAGAAAACTGAGATTTTCCGAGCTGAAAAACAGCATTCCCAACATCACCGAGAGAATGCTCACCATGCAGCTTAAGAAAATGGAAGAAGAACATTTGGTCTCAAAGAAAATGTATGCAGAAATACCTCCCCGGGCAGAATACGAATTAACCGAAATAGGAATTAAACTGATCCCCGTTCTGGATGAGCTGGAAACCTGGGGTAAAGAACATAAAAAAGTAAAAAACAGCCTGCAATAATTAACGCTGACATTCAACAAGATATACTCTGTTTTGAATTCTAAACAATTATCTCTGCAAAAAAACTCTTCATTTTAGCAAAAAAAACTTGCACGATATCTCAAAAAGCTCTATTTTTGCACCCACGTTAAACAACGGAATAATTGGTTTCTTAGCTCAGTTGGTAGAGCAATGGATTGAAAATCCATGTGTCCCTGGTTCGATTCCTGGAGAAACCACTTAAAACCTCTAATTTATTTAGAGGTTTTTTTGTTTTTAAGATACCCAGGAATTAGTAAACGTTGTTTTTCTATAAAGGTTAACAATCTTAAAGTTTCGTTAATAAAGAGCCTTCCCAGGTAAACTCACCGTCTATTTTTTGGAAAATACCTATCTTCGCCAACAAATCTAATTTGAAAATGAGGAAGATCATCTCCGGGATATTTGTTTTCTGCTCTGCAGCCATACTTGCTCAGGAAGCTATCCAGTTTCATGAATTACCGTTCAAAGACTTAATAGCAAAGGCAAAAAAAGAAAAAAACTTGTTTTCGTCGATGCCTATGCTTCATGGTGCGGACCCTGTAAGATGATGGAAAAAAATGTATTCACCAAAAAAACGGTAGGCGATTATTTCAATACCAATTTCGTTAATGCCAGATTCGACATGGAAAAAGGGGAAGGAAGGGAAATTGCTGCCAAATATGGAGTACGTTCCTACCCTACTTATCTGTTCCTGAATGGTGAGGGTGATCTTGTATCCCAAAATTCAGGTTATATGGATGAGGGGCTTTTCGTAGCCATGGCCCAGAATATCAATTCTCCCGGTAATAACAAAGGTTCCTTAAAAGAGCGTTTTGCCAAAGGAGAAAAAGATCCTGAATTCCTCATCAACATTATGAAACTGAACTCTTCTTCAGATTATGATTTTGCTAAAAAAGCTTCCGAACGTTATTTTGAAAACAAAAAGAAAACCGAAGAAATCACCAAAGAGGAAATAGGCTTTCTCCTGTTCTTCGTAAAATCAACGGAAGACAGCAACTATAATACATTTGCCTCAAGAAAGGCTGAAATTATCAAATATCTGCCCGAAGAAACTTACAACGAGTTCAATAACCAATTGAAACTTTCAAAAATCGTAGAGCAGTCTATCGATGATAAGAATAAAAGGATCAACGATGAGTATTTCATGAAAACTGCTGAACCTTTAGTAGGAAAACAGCTTGCCGAGTCCAAACTGAACCAAACAAAGCTAAGCTATTACGAACAAAATGCTAATTTTCCAGAATTTGAAAAAGCTGCCCTGGTATATTATAAAAACTCTGATGCATTTGAACCTAATGAATTGCTCAGAGCGGCCTGGGTATTCAGCGAGCATATCAAAAATCCTGCGTCTTTAAAGAAAGCTACAGAATGGGCTGAAAAATCTGTAATGCGCAGCGAAACACCGGAAAACACATACATTCTTGCAAAGCTTTATTTTCTGACCGGAAATAAGGAAATGGCCAAAAACTACGCAGAAATGTCTAAGAATATGGCTGTCCAGACCAATAAGGACTCCAAGCTTGCAGAAGAATTATTGAAACAAATAAAATAATGCTAAAACACAAATTTCTTACCGCATCCATCACCCTCTTGTCCACAGCAATGCTGACAGCTCAAGAGCAGCAACAGGAAAAAGGTCTTTATATCAAAGGAAATGCACTTCTGGCGCCGATCGGGCTCATCAATATTGGTTTGGAAAAACAATTGAGTCAAAAAATTACTATACAGGGCGATGTTTTGGTATCTCCCTGGAAATCTTTTGCAGGACACGAATTCCAATACTACTCTGCATCTGTCGAAGGCAGGTATTATTTCAATGAAGCGTTCAGCAAGTGGTATATAGGCGCGAATATTGCAGGCTCAGCTTTTGTACTTCAAAAATGGAATTATTGGAATAATTCTCCTTACATTAATGATAAAAATGAAGTTTTCGTTTCATCAGACTTATATCAAAAAGGAGTTTCATTTATACTGGGAGTTACAGGCGGTTACCAGTTTAAAGTATCAGACCGTTGGAATATCGATGTGTATGCAACAATCGGTACCTCTCAGGATTTTTACAAAGGATATGACCGTAATACGGGCCAGCGATATGAATCGGCTAAGAAATTTAACAAAAGCGGAGAAATCCTTCCTTACAGAGGAGGCGTAATGATCTCTTATAAACTAAAATAACAGCATGAAACTGTTCGGAAAAAATCATATTATCATTTCAGTGATCACATTTGTGATTCTTTTTTAATGAATTATATCGGAAATGATCTGCCTGATAAACTGGAAAGAGCATTAATGACAGCTTTTGCCGGAGTTATAGGTTTATCTATTGGGCTTTTTATCCTTAATAAGGGAAAGAATGATAATAAGCCGCCACAGAATTTTGACTGATAAAAAGTGAATGGTTAATAGTCAATTTGGCTTCTCCAGTGAATTTTATCATACTCAACGATTCACTATTGACCGGCGAAGCCAAATTGACTATTGACTTTTAAAATCAGTTCTCGTAAATAACATATTTGCTTCGGATCTTTTCAAATTTATCCAGATCACTTTTCCACGAAGCCCTGATTTCCTGAATTGATTTTCCGGCTATAATCTGCTTTCTGAATTCATCCGTTCCGGCCAGTTTATCGAAAAACAAATTCTCAAGGAAAAAGCCCTGATTAGGATTTTTATATGCCTTATAAGATTTGATCAGCCATTCAAGATTGAGTTCCCTAAGATCTTTCGGATAGGCAGAGAGATCTTCACCGTAGCAAAGTTTTCCATTCAGGAAAGGATCTTTTGCCCCAAAATTTGGCTTGGGTGTAAACTGATACGGCAGCCCTTGCGTCCAGGGAGATCCGTAAATCTGAAATGGCAGATTGGTCCCTCTTCCTACGGAAACCTGGGTTCCTTCAAAGAAGCATAGACTGGGATACAGGTTAATAGACTTATCGTTGGGAAGGTTTGGTGAAGGCTTATCCAAAACAGAATAACGCTGTTTTTTATGATAATTTTTCATCGGAATCAGGGTATATTTTGCCTGAACTCCATTTTTCAGCCATTTTTCGCCATTGACCATTTTTCCGTATTCTCCTATCGTCAGCCCATACACTACAGGAACTTCATGCATTCCTACAAAACTTGACCATTTGTTTTTCAGAACCGGTCCGTCAGTATAGCCATCATGCGGATTGGGACGGTCGAGTACCATTATTTCCACATTATTTTCTGCTCCGGCTTCCATTAAATAGGTTAAAGTTGAAATGTAGGTATAAAATCTTACTCCTACATCCTGGATGTCGAAGACTACGACATCTAACCCTTTTAGTTGTTCCGGTTTTGGTTTTTTATTGTTTCCATATAAAGAAATAATAGGAATACCGGTTTTGGTATCGACTCCGTTTTTTACTTTTTCGCCGGCATCAGCATCTCCCCTGAAACCATGTTCAGGAGCAAAGATTGTTTTAATTTTAATATTATTCTTCACCAGAAAATCTACCACATAGCTTTTATCGCTCATCAAACCCGTTTGGTTCGTCACTATCCCGATTGTTTTGTTCTTCAGCAAAGGCAGATAAAGTTCAGGCTGGTCTGCTCCCGTTTTGAAATCCGGTTGAACTTGAGTCTGAGAATAATATTGATTGAATACTCCTAAAAAAATTAGGCAAATAAGAAGTAAATTTTTAATTTTGAAATCTAAATTCATAAGCTTGAAATTTCCTTTATATTTCTCTAGAAAAATAGCGTTTTCCAAAGATAACAAAAATAACCTTTCAAGAGTTATCATCTTCATCGGCAGGCTTTCTGTAGCTTTGGGGATCATTGTTTCTTTAATTACCGTAGCTACCGGCTTCGGCTCCAAGAAAGCCATTAAGGAAAGACTGGCGGATTTTAGCGGACATATTACTGTACGGTCTACCAGATCCAATTCTTCTTACAATACCTCTGTCTTAGATAATCAGGGACTGGATATTCAGAAGATTAAAAAGCTTCCTGATGTGGAAAGTGTCCAGAAATATGCAACAGTGACAGGAATTATGCGTAATGAGCACAATTTTTCGGGAATCATATTCAAAGGAGTCGGGAAAGATTTTGACAGCCTGAGATTCAAAAAATTCCTGGTTGCAGGCACAACTCCTAAAGTAACAGAAAAGGGTTTCAACAATGATGTCACTATTTCGCAGAAAATAGCCAATGATCTTCATCTGAAAGTGAATGACAGTATAGTCACCGTATTTTCAAAAGCAGACCAGAAACCTATTTACCGTAATTTCAGGGTGATAGGAATTTATAAAACGGATATTAAAATGATTGATGAGCAGTTCGTTATAGGCGGCATCAATCATGTAAGAAAAATTCTGGAAATGAAACCTGACGAAATAGGCGGTCTTGATATTTTCTTCAGAAACGTGAATGATATCGACAAAGATTTTCCGGAAATTGAAAAACTGATCGGCTACAAAAACTATGCGGAAAAGGCAACGGAAAAATTCCCGCAAATCAACGACTGGATCAGTATTTTCGATACCAATATTGCCCTGATCATCATTATTATGCTGATTGTGGTTGTGATCAATATTATCATGGTCCTTTTAATTCTGATCATCGAAAGAACCAATTCCATCGGGCTTCTGAAAACCCTCGGAGCCAGCAATTCACAGATAAGAGCTACTTTCATCAATTATACACTGATCATCATGATCCCCGGACTTCTCTACGGCAATGCAATAGGCCTGGGTTTGATCCTGATTCAGAAGTTCTTCGGTATTATCAAGCTTAATCCTGAAAACTATTATGTAAGTACAGTGCCGGTAGACCTTAATCCTGTTGCTATTATTTCCATCTCAGTAGGAATTCTGATTATTTCAGGACTGGCATTAATTATTCCGAGTTACCTGATCAGTAAGATATCTCCGGTTAAGGCGATTAAATACAATTAAATGTGAATGGTGAATTGTCAATTGTCAATTTTAATAGCATTCATTATTGACTATTCACCATTCACATTATAAATCATCTTAAATTACGCAGCTAATTTTTAAAGCCTTATCTTTGCATCGCTTATAAAACATTTATGAAATACGCAAAAAATATTCTTGAAACCATCGGAAATACACCTCTTGTAAAGCTTAACAAAGTATTGGGTGAAGATTTTCCTGCTTTGGTTTTAGCAAAAGTAGAGACGTTCAATCCCGGAAATTCTGTAAAGGACAGAATGGCTCTTAAAATGATAGAAGATGCCGAAAAAGACGGCAGATTAAAACCCGGAGGTACCATTATTGAAGGAACTTCAGGAAATACAGGAATGGGACTGGCTCTTGCCGCCATCATCAAAGGCTACAAATGTATTTTTGTAACCAATTCCAAGCAATCTAAGGAAAAATGCGATATTCTTCGTGCTGTAGGAGCTGAAGTGATTGTATGCCCTACAGATGTGAAGCCTACAGATCCGCGTTCTTATTATTCAGTTTCCAAAAGACTGGCTAAGGAAACAGAAAACGGATGGTATGTGAACCAATATGATAACTTATCCAACAGAGCCGCTCATTACGAGTCCACTGCTCCTGAAATCTGGGAACAGACGGAAGGAAAACTTACTCATTTCGTAGTGGGTGCCGGAACAGGAGGTACCATTACAGGTTGCGGAACATTCTTCAAAGAAAAAAATCCGGAGATCAAAGTAATCGGAGTTGACACTTACGGTTCTATTCTGAAAGAGTTCCACGAGACAGGTGAACTTCACTATGATCACGCCTACACGTATATCACCGAGGGAATCGGGGAAGATATTATTCCTGAGAATTACGATATGTCTGTGATCGATCATTTTGAAAAAGTAACAGATAAAGACGGTGCCATATACGCAAGAAAACTGGCTAAAGAAGAAGGAATTTTCTGCGGATATTCTGCGGGAAGTGCCATTGCTTCGTTAATTCAGATGAAAGATCAGTTTACGAAAGATGATGTCATTGTTGTTCTTCTTCACGACCATGGCTCAAGATATGTAGGAAAAATCTACAATGATGAGTGGATGAAGGAAATGGGGTGGCTGGAGTAAAGGCAAAAAGCTAAAGGGCGAAAAGGCTAAATTGCTGAGGCTTACAACTTTCTACAAATAAAAAAATCAGGGTGTTGTTCACTCTGATTTTTTTATTTGTAATTCTAAGATTAGATGAAGAAGCTATTTTTGCTGTTTAACTTCTACCCTTAATCTCTTCGCCGTTTAGCCTTTTAGCTTTTTTGCCATTTTACCCCTTAATATTCTTTTTTACAGCTTGTTTGAGACTGTCGTAATCCGCCTTGCTCATTGATTTTTGGGGGAACATATAATTAAACTTTCCTTCCAGGGAAATAAATTCATTATTAACATCAAAGTCTTTAAAATCTCCCCATTCGCTTAGTTCTTCCTGGTGATTAAGGTTGACGTTAAAAGTCTCATCATTAAACCTGATCTCATATATTTTGGAATCTTCCAGTGATTTTAAATATTTATTCACTTCTTTTTCCACCGGGAAACCTTATTAATGCTTAAAGAAAGATAAACCGTACACAGCAGAAATAGAAAGCTCACAAAATACAGAATCCCGAATTTTTCTTTGCTTAAATCGCCTTTAAAGAAAAAAAGGATCAGCAGGATTAATCCCACAACCGCTGTAGTAATTGTTTTTCCTCTGGTAGTTGGTGAAAAAAATAAGCTTGTCTGGTTCCCGCTGAAATAAATTTCCTCGAAATCTTTTCTGTTTACATTAAGTTTAATGACTTTCTCTCCATTCATTTCTTAGAAAAATATTAATTTGTTTTAAAGATTACAAAACTAAATCAAATATCTTCATATTGATCATTTATTGCAGAAAGTTTATTCATCAGGTCACGATTTTCTTTCTTCAGTTTCTTTATCCTTAAAAGCATATCATTAATTACCTCCAGACCCGGCAGATTGATTTCCAGATCGTAATGCCAGTTGGTAAACCTTTCGAATACAGGCAAATCATCATACAGTAAATAACGGATTTCGTTCTCTGTTTCTACATTCAGCAGGCCAACATCCACCAGTTCGTCAAAAAAAGTGATCTCTACATTGTATATTTTTACGAGTTCTTCCCGTGATATTCTTTCACTCATGGCTTAGGAATTTTTAAGTTGTTCAAAAAGTTCTTTCTGTTTGTCCGTTAAACCGGTAGGTAATTTCACCTCATACGTCACGAAAAGATCTCCGGACTGTCCTTCTTTCTTATATACCGGAAATCCTTTTCCTTTCAGCCTTACTGTTGTTCCGTTCTGCGTTTCGGGTTTTACTTTCAGATTGACGCTTCCATCCAGTGTATTCACTTTTACATCGCCTCCCAGAACTGCGGTATACAGATCTATTGAAACTTTTGTTTTCAGATCATCACCTACCCTTTCAAAATTGGGATCAACAGGAATATTGAATGTGATGTACAGATCCCCGTTCGGTCCTCCATTAAAACCGGGATTACCATGACCTTTCAGCTTGATCTGCTGGCCATCATAAACCCCTGCAGGAATGGTGATCCTTACTTTTTTACCATTGATCTCGAAAGTCTGTGGATGAGTATGTGCCGCGTCTTTTAAGGTTAAATTCAATTCAGCATGAACGTCCTGTCCTTTAAACTTACCTGAAGAGCTGCCTCTTGAACTTCTGCCAAAACCACCGCCTGCACCGCCAAACATACTTTGGAAAAAATCTGAAAAACCTTCACCTTCACCGAAATCAGCACCGGAAAATCCTCCGCCTCCATAGTTCTGCTGCTGATATTGTCTTTGCTGCTGTTGCTGGGCTTTTTCATATTCTTCCCCATGCTTCCAGTTCTCCCCGTACTTATCATATTTGGCACGGTTTTCAGGATTACTGAGCACTTCATTGGCTTCATTCAGTTCCTTGAATTTTTTCTCCGCTTCTTTGTCGTCGGGATTAAGATCAGGATGGAGCTTTCTTGCCAGTTTTCGATAAGCTTTTTTAATGTCATCCTGGGTTGCGCTTTTATCTACGCCTAGAATTTTATAGTAATCTATATAAGCCATAGAAACGATATTTACTCAAATTTATGAAATTTGTCCCTGAAAAATATATAAGAGAGTGTTAAAAATAACCCTATCTTTGATAAAAAGCGTTGAATGAAAGAGGTTCTTAAAAATTACTCGGGAATTATACTTTTACTATTTGGGATTATAGCAGGAAGCATCATAGGCATTACTGCACCGGGCATTGTAGAATACATTAAGCCTCTGGGAGATATATTCCTGAATTTGCTTTTTGTAAGTGTGGTGCCGCTTGTATTTTTTGCCGTGTCCAATTCTATTGCTTCTCTTGAGCAGCAATCCAAGTTCGGGAAAATCATTCTGGTGATGGCCTTTACTTTCCTGTTTTTTATTCTAACCGCGGCTGTTTTTACCATTTGTGCGGTCTATTTATTCCCTGTTTCAGGGGTTTCCGGCAGTTCAGAGGTAATTGCAGAAACAGCGTCTGAGGAAAATTGGGGTAACAGGATAGTCAGCTTTTTTACAGTCGGAGAATTTACTCAGCTTTTTTCGAGACAAAATATGCTTGCCCTTCTTATTTTCGCCTTCATGACGGGCTTTGCAGCCAGAAAATCAGGAGAAAAAGGCTTACCGTTCAGGGTATTTATCTCTTCAGGATATGAAGTGATGAAAGAATTGCTTTTATTGATCATGAAACTTGCGCCTATCGGGCTTGGAGCTTATTTTGCCTATCAGGTAGCGACTCTGGGACCACAGTTGTTTGGTTTCTATGCTAAACCTCTGGGGCTTTATTATATTGCAGGAATTATTTACTTCTTTGTTTTCTTTTCGCTGTACGCTTTTATGGCTAATGGCCAAAAGGGAATCAAAAGCTTCTGGTCCAATGCGGTATACCCTACTCTTACCGCTTTAAGCACCTGCAGCAGCTTTGCCACAATGCCGGCAAATCTTCAGGCTGCTTCTAAGATCGGTATTCCAAATTCAATTGCCAATCTGGTTATTCCTATCGGGACTACGCTTCATAAAAACGGATCTTCGATGTCTTCGATTATTAAAATATATGTGGCTTTCCTGATCATTGGAAGAGATTTTTTGATCCCTCCAATTTGCTTCTTGCTTTAGGAATTACGGTTTTCGTGAGTATTGTTGCAGGCGGTATTCCCAACGGCGGATATATTGGGGAAATGCTGATGATTTCGGTATATAAATTACCACAGGAAGCCATTCCGGCTGTGATGATTATCGGTACGCTGGTAGACCCACTGGCCACTGTTCTGAATGCTGTAGGAGATATTGTCGCAGCTATGTTTGTGAACCGGTTTGTGAAGGTCTGATTTATTTAAAACAGGAGAAGCTCATCTAACCTACTCGCTTCGTTTTACAGGCTCTAAGTTTTTGTATTCTTCAGGGGTAAAAAGCCTGTAATGGACTTTAAATGTTTTGCCTAAAGGTGTTTCCAGGGAAAAACCTCCGGGACCGAAACCCTCTGTAACATCGAGGGTAAAATGTGAATATTTCCAGTATTCGAATAAATCGCGGTCGATCCAGAATTCATGTCCATTAATGGTACCAATCATGGCATCATTCATACGGGGAAAAAATCCGCCTTTCTCGAAACATTGCGGCTGAGTGCCTTCGCAGCACCCTCCTGCCTGGTAAAACATCAGTGCTCCATATTTCTTTTCCAGTTCGAAAATAACGTCCAGTGCTTTTTCTGTGGCCGACAGCCTTGATATTGTGGTTTCCATTTTTTGTTCTTTTACATCAACAAGTTTACTTCTAAGATACGAAGATTCTACCTATTTTTATTGTTTCAAAAAGCCCGGCAGAAAAATCCACCGGGCACATTAATCCATCATCATTTAATTTGAGCCGGCAATATCCAGCACGATTCTGCCATCAATCTGACCTTTCTTCATTTTATCAAAAACATCATTAATATCTTCAAGCTTTGCAGAGGTTACCGTTGCCTTTACCAATCCTTCATTTGCAAAATCCAGCGCTTCCTGAAGATCTTTTCTTGTTCCGACAATAGAACCTCTCACTGTTATTCTTTTTAATACGGTTTCAAAAATCGGAAGCTCAAAGGATCCTGGAGGAAGGCCGTTAAGAGCTATTGTCCCCTTTCTTCTGAGTACATCGATTCCCTGCTTGAATGCAATTGGAGATACTGCTGTAATTAAAGCACCATGCATTCCGCCCACTTCTTTATGCAGATATTCCCCGGGATCTGTATTTTTCGCATTCACTACAAGGTCTGCGCCGAGCTTTTTCGCCAGTTCCAGTTTATCATCTGCTACATCAATTGCAGCAACGTGCATGCCCATTGCTTTCGCGTACTGAACTGCAACATGCCCCAATCCACCGATTCCTGAGATAGCTACCCATTCTCCGGGTTTTGTCTCGGTTTCTTTTAAACCTTTATAAACAGTTACTCCTGCACACAAAATAGGAGCAATTTCCAGGAAATTAACATCTGATTTTAAATGCCCTACATATCTTGAATCTGCAATAACATATTCTGCAAAGCCTCCATCTACGCTATAGCCTCCGTTTTTCTGTGCTTCACACAGGGTTTCCCAGCCGGTGATACAGTAATCACAACATCCGCAGGCACTGTATAACCATGGAACACCTACTGCATCTCCTTCTTTCACCTGCGCTTCAGGACCGCATGCTACGACAATACCTACTCCTTCGTGGCCGGGAATCAGAGGCATTTTGGGTTTTGCAGGCCAGTCGCCATCTACAGCATGGAGATCTGTATGACACACCCCACAGGCAATAACTTTAACCAGGACTTCATATCTTCCGGGTTCTCTTACCGGAACTTCTTCTATTTTCAGTGGTTGTCCGTAGCCTTGAACTACAGCAGCTTTCATTGTTTTTGGAATCATATTTATCTGAGTTTAGTTTTTTATTAGTTAGATGATCATGGTGAATTGTGAATTTTACTGTCAGTCTGTCATTGACTATTGACTTGCGAAGCAAAATTGACTCTTCACATCGAAATGGTGAATGGTGAGTCGTCAATTGTGAATCTTACTATCGGTCTGTCATTGACTATTGACTTGCGAAGCAAATTGACTTTTCACATTGAAATGGTCAATGGTGAATCGTCAATTGTGAATCTTACTATCGGTCAGCTATTGACTATTGACTTGCGAAGCAAAATTGACTCTTCACAATCATAACTGTGAATCCCTTAAAGGCAATACATTTCCCGCCTACCTGAATATTTCAGATAAGGAATACGGTTTTTCGCGTGAGGGATAGGAAGGGCGGCGAGGAACGAGCCGGTGCGAAATGAAATGGAGCACCGAAACGAAGTGAAGCCCTGGAACAGCCCGACCGTTTTGCCCCGGCTCTGCCGGGGCAAACGGGCACGCCCTAATATTTAAAAATTAAAAGAAACCTAATTTGTTTTTATTGTAGGAGATCAGCATATTTTTGGTCTGACGGTAATGATCCAGCATCATTTTATGATTCTCTCTACCGATTCCGGACTGCTTATACCCTCCGAAAGGCGCTCCTGCAGGATATGAGTGGTATTGGTTTACCCACACTCTTCCAGCCTGAATCTGGCGTGGAATGTTGTACAATTGATGAGCATCTCTGGTCCATACTCCTGCTCCAAGTCCATAGATCGTATCGTTGGCAATTTTTACCGCTTCTTCTTCATCTTTGAAAGTGGTAAAGGCCAGTACAGGCCCGAAGATTTCTTCCTGGAAGATTCTCATCCTGTTGTTTCCTTTGAAAATGGTAGGCTGAATGTAAAATCCGTCTTCTAAGTTTTCACCAACATTGTTTACGTCTCCCCCTACAAGAACCTCTGCACCCTCTTCTTTTCCAAGCTGGATATAAGAGAGAATTTTGTCTTTCTGGATCTGTGAGGCCTGGGCACCCATCATGACCGTCTTGTCAAGCGGGTTTCCTACTTTGATGGCTTTCACTCTTTCAATCACTTTAGCAATGAATGCGTCCGCAATATCTTCCTGAACCAACAGTCTGGAAGGACATGTACAGATCTCTCCCTGGTTGAGGGCAAAAAGAACAGCTCCTTCAATGGCTTTATCCAGAAATTCATCGTCTGCATCCATTACCGAACTGAAGAAAACGTTTGGAGATTTTCCGCCCAGTTCAAGGGTGACAGGAATAATATTTTCCGTTGCATATTGCATTACCAGTCGTCCTGTAGCGGTAGATCCTGTGAATGCAGCCTTTGATACTTTCGGATTGGTCACCAAAGCTCTTCCCAATTCGGCTCCGAAGCCATTCACGATATTAATAACACCGGCAGGTAGAAGATCACCGATGATTTCCATTAAAACCATGATGGAAACCGGTGTACTTTCTGCAGGTTTCAATACCACACAGTTTCCTGCAGCCAAGGCCGGAGCCAGCTTCCATACCGCCATTAATATCGGGAAGTTCCAGGGGATAATCTGTGCGATCACACCTAGCGGTTCATGAACGATCAGGGAAACTGTGTCTTTATCTAATTCGTTGTGAGAACCTTCTTCTGCACGGATTACAGAGGCAAAATACCTGAAATGGTCTATGGCAAGAGGTAAATCTGCCGCTAATGTTTCTCTTACCGCCTTTCCGTTGTCTATGGTTTCAACTATAGCAAGATATTCAAGGTTCTGCTCTATCCTGTCTGCAATTTTATTAAGTATAATGCTCCTTTCTGTAGATGAAGTATTTTTCCAGGTTTGGAATGCTTTATCTGCTGCATTGACAGCCAGTTCAAGATCTTCTTTAGAGGAATGGGCTACCTGGGTGAAATTTTTACCGTTCACCGGGGAAACCACATTAAAGTACTGTCCGTTTACAGGAGGGGTAAATTTACCACCAATATAATTGTCGTATTTGTTTTTGAATTCAGGCCACTGGAAAGCGGTCTCTGATTTCGGTTCTGTCATAGTGCTCATATTAGTATTATTTTATTTTTCGTAATGCCAAATTACATTTACCCAAGAAAAAGTGATAGCACAATCGTATAAAAAAATATTAAAATAGTGCAGACGTTCAATTTTATAATTTTATTAACAGCACTGAAGAGTTAAAATTTATATATTTGAGTGATTGGGTTGTATAAAATGTTTAGAAATGAATAACAATAATAAATTTTTATTAAACACTCCTGAATTAAAGAAGGAGAGCCAGTTATTGAACCTTGTTGAAAACCAAACAAAATTCAATCTAAACAACTGTGAATTTAGTATTTACGAGACCCATAAGGCCGCTTTCGGGGTTAAACTTCATTTTGAAAATATTGCTTTTACCGCTATGCTGAGAGGCAAGAAACATATGAAGCTGGATAATAAAACTAATTATTTCGATTATTTCCCGGGAGAAAGTGTTCTTGTCGCCCCCGGTGAAACGATGGTGATCGATTTCCCTGAAGCAGATATAGCTCCGACCCAATGCATTTCTTTAAGCCTTAATCCTGAATTTATAGAGAATTCTCTTAACTATTTAAATTACAGCCTTCCCAAAGCAGATGAAACATCCCAATGGAATATCCAGCTGGATGAATTTTTTCTATTTAACAATCAATCTCTTGCTTCTGCTACCAATAATATCATGAGAATTGCTATGGATGACAATTCCCAAAAGGACATCATGGCAGATTTCGCATTGAAGGAACTGCTAATCAGACTAATGCAAACCCAGGCCAGAAGTATGGTGGAAAAGAATATTGCCAAAAATAAATCAAGGATAGGTTTCGCCGTAGATTATATTAAAAAAACCTTCATCAAAAGCTGTCTATTGATAGTATCGCTAAACTGGCTTATGTAAGCAAGTCGAACTTTTTAAAATGTTTAAAGATGAACTGGGAACTTCCCCCAATGATTTTATCCTGCAGGAAAGAATCAATAGAGCTAAAGAGTTATTGGCCGGACAGATCAGCATAAAGGAAACTGCTTACCAGACAGGATTTTCAGATACAAATTATTTTACAAGAGTATTTAAGCAGCTTGTAGGGGTTACTCCGAAAAGCTACCAGAATGGGATTATCTATCCTGATTAGACATTCTTCTATTATGAAATTCCTGTTCTCTTTTGTATGGTTTATTTCCGTTGTTATATGCCAATCTCAATCCAATAAAAAATATAAGATTTCTCCTGCGCTGGAGCAAATTCCATTATGGCCTCAAAGCATGCCGGATGTTTCACGGCACAGAGAATCTGAAAAAATCAGTGATAAAGGATCTGTCACCAATGTTTCAAATCCCAGGTTAATTGTCCACAGACCTAAGAATCCTAATGGTACTGCTATTTTAGTGATCAGCGGAGGTGGGTATGCCCACATTGAATTGGGAAAAGAAAGCACTCCGGCTGCCAATTGGCTTCAATCTGAAGGGATAACCGCATTTGAACTTATTTACAGATTGCCACAGGAAAACTGGAAAACCACAAATGTCCCTTTTGAAGACGCCCAGCGTGCCGTAAGGATAATCCGCAGCCTTGCAAGAAACTATAATATTAATCCTAATACAATAGGAATTCTGGGGTTTTCGGCAGGTGGACATCTTGCAGGCTATACCTCGGCAAGACCTGATCAAAAACTTTACAAACCTGTTGATAGTATAGATAGTTTATCAGCCAGACCCAATTTTGCAGGATTAATTTATCCTGTAATCTCAATGCTTCCACCTAATAATAAAACCCATTCTTATAAAAGCATTCTTGGAGGAAATATTTCAACAGAACAAGAGATTGCCTATTCAGTGGAAAAACAGGTTAATGACAATATGCCGTCAACTTTCATCACTCAGGCAGCTGATGATCAGATTTCTCCTGTTGATAACAGTTTTTTGATGTATTCAGCCTTAAATAAAGTACATGTACCAGCAGAAATGCATATTTTTCAGACTGGCGGGCATGGCTGGGGATTGGGCAAAAAAGGAAGCCCTGTCAGCAGCTGGCCGGATCTTTTAAAAACTGGGCACAGCATAACGGCTTTTGGAAATAATAAAGCATTCCGGTGACAGAATGCTTTGCTATATTTATTGGTCTGATAATTTAGTCGTTATGATGATAATACCTTGCTCCTTTCAAAACAGGATTTTCAGATACAAATTATTTTACAAGAGTATTTAAGCAGCTTGTAGGAGCTACCCGAAAAGTTATCAAAACGGAAAGATATTTTTTGAATAACTAAAAAAGAGCAGATTATTCTGCTCTTATACTATAATTTAAATTTAAAAGAATTATTTCCTTTCTTCAAGAATCTGTTCTAATTTCTTTTCTAATTTATCAATTTTTTCAGATTGAGACTTTAAAGTTTTATTTTCTTCCTGGAGGCTTTTAATCTGCTTATTCTGCTCTATAGAATAAAGGGTAAGTTCTTCGATTTTTTGTAAAAGTTTAATTTGAAATTCTCCGATATTCACTCCATCTTTGTCCATCACTTTTGCTGAAGCAATCTCCGGCAAATGCTTCTTTTCCTTTATAAATTTTTCAACATCTTCCAATTTTGGAAGATCATATTCATTTTCAAATACAAAGTCTGCGGTTGGCGTCTGGGTTACTTTCACTTCTTTTGCTTCAAATTTACCGTGTATTAGAGCATTTCCATTTTCTCCATTTATAATAAGCCCTTTCCCCCAATCCCAATCAGTATTCGCAGCATTTTTTGGGGAAAGATGTATTGACTTCCTACCATCATCAGGAGTATGGAAAATCCAGGAATTTGACCCGCCACTTATAATATCCTGAAATTGAGCATTCCCAACAACATCCAATTTATATGCAGGAGCATCAGTACCAATTCCAACATCTCCATTAGATGTAAATCTTACTTTTTCTCCGCCATTAAACCTGATTCCAAGTCCTACAATATTATATCCACCTCCTCTAATAATGCCTATATCTGCATGATTATCATACCATGTAAACATCAGAGAAGAAACCAATGTATTAATAGGATTTAATGTTGTAGAAGGCTGAAAGAATCTAATGGCCTTATCTTCGTTTCCAAAATTAACATCAAATTTAGCTAAAGGAGTTGATGTCCCAACTCCAACGTTCCCGTTTTCTAGCAATTGAAAACCTACTCCTGTAGAAGTCCGAAGTCTTACCCCGCCATACCAATTAATATCCAATCCAGAAGAACCGGTCACAGGATAACTTCCTAAATAAAAATTTACCGGATCTCCATAACCATATAATTTGCTGAATGGGATATCTTGAGAAAATAATAGTCCACCAATAGCCAGACCAAGAACTGATAATGTTTTTTTCATAAAATATGTGCTTAGAAATTATTTTATTTTTTATCAAATTAATTCAATAAAAAGTGAGCAAATTTAACTATTTTTTTAAGAATGCCAACATAATTTTTTTATCACACATAAACAAAAATTTTAGTCGTTATGATGATAATACCTCGCTCCTTTCAAAACAGGGTTTTCATATTCTACTGATTGTAATCCGAAACCTTTGTAGTTTTTATTAACAGAACTTTCAAGCTGTTTTCTGTGTAATTTTTCATAGGTTTCAAAATCAATGGCTGTTCGGTTTTTCAGGTTTTCAAACAAATTCCATTTAGATGCTGCAGTTTTCCAGTTTTCGGAGATTTTCCCGGCAAAAACTTTGGATTTCGAACCGCTACCATATCCTAAAAAGCCGATTTCAGTACCAGCCAACTCTTCTCCTTCATCGAATGAAACCTGTATTGCCGAAAGAAGTGCCATAAAAATAGAAGCTGTATACATATTCCCTATTTCCGAAGATGCACGCTGTGACCGTTCAATCTTTTCATTAATAAAATTCAGATAATCTTCAGATTTTGCCACTGCTTTCTGCTCTTCCGGAGTTCCGTAAGAAAGTCCGTTTTCAATGCTGTAAATTTCTGTAAACACCCTTTTACCGTGGAATGCATACGGCAAATGGAAAATAAGGTACCTCCAGGCCTCGTAAGGCTTATTTTTGCCTGTAATTTCCTTATAATACTGGTAAGCTTCCCTGATCCTGTCCTGGTAACACTGATTGGAATACTGTCCGTCAAAAACAGGTTCGTCAGTAAAAATTTCAATTTTATCCGGGAAAGTTTCCGGTGCTGAGTTTAAGTCTTTCTTGTTATAGTTTCTTCTGGGTTTAAAGAAGTCAAAAACGCTTTCAGTAGCCACCCCCAGTTGTTGTCAATTTCCAGAAGGTCGGGTTTTGATGAAACCAGTAAAGCAACGGCACCGCCTCCCTGTGTATATTCTCCGGAAGAAGCCAGTTCGTATTTAGCATAATCGCTGGCGATAACTACTGCTTTTTTGTCCGGGTTTACCCTTACGAAGTCTAAAGAGTTGTGTAAGGCATCCACTGCCCCGACACAAGCGAAGGTCATATCTACTACATCACAGTTCCTGAAGCATCTTTCGCCAAATTCCTTTTCAAGTACTTGTTCCACCATCTGCATGGCATAGGAAGCCGTGGGCTTTGCCGCATCCAGAGCACTTTCCGTTCCCAGGTAAATTCTGGCTATATCTTTGGGATTGAGATCATGATCTTTTATCAGCTTCAATAAAGCTTCCGCTGCAAATGTAGCCGCATCTTCATGCACATCGGGAAACCCCATTTTATGCAACCCTAATCCTTTTTCCAGTTTTGCGGGTTCAATTCCTCTTTTCTCCGCCAGATCTTTGATTTCTAAATACAAAGACGGCACATAATAGCCCGCTGCCTCAATTCCAAAAGTCATTTATTCTAAATTTTTATACGAATTTATAAAATGATGTTCGAATAATCCCTCAATTCCCGGGCATAATTTCTCTTTTAAATACAAAAATCATAAAAAAGAGGTATCCCAAAAGTTAAACTATTTGACTTTTGGGACAACCTCATCCCTTTTACTCTATTTTATTTCTTTAAAAATACCTTCTCAATGGTTTGTGATTCCTCTTTTACTCAGTTTTGAGGATTTCCCAAGCTTGGCAATGAAAGCAGTTATCTCTTCCGGTGTTGAATTTAGGGGTTTTTCTTTGACAATATAACTTTGTTGATCATCAATTTAGGTAAACATTTTGTAATTTAGTCCATGATAAATTTGTTTTCCAACACGTTATAAAACCGGATCATCCATTCTCTAATAGGTTTAAAATGATTGAAATAAAAAAATATTCTCATCAGACAGGGCATCCTGAGCCAAGACGGGTCATCAGATACACCTTATTCTGGTGCGAAATTGGAAGTGCTGAAATTCTGGTTGACGAAAATATCTTTATTCTGAAAACCGGACAAACTATCACGATTACTTCCGGGCAGTTTCATCAATTAAAATCTGTGGATGGAGAACTTACTGCGCTGGAATTTACGCTTGATTTCTTCTGTAAAAGTGACAGTGATATTGAACTTATTTTTCACAACGGACTTTTTTGTCATTTCGGAATGAATGAAATGATCACCGTACAGCATCCTGCCTTTTTCACTGAAACATTGAACACCATTGAAAAAGAAATTCTCGAGCAGCCTTATCAATATCTGATCTCTACGCATTCTCTGGTGGAATTACTGTTGGTAGAAATCAACCGCAGTAAAATTGCCAACGGCGATGAAATCTGGAAACCGGATGCTTTATTCCTAAAGTTCCTGGAAAGTGTCAGAAACAATTTTGAAAATAATTATCAGGTCTCTCATTTTGCGGATATTCTTGAAACCACTGAAGCCAAACTGAATGAGGTTTCAAAGCTTCATACCAGCAAAACTGCTCAGAATGTCATCTACAGCCTTATTATTTCCGAGGCAAAGAGACTTTTGCTCTATGAAAAATTATCGGTGAAGGAAATCGCTTATCTGCTTGGCTTCAATGATCCTTTCTATTTTTCGAATTTCTTTAAAAAACATACTTCCCGTTCTCCAAAAGATTATCAAAAGGCGGTAAAGGAGATTTAGTTTTTTCACTTGAATAAAAGAAGCTCATAACTTTCAGGCCTATTCTTCTTTTCAGCATTTAAATATTACATGCTTTTTCCGGAATTGTCTATTCTTTAGGCAACGGTTTTCGCTGAACTTTGTACCTGTAATTAAGCTCTAAAAATTATAGTATGAAAACTCAACAGGACACCGCTGTTTTTTTATTAAGGATAGCTCTGGCAGCAGGATTTTTATCTGCTGTAGCCAGCAGGTTGAGCCTTTGGGGAGCTCAATCTTCAGGCTGGAAAAATTTTGTTCTTTACACTTCTGAAACCAATTCATTTTTACCCCAGTCATGGGCCTCTATTATAGCAGTATTGTCGACCGCTGCTGAATTATTAATTGGCATTTTGCTTCTTGTAGGTTATCAGGTAAAAGCAACAGCAAAGTGCGCGTCTATTCTCACTTTATTATTTGCAGTTGCGATGAGTATTTCTTTCGGCATCAAAGAGCCTTTGGATTATTCTGTCTTTGCATTCAGTGCCGGGACGTTTCTCCTGAGTACTTTCTCCCGCTATGAATGGAGCCTGGACCAATTTCTACATCAATAACAATTAAATTTATATATCATGAACACCAACATCCACGATTACATCGTAAAAACAGAACAGAAAGAATGGCAGCCTTTAATTGAAAAAGGAATTCATTATGAAGGTATTTTTGTGAAATCTTTAAAATTTGATCCGGAGAAAAATCGTTCTACCAGCATTCTTTTAAAATTTGATTCGGGGGCCAGTTACCCTTATCACAATCATCCCGCCGGAGAGGAGCTATTGATCATGGAAGGTGAGGCAACTATTGCAGGAGCCCAACTTGAAAAGGGAGATTATTTGTATACTCCACCTGGTTTTAAGCACTCTGTAAAATCTGAAAAGGGCTGTACGATTCTTTTTATTGTGCCGGAAGAAGTGGAGATTCTTTAAGCTTTTGAACGTAAAAAGGCTGCCTCAAAAGGCAACCTTTTTATATTTAATTTGGATTCTGTTTATTTAAAGTCTTCAATAGCTTTGTTGATCGCATCAATCTGTTTGTTAATGCTTGCAGCGTTCTGAGGATTCTGTTTCAACAGGTCCATTTTTTTACTCAAACCGTCTTTGAGCATTTGAGAGATCATCATTTTTACCTGAGGATTATCTCCCATCTGGCTTTTTGCATGGCTGATGATCTTTGTAATGTTTTCAGTAGCTTTCAGATTATCCGAGCTCATAATCCAATTGTATCCTTCTTCTGCGGATTTTCCTAATTCGGGATTCTGGAACTTGATAAACGGATAGAATGCCACTAATGAAGTAATATTAGCCATTTGCGAGGTCACTTTATTCTTTACAATAACCGGAAGCAGCTGCCCTAATAATTCGTCTGAAGCACCTTCCAGATCAATTTTATCGGCCAGTGCATTGGCTTTTGACGGATCCAGGGCTAAAACAGCATTCAGAGAGTTTCCTTTTACAGCATTGGAAACAGCATTTACACCTTTTTCAAAAAGCGGCAGATATTTTTTGTCTTTGGTTTTAGCCAATGCTGCAATAGCAGAAGCCTGAACCAGTGTTTTAGGGTCGTTGGAGGCTAATTTTTCAACATCTGCACCCAAAGCTTTCATCTGTTCAGGATTGGAAAGATCCATCAGTTTAAGGGCTTTCATTCTTGTTCTGAAATACGGATCTTTTAATGCTGCAGCCAGTAATTTTGTGGCAGCAGGATTTTTTCCTACCTGATCTTTTATACCGGATAAGGCATTGTATCTGCTCTTAAATTCTTTGGAGTTGGTAAACTGCATCAGGTTCTGCTCCGGAGTTTTGGTATCCGTGATATCTGCCAGTAAAACTCCGTCTGCATTGATATTTACTAAATCTGCATTTTTAGAAACATCAAAATTAAAGGTATTTTTTGCTGTTGCGTTTACCCAAACATTATATCTTTTTGGCTTTCCGTTGTCATAAACATCAATTGCCAAAGGAAACTGGAAAGGCTGATCCTGAGTCTGCTCGATAACAACAGCAATTTGTTTTTTAACAGGTTCGAAAGTGTAAGAATATTTAATTTTCGGGTTTCCGTTACCAAAATACCATTGATTAAAGAACCAGTTCAGGTCTTTTCCGGAAACTTTTTCTAAGGATAATCTTAACTGATGAGCTTCTCCGTTCTGATATTCATATGTTTTCAAATAATCATTCAAGCCTGCGAAGAAGGCATCGTCACCCAGATAATTTCTTAACATGTGAAGAATTCCGCCTCCTTTCTGATAGGTAACCAGATCAAAAACGTCTTCACGGGAGTCATAATTAAATCTTACCAGGTTTTTATCAAAATTTCCAGGTGTTGTTACGTACATATTCACATCTTTCATCTGATGATAATCCGCCTGATCTTTTCCGTATTTATATTCGTTCCAGAGGTATTCTGAATAATTGGCAAAAGATTCATTTACAGTAAGATTACTCCAGCTTTCTGCGGTTACCAGATCTCCGAACCACTGGTGGAATAACTCGTGGGCAATGGTATCTTCCCAGGTATTTTCATCGATCAGTTGTCCCGGTTTCTGAAGGATATCACTTCCGTGGAGCGTGGCTGTGGTATTTTCCATGGCGCCACTTACATAATCTCTTCCGGAGATCTGCGCATATTTCGCCCAGGGATAATCATACCCTAATTTTTTAGAGAAAAAGTCGATCATTTCCGGCGTGTTTCCGTAGATCTGTTTCGCGTATGGTTCGTATTCTTTTTCAATATAATAATCTACGGCAATATTTTTCCATTTGTCCTTCACAATAGCATATTCGCCTACCCCCATGAAGAAAAGATAGGTTGAATGTCTCTTATCCATCACCCAGTGATCTGTTCTTAAGCCGTTTGCTTCTTTCTGGGAATCTTTTAACAAGCCGTTGGAAAGGGTCACATATTTGTCAGGAACGGTCATATAGATCTCCTGGGTAGTCTTCTGGTTGGGTTTATCAATGGTTGGGAACCATGCAGAAGAAGATTCCGTTTCACCCTGTGTCCAGATCTGAGTCGGCATATCAGGATCTTTTCCCTGCGCATTAATGAAATATAATCCTTTGGCATCATTAATGGCTGCACTTCCCTCCTGCTTTACTTCATTCGGGCGTGCTGTATACTTGATATAGACGGTATAGTCCTGATTTTTCTGATAGGTCTTATCTAAGGTGATTTTTAAAACATCATCCTTATAGTCGTATTTTAAAGGAGATTTTTTCCCATTGATATCCAATGCCACTTCATGAATCAACATTCCTTTGGCATCAAGCGTCAATTCATTGGTAGGATAGAAAAAAGGTGAGGCAGTAAGCCATTCTTCACCGTTCATCTGCTCTTTCTGATAATCGAAATTTACTTTAAGCTTGGTATGTTTAAGTTCAGTTACTTTGGTATGGGTAGCTCTGTATACTTTTTCTCTTCCTGAAGTTTCAGTCTGTGCCGATACATTTGCGGAAAAGAAAATTCCGAGTATAGCAATAGACAAAATCGCCTTTTTCATTAATTACTTTATTATTTTTTAGAGTTATTTTTTGTGATTATATCAAAAATATCATTAACCAGGGTTTCGTAGTCTCCTTTTTTGAGCTGTTCTTTGGTTTTGGCAAAAGCTTTTTTCAGTTCGCTTTCGGGATTTTCATCGTCTATGATTTCTACGGAAACCACTCCTTTCATTTGAAGAATTGCGTTCTTTAAAACTTCAGGATCAGTGGTTTCTTCGGTATTGATTTTTAAATATTTCATTTTATTCTTTTGTAAAGGTATTTTTTGTTCCTCCCTGAACGATGATGAATTGTTTTTTCGTAGGATAAAAATCGATAACAATTCCGGCCATGTCAAACTTAAAGCTCGTCTCAGAAGTTGCTTCTAAAGGAAATTCACCTTGCCCCGTAGCCTGAGCCATTAATTTTTTATCCTTGATAAAGATATTAATTTTTAAAGGGAATCCCGGACTTGCATAATTTCCTACAAATTTCTGCAAATCAGCTTCCGGAATTTCAAGGGTTTTAAAACTTGGCATTTTAAAATCTTTTCCCATCGCTGCTTCTACCATTTTGATAGAAATTTCGTTGGTATCCATATCGGACTGATTTGTTGTGAAGCTCACCGCAGTTTTCAAATCAGGAAAATAATACAATGCCGATCTGAAATTGTCGATTCCGCCCGTATGACCAAATCCTGAATATTTATCGAAAGGAACTTTCACCAAACCATATCCGTAATTATCAATAAAATTTTTCATTTTATCAACATTTTCTTTTTGATTAATTTTCCGTTTTCAAGTCCAAGAATGAATTCCAGCAAATCTCTTGGCGTTGAGATTATATTCCCGCCCCGATCGGAATACTCATATCTGTTTCATTGGAAACTTCGTATTTTCCGTTGGTAAACTGGTAAGATTTTGCCTGATCTTTTGAAGTATCAATTTTTCCTCCAACTTCCGTTAAGGTTAATTTTAGCGGTTTTGTAATTTTAGCTTTAATTAATTCAGCGTAAGATTTTTTGTATACTTTTTCAAGAATAAAACCCAGCAAAATATAATTTGAATTACTGTATTCATACTTTGACCCCGGTTCAAAATCACTTTTATATTTTTTAATGATATTAACCAGGCTGCTCTCTGTCTGAGGTTTTGTATTGTATTGCCAGTATTCGGCTTCATTGGTCAGGTTGTGAATCCCTGTTCTGTGCTGTAATAAATTTTCAATTGTAATTTTGTCCGCATTGGGAATGTCAGGATAAAATTCAGAAAGTTTCTGATTTAAGGAAATCTTTTTTCCTCAACAGCTTTCATTACCAAAACGGCAGTAAAGGTCTTACTGATCGAGCCAATTCTATATTGTGTATTTACATTGGCTTTCTGCTGTTTTTCAACATCCGCAAATCCAACTACTTTCACAAAAGTCGGGCGTTCATTTTCTGCAAAAGCAAAACTACCCATTACCTTATGATGAACAAACAGAGAATCGAAATAATTCCCCAGTTTTTCCTTTACGTTTTGTTGAGAAAAAGCGGTACCCGAAATACCGATCGCTGAAATAAAAAGTAACTTTTTTAGCATCCCTTTAAGATTTAACTGATAAGTAATAAGAAATAAGGTTTTGTTACATATCAACAGTCATTCTTGGCAGGATATTCAATTGTTTAAATAGCTACAGGAGCTTTAATTCCCGGATGCGGATCATAATTTTCCAGGGTAAAATCTTCAAAACTGAAGCTGAAAATATCTTTAACTTCCGGATTTAACTTCATGGTAGGAAGTGGTCTCGGCTCTCTGGAAAGCTGCTTTTTCACCTGTTCGAAATGATTATTGTAAATGTGAACATCACCGAAACTGTGAATATAATCTCCTACTTCAAGGTCACATACCTGAGCAACCATCATCAGTAATAATGCATAGCTTGCAATATTGAACGGTACTCCCAGAAATACATCTGCACTTCTCTGGTACAGCTGCAGGGAAAGTTTTCCATCTGCTACATAAAACTGGAAAAGGGCGTGGCATGGCGCAAGGGCCATATTTGGAATTTCTGCAGCGTTCCATGCGGAAACGATCAGCCTTCTTGAATCCGGACTTTTTTTGATCTGGTCTATCACCTCAGTGATCTGATCTACCACTTTTCCGTCAGCTCCCTGCCAGCTTCTCCACTGGGCGCCGTAAACAGGCCCCAGATCTCCGTTTTCATCAGCCCATTCGTCCCAGATGCTTACTCCGTTGTCGTTGAGATATTTGATGTTGGTATCGCCATTCAGAAACCACAGCAATTCGTAGATAATGGATTTCAGGTGTACTTTTTTGGTGGTCACCATCGGAAATCCTTTTGACAGATCGTATCTTAACTGGTACCCGAAAACACTTCTGGTCCCGGTTCCTGTTCTATCCGTTTTATCTGTTCCATTGTCTAAAATATGCTGTAAAAGCTCGAGGTAGTTCTGCATTTCTGAAAGCGGTTTTTATGGTTCAAATTTAGAAAAATCTAACCGATTTCCACTTATCACAGATCATAAAAAAGCATTCATTTTCATGAATGCTTTGTATAGGGCTGATGTTATTTTTCTATTAAACAGCAGTATATCCACCGTCTATGAGATAATATCCTCCTGTTATAAATGAAGATTTATCCGAACTCAGGAACAGAACTAATTCTGCAACTTCCTGAGCTGTACCAAGACGTCCTATGGGATGTTTTCCTACCAATAATTCTTTTTGTCTTCATCCAATTCTTGCAAAAGAGGGGTATCAATATATCCAGGACCTACTGCATTGCAACGGATTCCTTTTTGTCCATACTCTGCTCCTATATTTCTGGTAAGCCCTACCACCGCATGTTTTGCCGTTGTATACGCCGAAGAAAGTGGTGCTGCTACGCTCCCATGGATAGAAGCCATATTGACAATCACTCCACCTCCGTTCTTTTCCATTTCCAGGATTTCATATTTGCAGCCATAAAATACACCATCAAGATTAATACCTAAGACTTTTCTCCAGCTATCCAGGCTGTAATCTCCTGTTAAGGCTGCTTCGCCACCAATTCCTGCATTATTGCATGCAATATCAAGTTTTCCATAAATCTCGGCAGTTTTTCTGATAAGGTTTTCTACTTCTTCTGCGCTGGAGGTATCAGCTTTTATAAATGAAGCTTCCCCACCTTCCGACTTTATCTTTTCTACAGCGTCTTTACCATGCTCTTCATTGATATCCGATACGATAACTTTTGCACCTTCTTTAGCATACAGCTGAGCCACTGCTAAACCGATTCCTGAACCTGCGCCTGTTACCAGTGCAACTTTGTTTTCTAAAATTCCCATATTGATAAAATTTAATATGTTTTTTGTTTAAATAACTATCTTCAATTTACCACAAAAATCAATGGTATTCGAAATTTTAACAATAAAGTTTTCTTAATTTTACACCAATAATGCCAAATTATTTAAAAATTAATTCAATACGTTAAAATAATTTACAATTCAATAACAATAGAACATTGCATCTTATCGGATTTTATCAAATGCTTAATATGAAAAGGGAAAACAATTCCGCTTGCAGATCAGGCGAAATAGTACTATTCTATCGACCGGATAGTTTGAGAAACTGCATTAACTGAAAACGTCTCACCAGCTTTTTTCCTGACATTGCCTTAATAAGCGGGGATTCTGCAGAGACTGTCATGATTTTCTGATTTTCTGAGATAATCTCTCCTACAGATACGGCAACATAAAAGAGTCCTTTATCTGTTTTTACCAAAGCTCCGTTCTGAACTTTGTCACAGGCTTCAGCTGTTATTTTCTGAAGAACGGATTGCTGATTCAGAGATTCATTAAGCTGCCGCTGAAGGTTGTTGATTTCCTGCTGAAGCATTTCGCGTCCGGTTTCATATTTGTCGCCCATGGAACTTTTGGTATCATTATTAGAAGCCCTGGTTTCTGCAATCAGGTTTTCAAAAGACTGAATCTTGTCATTGATCTTTGTTTTTATGATGTTTAATAGTTCCTGTTTGTTCATATCGTGAAATTTTGGTGAAATGGTTCCTGCAAATTAAATAAATTCTGGCTAAAGCCGAATACAAATGTATATAAAAAAGCGGGCTAAAGCCCGCTCCTATTGAATATTTTAAAATTATTGAACGATCATCCAGAATAAAAAGTGTAATTACTTCTTAACTTTAAATGTTCAGTCTTTAATTTATTTTTCAAAAACTGCATAATCTGAAACTTTGAAGCTGAAATCTTTTCCGCCGTCAAAATCTCTTTTTGTTTTGTCGAAAACATTGCGGAAAGTTCCTGAAAGGTTCTGATCTTCAATAGTAAAGTTTACAGGCTCTTTTGACATATTCAGGACGACCAGAACCTCATCTTTTCCATTCTTCCTTACATAAGCCAAGATTTTGTCATTGGCAGTTGTATTCAGAAGATAGGTCGAAACATTGGTATCCCCTCCTCTTAATGCAGGATTGGATGCTTTCAGTTCCAGCAGGGTTTTATAAAATTCTGCCATCTGGTAGTTGTTTGTCCATTTAATGGCGTCTTTTTCAAAAAATTCCAGTCTTTTCGTGTTGGGAAGCTCCTGCCCTGAATACAACAAAGGAACACCGTTCCAGGTTGCTGAGAATACAGCCATAGGCTTGGTAATAACTCCGTATTTTTCGTATTCTGTTCCGTTCCATGAGTTTTCATCGTGGTTGGCTGTGAACCAGGCTCTCATGGAAGCATCTCCGATATTGGAATACTGCTTCAAGAGATCTGTAAGTTCCTTCAGTGGCTCATTTTTCTTATAATAATCAGCCGATTTGTGCATCCATTTCCATGAATAACTGGCATCAAATACTTTTCCGTATTCAGGGCTTTCGATTTCATCAAATTCTCCCAGCCAGAAAAGCGGCTTTATTTTTTCAACTTTGGGGCGTGCCTGCTGCCAGAAATCTACTTCTACCCATGAGGCAAGGTCGCATCTGAAGCCATCAATACCGGTTTCTTTGACCCAGAATTTCATGGCGTCGATCATAGCCAGCCTCATTTCCTGATTTTTATAATCCAGCTCGATAATATCGTCCATTCCTGAGGCAATATGGAATTTCCCGTCAGGATCTTTCAGATAAAATTCAGGGTGTGTTTTTGTCCAGATATGGTCCCAGCCGGTGTGGTTGGCCACCCAGTCTATGATTACCTTGAATCCTAAACGGTGGGCTTCATTTACCATATGCTTGAAATCATTCATTGTTCCGAATTCCGGATTAATGGAGGTATAATCTGACGCCGCGTAAGGACTTCCGAGGCTTCCTTTTTTGTTTTGCTGGGCAATAGGAGTTACCGGCATGAACCAAAGGGTTCTGACTCCCATTTTTTTCAGGCGGGGCATTTCTTTTTCAAATGCTTTAAAGGTTCCTTCCTGTGTATATTGTCTTATGTTTACTTCATAAATATTGGTGGTGTGCTTCCATTCCTTCGGCAGATCCATAGTGTTTTTCGTATTTTGAGTGGCGCAGGAAATAATGCCCAGGCCAATTATTGCTAATAGAATTAATTTCTTCATTCATCTATTTTTAGCAAAAGTAAGGAATGTTTTTTTGTTAGAGTAGAAAGTGGAGGGAAAACGGGAATTGGCGAGGGAATTTTGCGTCGCAGGAGATTTTTTAAGGTGGATGATGTTTAATTTTGAATTATAAGAGTTATGGGAAATCGGATGTTTTTCACGCAAAGTTTATGTTTGATTCTTTTTATTTTAAGAATGGCAAAGAATGGCGGCTGCGCCGCTGATTAGGCTGGTGGATATTCTGCCTGCATAGTTTTTTCAAGCTTGCTTCCTGGTTAAAAAATTCACCATTTACTTGTGAAACAAAATTCACTATTGACATAAAAAAGCCCCGGACAAAAATCCAGGGCTTATATTATTTTCAGATGTTGTTATCTTTCATCATCGTTATCATCATCATCTTCGAAAACATCATCGTTGTAGTTTTCTTCTTCCTCGTCATCGAAGCTGTCGTCATCTTCATCTTCGAAAGTGGTGTTTCCTCCAAAGTCATCATCAAAGCTGAAATCGTCGTCCATAAGCGGCATTGCCGATCTCTTTTTGGATCCTCCCGCGTTTCCGCTTCTGCTTGGTGCTTTCAACGGAACGTTTCCGAATCTGTATACTGTAATAGGGTAATTAACTCCTTTTGTTTCTTCAATAATCTCCACAAGCTCACAATACAGCTCCCAAAGATCAAGAAGCCCGTACTGGAACTGAGCCTTGTCGCCTATTTTTTCAAAAGCTTCATCAATGTAGACATCCGACATAATCTCGCCATCACCATCGTCACTCATATCTTCCAGAGGAACGCTTTTAACTATCGTCCCGTCATCTTCCAGCATATTAAAAGTGGAAAGCTCATCGCCCTGCAGACTGAACGCACTTTTAATTCCCAAATGTAAGTTCCATAGCGATTGTTTTCCCTTCACTTCAATATCTCGGAAAATATCCTCTTTCGCATCTAATATTACGCGGATCTTGTAAACCATATCAGTTTCTTAAATTACTTTTTTGCCTTAATTATTATGATAAATCTCTGTTGCAAATATATAATAAATGACATGTGACAAAAAAATATTTCAGGATTTTTTAAAATATTTTTTTTCTTACATTTTACCAAAATTATTTACTTTTCTCAAGCATGAAACTGAATTTCGTGCCTTCCAGATAGACACTTTCTACGGTAATATTTTCATTGTGGGCTTCCAGGATGTGCTTCACAATGGCCAGTCCTAAACCGGAACCTCCTTCTCTCCTGCTTCTACTGGTTTCCACACGGTAGAACCTTTCGAAGATCCTTGGAAGGGCTTCCGCTTTAATTCCCATCCCGTTATCTATCACTTCAATGAGTACTTTATTTTTAAGGACACTGGTTTTTACGGCAACTTTGGCTTCCTGTCTGTTGGCATAATGGATGGCATTGGAAATAAGGTTAATGAAAACCTGTGAAATCTTCTGCTTGTCGGCATCTACAAAGATCTGGGGATGGAGGGTCTGAATCTGTAGAGTGGCATTATGCTTTTCGGCCTCAAATTCAAGAAGCTCAAAAATTTCTTTAATTAAAAGGTTAACATCAAATTTTGAAACGGTAATACTGATTTCTCCTGCCTCAAGCCTGTTAATCATATCAAGATCCGTAACAATGGCGATTAATCTTTCTACTGATTTATCAATTCTTTCCAGGTATTTGTCGCGGATGGTAAGGTTATCAACTCCCCGTCTCTGAGGGTTTCCACATATCCCTGAATGGAAAACAGGGGTGTTTTAAGTTCATGGGAAACGTTTCCTATATATTCTTTACGGTAGCTTTCCATCTCCTTCATCATATCGATCTCGGTTACCTGCTGCTGGTTAAGATCGGAAAATCTTTCTCCCAACTCTTTAATGGTAATATTTTCGTCGTTGTCATGAACAATTTCCTGCGGAAGTATTTGTGAAAGCCCGCGGACCTGCTTTTTTCCGTAATAATTGAAGAGAAGCTCAAGAACTACGTAGTTGATCATAAAGATGAGAACCAGGCAGGTGAAAAGACCGATTTTAAAAAAAGGGGTCTGGTAATAGATATCCTTCAGTGAATCGAAGATGATTACTAAAAGAAACATCACCAGTGTCAGAAGACACGAGGCGACGAGTGTAAGTCTGTAAAATTTCAATTTTACAAGTTTTTATAGGTTTATGTAAAGATAGGAATTTAAGTTATTAAACGATAAGCTTATAACCGATTCCTTTTAATGTCTGGATGGTATTGATTCCCAGTTTTTCCCTTAATCTTCTGATGTGTACATCAATGGTTCTTTCTCCTACAATCACATCATTTCCCCATACTTTTTCAAGAATTTCTTCTCTTTTGAATACTTTTTCCGTGTTGGAAGCAAGAAGATAAAGTAAATCGAACTCTTTTTTAGGTAGAAGGAACTGTTGTCCGCTTTTGGAAACCCTGAAATTGTCTTTATCAATTACAAGATCCCCGATCTCAATAAGCTTGGCATTATCTGAAACCTGAGAAGTCAGCTGTAGCAAAGCATTTACTTTAGAGATAAGAATTTTCGGTTTGATCAGCTTTACAATATAGTCATTGGCACCGGCCTGAAATCCTGCTAACTGGGAAAATTCTTCGCTTCTGGCGGAAAGGAAAACAATAAGTGTTTTCTGCAGTTCTTTTACTTTACGAAGTTCCTGGCAGGTTTCGATACCGTCTTTTTCCGGCATCATTACATCTAAAAGGATAAGATCGGGAATAATCTCTTTAGCTTTATCTATTCCTTCGTTACCGTTTGTGGCTGTATAGATATCATAGCCTTCTTTTTCCAGGTTGTAAGACAGAATCTCTAAAATATCCAGTTCATCGTCTATTAAGAGTATTTTCTTTTGGTTCATTTTAAATTTTTGCTGAGTCAAAGTTAATAAATTTTAAAGCACAGATGAACAAATGTATTATCGTTCACATAAAGTTAACAATAATATTCTTTTCTTAATGTTTAGTTAAAAAAAATTAAAATTCGCTAAACCACTTACCCCACTTATCTTTTATTCCTTTGCACCGAAAGAATCTAGTAAATAAAGTAAGTAAGATAATGAAAATTAATAAACTTAGCATTGCAGTCGTATTTTTATCCGGATCAATGTTTTACGCTCAGGAAACGAAGCAGGACACGATCGTTAAGGAGAAAAAATTGATGGCGTAGTCATCCAGGGAAGCAGCAACAAAAAAACTGAAACTGCCGTATTGGGAGAACAAAAGAAAGCGGTTATTCAAAAGCAGGCTGTAAGTGCTGAAGAGATTTCCAGGAAAGGAATTTCCAACGTAGAACAAGGACTTACGAAAGTAACGGGAATCACTACAGTAGAAGGAAGAGGACTTTTCGTAAGAGGACTTGAAGAACGATACAATTATTTATTGATCAACGGGCTTGGTTCACCTTCCAATAACCCTTTCCAGAAGATCATTGCCCTGAAACAGTTCCCGACGGACGTAGTAGGGAAGCTAAATATCTATAAAACCTTCAACTCTAACCTTTACGGGGATTTTGCAGGTGCTACCTTTGATATTGAAACGCTTACGATTGATAAAGCTTTTTCAAAGATAGAATTTAGTGTAGGAGTGAATACTTTGAGTACTTTCAGAGATGGATTTAAAGTTTCCGAGGGTGCAGATGGCTTTACAGGTTACCTGGGTCTAAATTCAAGAGACAAAAAATTGCCATCGGCTATAAGAGATGCCAGACCAAGCAACTATAGATTTTCGGGAAGCGAATCTTTATCACAGTTTAAAGACAGCTGGAACGTTGATAATATAAAGTCTTTACCTAATACAAGCCTAGGTTTTACTACAGTACAGAAAATGAAAGCCGGTGAAACCGGAAGTCTTGGTATTTTATTTTCATTAAATCAAAGTTCTGAATATTCCTATAAAGAAGGAGCAAAAAACCAGTTTAAGGACTTCGGTGGTATTATCAACCTCAATAACGAGCTATTAAGAAAGCAGTATAATTTTGAAATAGAATCTTCTGCATTATTAGGGTTGGGTTATAAAAATAAGGGAACAGCCATTAACCTTAACACAATGTATCTTCAGAATGTAAACAATATTATTGAAGATTATTACGGATACAAAAACAACCAGGTTCAATACAGGGATATCGGGTTTTTCCGTACCAACCAGCAGGATTTATCAAGATTCCTTAATATTCAGCTTACTGCCTCTCAAAAAATTGGTGACAGACACCAGATAAAGGCAGGAGGAAGCTATGTTATTAATAACTATCAGCAGCCGGACAGAAAAATACTGGAAGGAAGCCGCCTGGATACAAACGGAAATATGCTGCCGGATAATCAGTTGCTTTTAGCATATGGAGGAAGTAATATTATCCGTCAATATCTGGATGTTAATTCCAGATTCTATGGCTCCGCTTATGGTGAATATTCTGTGTTTTTAGGAGAAAAGGGTGACAGAAAGGATTATCCTATGCAATTATCTGTTGGATATAACGGTTTTGCTGATCTGAGAAAAACATCTTACCGTTTCATTTTCGGAAAACCTAACGGAACTGCGGGGCAAAGTTTCATTATTGATAAAAATTCTCCACAGGATAAATTTAACCAGGATTTGGCGAATAACAGATTCTTTTTTCAGGAAGAAACTGATGCTTCGAACTTCTTTACAAGTATGTACCAGTTCGTGAATGCAGGATATATTAACTTTAACTACAAACCTACGGAAAGTTGGGACATCCTGATCGGCGGGAGATACGAGAATGATATGACGTTGATCCGTTTTTCTGAGCAGGCTGCTGACAAAAAGACCAACCTGAACAAAGAAAGAGATTTATTTCTTCCGTCACTTTCCATTAAAAAGGCTCTTAATACCAAAAATAATTTAAGATTCTCTTTCAGTAAAACGGTTACACGTCCGGTCCTGATTGAAACTATGGAAATTTCATACATCAACCCGGATAATGAAACAATTAAAGGTAACCCGGATATCAAATTAAGTGATAACTACAACTTTGACTTAAAATGGGAATACTTCCCAACCAATAAAGAAATGTTTGCGGTGAACTTATTTGCCAAAAGAATCAACAATGCGATTGAAAGATCTTTTGTTTCTTCCGGAGATGCCAATGGGGTAACTGTAACTTTCTATAATGCAAAAAAAGCGGATCTCGCCGGAATAGAGCTTGAAGGGATAATGAACTTAGGAAGAATTTCCGAATCATTAGACAAATTTACTTTAGGTGCCAATGCTACTTTTATGTACACTGATGTTGAAAGAAGTGAAGATCAGCTAAAACTGGAGCGTCCAAATCCGAATTTCTATACCGGAGAATTACGCAAGAGAGGTTTACAGGGAGCTTCTCCATATACAATCAATGCTGATTTAAAATACGAGACCAAAACAAAAAATAATCTCACCAGAACTTTATCTCTTGTATATAACGTTTCAGGCTCTAAAATCTATGCCGTGGGAACTTCCGGATCAGATAACTTTTATGAAAAGCCTTTCCATCAGCTAGATTTTGTATACCAGGAACAGATTTCAAAAAACTGGAACATAAAAGCAGGAATTCAAAATATTTTCAATAACAGATATAAAATCCTATTAGGAGAAAAGAGCTATTACAATGTTGAAACAAATGGTGTAAATACGTACACAGACTATTTCAGAGGAGTTAATTTCAACCTTACCGTTGGTTATACATTCTAAAAAAATTTAAATAAAAAAATAAAATAAAGTATATAAAAATGAAAAGAAGAGTTTTATCATTATTATCGTTAACAGCCGTGTTAACATTGGCCTTAAATTCATGTACTATCGAGGTAAATGATGGCTTGGGAGACGGTACTACAGTTACTACTCCGGGAACTACTGAAGGTGTATTAAGCGGAAGCGGAACATTATCAGGAACTATTACAAAAGATATCCTTATCAAAAAAGGAAACTATACATTAGACGGAATCGTTAAAATTACAAATAACGCTACTATTACTATTGAAGCGGGAGCTACATTCAATGTCGTAACAACTAAAACAAGTGGTTTGGTGGTTCTTCAGGATGGTAAAATCAATGCCGTTGGTACTGCTTCTGAACCAATTGTATTCACTACTTCTACTAAAACTCCGGGAGACTGGGGAGGAATCACGATCTACGGAAATGCTCCAATCAAAGCAATTAACGGAAATACACAAGCTCTTTCTGAAGACGGTAACAATGTTTACTACGGCGGAACTGATGCCAATTCAAATTCCGGTACTATGAAGTTTGTAAGAGTAGAATATGCCGGTAAAAAGATCGGTGACGGTACTTCTGAAACCAATTCTATGACATTCTACGCTGTAGGAGCAGGTACGACCTTAGAAAACCTTGTAACCTACAAAGGGACAGATGACGGTTATGAGTTCTTCGGAGGTACTGTAAGTGCCAAGAATATCGTTTCTTATGGTAACTATGATGATTCATTCGACTGGCAGGATGCATGGAGCGGGCAAAACAACACAAACTGGTATGCTTTCCAGACAGGAGTAGGAAACTTCGGTATGGAAATAGAATCTTCCAGTAATGTTGATAATGTTGCCCCAAAAATCTCTAATATAACATTAATCAGAGACGCTAATACAAATCCTGAGGTTGCCAATTCACCTGAAATTACTGCTATCCAGTTCAAAAAGCAGGGAACGGGAATTTTCTCAAACGTTTACATCAGCGGTTATAAAAATATCGGAACCCAAAAAGCTTATGCTGTTCTGATTCAGGATGCTGCTACAGAAACAAGCCAGGTAAACACAGGGAAAGTAGTGGTTGCTCCTCTTACTTACTTAAACTCTGACAATGCAGGTGTTTGGGGATATGCATTTACTCCAAACGGTGGAAAAACTTTCACCAACACTGCTACTGTTACCAAAGTAACTCTAACTCCTGGAGCATGGGCTACAGTAGACGGAGTAAACCTTTTGGCAGGATTACAATAAGTAACTAGTTTCTTCATATCAAATTTAAATGGCCATCGGGAATTTCCCGGTGGCTTTTGTATGAATGATTATTTAAACTGCGACGGAGTCATTCCCGTCTGTGCTTTGAAAAATTTAGAAAAGCTGGCGTGATCATAAAATCCGAGGTCATACACTATGTCTTTTACAGACATTTCCGATACCTTTAAAAGACGTTTTGCCTCCAGCAGAATCCTGTCCTGGACAAGAGAAGAAGCGGAAGCATTCAGATTTTTTTGCAGACGATATTTAAATAATTGGCTGAAATATTTAGTTTATCCGCATAGAAAGAAACTGACCTTTCCATTTTGAAATGCTCATCAATAAGCTGTAGAAACTTAGAAATAATAGGATTGGAATGATACCTTTCAAAATCTTTAAAAGCCCCTTCTACAGATTTACTGACCAGCAACCCGATCAGCTCACTTCGTTTTTGAATCAATACCCAAAATACATTTTCACCGCTGATCTCTTTTTGAATAGCCTGAAATTCATAACGGAAAATTTCAAAAGCTTCCCGGGAAAGATTGATCACCGGATGGTTCCGATAATAGGAAGCTGAGAACCTCAGTGAGGGCAAAAAGCTCTCAAACCAATCCCGGCTTATCATCAGCTGATAACCTACCGTTTCCTTTTCAATCTCCCATTGGTGCACCTGATCCGGAAAAACAAGATGAATCTGGCTGTTCCTTACTTCATATTCCGTGAAATCAATAGTATGCTTGCCTCTTCCGTGTTCAAAAAGATTAATGATAAAAAAATCATGTTTGTGGGGTTCATCAATAGAGCGCTCACCATGCAGTTCATTAAACAGCAAATGACAGTCATGAAGCCGGCTTTCACTGAACTCCTGAATCCCTAAAACCGGAAAATGATCTGTATGCCCCACCCTGTCTGATTTTCTTTTAAAAGTAGTGAAATTTATGCAGGAAAATTGAATGGATGGAGGTATTTTCATCTTAGACCGGGTGTTTTTACACAAAAAGCACAAAAGTTTTTTTACCCTTAAGTTATTTTAAGTTCAAAAGCTTTAGAAAAATATAAGAACATTTAAGCTTTCTGGAAATCATAGATTTACAGAATGACTGATATTCGTAGACCCTGATTCCCCTCCTCTGGAGAGGTGGCAAAAATTCAGAGAATTTTTGACGGGGTGATTTAATAAACCACATTCCCCTGATAAACCAACGATTCAACATCCGAAATCCTCGAAACCGCCTCCGCAGAACAACTGGCATTCATCAGCACAAAATCTGCCTGATCTCCGGCTTTGGGCCATTGCTGATTTCCTTTATCATCCAGTGGAAGGACATTGGCTGTTGCCAGTTTCAGGCTCCTTGACAGTAAAAACTCTGTAGAATAGCCGTAAAGCTGCGCCATCAGATTGGCTTTTTGCAATACGCTTCCGGTCCCGAAAGTATTCCAGTGGTCTACAATACTGTCATTACCTGTCAATACGGTTACATTGTGTTTATACAAGGTTGGAATTGGCATGACCAAGCTTCCAAAAGGGATTGTAGAGACAATTCCGATCTGGGCCTGCGCCAACTTTTCGGCAATTTCTTCCTGCTTTGCTTTATCTAGTTTGGCCAGAATAAAACAGTGACTCAGATATGTTTTTCCTTTCAGGGAAGGATTTTCATTGACTTTTTCAATTAAATATTCAACTGTTTTCAAACCGGATTCCCCGTTTCATGAAGATGAATATCAATTCCTTTTTTATGATCTAAAGCCAGCTGAACCGTAAAATCAACCGTTTTTTCGATGGCACCGTCAATGGTAAACGGATCTACTCCACCAATAAAGTCTATAGCCATTTGAGCCGCTTCTTTGAGATAGGGCACAGAATCCGTATAAAATACGCCGTGCTGCGGGAAAGCTACCAACTCCGCTCCAAAGGTTTTATTTTTATTTTCTAAGGCTTTCTGAAGGTTTTCTAAGGATTGTAATTTTGAAGTCGGTTCAATATTGACATGGCTTCTTGCAAAGGAAGTTCCCTTTGACTGCAATAATTCAATCATTTTTTCCGCCTTGAATGTTGAGTTTTTCAGCATTTCGGGAAGCATTTTCTGTTCCAGTTCAATCATTCCTTTTACTCCCCGGTTCTTTTTCTTATTGCCTGCCATTTATCCCCGTAAAAAGTTTTATCAAGATGAATATGCATATCCTTAAAAGAAGGAAGCATCAGCATTCCCTTTGCATCAAGAGCTTTTCCATTGGGCTGGTTCGGGCTTACTTTAATGATCTTTCCATTTTCAATTTCAATATAAAACAGATCGGTTTTGGTGGCAATTACTTCTCCTTCTTCATATTCAAAACCTGTTTCCAAACGAACGTTTTTAAGGCTAAATTTTCCTTTTTCAGAAATATTCTGCTGATCAAATAATGGGGATGCTGCCATAATATTGGGGATTAAAGTGAGTCCGGCTGCTGCCAGAGCTGAGTTTCTTATAAAATCTTTGCGCGATATGGTATTTCCACGGGTCTTCATTTCCAATCTATTTTATAACAAAAATAGAAAGAATGGCTTTGAGTGAAGTGTACGGTTTATTACAATATCTGTATGATTTATTTGGATTGTTGCTGAAGAGGCGTTTTAACCACCCCGTCAAAAATTCTCTGAATTTTCGCCACCCCTCCAGAGGAGGGGAATGAGGGTCTACGAATATTAGTCATTCTGTAAACCTATGATTTCTAGAAAACTTATGTGCTCTTCTTTTTTCCAAAGCTTTGAACTTAAAATAACTTAAGGGTAAAAAAACTTTTGTGCCTTTTGTGGTAAAAAACAAAAGACCGGATCATAAAATCCGGTCTTATAGTAATTTATCTTATATATCTTAAGAATATTCAAACTTTCTTACTGCTTCAAGCGTCATATCGATTTCTTTATCCTTGATTGCATCACTGATAAAATAGGTTTCGTAACCACTTGGCGGAAGGTATATTCCGTTCTGAAGCATCTGGTGAAAGAAATTATTGAAAAGGGAATGATTGGAAGCTGCTGCTTCATCAAAATCAGACACTCTGTTGGTATGGAAAAACACAGACATCATGGAACCTTTTCTGTTGATCTTATGGGGAATTCCTTTTTCATTCAGAATTTTACCGATACCGAAATCAAGCGTTTCAGCTGTTTTATTGATCCTTTTAAAGAATTCCGGATCATTTTTGATAAGCTGTAAAGTTTTCAATCCGGCTCTCATGGCCAATGGATTTCCGCTTAATGTTCCGGCCTGGTAAACGCCGCCTTTTGGAGCCAGATGGTCCATAATTTCGTTTCTTCCTGCAAAAGCTCCTACCGGAAGGCCGCCGCCGATTACTTTTCCGTAAGTAACCAGATCCGCTTTTACGTTGAATAATTCCTGTGCACCTCCGAAAGCCAGCCTGAAACCAGTCATTACCTCATCAAAAATCAATAATGCCCCATTTTCATCACAGATTTTTCTTAAATTTTGAAGGAAATTATTTTCAGGAAGCACACACCCCATATTTCCCGCAACCGGTTCTATAATAACGGCTGCAATTTGTCCCTGGTTATGGCGGAACAGATCTTCAACCTGTTCAAAATCGTTGTAACGGGCCAGAAGAGTATCTTTAGCCGTTCCCTCCGTTACTCCCGGAGAATTTGGATTGCCAAAAGTAGCGGCACCACTTCCTGCTTTGATCAGGAATGAGTCCGAGTGCCCATGATAACAGCCTTCAAACTTAATAATCTTATCTCTCTTTGTAAATCCTCTTGCCAGTCTTACGGCGCTCATACAGGCCTCTGTCCCTGAAGAAACCATCCTGATCTGTTCGATATTCGGGACATTTTCTATGATGAATTTTGCAATTTCTGTTTCAAGTTCTGTAGGGGCTCCGAAAGAGAAACCTTTTTCAGCCTGGATTTTAAGTTCTTCCAAAACTTCAGGATGGGTGTGCCCTAAAATAGCCGGACCCCATGAATTGATGTAATCGATATACGTGTTGTCGTCAGCATCGGTAAGATAAGCTCCTTTTGCGGATTTCATGAATACAGGCACTCCTCCTACGGATTTGAAAGCACGCACGGGAGAATTAACCCCGCCCGGGATGTATTTGTAGGCTTCATCAAATAAAGCCGAACTTCTTTGGTATTTCATTTATTGTTGATCGTTGATGGCTGCTGATTGATCGTTCACCGGTAAACATTATATTGTCAACCGATAGCAATAATCAGCAACTATTGAATTAGTTTCTTGGTTTTTTATCAATCAAATAAATCAGCTGGCCGGCAGAAGGTTTCTGTCCTTCGTCCATCCTGTTTTTTGCGTATAATTTATTCAATTTGATTCCGAATTTCTGGGCGATATCATGCATATCTTCACCATTTTCGGCTGTATAAGTGGCCGTATTTCCTGCTGAATTTTTGGATTCAAGGAAGACAATGTCATTTTTCTTTAAAACATCACTATCCAGTTCATTCCATTTCGCCAGCCTGCTTTCGCTTATTTTGAATTTATTTGCAATGAATTTTACAGTAGTATCTTCAGGAATAACAATGTATTTTAAGCCTTCATTAGGGTGGCTTTTGATTAGGATTGAATTAAGAATCTCAGCTTTTGTTTTGATTCTTTCCACTCTTTTCTGCTGCTGGGCATAAGAGGTCTGCTTATAAGGAACCTCAACAGTGACAGGATCTTTAGCTTTTTTAACCGACATTTTGGAAGGTTCCAGCTGAGCCATGAATGTTCTGTCGTCTTTCAGATCAGGATACATTTTAAGAACGGCATACAGTACTTCTTTGGAATTGGTATTGTCATATTCATAAAGCCTGTATCTCTCAATTTTACCAATGAGGATTGATGCATAACGTGGATTGGTTGCATAACCTGCTTTTTGAGTCCGTAAGCCCACGCTTTGTAATCTTTCATATCCAGATTGAAAAGATTTGTATAATATTTTCTTGTGGCCAGGAATATGGAGTGATCTTCGTAGGACTGTCTGGGATCATCGTAGACACGAAAACACTCATTGGGAGCATCATCTGTATGCTTCATGGTTTTTCCGGTCCAGTCTTCCTTACATTTTATACCGAAGTGATTTTTACCTTCCTGAGCCAGTCTGCTCTGCCCTCCTCCCGTCTCCAGGAGTCCCTGGGCTAATGTGATAGAGGCTGGAATTTTGTACTTTTCCATTTCTTCTACCGCATATTTAGCGAATTTCTGAATGTACTGGTCTTCAGTAGCCCAAGTCTGGGCTGAGAATGTTGATAAAACTAAAAGGCTTACGATGGAGAAAAGTCTTTTCATGTTTTTCAATTTTTACTTATATAATTAAATTTCTATTCTGTTTTTCTAAAAGCAGATTGGCTCCTTCTATACCCTGCAGTCCGCCGGTATGAAAGCACAACACCCTACTGTTTTCAGGAAAGTAACCTTCATCTATCAGTTCGAAAACTTTCTGCATCATTTTTCCTGTATACACCGGCTCCAAAGGAATACCGTACTTTTCTTTAAATTCATTGATAAAACGGATGTTTTCATCTTTTATTTTACCATAACCTCCAAAACATGAATCTATTAGATTAAAATTCCGTCCTGAAGTTAATTCTGAGATTTTATTCCCTAGTGAAGCATCATCAACTACTTTAAATCCTATAACTTTCTGATCTTCTTCACAAAACTTTGCAATTCCGGCAACTGTTCCTCCGGTTCCGACTGCGGTGCAAAGATAATCAAAATCTTTTGTTTGGTCATTGAGCATCATTTTAACGCCTTCTATGGCCTCTTCATTGGTTCCACCTTCGGGAACAATCAGTGCATCCGGGAATTCTTTGTGTAGAAATTCGGTGAGCTTGTCCTTATGTCTGTATTCTTCACGGGTTACAAACTTCAGGTTCATTCCGTTTCTTTTTGCCAGCAGAAGAGTTGGATTATCCCGCCATTTATCCTTCAGCTCCTCGCCCCTGATAATTCCCAATGTTGAAATGCCAGACAAATTTCCGACGGCAGAAACAGCAGCAATATGATTGGAAAATGCTCCCCGAAAGTAATGATATAAGGGTTTTCAGGATTTTTCTCAAGATAAGTGTTGATGTTATAAAATAGTTTCCAGTATTTATTTCCCGAGATCTGGGGATGAATGAGATCCTCCCTTTTGATAAAGAGCTTTATATTCTTATGATGAATGGATATTTCCTGAATGGGAATAGCTTCTGCCGGGGCTGTTAATAGCATTTTTATGGTTTAACTATTATCTGCAAAATTAGTGATTTGTTTTTTAGTGAATTATATGATTTTTTCGGGTTTTAGATAGAAGAGTTTAAATTTAGCCACGGATGATACGGATTTACACGAATTTTGGAAATAATATTTCTAATTCTTCTTTTTAGTCTCTAAATATTTTCGGGGTTATATTTGTGAAATTTGTGTTTTATTTTAGGTTTGGCTAAAGCCGGATGAATGATGGTTTATTTTTTATAAGGCGGGCTAAAGCCCACCCCTATTGAATTTTAATAAAAATCTTTAATCTTTAATCTTTAATCTTTAATCTTTAATCTTTAATCTTTAATCTTTAATCTTTAATCTTTAATCTTTTACAAAATACTTCCTGAAATTCCAGAATTTTCTTTTTCTCAGGTAATTCATGTCTGCTTCCTTTGCATACGCTTCTCTTTCAAACGAAATTCTTTTATAGGCTAAAAATTCGTCTTTCAGCTTGAAAAACCAGTAATAGTATTCGATAACATAAAAAATATAAAAGAAAATAACGAGCATTTCGAGCTGCTGTCTCAAATGGATTTTTTCGTGATTGATAAGTACTTTATTTTCCTTATCTTCGGGTTTCCTAATGAAGATAAAGGGAAAAAGAGCAATGCCATTGATTTTTAATCTTTTTAATGGCTTTTGGCATATAATTATCATACTAACAAATATAAAGTTTTTTTGACTTAGCGATTTAACTTATGGCCCAATATGACATCAAAGAAGGTGAAGATTTTTACTACAATGAACAGGGGTACAAGGTTTTTACGGAAAAATTCCATCTGAAAAGGGGGTATTGCTGTAAAAGCGGCTGCAGGCACTGTCCTTACGGGTACGATAAAAAGACTGATACATTTATTAAAAACGATAAAAAAAATAAATAAAATGAAAAAATATATTTTTATTTTGTTGGCATCGGCTGCATTAGGCCTTACATCGTGCAGTCCATTTCAGGTACGTTCAGATTACGCTGAAACAGCTAATTTTACGACTTACAAAACATACAAAATCAGAATCGACGATCTGAAACTGAATGATATTGATAAAGACAGGGTTTTAAATGAATTATCGAGACAGCTTCAGAGCAAAGGGCTTCAATCCGGAGAAAATCCTGACCTGATCGTTAATGTAAAAGCCAATCATAAAAAGATTACGGATATTACCAACAATTCTCCTTACGGAATGTGGGGATGGGGTGGCCCTTTCGGATGGGGCGTAGGCATGAGCAGAACATGGACCAGCAACTATAACGAAGGAGCACTGATCGTAGACCTTATCGATTCTAAAACCAACAAGCTGGTTTGGCAGGGTATCGGAAGCGGGATTTCCGTAGATTCTCCTAAAGCCAAACAGAGACAGATTCCTGAGATCATGGCTGAAATCATGAAAAATTATCCTCCTCAGAGAAAATAAATTTATTTAAATCAATTATCTATATATTTTCCGGTACGGTTTTCTGTACCGGATTTTTTATGGCTGAAAAATATTAACCATTAAATTCATTCATCTTAAATCCTTATCCTTTCTTCAGCTTATTTATCAAATTAATATGGTCCATCCGAGATATTGGTTAAACTGCATGCGCTACATTTCAAAATTAACAATAATGTAATTTTTTATTCGTGAAAATATAGTATTCTTACAAAAATTTTATTAGTATGAAAAAACTTATCTTATGTACTGTAATAGCGGGGTTTGCTAATGCCCAGGCTCCTGCAGGTTATTACAATTCAGCGAACGGATTGAGCGGTGCTGCGCTGAAAACGGCATTAAGTTCTATTATTACCAACGGACATCAGGACAAAGGTTACAATGGGCTTTGGACAGGTTATAAAACCACCGATATCGATAAGACCTATGAAAATGACGGTTCAATTATGGATATCTATTCAGAGAAACCTTCAGGAACCGATCCTTACAAATATACACCAGGTACAAACCAATGTGGTACCTACTCTACGGAGGGCAATTGCTATAACAGGGAGCATATTGTTCCTCAAAGTTTGTTCAGCCAGGCGTCTCCAATGGTTTCGGACATTCATTTTATCAGAGCTACAGACGGAAAAGTAAACGGGATGAGAAGTAATTATCCGTTCGGAAAGGTTGGTTCGGCAACATTTACTTCCATGAACGGCTCAAAACTGGGCAGTTCTTCATCTTCAGGATATGCAGGAACTGTTTTTGAACCGATCGATGAGTTTAAAGGTGATGTGGCAAGAATGATCTTTTATTTTGTAACGCGATATGAGAGTAAACTTTCTACTTTTTCTTCAGGAAATATGCTGGGCAGCTCAGCATTTCCGGGACTTCAGACCTGGGAGCTGAATGTTCTTCTGGCATGGCATGCTCAGGATCCGGTTTCACAGGCTGAGATCAACAGAAATAACGCTTCTTATACTTATCAGGGTAATAGAAATCCGTTCATCGATAATCCTAATTATGTCAATCAGATCTGGGGTTCAAGCCCGGGAACTACTGATCCCGGAACACCTACCAACCCGGGAACCAACTGCGTAAATGAAACTTTTGAAACGATTCCCGCAGCCGAAGCTTCCTATACCACAAGAACATGGTCGGCAAACGGCATTTCATGGACAGCCACAGATGCAAGAACGGACCAGACCATCAATACAAAGGCTATTACGGTAAGAAACGGTTCTTTAACTTCCGGAAGCTCAGCTAACGGTATCGGATCATTGACGGTGACTACGCAGCTTAAGTTTTCGGGAAGCAACGGAACATTTGATGTGAAAGTAAACGGAACAACGGTAGGAACAATACCTTACGGGGCTACTGTCGCCACAACGACGATCAATAACATCAATATTTCAGGAAACGTTACCGTAAGCCTTGTGAATACCTCATCGAGCAACAGAGTGGCTATAGACGATCTTAAATGGACGTGCTATTCGGGAACAGCCAGACAAGCTCAGGGAATATCATCCAATGAAGTTACAAGTCAGGAGCTTCAGGTTTACCCTAACCCAATTTCCGGACAGGAAATTTTTGTAAAGGGTAATACGCAGAATATCCAAAAGGCAGAAATTTATAATCTTCAGGGTAAAACGCTTCAGACGATTAGCAGTCCTTTTAAAAACGGAAATTCTATTAAGATCAGAAATCTTGAACAGGGAATTTATATTTTAAAGCTTGACCAGACTCCTTTGAAGTTTATCGTGAAATAATATTTTAATAATAATAATAAAAAGCCGGCTCAATGTTCTTGAGCCGGCTTTTATTTTTTTACTGGAAAATTTTCTTTCTTTTTTATTTCATGTAATTATACCATGGAGACGCCTGAGGAGTCGGATATTGCAGCCCAAAAACAGCATTATTCCTGTATGCATCTTTGGTAACGGTAACGTATTTGTTTCTGATCGTTCCATCGTCTTCAATGGAAATACTCAGGATTGAATAGTTTTTCCCGTCGTCCCAGAAAAAAGATGTAGGATAGGTAAATGAATTTTTTCGTCCTGGTTCCATGAAACTTTATCAGGAGATATTTTTTAAGCTTTTCAAAAATCGGTTTTACAAGCCTGGCATCTACGGTTGCTTTGTCTGTTACTGTTGCTGTAGGCTTTCCATGCTTAGCAGTTATCTTTTCAGCAAATTCCAAAGAATATTTTTCGGCGGCATTGGTATCGATTGCTCCTACTTTTCCTTTATATACGGTAATTCTTGTTCCCATTGTATTATCCAAAGGAATGCTGCTGTAGGTCAGGCCCTTGTTTTCGTCTGCATAATATTGTACTACATCGGGTTTGCTTCCATTATCTTTCAGAAAAAGGTTTTTATTTTCAAAATCATATTTCTTTGCATCTTCTCCCAAAGAGACGGACGAGAGGTCAAATGACTTGTTGCCACAGCATATATTGATCAATACAACGAAAATCAATATTAAAAACTTTCCTTTTTTCATAATACTTTATATTTTGATTATTAATGCTATTGCCTTTTGATAGGCAGATCAACTGTTTTACTGTTTCAAATATATGAATACCAGACAGAATACGTTGATCAAAGTGAGTACCAGTGCTGCCCCCAAAGACCACATGATCCTTTTCTTCATTCCGTATGAGGAGCTGTAAGTAGCGAGCAATACAGCAAAGAATGCAGCAGCGCCTGTAAAAATGCCTCCGGCGCCCAGCATGATCCAATCCAGCTGCAGAGCATTTGTATTGTCCTGATTTTCAGCATCTGTAATTTTTAATTTCTCTCCCAGAGCGGGCGGATTATTGCTGGTAATATCCAGGGTCTTCACTATTTTTTTCCGTTGGCATCTGTATATTCCACTTTTGGAAAAAAGACGACCCTGTCGGTGTACGAGGAGTTTGAAAAATTTTTACCCTTGGTGATTTCTTTCTTATACCCTATTACTGTTGCGGTATACTCCGGTTCATCATAAGTTCTGTATGCCTTCTCCCAAAAAAAGAGTAGGATAAAATAAATGCCAGAGCATTGATGGAAACCATTATCAACGAAATAATAAGAAAAAGAAATGCTTTTTCAACAACACTTCCTGTTTTTCCGGAATGATTTCTTTTATCCGAAATTTTTGAAAAGATTCTGTATCCCAGGAACACAGAAAGCAAAACGACCACGGCAGTCAAACCTCCAAAAAAGTCATCATCAGGGAATTTAAATAATACTAAATCCTTTTTCTTTTGTTCTCATGTGAAGCTTGACTTCCATTTCAATATTGCTTTGCTTTTCCAGATCCGGACTTTTGAACTGAAGGGGCTGGGATCCGTCTTTTCTCATGAGTCTTACCAGTTTACCATACCCCATAATTTCGAGTTGCAAATCTGCTTCATTAAGTTCTTCCACAGCTAAATTCTGGCCAAATAACTGGCCGGCACTGTCTAAAAACCTTTTTTTCCGGTCTTCGGTATAGTATAAAGCCTGCTCCTGAAGTTTCATTTTGTCCCGGGACATTTCCAGGTATTTACCGGCATCATGTTCAACAAGTACTGCTCGTATCTGCCTGTAGTATTTCAAAACATCACTGAAGAGGTCTTCTTTTTTCATGTCCTTAAAATCTACGGAATGCTGCCAGCCGTCCAATACAAAAGGAAGTTCTACTTCTATTTCACTGGCAACCGTAAAAGTGGGGTGGCTGACGTTTTCCGTGAGTCCGTCCCAAGGAGATTCCATTTTAGGGCGAAAGGCAAAACGGGAGGCCTTCCAGTTGTCTAAATCTGCACAAAAGAAGTCCACGGACATGATATCATCTTCATCCAAAACATTTTTTCCCAAACGCGGATACATTTTCCCGACCACCTGGTATTTCCCGCTTTGCAGCAGGGCCTGGTTGATCATGGTATCTCCTCCGAATCCTCCTTCTTTTGTCTCATCTCCGTACCAGTCTATAACGGGAACATCATTCACATAGATGGTTCCTGAGCAATACATTCTGGGATATACGGAGTATAATGGCTTTTTAAAATTATGCATACCTGAATTTAAGTTAAATATTTTTTATCCATATAGTAAGTTTCTTCTTTCAGCACCTTTTCTTCTACTTTGAAGTTACTTTTCCACCAGCCGACTTCGCCTTCTATCTCTACGGAAAGAACAACTCCGGAAAATTTCAGAACAGGCTGGATAAATAATCCTGTTGTATCTGAATCTATGACAAAATCTCCTCCAAAATAGGAATCTGCTTTGGCAGCGGCTTTAAATGTGGCAATAGGCTTTACTTTTGTTCCTTTTACAGTTCCTACCTCGACACTTACACTGAGTTCTATGGTAGCTCCCATTTTCCCGCCAATAGTGGTCTTACCCTGCATATTGATTCCATTGATGCTATCTATTTTCAGGGCATCCACCATCATTTCCAGCTCGCCGTAGAATGTAGCTGTAAAGGTAACTGAAGCGCCTAGTTTTTCCAATCCGCCTCTGAATTTATTAATAATTCTTGCGGCGGCAGGGTTTCCTGTTGCTCCGTAAGAAGCGACGGCAATTGCTGCACCGATAATATCAATAACAACTTCAGCTCCTATCAGGGGTTTGAAGCCAAAGCCAACTTCCCCAATCACACTCAGGTTTGCCCGCTCATTGACTCTCTCCAGATACCACTTCCCTACTACTGTAAACTTAGGATATCTTACATTAAAACCAACAGGAATTGCTGTTTCTTTTGCGGCACTCTGAGCGTAATTGATGGCATTCTGAACGATATTCACAGCAGTAGCAATCATCTTTGCAACGATCTCTATCTTATCTGAAAACTCGTTGGTGAAACTCCTTTTTCTCTGCCGGCATCCCATTCTGCAGACAGCCCTACCCCTATGGAAATCGGAACTTTTCCGGTTTCGTTCAGCCGGTATCTTTTGTAACCCGCCTGCCTGGCTTTCTCCTGATGTTTGGCATAGATATTTCCCGGGGGCATATTGGCCGCTTTATAGTTGGAAACATTCACCTGGAATTCCAGCGCCAGTTCCCATTTGATATCGGGATAGGCTTTGATTAAAACCGTGGTCCTTTTTTCATTGCTGAAATATCTGCAGCTATGAACATGCATATGAAACTGGTTCGGATTGGTAGCTGAAGGCCAGATATACTGTATAGGAGCCACATTCAATCTTGATATATTCGAATAGACTTTGTACCGGAAAGACGGTGTACCAAAGGTTTGTTTGGTATCTCCGGCATCAATGGCCTGCCCCACATCAACCATAAGGGTCTGCTTTTTATGCTTGTTTTTGCTGTCGCGGAAACATTCATTAGTTTCGTATCCTGCAATATCAATCGTAAGCTCTTTCTTTGTGGATTCGGTAGGCGCCACTACTTCATAATTTATCGTCTGGGCATCATGGGCGTTGAATACAAATGAAATATCTACCCTTCTGTTATTCTCGTAGTCTTTTTCATTTTTATATTTTACGTTGTCCCTGCCCATTTTATCATCGGTAGGGTCTATTTCTCCTTTCCCGACAGAAATGATCCTGCGGGGATCAAGTCCTCCGTCTGCAAAAAATTTCTTTACCACATCGGCTCTTCTCTGGGACAGTCCTTTATTGTAATTCTGCTTTCCTATCACACAGGCATAACCGCTAAGGTTCATGGTAGAATCTTTATGCTCGAGAAGAAATTTAAGCACATTATTAAGAATGGCTTCCCCGTTCTTGTCTATTACCGTTGAATCGAATTTATAATAGATGGTTCTCTCAATCTTTTCCTGAAGGGCAGCAGACTGTACTTTTCTTATTCCTGTACCGTTGTCGAAAACCTTAACCGTAGTATTACTTGCTTTCCCATCCTTCACTTCACTTTCTGTGATCTTGATGACTTCGAATTTACAAGGCTCCTGACGAACGGAATTTACGTCCGGTTTATAGACTTTGGTAGGAGTCTGGTTCTTGCTGACATTGGCATTGGTGGTAATTACTTTATTTTTTACATTCAGATAAATGCCGTGAAGCTCATCACCGAGATTATCTTTAATGTATTTTTTGGATGCGGAATCTTTTACTTTGATATAAAACTCTTCTACATTCTGGATGTTATCCACATGAGCCATCCAGGAATAGGTATTTTCTATTTTTAAATTGACCTCGCCGTCTATAACCTGCACATTATTGTATACATGGACGAGCTTATCTGCCTTTGCGGTCTGCTGGTTCCAAAGTTCAACTGTCAGGGTATTTCCGTTAAGACCTTCCGTTGTAAGGTTAAGGTAAACAATATGGCCGTAGGAAATAAACTTGGTTTTATTCTGGTTTTTGATGCTGTTTTTGCTTCCCCGCTGGGTAGTCCATTTGCTGGTAATGATCCTAGGTTCACACCATCCTTTTACATAAAGGCCTGTATTGTTTTTGGAATCTCTTTTACCTGAAAAACTGGCTTCGATATAGAACTGATAGCTGCCGCAATATTGTTTGTCAATCTTGAATTTATAACCTGTAGCGGATGGAGCCTGGTAGATGATAATTTTGCGGTCATTGGTCTGCCTCATCCAGATGAGGGGTTTCTTTTTATCTTCAGCAGTTGTACCCGGCAGCCATTCATCAACCTGAAAAGTCACCTCCTGATTGGGTACAATGGTGACTCTCTGACCCGGAACAGACATTTTCGGATAATAATTACCTTTTGTAACCTTTATTTTTTTACGCCTTTTGCCATTTCTTTATCGTTTAGTTTACACTATCCTGCCCACCATAATCAGGCTGTTCTTTATACATTTCTTCAGCATCTACCAACGGATTGATCTGCTGCTGGACGTCTTTATCAGCATTCTTAAAATTCTGCGGACTGCCTTCGGTCCTTTGCCCATGATCTATGATCTCAATACAAGGTGTTCCGGCAATGGCACAGACAGCTTTGCTTGTTTCCACGATGATGTATCCGCCGTTGTTAAGCTGTACTTTTTCGTAATAATCTTTCCATTCCGTTACCATGATCTTGCAGGGCGGCGGCGGAGTCCCCATTTTTATACAGTTTCCGAACGTATTTTTTTCAAATGTGGCGGCTCCTATTTCTTTCGTGGTAACGATCAGTTTTTTGGAAGCATCCTTATCGTTGGCGTATTCTTTCTGGTGTGAGAGCACTTTGAGCTTGTCCGGCATCTGCCCGAACTGGCATTTGCATAGAGCACCCTGTACTACAATATGTTTTTCTGCCATGGTTAAAATTCTTTATTTGAAATTACAAGTCTGGTTAAATATTGATTCCCGAATTCCAGACGGACAAAAGAGGAGTTCATCTTGAAGGCAACAACCGTTAATGCACTGGATGTCATTTCATCGGTATCAACCGTAGTTTGGTAGAGCTTAGCATTGTACCGTGCAAATTTCTGCTTGCATTCAGATGGTGAACTGTCGTTGAATACAAGCCCATAAGGTAATCCGGAAACCATATCGCTACCATAATACTGAATGGCATAATATTCCCGCCCATCGTTCATATTGGCGTAGATCATATTGAAATCGTCAAAATCCCAACTGGAATATTTGCCGTTTTTACAGTCTTTACATTCCAGCTCACTGGGATCTGTCTGTAAAAGCTTTGTAAACACAACAGATGTGGCAGGCAGCGTAATAAACTGTTTTTTACTGAATAAATTCTGAAGGTTTTTGGATGCTTTTTTCTGCTTTGGAGTTCCCTCTTCCGTGGCAAGGGTTGGAGTATCCGAATAGGTAGTGGCTGCTTCAGCTGATGATGTACCTGCTGTTTCCGCCCCCTCTGCAGCCTCAGACGGTTTATAATTGATAAGAAATTCTTTGATTTCCTGTTCCAGTTTTCCTGTAGATTTGGTGAGTTTCGTATCAACCTCTTTTTTGGACCAACTGTCAGGAATCAATTTTTCGAGATAAACCGTGACTTTCGTGTTTTTTGAGGACATTTTTTTCATATTCACGGTCCAGATGGCCTGTTGAATGAACTGCTTGGGCTTAGCCCCGTTTTTCAATGCCAGGTCCAGGTAAGGATTTTTGGTAGCTCCGTCATATTTCAGATCATAGAGATCGACAGTGGTTGAAAAATCCTTGTCCGATGCAGCGGCTGCTTTGGGTTCATCTTTGGTATAATCATTCTGAAAATAGAAGATTGTATTTTGTAAGGTCTCGATGTCCTTAGGGATACTAAACTCTGTTTTTTGCCCGAAATACAAGCTGAAGCTTAATATAAAAACAAGGATGGAAAATTTATGATTTGGTTTGATTTTCATTGTATTCGTTTTTTAATTACTCAGTGAGTGTCGCAATGACTACTGCTATTTTCTTTTTCTTCTCAAGTTGTATATCACATTCTAAATACATTGATTTTATAAGTAAATCCTGCCCGTTCAGGTAATATACCACCCTGAAATTGCCTTCATCATTCATTACCGGGCTGTCTTCAATAATCATTGAAAAAGGGGCTTTGTTGATAAAATCATAAACGCTTCTTTCATCATTCAATTTTCCTTCTCCTTCTATATTAACAAGGCCTGTCTCTCCTTTCAGCGGATCGATTTCAAGTCTTATTTTATATTTTGGTTCTACCGGATTATCCACAACGGGGAAGCTTTCCGTTATCTCCGTTTCGTAATCCTGCCCGAAACTCTGATAGGTTCCGAAAAACAATGTTCTGATGAAATAATCGTTTTTCAGGTAAAGGTTCATCGCATCAGGCTCGTTGATTACTTTTTCTATCTTTTCGCAGTAGGTATCTACCGTTTCGCCATCAAATTCTTTATACACCTCCTCTTTTACGGCTGGCCATCTTTCTTTGAATACGGAAAGATTTTCTATATCATTAAATCTTCCTTTCTCGTCTACACTGATCTGTAGCGGGTATAAGACTTTAGAAGTTTTATATGCCAGAAGATCGGCTATTTCATTGACTTCTTCTTCGTTCAGATACAGATTCGAAGTTCTGTCTATTTCAAAAAATGAAGCTGCTTTTCTTTTTTCAGCCAGCGTACTGACGTTTCATATTTCAGCTCGTTTTTATGATCGTCATTTTCAATAGTTATGGTCGTTCCATATCTGATGAATGAGTTTTCCGGCTGAAAGATCAGGCTGTTGCCCCGCCCGAACTTTACCAACCTGTTTTTATCGGTCACCACAGTTCTCGGCAGAAAGAGCTCTTTCTGTGTTGTAAGCTCAATCAGGATCATATCTTTTACGTCGCAGTGGTTATTATGAAATAACTTTAAAGCAGGAGCATCGAGGTTGTACAACTGGCTTATACTTTTTAAGCTTTCTCCTTTCTGGACGGTATGTATATTAAATTTCTGCATAAGCAATCCGGCATCAGTATTCTTTATCAGAATGTCTTATTTAATGTTTTGTATTAAGCCTGATGGATCACTCTTACCCTGTCAGAAGTGGGATCCATTCCTATGCCTTCTCTTCTTGCCGACCAGTGCAGGTATTTGTTCCTAAGTATTCTAAGGTCTTCCTGCTCTTTCATTTCCCTCTGGTAGTTTGCATATTTCTGTTCGGGTATGGATGCTCCACCATAAGCGACCCTAAGATCATGGTATCTTTTAAAGGTATACTGTTTTCCATCTCCCATAGCATAAGGCCTCAAACGGTTTTTCACCCTTACCAGCAATTCATCTGATGAAATGGAATAGGTTTCGTCAGTAAGTTTTTTTATTTTAAGAGGAACAGTCTTCTGAACGCCGTGTTCTGCCATAAAATGCAAAGGAATATAGCTGTAAGCTTTTTTCAGGAATTTACGCTCTCCTCTCAGTGAGAGGTAAAAGCCCGGGGTAATGGTAAGTTCCTCATCGGTATACCATGCATCATTGATCAGCTGCTGCCGTAATGCTTTTAATTTTGTGCTGGTTGTCCAGGATGTTTCTACCTCTTCCCACACTTCCGGACCGTCTTCATAAGCTCCGCCTACATCGCAGTGTACTCCCGGAAATATTTTTTCTATTCCTACGCTTACATTGGTAAGGTCGAAGTTTTCGCGGTGTTCGTTTTCTGCCACAAAATGAATAACGGTCTGTGCCCTTCCGATGTCATCCAGTCCCAGTTCTGCTACGTCATTGTGAAAATTAGGTTTTGGAGAAAAGTTTTTGGAATAGGAAGAAACGGTATCATAAATCCCCAGGAATCTTATCTTCAGTACATCAACAGTAATCCCTGCCTCCTGCAGCTTAAGTCCCAGATGCCCCCATTTTGGAAGCTCCTGGCCTTCTACAGCATCTCCGTCACTGTCTGAATAAGAAGTTACGGTCATCCCTTCATGGGAAACCGTTGTTGCTCTGGCTTTATATTTTGATTTTCCTATTTCGTGGGCAAAATTACGGGCAGCCGCAGCACCACGGCTGAAACCGAACACATCAAAAGTAAGAACAGCTATTTTATCTGCTTTTTTTGAGTTTTTGATCGTTTTTACTTTTTTACGATCTCTTCACAGCCTTTTCTCACTTTTCCCCTGATCCCGGTAGCACCTGTTCCGAAGGCATAGCCCAACATGGAATCTTCTTCTTTATCTTCCGTTCCTATTCCTTCTATATAGATTCCAAAGTTTTTATCGTAATTATCCCATAACCGTGCTACATTACTCCAGTCATTATTATAACTGTTATTGTCACTGGGTTTGCCTCCGTTTTTTTTATAGTCTGCGGTTTTGTTCCTTCTTTCTGTAGTGTTGGTTTTATTATTCAAAGTTCCGTCAAAAAATATCCCAAGAGTAATGTCTAATACTTCCTCTTTGGATATTTCCGGTGTATAATCTCCAAATTTATTATTGTGCATGGTTCTTATTTTATTTATTGACAGATGATTTGTAAACTTTTGACAGCCGGAATCTACTCTATTTTACCTGAAAGTCTGATCTTTGCTTTTGTAACCGGCAGTTCTTCGTTTCCGCTCTTTAAGGACAGGACAGCTCCTGAATTATTTTCACGGACTTTAATGGTAAGGTCTATATTTTTTTCTTTTCCGAGCTTCTGGAATAAGTCAAATATTTCTTTCTCATCAAAAGAGTCTATCCATACTGCATATCTGTTTTTATTCTTATCTCTCCAGTAGAATCCGCAGAATTTCGGAACAGCTCTTTGTTTATAGGTATCTGCCTTCAGGCTTTCTCCGAAAAGGTTTTCCTGTTCGCCGTTATAATTATTAAATCCGAAATCGATCCATTCGCTGCCCTCCGGCAAGATCACAGAAGGTTTCCAGTTATATTTTTCCCTGTACACTTCGTAAATATCCGGATCAGGATAGCCTTCTTTTTCTATTTTAGCTCTGACTTCGGGCTTAAATGTTTCATAGGACGGATCTTTCAGCATTCTGTCTGCAAAGCCATCTTTCAACATGTACTGTGCATTTTCGTATGCCTTTTCTTTGGTAATAACAGTATCATGAGCCTGAAAAACACCTACTTCTTTCTGATTTCCCGGACCACTGATCCATAAAACCACCCGTCCTTTGGGTGCAAGGCCAACAATAAAATTGCTGTATGTGGTTTTCTTACCATTGTCCTGGTCTATAAAGCCTTTATCAAAGAGATCTTTTATTTTCTGCTTATCCAGGTCCCATTTTCCGGTATAGAATTTATTTTCTACCAGGGAATACCATGTAAATTCCAGTTTGTTGGGGATGTCCATCTGGCTGGTTTCTACACTCATGGTTCCGCCTTCATTTCCCCAGCCTGTATTCTGTGTACCCCAGATGGCATCAAAGCTGTAGGTAAAGTCATCTGCAATAATGGCTCCTTTATAAATTTCCATCGGGTATTCCTCCGGTGCCGAAAGGGTTCCCAGCCAGCTGTATTTCTGTTCCATTTTTTTATTTTGACAATTGATTAATGAGAAACTACTAATAATAAAAAGAATAAGAATTCTTATTTTACTTGTTTCCATGAGACATTATTTTCTTGTTGCTTGCCAAAACAAGGTTATTTTTCTGTGCCTCTACATTAATTTTCTGAGCAATTTTTTCAACTTTCTTGCCCACACTCAGATGATAGGAGTCTGTGACTTTTATCTGTATATTTTTAGCTGTTTTAATGATGGCCATATCAGAAAAGTTTTGATTTTTCAGCACTGTTGAATTCCACGATCTTACCGCTCTGCATCGTCATGTTTTCAAGCTCGCTGAACATGGATATCTCTCCGGCTATTTCATTGGAGGTTTCAGACTGTCTTCTGAATTCTTTTTCCACCATTTCAGTTCTGGTATCCGAAGATTCGCGGATATCACCGGAAGCTGTCTGTACAATATCTTTTCCTGCTGTAGAAATGATACTGTTATTGGCAGAACTGTTGATTCCTTCTCCTGCACTGATCAAAATTTCTTTTCCTGCGGTGATATTGATATTATCTCCGGCATTCAGTGTAAAGTTTTTAGGGGCTTTCATGCTTATATTCCCGGCACCATCCATGAAGTAGATATTCCCGCTCGGATCCATGATTTTCACACTTCCTTCTTCATCATTCATTAAAATTCTGATTCCGCTTCTGGTCTGGATAGATTTCAGGTGATTGTTGACACCTCCGCCCAATGCTACTCCACCATGGAACATTCCTCCCATTACAAAAGGCCTGTCAGGATGGCTGTGGACAAAATTGACCATCACCTGATCTCCCACTTCCGGAATGGCTACATATCCTCGGTTTTGAGTGATCTGATCTGTTCCTCCCGCATCGGGGCTCATCATTCTGATAAAATGTGTAGTATCGCTGGTCTGCCAGTCGAACTGCACCTGAATCCTGCCCTGTCCTTCCGGATCTGTATTGGATATTACCACTGCAGTTTGCGGTTCTGCTTTAGGGATTTTATATTCCGGTCTGGGAAGAAATCCGGTATCTGCCGCAATTCCTGCAAAGCTTCCTTTATAATGGCCTATAGTGTCGATCTCATGCTCAGCTTCCGTGATCATGATTCTTGTAAAATAGGACGTTTCATTGGAGTCCTGCTTCCTCATCTGAACATCTGCAATACATCCCGGATGAAGGAATGGAACCGTTGTATTTCCTGAAATGGAAAAAACGTTCACTGCTGCACTTCCCGAGGCACTTTTCTGCGAGTATTCCACATCGAGGTGGGTGGACGCTTTGATAGGAGCTACCTGAAGCGCAGGAGTTTTGTAAATACTGTTATTATGTTCATAAGCTGTTTTCGCCATATCACTCACATGCTGAATAGGTGTAGAGCCGGAAGTTAGCTTCTCATTTTTGTTGCTGTTATAGCCGTAAAACTGAGGTTTGGTGTGAATCGCTTTCAGTTCAACTTTAATATCGTTGGCACTGCTTCCGTACGTCAGGATAATAGGTTTGTTCTGAGGCGGAAGTTTCCCGAAATGAAGCACTTCACCGTCATAAAAAAACTGTTCGCCATAGGCTTCAGCCATTCTTGCGAGGTAATTGTAGTGAGTCTCGTCGTATTGGCTGCTGTAGATAATCTGAGAGAAGTTATTGGCATCAACTCTGATATCAAAGCGGCTTTTATCAATTCCCTGTTTGATAACTTCTTCTGCAATGATTCCGATATTGACCGGCTGGCTTCCTCCAAAACTCTGGATATGAGAAGCACCATCCAGAAGAATGGTAGGACTGCATCCTGTAAGCACAATATTCCCCAGGCTCATCTTTTCCTGGCTGAAAGCTACTCCGGTAATGATACCCACAAATGTTCTTTCCGGGCTGTTATCTATATCTTTATAGGAAATAACTGCAGTGAGGCGTTTTCCAAGGAATTTATTGGCATCTTCCAGCGAATGGGTCTGTCGGCCCCCTAAGGTATCATGAGCCAGGGTAAGCGTAAATTCATGATGACGCTGGGTACTTTGCTTAAGTTTAAAATGCTTATAAAATTTGATAATCTTTCCTTCTATAACCAGGGAAAGTTTTACCAGACGGTTGATACCGGCATGATGATTTTCGGATACCCCGTCTGCATTTTGTGACGGTCGAAAAGCTTTTCCGCTTGAGTTTTCTGGTGTAGTAGACATATTTTATAAAGTGATTTGTGTTAAAATGTGTATATTATTCATCCAATCGGGAATTTTTGAGAATAAACAAAGATTCCTTGTTAGAAAATAGTGTTCACAACAGGTAAAAAAAGACCGTCTTGAGGGACAGTCTCTTTGTATTTTGTACTATTCCGGGTCTAGCTTAATGGCCAGAATCCGTCGTATAGTGAATTTCCATAGGTAATGCTTTCTGCGCTTACTACAAAGCTTACCAGCATATTGTTGCTGTCGATAGCATCAAAATCCACTTCGTGGTGGATTACGTATCCGTTCTCCCATTTCAGGGTGATCAATGTTCCCTCTTCATGAGACTTATTGAATGTAACTTCACCGCTGGTTGGTTTATATTTGCTGTTCAACAGACTTTCCAGAATATCTGATTTTTCGGTTGCTTCAATGGTTATTTTGATCAAAGCATTCGAAGGGTCGGATGCCACACGTCCCGAAACATCGGTAGACCTTGATACGTTATAGTTAAGTTTTAACAATTTTTGTCCTTCGCCTCCATTGAATTTTAAGATTCCTCTTGAATTTCCTGCCATATTCTTACATTTTAATCATTAATGATTATACGATTCTTAAAGTTTGTCCAAACAAAGATAAACTTCATGCTTTAATTTAAAAAATTTTCACCCGATAGATTTACATTTTGTAGTAATTCTACGACTTTTTTCTACCCATCTTACATAAGGATTAAAAAATATAGTCTCTCCTTATTTTATAAATGAGAATGGCTATAAAAATGTTTATAATAATAGGATATGACCATAATAACCAGATTGATAATAACCAAGGCCATCAAAATACTCCCATATTTTCTTTTTTTATCTGCGAAACTCATGCCTAATGTGAAAAAGAACAGCAATAATGTATAAACTGCCGGATACATATGAAAAGCTTCTGAAAACTTCCCTTCAAATACCAGCATAACTGCCCTTTGGGCACCACATCCCAAACATTCTATTCCCAGAAATCTCTTGCTGGGACAGGTAAGCATAAAGTCTTCGATTTTCATTTTTTATGTTACGATGAAATTTTCGCCCTTGTATACTGATGGGGAAAGAAGCAGTCAGCCTTCATTTCAAAGGAGCCCTGAACAGCAATATAGGGATTCCTTAGAATCTCTCTTGCAATAAATATAAGGTCTGCATCTTCTTTTTCCAATATGTCTTCGGCCTGCTCTACTTTGGTAATCAATCCCACCGCTCCGGTTCTGACCCCGGCTTCTCTTCTGACCTGAGACGAAAAAGGAACCTGATATCCATCAAACACAGGTATTTTTGCTCCATGAATATTTCCTCCGCTTGAAACATCAACCAGATCCACGGAATGTTCTTTTAATACTTTGGCAAGTTCGGCACTGTCATCAATATTCCATCCGCCCTCCGCATACTCAGTACCGGAAATTCTTACAAAAAGGGCGGTATCTTCATTCAGTACTTCATTTACAGCATCAACAATTTCGACCAGAAATCGGATCCTGTTTTCAAAGCTTCCCCGTACTCGTCCGTTCTGATGTTGGAAAGCGGCGATAAGAACTGATGGATGAGGTATCCGTGTGCACCATGAATTTCTATGATATCGAAGCCGGCCTTTACTGCTCTTTGAGCTGCATTTTTAAAATTCTGAACCTGTTCCCGGATCTCATCAACAGTGAGGGCATGGGGAATCCTTTCAGAGGGATGATAAGGAATACCGCTGGGAGCTACTGTTTCCCAGCCTTCTTCTATGGGAATCTGTATATTATTCCACGTGGAGCCCTTTCTTCCGGCATGGGCAAGCTGGATTCCTATTTTACTTTCTGAACGGGAATGGACAAAGTCAACGATTTTTTCAGTTCCTCTGCCTGCTGATCGTTCCAGATTCCCATACAGTGATTGGTGATTCTTCCCCGCGGCTCTACGCCTGTAGCTTCTACCATGATCAGTCCGGTTCCTCCTTGTGACCTGCTCCCGTAGTGTACAAAATGGAAATCATTGGCCATGCCATTTTCACAGGAATACATACACATAGGAGACATTACCCATCTGTTTTTCAGTTCTACATTTCTGAATTTTATTGGTGTATACAGCATTTTATTTTTTTTGAATTTTCAATTTAATGGATGAATAAAAAAACATTGTTCAATTGGTGAAAAAGGAGTACTTTTAGCCCCCTTTTTTAGTCATGACTAATATATGAAAAAAGACATACAGATCAGTTACGAGCACTTTAAAAACAGCAGTGAACTGAGCGATATAGAAAAAAACTGTTCGAGAGTGCCAAACAGGCCCGTGAAAATGCCTATGCGCCTTACTCGAACTTCCTTGTAGGATGTGCTGTTCTGCTGGAAAACGGTGAAATTTACTCAGGTAACAACCAGGAAAATGCAGCCTATCCATCAGGACTATGTGCGGAAAGAACGACTCTTTTCTGGGTGGCTGCTAATTTTCCTGATGTAAAGGTCAAGAAGATTTTTGTAGTGGGCGGACCAAAGGAATTCCATGAGAAAAATCCTCCGATCCCTCCTTGTGGAGCATGCAGACAAAGTTTAATAGAATATGAGACAAAACAAAGTGAAAACATAGACCTTTATTTTTCAAGCATGAATGATGAGGTCGTGAAGGTGCATTCTATTAAGGATTTGTTACCTTTTTATTTTGATTCATCGTTTTTGTAAGATGAAATTTTGTCAATTGTAAATTTTGCTTTGCAAGTGAAGAGTTGGTTTGAAAAAATTCATTCAATTCATATATCTGTATTATCTTGCGAAGCAAAATTGACCATTCACTATTGACCTTATCATTCATTTTTTTACCCTTTTTGTGAAATACATATAAAAAGTTATCTTTGCAAAAATTTTGGTTTCCAGCATTTTGGAAATAATAGGGAATTGGGTGCGATGCCCAAACTGTCCCCGCAACTGTAGATCGCAATAAGATTTTCTGCAAAAAACCACTGTTCATACGGGAAGGTGCAGAAAGCGAAAGTCAGGAGACCTGCCAGAATTATAACTAAAAACGGATTACTTTCGGAGGAAAAGTAAAATAGTATGGATATAAAAAGGTCTTTATTACTGCTTTGTTCGTCTTTTGGCGGCTTTCTTTTCGGACAGGAGAAAGCTGTTGACACTATTTATATTTTCGACAGCCAGATGAAAAAAGCAAAACTTTTTCACCCGGTCCGTACAATTACTCCTGAAGATGTTGAGAAAAACTCAACCAATCTATCTGAACTTTTACGCTTCCAGTCTTCCATTTACATTAAAGAAAACGGTCGTGGTGCTGTTTCTTCACCATCATTCCGGGGAACAACGGCTCAGCAGACTGCTTTTGTATGGAACGGAATCAATATCAACTCGAGCTTTTTGGGGCAAGGGGATGTGAATAATATTCCTCTCTTCGGATATGATCAGATTGATATAAAAGCTGGCGGAGGAAGTGTTGTATATGGAAGCGGTGCTATCGGGGGAAGCATTCATTTAAATAACATTTTAGATTTCAACAGGGGTTTTAAGGCTTCTGTTTTTTCAGAGGTGGCATCTTTTGATACCTATAATAATTTTGCACAGGCTGCTTTCAGCAATGAAAAATTGAGTGTAAAGGTTTCAGGAAGCTATATAACCAGTCAAAATGACTACAAGGTTCCTGAATTCGTGGTAGGAAATACCGGGTTTCATAATACCAACGGAAGATATTATAATACTTCGGTCAATATTGGCGTAGCGTATAAAATTGCTGACCACCAGACTATTTCATGGCAAAACCAGATGTTTGATGCTTCCCAGCATTATCCTATTTTCGAACTGAACGGTAATAAAACGAAATATAAGGTGCAGACTTTAAGAAGCCTGATTGCATGGGACATTAACAAAAGTAATCTTTCCAACAGTCTGAAAATGGCTTACACAGAGGATAATTTCCAGTATTTTGCAGATATTAACCAACCTAAGGCAAGTGGGGCAGACGGAAAGAATTACATTTTTAAGAATGATTTCAATTATTTCATCACTCCAAAGATCAACATCAATGCTATCGGGGAATTTCAGGTGAACAAGGGTGAAGGTTACCAATCGGACAAAAATAGTCAATCAGGAATTGGGGTTGTCAGCAGAAATGTAGGTTCCTTATCCGGCTTAATAAGATATTTTGCTACAAAAGATCTCCGTTTCGAAGCAGGAATTAAGAAGGATTTTGTAGAAGACATCTCTTCTCCCCTTCTGTATTCTTTTTCCGGGAAATGGAATGCTGTGAAATGGTATCATGTAGGAATTAATTTTTCAAAAACTTCAGATACCCTTCTTTTAATGATCTTTACTGGCAGCCGGGAGGAAATCTGGATCTGGTTCCGGAAACCTCTGTAAATATTGATATGAACCATGAGTTCAGCTTTGGGGATTTTAAGATTGCTCTAAGCCCTTATTATATGGATATCAAAAACCTGATCAACTGGCTTCCGACCTCTTTGGGGTATTGGGCACCATTTAATACGTACAGGGTTGAATCTTACGGTCTGGAATCTCAGGTTACCTGGAATAAAACCTTTGGTAAACATGCTTTGAAGCTGGACGGAGGCTATACGTATTCAAAATCGATCAACAAAGACACTGATTTGCAGAGGATGTATGTTCCGATGCACAAGGCAGTCGGAAATATAGAGTATGGATATTCTTTATTCAAAGTATATGCTCAGGGAATGTTCAACGGCCTTACGTATACAACATCCGACGAAAAAAGATCTGTAGCGATTGACCCATATTTTATTTTGAATGCCGGAATTTCTGCATCGCTTTTCAAGAAATACACTTTAGGATTTAAAGTAAATAACGTCACGGATACCTATTACCAGACAGTATCTCTTTACCCGATGCCTAAAAGAAATTACAGTGTTTATGCAACAATTAATTTTTAAACTTAAAAATATTATGAAACTGACAAAACTTCTACATCTTCTTTTTGCTTTTACACTTCTTCTGGGCATCGTGTCCTGTAGCAGTGACAATACTGAGGAGCAGGAAATATTCTACGGTAACGGCTTTTTAATTGCCAATGAAGGGACTTACGGAAAGCCCGAGGCAGACGTAACATTTGTAAGCGCAGACCTAAGCCTTAAACAGGATAACATTTTTGCATTTAATAACGGTGGTTCAAAGCTGGGGGATGTTTTACAGATGATTGCCTTCAATGGTGAAAATGCTTATCTTCTACTGAATAATTCTAATAGAATCCAAATTGCCAACCGTTCCAACTTTAAAGCGAACGGCCAAATTACCGCTGAACTTAATTCTCCCCGCTATATGGCTTTTGCCAACAATAATATTTATGTAACGAATGATAAATATATGGGCGATAAGTATGTAAGCATTTACAGGGTTTCAGACCGTTCTTTCATCAAAAAAATTGCTTTCACGGATGCTGCCGAGAGAATTGTGGAAGCCGGAAACAATATTTTTGTACAGAATGCTTCTTTCGGTTTTGGAAATAAGATCACTTACATCAATACTTCTACTAACGAGGTTCAGTCTACGATCACTCTTCCTGTCGGAAATATCAACAAGATCATCTCCAACAATCAAAATGTATACGCAATTGCTGCAGATGCCGCTAATTCTTATATCTACCAGATATCAAGCACAGGAAGCATTACAAAAACAACTACTTTAACGGGAATTGCCGATGCAAAAAATCTTGAAATTTCCAACGGTAAATTCTATTTCACTTCAGGAAAGAAAGTATACGGAATGGATATGAGCGCTACAACGGCTCCTTCATCACCATTATTCACCGTAGCGAACAGTGTTGATGATTATTCCGCTTTATACGGATTCAGCGTAATCAACGATAAAATTTTCACATCGGATTCCAACGGATTTACCCAGGACAGTAAAATTGTAGTTTACAATACTTCAGGAACTATTATCAAATCATTCACTTCGGGTATAGGTTCCAACTCCGTTTATCCTAACTAAGAATTAATACTCCGGTATTATCACATAATTTTTTATTTTTTTCATCATTTGTGTTTTTTTTCCGGTCTCTTCTGCAAAGAAGCGGCCGGATTTTATTTTAAGAGGTAAAACGGTTACGGCGGGACTTCGTCCCGCCGTAACCGTTTAATATTATTCTAAGTTTAATTATGCTTTCAATCCCAGCTTCTCAGCTTCGGCAATCACAAATTTTTCAGCTTCTTCCTTGTCATTCGGGATCTCTCCTTCCAGAATGGCTTCTTTTACTTTTTCTTTAAGGATTCCGATTTCTTTTCCGGGCTTGAGATTGAACATCTGCATGATTTCTTCTCCGGTAATCGGTGGCTGGAAATTGCGGACCTGGTCTTTTTCCTCCACTTCCTTGATCTTCACCGCTACATATTCAAAATTCTTTTTGAACCTGTCCTGTTTTTTAGAGTTTTTGGTCGTGATATCTGCTTTGCACAGGGTAAAAAGGTCTTCCAGATCTTCACCGGCATCAAACAGGAGTCTTCTCAGTGCAGAGTCTGAAGCATCATCTGTGATCAGAGCAATCGGGCGTGATGAAAGCTTTACCATTTTCTGTACGTATTTCATATCACTTCCCAATGGCAGTTTTAGCCTGTTGAACAGGGTTTTTACCATTTTTGAGCCTAAAAACTCATGGCCATGGAAAGTCCATCCGGTTCCTTCAACAAACTTTTTGGTAGGTGCCTTGCCTATATCATGCAAAAGTGCCGACCACCGTAACCATAAATTATCTGTATTTTCAGCGATATTATCCACCACTTCAAGGGTGTGATAGAAATTATCTTTGTGCGTCTGGCCTTCTACCTCTTCTACTCCCTTCAGCTCTATCAGTTCAGGAATGATCAGCTTTAAAAGTCCTGTTTCTTCCATTAATCCCAGCCCTACGGAAGGTTTTTTAGACATCATGATTTTATTGAATTCTACCATGATCCTTTCCATAGAAACAATCTTGATTCTTTCTGCTTCCTGCCTGATCGCATTCAGGGATTTTTCTTCAATCACAAAATTCAGTGTCGAAGCAAAACGAACGGCCCGCATCATCCTTAAAGGATCATCGGAATAGGTTTGGGCAGGTTCCAAAGGAGTTCTTAAAATTCCTTTTTCAAGATCTTCAACCCCGTTGAAAGGGTCAACAAGTTCTCCGAAATTAGCTTTATTTAAAGAAATTGCCATTGCATTGATGGTAAAATCTCTTCTTTTCTGGTCATCTTCCAGTGTTCCGCCTTCTACTTCAGGCTTTCGGCTGTTCTCGGTATAGCTTTCCTTTCTGGCCCCTACAAATTCAAGCTCAAGATCTTTATATTTGATCATGGCCGTACCGTAAGTTTTGAAGACCGAAACTTTTAATTTAGGATCAATATCCTGTGCTACGGTTTGAGCGAGCTCAATCCCGCTTTGCTCCGTCACAAAATCGATATCCGTAGACGCTGTTCTCTTCATCAGAAGATCGCGGACATACCCACCGACAATATATACCGACTGGCTGTTTTTTTCCGCAGCCTCAGCAATGATTTTGAACAGTTTTAAATTTTTATTTTGGGTAAGATTAATTTTCATCGTTAATAATAGATCGTCTTTTTCTAGCAATACATTCCCATCAATCGTAATGGGCGTACATTTTATTAATTTTTTCATCATCATCAAAGAACATGACCTCTACAGCATGCTTATCCATAATAGATCTGTAGAACAACGCTACCGAATTTACACCTGCCGTTGAGCGTATCAGCTCGAAATGAAGATCAGGAAATTTATCCAGTGCTTTTTTCCAATATTCCCGGACGGCATCTTTACCTTTCAATGTACTTTCTTTCCCACCTGTAGCCATTACAATCATGGGAGTTGTGATCTCTATATCCTCTGTATAATGGGACAAGATATCTTCCAGGTCATGGGAATTCCAGGCACGGATCCATTCTTCAGCAAACTTCTGGTGGTTCATGGCATGTCTTTTATCAGTTGAAGACTGCAAAGATAGAAATTAAAAAAAGAAATCCTGCCGATATGCGTGGGCAAGATTTTAAATTGGAATATTTAATACGGGATTTTATTCACGAAGAACCTTAATCCTGTTATCGCTCCATATTTTTATCACGGAAGAACCTGAATATTTTGAAACTTTTTCCCGGTCCTCTTCCACAGCATAATCCACCAGCTTAATAATTTCAGGTGAAATATCGGAGAATTTCAACGGACTTTTATCGCCACTGAAATTAGCCGAGGTGGAAACCAAAGGTTTGTTAAGCTTTGTAATCAGTTTTTTACAGAAATCAGTTTTTATAAGCCTGATTCCGATACTTCCGTCCTCAGCGAGCAATTCTTTCGGAAGCCCGCGGGGATTCTCATAAACAATCGTTACCGGTTTTTCACTAATGTCAATAATTTCCCAGGCCATTTCCGGAACATCCACAAGCTCCTGGAGTCTCTTTTCAGATTCCACAAGAATAATCATGGATTTGTTTTTTTCCCTTTTTTTGATGTCGAAAATCTTATTGACAGCTTCTATATTCGTGGCATCGCAGCCTATTCCCCAAATGGTGTCTGTAGGATAAAGGATGGTTCCGCCGGATTTTAATATTTCGATAATGTTTTCCATAATTTTCAGGTTTAAAACCTGGGTATAAAGGTAAAGAAATGGTGAATTTCAGCCAAAAATATGAGGGTAAATGTTTGGGTTTTCGGTCGCCATATTAGGTTTTGGCTAAAGCCGTTTAAATCATTTATAAAAAAAACGGGCTAAAGCCCGTTCCTATTGAATTTTATAATATCATTGAAATTGGATCCCGATTTTATTTCAATCCCGGCAAATATCTCTCCTCAATAATTTTCAAATGGTGATAATTGTGTCCTACAATTAGTTTGCCGACTGTTTCTGCCGTCAATTCATTTCCATTAGCCGTTCCTATGTTCTTAAGCGCAGATGGTTCGAGGCTTTCAATCAGGATTTGGGAAGATTTCCGCACGGTTTTATATTCTTCCAGTAAAGATTCCAGAGATCTTTTATTGGCAAAAGAATGAGCTGCATATTCTTCTTCATCAAAACCTGGCAATGCTGCTTTGTCTCCTCTGGCAAAAACCAGTAACCTATACTGAAATACTCTTTCAGTATCTGATAAATGCAGCAAAAGCTCTTTCAAGGTCCATTTTCCTTCAGCATAAGCAAAAAGAGACTGACCTTCAGTAAGATCCGAATAGACAGCTATTGTTTTCTCACCTGATTTCTTTAATTCTTCAATCCAGCTTCCGGAAGGAATCTGATCAAGATATCTTTGGATGTATTTTTGAAAATCTGACATATCTTTTAATTATTAGTGATGAGTAATAAGCAATGAGTGTACACTTTAATTCTCTATGTTCGTCCATTCATAAAAATTCACAGAATCATAGAGCTCAAAACCACATGCGGGATAAAGCTGATTTCCTACATCATTGCTTTTTCCGGTTTCGAGAAGAATTCCGCAGGCATTGGATGATCTGCAAAGGTCTTTTGCTTCTTCAATAAGCTCTTTGGAATACCCTTTTCCCCTGTGATTTTGGTTGACGTAAAGATCATTCAACAACCAGTAACGCTGCATTCTTGTAGATGAAAATATAGGGTACAGCTGAACGAATCCCGTCAGTTGACCATCATTTTCCGCTACAAAAATTTCAGAATCCTGATGCTCTATTCTTTCTCTGAGAAAACGTTCGGCGGAAGGAATATCGGATTCTTTGTGATAAAAAATCCTGTATTGATCGAATAATTCTGCTAATTGATTTAAATCTCCAAGCGTAACTTTTCTGGTATTTTTCATATTGATTATAAATGGTGATCGTAGCTCAGTACTCTCTTCATTTTCCATTGCTTATCCTCCAAAACCCATAAAATATTGAATTTCGCACGACTTCCCTGAACCCATTTTCCGTTGTAAAATTCGAAAAACTCATGTTCCCCTTCCTGTACAAAGGCATACAGAACATTATTGTTGTATAAAGGATACACTTTCATGCTATTAGGGACAAGATCTCGTCTTACTTTATTCGGGCCTCCGCAAATATTGTTTTTAATGGAAGCGGTAAAGGCTTTTTCTCCGGAAGTAATCCCTCCCTTATCGTGATAAAACTCCAGATCATTACTGACTATAGATTTATAATGAGAAAGATCGCATTTATTAAATCCTATATCAAATATCAGGCTGTCCAGCTTCTTGGCTGTTTTATACAATTCATCGGTAGTTTTTACCTGTGAATAGCTAATCTGACTGAAAAAACTTAAGATCAGAAAAAACAAAATCTTTCTCATTATTATTTTATTTTAAAGGGTTAAGAAAAAGCTCTTTCAAGATCCGCAATTAGATCTTCTGCATCTTCAATACCAACGCTTAAGCGAACCAAATCGTCTGTAATACCCAATTCTGCACGTTTATCTGCAGGAATAGAAGCATGCGTCATTAATGCAGGATGATTGGCTAAAGATTCAACCCCGCCTAAAGATTCTGCCAAAGTGAAAACCTTTACTTTTTCAAGGAATTTCACAGCATCTTCTTTTTCCCTGATTTAAAGGTAAAAGAAACCATTCCTCCAGGTTCGTTCATTTGGGACTTGGCAAGTTCATACTGAGGATGAGATTCCAATCCCGGATAGATTACCCTGTCCACTGCAGGATGGGTTTCAAGATATTTGGCTACAGCAAGTCCGTTATCCGAATGGCGCTGCATTCTTAATGCCAAGGTTTTGATTCCTCTTAAAACAAGGTAAGAATCGTGAGGTCCCAGAATACCACCGCTTGCAAACTGGATGAAATGAAGTTTTTCTCCCAGTTCAGCATCTTTTGCAATTAATGCTCCGGCAATAACATCAGAATGCCCTCCTAAATATTTGGTAGCCGAGTGCATGACGATATCTGCTCCGAGGTCAATAGGTCTCTGGATATATGGCGTTGCAAAAGTATTATCAACAGCTACAAGAATATCTTTTCCTTTAGCGATTTCAACGACTGCTTTAATGTCTACAAGCTTCATCAACGGATTGGTTGGAGTTTCTAACCAGATCAGTTTGGTTTTGTCTGTAATAACATCAGCAATTTTGGAAACATCATCAAAATTCACGAACGTAAATTTCAGCTGGTATTTTTCAAAAAGTCTGGTAAACATTCTGTAAGTACCTCCGTAAAGGTCATCTACAGCAATTACCTCATCGCCCGGATTTAATAATTTCAAAACACAGTCGATGGCCGCAAGTCCTGAACCGAAAGCAAGCCCCCTCGCTCCGTTTTCAATGCTTGCCAGAGAATCTTCCAAAGCCTGTCTTGTAGGGTTGGCCGCTCTTGAATATTCGTATCCTGAATGTACTCCCGGACTTTTTTGTGCGAATGTAGACGTTAAAAATACAGGAACATTTACAGAACCTGTTGCAGACTCGTGGTGCTGCCCTCCGTGAATTACTTTTGTATTAAAATTCATACTATTTTATTTTTTATAAGCCTGCCATGAAAAAGTCAAGGCTCTTTGAAATGTTATCAGATTTTCTTTTTACCTCAAGCTTTCCGTTGAAAGCATAAGTCACAACATTTATCTCTTCCGGTAGTTGATCAGGAACAGTTGTTGTAAATGAAACCAGATACTCACTGTTTTCATACTGATCTTTGCCTGTTTCCTTAAGTTCTTCAAACTTTCCGTTGATCCTGAGAATGATTTTCTTCAGGGAATCATCTATATAAGCAATATCCGAGCCGTTTCCTTTAATGAAATCATCCATGCTGGGAACAAGCTCCATAACAGATTCACCTTCCATATCATGCGGATGGAGGCTTCCTTTTAACATGACTACCGGAATATCTTTCTCTTTAAATAAAGCGACATCCAATGCAGCATTTTCTGGAACTTTTTCTGTTTCTGAAGTTGCTGTGGTTTCAGCGGCTGGGAGTTTATCTGCCTGAATGGCAGAGTCAGAGGTTTTTGTTTCCTTTACCTCAGTTTTTTTATTGCAAGAGACCAACAATATCATTGTCCCGATAAGTAAAAGTGTTTTCTTCATGTATTTTGTGATTGGTGTAGTGGTTTTACATTTTTATCGCAGATTTCACAGCAAATTCTTCTGCAATCTCCTCAAGCCACTGTGCAACATCTTCCTCTCCGGTTGCTCTCTGGTAAGTATTTCCTAAAGATATGAGAATCTGGTGGATGAACATTTTCATCTGGTCCACAGGCATTTCTTTCGTCCAAAGATCGATTCTTAAAGCTTCCATTGCTTTGTCGTCCCAAACCGAGATCATCGTAGCTTTTGTTTCTTCTTTTTCCACGCCTCCGTCCTGAGCATTCCATGTTATATGTTCAGGAATGTGGTTCTCATCCAGCTCTACATCTATTGTAATCTGAGTTTTTCTCATATCAATCTAAAATTTTTCCGCAAAGTTAATACTTCTTCAGCTTATCCAAAATTTCTGCGGAGTTTCTTCATCCCGAAACGGGGTATTAAATTAAAAAAAATAACTTTCAAATGGCTTTGAAAGTTATCATTTATTTTAACTATTACGGTGTTTTAGGTTTATATACCGCTTCATTGAAGATACTGGTAGCATCCAGCTTTAAAAAATCAACCAGTTTTGTTTCCGGTTTCTGTCTGAAATAGGCTTTACAAATTTGCCAGCCCGTAAAGATTCCGATCTGGGGTGAAGACTCATTGTCGATTTCCGTATAGAATTTTGAAAAAGGTCCGGGAGAAATAAAGCGTTCCACCAGCCTTGGATCATCCCCGAAAATCAGGTTGCTTTCCACAAAATAGTTCCAGATATTGGCTTCATTGGCAACAGCCCAGTCGTACTGCTTTTTGGTATAGTTCATTTTCAGATAATCGGGCGTATCGGGAAGAAATGCGTCCTGGAGCATCATGATTTTTCCGTTCAGGATAATTTTATCAATAAATTTCTGATGATCCGGGGATTCTGTCACGATATTTTCAGCAAAGATCTGAGATACTTTGGGAACAATATTCTGAGGATTCATTGATTTTTGAAAATATAGCTCCAACCCTTTGTAATTGGCATTTCCATCCCCCATAAATCCGGTGATATCGATAAAAAGAAGGTTTCCTTTCGGATCGTAAAAAATAGGATCCTGAACCATCTGAAGTGCCGATGAGAAAAGGTAAACCTTAGGACTTTTAAATTGAGGAAAATAATATTTGATATGAGAGAACAAATCCTGAAGCTCTTTCTGAAGCTTTGCCTGATCTATTTTACCGGCAGCTTCTTTGTAAATCTTTATTTCTTCAGCATCCGTCCTTCTTTTTCCAAAATCAGCATCGGAAACCGTCCCCTGGAACCATGGAAATTTAGCCTTAAACTGATCCAAAGGAATATTCTGGTCATAAAATTCTTTGGAAATATCCGTTACCTCAACTTTTTCAGCAGGAGTTTTTACTTCTACTTTCCATTGGTTGTCCGGTTCTTTTTTACAGGAATCCAAAGCGAGAACTAAAATGGAAGAAAGCGCAATAATTCTAAAAATCTTCATTATTTTTACATGAAATTTAAGTGAACAAAAATAAGGATTTAAAACACAATCAATGATGAAAATTAAAATATTTGCAACCTTAAGCCTTATTATTTCAGGATTTTCTCTGTTCTGTGCCCAAAAACTTAATTTTAAGGATCAGAACTTTGAAAAAGCGGCTCTCGAAAATTTTGATGTCAACAAAAACGGCTCACTGGAAAAGCTGGAAGCTGATATGGTTACCAATCTGTTCCTTGTTCAGAAAGGCATTACTGCGGCGGATGATGTGCTCCTTTTCAGCAATGCGAAGATGATCGTGTTTGATGACAACCCTATTTCCAATGTTTCTCTTACCGGTTTGCCACATCTTGAACTGTTTTCATGTACGGGATGCAAGATGGTTTCTTTCAAGGCGGAAGGTCTTAAAAGCCTTGCTTCTTTATATCTGGATAATAATCTTCTGCAAACCTTTTCATTAAAGGAAACTCCAAAAATTGACCAATTAACATTATCTTTAAATCAGTTAAAAACAATTGATATCACTCCGCTTAAAAATTTAAGAAAATTAAACGTCGAACATAATAAGATCCCGAAACTTGATATTTCCGGAAATCCGGCCCTTCAAACACTGAATGTAGGTGGAAATCCTATGAAGGAAGCTGATATTAAGAAGGGGACAAAAACCGATGTCACTATTTTCGGATTTGAACAGTAACCTAAACTATGAAACTAGAAACAGAAAGATTAATCCTGAGAAAACTTGAAGAAACGGATGCAGAACGTATGTTTCTGCTTGATTCGGACCCTGAAGTCATGAAATATATTGGAGTTCCTGTGCTTACGGAACAGAGCCAGTCATTAAATGTCATCCGAATGATTCAGAAGCAATATGAAGAAAACGGTACAGGAAGGCTGGCTGTAATTGAAAAGGAAACCGGACTCCTGATCGGCTGGAGCGGGCTGAAATTACTGACCGAAGAAATCAACGGTTATAAAAATGTACTTGATCTCGGTTACCGTTACCTGCCTGAATCATGGGGAAAAGGGTATGCCCTGGAAGCTGCGAAAGCATCCCTGGAACTGGGTTTTCATCAGATGAAGGCGGAAGTTATCTATGCCCATGCCCATTCGGAAAATGCAGGTTCCAATCATATTTTAAATAAGTTAGGCTTTGAAAAAACCGGTGAATTCACAGAACCTGATGGCATCTGTAACTGGTATGAGCTCAGCCGCGAAAAATATCTTCAACAGAATATTTAAAACAAAATAGGAAAAGAAATAAAGATCAAAACAGTATTTAAGCTTACCTAAGAATCTTCAGAATTGAAAATTATTATCTTAAGTTTGATTACAAAAAAACCTGTAATTTTGAAATTCCTTTCATCTTGAACCCTGAAAGTGGTAAAAGACAGATTTTAAAAACGTAAAACAGGCAATAAAGTACCCTGAATAATTTGAAATAGACTAAAAAATAAATAAATGCAGACTCAGAAAGTAATAGATCATATTGTAAACTGGCTAAAAGATTATGCCGTAAAAGCTAACGTAAAAGGCTATGTAATTGGCGTATCAGGAGGTGTGGATTCCGGAGTGGTTTCTACCCTTGCGGCCATGACCGGACTGAAAACTCTTCTTATCGAAATGCCGATCCGTCAGAAACCGGATCAGGTAAACCGTGCCTGGGAACATATGAATAACCTGAAATCAAGGTTTTCCAATGTAGAAACCTTATCTGTAAACCTTACGCCTGCTTTTGAGGAGCTTTACAGAACATTTGATGTAAAGGATGATCTGTATCCTAATGAAAAGCTGGCTTTCGCCAATACCAGGGCACGTTTGAGAATGCTCACCCTTTACTATTACGGGCAGATCAACAGCCTTCTGGTGTGCGGAACAGGAAATAAAGTAGAGGATTTCGGGATCGGGTTTTATACAAAATACGGCGATGGCGGTGTAGATGTTTCCCCTATCGCAGATCTTTACAAAACGGAAGTATATACACTTGCAAGAGCTTTAAACCTGGTGAAAAACATTCAGGAAGCCATTCCTACAGACGGGCTTTGGGATGTGGACAGAACGGATGAGCAGCAAATTGGCGCAACTTATCCGGAACTGGAAAAAATCCAGAAAGAATACGGAACCAAGACTGCGGATGATTATGAAGGCCGTGACAAAGAGGTATTTTTAATCTTTGACAGAATGCATAAAGCGGCAAGACACAAGATAGACCCTATTCCGGTTTGTGATATTCCTGAGGAATGGAGAAATGATTAGTTTTAAATTATAAAGGATAAGTTTTATATGAATGGTAAAATAAGATCGGTCTTTTTTATTTGCCTGGGGCTTCTTTTCGGAATGTCTGCAATGTACATTTACAACAATTTTATTGCCGGCAAAAAAGAAAATGCACAGACCGCCAATACAGAAATTACCAGCTATGGAAGTGCTTCAGGTTCTCAAAATACGAACGGAAACCCTTCTCCACAATCCGTTGATCAGTTGACAGAAGAGAAAACGGTCATTAATTATGTAAAGCAGAATCACAGGCTTCCTGATTATTATATCACTAAAAATGAAGCAAGAAAACTAGGCTGGAATGCTTCAAAGGGAAATCTCTGCGAAGTGCTTCCAGGCAGAGCCATTGGCGGAGATAAATTCGGGAACAGGGAAAATCAGCTTCCCCAGGGAGAAAAGTATTACGAAGCTGATGTTAATTACCACTGTGGAAACCGGAATGCAGACCGGATTATATTCACCCGGAATGGGGACGTTTACCTGACTAAAAACCATTACAAGAGCTTTGAGAAACAGTGATTGAATGTCATTGCGAACAGACCTTAAATAATAAAAAGAAAATATGAAGACAATATATATCGATTTTACCGACATCGGAGATTATGAAGATTTTTATGCCCAATTAAAGGAAAAAATAGCCCTTCCTGAATATTTTGGAGATAATCTTGATGCTCTTTCCGATGTGATTACCGGAGAACTGGAGTTACCGCTCCACATTGAATTTGTGAATATGACGGTCGATCAGCTGGAGATCTTTGAGGATCTTCTGACAACTCTTGAAGATGCAGAAGATGAAACGGAAGGGTTCAGCTTCACTTATTATCTGGAGCAGTACGAAGATGAAGAAGATGAGGATACCCTGGAAGATGAAGAATAATTTTCATACAAACAAAACTCGCAGAAATTCTGCGAGTTTTTTGGTCAAGCCTCTAAGTGGGTCTAATTTTATTTTACTGTCTGATAAATTTAAAGCTTTGTGAAGTTTCCCCCTTCACGAAAATCTGCAGAATATAATCTCCTTTTGATAAGGAAGAAACATCTATTCTGTTTTCCACAGCATTATCTGTTTTTACTTTCTGACCGACCATATTATAAATTTCCGCTTTATCAATCCTGCTGATTCCTTTGATATGAAGAATATCTTTTACAGGATTCGGATAAATGGATACAGTATTGTTGTGTTGCGCACTTTCATGGGTTGAAAGCAGTGTTTTTGAAAGATCCAGAAAAAAAGCAACCATCTGGTTGGAGGCATTGGTTCCCATTCCCGCAATCCTTTTTCCATCCCTTGAAATAGCTAAGGGAAGTCCCATATTAACTCCCTGGGTGTTGATTCCCATGCTTACCGCATAATCATTCAGGTTCACCCTTCCTCCTGCCTCAGTCCATATAAAGCCTTCTCCGGACATCGGGGGCGCACCAAAAGCTCTGAAAAATCCGACTACTTTTTTACCGTCGGCAGAAATTCCGGTTGCTCCCCCTCTGAAGAAGGCTGAGGAATTTGGATGGGTTATGTAGTTAAGGCCGTTTACGCTGTTCCAAACATATGGATTAGGCATTGCGGAACCTATGATTGTAGTTCCGTCAGCTGAAACATCTCCAGCTTCGCCCACGTAATTGCCGTTGGTATCTGTAATAAAGCTTTCTACTCCGTTCACCCATTTCGCACCGCTTCTGAATCCCGTATCCTGGTCCTGCCAGCCGACAATCACAGATCCATCATCATTAATGGCATTGGCTCTGGAGCTTCTGTTGGGAACCGTGCTGCCAAGATCGGTTACTCCGCTTGCAGCATTCCATTTTACGGCATGGGCGGTTCCGGCAGTAAGCCATCCCAGGCCTACAATCGTATTGCCATCAGAAGTCATTCCCCAGGTAGAGCTTACATGGCCGTCCCAGCCTGCAGGAACCAGTCCGCCGAGATTCGTCCATGTGTTGGCAGTCGTATTATAGGTTGAGATTTCATTAAAACCAGTTGCGGTATTGGTGATAGAAGAACCTATTTTAGTTCCGTCAGCTGTGATCAGCGTTCTTCCGGCAGCGGGATATCCGTTGGATATAGAGCCTATCTGAACCAAACCATTCAGCTCATCCCACTTATAGATCTGACCGGCACTTGTGTGCATGCTGACAATTCCACCATCCGAAATACCGCCAACTGTATAATTTCCCAATGCCATTACAGTAAGCTGCGCATTGGTTATTGCAAATCCAAACAGAAAGCAAGTATATAAAGCTTTCATTGAGATGTTGTAAATTTTTTCCATAATTATTTAAGTTTAATATTTTGAATTGGCTTAAACAATATTAATATTATATTTACCTTTTTAAAAGATTTTGACTTGCATAATTCGTGAAATTTAAAAGAGTAAAAAACGTAAAACACTAAAATACAACCATATAACAAACATCTACTTTGAGGACAGATCATCAAGAAGCTGTAAGAAAAAAACAAAAAAAATCATTATTCTGCCGGAATGCTTTGCTTCAGGGTATCAGGTTTCTGCTCATTATTCTGGGCTTAGTTTTTGTCAAAGGACAATCGGGGCCGGATTTCAGTATTCTGGCAGACAAAGCTTTTCAGAAATTATATCAGAATCCGGATGAATGCATCAACTATTCCCAGAGCCTGTTGATCAGTGATCTGAATCCGGAACATAGGATTGTGCTGCAAAATATTATTTCCCAGGCCTATGCCATGAAGGGAGATTATGTGCAGTCTGTGAATATCTACAGTCAGAAGGAAGACTCAAGGGAAAAGGAAAAGCTGTCTTATTTTCTTCAGATTGCCGGTGATTATAATCTGGCTGATCAATATCAGAATCTGGACCTTTACCACCAGTCGCAACAGATCATCACCAGTCTTTTATCCGATCATAAGCTCTTAAAAGGTGACAATCCCCGGCTGAATGTCATTACAGGCAAGCTTTACCAGCTTCAGGCTATTAACTTCGGGATCAACAGGAGCTACGACAATGCCCTGGAAAACCTCAACAAAAGTAACCATTACCTCAGCTTTAATAATCATGAAAACCTAATCCTGAAGATGGAGAACAGGATCTTCAGAGCTTCTTATCTGATGAAACAAAATAAACCGGAAGAAGCCAGACATATTCTGGAAAACACACTTACGGTAGCTGAAAAGAATAAAAATTACCCGTTTCTCCAGGCATTTGCTTATGAAAACCTGTCACGGTATTATTTTTTAAAGGAAGATTATCATACTGCTGTTGAAATGCTTGAAAAAGGTCTTTCCAGGATAGAAAACATTCCTTATAACAGCTTAAAAGCAAAAATCTATGAATCGTTATCCAAGAACTATTTTGCTCTTCGTAATGATGAAAAGTATCATCAGTACAATAAACTTTACAGTGAGCTCCGGACGAAATCAGATTCAAATACGAAAGAAGGGATACGCTATATTGTAAAACTTGTAGAAACCAATCAGAACAATAATCTGGAATTTCAAAAGCAAAAGCAAGTGAAAAATTTAATCTGGCTTTCTACAGGAGCCCTGGTTATCATTACAGGACTTCTGATCTGCTTTCTGATCCTGAAAAGCAGTCATAAAGACCTTAAGAAACAATTCGATTTTTTTGAAAAACAGAAGCAGCAGGAACTGACTGCACAAAAAAGTATTCCGGATACTATAAAGGAAGCACCGGCTATCAGTAAAAGCAATGAAAAAGACCTTAATAAGATCTCCAAGGAAAAGGAAGATGAAATTCTGCAGAAACTGGAAGAATGGGAAAAACAGCAACGTTATCTTGACAAAAACATGACACTCTCCATGCTGTCTTCACAAATGGGTGTCAATACAAAATATCTTTCCGAGGTGATCAACAACAGTAAAGGGAAAAATTTCAACGGGTATATTAATGAATTAAGGATTAACCACATTGCCCTCCTGCTGAGAACGGATCCTGTTTATCTTAACTATAAGGTCAGTTATCTGGCAGAATATTCAGGGTTCTCTTCACACAGTGCCTTTACCACAATTTTTAAATCGGTGACCGGAATGTCTCCTAATGTTTATATCCAGGAAATCAGTAAAAGCAGAACGTTATGAAAGTTATATTAAAAATCATTCCGGTCATTCTTTTATGCTTTAACATTTCAGTTTACGGGCAGAATGTCCCGTTTGATACCCTGATGAAAAAAGCCCGCCTTGAGATTTACGATAATCCGGATAATGCCATCAGAATTGCCAAGGATCTTCTTGGGAAGGAACATGACGTTCATAAGAAAATCGGCATTTATCAGCTGCTTTCTACAGCCAATATTGCCAAAAGGGATTTTGACCAGTCCCTGCTCTATCTTTTAAAAGCTAAAGAAACAGCACAAAAAACCAATGACCTGAAGATCCGTACCAGCGTCCTGATTTCCGCCGCCATACAGTACCAGCAGATGGAACTTTTCAATAAAAGCCTTGAAACCCTTAACGAAGCAGAGCCGCTTCTTGCCAAACTGCCCGATGACCTGCCTGAAAAGCATATTGAAACAGCCAGAAGCTACGCCATCCGCGGAATGATTTACAAAAGCCAGTCGAACCCGGAAATTGCCCTGGAAAAGTTCCTGATCTCCATTCGGAATTTTGAAAAGATAAAGCATAAGCAGACAACCTATTCCAACATGAGTGTGGTTTACTATAATATCGGTTATTGTTACCTTAATCTGTCTCAGCTTGAAAAAGCCCACCAGGCATTTCTCAGGTCCGCAGAATATGCCCGGAAAAATAAAGCCAAAAGTCTGGAAGCATTTGCATTAAAAGGAATGGCTGAAATGCACAAACAAAAGAATGAGAATGAAACGGCTCTTCAGCTGCTGATAAAAGCTGAAGATCTCAGCAAAAACACCGGCGACCTTATCCTGAATGAAGGGATTTACAAAGAAATGTCTGACAACTATCTGGCCTTAGGAAAACCGGATCTTTATCAGAATTACAGTAAAAAATATTTTGAGATGCGTTTTCAGAGGGAACAGAATGAGCTAAGCTCTATTAATCATTCAATCAACGATCATAACCTGGAAACACTCAAAAAAAGCAGTACAATGAAGAATCACTATAACTATCTGATGGCAATTATCGGAGGGGTCAGCATTCTTATCATCGCTTTGTTGCTTTCTTTAATTTTCAGGATCAGAAGAGAGAACCTGAAGTACAGGAAAGAGATTCAGAAACTGATCAGATCGTGAAGTTAAAAGTGAAAATAAAAAAGCATTCCTTGCGGAATGCTTTTTTGTAATTTTTATTTTCCAATGGCTTCTGTAATTGGGTTTCCTATGTTTCCGCTCGGGAACTGGATTTTCAGTAGTGATGAAACGGTAGGAGCAATATCGGTCATATTATAAGGTTTGTTACTTTCTCCTTTCTGAATTCCCCAGCCCATAAAGATCAGAGGAATGTGTGAGTCATAAGAATTCCATACGCTATGCGTAGTTCCTGTCTTGGAATACGGAGGAAGCATTGAGTCGTGAGAAACCAACTGGATATCACCACTTCTCTGCCTGTTGATCCCATTAATAATTCTCTGTTTGATCGGTTCCGGAATGGTCGCTTCCTGAACTTCATCCACAGATACTGCATATAAAACAGTAGGATCTTTCTGGAGTTCTTTGATCGTGAAGTCTCTCAGATCATCCAGTTCAATTTTATTGTCCTGCATCAGTTTTCTGTCAAAATAGATCTGGTAATTGTCTACGGCATTGATCAGTTTATCCACTCCGAATTTATCTTTCAGCTTCTGATTGATATCTTTTTCCATTCCTTCTCCAAAGAATCCTGTCGCAATTTTATGTTCTTTCAGGAATCCTACTGAATGTGCCCCGCCATGGTCAGCAGAAAGAAAAACAGTATATTCTCCTTTTCCTACTTTTGAATCCAGATAGTTGAAAAATTCTGCCAGATCCTGGTCAAGTCTCAGATAAACATCTTCTACCTCAATAGAGTTCGGTCCGAATTTATGGCCTGCATAATCTGTAGAGGCTAAATTAATCGCTAAAAAGTCAGTTATCTGGTCTCCTCCTAATTTTTCTCCTTCTACAGAAGCTTCTGCTAATTTCAGTGTCAATGTATTACCAAAAGGAGTATAACGGATATTATCTTTTTTAGCCTGATAATCCTGTGCTAAATTGCTGTAAGGGAAAACCGGCGTTTTGGCGCTTCCCAGTAGTCCTTCCCATGAAGAATTATCCGGTGAGCTTTCTGTATACTGATTAATAGGAAGTAATGTATTCCAGCCATTTGCCACTAGTTTCTCAGGAAGGTTCTGCGAATTGAAAGATTTCACCCACTGAGGCAGGTCATTCATATACCATGTACTCGTAATGAAGTTTCCTGTGCTGTCATCAAACCAGAAAGCACCATTCGGTGTATGGCCTGCAGGAAGGATAGAAGCTCTGTCTTTTAATGAAACCCCGATCACTTTTCCCTGGAAATTGGTTGCCAGTCTTAGTTCATCCGTTACGGTTGTAGACCAAAGGTTTTTAGGAGAGTGGCTTCCTGTTTTCGTATTCGATGTTCCTACCGGCTGCACGCTTTCATCTGTTGTACAGTAAACGTTTTTTCCGGTTTCTTTATCTGTCCAGTCGTTTCCTGCAATACCGTGAATGGCAGGCACTGAACCTGTATAGATGCAGGTATGTCCCAAAGCTGTAATGGTAGGTACGTAGTTGATATGAACATTATTTAAAGAATATCCTGTATTCAATAATCTTTTGAAGCCATCATTCCCGTATTTATTGTAAAAACGGTACAGGTAATCCCACCTCATCTGGTCTACCACCAATCCTACGACCAATTTGGGTCTTTCTAACTGAGAGTTTTTGTTCTTCTGAGCATTGATTGTCATTACGGACAAAAGGGCAGCTGCCGCAATTGAAATTTTCCTAAGCATCTGGTAAATTTTTGTTGACGACAAATTTACGGGTTTTGAAAGTTTTGGAGTGTGAAATTTTATTTAAATTTGATGACAATCCATTAAACCAACGAGTGCGGTAATGATATTAGGTGTATACTGGTATTTTAAATTTCCTGAAAACCTATACAGTTTTCAATTTTTTAAATTTTCTCAAGGATTAGGAGGTCATGCCAACAATCCGGCAGAGCTTGTAGCCAAAATTTCTGTCGATCATCCTGAAAATTTTGTAAATAAGCTAAAAGAACTTCACCTCAGATTCAGCGGCTCCTATATTAATATTAAGGTCAATGGCCACCAATTCATGATTTCCATAGGCGATTATCAGCTTTTCGATTATCATTTTCAGTTGGTTTCAGAAATAGAAAAATTATTGATTGATGAAAATGCTGTTTCGTTAAACACTTCTTTCGAGGCGAAATCAACTGTAAATTTCACCCCTGAACAGAAAAAATTTGAAAATATAGAATATCGCTTCATCCAGCTCACAGGCTCAGGTTTTAAAAAGAATAACGCTGAAAATTTTTCCATACGGATTGACTTTAATCTCCCTTCAGCCCATAAAAAAGATTTCATCAATGATTTGATTGAAATATGTATAGAAGAGAATATCCATGTGCTTTATTATTTTGACCGCGATTTTGATAATCATTGTAATCTGATGGTCTTTTTACCAACGGCAGGCAGACGGAGAATACAGTTCAACAAGTCGCCATCAACTCATTTGGAAAAAAATCAATCAACTGAATCAGAAATATCCGTTTCATTTCGGTTTTTTTGGAGGAATGGAGTATTATCCTTTCAATGATCCTCATCCGGTGCTGATGATGGATGAAGAATATATTTTAAACAAAAAGTAAAATCAAATATGATCAAATTCAAATATGTCATCCTGTACGTTGAAGATGTAGAAAAATCTATGGCTTTTTACCAGAACACTTTTAACATTCCTGTAAAATTCATTACTCCTGAAAAGGATTATGGAGAATTGCTTACAGGAGAAACCAGTCTTTCTTTTGCTTCGGCAGCTCTTGCCAACTCCAATATAAAACAGGGGTTTCTATCTTCTCAATCTGCAGAAAAACCCTTCGGAATCGAACTGGGATTCACAACTGATAGTGTTGAAGATCTTTTGGAAAAAGTTATTAAAAACGGAGCGGTTTTGTATGAGAATATTTCAGTAAAACCCTGGGGACAGAAGGTAGCGTATATTAAAGATCCCAACAATTATCTGGTAGAAATCTGCACAGAAATTCAATAACCCGAAATAACAGTCTTGTTTCCATGGAAATAAAAAAACTAGAAAAACTTAATAACAATCCCAGCTTAGATTGGGGAATGAACGGCTACACCACGGATAAGATACTTGCTGTTTCTGCCGTTGAATTTTCGGGTTCTTTTGAATTTATAATGAAAGAAAAATCAATACCCTACACTAAGGTCTGGGAAACCAGTTCAGATGAAATTAAAGAACTTAATGAAATCATTGAGAAAGGGCATTCTTTTGGAGTTTTTGAGGATGAAAAATTATCCGGCTGGATCATTTGTGAACATAGGAAATGGAACAACAGCTTTTATATAGAGAATATTCTGGTCAGTGAAAATTTAAGGAGACAGGGAGCCGGAGTTCAACTGATTAAAAATGCCGTCCGGAAAGCCCGAAGTTTAAACTGCAGGATCATTGAACTGGAAACACAGAACACCAACTATCCTGCCATACAGTTTTACAGGAGGCTGGGCTTCAGTATTACCGGACTGAATACGAGACTTTATGACGATACTGACGAAACTGCTGTATTTATGACCCTGGATTTATAAATAATCGACGTACACTATAAAAGCTATTGATATTTTAATTTTGTACCAAATGGTACAATTATCTATCTTTGCTTCATCAATTAATTCCTATGGCAGGCAGACCTAAAATATTCGACGAACAGCAAGCAATAGCTAAAGCGACTGAAGTTTTCAGCGAAAAGGGGTTTGATACGGCTTCGGCTGAAGAGTTGCTTTGTGCAATGGGCATAGGAAAAGGCAGTTTTTACCTGGCATTCAAAGGAGGAAAGCAGGAACTTTACATCCGTTCTATTACCCAGTTTGCAGATCATTTCTACCAAAAACTTTCGGACAGTATCTCTGCTTCTGAAAACAAAATACAATTCATCAGACAGTTTTTTTTAAGTCTTTCCGATGCTTCAGATTGTGATAAGGGACGAGGCTGTTATTTAGGAAATGCCTTGGTGCAACTTTCAGAAAAAGATCAAAAAATAAAAAATATTACCGCTCAGCTGTTGAAAAAATTACAGGGTCTGTTTGCAGAAACTGTAAGAAATGCACAAAAAAACGGACAAATTTCCAGTACAGAAGATCCTGAAATTATAGGTTGGCATCTAAGCAATTTATGGAACGGAATCCATGTCACAAGAAGGATGGAGACTTCCCGGAAATCCTTAAAGGCATTATTGAAATCAATCTTAAAATAATCAATTAAAATTTTTTAATCAATTTTGTACCATTTAGTACAATATAAAATACTATTAATTTAATACCTAAAAAATGTCATGAACATTACCAACAACACCATTTTGATTACCGGAGGAGGCTCAGGAATCGGACTAGCCATTGCAAAAACGCTGAACAAAGACAACAAAATTATTATTGCAGGAAGAAATAAAGAAAAACTCGATGCCGCAGCAAATGGTCTTGAAAACGTCTTTACTATTCAGGCTGATATCACCAGTGAAGAGGATGTAAATTCCCTGGTAGAAGAAATTAAAGTGAACTTTGGGGATCTTAATATTCTCATCAACAATGCAGGGCACGCTTATACTTACACGCTTTCCGACAATTCAGACACTTACAGCAAGGCTTCTGCTGAATTTGAAACGAATTATTTCGCTCCAATACGTCTCACTGAAAAACTTCTACCCTTACTGAAAAATCAGGAAAATGCCGCAGTAGTTAACGTTTCTTCTATTGTTGCATTCGTTCCGGGTTCACACATTCCGACATATTCCGATTCAAAAGCAGCCCTTCATTCCTATACTCAATTATTGAGGTATGAACTGGCTAAAAATACTGCCGTTAAAGTATTTGAACTGATGCCTCCTCTTGTCAATACAGATTTTTCGGCAGAAATCGGAGGAAAAGAGAATGGTATTCCGCCTTCAGAGGTAGCAGACAGTCTTGTCAACGGCCTTATCAACGACACCTACGAGGTCCGTGTAGGCAATACAGAAGTCTTGTACAATAACTTTTTTACAGGCTCAGAAGGTGCCTTTAATGTGATGAATCAATAAGGCTGGATCCAAAGTTATTTCAGGTAATTATTAAATAATGAGAGTGGTTAAGACCGCTCTTTTTTTTATATATAAATTTAAAATATTGTCTTCATTTAAGCAGTGAAACTTCGCCAACAGATCATTTTACACCCTAAACAACGAATAAGCATTATTGATTAATTTTAATAATCAAATTTAAAAATAATAAGTATTTTTATCACATATAATTGAAATACTGTTTATTTTTTATATATTTATCGAACTAAACAAAATTAATTACTATGAAAAAAACATTCTTGTTTGCTATTGCATGCAGCTTATTCCTGACGTCGTGCAATAATGAAAGTATTCCGACTGTAACTCAGGAAAATCAAAGAACAGAAGCTGTTCAGAATTTCAAACGTGCGATCACCACCATGAATACTTCTAAAAATCTTCCTATGAGTGATGAGAAACAAAGCACTGAATATCAGTTTCCACAATTAAGCGAAAAGAGAAAAGAAGCCCTTCTTCCTGCAGCAAAATCTCTTATAAAGTCTACAGGCATAAAAGATAAACAAATTGAAGAGGCTACCCATGGTGACAAAACCAAAATCATATTATGGGCCATGGAAATTTTCCAGAATCATTACACTAATTATTCTCTATAACCTTAAAGCTTAATTTATAATCAATATGAAAAATATTTCCCTATTCCTTTTATTATTAATCGGAACCTTCGCATATGCCCAGATAGGAAGCATGACCATTTATAATTTTTCGACACAGAGTGTTACCTATAACCTCATCGGCACTAATGACAACAGTTATCCCATGGACTGCCAGCCTATTGTAGAAGGAAATTCTGCAACAGCTTTACCGCCGTCATCTACTGTAGTTTATTCACAATACAATAACAGCCATCTGGTAACCCCTGCCATCAATGAATGGAAAGTAATCTCAGATGCAATATTTATCCCCAGCCAGACTTATAATGTGTCTGCAGGAGTTACTATTCCAGCTGTTATTACCTCTCCTACATCATGGCAATCATTACGCCTTACTTTTTCAAATGGTGAAATGATCCACCTTGGAAGAGACTGCGGGTATGTTGACAGCCACCATGGAGCTTTCAGCGGTAATACTCCAACCGGTATTACAGCTACATGGAATTATTTAGGAAATAATGTTGTGGTATTTATCAATTAATACAATTCATCAACGACAATATAAGGCAGATCCGTCATTGGGTCTGCCTTTTTCAATCATTTTCTTTTAAAATCTGAAAACAGTTTTTTGAGTAATAAACTTGCCTTTTCACTTGTTATTAGTATATGAAAACAATTCCATTATTTATTTTCTTCGTGATCTCCATCATTTCCGTTTCGGCACAGGTCAGCGGTAAGGATACTTTTTTGAAACTTCCGATCATGTGAAAATCAACTATAAGATTTCGGGAAAAGGAACAGCCTGCATCTATGTTCCCGGAGGTCCGGGACAGGGATTTCCTTCCTTTGAACTTTTAGGCGGAAATAATCTTGAGAAAAACATGCAGATGATCTATATGGACCAACGGGGATCAGGCAGTTCCGGAACTTCAGATAATTACCATATGGACGCGATGGTTCGGGACATCGAAGAATTAAGAAAGCATCTGAAGCTTGATAGGGTTTTTCTGCTGGCTCATTCTTTCGGAGGAATTATAGCGGTAAATTATGCCAAAAAATATCCTCAGCATACAAAAGGATTAATTCTGGCTAATGTCACCCTTCATTTCCTCAACGATGAAACGCTGAAAGAACAGATAGAATACGGAAACAGCCTTCTCCAACTGCAGAATAAACCGGTTCCCAGGGACAGCCTATCTACTGAACTATCAAAAGTAAGTGCAGCCTTAAGAAAGAAAAGAATCGGGTATAAATTTCTTACAGAAGATATTGAAACCATCAGACAAACCGATAAAATAGATTCTCTTCACCCAAGAATTATAGATTTTGGCATGGCCGTGATTTCAAAACCCAAAGAGTTCCCTGAATACTATGCTGATTATGCACCAATCACAAAAGACATTCATGTTCCGGTCCTCGTAATCACCGGAAAAATGGATAAAGCCGTAGGAACCCTGCATTATAAAACATTCCGTTTTCCGGATCAAAAGGTTGTTGTTATTGATGGCGGACATCTTTTATATTATGAGAAAAACAGGGAGTTTGTGGATGCAGTGAGAGAGTTTATGGAAAAACATCGTTGAGTTTCAGATTTTTTATTAGCACATTCCACTTAAAAATCAAGGCTTAGGCTTAAACAGTAATTTAAATTCATTAATTTCGGGACCACTAAAAAATTATAAACGATGGAAAACAATTTATTCTTATCCAAATTCTGGCCAAGAGTTTGGGCCTTATTAATCGATTCTCTTATTCTTGGAATTTTTGGATTTATATTGGGTTCAGTCTTCGAAAATTTCTTTATTTCTCTAGGCGAAGAAGCCAAATTAATAGGATGGTTTATTTCTCTGGCCTATTTTTCAATTTTGAATTCCAGGCTAAACAATGGACAAACTATCGGTAAAAAAATAATGAAAATCCAGGTCACAGATATTGATGGAAAAACGGTTAGCTTAAAAACATCATTTATCAGAGCCTTAATTCTTACAGCTCCATTTTTTCTGAATGGATTTAAAATTACAGGAACAGCAACATTCTCAGTAGTTAATATTATCCAATCGATGATTATTTTTAATTTAGGCCTGGGAATTATCGTGTTTTATATTTTCAATAAAGAAACAAGGCAATCTCTGCATGATATTGTGGCAAAAACATATGTTGTTCAGGATCACAGAAACCGTACAGTTACCATGATGCCTCAACCAAAGAAGCTGCCATTCTACATCACAGGCGGTCTTCTTTTACTTGTAATTGCAACATCAATTTATAGTTACAACAGCAACAGTGACCTCAAAAAACTACTTCCGGTTTATGAAAAAGTTTCAGAGCAAGATCATGTTTTAAGGGCATCCATATCAATGAATTCCTTTTCTGGGAACAAACAAATTGTCTATACCATATCTATTAAAACTGATAAGAAACAGCAGTACAACGGCCACATGGAGAACGATCCCATCATTAAAGAAGCTGTTAAAACATTTTTGAACAGCAATGTTTATGATAGTGATCAGGATGTATTAAATGTAGTAATCGGTTCAGGATTCGATATTGGTATCGCAAGACAAAATTATTCCTACAATGTTTTCAAACCTATTTTTAAGTGGAGAGAAACATATAAACTATAACCTCATTTCCAAACAAATTAATGTCAATAAGTTTCGGCGCGGCCTCCGGCCGCGCCGAAACTTATTGACTCCTTACACAACTCTACACTTTCAATTATATTTAAAACACAAATATTTGGCATAATTGATAATGATCATTTCCAGCCTGAATTACCAGTAAATACTTCCTTAAATATTGAAATTTTCAAAATAGATGAAACAGGTATAAAAAGACTCAGCGCGGCCTTCGGCCGCGCTGAGTCTTTTTATTTAAAGCTTAAATCAATTAAAACTTAAGATCTCCGTTTACCTCTCTTACTGCACTAGCCGCTTCAGCAAACTTCAACTGCTCATCTGCAGTTAATGTTACGTTGACGATTTTTTCTACTCCATTTGCTCCGATAATAGCCGGAACCCCTAAACAGATATCATTTTGTCCGTATTCTCCTTCAAGCATCAAAGAGCAAGGGATCATTTTTTCTGATCACAAGCGATGGCCTGAACCATTACAGAAACTGCTGCACCTGGTGCATACCAAGCTGAAGTTCCTAATAATTTAGTTAATGTAGCACCTCCTACTTTAGTTTCTTCAATAACGTACTTTTGCTGCTCGTCACTTAAGAATTCAGTTACAGGAACACCATTTCTTGTAGCTTTGCTTAATAATGGAAGCATTCCGGTATCACTGTGAGCAGCGATTACCATACCGTCTACGTCAGAAATCGGGCTTTCCAATGCTTCAGCCAATCTGTATTTGAATCTTGCAGAATCCAGTGCACCACCCATTCCGATGATTTTGTGCTTAGGAAGACCTGAAGTTTTGTGTACTAAATAAGCCATAGTATCCATTGGGTTGGAAACTACGATGATGATCACGTCCGGAGAATGTTTTACAAGGTTTGCAGTAACGTCTTTTACAATTCCTGCATTGATGCCGATCAGCTCTTCTCTTGTCATTCCAGGTTTTCTTGGGATACCTGAAGTAATTACTGCTACGTGAGAACCTGCAGTTTTGCTGTAATCTCCTGTTGTTCCGGTAATTTTTGTATCAAATCCGTTGAGTGATGCTGTCTGCATCAAATCCATTGCTTTACCTTCAGCAAACCCTTCTTTAATGTCTACCAAAACCACTTCTGAACAGAAGTTTTTCATTGCGATGTATTCTGCACAGCTTGCTCCTACAGCGCCTGCACCTACTACAGTTACTTTCATATTGTATACTTTTTTTAAATTATTTTTTAGTTGAGTCTAAAAATTGAAACGCCCAAATTTAACAATTCCTGAAAAAGTGAGCAATTTTTCAGGAATTTAATTGGGCTTCGGTGAAATTAATTGACGTTCAGTAAAAACGTATATAGTTTTTTCGCTCCGGAAAGGACTTCGTTATAGTTTTCCTCGGTAACTTCAGTATCCAGAACCTCTTTGAAATTCTTCCACATGGGACCTGTATTTTCCTGATAGCATCCGAAGAAATTGAAAGTGACCTCATCAAAACCTTCTGTTTTAGAAAGCTGTTTGGCGATCACATTTCCCCTAAAGTAGAACCTTCGATCACGTACATGGCGCCCAAAGCTTCATGCTCATTGTCAAATTCAAGATGATGGGAAGCCGGCTGATTTTCCAGGGAAAGACTTTCAAGATCTTTTTCAATAAGGGAAAGCTTCTTTCTGTTGTTCAGCTGAAGTTTTTCCGAATATTTATCAGAAAGACTTCTGAATATTTTGTCTTCACTGTGAAGAAGCATCAGATAGTTGGTATTGATGATTTTTTTATAATCTTCTAATGTGAAGGTTTTATTAAAAATTTTTTCAGAATTAAAAAGTTTCTCCGCAGCATAGTGATATTCCGCCGTATTTTGTTTAAGATACTCTGATACCATAAAATAAGGTTTTAAAGTTTCTCAAATTTACGGTTTTTTAAACGTTAAAATAAAACAAGTTCCCTCTTTATTGCTTTCATAATCCACATTTCCTCCGATACGTGTCATAATTCTGTGCACAATGGACAATCCTACTCCGTTTCCTTTAAAAGTTTTGGCATTATCCATCCTGTTAAAGATTTTGAACATTTTATGTTTTTCCTGCTCAGGAATTCCGATACCATTGTCTGAAATCCTGTATACAACAGATTCGCTTTCCACAGTTCCCCAGATTTCCACTTTGGGTTCGTCCTGATGGGAAGTATATTTTACCGCATTATTAATGACATTCAAAAAAACCTGGTTAAGCATCGTTTTATCTGCAAGTACATCAGGACATTCATTGATATCAACTATAGTTTTTGGAGTATCAAAAGTAATTTTAGCATTTTCCGAAATCTTCCGGATCATATTCAGAGGCTGAAGACGTTCCAGCTCTATTTCGCTGTGTTTGGCACGGCTGAGCTGTAGCACATCATGCATCATTTCTGCCATATTGTCGATTTCTTCAACAATGGAGGTCAGTTTATTTTTGTTCTTTTCCGTTTTTTCGAAATTAGCCAGCAGCATCTGTGCATTCAGCTTCATCACAGTAAGAGGAGTCCCTAAATCATGTGAAATCGTGTATGAAAAACTGTCGAGCTCTTCATTTACTTTTCTCAGCTCATTATTCAGTGCCTTAATGGCATTATACTGTTTGTGAGAGGTTTCGAGTATCACATCACGGACAGCCTGTACTGCACTGATATCTCTGGAGTTCCATCTTTTTGAATTTCCTTTGATATTTTCAGTAAAAATATGGAAAGAAGTCCTTGGCGAAACCATTTGTTTCTCTTCACCATTCTGGAAAAACACCTCTACTTTCTTTGCAGGATTTCCCGCCCAGTTGATGTGTTCGTCAAACTCTTTGCGGAACCAGATCAGCATTTCTTTTTTACTTCTTTCAATAAAGTAAATAATGATTCCGGCCGCATTTTCATCAAGTTTCAATTCCTGTCCGTAATCTTTCAGGAAACTACGGCTTACAAAAATACTTTCCGAAGTGTTCTCAAGGGCCCAATGGGCAATGTCGTCAATAATATCATAATCCGGAACAACCCCTACGCTCACTATGTTTCCTTCAGAAATAATAGCGAGACCATCTGATTCAGGTAGTTTTCGTATTTTTCCCTTATTATCCGCAAGAGAGTCGAAAAGATTATTATGTTTTAAAAATTCCGATTTCAGCTGAGATGCTTTTTCATTCAGCTCCAGACGGTATTTCAGTTCGTTTTTAGATTTGAAAGAAGAATAGGCATTGGAAGCCAAAGCCGTAAAAATCCCCGCCTGCACCCTATCTTCAAGGTCAATATGCTTAAACTCCGAATTCTGGCAGGTAACTAATCCCCAAAGGTGATCATCAATAATAATGGATATGCTGAAGCTTGAAGTGGCCCCGGAATTTTTAATATACTGCCCATGGATGGGAGACATTCCGCGGGAAGCCACAAAAGTAAGGTCTATGTTTTCTTCAGAACGGCTCATAAGCGGAACTGTTTCATCATATACGTTACTGAATATTCTCTTTCTTTTCTTTAAATAAAGCGCTCTGGCCTGTCTTGGAATATCAGATTCAGGATAATGAAGTCCCAGATAGCTCTCCATATTGTCATCTCTTTTTTCTGCAATCACCTTTCCTGAACCGTCCATCATAAATTTATAAACCATCATCCGGTCATAATTCACAATTTTAGAAAGTGTACTCAGCAATTGATCCCAAAGCTCCTGTTCGTTATCTATGACATAGAAATTGTCATATTTATTAGAAATCCGTTTATTACGGTTTTCCAACACCATTTCAAATTCCAGAAAAATATGCTTTCCGCTTCTGAAAACAGAAAAATGATATTCCTTTTCGCCAAGAAACACCTTATCGAAATGGGTTTCATTTTCTCTTTTTGTAAAGCTGTTCAGAGAAGTGTACAGATCGGATTCAATAACAGGACGGAAGATCTCAGGAAAGTCCATGAGGTTTTTTTCAAAAAGCTGTTCCGCATTTTCGATTCCGAATATATCCGTAATATTCCGGCTGAAAAAAGTGATGGAATGAGATTCTGCATCAATGCCAATCAGGTATCCAAAACTTTGTATATACCCAGGAATATGGATGGGTTCCTCATGACACTCTACAAAATTCATATATTTCTTTGATCTATCAAATATAACGATTTTTTTACCGCCATGTTGCTTTGTGGTATTAAATCATTAAACCCTTACAACACTATAATCCTATAAATTTAACTGCATTTCAGCTTTAGGCACTTGTTTTCGATATTAATCAAGGCTTTACTTTAAAATATACTGAAAATTTTAAAAAAATGCAAATTTAATTTTTCAATTATGATTCATCCCATGAATCCTATATGGCACTTAAAATAATTATTTTAATCAAATAAAATTCATTAAATTTATATCACCAAATAATGAATATAACAAAAATTAATTGAATTATTCTCAATAAATTCAATACAAAATTTAAATTCAAATAATACTATTATGAAAAAGTTCCCATTAATTTTATTTTCCCTTATCCTTTCCGTAGGATTATGGAATCCATCAGAAGCATGTACAAGGGTAGTTTACAAAGGGCCACAAAATACCGTTATTACAGCCCGCTCTATGGATTGGCGTGATGAAATCCCTGGTAACTTATGGGTTTTACCCAAAGGAATAGACCGCAACGGATTGGTAGGTCCGAAATCTGTAAAATGGACTGCAAAATATGGAAGTCTTGTAAGTTCTTCCTGGGATATTACTTCAGCCGACGGCATGAACGAAAAAGGATTAGTTGCCAACCTTCTTTGGCTGGGAGAATCCCAATATCCAAAATTTGATGGTAAAGGAAGTAAAAGGGAATTGCAATTTCATTATGGGCACAATATTATCTTGATAATTTTGCTACAGTAAAGGAAGCTGTGGAATTCTCACGAAAAGAGCCATTCGTTATTGTAAGTGATTATATTCCGGGAACAGAAAGATTTACAACCGTCCATCTTTCCATTTCGGATGCTTCAGGAGATAATGCAGTATTTGAATATATTGACGGTAAACTGGTTATTCATCATGACCCATCTTATACGGTAATGACCAACTCTCCTGTTTTTGAGGAACAGCTAGCGTTAAACAATTACTGGAAAGGGATTCCGGGAACCGTGATGCTTCCGGGAACAAACCGGGCTGCAGACCGTTTCGTTCGGGCTTCTTACTACATCAATGCAATTCCTCAGACTGCAGATACCCGTACAGCAATAGCGAGTGTTTTCAGCGTCATCAGAAACTGTTCTGTTCCTTACGGAATCACTTCTGCCACAGAACCCAATATTTCGTCAACAAGATGGCGTTCTGTTTCTGATCAGAAAAACCTTGTATATTATTTTGAAACGGTTTTTACGCCAAATACCTTTTGGGTAGATCTTAAAGATTTTGATCTTAGCTCCAAAGGCAAAGTAATGAAACTGGATCTGAGTAATAATAACACTTACAACGGGAAATCCAATGCGAATTTCAAAGAATCTGTACCGTTCACTTTCTTAGGATTAAAATAGATATTTCACACCACAACCATTCTTACACCTGGCAAATTAACACTCTGAATATGCCCGGATTATGATTAAACGCGAAGCTATTCAAATCATTCAAAGTGGTATCAAATCAAAGATTTGACAGGAGGTTAATAAGTTGTGGTTAGAATAATATTCACAGTAAAAAACAAAAATAGATATGGCCTTTTTTTCAATTAAAAGAAAAGCCTGATCCTTTGCATGCTGGCCTGCGGGTTATCTGCTTATGCACAAAATCAGGATTCTCTGAAGACCACACCTCCTCCACAGGAAGAAGACAATGTAAAATATCCTGTACTGCAGATCAAAGGCCTTTTCCAGGCACGCTATCTCGTGGGAATGGCAAAAGATGTAGATGTAAACGGGCTTCATCACGCAGACGGATCAGGGACCAGCAATAATTTTATGCTTAAATACATGAGGGTTCAGGTACGCGCGCAGATCAGTAAAAGAACGGAAGTCGTAGCCCTTGCCAATCTTGCCGATTTTAAAAATGATCCTAAAAGCAGGGTCCTTGAGAATGCCTATCTGAAATACACATTCAACCCTAAACTTGCCTTCACCGTGGGGCAGTTCAGACCGTGGTTCGGTATTGAAGAAACTTATCCTATAGACATCATCAAGTCTCTGGACTGGTCCAATCAGTATACAGAATTTGGAAAACTGGGCTGGACGAGCTTCCAGATCGGGCTTTCTGCAACCGGACAGCTTCAGCTGGGGAAAATACCATTTCAGTATGCCGTTTCAGTCGTTAATGGAAACGGGAAAAATCAGATTAATGATAACGACAATGGCAAACAGTATTCTACAAGACTGGTTTTCGGACTGTCAAAAAAATACAATTTCAATGTCGGCCTGAATGGCGGTATTGGCGAAGTTTTTAGTAAAAAAGTATACGCAGTGGGAATTGACCTGAGCTCATTAATCCAGTTTGATCCGAAATGGAGCCTGGATATGCAGCTGGAAGCCAAACAGGCAACCAATCATGTATTGTACAACAGCATAAATCCGGAACTGAGACCTGAAAATCCTGATCAATACCTGATCCGGGGAGCCTATTTCCTTCCCAATCTGAGATACGAGATCAATCATAAAAACCTCAGCGCTTTTGAACTCTCATGCCGGTATGAATATCTGGATACCAATTTCCGGGTAAATTCCAATCCGAGACAAACCATTACCCCGATGTTCGGTCTTGAATTCCTGAAAAATTACGGACAGGAATTGAAACTTGATGAAAATGCGGACGGACTTATCATTACTTTAAAAAATAAAAAATCGGGAGGCAATTATCAGTCGGAAAGACGAGGGAGAGCCAGCACATGGACTTCCAGAAACATGGGAATTCTCGGCACACTGATCCTGATCTTTCTGGTGATTCACTTTCAGAATTTCTGGTATGTGTACAAATTCGGGAATCCTCCACTGGACAGTAACGGAAATAAAGACCTGTATATTCTTGTGGTAACCGTCTTCAAAGAATGGTGGTATGTCATTATTTATGTGATTTCAATGGTTGCATTATGCTATCACCTGATTCACGGGATCTACAGTGCTACGAGGACATTGGGATTATACCATCCTAAATTTGTGCAATGGTTCAAAACCGCCGGCATTGTTTATTCGGTGATCATCAGTACCGGTTTCGCAATGATGCCCGTTTATGTATTCTTTACTGCCAATTAAATAAAAAAGTCATGATCTTAAATTCAAAAATCCCTGAAGGCCCGTTAGAGCAAAAATGGGACAACTATAAAAAGAAAGCCAGACTCGTCAATCCCGCCAACCGTAAAAAGCTGGACGTTATTGTCGTAGGAACTGGGCTGGCAGGAAGCTCTGTTGCAGCTTCGCTGGGAGAAATGGGCTACAATGTAAAATCATTCTGCTTCCAGGACAGTCCGAGGAGAGCCCACTCTGTAGCCGCACAAGGTGGTGTGAATGCTGCTAAAAATTACAAAAATGACGGCGACAGTGTCTACCGGATGTTTGCAGATACTTTAAAAGGCGGGGATTTCAGAGCCCGTGAAGCCAATGTTTACCGTATGGCAGAATGTTCTTTAAACCTCATCGACCAGGCTGTAGCACAGGGAGTTCCCTTCGGACGTGAATACGGAGGTTATCTTAACAACCGTTCTTTCGGAGGGGTTCAGGTAAGCCGGACGTTTTACGCTAGGGGACAGACTGGACAGCAACTGCTCTTGGGCGCATATCAGGCGTTGATGAGGCAGGTCGGTAAAGGAAGTGTACAGCTGTATTCCAGGCATGAAATGCTTGATCTCGTTATCATTGATGGTAAAGCAAGAGGCATTATCGTAAGAAATCTTGACACCGGAGAAATTGAAAGACATGCAGCCCATGCAGTGGTTCTGGCAACCGGAGGTTATGGAAAAATTTACTACCTCTCCACCCTGGCGATGGGATGTAACGGTTCCGCCATCTGGCGTGCTCACAAAAAAGGAGCATTAATGGCTTCCCCGAGCTGGATCCAGGTGCACCCTACTTCCCTTCCGCAGTCGGGAGATTATCAGTCTAAATTAACCCTGATGTCAGAATCATTGCGTAATGACGGAAGAATCTGGGTTCCTTCAAAAGCAGATGAAACCAGACCGCCCAATGATATCCCGGAAGAAGAAAGAGATTATTATCTGGAACGCAGGTACCCTGCCTTTGGAAATCTTGCCCCAAGGGATATTTCTTCGCGTGCCGCCAAAGAAAGAATTGATGCAGGTTTCGGAATCGGACCTTTAAAAATGCTGTTTATCTCGATTTTTCCAAAGCGATCAGAGAACAGGGAAAGGAAAAAATACAGGAGAAATACGGAAATTTATTCGACATGTATCTTAAAATCACAGGATACGACGCCTATAATGAACCAATGATGATCTCCCCTTCTGCCCACTTTTCGATGGGCGGGCTCTGGGTAGATTATGAACTGATGACTACTATTCCCGGACTTTTCGCTTTGGGAGAGGCTAATTTTGCAGATCACGGAGCCAACAGATTAGGAGCAAATTCATTATTGCAGGCTTCCGTAGATGGTTATTTTATCGCACCTTATACAATTGCCAATTATTTGGCTGAGGAGATTCACACCGGAAAGATTTCACCAGATGCCCCGGAGTTTGACACCGCTGAAAATAATGTAAAACAGCAGATTCAGGGTTTTATGGACATTAAAGGGACCAAAACCGTTGATTATTTTCATAAGACCTTGGGAAAACTGTTGTATGATTACTGTGGGCTGGCCAGGAATGAAGAAGGCCTGAAATATGCCATCGGAGAAATCAGGAAATTGAAGCAGGAATTTTACAGCAATGTCAGGGTTTCAGGACAGGGAGATAAAATGAATTCGGAACTTGAAAAAGCCGGCCGTGTAGCTGATTATTTCGAGATCGGGGAACTGATGTGCTATGATGCTTTAACCCGGAATGAATCCTGTGGTGCCCATTTCAGGGAAGAATTCCAAACACCGGATGGTGAAGCACTGAGAAATGATGCCGAATATCAGTTCATCTCAGCATGGGCATGGACAGGAGAAAACCAAGAACCTGAGCTGATCAAAGAGCCGCTGGTTTTTGAAGAAATACAACCTACGGTAAGAAGTTATAAATAATAAAAGGCGAAGAAAGCTAAGGAAGCATAAGGCAAAAGGGCAAAACAGCGAATAGGCAAGTTTGCTCTATAAGCTTTCTTTACTTTACCTCAATTCAAATACAAAAAATCATGGATTTACACCTTAAAATATGGAGACAGAAAGATAAGCAGAGCGAGGGAAAACTGGTCAGCTATGATCTGAAAAAATTGAATCCCCACATGTCTTTCCTGGAAATGCTGGATACTTTAAATGAAAAACTAATTACTGAAGGCGATGAGCCTGTAGAATTCGATCACGACTGCCGTGAGGGAATCTGTGGACAGTGCGGCATGATGATCAACGGAATTGCCCACGGTCCTTTAAAAAATACAACCACATGTCAGCTTCATTTACGATCTTTCAAAGATGGTGAAACTGTTTTGATAGAACCTTTCCGTTCCGAAGCTTTCCCCGTTAAGAAGGACCTTAAAGTAGACCGGTCAGCTTTTGACAGAATTATTTCTTCCGGCGGATTTGTATCGGTTAATACAGGACAGGCTCCGGATGCCACAGCCATTGCAGTTACCCATCAGACCGCTGAAGAAGCTTTTGATTCCGCAGCATGCATCGGATGTGGAGCCTGCGTTGCCACTTGTAAAAATGGAAGCGCCGCTTTATTTACATCTGCCAAAATTACCCATATGGTTCTTCTTCCGCAAGGTAAGGAGGAAAGAAATAAACGGGTTCTGGATATGGTTGCCCAAATGGATAAAGAATTATTCGGGCATTGTTCCAATACGGAAGCGTGTGAAGTGGAATGTCCCCAAGGAATTTCTGTATTGAATATCGCGAGAATGAATTACGAATACAGCAGGGCATTGTTCTTCAGGCGAAAGGGCTAAAGGCTAAATGGCGAAAAAGTAAAAGGAAGGATTTGTAGATTGGCAAATCCTTCCTTTTTACTTTTTCTATTTTTAAAATCCTTTCGGGATCATAATTTTTTTCGGATCATTCTCGTCATACATAATCTCAATGGTTCCGTATTTAGGAACAGAAGAGAGATTCAGGAGGCTGACAATTTTTTTGTAAACAGTAATATGTTCGGTTCCTTTGAAATCTTTAAAACTTACCTGAAACATAATCTCCGGCTGATCATTCACAAGAAGGCCTGTCTGGCTTACACTGATAATACTGGCTTCAGCATTTCTCCCTGAAAAGAGGATACGCTCTTCTTTTTTATTTTTGAAAAGCTTGCTGACCAGTAACTGAAAAACCAAAATATAGATAAGGGTCATTACTCCACTGAAAATAATCGGGTGCATAAAGGTTAGAAACCTCCAGCCAAAATCGAAGGATTCCCGACTGTAGAAATAATAGTAGAGACCGATGATGTAGGCCATCATCAATACGGTAAAAATGATTCTCAAAACAATTCCGGAAGTATTGAATCCGACTTTCTGATCACTTAAAATGAAGTAGGGTTCCTGGGATACCTTAGGATTCAGCAATACTTTTATTTTGTTTCCCACATCAAATCTTTTTTCGTGAGGCTTAGAATCATGAAACATCATTTTATGTTCTATCACCGTATTGCTAAGGTTAGGAAAAGAAAATTTAACCTCAATGAGATTCATGTTTTGTTTAGGAATGTATTTGAGAAGTTTATAGTCAATAATTTTGGCATCTCTTGGAATTCCGCTCTGTAAAATGGACTGAATAGTATTCTTCTCTTTAAAGGTTTTTATGAAAAGAATATTGATAAAGAAGACAATTATATACAGCCATATGAGCAAAGAAAAACCGAGATACCCATAGCTCATCGCTAATGAATTTCTCGGTTCTGTTGCAAGTTCCTCACTCATCATATAAATGAAAATCGGAAAAGGAATACAGAAAAAAAGAGAAGAATCCCCCAGAAAATGATCATAAATTTCATAACTGCTATTTTGTAATCAGCAATAAAGTTATGATATTATTATGGAACGGGAGATATCTTTACACCTCTTTATCGAAGTAAAGTCTGTAATATTTTCCTTTGTCGTCCTCTCCCATTTCCAGCTTCTGCCTGTCGCCGTGAATGTAGATATGGAAGTTTTTATCCAGTTTGATGATGCTTTTGAAATGGCGCTGGGTTTTCTTTACAGCCGCTTCACTGATCGGGAATTCTTCGGCAATATTCACCTGCATGTCCTGCTCATAATCTGTCTTGAAGTTTACGAAACTTTCAATCACGTGCTGGTCTCCTAATACTTCATTGGCAAAATCATCCAGCTTGAATTCTTCTTTTTCTTTGAAGAAATTGATGGATTTATTTAAAAAGTCAGCCTGATCTGCTTTTGAAACTTCAAATTCCTGCGGAAGCTGCTTGGTGATATAATCTTTGTATACCATCAGGGCTTCCTGGGTGTGGAAATATTCGTCGTCACGCTGCTTTACCTTCAGAAAATCCTCGAACCAGTAGTACATATCTCCGTTTTTGTTGTTGTCAACCACGGAAAGTACATATCCTGTTTCTTTGTTATTGTTGTAGATTAAGGCTGCTTTATCAATCTTAGACAAGCCGATTCCCTGGTCTTTTTCAATGTCGAAAGTTTCTTCCTGAGGCGAAATTTTCAGGAAAGATTCTCTTTTTTCTGTTTTAAAGATTCCTATTTTATCAACTTTATCCGGACGGTCGCTTTCTTCTTCAAACAAAACAATAAACAATTCTCCACCCTGAACTCTTGGATTTTCAGCGGCTTCAAAAAGATGTTTTGCAATATTTTCAGATTCCCAAACGAATTTTGCCTTATCTTCAAAAATCTCGGACACAGAACTGTAAACCGGATTATTGACCAGATAGGTGTCACTGTAAAAATTGAAGGTTTCTTCTGATTTAAAGGAACCTAAAAAATAATCTTCAAGCAGCTCTGCCATTCCTTCCTCCAGCTTCAGCTCTTCCTGAGACAGTGTTAAAGATTCACCGTTAATTTTATTTCCTACTCTATGTACTATAATTTTTGAAAACATCTTATCATTTTGAGCTGCAAAGATACTGTTTGAATCTCCAAATAAAAAATACGCGAAAAGTATTTACACGGACTCAGTATATTTGTGCAAAAAAGAAGTAAACCTTTTGTAGATTTTTAAACCATCGTATTTCGCAGATAAACATCATTGATTATCAACTGGTTATTTTCTAACCTGAAAATATGCAATGGACAGGATAATTATTTTTAAGAGATATATCTGACTTTTTATTAAATTATAATTCAATTTTTTCTGCTTGAAAAAAAACATTAAAAATATAAGATTCGATCAGGAGAAAGCACCTTATGGCTGTGAACTGCTGGAATTGGAAGCATTGTTTAAAAGGCTGACCACCTGGACCTATTTTGGTAAAACAGAACGCATCCATTTCTTTAGTGTGATGGTTATTACAGAAGGAAAAGGCAGGCATTTTGTAGATTTTAAGGAATATAAGCTTGAAAAAGGAAGTATCTTATTTATTGCTCCCGGGCAGATTCAGCAATATGAAAGCAATCCCCAATACAAAGGCTACATGCTGATATTTACAGAACATTTCTTCCATAAGCAGGTGAATGAGCTTACTTTCCTTAACCAGTCATCTATATTTGACATTACCCTTCCCAATGCCCTTGTAAAGCCCGATCCGGAAACTTTCTCCAGAATCATGCAGCTTCTGTTTTTGCTTCAGGAAGAATTTTCATCACCTTATGAATTTTCTAAAAAGGAAAGCTTACAAAAACTGGCCAGCTTGTTTCTTATTTATTCGGAACGCCAAAAACAGAGGGACAGCAATGTTGTTTCCAATAATCACTATTTGTCCCAATATTATCACTTTAAGCAATTGCTTGAGACATTTTTTTCTGAGGACCGGAGTGTAGATTTTTATGCATCCCTCATGGCCATTACTCCCAAAACATTAAACAGGATCACGAGGTCTGCCATCCAGAAATCTGCGAAAGAGGTTATTGACGGCAGGATTATTATTGAAATAAAGCGTCTTCTTTTATTTGAAAAATTAAGTATAAAAGAGATTGCTTATTCCCTGAATTTTACAGAACCGACCAATCTTGTCAAATATTTCAAAAAGCATACAGGGAAACTCCTACCTCGTATAAAGGATAGAAGTGTCCGTTTTTTACCATTTTTTGTCTGCTTTAAACCTTTTGGGAATCAACCGAATGGTACATCTTTGTAATCAGTACATCTTCAAAAAAATTATTTCAAATTCAAAAGCACAAATGTATTAATACAAAACCGGCTGCAGCCGGTAAATGAACCTGTAAGAAGGTAAAAACACAAATGGAAGCTGCCTTACTATTTTAGGCAGCTTTGTTGTTTCCGGGAAATACATTTAGTCGGCAATTCAAAAGCATTGATCAATCTTCAATAAAATACATTTCTGATTCATTTTGATAAGAACCTTATCATTTTGACAGGAATTTCAGGTGCTTTGATTTTCACATAAAACCAATAATTATTTGATATACAATACATTAATAGAAAATAATTTTCCAAGGAATACCATTGGCTTCATTATTTTCAAAACATGTACTATGGACCTTAAGACGCTAAACCGCATCGATAAGTTAAGAAGATTAAAAAGCAGAGGACCTGAAACTCCCAAATGGCTAAAGCCTTACCATCTGCTTCTTATTGCTTTCTGGGCTGTTTTCATTTTGGGAGCTATAATCAAATTTTTAGAACAAAATCATTAAACCTATGAATTATTCGGAAGCCGTTCAGGAAATTACAGAAGTGATTCCTGATTTTGAAAATGAACTTACAAAAAATACCCAGCAGAATCCTTACAGTGTGATCAGGAATTTCACGGAACGTATCAAAAGTATGGTCCGACAGAATGACAGAAATATTTTATTCAAAAGTCTCCAAAAAATGGACAAAATTTACACGAACGGAGATCCTAATTTAAAAAATGCCATAGAAGGAATTTTTGTCTATTCCCTTGATAATTTCACGGTTTTATGCAGCAGAGAATACAGAAAAATGATTTTTGACCACTTATCCAGGGAGTTACAACAGATATATTCCAGACAGATTTACAGTCATGGAAACTAAAGTTTTCATCATTTTTCATCTGTTTCATTACAAAAGCACATTTTAACTTAATTTTAAAACCACTCAAATTCAATACGTTATGAAAACAAAAATCAGAAGAATATCCGACTGGAAAACACTGAAAACAACGACTAACAGGCATAATCTGGAAATATTAGCGACTCACATTGCTGTGATTATAGGAGTTTTTATTTTTGCGGCCATGCTGTAAATTTTGGTATACATTTCGCTGCAAGATAGATACTGAAAAATATTAATTATGATGAAAGTACAAATGCAGGCTATCAATAAGAAAATAGCCGTTGAATACTTAAAATTTTTCTATCCGCCACTCCGAAGTGAGATCACACAGCTATCTGTTCAGGAAAACTTTGCCGGCGTTATTCAGGCCACGATCAATTATCTGAAGAATATGCTCCAGGAATCGAAAATTTATATTGTGGCCCATCACATTAAACTGATGGACTGGATCTACAGAAACGGGGACTCTTATGTGAGAACCATCATCGAAAATCTGTTTGTAAGATCTCTTGAAAGTTTTAAAAAGCATGCTAAAGATCAGCACTGGAAAATGCTTTACCAGTATATGCCTGACAGCTTCCAGCTCATTTACAACGAGCAGCAGAAACAGGACCAGATCTTTTTCGGTAAGTAAGAAATAATTTAATTTGTCAATAGGCTCTTCAGGCATTATGTCTGGGGAGCTTTTTATTTAAATCTGTATGAATTTATTTCATGTAAAGATGGGTGAAGGTACTTTAAAGCTCTTTATTATGCCTGGCAGATATTTTTTTAACAATATTTCACCATATGGTGTAAAAAATATATTTTTGCAAAAATTTTCTGATGAAATACCCTTTCCTGTTTCTTCTTGCAGCTTTACCAATGCTTTCGTGCAGCGGAAATGATGATAGCATCACCGAATCTCCGAAACCTGCAGAACAGGAAGTGTACCGGTTTCAGTACAAAAAATATACGGTACAGAATATTTCAGTATACAAAGGCCCTTCAGGTTATAAGACCAACCCTGCGGAATCATATCTTGATGCATATTGGAGCACCTACAAGGAACCGGCCTGGAAAAGTATAAACCTTAACCTGAAAAATAATTCCCTTCAACTGATATCAGGAACATCTGCGGATATCACTTATCCTATGAAAATCGAAAAGGATTCGATATTCATTAATGAAAACGATGGGAAGAGCTTTATCGGGATTTTCAACAAAGGTGAGGCTTCATTTACCCTTAAAAGATCTTTGAAGTACATCAGGAAGATGCCGAGAGAAGCTGTAAACTCTTTGATTATTTCCCAGAAAGTGACTTTCGGGGTTACGGACTATCAGGATATTTTCGGGAGCAGTATTTTCAGTAATCCTTCTGAAATGACTGAGACGGGAGATGACATCCTTTGGAGTAATATAGATTATCATTACAGCTCTTTATAAATTTTGACGATGTGTTATCAGATTATAGAAATATCCTTTCATACATTACTTGATCTGAGAACAGCCTCCCCCAACAACTTATTGGGGGAGTTTTTATTGTTTTTCATCCGTATTTAACATGATTTTTATCACTATAAAGAGAACTATATTAAATAAAATCAAGCCATTAAATTAAATTAATCTTGTATTAATAATGGTTTACAATTATTTAATCTGAATATATTTCACCAATACGTGTAAAAATAATACTTTTGGGTTCTCAAATTTAACTCATGAAAAGAATCATTTTACCCATGGCACTACTGGTTGTAGCCAGTATCACTTCTGTATCTTGTCGTCAGGATATCAATGAAGAATCACCAACCATTTTAGAGGGCGCAAAGACCTCGAAAGGACTTAATCCTGTAGTCACTTTGCCATCAAAGTATTTAAATTACGATGAAGTTTCGGTAGGCGGACAGCAAATTACTTCCAAAACAACCACCGTTACACTAAACAGCGACCAGATGGTGGTAACCGCTCCCAACAAAACTTTTATCGGAGGGGTTTACAATTCAACTACCCTTGATAATCTTTCGTACACTCCTATTTCTTATCCAGTAAAGCCGATCACGGTTTCTTACTCATTCCCGTCCGATTTTATTGTGGACACCATTGAAAAGCCTTCGCTCTCCAGCATGAGATCTTCCATATTCAAAGCGATGCAGAGTGCTAATTTCAGCGGCCAGCAGTCCCTTGCCTTTGATTATAACATCAAACAGTTCTCTTATTACAGCGAACTTAAAATTGCATTTGGAGCTAACGTGAATATTGGAAGTATTTTTAGTATTGATGTAAGCGGAAGCAACAATAAGGTGAAAAAAATACCGGGATCTTTGCTAAATTCACTCAGAAGAATTTCACCATCGATATGGATATTCCGGATAATGGAAATATTTTCAAAAATGAATCTGACCTGAATCTGGCAGCCTCTAAAAATCCGGTTTATATCAATTCCATCACTTACGGAAGACTGGGAATTATCTCCCTGGAATCCGATTATTCTTATAACGAAACAGCGTTTGCCTTAAAGGCAGCATTAAATGCCAAAATGGTAAACGGTTCTATCAGCATTGATGTTCAGAGTAAGAAAATCCTTGAAGAATCTGATCTGAAAGTATACATTCTGGGAGGTATCGGTTCTGATGCGGTTCAGGTAGTTCAGGGCTATACAGGTTTCATTAATTTTATTGTGAACGGAGGCCAGTTTACGGCTAATGCTCCGGGAGTTCCGATTAACTTTACAGCAGCTCATGCAGAAGACAACTCTGTATACTACACAACGTTTACTGTAGAAAAATAATCATGAAAAAACTGATGTATATAATGGCAGCCATCTCTATGGCTGCTTTATCAAGTTGTGTCACTGAACTGGACAGAACAGAAGCCCAGGAAATGACCCGCGCTCCTCAGGTCGTAAATATCACTTCATTCGGAACATATCCGTCTGCATTATCCGGAAAAATAAGAAGCATGTCTGCCAAAGGAGGCAATCTGGAGGAGTTCACGGAAACCAAAGAATTTGAATCTTCAGAATCTATTGTCCTGCCCCATCTTCAGATGTACATTTTCCCGGGTTCCCTTCTGAAAGGAAATTCTATCCAGGATATGAATTTTAAGCCGATTACTGCTTCAGTAAAGCCAGTGACCGTTTCAATGTCTATTCCGGCTTTGAATAAGAAAACAGCTTTTACGATTGACCAGCCTTCTTTATCTAAAACCAGACAGCTCGTCCAGGATTATATCCAGTCGGCCGACTTTACACAAAACGGAACGCTTAGCTACAGTGTTGAGCAGTTTACGTCATACGATGAGTTGAAAGTAGCTTTCGGATCTAATGTAAACACAAGGTCGCTGTTTGGAAAAAATTCTTCTTCTACCAATATTGAGGAGGGAATGATTGCAAAAAGAACTGGATTTTATGTGAAATTTTACCAGACTTCTTTCACCCTGGATATGGATATTCCTGCCGGTTCACTTGTCAATGACACCAATCTGGATACCGGCGGTGTAGAGCCTGTGTATGTAAGCTCTATATCTTACGGAAGAATGGGAGTTTTAACGATTGAGACGAATGAACTGACGGAAACGGCAAGAACAACAATCAATGAATCCTTCAGCAAGCTGTTTGTAAAAGGAGAAAGCTATCTGACAGAGGATGAAAAAAATTTCCTGAACGGAGCAGACTTCAATCTTTATTTAATAGGCGGAAGTGGGGTAACGGCCGCACAATCTTTCAAAGGATATGAAGCTTTTGTGAATCATATTTCAAAAGGAACTTTTTCCAAGAGCCAGCCTGGTGTTCCTATTTTCTGCTCTTATTCTTACCTGAAAGATAATTCGCCGGTGAAAACCACCTTTAAGTTCGATATTAAAAATCCACCGGTGTACGTAAAACTTGTAAAAGAAAATATTACCAGCGGCCGCAACAGAAATGTTGACTTAAAGCTGCATTTCTATTCAAGCAAGAGCCAGACTAATACGATTGCTCATCCTGCCATCCGTTTTGTGATCAATAAAGTAACTAAAAAGGGAGTGAAAAACAGCGGAATGTACGGACCATGGACGTACACTACCACCAATGAGCCTATTGTTCTTCAAAATGCCGGAATGAATATTAACATGAGCCTTCCCAACCAGGTACTGTCCCGTGAGAGCGGACCTTGCGTGCCAAGGGGAAGATTCGGATGTGAAGTGGTTCCTACCTATTCCGAAGAGGTGGAATACAGTTTAGCACCCAGTGACAAGTACAATTATATTGTTATCGACTAAAACAGCAACTTTACAGATGCATGATCAGATTATAAAATATTTTTTGGGTTTAATCTGACGAGAACTCCCGGATCTTCGATCCGGGGAGTTTCATTTTATAGGAATGATTAATGTTCTGCCACCCATTTATTCAAATCGATGTCTTTATAAAGTTCCAGTTTCTTCCGCAATCTGTATTTTTTGGATTCAACAGTTCTTACGGATAGAGAGTCACTTAAGTCAATATTTCATCCAGGCACGCCAGCCGATCTGTAATTTTATGATAATTTATCATTTTAATTCTTCAATTCACTTTGATCGCTTTCAGCTTCTTTATAAATTTGTAAAAATATCCTTTATGAAATATACGCTGGAACTCAACACACAGGAGCCCGGCTCGAAAATCGTTTTTAATACTATTTTATTTGATACATTCAAGATTAATATCATTGAAAAATATGTAGGGAAAATGAATTTCAATCCAAAATTATGTGAAGTAATCTTTAAAGTAAGGACTCTGGACAATTCTATTATTGCAGCAAGAAAAGGCAATACCAGGATCAAAGTTAAAGGCGACCAGTTTGAGGCGTACCATACACTGATCAGAGTACTGAATTCTTATCATTACAAAAACAAACTGCTGAACAGGAATGAAGCTGAGCAGGATTATGTCCATTTTATTTTAAAGATGGTTATTGATAATTATGAACTTAATTAATCTTTAATTAAATGTATCTGTAAAATCAATATCTGCTGTTTTTTGTAAGCTTATTATTTTTTCATTTCTTTGATATTATAATCTGAAACAGCCAGAAATAGTTTTCTCCATCTGGCAACAGTATTCCTGCTTAACTTAAAATGCCGCGCAAGCTGCATATTATTTAACTTGTTTTTCTCCTGATAGTCCAGAATCTTGAGAATGGAAGATCTATTGTAAGACCGGTGGCTTTGATTAAATGCTTCTGTCAGCTGATCTGACAGACCAAAGATTCTACGGTTAAGCTCAATGATGTCTAGTACAGATAGTGTTTGTTTATCAAGTAAAAATTTACACTCTTCTTTTCTGGCAGGATACTTTTTGTTGATGATATCGTTATAGATACGGTGATAATCAGGAGTTGAATTTTCCATAGTGCTTGGGTAATGATTGTTTTTAGAATGAAGTTTTCGCAATATAGTTTCACTTATTTTCCAGAGCTTCTATATTATTTCCTGCAGCATATTTCTTTATCCAGTTGTATAAAGTTGTTTTAGGAATTTTATATTCATCTATAATCTGCTGTTTTGTTTTTTCTCTGCATTCTAATGATTCCAGAATGAAATCTATTACCTCTTTCGTGTATATATTTTTCCTGAACTGCGGAAGCTGGGATCCTTTTTCTTTTAATGAACTATTGTAATTGATGCTGCCGGGTGGAGCATATAATATTAAATGCTGAGAATAGACCCTGAAAAAATCATATTCAAGTAATTTGCTCCATTTCAGTAAAATGCCGGTAGGCAGTTGCTCCTGTAAAAACATTTGCTCTATTTCTTCACTGTTGCATTTGAAAAAATTACAAATACGTGATGTTTCAATTCCAGTTTCTAAGACCCTCTGTTTGATCAATGAGCCTATATAAATATTTTTAAAATCTCTATTCATGTTAATATTGAATTAATTCACCTGTCTATGCTCAGCTTTTAAAATTTGTGAATGTTTTATTCGTCTGATATCAGGTAATTTCCAAAATGAAGTGTTATTTTCATATCTATAGGTTTCATGAAAGTTAAGGAGTAGAAAGTTGCTGTAGAGAGAAGTTCCTGCTTTCAATCAAAGAATTAGGTGTTGAAATATGTGCATCTGTGGTAGGCTTATTGAGTGCACCCCAGTTCATTGTAAGATATACTTTGTCCCCTGCATTGAGATGTACAATACAATTCACATTAATTGGCGTGTTTCCTGCTGCTGCAGTTCCATTATCAATATTCCCCCTGTTTCCGCCAATAATATTGGAAAGAGCAGTCCCATTCTTCGTAATATTCAGGTTGATCCCTGTAAAGGCTCCGGTTCCTGAAACAGCTCCTCCACTTCCAAAATAAGCATAGCCCTCTATTTTATAAATTCCTGACTCCATGATCTGCCAGTAATCTCCTGCATCATTCCAAACTGCAGAGCCTCCCTGATTCACAATAACATCGCCAACAGAAAATGGAATAATCTGAGGAATACTGTTATTGAAATTCGTTAAGGCAGTTCCGGAATAAGTAACCGTATCAGAAGCTCCCAATGCAGCAATGGTAGGAATTGTTTTATTGATTAAAATCCCTACTTCCCAGGTAGTTCCGGTAATTGTTCCTTTACTGATGAACATCGTATATCCTCCGGGTGTTAAAATGACACTTGAAACTCCTGCACCGGATTGATTATCTATGAGTTCGGATCCGCTGGCTACGATTGTAAGAGGCGCAGTTCCTACATTTTTAATGTAATACACCCTGCCCAATATATTTCCTGCTGCAGGAGTCGCAGCCGTTGCAGCTGGTAAGGTGAATGTTCCTGCCGAAGCACCACTATAGGCCATATAAAAATCATTCACCCCAAGTATGGCAGAGGTTGATACCCTTTTATATTGTCCTGCTATAGAACCATTAACGGTAAAAGTACTACCCGGTAATATTGTATTAACTCCAACATTTCCGGCTTGTGAATACATCGCAGCTGGCAAAATCAATAAGACAGCAAATAAAAAATTTTTCATGATAATTTTTTTAAATTCAACATATTTTAAATTTTCACTAAGGTTGTTAGTCATTAGTTTTTATTAATAGATTTTTCCAGTTCTACATTTTTTTCTCTTAAAGTTTTTATTTCTTTCTTTAATTCGAAAACATAGAGATAGAGTTCTTCAATTTTTTCCATATTGGTAATGGAGTTTTTGGTAACATCCAAAGTCATGTTTGTTTGTTTTATTTCTTCTAAAGATTTATAGCCTGGAAGATGCCCTTCTTTTTTAATGAATTCCTCTACTTCTTCCAATTTTCTGAATTGATAGTCGCTATTGATCTTCGAAGTGCCTTTATAATAATTTTCAAAAACATAATCAGGATAAGTGGCCGTTCCTGACATCAGAGAACCGGTAGCTTTTATATTGCCTACCACATCCAGTTTTTGGGAAGGGGTAATCGTTCCGATACCGAAATTTCCGTTGGTTGCCAATACAGCTCTGTTTGTTCCTACACCAAAAATTAAAGGTCCTGAAGAAGTATTGGTTCCCACAAACAATTCTGTGCTTCCTGTGGATAGTAATCTGGATGTTCCATTGCTTAATAACTCCATATCCAACATACGGTTCGAATTAATCAAAGCTCTGACTAATGAACCGGAGCTTCCTCTGGTGATAAGCCTCGTACTCCCCGGAACAGCTACGTTAATATCAAATGCTACATGGTTATTTGAATTACTGATGCCGTTTTGAAACCACAGCATTTTATTGTTGGTAGAAACCATCCTGTCGCTGTTGAGTGTCCCGTCTGAATTATAAATATTCACTCCCTGCGGAAGGGTAACAGAGCCTGAAGAAATTCCATTGACCGTAGTGGTCAGTGTATTTCCTGAAACCGTATTGCTTATGCTGTTGATGATCGGTGCAGTTTGGGCTATCCCATTCACTGCAGAGGTCATGGTATTCCCGGAGCTGCTTAATACATTGGTCGTTGCAGTTGCTGCAACAGCACTCGATTTTATCCATTTTGAACCATCATTGTAATATAAACCGGGGGTTACATCAGAAACAGTAGCCGTATTATATACCATCATCCCTGCCACATGAGCACTAAGCGGTAAGGGACTTGAAGTGGAAGTTAGTGCAATACGTGTATTAAGAATACCCTTGTTGGTAGATACTACATCCAATGCTGCATCTCGATTAGGAGTAGCTGTATTAATTCCGATTTGTCCAAAAGAGAGCGTGGAAACCAAAATAGCTCCCAAAATAATTACATTTTTTTTCATTGTGTATTTTTTTATCGTTGTGTTTTATTAAATGGCAGAAAACAGGTCCTGTAAACAGGCGAGGTACTAATGCCAACCTATTATTGATAGGAAATTAATATGGAGTGCAAGTCAATTTCATCTTAATTTGTGTTGTTTCTTATGGGATATGAAATAGTTAGGGGTAATTCTTTCTCACATTATATCTTACCCTACAAATCACTTAAAATATTTAAGTTTAAACAAAAAATACAGGTACCAACAAAGTACTTATGCAAAATAAAAGATCATTATATTTTTCGCATTTACCTCTTCTATTTACTCATTCCTTTTAAAAACTGCCCATATACCGTAAAGTAAGGTTAGAAAGGGTACTATTTGGGGTAATTGTGACAGGGTCAGTAAAGCTGGCATCCCTGTAATATCTGTTGATCGAGAACCGGATCCTGTCATTTACATTTAACGTTACGAATCCTGAGATAGAGGTATTACTGTCAAAAACAGTTCCTCCGCTGGGAAACCCGTATGCGGTACGAAGATTTGGAACAGGTTCTGCCCCATTGACCAAGACCATCCCTTCATAAGCATCACGGGCTGCATTATTACCGTTCGTGACATTGTGAAGAGAAATAACAGCCTGCACGTGATAAGTGCCTGCTTTGTTTACAACCAGTTCTCCGGCCCCATTCACCGAAAAATTACCGGTGTCATTCGCAATAAGCGTATTGACATCAAAGCCTAGGGTTCTTACATTGGTCGAAACCGAAGTCAGAGGGCCCTCATCAAAGGTACTCTTACAGCTTACGTAAGTAATGGTTCTATCCTTAGTCATTTTGTTCATCGAAAAAAGGGAATCCAGGTACTGCTGGTATTATTCCACCAATAAAAGCCCCTTTCAATAATAGTAGTCAGAGGATCTTCAGAATCAAGAAAAACCAGTAATCCATGATCTTTGGTACTCGTTACATTCAAAGAGGTGACCCGGGGAACAATGACCCCTTCATTGCTTAGAGGATTATCTTTATCTCTTGTCTTGACTTCCAAAGTGGTTTTGGGTGTACTTGTATTGATCCCGACCTGAGAACTCAGTAAGCCAAAACAAAAGAAGTTCCCCAGTATAAGTAAGGTTGATATATTTTTCATAATCGTTAATCTAAATAAGATAAGGTTAGTGTATAAACTGACTCCGGACCAACTGCAGTATTACAGGAGTTGGTTCTTCTCGTCTGTACGGATATTCTCTGTCCCTTGGTCAATGTTATAATATCCGAAATGGTATGATTGGTACTCCTTTTAGCATTATCAGCCGCTGGCAAAGGGGATTTGGCGATAAGTACGGGGTTTGCTCCATTATCTATAAAGATTCCCACTTCTGTAGTTGTAGCGCCAAGATCACCCATATTTTTATAGACACCTCCGGTGAAGAATAAAGAATAATTCCCGGTTCTTCCGATGATAACATCTCCATTCTGTAAAGTATAGTTAGCATCCGGTGCTTCCAAGGCTGTGAATGGAGCTTTAAACCAGATATTGATGTTGGCATCCCCGCTGGCAATGACCGGAAAGCCACTTCCTGAAGCAATGGTTTTAAAGAGATTTTTTCCTAAAATCTTGGTCTGGAATATATATTGCCACAATTTTTTGTTATCATCCCAAAAATAGTAGCCATCAAAACCAGCAGTGCCGGTTCCGGCATTATCCAAGAATACCAACATCCCATTCTGGTTCTGAGCAGGATCTGTTGACGAGAAACGGCTGACAGTAGGAAATAACATTCCTGCAGAGTTTTCCGGAGCATTAGGATTTTTTGCACGAATATCCAATAAAGACTTGGGGGTACTTGTATTGATACCCACCCCATTTTGAGCAAACAAAACGCCTATAGAAAATATTAAAAAAAATACAGTTATCTTTTTCATAGTATTGTGCATTAATTAATCATTAAGATAAGTCATTGTAATACAATTAGTTCCATATCCCGTATAAACAGTACTGCCTGTTTCTGTGGTCTTTTGTATGGTTACACTTATAACATCATTCTGAACCAAATCCAAAATCCCGCTAAGTGCAACGCTGGTAGCCGTTGTCCCTTCATTAGTCAGGGAGTTGGAAGTTGTCAAAACTGTTGTTCCGTTCTTTTTAATCCGGTAAGTGTAGATAGCTCTGTTCTCATTGACCGTACCGACTGTTTTTTTTAGTGCTGAATTAAAGCTGACCAGATAAGTCCCGCTCTTTCCTACAGTAATCTGATTCCCGGAAACAGAAAAACCTGTGGGATCATAAGCTTTTAATGTATTGAATAACACCATATTTTCCGTATTTCCCGATGCTGAATATCCGCTTCCGGTTGCCACATAAATGGCATCATCGTAAAGGCGGTTATAATTGCTAAGAAAAGTGACCCAGCTGGTGCCGTCCCAATAATAAAAACCATCGGGAAGCGTAACATGCTGAGATAAGAAAACAGTGTGACCTTTTGCCTGAGGAACAGGAAACAGTTTTACTTTGGGAATTAAGATTCCATCCATCCCGGTAGGAGAAGAAATACTCGTGGGTTCTACATGAAGACTGGCTGAGGGAGCAACAGTCTTAATACCCACTTGGGCAAATGAGAACATAGGGGTCAATATGAGCCCAAAAAAGATTACATTTTTTTCATTGTATGTTTCTAGAATTGTATTTTACCTTAGTAAGAAGAATACGCATCCGTTGAGCTATTGTATTGCAGTTGGCTTATGAATGCCTCAAAAAATATATTAGCACAAGCTGGATATGATCACATTTTCATCTTAATTTGTATTAGCAATAAGCCTGAACTTATCATTGTGTTTCTGCTGACAAATCACTTGAAATTTTTCACTCTGAGCAAAAAACACAGGTACCAAGAAGGTACTTCAAACCACAATTAGTTATAAATCAACAAATTACAATTCATCAATCTTTTGACGTAGCCATAATACAGTATCATCTTTTGGAGGGATATTGAGTCTCTTTCTTAAATTGTGTTTATTGTTTTTAATAGTCTGAACTGCTTTAAAAGTATACTTAGCTATATCTTTTGTATTAAAGCCTAAATAAATGTAAGCACAGAAGATAAGTTCAGAAACTTTAAGATGGGTATTCATCTCCATTAGTTTTTTGCGAAAGTCAGGATATTTTTCCTGGAAATGTGCCCAAAATTCAGGACTGTTATTCTTTGCCAGCTGAATGATTTCTTCAAAGGCCTCATCTGTTTTCTGTTCGGATAAAGAAGTTTTTTCTCTTCCTTTTCTTCGGAGACAGAAAAGAATAAATAACACATCAATGAAACAACGGTTGCCACACCTCCAATGATTATATAATAGGTATTGAATTTTTTTTATTTCCTTTTTTGCTTTGTTTTGATAGCATGCCCAATAAGTACTCTGATTAATAATTCTTAAGACAATAAATGATCGTGATATTTAGATAAATATCAGTTATTATGGCCTGCATCTGAAAGTTTAAGGTTGATATCTAGTTGTGCATGTATATGAAATCTTGCTAAGATCAAAGTATTCTTCATTTCCATTAGTGTTTAATTTTTAGGGTTTACTTTTTTAGAGTTTTGAAATTTTAAAAGCACAAAGCAAACGAAGTCAGGGGTGAAATCAAAAAAAACAAGGTACCAACAAAGTACCTTTACCCCCTAATAAACATGGAAAATAGCATTTAACCATCATATATTTCTTCACCAAAGGAGAATATGATCTTGTACTTGGGTATGTCAATGTTTTACCATTATCCTGCCTGAGTTCTTATCCATATGGTAAGATCCTCCTGTGCAGGAATATTGAGTCTTTTCCTTAAATTATATTTATTGTTCTTTACCGTCTGAACGGCTTTAAAAGTATACTCTGCTATATCCTTTGTATTGAATCCCAAATAAATATAAGCTGATAATATAAGTTCGGATGTTTTCAGAGTAGGATTGATCGCCAGAATTTTGTCCCGAAAATCGGGATACACTTCCTGGAAACGTCCCCAGAACTCAGAATGATTCTCTTTAGCTAATTGTACAACCTCATCAAAAGTTTCGTTTACTTTTTGCTCAAGTTCTTTTACCTGCAGGTCTTTTTGCAAAAAAGCGGTCTTATTTTCTTTCAGCAAAAGATCTTTTTCTTCGCCTGCCTGTAATATGAAAAACTCACTAAGCTCACTATCGCCGTAATCCCCAAAAATAATACTCCTAAAGTATAATACAATTTCTTGTTTGAATTCTGGTTTTGTCTTTTTTCATCTTCAATAATTTTTTTGCCAGAGGTCTGTAAAGCTATTAAATTAGTATTCGTAATGCTGTCTCTAAGCTTTGCATATTTTTCCAGATATTCATTGGCTTTATAAACATTATTCTGAAGACGGAATATTTCAGCAATTTCCTTATAATTCTTCATTATATTTTTTGGCCTGTTCATTTTAATAGACAGGTTGAGAGATTTTTCATAGAATCCCAAAGCTTTATCATAATCCTTTACGCTTTCATAATACTGCCCGGACATATAGTTAAATACCAGATGATCAAATGTTTCCGTAGAATTCCTCAATAGTCCTTCAGCTTTATCCAGGTAAAATTTTGCAGAATCCTGATTTTTCTTTTTATCAAGAAAATAGCTTGTCAAGTTGGTTGCCTCCACTACTCTGGGTAAAATTTTAAAGGCCTTATGAATATAATAGTACATAGAATCATTGTACTGAATCAATCCAAAATTCACAGCCTTACTTCCATAAATATAGTGCAGACGTTTTCTCTTTTTCTGTTGGTCACTTATTTTTAAAGCTTCTTTTATCGCTTTGTCATAACTTTCGTTGGATTTTTCAATGAATCCCAGTTCATGATAATTTTTTCCATAAGCTGCAAAAAGTGCTGACAATAATGCCGGATCATTGTCATATTCAGAAGATAAAGCTTCTGCCTTTTGCAGGTATAGCTGCTCTTCATTGTATTTTCCCAGAGAATGAAGAAAACCGACCATCTGAATATAACCCCTCGCCTGGCCCTTTTTATAATTTATCGCTTCAGATAGCTGTATTGATTTTTTGGACTCTTCAATTCCATCATAAATTTCACCTTTCTGAATATATTGATTTCCTATTTTTTCTTGCAAACGGTCTATTTCCTCAGGGGACCATTTCTGAGTATAGAATACACAGGATAACAATAAAAAGAAAAGCAGGGCCATTCTATCTTTCACATTTATTAATTTCATTCCTTAGCTTATTCATTTTAAAAATTACCTGCATACTGTAAAGTAAGTCGATAAAAATTACTATTAAAAACAGTGACATATTGAAGTAAAAAGCTGTAATAATCTTCTGATACAGCATTTTTACTTTGGAAACTAAAATTTGTTCTGTCCATCTGGGAAAAGAAATATTTATTGGCTCTACATGAAAAACCGCTGAAGAAGCCATAGTCTTTATGCCCACTTAGGCATTCATACCGAAGATCCCTGCAAGAAAAGTAATTGGGATTATTGGTTTTTTCATAATTATTAGTTTCTATTAATTAATTTAAGTAAAATGATATACATCAAATTAATAATATTTAATTCAATCGAATTCACAAAACAAATCAATTAACCAAATATATCAAATAATACAATACAAATGATAAATAAAAATAAAGAATGACATAATATTAAACAAATCACAAATATTAAAATACATAAACATTAATTACAAAAAAAATAATAAATAATAAAAAATATTGAATAATTAAATTTAATGCCATTTTTTAAATAATTCACAATCATAAGAACTATAATTCCTTCAAAAATTACTTTAAACAGTATTTGTTCCAAATCGCCAATATTATCTTTTAGTCCGCTTTTCCAGTGTCATCTATAATCTTTAATATAAGGAGCAGCTTTCTTTACGTCTTGTGCGATGAAACCTACATATTCCGTGTCCAGATCTTTATATCCTGATTTCTCGTTATATTTATAGGTTACGGATTCAGTTGAGTGATCATATTCAGTCTGTCCTTAAATTCCGCATATGTTACGATCATCCTTTAATCAATGTCTCATCAATAAATTTTGAAAACTTTTGTGAATAAAAAAACCGCTTTAAACTTTCGTTTAAAGCGGTTTTTAATTATTTTTTATTATTGATTAACAATAATTATTTTACTTCTTCAAAGTCTGCATCCTGTACATCATCTGCACCTCCTGCGTTACCTCCAGGATTCTGAGCTCCTGCATCTGCACCCTGAGCCTGCTGTCCTGCTGCATACAGTTCTTCTGAAGCTGCCATCCATGCTGCATCTAAAGCTTCTGTTTTAGCTTTTACATCGTCAGCATTTTTAGCTTCGAAAGCGGTTTTCAATTCTGCATGAGCTGCTTCAATAGCTGCTTTCTTATCAGCAGAAAGTTTTTCACCGAATTCTTTTAACTGCTTTTCAGTCTGGAAGATCAATCCGTCAGCTTTATTGAAGATTTCAACTTCTTCTTTTTTCTTAGCATCGGCTGCAGAGTTTTCCTGAGCTTCTTTCTTCATTCTTTCGATTTCTTCATCAGAAAGACCTGAAGAAGCCTGGATCTTGATTGTTTGCTCTTTACCGGTTCCTTTATCTTTAGCAGATACGCTTAGGATACCGTTAGCATCAATATCGAAAGTTACTTCGATCTGAGGAACTCCTCTTGGTGCCGGTGGAATATCTGTAAGGTCGAATCTACCGATTTCTTTGTTATCGTTGAACATTGGTCTTTCACCCTGTCCTACTCTGATACTTACAGCCGGCTGGTTGTCAGAAGCTGTAGAGAATACTTCAGATTTTTTAGTTGGGATGGTTGTATTCGCTTCAATTAATTTAGTGAATACAGAACCCATCGTTTCGATCCCTAAAGAAAGTGGCGTAACGTCAAGAAGCAATACATCTTTTACATCTCCTGTTAATACACCTCCCTGGATAGCTGCACCAATTGCTACAACCTCATCCGGGTTAACTCCTTTAGATGGTTTTTTACCGAAGAATTTTTCTACTTCTTCCTGGATGATCGGGATTCTTGTAGAACCACCTACCAGGATTACCTCGTCGATATCTGAAGTTGATAAACCTGCATCTTTCAATGCTTTTGCAACCGGCTCCATAGATCTTCTTACAAGATCAGCAGATAACTGCTCGAATTTAGCTTTGGTTAAAGTCTTCACCAAGTGCTTAGGACCTGTAGCCGTAGCCGTAATATATGGAAGGTTGATTTCAGTCTGAGGAGAAGAAGACAACTCGATTTTAGCTTTTTCAGCAGCTTCTTTCAATCTTTGTAATGCAATAGCATCAGATTTTAAATCCACACCTTCTTCAGCTTTGAATTCATCAGCCATCCAGTTGATGATCACATCATCAAAGTCATCACCTCCTAAGTGTGTATCACCGTTTGTAGACAATACTTCGAATACACCGTCTCCCAAATCAAGGATAGAGATATCGAAAGTACCTCCACCAAGGTCATATACAGCGATCTTCTGATCTTTGTGGTTTTTATCCAAACCGTAAGCTAAAGCTGCAGCTGTAGGCTCGTTGATGATTCTTTCTACTTTAAGACCAGCAATTTCACCGGCTTCTTTAGTAGCCTGTCTCTGTGCATCGTTGAAGTAAGCCGGAACAGTGATTACTGCTCTTGTTACTTCCTGTCCAAGATAATCTTCAGCAGTTTTCTTCATTTTCTGAAGGGTCATCGCTGAAATTTCCTGTGGTGTATATTCTCTGTCGTCAATTTTAACTTTTACAGTATCATTTGGTCCTGCTACAACTTCATAAGGTACTCTTGAAATTTCTTTAGCATCTTCCTTAAAATGAGTACCGATAAATCTTTTGATAGAGTATACAGTTTTCTTTGGATTCGTTACAGCCTGTCTTTTTGCAGGATCCCCTACTTTTCTTTCACCATCTTCTGTGAATGCTACAATAGACGGAGTCGTTCTTTTACCTTCTGCGTTAGGGATAACAACAGGGTCTTTTCCCTCCATTACAGCAACACAAGAGTTGGTTGTTCCTAGGTCAATTCCAATTATTTTACTCATAATATTTATATTTTTTCTAATTTTTATATTTTAATTTACACTCTCAATTTCTCAATATCTGTACCATCTCTTATTTTGTGACAAAATGACAGAATCAAAAAACAACAGGCTTACAACATACGCCATATTATGTTAAATCACATTATTCAAGACAGTTTGAACACGCAAAATTTTTAAAAATTAATTAAAGTTTAACCTTGGAAATGTGAATTAAACTATACGAATTGCTATTTTTGATAAAATATATACTTTAGAATGTCAGTACACTTCAATCCGCGAGATATTACATGGCTTGCCTTCAATGAAAGGGTTTTACAGGAAGCTATGGATGAAAATGTCCCTTTACACTTAAGAATACGTTTCCTGGGAATCTTTTCCAACAATTTAGATGAATTTTTCAGGGTACGGGTAGCCGGATTAAAGCGTGCGATGGATTTTAAAGAAAAAGTAATTGCGGAATCTTTCTACCAGCCGCCTTCAAAAATCCTTCAGCGGATCAATGAAATTGTGATCAGGCAGCAGCAGAACTTTGATAAGACATGGAAGCACATCCAGGCAGAAATGGCCGATCTGAAAGTGTATATTAAGACCCCAAAAAACCTGACGGCCAAACAAAAAGAGTTTGTAAGACAATATTTCGATGAAGTGGTGGAATCCAATGTTATCCCCATCCTGCTTCATGAAAATACGCCGATGCCTTATATGAGGGATAAAAGTCTTTATCTTGGAGTGGCTATGAGGAAAAAGGACTGGCAGTATTCCAGTAATTATGCAATTATTGAAATTCCGTCACGTTTTGTGGGAAGATTTGTCCTCCTGCCTACGGAAGATCCGGAAGAGAAAAACGTCATGCTGCTTGAAGATGTCATCACTTTCAACCTTCCCCATATATTTTCTTATTTCGGCTATGATGAGTTTGCTGCGAATTCTTTTAAAGTGACAAAAGATGCAGAGCTGGAACTGGATAACGACATCCGGACCAATTTTGCAGAAAAAATAGAAAAAGGACTGAAGAACAGAAGGAAAGGAAAACCTACCCGTTTTGCTTTTGATAAAGATATGGATAAGGCTCTGCTGGAACTCCTGATCAGGAAATTAAATTTAACAAAAAAAGACAGCATCATTCCCGGTGGAAAAATTCATAATTTCAAGCACTTTATGGATTTCCCGGATGTTTTTGAAGCCTACGAGAGACCTGTGGAAAGAACCTCTTTCACCCATCAGGCCTTTGAAAACGGCGAAAGGGTAACCGATGTGATCTTGAAGGAAGACGTACTGCTTACTTTCCCTTACCACAAGTACAATCCGGTTATTGACCTCCTGCGTGAAGCAGCAATGGATCCCGATGTAAAATCCATACAGATCACCGCCTACCGTCTGGCCAGCAGCTCGAAGATCAGCAATGCTCTGATCTATGCGGCGAGAAACGGTAAAGAAGTGACGGTAATGCTTGAGCTTCAAGCCAGATTCGATGAAGAATCCAATCTGCAGTGGAAAGAAATGTTTGAGCCTGAGGGAATCACAGTCCTTATAGGCCTTCCCAATAAAAAGGTGCATGCCAAGCTATGTGTGATCAAGAAAAGATCACATAATAAAACCATACAGTACGGTTTTGTAAGTACGGGAAATTTCAATGAAAAAACAGCAAAAATCTATGGTGATCATTTGCTTATGACTGCAGACCGTGGCATTATGGCAGATATTAATAAAGTGTTTAATGTCCTTAAAAAACCGAAAGATGACTTCCTTCCGGTACTGAAAACCTGCAAAAATCTAATGATCTGTCCGCAATTTATGCGTGAAAAGATCGTGCATCATATTGACAGGGAAATTGAAGAAGCTAAAGCAGGAAGAAGAGCTGAAATTATTGTCAAAATTAATTCTATGAGCGACCGAGCTCTTATCGAAAAACTCTATGAAGCTGCCAAAGCCGGAGTGGTTACAAAAGCTATAGTAAGAGGGATCTACTGTGCCGTTAACCAAAAAGAGTTCAAGGAAAAAATAAAGGCAATAAGCATCGTTGATGAATACCTGGAACATGCAAGGGTAATGTATTTCTATAATAAAGGAGCAGAAGATCTATATATCTCCTCCGCAGACTGGATGACGCGAAACCTGGACTACAGAATTGAGGCCGCTGCAAAGATTACGGACAAGGAACTTAAGAAGGAATTGAAAGATATTCTCGACATTCAGTTGAGAGATAACGTAAAAGCTCGTATTTTAGACAAAAAATTGAGCAACGAGTATGTGAGGAATGATAAAAAGGAATGCCGCTCTCAAATAGAAACCTACAAATATTTAAAAGCTAAAACAAGCAAAAAATGAAGATCGCAGCGATAGATATAGGAAGCAACGCCGCCAGACTTCTGATCAATGAAGTAAAGATCAGCAACAGAAAGCCTGAATTTATAAAACTTAATCTTTTAAGAATTCCTTTAAGGCTGGGGATGGACGTGTTTACCATGGGGATGATCGGGGAAGAAAGAGAAAAATGGTCCTGGATTCTATGAAAATTTTCAGCGACCTTATGAAGATCTATAAGGTAGAGCATTACCGTGCGTGTGCTACCAGTGCCATGCGCGATGCATCCAATGGAAACGAGATCATCAGGCAGGTTCAGGAAACTTCGGGAATCAATATAGAAATTATTTCCGGAGATGAGGAGGCTACTCTTATTTATGAAAACCACGTTGCTGAAGGACTCGATAAAGAATTTGCCTATCTGTATATTGATGTGGGAGGAGGCTCCACAGAGCTTACTTTTTACGAAAACGGAAAAATGGTTTATGAAAAGTCTTTTAATATCGGAACGATCAGACTTCTGAATAATCTGGTATCTGCCGACAACTGGCATGAGATGAAGGAAGAAATCAAAAAAAATATTGTCAGTAAAAAACCTATTGTGGCCATCGGTTCCGGAGGAAATATCAATAAGGTTTTCTCAATGAGCAAAACCAAAGACGGAAAACCGATGACACTTTCCCATCTTAAAAAGGTATATAAAGAGTTTAATGAACTTTCTGTAGAGGAAAGAATGAGCAAACATAACCTCAGGGAAGACCGTGCTGATGTTCTGGTCCATGCTTTGAGAATCTTTAACAATGTGATGTCATGGTCTGACATCAACAGGATATTTGTTCCTAAAATTTCTGTAGCAGATGGACTGATCCATAACATTTACAGCCAACTGCACAAAAAAAATAAATTTCTGACACCCTATAGAAACCGGCCAGCCTCTGGCCGGTTTTTGTTTTTATGTGACGTCATTGCAAGCGAAACAAAAATGTTAAAATCTAAAATTTTTACAGTAAATTTAAAGTAAAGTGAAAAGTAATACGTCTCACATAATATCAACAGAAAAAAATGAATCCAATCAAAATAATTCTTACAGGAGCAACCGGTATGGTAGGTGAAGGTGTTTTAATGGAATGCCTTGAAAATCCTGATATCTCTGAAATTCTAAGCGTAAGCAGAAAACCTTCCGGGAAAACACATGCCAAGCTCAGGGAATATCTGGTTCCCGATTTCTTATCCATAGACCTGAACGATGAAAATCTTAAGGGTTATGACGCCTGTTTTTTCTGTGCCGGGATCAGCAGTGTGGGGATGAATGAGGCGGATTACACAAAGATCACCTATGATACAACGGTTCATTTTGCCAAAGCTGTTCTGAACCAAAACCCGGACATGGTATTCAATTATGTGTCCGGAGCATCTACAGACAGTACAGAAAGTGGAAAGATGATGTGGGCAAGGGTAAAAGGAAGAACAGAAAACACTTTGAAAAAAATGGGTTTCAGGAATGCATTCAATTTCCGCCCCGGATTTATGAAACCTGTTGAGGGTCAAATCAATGTAAAATGGTTCTTTAAACCATTTATTTGGCTTTTTCCTGTTTTATTACCATCAAAATCGTTAACTTTACACGAAGTGGGCAAAGCAATGATCAACGCTGTGCATAAAGGATATCCTACCTCTACTTTGGAAATTAGGGACATTAAAAATTTAGCAATATGAGAGACATGTTAAAAAGAATAGTTCTTGTAGTTTTTGTACTTCTGGTTCTGATGGCTGTTTCAGGCTATTTCTATATGCAGAAACACCCAATGGAAGGAAAATCTTCCGCAGACAAAACCCTGAACATTTCAGGAAACCAGATCAGTAAGTGAAATACTTAAAAAGGCAAAGGCAAAACCGCTGATTTGCCCATTTGCTTTATTTTTCAGCATGGGTTATTATTTTACCTGGTATAATTTCCCATTCTTAATTCTCTGACTCATTTGCTACTCACAATTTAATCCATTCGCTTTTTAGCCTTTTTGCCATTTAACCCTTTTACCCTAACAACCGCTACCCTTTTATTAAACATTTCTTAAAATTCCATTAAAATACTTGCGATGTATAAAGTTCATTTTTGCATAAATCTAATGCAAGTAAAAAATGATCAACAATTACCTCTTAAAAGGATCTGTTATTGCCGCATTCTTCCTTCAGGGCGGTCTTTCCGGACAGACACTTATCCATTACTGGAATTTTAACAATAATACGTCCGCAGCAGCCATTACAACCCCTCCACCACTCTGGTCAGCGGATCCCTTACTGCTCTTGCCGGAGGAACCAGCCAAATAGATTTTGCGGGTGGTACCGGACAGAATTTCGATAGTGATAACTTTAATGCCAGAAACAATGATCCGTCCGGAACCCATTTAAGGTTCAACAATCCTATTGGAGGAGCATTACAGTTTAATCTTCCTACAACGGGATACAACAATCCTATTGTAAAATTTACCACAAGAAGATCTGGACAGGGGGCAGGAACCCAGACATGGTCCTATTCAACGGATGGAACTGTTTTTGTCCCTTATCAGACTGTCAGTCCCCAGGATGCCAACCCTCAACTGGTTACCTTTGATTTTTCTGCTGTTTCAGGAGTTTCCAACAATCCGAATTTTAAATTAAAAGTAGAATTTTCCGCAACGGGAGGCGGAACGGGAGGAAATAACCGTTTCGACAATTTTACAGTAGACGCCACCGCTGCCGGAGGAACAGATACCACTCCCCCGACAACAGCCTATTTCCCAACTCACAACAAATAATGCTTCTACCTCTGTAAATCCTTCAATTTCTTTTAACGAAAATGTAAGACTTGCAGATAATTCCGCGATCACCGATTCTAATGCACAAAGCCTTGTAGAATTCCGTACAGGAAATGCTTCAGGTACTCCAGTTCCCTTCACAACAACTTTCAGTAATAACAAGATCACTGTAATTCCTTCAACACCCCTTATTCCCGGGCAGATATACTATCTTTCCCTTAAACCTAGTCTGGTAGAAGACCTGAGTGATAATACCGTGACAGCTATTACATCAAGCACTTTCACCACAGCCGGGACAACGGTTTCCCTGGATAAAAATTTTATTAAGGTTGATGAAAATGCAGGAACTCTGGCGTTCAAGATCAATGTCACCAATCCTTCAGCAGCCAGTGTAAACCTTGTGGTAAAACCGGCTCCGTTCAGTACTGCAGGCAGCAGTGATTTTACATTGGCCAACCAGACGATTAATATTACACCATCTACAACAAGCTATACCGTTAATATTCCCATCATTGATGATACGCTGGAAGAACAACAGGCAGAATATTTTGTGGTAAGTCTGGAAAATCCTGCAGGTGCCACGATTTCCGGGGACAATACGGCAACCGTTTATATTGTGGATAATGATAAGCCCGTTCCCGTTCCTTCCGGGCAGATCCAGCTGAATTACCTCGGAAGTTTTGATCCTTCCGGAAACAACAATAGTTCTACGGAAATTGTTGTTCATGATCCGGCCACCCAAAAGCTATTTACCATCAGCTCCCTCACAGATGTTTTCGATATCATTGATTTCAGTAACCCAAGCTCGTTATCTGTGATCCAAACAGTGAATATGGCTCCCTATGGAGGAATTACAAGTATTGCCGTTAAAAACGGGATTATTGCGACCGCTTCTCCTAATGCAGATCCGCAGCAGAACGGCTCTGTAGTTTTCTTTGATATCAACGGGAATTTCCTGAAACAGGTTACTGTGGGTGCTCTCCCGGACATGATCACTTTCAGCCCGGACGGGACAAAAGTAATTACCGCCAATGAAGGGGAACCGAATGATGCCTACACGGTAGATCCGGAAGGCACCATCAGTATCATTGATATTTCAGGAGGTATCGGAAATCTTACTCAAAGTAATGTAACGACTCTAAATTTTAACAGTTTTGATTCTCAGGTCGCTGCTTTAACTGCAACAGGACTGAGAAAAGTAAGAACAAATAATACGCTTTCCCAGGACCTGGAACCTGAATATGTTACTGTAAGCTCAGACAGTCAGAAAGCATGGGTTACGCTTCAGGAAAATAATGCAATAGCAGAAATCAATTTAGCCACCAAATCAATTACAGGAATCTGGGGCTTGGGTAAAAAGGACATGAGCATTCCGGGTAACGGTTTTGATGCTTCAGACAATAATGGCGAAGTAGTCATTGCAAACTGGCCGGTGAAAGCCTATTACATTCCTGATGCGGTTCAGAATTACAAAATAGGAAATACCCATTATATCGTAACAGCCAATGAAGGAGATGAGAAGGACCTTTCAGGATACAGTGAAAGAACGACAGTAGGTGCAAATACCTATACCCTAGATCCGGTTTTATTTCCTCAGGCATCTGTTGTTTTAAAAGCTTCTCATAATTTAGGCAGATTCAGGGTTTCCAGTGCTACCGGAAATACGGATTCAGACTCGGATTTTGAAGAAATTGCCGCTTTGGGAGCACGCTCATTCTCAATTTTTAATGCCGATACCCAACAATTGGTTTATGACAGCGGTGACCGTTTTGAAAGGTATATTGCAGCCAAACATCCTCTGATTTTCAATGCTGACAATGAAAGCAACGGAGTTAAAAACAGAAGCCGCGCCAAAGGTCCTGAACCGGAAGGTGTTGCTCTGGCTGTCATTAACGGACAGACGTATGCTTTCATCACACTGGAAAGAACTGGTGGTGTAATGGTTTACAATATTACCGATCCCAATAATCCTACATTCACAGATTATAAGCATTCACGTTCTACCTCTGCTTACGGCGGCGACAATGGACCTGAAGGCATTACTTATATTGCTCCGGAGAACACTACCACAGGAAAAGGCTATGTGGTTATTGCCAATGAGATCAGCGGAACACTTTCCATTTATCAGGTTAGTTCTCCGGCAACATTAGGAACCGGTGAAATAAAAACAGAAAAAGCTCCATTCAATGTTTTTCCTAATCCTGTAAATAAGGGAAATACGCTTTACTTTAATAGGGTTCAGGACTATGAACTTTATGATATGTCAGGAAAAATGCTCGGAAATGAGAAAAATGCTTTAACCATAGATACTTCAAGGCTTTCCACAGGTGTTTATCTTGTAAAAACTTCTGAAGGACAATTAAAAAGAGTCGTTGTAAAGTAGAATAAATTATTTGGTTGATTAAAATTGCCCCGGCTTTCCGGGGCTTTTTATTCTTGAAAAAATTTGCTAATATTTAAAATAAACGCCTCGGGCGGAAAGCTTCGCTTTCCGCCCGAGGCGTTTTAAAATATCTTGACATTAGGCTTTCGGAGCCTCAGTTTCCGGTTTTTCCGGATTCATATCATCAAAATTCTTCTTCTCCTTTTTCTCCGGAATCGTGACAATCTCTTTCTTCACCTCATCCGGCTTTCCTTTTAGATAATCCGGTAAATTTAAGCCTGCCATATTAAACAAATCGTTTAAAGGCGGAACTGTTTTCATCATCCCGGAAACAAAATTAGCGGTAGAACTATTTCCATCCTGTCCGCTTCCACTGTCCCAAACAGTCACTTTGTCGATCTTAATATTTTTAACGGCTTCAACCTGTGTTTTAACCAATTCAGGGAGCTTTTCAATTAACAGTAACTGGAAGGCACCGTTAGTATCGCCTCCCGCAGCCTGTACTACTTTATCGTAACCTTCAGCCTGTTTGGTCAGGATTTCATAAAGACCTTTTGCTTCAGCTTCCATTTTTGCGAAGATGGCGTCTGCTTCTCCTTTTGCCTGTAATCTTAGCTTTTCTGCTTCTGCCTGGGCATCAATGATCGCTTTTTGTTTTGCAATTTCTGCATGTACTACAACGTTCGCCTGCTGTGTGGCACGTTCTCTTTCCGCCCTTGCTGCTTCTGCTTTCTGCTCGGCAAGATAAGATTCTTCCAAAGACCTTGCAGCCTGTACCTTTTCCGCCGCTGTTGCAATTCTTAATGCTTCAGCTTCTTTTTCCCTTCTTTCGGCATCGGAATTGGCAATGGTAATTTTTGCTTCGTTTTCTCCTTTTACAGCGATGGAATTGGCCAATGAAGTCGCAATTCTGGATTCTTTTTCAGCTTCTGCCTTACCGATCGACTCATCTTTTAAGGCTGCAGCAATGCTTACTTCTTTATCTTTTCTCGTGATTGCAATTTTTACATCCCTGTCTCTTTGTGTTTCTGCAATCTGGGTATCTTTTCCCTGTCTGCAACCGCTTTCCCGGTTTCCCCGATCTTAGTTTGCTCTGCAACGCTGATGATCGCTTCATTGATCGCTTTTGCAGCTGCTTCTTTACCCAAAGCTTCAATATATCCTGATTCGTCTCTGATATCGGTAACGTTGACGTTGATCAGCTTTAAACCGATTTTCTTTAATTCCGTATCTACGTTTTTAGAAATATTATCTAAAAATTTATCCCTGTCTGAATTGATCTCTTCAATCGTCATGGTGGCAATAACCAAACGCAGCTGTCCGAAAAGAATATCTTTGGAAAGCTCCTGGATCTGCTCCTGAGATAGTCCCAATAATCTTTCCGCAGCATTTCCCATAGAATCAGGCTCCGTAGAAATTGCAATGGTAAATCTACAAGGTACATCGACACGAATATTCTGCCTTGATAAGGCATTCGTAAGATTAGCTTCAATAGAGATGGGTTTAAGGTCAAGATAAGCATAATCCTGGATTACAGGCCAGACAAATGCACCTCCACCGTGGATACATTTGGCAGAGCTGCCTCCCGTTTTCCCGTAAATAACCAAAATCTTATCCGACGGACATCTTTTATACCTCGAAATAAGGGCTAAGAACGTGACGAATAATACAAGTACAATAACTAATGTAAGAATAAGAGTTCCTGGTATTGCCATAAATAGTTTTTATAAAATGGTTGATAATGTAATGATTAAATTTTTGAAACGACAAGGATCTTGTCATAGATGTAAGTTACCCTTACCGAATCTCCGGAAGGAATATTTTCTTTTTCTTCTGTCATGGCCGGAAGTTCGTGGCTGGTTCCGTTCACAGAGATCGTAATTTTCCCTTTGCCACTCATATTTGCAGGAATGGTAAGATAAACTTCTCCTGCTCTTCCGATGAGATTTTCCTGTTTAAATGTATTGTCTTCGGTAAGCTTGAGAATCTGCATAATAAGGATAAAGAACAGAAATATAAATCCGCCCCCTATTAGCACAGCCACAAAAATCAGCAGTAATTTGTTTCCGATTGAACTATAAAACGCTACCCCGCTCCATCCGAAGCCCAGAAGGAAATTGATGAGATTTCTGAAAGAAAATAACTGAAATGGGCTGTCAGCATGACTGTCTCCACTAAAATCAGCGTGTGTAACATCTCCGTGACCGCCTCCGGTAAAAGTAAGAACCGTTTGAATTAAAAAGATAAAACTGGCCGCTATAGCCGTATACCAGAACCCCTGATGAAGCGGTTCTAAATTTTGTAAAAATTCAAACATAAGATGCGTTTTTCACAAATATAGCTAAAAATAATCAATAAAGCCAATAAAAAACGCTATAAAACAGTCAGATGCAAAGGTGTAAATAATGGTAATAAAACAAAAAAAGACAGGCTGAAAAACCTGTCTTTAAAAAATATTTCGTGTAATTTTTTACTCTACATTGATTACTTTTTCAATTTCCGGCGCATGTTGCTTGATTGTATTTTCAACGCCCAGTTTCAGGGTTGAAAAATTCAGCGAACACCCGGAGCAGTTTCCCAGAAGTTTTACAAAAACCTGGTTATCCTTCACGTCAATAAGCTCAATATCGCCTCCATCCTTATTCAGGAAGGGCCTGATGCTTTCCAGAGCTTCCATTACTCTCGTTACTGTATCTTCGTGTGTTATATTTGTTTCCATATTTTTCTTCGTTCAATTCGGTTCTTTTCAAACTTAATTGAAAATAATTATTTTTAGCTTTCGGCGAGCATCCTGCCATGGTCGAAATCTTTACAGCTTCAGTAGGCGGAAGGTTTTTGTTTCTTTCTACAAGGCTTTCTACCATATTTCTTGCTGCTTCCGTGTAAATTTCTGCAATTTTAGAGCCTTCCTGAAGCGCTGCAGGTCTTCCTACGTCTCCGGCTTCTCTTATGCTCTGAATCAAAGGAATCTCTCCCAGTACCGGAATTCCCAGATCTTCAGCAAGATACTGAGCTCCCTGCTGTCCAAAGATATAGTATTTGTTCTCAGGAAGTTCTGCCGGTGTAAAATACGCCATATTTTCGATTAATCCAAGAACAGGAATATTAATGCTCTCCATCTGGAACATTGCAATCCCTTTTCTTACGTCTGCCAACGCTACGTGCTGAGGTGTACTTACAATCACAGCACCTGTTACCGGTACTTCCTGGATGATTGACAAATGGATATCTCCGGTTCCCGGAGGAAGGTCGATCAAAAGGAAATCAAGCTCTCCCCAAGCTGCATCTCTGATCATCTGGTTCAAAGCTTTTGAAGCCATAGGACCTCTCCACACCACAGCCTGATTGGCTCCTGAGAAATATCCTATAGACAGCATTTTAACCCCGTAATTTTCTATAGGCTTCATCATGCTTTTTCCGTTAACTTCTACAGAAAGTGGCTTTTCTCCTTCCGTATCGAGCATGGTAGGAACAGACGGTCCGTAGATATCAGCATCCAGTAATCCTACTTTGAAACCCATTTTGGCTAAAGTAACTGCCATATTTGCAGCCACAGTAGATTTTCCTACCCCTCCTTTTCCGGAAGCAATAGCAATAATATTCTGAATTCCCGGAATCTGCTTGCCTTTGATCTGGCTTTGCTGGATCTCGCTAGGCTCCGGAGAAACAATTTTAAGTTTTAGCTGGATGTCTTCACCAAACTCACTGGCAAAAGCCTGTTTCATGGCAGCTTCCAGTTTTTTCTTTTCGTGCATGGCTGGTGAGTGGGCTGTCATGTCAATATAAACATCATTGCCAATAATCTGAAAATTACTCACCAAATCATCTACTTCTATCTCTTTAAGGAAATCTTGAACCTTTTCTTTCGTCAACATATAAATATAAATTGTTCACAAATTTACGGATTTTTTCGATAATTTAGAATCAATAAAATCTATAACCTGATGTGATAAATAAGATGACAAAAATAAGCCCGTCTATTTCTTATCTTCCTCCTTATCATATCGTTTCACCTTGATAAAACAGAATCTATGAGCGCAACTGACTATCCCTCTAAATATGCATCTCCCAAAGGAATTTTCACTCTTGGCAGAACCAGGTTCAAATGGTATAACCTAGCAGAAGATCCTTCTGTTATTTCTTCTCAGGATATCATCAATGCCAAAGCATGTATTGAAACTGCCGATGAAAATTTCCGGGACAAAGATGACCTCGGATTTGTCATCATGCACAGATGCGGCGAAAATTATCTGCTGTTGGTCTGCACATGGAGAAGTGAAAACGAACTATGGGAAAGCGTTTATTACGACGGTTCCGGAGCATTTGAGGTCTGGGACAGAAAAAACATTCACATTCCTACTTATTGTGTTTGGGAAATGGGGATTGTTTACCATGAATCCAGAGCCTGGAAAAAATTTCTGGGAACAGAACGTACGGAAGTATATCAGCAAAATTATTTGAATGATCTTTTCGAAGGAGAAGTGTAGGGTTTTGAGATTAAAAGATTAAAAGATTAAAAAATTGAAAGATTGAAAGATTGAAAGATTGAAAGATTGAGATTGCTGACTATTCAATAGGAATGGGCTTTAGCCCATTTTATATATATTAAACATCCGTCAAGGCTTTAGCCAAAATATAAGTTCGTCATTTTTTAAGCCTTATTATTTGTGTCCATTCGTGAAATCTGTGGCAAAAAACTCAAACACCAAGCTTTTAAGCACTTTAGTTTTTTAAGTTTAAAATAATTTCTACCAATCTTTTTAATTAGCCCTGTTTTTCTCATCAAATCTCACATTACGGTCCGTTCCTTTTACTTTTTTGTTACCAAAAGTATAGGTTGCAGATAAAGTAAGCCTTCTTGCATCATAATAATTATTGTAATAATGAGTTCCGGTTGTATAATAGATCTCTCCCCTGCTCCTCGACTGTTTGAAAATATCGGAAACAAATAAATTCATCTGAAGACTTTTTTCCATAAGGTTCAGCTTAAGTCCGGATGTAAAATTTCCTGCAAAATCCATATACACATTCCCGGAATTGGATGGCAGCCGGAACCAGTAATTAAAGATAAGCTGTACCGTTTTACTTTTATTCAGTGACAGATTATTCTGGAAATTAAAATCATAACTGCTTCCTTTTCTGGATGCGGCATCGGTAGAAAAGACTTTCGTTTCCATATAAGACAGGTCCGCGGCATAATTGGCTTCCCAGAATTTAAAGAAAGTATCTGAATAATTGATGGTAACTCCCATACTGTTCTGGTTATAAAAATTCTCAAATGTACTGATACGGTTCTCCCCCTGAAGGTTCACCAGCTGGTCAAATGCGTCTACTGTTCTCTGGAAATAGGCTGAAGTAGACAATTTTCCTCTGTAAACATGGGACAGCTCAAAATTATGATTGATAGAGGGTTTCAAAAGAGGATTTCCGGTAAAATACGAGTTAACATTGATGTACCAGCGATAGGGATTAATCGCCCGGAACCCTGGTCTGTTGATCCTTTTTGAATAATTTAAGCTGAATGTATTGTTCTCATTGCTTTTATAGGTAACATAAGCCGTTGGAAAGAATTTTCCGTAGGAATTTTCTGTCTGCTGACCTGAGGTTACAGAATTTCCGTTTACTGTAGAATATTCATAACGGATGCCTGCTTTTGCCGACCATTTTTCATTGAAATCTTTTTCGAAGCTCAGATAGGCAGCGTAATTCTTCTCGTTGTATTCAAATACATTGCTTTTTAAAGGATCTGTGACAAAGCTTCCATCAGTAAAATTCTGATAAGAAATGTCTGAATTGTTATCAAAATTGGTAAACTTTATTCCCGTTTCCGTCTTCACAAACTGAAAAGGCAATGTAAGATCCGCCTGCCCTGAATAAATTTTATAATCGACTGTAGAAGGCGTCCTTACTACAAAACTGTCTCCGGAACTTTCCGTTGTGGTAAAATCAATAAAGCTCTTCGGAATATTGGAAAAATAATTTCCCGTAATGCTCAGTTTATTGTCCTGCTTACCGAATTTTAGGTCATAATAGGCACTTATAGTCTGCTGTCTGTTCTTCGCACGGTGTTCTGCATAGGTAGAAAGCGTATTTGTATAGTTTCCGTTCTGAAAATAATCCGAAGTATTCGTAATATCCATATTGGAATGCCCGACTCCCTGCTCATAAATAAATCCAACATTCGATTTAGGATTAAGCTGATAATCGACACTTAAGCCTCCTCCCAATCCGTTTCCGAAATCCCTCCTGTCGTCAGAACTTTTAAGTCCTTCTGGTCCTTCGATGGTATAATTTTCATAGGCATGTTTTTCACTTTTATTTTGCCTCAACTTCAGTGATGCCCGCAATTTTTCATTCTGATAATTGATGGTGGCACTATTGGAGGTTCCTGTGTAAGTCTGCTGCTGAAGCCCTGTGGTAAGGCTTCCGCTCCAACCCAGGTTCTGGTTTTTCTTTAAAACAATATTGATCAGTCCGCTGTTTCCCTGTGCTTCATATTTTGCCGGCGGAGTGGTAATTACTTCAATTTTTTCAATATTCTCAGACCTTAAATTTTTAAGATATGCCACCAGCTCATTTCCCGAAAGATTAAGCATTCTTTCATTCACCATTACCGCAACCCCACTTTTCCCTGCAATAGAAATTCCTGAATTATCATCTACTTTAAGCAGTGGTGTGGTTGCCAGAGCTTCGGCTCCGTCCATTCCCTGTGAAGCAACAGAATTGGAGACATTAAAGACCAGTCTGTCGGCTTTTCTCTCAATAAGCTTTTTTCTGGCGGTCAACGTAACTCCTTCAATCTGTTTTTCCTGTTTCTTCTCAATGAAAAAGTCCTGCTTTATGTCGCCGTTTACCGTAATATCTGATGTGGATATTTCTGCTCCGTCCTGTATTAATCTGATATTATAAATTCCGTTTTCAGGAAGTTTAAGCGTATAATTCCCTTTTTCATCCGAAATAGCAGACTGCCTCTTCTGATCTTTAGAAGCTATGATTTCTATGTATGAACCCGAATTCCCTGTTTGTGTAATTTTTCCTGTTATACGCTGTGAAAAAGCAAGTACAGGCAACAGCATAACCACCGAAAGTAGTATTCTCTTCATTTATTTTGTAGTAATAGTTTTTAATAAGACAATCTTTATCATTTTTTTGTTACATAGTATTCTGTAGTTTTTTCAATATATTCGTTGGTATAAATTGATGTTATGAAAAACAGACTGGCGGTTTTCTCCCTATTCATTGCCCAGCTTATCTATTCCCAGGATTATTCTCAATATGTAAACCCATTCATAGGCACGGGAGGCCACGGCCATACGTTTCCGGGAGCTATTGTTCCTTTCGGTATGGTACAGCTTTCACCGGACACCCGGATTGACGGCAGCTGGGACGGCTGCAGCGGGTATCATTATTCGGATAGTGTGATCTACGGTTTTTCCCACACTCATTTGAATGGTACGGGAGTTTCAGATTACGGTGATATTATGCTGATGCCAACAATGGGAAATGTGAGCCTGAACAGCAAAGATTATTCATCTAAATTTTCACATAAAAATGAGAAGGCATCCGCCGGATTTTATTCCGTCAAATTAGATAAAAACAATATTGACGTCCGTCTTACCACTACAAAAAGGGTCGGTTATCACGAATATACTTTTAATAACGGAGGAAAAGCCCATATCATCCTGGATCTGAACCACAGGGATAAGCTTTTGCAAGGTGAAGTAAAGATCATTGATGATAAAACCATTGAGGTTTTCAGGAGAAGTGAAGCCTGGGCAGCCAACCAGTATATCTACGCCAGAATTGAGTTTTCAAAACCGATGAAAATTTCAAAAAAGAAGTCAACGGAAAGCAGGAGGATAAGCTTTTTACCGGAACAAAACTGGCTCTGGCCTTCTCATCGGATGTCAAAAAAGGAGAAAAAATCAGCGTAAAAGTAGCCATTTCCCCAACAGGCTATGAAGGAACCGAAAAAAATATGCTTGCAGAAGGAAAATCAGGTGATTTTGAATCTGTAAGAAAGCAGGCTGAATCCGACTGGAACAAGGAACTTTCAAAAATTGAAGTAAAATCGGATGATAAGGATAAACTTTCTGTTTTCTACACGGCTTTATACCATGTTTTTACCCAGCCGAACATCAATATGGATGTGGACGGAAGATACAGGGGCCGGGACAATAAGCTTTATACAGCCAACGGTTTTGATTATTATTCCGTATTCTCTCTCTGGGATACCTTCAGGGCTGCTCATCCGCTGATGACACTGATCGACAGAAAAAGAACAGCAGATTTTATCAATACATTTATCAAGCAATATGAACAGGGAGGAAAACTGCCGGTCTGGGAGCTGGCCTCGAACGAAACGGAATGTATGATCGGTTACCACTCTGTTTCTGTAATTGCAGATGCCATGGCCAAAGGGATCAAAGGATTTGATTATGAAAAAGCATTTGAAGCTTCAAAAATTCTGCCATGCTGGATATTTTCGGTTTAAATGCATACAAGCAGAATAATTACATCAGCATGGATGATGAGCCTGAAAGTGTTTCCAAAACAGTGGAATATGCCTATGATGACTGGTGTATTGCACAAATGGCAAAGATTTTAGGCAAAAAAGAAGATTATCAGTATTTCATGAAACGCTCGCAAAACTGGAAAAACCTTTATAATCCGGCCAATGGTTTTATGCAGCCCAGAAAGAACGGAAGCTGGTATGAGCCTTTTGACCCAAGGGAGGTGAATAATAATTATACAGAAGGTAATTCCTGGCATTATTCCTATTCCGTTCAGCAGGACATTCCCGGTTTGATCGCAGCCCATGGCGGAAAGGAAAAGTTTGAACAGTTTATTGATGCTATTTTTACGGCTCCGGATAAAACCACAGGCCGGGAGCAGGCGGATATTACAGGTTTAATGGGTCAGTATGCACAAGGTAATGAGCCGAGCCATCACATCGCTTATCTGTACAATTATGTAGGAAAACCGGAAAAAACAGATGCCAAAATTAAATACATTCTTGATAATTTCTATAAAAATTCACCGGACGGTCTTATTGGAAACGAAGACTGCGGCCAGATGAGTGCATGGTATATTTTAAGTTCGCTGGGAATTTACTCAGTTACTCCGGGACTTCCGGAATGGCAAACAACCACACCTTATTTTGATGAGGTTAAAATTCATCTTGAGGACGGCACTACAAAAGTGATTACAAAAAATACCGGCAGAGTCGAGCTTCAGAAATTAGGCTTTGAAAATATCAAACCTGCAAAGGATTTTAAATATCCGCAACTGACTGCTGCGCCGGTAATTGCATCCGACAGGATTTTCGATTTCTCTGCAAAAGTACAAATCACTCCATTGAATCCTGGTGATAAAGTGTATTACATGACCTTAAGTGACAGTGATGTAAACGTAAGAAAAACCTTTACAGCCTATAAAGGACCGTTCACCATCAGTAAAACGACACAGGTTCAAGCTTATTCGGAAAGAAACGGTGAGAAAAGTTCGGTAACAGTAGCCAATTTCAGCAGAAGACCCAATTACTGGGATATCACCGTCCATTCAAAAGTAAATCCACAGTATACCGCGGGTGGGAAACTGGCACTTATCGACGGAATTAATGGTGACGTGAATTGGAGAAAAGGAGACTGGCAGGGTTACCAGGGACAGGATTTTGAAGCTGTTATTGACCTGAAATCACCTCAGCAGATCACAAAACTATCTTCCACCTATCTTCAGGACAGCAAAGCATGGATTTTAATGCCTAAAAAAGTAGAATATTATGCATCCATGAACGGTAAAGATTTTATTCTTCTGAAAAGCATTGACAATACGATTGATGCTAAAGATGAAAAAGTACAGATCAAAGATTTCGGAGCAGAAATTCTACCTACTGAAGCCCGCTATATCAAAGTAAAAACTTATTATTTCGGGAAACTGCCGGCATGGCACCAAGGTGCCGGCGGTGAAGCGCATATTTTTGTGGATGAGATTTCTGTGAAATAATTCTAGGATTAAATGGTATAAAATACCCCTTTTGAACATATCAAAAGGGGTTATTTTTATCAGGATGCTTCTACTCCGCTCAGCATGACATTTCTAATACTATTATTTTAAACATCATGTTGAATATTGTCATGCTGAGCGGAGTAGAAGCATTTATTTATCTCAGAAAATAGACTCTCCGTCTAATCCGTACAAATCCAGAACACCAGGCGCAATTTTCAAGTCAGGTCTGAAAATAATAATTCCTTTTATAAAATGTTTTTTCAGTGCATTTCCATTAGTAATGATAAAGTCTGCATTTAAATTAAAAGCCTGTAATACTGTTTTATTCAACATCTCATCAAACAAATAAAAACACAAATTCATATCCGTATCTGTCTGATCCATCGGAATAAATACGTCATATTTTCCGTTTTCAGGATTGGGCATCAACTCGCTATATTTTATTGACCTTACCAGATTTTCATTACTGTAATCGTGAATTCCCTGGCCGTCTATCACTACATGAGTTATTTTCTTTCCTGTTTTTTTCTGTCTTTGTTTAATCAGCCACCATACAAACAGCCCAATAATTAATATTATCAGTATAACAACTAAAATCTTAACTTCTAATATAATTTCCCATGAATTCAATGTAAATACCGCCATTACTATCACCAGCAGCGGTGCCACCACCAATATGGAAAATAAAACCTTAATAACTACAGTCCAGGTTTTTGAAGTTTTTGAATGAATGCTTGGAAAGTTATTTTTTCTAATGGCATTTCACTACTGAATTTTAGTTATTTTTTTCTGACCAGCTCATTGTTCCGGCAGCTCCATATCAGAAAATTCTATATGAATCACTCTCCTCCTCCTTCCATCTGTGGTTCTGTTGGACCCGTGAAGTATTAAGGGTTTCATAATCATAATTCCGCCTTTTTCTACCTTGCAAATTTCTTCAGTTTCCACATTCCAATCAATAGTCTCGGGTCTGTAAATTCCTTTGGCGTGTGATTCGGGAACGACTTTCAATGCTCCATTATTTTCGTCGGTATCATCCAGATGGATTCTTATGGTGTAAATATTTTCAAGAACAGACAGAGGTGGCTGCACAGCAAACTGGTTTTTCTTTGTCGTCCATGGACCAAAACCCGGCATTTCAAGTTTTTTATCTACCGAAATGGTAAGATCCTGATGATAGGCAACATACCAGTTTGAAGTTTCCGGCTTATCAAAATAAATGCTTTTTATCACAAAATATTTTTCTCCAAAAAGTTCTCTGATAATAGCTTTGACATTATTATTAAGCACAAGACTTTTAATTTCCGGAACTTCCTTCAAAAACTGTCTCACCGCGAAAAGGTCATCAGATTTTCTAAAGTTTTCTGCGGATGTATCTGTATTTTGAATAACCTCTGTTATCTTTTCGATTTCATCATCAGTAAATACCGAATTAATTACTGTAAAGCCATTTTTGAGAACAATTTCTTTATGGCTTTGTAAATTTTGCCGTGTCATCAAACTTCCTGAGGTGTATTCTCAAGCTGTCCTTCCCATTTGGAAACGGCTGAAGTCGCCAGTGCATTTCCTAATACATTTGTCATACTTCTACCCATGTCGCAGAAATGGTCAATTGGCAGGATCAAAGCAATACCTTCCGGCGGAATTCCAAACATGGAACATGTCGCAACGATAATCACCAGGGAAGCTCTCGGAACACCCGCAATCCCTTTTGAGGTAAGCATCAGCACAAGAAGCATAGTAATTTGCTGCCCCAGCTCCATTTCAATCCCGTAGATCTGGGCTATAAAGATGGAAGCAAACGTCATATACATCATACTTCCGTCAAGGTTAAATGAATATCCCAATGGCAGGATGAAAGATACTACCCTGTTATTACATCCGAATTTTTCAAGCTCTTCCACCAGTTTCGGGAAAACGGCTTCAGAACTTGTTGTAGAGAACGCAATCAGTAACGGAGCTTTGATTCTTTTTAATAATTCAAAAAGACGGTTTCCTAAAATAAGGTAACCCACCAGGAGAAGTACAAGCCAAAGTACACCTAGAGCAAAGAAAAAGTCTCTGAGGTAAACTGCATACACTTTAAATATCTGAAACCCGTTCACGGCCACTACAGCTGCAATAGCTCCCAAAACACCAAGCGGGGCAAACCACATGATATAACCCACCATTTTAAGAATAGCATGGGCAATGATATCAAAAAGTTTAACCACCGGTTTTGAATATTCTTCCCCCAAATTGGCAAGTGCTACCCCAAACATAATGGAAAAGACTACAATCTGAAGTACCTCATTCGTTGCAAAGGCTTCAAATAAACTTTTAGGAATCATGTGCTTTACAAAGTCTTCCAGAGAGAAACTCTTACTGGTTTTCAAAAGATCTTCAGCAGCGGCGGCATCCTGGATAGGCAGTTTGGTTACGTGCCCAGGCTCAAGCCAGTTCACCAGCATCAATCCTATAAAAAGAGAAACCAGGGAAGCCGTAATAAACCACAGCATTGCTTTCGTTCCTACTCTTCCAATCATTTTGATATCGCTCATTTTGGCAATTCCTACTACCAGGGTTGTAAAAACCAGCGGCGCGATGATCATCTGTACGAGCCTGATGAAAACCGTTCCCAGCAGTTTGATATTCTTGGAAAAAGGTTCCGCACTCTCCGGATACTGCAGGTGTACCATACCTCCGATTCCTACTCCCAGGATAAGTGCAACGATAATGGCAATAAAAAGTTTATTTTGTCCTTTCATATAAATAGTTCAATTCCCACAAATATAATAGTTTTTCAATTGGTACAAGATTTTGTCTGAATCCGGTTAACTTAAGATTAAGTTTATAATACATTAAAATTAAATCGCTGATTTCGAAAATATTGTAAAAATTTTAAGAAACATTTATTGAGTTTTTATTCTTTTGGTACAAATTTTATTATTACATTTGATTGTATTAACAACATTAATAAATATACAACTATGAAAAAAACTATCGCAATGTCTGCATTAGCTGTAGCTATATCTTTTGGAGCGGTTTCTTGTAAAAAGAAAATTTCTGATGCCGATCTTCAGACTCAGGCTACAACTGTGGTAACTTCTAATCCCAATGCTTCTGTGGAAGTAAAAGACGGAGTTGCTCATTTAAGCGGAACTTTCGCTGATCAGCAGTCTAAAGATGCCATGATCGCAAAATTAAAAGCTATCAACGGAGTAAAAGACGTAATGGATATGTCTACTGTAGCAGCTCCAGCTGCACCTGTAGAAACTACAACAGCTGTAGACCCTGCAGTTCAGAAAAAGTTCAGGATGCTGTTAAAGATTTCCCTTCTGTAAAAGTAGAAGTTGTAAACGGACAGCTTACCCTTACAGGAAATGTTTCAGGCCTTCAGGCAAGAAAAATCAAAGAATCTGTAGATGCTTTGAAAATCGGAAAGTATAACAATAATCTAGTGGTAAAATAATTTTAAGATGAGCACATTACAAGATAAATATTCAAGCGTAGTTTCAGCAGCACAGTCTGCCGGAATTTCTAATCTTCAGGTTCAGGAGCAGGATGGTATTCTTTATGTTTCAGGAAGCGCTTCCAATACAGCTGCAAAAGACGCAGTATGGAATGCTTTAGGAACCATTGATTCTACTTATTCCGCTTCAGACATCAATATCGATGTACAGGTAACCGGATTGGCTTCAGGTGCTTCTTTAACAGTTGCTACTGAAGATTCTAACCTGAACATCAGACAGGAGCCTTCTACTGAAGCTGCTGTAGTAGGAAAAGCTGCGAAAGGTTCATCGGTAACTTTAATCGAGCAGACTTCTGATGACTGGTGGAAAGTGAAAACTGATGACGGTCAGGAAGGATATGCTTATTCAAGATATTTAAGAGCATAATTTTTGAAAAACTTATTTCAAAAAAACAATACAGACATCCCCACTTGGGGATGTTTTTTTATAATAATCTCTCGCAGATCAAGCAGATCAAGCAGATGTTTGTGTTTTATATGATACTGAAAAGAAGAGAGTAGATTATTTTGCAACATTTTATTTTTCATTTTTCTTTTATTTTTCGTTAAAGATTGAGGTATACAGCAGAACGGATGTGATTTATTTTTAAATTAGCCGTAAATTTTATTTATGAAGATCCATATTTCAATTTTATTTATTTTCTTTTTTATCCTTGGACGTGCACAGACCACAGAACAGAAGGATACTTTTGTAAAAGACAATTTCACCAAAAAGGAAGTCTATATTCCGATGCGTGACGGGGTAAAGCTTTTCACAGCGATATACATCCCAAAGGACATTTCAAACAAAAACAAGTATCCATTCCTGATGCAGAGAACCTGCTACAGCATTGCTCCTTATGGCGAAAACGAATACAAAACCAAACTGGGTCCTAATCAGTTCCTGATGAAGGATAAGTACATTTTTGTATTCCAGGATGTACGCGGAAGGTATATGAGCGAAGGCACTTTCACCAATATGACTCCTCAGGTAGACCGAAAAACCAAAAAAGATGTAGATGAAAGTACAGACACCTATGACACCATCGAATGGCTTTTGAAAAATGTGAAGGACAATAATGGTAAAGCAGGTCAGTACGGAACTTCATATCCCGGATTTTATACTGCAGCAGGAATATTGGCGCAGCATCCTGCGTTGGTAGCTTCATCCCCGCAGGCTCCGATTTCTGATTTCTGGAACGATGATTTTCTTCATAACGGAAGATTTATGCTGGGGTATTTCAGAACATTCCCTGTTTTCGGAGTTCAGAAAACAAAACCGGAGAACAAGGCCTGGTATATGGATACCTTTGTAAAGCAGACTTCGGAAGACGGTCTTAAGTTTTACAGAGACATGGGCACTTTAAAAGATGGCTATGAAAAATACTATCAGAACAACTTCTTTATGACCGAGATTATGAACCATCCGAATTATGATGAATTCTGGCAGAAAAGAAGTCTCCTTCCCCATTTGAAGAATGTGACTCATGCCGTAATGACGGTTGGAGGATGGTTTGATGCCGAAGACCTTTCAGGACCTTTGAATATTTACAAAACCATAGAAAAAACAAGTCCGAAAGCCAAAAATACGATCGTAATGGGACCTTTCTCTCACGGAGCGTGGGCTCAGGAGCAAGGAAAACATTTCCATAATCAGATCTATTTCGGGGACAGCATTGCAACATATTATCAAAAAAATATTGAAACTAAGTTTTTCAATCACTATTTAAAGGGAAACACAAAAGAAGATGCCGGACTTCCGGAAGCTCTGATGTATGATACAGGTTCTAAAGAATGGAGAGAATTTGCCTCTTATCCTCCGAAAAATGCCCGGAAAATTAATTTCTATCTGGCAGACGGCACTTTAAAAAACACAGCAGGGCAAGGATTTTCAGAATATTACAGCGATCCTAACAATCCCGTTCTGAGTTCTGATAATCTAAAGGATTTCAACGGCTTTACGCCTAAAAACTATATGTCGGAAGACCAGAGGTTTGCAGTAGGCCGACCGGATGTTCTGACTTTTACTACAGATGTTTTAACGGAAGATATAAGTTTTGCAGGAGAGATCATGGCTAAACTGAATATTGCCTCCAGCTCTACAGATGCAGATTTCGCTGTAAAGCTGATTGACGTTTATCCTGAAGATTTTAAACCTGTAGAAAAGAAAGACGGTGTGGTCTATCCCAACTACCACCAAATGGTAAGAAGTGAAATTATGCCGGCAAGGTTCAGAAATTCAAGGGAAAAAGGGGAAGCTTTAGTTCCGAACCAGAAAACAGCGGTGAATTTCAGACTTCAGGATGTCATGCATACTTTCAAAAAAGGTCACAAAATTCAGATCCAGATCAGCAGCACATGGTGGCCGCTTTTTGCAATCAATCCCCAGAAATTCATGGAAAATCCGAATTTTGCCACAAAAAAGGATTACACAAAAGCATTTATTAAGGTATATGATGACAGTTCTATCGAGGCTGAAATTTTGAAATAAAAAGTTATGGTGGCTTCGAGTACCTCAGCCACCAATGTAGTATTAACATTGCTCTTATAAATGTTAAAAAACCGGTCGCTTCGAGAACCTCAGCGACCGGTTTTTTTATGGATGCAAGTGGCTCCGGGAGCCTCAGCCCCATGGAAATTGCAGGAATTACACATCAAAAATATATCAGGAAATAAGGACTGGAAAACATCTGCTACAAAATAAGGTGGCTGAGGCACTCGAAGCCACCTTATTTTATTCTTCGATCGTCCTGAACGTCAGATTTACTCTTGGTGTTTTCACTTTTGTAGTCGGAGGCAGCCTGTGCAGCCAGTTTTCCTGTGTCGTTCCTTTCATGATCAGCAAGCTTCCGTTTTCCAGGAATATTTCCACCTTTTCTTTGGTTGTTTTGTGTTTAAATAAAAACTTTCTTTCTGCCCCAAAAGTAAGGGAGGCAATAGCACCATGTTTTTTAAGATCGGTTTCGCCATCGCTGTGATAAGCCATGCCTTCACTTCCGTCATGATATAAATTCAGAAGGCAGGAATTGTAGGTTTCTCCTGAAACTTCTTCACATTTTCTTTTCAGTTCCAGCAGCTCCGGAGTCCAGAATTTTGCCAGTTTGGTGCGTTTTGAATAGGTATACTCAAAGGCTTTATCCCCAAACCATGCCACTTTTCTTTTCGTTAAAATTAATTTCCCGAAGATCATCGCTTCATCATTTTCCCACGGGATCTGATGCAGCAGATATTGGTAAAAAAAGTCAGATTTTTCCTTATTGAAAACCTTCCCGTAATAATGCACAGTACCGTCATGCGGAAGAATATTTAAAGGGAATTCTGATATTTCCTCAAACAGATTCATCATAATTAATTAAGTTTTATAAAAAATAAATAACAATCACCACAATAATGACCACTACCAGCAATATCTTCAGCCATTCATATATTTTTTCCTGTTTCCTGGTTTTTGCTAACTGCAGATCCCATTCTTCTTTTTCAAGTTTTTTTTAATTCCCTCTTCTTTCCTCTGTTTGAGGATGTTTTTATAGCTTTCGCTGGAATACTCCCAAACAACCTGATCCGTTAATGGAATATATTTGATGCTTTTGGCTTCATGAATAGCAATGGATTCTATCTTCCCTTCCCCGTTCCAATTCTTTGTAATCCTGAGATCTCCATCTTTATAGATGAATTCATAGCCCTTATTTCCATGATTTTCATCATCAACAGCTACATCATCATGATAATATACCGACTTCCTGACAGGTTTTCCGAGAGAAAAGCTTTTGATATTACTTATTTTTCCATTTTCATACCAGTATTTAAAATCGCCGTCGGGAATATCATTTATATAAAAACCTTCTCCTCTTTTTCTTCCATCAGGATAAAGAAAGTTAACCCATCCGTTTTTAATATGCTTTTTGAGCAAACTATCGGGGTTATTCTTTAAATATTTCTCCTTTCCATCCCAGCTATTATAAAAGTGGCTAAACTGCCACGGAAAGATCAGCTCAGAAATACGTTCCAAATCCAATCCAAGCTGCTCTTTTTCTTCCGCAATAAATTTAATTACAGCACATGGCGGGTCAATTCCCAGGTTTTTGTAGGCACAGAGCTTATGATGACCGTCCAGAATATATTCGTGCAGATAGTTATCCTCCAGAAATTCAGAGGTAAAAATAATGGCAAAAGGCCTTGCTCCGGAAGAAATCAAACTTTCATAATGCTGTATAAGGTTAATGTTGGTTTCTTCCCTGGATTTCCATGCTATGAAAGGCTGTTCATATTCATTAAACCGATAAGTTCCGTCGTATTCGCCGTGATAAGTATAGTCATAGATATTATTCTGATATAATTTCCCGTTATACTTTTCTATTTCTTTTTCTACTTCTTCCCTGTTAAGCCTTTCTTCTGCAAAAGCAGCTATGGGACCAAAGCTTTTATGTAATCTATGTTCTGAAAAGCTCAGATGATATTTTCCGTTTTTTAATAACTGCAACAAAGGCTGTAAAACATCAAATAAATCTTCGATACGGTCTGTGTAATCTACATCCAGATCAATATCCTGTAATGTATTATTGATTAAATATTTACTTTCCTCATCAACAGGAAGCAAGACCAAATTCTCATCTCCGGGATCATCACAGTCGTCCCAAAGAAAAAGTACGGGACTGTTTCCTATGGTAAGGCTTTCACTGTAATATTGGGGTTCATAGTTAATAGAAAGCAGACCTTTCCCATTCTTAATTTCAAAATCCATTGATGAGATGTTATCAGTTCGAAAATCTATATTTTAAAATCTAAAGGTAGCATAAAACATAAACCGGACAAATAATTTTCAAAGACAGTATCAATAAGAACGGGCTTTAGCCAAAACCTAAATTGATTGAGTTATTTGCCCAATACATTACAATACAACAGAATTTCCGGAATAGATCTTGGAACTTTCCCATCCCACAATGGCATGTTTACGGGTACTTCCCCACCGGTAACCGCCGAGATTTCCGGTAGACTGGATCACACGGTGACACGGAATAAGAAACGCAACAGGATTACTGCCAATAGCTGTCCCAACAGCCCTGAAAGCCTTAGGATTTCCTATTTTCTCTGCCAGACTGCCATAGGTGGACAGTTTCCCCATTGGGATAGACAGAAGGCTTTCCCAGACTTTAAGTTGGAAATCTGTCCCTTTTAAGTGTAATTTAATCGTATTGAGCTTAGTCCAGTCCTGATTGAATATGGACAGTGCATTTTTCTGAAGCGCATCCTGTTTTTCAAAAAAGAAGCATTGGGAAACTTAGCATATAAATTCCCCAATGCTGTTTCTTTATCGTCTTCAAAAGCCATATAACAGATCCCTTTTTCCGTAGATGCTGCCATTACATCTCCAAAAGGACTTCTGGAAAAACTGTAATTGATGCTCAGCCTTTTTCCGCCGTTTTTATATTCTGCCGGAGACATGCCTTCTATTTTCACAAAGAGGTCGTGAAGCCTGCTTGTGCTGGAAAGTCCCGTCTCATAAGTGGTATCGAATAAACTTGCTTTTTCTTCCTTCAATAAATTTTTAGCATGTTCAAGACTGATGAACTGTAAAAATTTCTTCGGACTTGTTCCCGCCCAATCCGTAAATATTTTCTGAAAATGGGCCGGACTCAAGTGAATATTTTCTGCCACTTCCTCCAAACTCGGCTGAAGCCTGAAATTGCTCCGGATATACTCTATCGCTTTAGCAATTCTGTTATAATCTATCTGATTTTGTGTGGACATAGTATTTCTTTTTTACCTCACAAATTTCCAAAGAATATACGGCAGAAAAAATCCGATTCTTGCGAAGTTTAGTTATTGTTATAAATATGATTGTAAGCAAGCATTTTGTAATATAGCTTAGCGGCAAGGAAAGCAGTTGGCTTAGCCATCGGAGAATCCATTAATTCTACGATATCGAAAGCCACAACATTACATTTTTCAAATACTTTTCTCAGTAATTCCAAGGTAGGATACCACTGAAGCCCACCCGGCTCCGGAGTTCCTGTAGAAGGGGCAATAGACGGGTCGAAAGCATCAAGATCGATCGTGATGTAAACGTTTCCTGAAACTTTTTCCAGAACATCATTGATCCAGTTGTCATTATTGGCAATTTCATGGGCAAAAAACACTCTTCCTTCCGGCAGGTATTGAGCTTCTTCCGCATCCATCGAACGGATTCCCACCTGAACAAGATTATGCTTCTGGTTAGCTTCAAAAACCGCACAAGCATGGTTTGAAGTAGACCCATGAAATTCAGGACGTAAGTCTGTATGGGCATCCAACTGAAGAACGGTAAGGTTTTCAAACTTCTCTCCTACTGCACGGATAGAACCGATAGAAACAGAGTGCTCACCTCCGAAAAGGGTAAATACTTTTCCTTCGTTATTTAGAAGCTCTTTTGTTTTCTGATATACAGCTTCCGTCATTGCTTCAGGCGTAGAATTTTCGGAAACTTCTCCCGCCAGGTATACCCCGTCAAGGTAAGGTTCAGTACCTGTTTCTATGTCGTAAAGCTCCATGTTTTCAGAAGCATCAAGGAATAATTCCGGGCCTTTATCGGCTCCTTTACCCCATGTTGATGTTCCATCGTAAGGAACGGTTACCAGCATTACTTTAGAGTTTTCTAATGTTGCATTTTCTTCAGGAATTCCTGCGTATGTTCTCATGTTTTATTTAAAAAATTAAATGATTTAAAGATTGAATGATTCCACAAAGATACAAAGAAGTTGGAAGCAGGATGCAAGGGGCCGGAAGTTTTTGGAAAGCAGCGAAAGACCTATGTTGGAAAAAACAAGCTATTTTATAAATTTTAAGCTCCCACTCCCATCTTCAAACTCCTATTCCTTTTATCATTTAAATATTAAACCTTATTTTTGCAAAAAACAAAATATGTCTTTAAAAGCTGTTCTTTTCGATATGGACGGGGTTATTGTAGATACGGAACCACTGCACAGAAAAGCTTATTTTAAAACGTTTGACGGGCTGGAAATTACGGTTTCCGAAGACCTGTACTCATCTTTTACAGGAGCTTCCACCAAAAGAGTATTCGAAACGCTGATCGGGAAATATAATTTAGCAGATACTTATGAAACTCTTTCCGAAATTAAAAGATCTCACTTCAAAAATTATTTCGATACTGATGAAGAATTCGATCTTATTGCTGGGGTAAGAGAGCTCATCAAACATTATCATGAAAACGGAATTAAACTCATTCTTGCCTCTTCCGCTACGATGACGACCATTAATATGGTGTTTGAGAAATTCGGTCTTGAACAGTATTTCAGCGGAAAAATCAGCGGTGCTGACCTGAAGGAATCCAAACCTCATCCGGAAGTTTTTCTTTTGGCAGCAGAAATGGCAGGAGAACCTGTAAAGAACTGCATGGTTATCGAAGATTCCACCAATGGAATTCTTGCGGCACACAGAGCCGGGATTTTTTGTGCAGCTTACAGAAGTCCCCATTCTAAAAATCAGGATTACACTTTAGCGGATATCGTAGTTTCGGATTATGAAGAACTGAAACTGGACAAGCTTTCAAAATATTTCTAAATGATAAAAGCTCTCAGATTTGAGAGCTTTATTTTTTATAGCTGGTCTTAATGATTCTTAAGCCTTAATAAAAATCTTAATGGTTAAAATTTAAACATTAAGAAACGATTAAATGATTAAGATTATTAAGAGAGATTGCTTCGTCACTACGTTCCTCGCAATGACAAAATCACTCTTTTATTTATAGCCCAGAATTTTCAAAATATCTTCAGGTTCCTGCTTTTCGCGGAAAATTTCATACTGAAGTTCACCGTTTTCATCTTTCTGGATCAGGACGTGTCTAGGCTGCGGCATCAGACAGTGATGAACACCGCCATACCCTCCAATCGTTTCCTGATAGGCTCCTGTATGGAAAAATCCGATATAAAGAGGTTTGGTATCACTGAAAACCGGCAGATAGATGGCATTGGTATGCTGTTCGGAATTATAATAATCATCTGAGTCACAGGTTAATCCACCTAAAAATACTCTTTCATATGTATCTTCCCATCTGTTCAGCGGAAGCATGATGAAGTGTCTTGAGATGGCCCAGGTATCTGGAAGTGTGGTCATGAACGAAGAATCGATCATGTTCCACTTTTCTCTGTCATTCTGACGCTTCTGAGAAATGATTTTATAAAGATTGGCACCACTTTCCCCTACGGTAAAGCTTCCGAATTCCGTATAAATATTAGGTTCTTCCACCCCTTCCTCTTCACAGAATTTTTTGATCTGTGAAACGATCTCTTCCACCATGTACTGATAATCGTATTCGAAGTTTAAAGAAGTTTTGATCGGGAAACCGCCACCAATGTTCAGTGAATCCACTTCCGGAGCAATTTTCTTCAAACGTGCGTATACACGTAGACATTTGTACAATTCGTTCCAGTAGTAGGCAGTGTCTTTGATCCCAGTATTGATGAAAAAGTGAAGCATTTTCAGCCTTGCATTCGGGTGTTCTGCAATTTTCTGGCTGTAATAAGGGATAATATCTCTATATCCTATTCCCAGTCTTGAAGTATAAAATTCGAATTTCGGTTCTTCCTCTGAAGCGATTCTGATTCCGATATCGAAAGTGGTATCAATACTTTCTGTAAGCTTATCCAGTTCGCGGTAGTTATCCAGGATCGGGGTAATATTTTCAAAACCGCTGTTGATCATTTCTGAAATTTTCACCAGATAATCATCGGTCTTGAACCCATTACAGATGACTTCAATATTTTTATCTACTTTTCCTTTCTCGTAAAGAGATTTTACAATATCCATATCATAAGCGGAAGAAGTTTCTATGGAAATGTCATTCTTAAGAGCTTCTTCAAGCACAAAATTGAAATGGCTGGATTTTGTACAGTAGCAGTAGGTATAATTCTTTTTATAATCGGCTTTCTCAAAAGCTTCCCTGAACCAGCTTTTCGCTTTCTGGATGTTTTGAGAAATTCTCGGCAGGTAGCTAATTTTTAGCGGAGTGCCAAATTTTTCAACGATTTCCATTAAAGGAACATCGTGAAATAACAAATTGTTCTCAGAAACATTAAATTCTTCCGTAGGAAAATACAATGTCTGATCAATAAGTTCCGAGTACTTTATTTTCATTTCTTGACAAGTGAATTACGAAATGCAAAATTGCTAAAAAAGTTTGGTTTTTAAGCGTTAAATTTATTATAAATTTCAAAACGGAAACCGGCAAAAACCTGAGAAGATTATGAATTTGTAAACTTCTTAATATATTCTTCCCTTTTATTCTCTGAAATCCCCAGAACCTGTTGAATATAAGCATACACCGAGCCATATTTCTTATTGATTTCATTAAAAGCAGCATCAAGATATGCCGTTTCCACCCAGCTCAGTTTCTCAAGGACTTTTACGTCCATTTTTGGATAGAGGAAATGTAAATTATTTGCCAGACGGAATCTTTTATGAACGAGTTTTTCCCTGTAGTTGTTTGATAAGAGATAGTCATTGTATATCGTTTCTTTATCAAATTTTAAAATGGTTAAAATCAAAGCGGTGATAATTCCTGTGCGGTCTTTTCCTGCTGTACAGTGATAAAGAACGGGCTGATCAGATTCCAGGATTTCAGTGATTATTTTCCTTATCATTTCCGGGTTTTCGGTTACATATTCCCGGTAGAAATCTATCATTCTTTTGTCGGCATCAGAACCGTTTACCTTTCCCTTCAGAACAAGTTTTTTAGCCTGCGACAGCTGATCTCCCTTATCTTCAAAAGCTGAATATTTTTTATAAACGATATCGTCTGGAAGCTGGTCCGGCTTATCAGCGATCTCCTTTGAATTTCTCAGATCGATCACTTCTTTTACTCCCAAGTTTTCCAATTCCCTGAACGATCTTTTTTTCAGGTGATGAAGATGGGCGCTTCTGTAAAATGTCCCTTCCTTTAAGGTTCTTCCTTCAGAATTCCGGATATTTCCTGGTGTGCGGAAATTATGTACTTTTTTAATCTGAATAGGCTTTTCGTTTTCTGTTTTTCCGTATTCGGGCGCTGCGAAATGCTGTGTTTTGCATGAGAAAATACAGAATAATAAGAGGATTAAAAATGATATTTTGGCTGGATTTTTCATTTTTTGCCCACAGATTTCACAGATTTACACGAATGATTGTGATTTTTTAATGTGGAATTTTATGTTTTGGCTAAATTGATTTTATATTTTTTTAAATGGGCTAAAGCCATTCCCATTGATAGGATTTTCCTGAAAAGTTTTTTATTGATCCTTAAATTACAAATAATTCTTCCCGATAAAAATTAATAAATCTCCTTTTTCATATTCAATGGAAACTTCATCTTCAACGGCAAAATTACGGGTTCCGATCCTTGAAGTGATGCTTAGGCTGCCATTGGTTAAAGGCCAGTTAACTCCTTTTGTCATAATATTTTCAACATATGGAAAAGGATATAAAGAGATCATTTTATTATTGACTCCTTTTACGGAAAAGCTTGAGGGAATGAAATAATACTCTGAAAATTCGTCATAAAATTTCAGGTTCATTTTATCTTTAAAAGTATAGGCGACCGTCAGATTTCCCAGAAAATGATCCTGTTCACCACCGCTTCCTCCGAATACATCGACCGTGCTAAAACCCTGCTCCCGAATAAGATCAAGGGCCTTATGGAAATCCGTTTTGTCCTGATCGGGGGTATGAATAAACTTTTCGTGATAAATATTTTCATCTGCCCCGGAGTGAGAGTCGAAATCACCTGAAATAAAATCCAGTTTTTCCAGAGGAAATCCCATATTTTTCAAATAGTGGAAAGCACCATCCGTACAGGCAATAAGTTCGTATTGATCTGCATCCGGAAGTATTTTTGGGGCGTCCCCGTTGATAAAAAGCAATACTTTACCTCTCATTCGGATTCCAGTATTCTTCGGGTTCGTTGTTGATTTTTGAAATATATCTCGCCAAAACGAAAAGATAGTCTGAAAGCCTGTTCAGATACTTAATGAGTTCCGGACGTACTTCTTCAGACTCATTTAAGAAAACAAGAGAACGTTCTGCTCTTCTACAAATGGTTCTTGCCGCATGCAAAAAAGTTGCAGGTTTTCCACCGCCCGGAAGAATAAAATATTGAAGCGGCTCCAGTTTATCCTCAAAAGCATCCATACACTGTTCCAGCTCTTCAATCTCCGTATCTGAAATGATCAGAGGTAAACGTGATTTTCCGTTGGCCAGCATTAATTTATCAACCGGTGTTGCAGCTTCTGAGCCTACTGTAAACAGATCAAACTGAATTTTTTTAACTGCTTCAAAACTTCCTCATCTTCAATATGACTTTTCGCAATCCCGATGAACGAGTTCAGCTCGTCTATATTTCCGTAGCTGTCCACTCTTGCACTGGCTTTGGAAACTCTTGTACCGCCATATAGTGCAGTCTGTCCTTTATCTCCTGTTTTCGTATAAATTTTCATAGTACTAAAATACCTTTTTTTATACAATGTAAAAAGTAAAATGTAGGAATAGCTTCCTATCCGATCTGAAAAATAAAACTGACATTAGAAATTAATGTCAGTTTGTATATGTGGATTTCTATATCGAAGCTGTTTAAATTATTTTTAGCCACAAAAGGTTTAAACACTTAAGTTTTTTAGAGCCAGGCTTTATACATAAGAAGTTCACTTAAGTTTTGTGAAAATCTTTGATTTTCATCTTATGTGAATTAAAGTGTGTTAAAATGAGAGCTTTTGTGACTTTTGAGGTTTTGTAAAGCTTAAACAATTCTATAGATTAAAAAGTATAATTAACATTTAACTGAAAAGTTGTTCCGTTAAATCCGAACTGGTTGACCTCCCAGGGATATTTGAACCTTCCTCCAAGATCTGTTACTATGTCTCCTTTGCTGTCTATTACATCCGGATAAATATTAAATAAATTATTTACGACTCCGGAAACTTTAAGATCTTTGGTGATTTTATAGGTCAAAACAATGTCTGTAATTACCTTACCTGAAAATGTCTGATCTTTGGCAGGATCGGTTGCATGCTGCCATGTAACGGAACCAAAATAAGTATTATTAAGGTTAAAGTTAAATTTTGAAATGTCATACGAAAGGCTAAGAATAGTTTTTGTTTTTGGCCTTGCAGAGATAATTCTGGATTGCTCTTTTCTATCAAAAAAGTTTTCTGAGTAACCATTTTCAGCCAAAATAGGCGGAACGGCAATATTATCTACTATTTTAGTCTCGTTATAATTGAAAGCGGCAATAATTCCCAATCTTCCTTTGCCAATAGCGGAAGTATAATAATTAGCGACGAAATCTACTCCTTCAGTAACTGTATTTACAGCATTGGTGAAAAACTTCAGGGAGGTAATTTTATTATTGTTTAATATTACTTCCACAGGGTTTGTGATATCCGGGCTACCCGGAGCACCGGTTTTGTAACCAATATCTCCAGAGAAAAGTACCCGGTCTTTAATTTTTATTCTATAATAATCTGCTGTAATCGTCAGGTTTTTAAAAGGTTTTACAGCAAATCCTCCGGTAATGTTAAAGGCTTTTTCAGCATTTAATTTTGGTACCCCAAGATCAGATCTTACAATTTGAGAGTCATTGTTAAAAGTACCCTGATTAGCTACGCTATTCCCTGTAATTTTGGTTTGAACATTGGAATAATAAATCTGGTGTAATGAAGGTGCCCGAAATCCTGTAGAAACAGACCCGCGGAAAACCAATTTATCATCGAGCAACTTATATCTTGCATTTCCTTTCCAGGAAACATTATTTCCAAAATCACTAAAGTTTTCATATCTCACCGTTCCTCCCAATAACAAATTTTTCGTAACATCCCATTCAGCATTCATATAAGCTCCAATATTCTGACGATTTTTATTGATTTCATTCTGAGGCTGCAGTCCCGGGAATGATTCCGCACCACTTCCGATATAAGAGGCTTCCTCTCCTGACTTCGCCTGATAGTTTTCATTGCGTACTTCAACGCCGGCTCCTAAAACAAACGTACCAAAATTCCGGTTGATATCTATGTTTCCTATAATATTACTAAACTGATGACCGCCTGCTTTAAAACGGGTTGGTGACTTGGCACCCAAAGATGTATTAATGGTGTTTCCTACAACATAATCTACTGCATTAGAGCCAAAGGTAGCACTACCATCAAAACTCCATTTTCCAAACATGCCCTTCCATCCGGAGGTTAAATTATAATCATAAACATCTGTTTTAAATTCCGGTTGAAATCCATTGTAAGGTTGCCCCTTTGGAGTTAATAATCCAAAATCTGAAGTTACCCAATAGGGTGTCCTATACAAGCCATAACTGGTTCCGTTCCTGTAAGTTGTACCCCCAAAAGCATAAAATTTGCCTGTTTCACTTGTCGGTAGTTCAAAATTCACAAACATATTACCCACTTTTGTCTCCGGCTGCCCTATAATCATCCCTAAACCGGGATTAGCCTGTGTCCAGGCATTATCAACACCAAAAAGCTCATCTTTTGTAACAGAACCTGCACGGTTAGTTCTATTTTGGGAAGAATATCCCAATGTAAGGTTCAAACTTCCATTTTTTGCAACTCTGATTCCTGTATTGAAATCTGCTCCGATATTAAAGCCGTCTCCTTTTGAAGTAATCCCTGAAAAAAGATTAACTGTACTTTTTCCAACGCTGTTTTTAAGAATAATATTGATTACTCCTGCGATAGCATCAGAGCCATATTGTGCAGATGCACCATCTCTCAATACTTCTACATTCTGTAAGGCGGCAGATGGAATACTTTTCAGATCTGTACCTACCTCACCTTTTCCTGGCGTATCATTTACATAAATTAAAGCACTTTGATTTTTTCTTTTACCATTAACTAAAACTAATGTTCTGGAAGGCCCCAATCCTCTTAAATCTGCCGGATCAAAATGAGCCGTTGCATCAGAAACGGTTTGCTGTGATGAATTAAAAGACGGTACCGAGTACGTCAAAGCTTTATCAAAAGTAGTTTGTCCTGTGGATTTTAGCTGTACTGCTGAAATATTATCAATAGGATTTGCTGATGTAATGATGGTTCTGGGCTTAGTTCTACCTGTAGTAACCACAACTTCATCTATATTATTTTCTTTTACACCTTCCTGGGCATATACCATTGTACCCGCGCCGCTTAATACTAATACACAGATTTTTTTATTAAATATTTTTCTTTTCATAAATTGTTAATAATTCAATAAATCTAATAAAAATATCAATATTAAATACAAAAAATAAAAATATAATAAAAATCCCTTTCCCAACTTATGCAATACATATTATTCTACAAAATAGGTAAGACTTGATTTACAAAACATTAAGCAGTTTATTAATAATAGTTACAACTTTTTATTCTGTTTGAAAAAGTGAATAAAAGACATCAGAGATAAAAAAATGACCGGATAAATCCGGCCACTCACAAATTATTTATTTACCTCTACATATTGTATGATGGTCTGGTTTTTTGGGTTATAGATTATTGTACTGCTATTGGGAAACCTTTTCAGCTTATAATATTCTATATTTTTATCGTTTTTGATATCTTCCAGGAAACTGGTATCAAAAGTATTTTCAGGAAGGAATTTCGAGACAAAACTTATTTTGTCAATGATGCTTTGTCCGTCTATTTTACGGGCTGTTTTGTCGGATTTGTTTTCATCGGCAGAAGGCTGTTTTTCCAGAAAAGGAAGCAGGACAGCGATATCGGATTTATATTTGAAGATATATCCTTCAGAACCGTTGGGAAATTTAAATTTCTTTCCGGTATCTTCAGAAACTATTGGTTTTCCATCATTAGGAAATACCTGGTTAAATTTTACGTCCTGGGAATTCGTTAAAGAATTAATGGATTCACTGACTGTCTTCTTAACAGTTTCTTCCACTGCCTGCTGAGCTTTCTGCTGTACAGTTTCGGTTGTTTTCTGAACGGTCTGGTCTATTTTCTCTTCAATTTTATTACATGAGATCAGTAAAAAAACAGGAATAACAGGCAAAATATACTTCTTCATTTCGAGATTTTAATAGCGTTGCATTGTTCTTAATTCATGCAATTTACATCTAAACGGAGAAATAACCTTTTATATTTTAATAAAGAAATAAAATATTTTTTAAACCTTAAAATCCTACTGACAAACTGTTGTCATAACCCTGTCATACCTTTGTATCAACAATAACAAACTAAAACAATACAATTATGACAACTACAGCAACAGCCACTAAACAATTCATGACATCTGATCAATTATTAGAGCACTGGCAGGGACACAGAAACCTGACAAGAAGAGTAATAGAAGCTTTTCCAGAGAAAGAATTATTTGAATTTTCTGTAGGCGGAATGAGACCTTTCGCCAAACTTGCAGTAGAGCTGATCAGCATCGGCGGACCTGCTTTGAAAGGAATTATCAACAAAAACATGGAAGCTTATAATGAAGAAGGATTTAATCCGAAAACGAAGGAAGATATCCTGAAAAAGTGGGACGAGGAAACAGAAGTGATCAATCATTATTTCAGCCAGATCACAGAGGAGCGTTTCCAGGAAACTTTCAATTTATTCGGTCAGTATGAATTTCCGGTGTACCAGAACATTCTTTACTTCGTAGATAACGAAATTCACCACAGAGGTCAGGGATATACCTACCTGAGAGCTTTAGGAATTGAACCCCCTTTTTTTGGGAGAGATTTTAGGATCATTAATGCCTTTATTCAGGCTGAAAATGATGATTCAATCCAGACAAAAAGAAGAACCGGCAGAATCAAAATCATTCAAATTATCCATTCATTAAATATAGACACCCCGATTTTGTTGTTTTGATTTTTGTCTTTGGTTTAAAATCTCTTTGTTCAAACTATATGAATTTCCAAAACTCCGGCTTCACATACGTGAAGCCGGAGTTATATTGTTTATTCAATAAAGTATGCTGCTCTGCTCTTGCTCCGGCACAATACTTTTTACTCTACTTTTTTTGAAATATTTTCTACGAGATTTCTAAGCTTCACTTTTAAAGATTCCGGTTCTAAAATGGTTGCAAAATCTGCAAAAGTAATCAGCCATCGTGGGAAGCCTTCTTCTATCCATTCCGTATCAAAAATCATTTCAATTCCATCCTCTGTCTCCTTCTCTTCCACAAACCCATAATATCTTTTTGAATTAACGATATGCCCTATTATTTTCTTTTCCACTAAAATCCTCACCCTTGTTTTCTCCCCGTTTGAATATCTTCTGTAATCATTGATCTGTCCGTATTCCTGAGAAAAAGGATTCTGGGTTTTGAAAATCTGCTGGATTCTGTCCACACGAAACTGTCTGAAATCCTTTCTCATAGTACAAAAAGCCATGATGTACCAGTAATTGAATTCAAAGAAAATACCGACCGCTTCGATGGTCCTGTTGGTTACCCGGGAATCAACTGTTTTGTATTCAATGTTCAGCTGAGTCTTATCTGCGATACTTTCCAGAATAGTGGGAATCACATTTTTGATACTGCTATCCGCTTGTGTATGATGATTATAAACATCAATTTGCTTTTCAATATTCTGAATGAGGTTCTTATCTGAATTCCGAAGCACAGAACGGACTTTTTCCATGGCGATCTGATAATGGGCTCCGAGACTTTGATGGGAGAATTTCTGCATCAGCTTTTCGGCAGTGATAAAACTCAACACCTCTTCTTTTGTAAACATGATAGGTGGAAGCTTATAGCCGTCCATCAGTGAATATCCGTTTCCGGCTTCACCTATAATGGGAATTCCGGCATTTTCAAGGGTTTTCACGTCGCGGTAAATGGTTCGGATGCTTACATCAAATTTGGCAGCAAGATCCTGCGCCCTTACTGTCGGCTTCGACTGTAATTGCGTGAGAATAGCGGTTACCCTGTCCAGTTTTTTAAGATAGTGATCGTTCATATTTGATATGGCAAATCTATCAATCTTTTTTGGGTACATCACATAAATTGACCCGCTTTTTATTTATATTTAAATCTTTATTTATCTGAACATGAATCCTACCTGCTTTATCCGGACTATTGAAAATATAAGCAAGCCCGAACAGCCTGTTATGGATGTTTTGGTTTCCAATTTAGAATTAAAAACTTATCGGAAAGGCGATTTTCTTTTAAAAGGCGACGAAACCTGCCGATACTTTTATTTCCTTGAAAAAGGCCTGGTAAAACTGTTTTTTGATAATGGTGATAAAGATTTCATCATGACTTTCTTTTCTGAAAATTCCTTTTTCACTGAGCTGAACGGTTTTTTAACGGATAATCCTTCAAAATATATGATCGTTGCCCTTGAGCCCTGCGAAGTTCTCCGTATTCATAAAAATGTTATTGAAGAAGCATGTAAAAAATACCATAGTGCAGAAACCCTCTTCAGTAAACTGTACCGGAAAGCTCCCATCAACATGATGGGAAGAATCAGTGAGATGCTTGAAGATGAAGGCAAAAAACGTTACAATAATTTTCTGAAAGAAAGACCCGACCTTATCCAGCGCATCAGTCTGGGAGATCTGGCAGATTATATCGGAATCACCCAGGTTTCTCTAAGCAGAATCCGGGCACAAAAATAGTTTTTTATCATATGTAAAAAAATTCCGGAAAATTACAGTCTACATTTGCGATATAATTAATCAAAAAACAATTTATTATGTCACAAAGAATTAATGCATTTGCAATGGGAAACAAAGCTGTAAACGCCCTTCATCATATGGGGGCTCAGCTGCAGCATTCATCACTGAACGTTTCATTTCTGGAACTTCTGTATTTCCGGGTTTCCCAGATGAACGGATGTGCTTTCTGCCTGGACATGCACTCCAAAGAATTGAGAGCCAAAGGCGAAACCGAACAGCGAATATTCCTGGTGAGCGCTTGGAGGGAATGTTCTTTTTACACAGACAGGGAAAAAGCCGGATTGCTATGGGCAGAAACCTTAACTTCTTTAAACGGGAAAGAGGTTTCCGATGAAATTTATTCTGAAGTTGCCCAATATTTTTCTGAAACGGAAATACTGGATCTCACTATGGCTGTGATTGCCATCAATAGCTATAACAGAATCAATATTGCTTTTGGAGCAGAGGTGGGGACTTATCAGGTTGCTGAGAAGGCACAGTAAGTTCATCTTTTTTAATGCAAAGTTTTATCATGAGTGCTTTTGATTAGATTTATGATAAAACCTTGCATTTAATCTTATGTGGAAAAACTTTAAGATGATACTGCAATATTCTCTCGCAGATTTGGCAGATTTGGCAGATTTATATGAAAAATAAGATTTGTGAAATCTGTGAGATCTGCGGGAAATAAATTAGTTATCTTTAAAAGTACTGACCAGCTTATCCAGATTTAAACTTCTGGCAGAAGCATCAAAGATCTCACGGTAAGTTCCGTTCAGCTGAACCAGCTCGTCATGAGTTCCGCTTTCCACAACCCTTCCCTTTTTCATTACATAAATAGTGTCGGAATCAAGGATCTGAGACAGTGAGTGTGAAATAATAACCACAGTACGCCCTTCTTTGATGGCATCCAGGGAGTTTTTAATCTGTTCGGTCGCAATGGCATCAAGGCTGGCAGTTGGCTCATCCAGGAAAATAATCGGAGGATTTTTCAGGAATAACCTTGCAATGGCAATTCTCTGCTGCTGTCCGCCTGAAAGCTGGGTGGCATCATGCTGATAACCATCCGGAAGATCAAGGATCTGGTCATGCAGGTATGCTTTCTTTGAAGCTTCCTGAATTTCCTCAAAGCTGGCATTCATATTACCATAACGGATATTATCCTCAATACTTCCCTGAAAAATATGGTTCTTTTGAAGTACCAAGCCTAGATCGTCCCTTAGGAAAGTATTGTCATATTCATCTAAATTGACTCCATCCAGAAGGATTTCTCCTGAATCGGGAAGATAAAATTTACACAAAAGATTAATGACCGTAGATTTTCCGGCCCCGCTTAATCCTACCAAAGCCGTGGTTTTCCCATTTTCTATTTTCATGGAAACATTATGCAAAGCCTGGGTACCGTTTGGATAACTGAAATCTACATTTTTTAATTCGAAATTACCTTTGATCTCTTTTTCTACAAAAGCGCCATTCGGTTCTTTCTCGTCATCGGCATTAAGGATTTCAAAATAGCCTTCCGCATAGATCATGGCATCGTTCATATCATCGTAAATCCTGTGCAGCTGACGGATGGGAGCCGAAATATTGTTGAAAAGCATAATATGAAGCATAATAGCCCCAATTGTCATTTGCTGATCGAGTACCAGATAAACTGTTAAAAGAATAATTAAAACCACCCCAAACTGTTCTATAAAAGTTTTCAGTCCATCATAGATAAAGTTGGTTTTCCTTGTGAACATCTGGCTTTCCATCAGTTCCATCTGCAAATCATATTGTTTTTTCCCTTCAAATTTCTCACGGACGAAACTTTTAATGACCATAATGGAATTAATCAGGTTCAAAAGTCCTGAAGTTTTCCTTTCCCTCTGATTTCTAAGCTGACGACGCACTCCTGAGAGTTTCTTTGCCTGTAATGAGCTGATATAAAAATAGATGGGCACAATAATCGTGGAAACCATCCCTACATACACATTCTGCATGTACATAATGATGAGAGCGATAATGGCATTGGAAAAAAGCGGAAGTATATCGATGAAAAAATTCTGTACGAGTCTTGTCAAACTTTCTATCCCACGGTCTATCCTGATCTGCAGCTTCCCGGATTCATGGTTTTCATCGTTGAAATAGGCAACCCTGTACGTCAGGATTTTATCAATAGCTGACTGTGCCAGGACGGAACTTACATTGATCCTTATTTTTTCGCCATAAAATTTCTGTCCGAAATTGATAAAAATATTAAGCAGTTCTTTTCCCAGCAAAATGATGGAAATGACGATCAGAATATGAATACCCTCAGACATAGGATGTGGAAGATGGGTAAGCTTGGTTACCTCATCTACCGTATATTTTAAAACAATTGGATTGACCTGTGCCGCCAGAGCTCCCAAAAAGGTAAGAAACAACGTTCCATAAATCATTAAACGGTAAGGTTTTATAAACGGAACAAGCTGTTTATAAATCCCGAATAAAGTGACTGTTCTGTTAAAAGGTTTTGCCATAGAAGTTATTTTAACTAAAAAACGTACCGTTTCAGAGAGAAAGGTACGTTTTATTCTATTTTTCAGCAAATACTTTTTGGGACAGATGTTCTTTTATCCTTCGTAAAAATACGTTGTAAGATAATGCAGTTCCGGTTTGCTTGCTGCTTTGGATTCAGCTTCTGCCTGTTCCAGAGTGTATTGCGTGGTCAGTTCTTTTCTTTGGAATATAAATGAATTATTAGCATTTTTGTCCACTATATCATTGAAGATATGCTCAATTTCAGAGTTGGCAAGCGATGCAAAGCTAATGTCTTCAAAGCCGTACATCAGTCTCAAATCATCAAACTGACTGAAATTTTCATCTACAAACCCCTGAAATTGTGCTTTTGAGTCAAAATTACCTGCCCAGATGTTATAGATATACTTTTTCTTTTTAGGCTTGTCTAAAATACTCTGATAAACAAAGTTTTCACCCAGATAAGCTTCTCTTACCTGAGGATCATTAGCCAGGTCTTCCGGAAGTCCTTCTTTCAGGATGTTTCCTTCAAACATAATGTATGTTTTATTTGTAATTGCTAAGGTCTGCTGTACATTGTGATCCGTGATCAGGATTCCGATATTTTTGTCTACGAGGCTTCTTACGATTTTCTGAATATCTTCTACCGCAATAGGATCTACTCCCGCAAAAGGCTCATCCAGAAGGATAAAATTCGGGCTTGTGGCAAGACATCGGGCGATTTCCGTTCTACGTCTTTCCCTCCGGACAAAAGATCTCCTCTGTTTTTACGTACATGCTGCAGGGAAAACTCTTCGATCAGTTCATCACATTTAATCTGCTGCTCACGTTTCGACAATTTTGTAAGCTGTAAAACCCCCATAATATTCTCTTCTACAGAAAGTTTTCTGAAGATGGAAGCTTCCTGTGCAAGATATCCGATTCCCTTCTGGGCCCTGCGGTACATCGCATCGCTTGTAATTTCCTGCTTATCCAGAAAGATCTTTCCTGAAGTAGGCTTAACCAATCCAACGATCATATAGAATGAAGTGGTCTTTCCTGCCCCATTCGGGCCCAGCAAGCCAACAATTTCTCCCTGTTCTACCTGTACAGAAACGCCTTTTACTACTTTTTTCGGACCGTATTCCTTGATTAAGTTTTCTCCTCGTAAAATCATAGGAGCAAAGATAAAGTTTTTTTGAATTCAAATTTTAGATTATAAATGGTAAACGTTTTTTTGAATGGTCATTTATTTTTTAGTAATTCGGAGATTGCCAATATTGAATTTTAAATTTTGGCTAAAGCCGTGGATCCTAACATTTTTGTTGTAAACGGGCTAAAGCCCGTTCCTATTGATTGCATCTTTCAACTCCGCTCAGGATGACAGATCTGATACCAACTGCTTTATTTCTTTTTTCTTATTATTTTTCTATGTATACTGCATGTTTACAAATCTAATTTTTAATCATATTTCCTTAAAAATTAAATATTTATACCGTTATTTTGTAACTCCATGAAATTTTTTCCGACTTATTGAAAAAGCAATTATAATCATCACAATACATCAACAATGGAAAATTACGGCTATACAAAAACAGAAGGCACACAGAATCCGAATCCTCAAAATAATGTCCCTTACCGCTCGGAAAAGAAAATTCCGGCAGCGATACTGGGAATCCTTGTCGGATGGCTGGCATTAAATAAATTCTATCTGGGCTATACGAAAGAAGGGATCATCCAGCTTGTTCTGAACATCATCACTTTTGGAGCAGCTTCTATCATTCCTTTTATTGAAGGGATTTTATACCTGTTCATGAGCGATAAACAGTTTGATGATACTTATGTTTACGGGAGAAAAGGATGGTTGTAGGGAGAGGTAAAAGCAAAAAGGTTAAAAGGCGAAGTGGCAAAAGGGCTAAGAAAGCTGATAAAACTAAGAACGCAAAAGGCTAATAAGCAAATTCGCCTATTTATTTTATTTCCCTATTTTTATCCTACCAAATCAAGAACTAAATAATATGCAGAATAATCAAGACCTGACAGATCTTCTTGCCCTGGATCTGGGGATTAATATCGTAGACAGAAGGCCTTATGCCAAAGAAGTTTTCAAATGGCAGGATATGGATCTTCTTCCCCACTCATCCACAGACACGCTTCTTTGCGAAATCTTCGAATGGAACGGGAGAAACTGGAGAACGACAGGAAACAACCTCATCGGATACCTGTTTTCAGGAGATCTTCTTAATACAGTTAAAGAACAGCTGATCAATACCCCTAAGAATCCAGCATTAATCCCGGATTTCGAATTCACCAAAGAAAGCATGGTGGAATACGGACTCTCCCTTCCTTCCCTCTTTAATATCGGAGTGAATGGAGATATTAAAAACACCAAGAGTTTCTCAGTAAGAGTGAATGGAGTAACCAAATCAAGGATTACCAATATTGATGTTCCGGGAATTGAAATCCTGAAAAATTACTCTTTGTTTACCCAAAGTAAATCCAAGACTTACAGAAAAAATATTAAATTCAATTATCTGAGTACTTCCCTATTCTACGCAGAAAGTGTGGAGATCTTTCTTGAAAAAGAATCAGGGGTAGGACTAGATGTAAGCTTTCAGACTGAGAATGTGGAAGTGGACGCCAAAATAGATACAGATACAAAGAAACATTTTGTTTTAAAATATTCCGGAAATCAGGCGCCGTTTGCGGCAAAGTTTACCAAAGGGAAAGATTTTAACATCATGTGATAAATTTTTACTTCTTCACAGATGTTTCACATAAAAACTAAAACACCCCGGATTGGGGTGTTTTAATTTTTTTATAATAGTACTTCTATTTGTTCAGAATCATTGCTGCTTCTTTTGCAAAATAAGTAAAGATCATATCTGCTCCGGCTCTTTTGAAGCAGGTAAGGCTTTCAATGATTGTTTTGTCATTATCCAGCCAGCCGTTCTGTGCAGCTGCTTTTACCATGGCATATTCTCCGCTTACGTTATAAACCGCTATCGGAAGATCAATGGCTTCACGAACTTTGGCAACAATATCAAGATAAGGAAGTCCCGGTTTTATCATAATAATATCGGCTCCTTCATCAATATCTTTAAATACTTCGTTCATGGCTTCACGGGAATTGTGAAAATCCATCTGATAGGTCTTTTTATCTTTCGGAATCTCCATATTATCTTTTGGTGCACTGTCCAGAGCACTTCTGAAAGGTCCGTAGAACGAGCTTGCATATTTTGCAGAATAGCTCAAAATCCCAACATCTGTAAATCCGCTTTCTTCCAAAGCTTCACGAATGGTAAGAACTCTTCCGTCCATCATATCGCTTGGTGCCACAATGTCAGCTCCGGCTTCGGCATGGGATACGGACATTCTTGCCAGTGCATCGTTGGTAGCATCATTTACAATTTTCCCGTTTTCAATGATTCCGTCGTGTCCGTAGATGGAATAAGGATCCAAAGCTACATCAGGCATCACAATCATTTCGGGAACCGCATCTTTGATTGCTTTGATCGTCTGCTGCATCAGTCCGTCTTTGTTCCAGGCTTCTTTTCCGGTATTGTCTTTCAAATGTTCCGACACTTTCATGTACAGATTGACCGATTTTACCCCCAGGGAAAAAAGCTCCTTACATTCTTTCACCGTCAGATCTATGCTCCTCCTGAAAATCCCCGGCATCGACGGGATTGCTTCCTGCTGGTTTTCGCCCTCCATTACGAAGATAGGCATTACAAAATCATCAGTCGTAAGGATGTTTTCTCTTACTAAACTTCTGATAGATTCATTAACTCTAAGCCTTCTATTTCTTGAATGTATCATTTTGGAATACTTTTTGAATAAGTTTCTACAAATTTACTACAACTTATATAAAAAACTATTGTATAGGATTGTAGAATTGTTTATTTTTGTTTTAATACATTCGAGAAATTATAATTTGATGAAAAAACTTTTACTTTTATTTTTATTTATCGGCGCTTTCGTTGGATTTTCCAACAATATGCAAGCACAGCTAAGAGAGCCGGGTTCCCTTTCACAGAAGTCTGATGACGGGGTATTAGTAGCTTACCCGAATCCTGCAAAGGATTTCCTTCTGATCAAAGCGAAAGATTCTGCTTTAAAGATCAAAAGTGTAACCTTTTACTCCATTTTAGGAACGCAGGTAGCTAACTATTCTGTCAACATGAACTCCGGTGAAATCAATATTGAAAAACTGAAACCCGGAAAATATCTGATTCGCTATATCTTAAGCGATAATACCCAAAAGGTTACTCAAATCGTAAAACAATAAAATTAAATCCTGATAATCATCAGGATTTTTTCTTTTCCCACTGTTCTGCCTTAATAATTCCGTAACTTTCAGAACTTTTTTAGACTCATTGTAAAAACAATTTAATGCTTAAAGCTGAACATATCAGAAAGACCTATGGTGCCGGAAAGAAGATAGCATTGGATGATTTCAGCATCCATGTTCCCCAAGGCAGTATTTATGGTCTTCTAGGCCCGAACGGAGCGGGGAAAACGTCCTTTATCCGTATTATCAATCAAATTACCCAGGCTGATTCCGGAGAGGTATTCATCAATGGAAATAAGCTGAACCCAAGCCATATCCGGGATATCGGTTATATGCCGGAAGAAAGAGGACTTTATAAAAATATGAGTGTGGGTGACCAGATTCTTTATTTTGGAGAACTGAAGGGAATGAGTAAAAATGATGCCTTAAATGAAGCTAAGAAATGGTTTGAAAAACTTCACATCGACCAGTGGTGGAAAAAGAAACTTTCTGAGCTCTCGAAAGGAATGGCACAGAAGATTCAGTTTGTAGTCACTGTTCTGCACCGTCCGCACCTTCTGATTCTGGATGAGCCTTTTTCAGGTTTTGACCCGGTGAATGCCAATTTAATTAAAGATCAGATCATCGATCTTAAAAATAACGGAACCACCATCATTCTTTCTACCCACAGAATGGAAAGTGTTGAGGAAATGTGTGATTATGTGGCCCTGATTAACAACTCTAAAAAAATCATTGACGGAAGGGTTTTTGACGTTAGGGAAAAATTTAAGAAAAATATTTTCGGGGTTACTCTTTCCGAGGTGGATGAGGTTAAGTTCGAGAATTTCAAAGCCAGTTATGATATTTTTAATTTCTCTAATGACAACAATCTGGTTTCTTTTGACCTTAAAAATGAAAGCGGACAAAACGACATCCTTCTGGACCTTGTCAATGTAGGAAAAGTGAGATCATTTGACGAAAAAATCCCGAGTATGAACGAAGTGTTTATTAATGCGGTAAGCAATCATCCTTAATTTTTATGAATAATATTTTTTTAATTACAAAAAGGGAATTTCTTACCCAGGTTAAGAAAAATCCTTCATTATATTAACATTACTCGCTCCTCTTTTAGTGATTGGATTTGGAGGGGTAATCGGGCTGATGTTTAAAGCAAACGAATCCCACAGCATCATTGAGGTTGTGGATAAAAGCGGACTTTTCAGGAATCAGCTGAAATCCAATGATAAGCTTGAATATGTTTTTGTTTCCGCCGCTGATGAAAAGGCAAAGATCAATAACCTTAAAGATAATGAGTCGATGGATGGGATACTGATCCTTCCTGAACTAAAAGATCATAACTATAACGAACTTGAAAACAGTACAAGACTTATTGTAAACGCCAAAATGGGCTTTGATACCAAACAGAAGATCGTTTCTGATATTACAGATGTCATCAAAAAGGAAAAGATCAAGGAGCTTGGTATTGAAGAAACCCAGCTGAACAATCTTGACAAGGGCTTTACTTTAAAGACTATCAATGTTTCTGATAATAACAAAGAAGATTCCGACCTTGCATTTGGTGTAAAAAGCGGTCTGAGCATCCTGCTAATGTATGTGACTTTCATGTTCATCATTATTTACGGAGTAAGAGTGATGAGAAGTGTTCTTGAGGAGAAAAATAATCGTGTGGTAGAGATCATTATCTCATCAGTTAAACCTTTTGAGCTGATGATGGGTAAAATATTGGGAGTAACCCTGGTGGCCCTGACTCAGTTTCTGATCTGGATCTCAATGTCTGTTGTAGGGGCCTTGATTTTAAATACCGGATTTTCATCTTTCCAGAAAAATATTCCGGGAGGAAATGAGGAACTGGCCAATAAGCTGGATGTTACACAGATTGCCACTCAGGTTTCACACAGTTTACTGGAACTGAATTTCCCTCTGATCATCTTTGTATTCATTATATTTTTCCTTTTGGGATATATTTTTTACAGTTCCATCTATGCAGCTATCGGTTCGGCAGTAGACAATGAAACAGAGACCCAGCAGTTCACTTTATTTGCTATTTTACCGCTTACTGTAGGGATGTACGGGAGTTTTTCCTTAATGAACAATCCTGACGGTCCATTGGGCTTCTGGCTGTCTATAATTCCGTTTACTTCACCGGTTGCGATGATTGCAAGAATCCCATTTGGCGTCCCTGCCTGGCAGATTGCTTTATCCATTGCATTATTGCTGGGAACCACTATTTTCATGATATTCTTAGCAGGGAAGATTTACCGTGTAGGGATTTTGATGTATGGGAATAAGGCTAGTTTGAAGGAGATCTGGAAGTGGATTAAAGGGTAGTTTTGTTGTTCTTTTGTCTTAAAACAAAAAGAACCAAAAATTCAAGACTGGAATCTTTCGCTAAAAATTAAAACTTGCTCCTAAAATTTCCAAACTCGTGCGGATTTACTATTGTTGTTCAGATCAATATTCCGGCCGCACTCAAACAGTGGAAATTTTTTAACGGATCAAGTTTAAATTTTTTTAACGCTACAGCTTCCTAGGTCAATATATGAGCCAATAGAAAGTACTATACAAAAACAAAACTCCCGGAAATTAAAATTTCCGGGAGTTTTTTATAATTGAATAACTTATTATTCTATTTAAAGATATAGCTTAAGCTAAGGCTGAGTACCTGCTCAGACTTTCTCTTATCAGTACCTCCTTTTTCTTTGGCAAGATCAGGATAAGTGTCTGAAAGACCAAGGTCATATTTAAGAGCTAATTCCAGCTGTCTCTTATAGCTGTATCCTACTCCTAACCCTAAAGCAAAGTTAAAGCTTGAAGCTTTTCCACTTACGGACGGATATAAAGGATCGGTAACATCCGGATCGTAATATGATCTGCCAATCGGAGCATTTTTAACATTCTGATTCATCAGGAAGTTAAATCTTGGACCGATCATTCCAAAGAATTCTGATTCTGCTTCAGAAAAATATCCTTTAAAATAGATAGGTACGCTCAGATAATTGTTACCATATACTGCATCATAACCATCTTTCCCTTTGGCATCTTTGTCCTTTCCGGTTTCACCAGCACCGTAATATACGACTTCCGGCTGTAAAAAGAACTGGTTTGCCTTCCCGATAGGAATTAAAGCCAAAGCTCCGCCCTGAAACGCGAATCTCGGACCGGAAGGGTTATGGGCATTTCTTACTCTGGAATAGTTACCTCCTGCCGTGACACCAAATCTTGTATTTGCAAAGTCGATCTGGGCAAAAGACAGAGTTGAAAGGGCCAATGCTGAGGTTAATAAAAGTTTTTTCATATGTTTTGTTTTTGTATCTGTTATCCTAGAATTTTTGCAACAGTAGCACCAATATCTGCAGGAGAATCTACAACGTTGATCCCGTTGTCTCTCATGATCTGCATTTTTGCCTGAGCCGTATCTTCATCACCTCCTACAATAGCACCTGCGTGTCCCATAGTTCTTCCTTTAGGAGCAGTTTGTCCGGCGATAAATCCTACAACCGGCTTAGTAGATCCGCTTGCTTTGTACCATCTTGCAGCTTCAGCTTCTAATCCACCACCAATTTCACCGATCATTACTACAGCTTCAGTTTCAGGGTCGTTGATGAATAGTTCCAAAGCTTCTCTTGTTGTTGTTCCGATGATTGGGTCACCACCGATACCAATTGCTGTAGAAACACCGTAACCAGCTTTTACAACCTGATCAGCAGCTTCGTAAGTAAGTGTACCTGATTTTGAAACGATACCTACTTTACCTTTTTTGAAAACGAAACCTGGCATAATACCAATTTTAGCTTCTTCAGAAGTAATGATTCCCGGACAGTTAGGACCGATCAATCTGCAGTCTCTGTCAGCGATGTAAGATTTTACTTTTACCATATCCGCTACAGGAATACCTTCAGTAATACATACAATAACTTTGATACCCGCTTCGGCAGCTTCCATAATTGCGTCAGCAGCGAATGCAGGTGGTACGAAAATGATACTTACGTTGGCTCCAGCTTTTTGAACGGCATCAGCTACTGTATTAAATACAGGCTTCCCTAAGTGCTCAGATCCTCCTTTTCCCGGAGTAACCCCTCCTACTACGTTGGTTCCGTATTCAATCATCTGGCCCGCGTGGAAAGTACCTTCGTTCCCTGTAAATCCTTGTACAATTACTTTAGAATCTTTGTTTACTAAAATTGACATTTTATTGATGTTTTAATTTATTTAAATATTTTATTAATGCTCACAAATTTACTTATTTTTCTTTGATTTTGGACAAAACCAAGTGAATAGTTTATTTGAGATTTCTCAGCTTTACTTCTTTTTTCAAATAGCCTTTGAAATCTTCTGCAAACATTCCAATATAGGTTCCTTTTTTAAGATCTCTGTTGACTCCGGTTTTCCCAAGCAGAACAGATCCGCTTTCAATTTTATTGCCCGAAGCTATACCAACCTGCCCCCAAAGGGTTACTTCATCCCCTATGATACAGCAGCCTGCAATTCCCACCTGCGAAGCAATCAGACATTTCTTTCCGATAACCGTGTCATGCCCGATCTGAATCTGGTTATCCAAAACAGAACCTTCCCCGATTACCGTAGAATCCGTAACACCCCTGTCGATGGTACAGCCATTCCCAATTTCTACATTGTTTTCAATGACAACATTTCCAACGGAAATAAGACGGTCAAAATTCCCATTCAGCTTTCTGTAATAAAATGCGTCACCTCCCAAAACCGTATTTGACTGAATAACAACATTATCACCAATAACCGTTCTGTCTCCAATAACGACGTTTGGAAAAATTAAAGTATTCTTTCCGATGACAACATTATTTCCGATAACAGCCGTACGATGGATTTTTGTTCCCTCCCCGATTTCTACATCATGAAGTTCTTCGGTGAAATTATATATTCTTGTAAAGTGAGTATTGATTTTATTGAAATCTCTGAACGGATCGTCTGAAACCAAAAGTGCTTTTCCTTCCGGACATTCTACCTTTTTGTCGATCAGAATAATTGTAGCCGCGGAATTTAAGGCTTTATCATAATATTTCGGGTGATTCACGAAAACAATGTCTCCCGGTTTTACCATATGGATTTCGTTGGTTCCCAGCACTTCAAAGTCTTCGGGACCTACAAATTCAGAGCCTATTAAATCGGCAATAGTTTTGAGCTTTTGTGGAGAGTGGAATCTCATAACAACTGGTTTTCTTATAAAAATAAAATTCGGAATGCTAGTGCAAACCGAATTGATGTAAATTTTATTATTATTTTACTCTTTCTAAGTAGCTGCCGTCTTCTGTACTTACTTTAATTTTGTCTCCCGGCTCGATGAATAGAGGAACCATTACTCTGGCTCCGGTTTCAACGATTGCATTTTTAAGAGCATTGGTCGCTGTATTTCCTTTTACTCCCGGATCAGCTTCAATCACTTCCAGGTAAACAGATTGAGGAAGTTCAGCAGAAAGCGGAGTTTCATCAGCTTCTTTCAAAATGATCGTTACTTCTTCTCCAGCTTTCATGAATTGTGAGTTTTCAATCATTTCTTTATTCAGATATAATTGAGAGAAATCATCATTGTTCATGAAATGGAAACCATTCTCATCATCGTAAAGATACTGGAACTTTCTGGTGATTACTTTTACTTCGTCTATTTTGTGTCCTGCAGAGAAAGTGTTATCAATTACTTTCCCGTTGGTTACAGACTTTAATTTTGTTCTTACGAAAGCTGGTCCTTTCCCAGGTTTTACGTGAAGAAATTCTATTACTTTAAAAATATCGTTACTGTACTCAATGCAAAGTCCCTTTCTGATATCGTTACTTGTTGCCATTAATTTATGTTATCTTTTTATTTTAATTTTTTAAGTCAATAAGGTTTCTTAAAAATTCGCCTTTTTGCCTTTTTACTGTTCTGCTTTTAATTGCTTTCCTTACCTGTTCCATATCCTTTTACAATACCTCTCGGTGAGTTTTGGATAAACTGAAGGATTTCGTCTCTTTCAGCGGTTGGAAGCATTTCTTTTTCAATATAGGCTACAGCCTGAGAAACGTTCATTTTCATCTGGAAAATAGTTCTGTAGATTTTCTGGATCTCGAAAATTTTCTCATTGGTGAATCCTCTCCTTCTTAATCCTACTGAATTGATTCCCGCATAAGACATCGGTTCCCTTGCCACCTTTACATAAGGAGGAATATCTTTTCTTACCAGTGTACCTCCCGAAATCATGACATGCTTTCCGATTTTACCAAACTGATGAACAGCACTTAGGCCTCCCATTACGGTATAATCGCCAATTTCTACGTGTCCCGCAATACCACAGCCGTTTACAATGATAACGTGATCTCCGATAACACAGTCGTGTGCAATGTGGGAAGTGGCCATGATCAGGCAGTTTTTGCCAATTTTAGTGAATCCAAGAGCTTTTGTTCCTCTGTTGACGGTAACACATTCCCGGATTGTAGTATCATCACCAATAATTACCTGCGTATCTTCGCCATCAAATTTTAAATCCTGCGGAATGGCTGAAATTACCGTTCCCGGAAAAATTCTGCAATTTTTTCCAATTCTGGCCCCGTCCATAATGGTAACATTGGGACCAATCCAGGTTCCTTCTCCGATTTCCACATCGCCTGCAATAGTAGTAAAAGGTTCTACGATTACATTTTTGCTGATTTTAGCACGTTTATCTACGGCCGCTAATTGATGAATCATTTAATCAACTTTATTTTTTGCAACTTGAGCCATTAGTTCTGCTTCTACTGCTACAGTATCTCCTACATATCCGTATCCCTGCATATGAACAATACCTCTTCTGATAGGCTCTATCAATTCAATTTTGAAAATCATAGTATCTCCCGGAACTACTTTTCTTTTGAATTTCACTTTATCAATTTTAATGAAGTAGGTAGAGTAATTTTCCGGATCCGGAACGCTTGCCAATACCAGAATTCCTCCTGTCTGCGCCAAAGCTTCCACCTGAAGTACTCCAGGCATTACAGGCTCTTTAGGGAAATGGCCAACGAAGAAAGGCTCATTCATGGTCACGTTTTTCAAACCTACCACATGGGAATCCGAAAGTTCAAGAACTTTATCAATCAGTAAGAACGGAGGTCTGTGCGGCATAAGACGCATAATTCCGTTGATATCGAAAACAGGTTCTTTGGTAAGGTCAAAATCAGGTACATTTTTCTTTTTCTGAAGCTTCCACTGACGGTTCAGTTTTTTGGCAAACTGGGTATTCACAAAATGACCCGGTTTATTGGCAATAACTTTCCCTTTTATCTTTACACCAGCCAATGCAAGGTCCCCGATCACATCAAGTAATTTGTGCCTTGCCGCTTCGTTAGGATAGTTCAGTGTAAGGTTATCTAAAATACCGTTGGGTCTGATAGAAACATTATCTTTTCCAAACGCTTTTTTCAATTTTTCTGTAGTATCCGGAGTAAGATCCTTATCTACATAGACGATAGCATTAGAAATATCTCCACCTCTGATCAAGCCATGATCCAGAAGCATTTCCAGTTCGTGCAGGAAGCTGAACGTTCTGGCAGAAGAGATTTCGTCTTTAAATTCTGAAATATTTTTAAGAGTGGCATTCTGGGTTCCCAATACTTTGGTTCCAAAATCCACCATAGTCGTTACTTCGTAAGTATCTGATGGAATGATTGTAATTTCCGATCCGGAAGCCGGATCTGTATAGCTAAGCACTTCTTTTATGACCAGATATTCTCTGGCGACTCCCTGCTCTGCGATTCCCACACTTTCAATAGCCTCAACAAAAAACTTTGAGGATCCGTCTAAAATTGGGGGCTCAGAGGCATCCATTTCCAGGATGGCATTATCGATATCGCATCCTACCAACGCTGCCAACAGGTGCTCACAGGTAGTGATTTTTACGCCTAATTTCTCTAATGTTGTTCCTCTTTCTGTTGCTACTACATAATTAACATCAGCTTCTACCTGGGGATGACCCTCAAGATCTGTTCTTACGAACACAAATCCTGTATTTTCTTTTGCTGGTTTGATGGTAAGTTTTACTTCTTTACCTGTATGAAGGCCAATTCCGGAAAGTGTTACTTCTTTCTGGAGCGTTTTTTGCATATCACTCATTAGTTTTATCTTTTGAGATCTCCTCAAGATTATTTATTCTCTTTACAATTTCAGTAAAATTCCTGAAATGTACATAGTTTCTAAGATAGTCATTATAGCTTATTGCAGGAGATCCGTACAATGTTTCTTTATCATTAACGCTGGAATTCACGCCGCTCTGAGCCTGAATTTTCACCTGATTACCAATTTTGATATGGCCTACCACTCCTACCTGTCCGCCAATCTGGTTCCAGTCTCCGATAGTAGTAGATCCTGCAATTCCTGCCTGTGCTGCAATAACGTTGTTCTGACCGATTTTTACGTTATGGGCAATCTGGATCAGATTATCGATCTTGGTTCCTTTCCCGATAATGGTGGAACCGATGGTAGCTCTGTCGATGCTGCAATTTGAGCCAATCTCAACATCATCTTCTATAATTACGTTTCCAAGCTGAGGAATCTTTTTAAATCCTTCTGCAGTAGGCTGGAAACCGAATCCGTCACCTCCTACAACCGTATTGGAATGGATCACACAGTTATCCCCGATGATACAGTAATCGTAGATGCGGGCCCCACTGTCAATTTTACAGTTTTTACCGATCTTAACTCCTTTACCGATATATACATGTGGATAAATTTGTGAACCTTCCCCGATTTTGGCTTTCTCCGAGACATAAGTAAATGCCCCGATGTACACCTTGTCACCAACCACAGCAGTATCATGAATAGAAGAACCGTTTTCGATTCCTTCTTTTCTCCCCTGCATTTCCTGGTACAGATTCATTAAAATCTGGAAAGAAAGGTAAGCATCCTTTACAACAATTAAGGTAGGATTATAATTAACTTTATCTATAAGTTTTTCCGAAACAATAATAACGGAGCATTTTGAGGTATCTAAAAAATGTGAAAATCGATCCTGTGCTATAAAAGAAAGATGTCCTGATTCACCATTTTCAATTGGTGAAACCCCTGTAATAACCGTACTTTCGTCGCCTATTATCTGTCCGTCAATAAAACTTGCAATTTGCGAAGCTGTAAATTCCATATTCTGCAAAGATAAGAAATTCTGTAATTCGCAAACATTTTTTGATTTTCGGAACGTGAATTTTAAGATTATTTAAGATATTATCTGAGAAATATCTCTCGGATAGGTAAGAATATACCTGGCCGTCTTATGTACCATTAGCCCGGATAACAGCTGGTCCTGCGACTCTTCCAGCCTTATTTTTTTACCATTTTTCTGAAGCAGATAAATAGGCTGTTTTTTGGTATCATAAGGCAGTAATTTTCTTTTAATCTCATGTACAAGCTCCTTTCCATTATTGATTCCGAAAAATTCATTGGTATTTTTTATTTTTTCCTCAATGAATTTTCGCTTAAAAGGATGAGTTGAGATAACCGTTTTAGGCAGGTTTCTCTGGATGACACATTTGCACCAATAGGAAAGAATAAAGTCTTCAGAATCCTGCCATGATTTCATCGCATGAATTATATCATTATCGTCAAGTTGTGTAAATCTGTAAATATCTTCATCGGTCGCTGAGCTTTTACCGCGATTCAGGAAATATTTCAGGTTTTCTCCTGCGGGCAGGTCCATCCCTTCAGAAATGAGATATTTGGCCCTTTCCAGGATTTTAACCAAAAGAAATTCTGCCAGCGCCGAAGTTTTATGATAATATACCTGCCAGTACATAAACATTCTGGCGGTAAGGAAATTTTCAATGGAATATACCCCTTTGGCATCGATTACCAATTCGCCTTCGCTGCAAACATTCATCATGGAAATAATCCTTTGTGTATTGATATTCCCTTCTGAGACGCCGGTAAAGAAGCTGTCTCTGTTCAGGTAATCAAGCCTGTCTACATCAAGCTGGGAAGAGATAAGCTGATTGAAAAATTTCCTGTGGTATTTCCCCTGAAACATTTCAATGGCTACGGAAAGCTGACCGTCAAATTCCTTATTCAGCTTATTCATTAATAATAAAGACAGCTTTTCATGGTGCCAGTCATCCATCAGCATATTTTCCAATGCATGAGAAAACGGTCCGTGCCCAATATCGTGCATCAGGATGGCAAGCATTGCCCCTTTTTCTTCTTCCTCTGTAATTTTTACACCTTTCTGACGTAAGGTTTCCAATGCTGTAAACATCAGGTGCATCGCTCCCAGTGCATGATGGAACCTTGTATGGGTTGCTCCTGGGAAGATAAGATTCAGAAGACCGGTTTGCCCTATCCTCCGCAATCTTTGAAAGTAAGGATGTTCGATAACGTCAAATAAAATTTCATGTGGGATTCTGATGAAACCATGAACGGGGTCGTTGATGATCTTTAGCTTATTCTGCATTGAAACTTCAATATTAGTAAACAAAGTTAGGAATTTTAAATTGTAAGCGTCATTAAATTGGTGTTAAAGAATTCCTGCTCGCTAAAAGAGATAAAATTTTTCTGATGAATCTATGTTTTATTTTTAAACAAAGATTGTAAGGATTTGCACAGATGTTTTCTGCATATTCTGTTTTAAAAATATATCTTTGATCTATTAATAACCCTTCATTTTAAATGAGAAAAGTTTCTCTTTTTATTTTATTTTTTTTCAGTTTACTTTTTTCCGCCCAGACTCTATCAGAAGTACAAAAGCTTGAATCATTGTGCAGGGTGTGGGGATTTTTGAAATATTATCATCCTCATGTGGCCAAAGGTAATTTTGATTGGGATCAGCAGCTTTTTCAAAAGATTGATGAGCTTGAAAACATACGAGATAAGAGCCAGCTGAACGAATTATATTCCCAATGGATCGGCAGTCTTGGAAAAGTGGAAGAATGCAAAAAATGCCTGAAAGAAGATAAAACGAAGATATATTTTCTGAGAAACTTTGACCCGGGCTGGATCAGTAATGAACAAATATTCAGTAAAACAGTTACCGAACAGCTCCTATTTATCCAGAACAATAGAAATTTAGGAAGCAGCCACTATTTCGGAAGAGGCGGAAAAAAGGTTTTCTTCAGGAATGAAAACTCTTACGGCTCAAAATTCATTTCAAAAAAGACGGGGCTTTTGGAGCTTTTCAGATACTGGAATTTTGTAGAATATTTCTTTCCCTACAAGTATCTGACCGACGAGAACTGGAATGATGTATTAACGGAGATGATTCCCAAATTCCTCATCATCGACAATGATGAAAGCTATCACCTGACCCTTGCAGAACTGGTCACAAAAACTGATGACTCCCATGCCTTTCTATATTCGCCTTTGATTAATACCAATCAATATGGAAGAAAAAAGTTCCTGTAGAATATATCTATGCGGAAGGAAAACTGGTTGTAACGAAGATCAAAAGAAATAAATTCAATGAGGAAATACCATTGAACACCGGTGACGTTATTTATGATATAAATGGAAAGACTATCCCTCAGCTGGTTAATAGCTTTGCCCGATATGTTCCCGCTTCCAATTCCTGGGGAAAGATCACGAAAGTGAAAAATCTTTTTCTGTTCAGCAATAGTGATTCTATCACGCTTAAAATAGAGCGTGACGGACAAAATCTGGCGTTGACAGCAAAAACTTATCTCCTTACAGATATAACAGGAGAAAAGCCGGCTGTTCCGGACAAATGGAGATTTTTAGATGTGGATAAAAAGATTGGCTACGTTAATATGGGCATTCTTGAAAAAAACGATGTGGACGATATGTATAGGGATTTAAGATTCACAACATCCATCATTTTTGACCTCAGAAACTACCCTAAACAGACCATTTTTCCTTTGAGCAGACTGATTCTTCCTGAAAAAACAATTTATTATCAATTTAATTTCCCCGAGACAGATTATTTGAGTAAATTTTATAGCTTAAAAAACAATATCGGCAAAAAGAACCCGGATTACTATAAAGGAAATGTTATCGTTCTGGTAGACGGGAATACGCAAAGCCAGGCAGAAACAACAACAATGATGTTTAAGCAGCATCCGAAGGCCAAAGTAATCGGAAGTAATACTTCTGGCGCCAACGGTGATGTTATCCGGTTTAAAATTGCTGATCTGGATACGTGCTTTACAGGACTCGGAGCCTATTATCCGGACGGAAAGGAAACGCAGAGGATAGGAATTATCCCGGACATTATCATAAAACCCACTGTAAAAGGGATACAAAACAAAAAAGATGAAGTTCTGGAAAGGGCTTTAGAATATATAAAGACCGGTTTTTAAAGAAATTGAATATCAGTAGTAATGACAGCGTTTTCATTTAACTAATATTTAACTTTTGGTATCTCTAATTTGTGAGAATTTAAAAAGAATTGGTCAACATTTTGATGCAATAACCATGTAAAAAAATAAATTATGTCGGAAAAGATATTATGGATAGATGATGAAATAGATTTACTCAAACCCCATATCGTATTCTTAGAAAAAAAGGTTATCAGGTAACCCCTGTTAACAATGTGAATGAAGCTCTGGAACTGATGGATTCGGAGAAGTTTGCATTAACGCTTATTGATGAAAATATGCCCGGTATTTCGGGACTGGAAGCCATTCCCATGATCAAAGAGAAAGACAACTCTTTAAAGATCGTAATGGTAACAAAAAGTGAGGAGGAACATATTATGGAAGAAGCCATCGGATCACAGATTGCGGACTACATTTTAAAACCTGTAAATCCTAACCAGATTTTATTATCATTAAAGAAGAATCTGCAGGAGGATAATCTTGTGGAGCAGAAAACAATACTTCAGTACCAGCAGGAATTCAGAAACCTGTCTATGGAGCTTTCTTATATCCGAACTTACCAGGAATGGGCAGAGTATTATAAGAAGATATTAAGCTGGGAGATTAAATTTGATAAGGTGGAGGATAATGAATTTTCCGATCTGCTGCAGTCACAGAAAGAAGAAGCCAATATCCAGTTTGCCAAATTCATTGAAAAAAATTACGAAGGCTGGCTTACCGACTCTGATAAACCTTTGATGAGCCACACACTTTTTAAAGAAAAAGTAAAACCGGAAGTAGAAAAGGAAAAAGTTCTCCTTCTTATGGTAGATAATCTCCGTTTTGACCAATGGAAGGTAATTGAGCCGCTATTCACCAAATACTACAATAAAATTTCGGAGGATTATTATTACAGTATTCTCCCTACCGCAACCCAGTATGCAAGAAACTCTTTCTTCGCAGGACTGATGCCATCTGAAATAGAGAAACGCTTTCCGGATAAATGGTTCAATGATAATGAGGAAGGAAATAAAAATGAATTTGAGCGAGACTTCCTTGAAGACCAGATGAAAAGAATCGGCTTAGGGTCTAAATCTATGAAATACCTTAAAGTTCTGAATGCTGATTTTGAACGAAAAATCTATGATGATTTCAACCAGCACAAAAACAACGACCTTTTGGTCATTGTCTATAACTTTATTGATATCCTCTCGCATGCCAAAACAGATAATCATATCGTAGACCAGCTGATCCGTGATGATAAAACGTTCAGATCCCTTACCTTAAACTGGTTTGAGAATTCATCATTGCTTAAGATCATCAAAGCAGCAGCAGAAAATGGTTATAAGCTCGTAATTACTACGGACCATGGAACAGTATATGTTAAAAAACCAAGCAAAGTGGTTGGTGACCGTGAAACCTCCACCAACATCCGTTACAAAACAGGAAAGAGCTTAACCTATGATGACAGCGATGTATGGGCTGTGACTAACCCTGAAAAACTGTTCCTGCCTAAAGGAAACTTAAGCTCAAAATATATTTTTGCCAAAAACAATATTTTCCTGGCTTATCCGAAAAATTATAATCACTTTGTGAATTATTATAAAGAGACCTACCAGCATGGAGGCATTTCACTGGAAGAATGTATTATTCCTATCAGTATTTTAGAACCCAAGTAGTTTATTTAAAATTTTGGGTTTAAGGCGGCAAAAATCGAATGATTTTTGCCGCTTCTTATTTCAACTCCTTTTAATAGTCTTGAAGAGTTCATATCTTAGCAAAAAAACAATGTTTATTATTTCACTGACCTATAAAACCTCTCTGGAAAATGTAGAACGTTTTATCCCCGAGCACAACGATTTTCTTGAAAAATATTACCGTTCCGGAAATTTCATTGCTTCCGGCAGAAAAGAGCCAAGAACAGGAGGAATCATACTTGCGGATGTCTATTCTAAAAATAAAGTTCAGGAGATCATTAAAGAAGATCCATTTTATATTCATGAAATAGCAGATTATGATATCACGGAATTTTTCCCCACAAAATATAACGAACACTTTAAATTTTTCATTAAAAACCCATGAAGTTAATCACGTACAACGTTAACGGAATCAGGGCTGCCTTTACAAAGGATTTCCTGGGCTGGCTGAAGATTGCTGATCCGGATATTATCTGTATTCAGGAAAGCAAAGCCGGTAACGATCAGATAGATATTGAAAGTCTTGAAAAAGTTGGTTACTATAGTTATTGGCATTCTGCAGTAAGAAAAGGCTACAGCGGTGTCGGAATTGCGTCAAAAATCAAACCTGATCATGTTGAATACGGCTGCGGTATTGAAAGCTATGATAATGAAGGTAGAATCATCCGTGCGGATTTTGACGGATACTCTGTCATTTCGGTTTATGTTCCTTCTGCAAGCAATATCGATAGGTTAGAATTCAAAATGCAGTTCTGCCATGATTTCCTGGCTTATATAAAAGAACTAAGAAAAACTATTCCTAATCTTATTATTTCGGGGGATTTTAATATTTGCCATCAGGCAATTGATATCCATGATCCGGTCCGTTTAAAGAACGTTTCCGGTTTTCTACCGATGGAAAGGGAGTGGATGACTAACTTTATTGAAGAATGCGAGCTGATCGACAGTTTCCGTTTTTTCAATAGTGAACCTGATAATTATACATGGTGGAGTTACAGGCAAAATTCCAGAGCTAAAAATAAGGGCTGGAGACTTGATTATAATTTTACGACTTATACTTTAAAAGATAAGCTTTCAAGAGCTGTTATATTAAAAGAAGCTGTACATTCAGACCATTGTCCTGCTTTATTGGAATTAAATGTCTAAATGACTATATAAAAGTAAAAGCCAGCTGAATCAGCTGGCTTTTTAAATTTAAATCATAAATTTAGTCGACAATTTCATATTCAACCGGAATGGTACCACGACTGGTATCTCCGATTTCATCGAACGCAGCTTTAGAAATATCTAATGCTCTTGATGCATGGAAAGGTCCTCTATCATTAATCTTCACTATCACCTGTTTTCCATTGTTCAGATTGGTAACTCTAATATTGGTTCCAAACGGAAGCGTTCTGTTTGCAGCGGTAAACTTTGAATTACTAAAAATTTCTCCGCTTGCTGTTTTTCTACCGTTAAATTTATCGTGGTAGTACGATGCATAACTTGTTTTCTTCGCATCTAAGGTGTTACCTGTAAAAGAATAAACACCTAGGGTTGAAATCATCATTATGATTACGAGAATGAATCTTTTCATCATCTTGAATTTTATTGGTTTTGACGGAGCAAAAGTATAAGGAATGTTGTAAAGTCCCTACTCCATATGTTAAAAACCGTTAACAAAAAGTAAATAATATGTTAACTAGGCTTGTAACTGCCTATTATCAGGCGTTTTAAACACCACTGTTAAAAAACGTTAAAAAAAATACCTAAAAGTTAACGTATTTAACTTTTTGCCAATAAAATTCAAAATTCAATTATTGTATATTACTGTAATTCAATGTTTTATATTTTTACAAAAATTATAGTTCTATAGCTTTAGATAGGTAGAAGACTAAAATAATTTAAGATATCAGTAATATGAAACACTTTTAACAGAGGCTATTTTGAGTTATAAAGTAAATCACACCTATTTATTTTAACAGTGACTTTACTATCAGATAATTCTTTTAATTATTATTCTTCTATCACTTTCTTGCATGTTTCAGTTATTATATCAAATTAAATACCAACAAGCAAGATTTTCTTACAACCCGAATCAAAGTATATATAAAAACAAAACCAATGATTGCTCATTGGTTTTATAGTATATTAATAAGTATTAATCTTATTTTAAATATTCTATTACATAGTCATATGTTCCAGCAGGATATACTACTGACATACTTGGAGAACCTGTAATTGCATTTCCAGCAGTAGTAGCAATTGTATAAGAGTATAAACTTCTGTCATATACAGTGTTTGTACCTGCTTTATAAATAGTAATACCGTATAAAGCTGTCATACCAGTCGGTGCTGGAATATTTACAGCTGTCGAGCTTCCTGTAGCGGCAAATGTTCCTTTGATAGCATAAACCTGCTTGCTTGCTACTAATGTATTCGTAGCTGTTTCAGCAGAGGTTACGTCAAATTTAGCACTACCTCCACCTAGTGGTCTCCAAACTCCAGCAGTTACATTACCGTTTGATGCACCATTTGGATTATAGAAATAGTAATATCCAGGAGTTACGGCTGTTGCTGTTGAAGATCTGTTACCTGTTGTAAGGGTATTTCCTGTAGCATTGTTATATACAATCATACCGTCGAAGTAAGTTGGGAAAGTAACACTATCCGCCAATGTAAGATCAAACTGGAAGTTAACCAAGTCTACACTTGGAATAATAACTCCTTTACCAACATATGGCTGAGCACCAGATTCAGTACTGAAGTTTGTACTTCCATCTAATAAAACGTTAGAGTTTGTAATGGTAGCATTTGTTGGCTGGTTAGTAAGAACCTGAGCATAACTGACTGTTCCAAGTCCAGCTAATAGTAAAAGGCTAAATATATTTTTCATCGTTGTACAAAATTTAAAAATTAATTATTCTTCTCAGAATTTTATATTATAATCCAACACTTACCCAAATTGTTCCAGTCCAAACCACTGATGTTCTACCTCTAAGAAAGTTATTACCAGCCTGTCCTACTATACCAGTAATAGTATTTGCTTGAGTTGAAGGGTTATTGTTAAATACAAGCACTGTACGTCCTGCATCTGCAGCCGTCAATGGAGGAAAAGTAATATTAGCAAATCCTGCCGCAACAGCTGTTACAATTAAATAATCGTTTGCTGCAACAGTATAGGCTCCTGTAGTAACTGTAGTAACTGTTCCTCTAATTGCTTCATACTTCTGAGTTGGGGCAGCAGCACCTCCTCCTACAGCAACCCAAACAGAGTTTGGTGCGTCATAGTAATAGAATCCTGTTGCAGTTACATTCACTGTTTTACCAGCTGCAGAACCATCCAGAGTATTAACAAATGTAAGGGCACCATTTTGAGCAGTCGTATATGCTGCATCTTTAGCTGCTAACTGAGCTCTTGACAAACGAGGGACTAGTAAGGCGTCAGGTCTAGCATTGTCAGTAGTATTAGCTACTACATCTAGTGTTGCGGCTGGTGTAGTTGTGTTAATACCTACACGACCCGTTGTCTGAGCCTTGGAAACTGCCGAAAGGCCAACGAGCATTGTCGCTGTTAATAAAAATTTTTTCATAAGTTTTTAAGATTTAAATTACACTATTTTCCATCAATATTTCCAAAACGGAAAATGCATCCCAACTTGTGCTCATCTTTAAGGTTAGACATTTAACTTGTCAGAAAGGCAACTTATTGAAGCATTTGATTTTAAAACATTGCTTATTGCGCAAATTTAAGATATAATTTTGAAATTTATTCATTTTATATAAAAAAAATAATTGACATTTATCGATAAAAAACACAATACACTGAAAATCAATACTATTTAAAATTCACAATCTAAATAAATACTGTTAAATTTTAGTAATATTAGCAAAAATCACCTGATCAGATATTGGATGTAAAATACGGATTATCAGATCAGTTCTCCATACAAATCAAATTCTTCTGCCGAGGTTATTTTAACATCAGCAAATTCACCTATAGAAATGTATGTTTCTGCTGCTGAAACCAGAACCGTATTATCTACATCGGGTGAGTCATATTCTGTTCTTCCAACAAAATAATTGCCTTCTTTTCTGTCAAAAATACATCTGAATACTTTCCCGATCTTCTCCTGATTCTTTTCCCAGGAAATCTGTGACTGAAGTTCCATGATTTCTTCCACTCTTGCTTCTTTTACCTCCTGCGGTATATCATCTTCCAGTACGTAAGCTCCTGTATTTTCTTCATGAGAATAAGTAAAACATCCTAATCTATCAAATTTTTGCTCTCTTACCCAATCCTTTAATTCCTGGAATCTTTCTTCGGTTTCTCCCGGATACCCAACAATCAAAGTAGTTCTAACAGCCATATCCGGAACTTTTTCTCTAAACTTAGCTAACAATGCATTCGTTTTTTCATGAGTAGTTCCACGTTTCATGGATTTTAAAAGATCTGAATTGATATGCTGAAGAGGAATATCAATATAATTACATACTTTCGGTTCTTCACGGATAATATCGAGAACATCTTCAGGGAAACCGCTTGGGAAAGCATAATGTAGACGGATCCACTCTATACCTTCAACTTTTACAAGTTCTTTTAGCAGTTCTCCGAGAGCTCGTTTTTTATAAAGATCAAGACCATAGTAAGTAAGGTCCTGGGCAATAAGGATAATTTCCTTGGTTCCTTTTTTTGCCAGTTTTTGAGCTTCCAAAACCAGCTTTTCAATAGGGGTAGAAACATGACCACCTCTCATTAAAGGTATAGCGCAAAAAGAACAAGGACGGTCGCAACCTTCTGAAATTTTAAGGTATGCGTAATGTTTTGGAGTAGTAGTTAGCCTCTCTCCTACCAGTTCATGCTTATAGTCTGCTCCAAGATGTTTAAGAAGAACCGGAAGGTCTCTTGTTCCAAAATACTGGTCAACATCCGGGATTTCTTTAATAAGATCCGGTTTGTATCTCTCAGAAAGACAGCCTGTCACAAAAACTTTTTCGACCTCACCTCTGTTTTTGGCGTCTACATAATCAAGGATCGTATTGATAGATTCTTCTTTGGCATTGTCTATAAACCCACAAGTATTAATGACTACAATATCCCCGCGGTCTTCATGAACCACTTCTTTTCCATTGGCTTTAAGCTGGCTCATTAATACTTCAGAATCGTATACATTCTTGGAACATCCAAGAGTAACAACATTGATTTTCTTCTTCCCTACAGATTTTGTGCGCATCGTTTTGATTTTGAGTGTGCAAAGATACAAAATAATAAAAGAGTAGACTCAAAAAATAAAAACCACTTCAGGAAAGTGGTTTTCAATATATTATTTAAAAATTTTGTTCAGAAAATTTAGGCAATGACTTGTCTTTTTCAGAAAGTCGAATCACATCGACCGGAAGTTTCCAATCAATATTTAAATCAGGATCGTTCCAGATTACACTTCCTTCAGAATCTTTATTATAAAAGTTATCACATTTATACGAAAAAATTGCTGTTTCACTTAAAACAGAAAAACCATGTCCAAAACCACGGGGAACATAAAGCTGAAGTTTATTTTCGGGCGTCAATTCAACTCCGAACCATTGTCCGAATGTTGGTGAATCTTTTCTTAAATCAACCGCTACGTCAAAAACTTTCCCTTCCAGACACGATACCAGTTTAGCCTGGGCATGTTCTCCTTTCTGAAGATGAACTCCACGAAGTACACCATATGAAGATTTTGAAATATTATCCTGAACAAAATGTCCATTCATCCCGGTCAGTTCTTCAAATTTTTTCTCATTGAACTTTTCGAAAAAATAGCCTCTTTCGTCTTCAAGTATTATTGGTTCTATAATATAGCAATCTTTAAGTGGGGTTTCTTTTATTTTCATTTTTTGTATTTTCTATAAATTATGCTCCTTTTTCAATTTCCATTTTAATACTAAATAAATTCCGCCTGAAGGAATAAATATAATTAAAATAATTGCCCAAACAGGAAGTTGTGAATGAATTAAAAATATATTAACGAATAATTGACAAACTGCATAAACAGAACTAATTATTAAGTGCGACACTTTTCTTTCGTTAGCAAAAAGCTGGTATAAATGTCTTCTGTGTGCTTCAAATATATTTTCTTTTAATAATATTCGCTCAATAATAGTAAGCACAACCTCCATCCCGTAAATTGAAAGTAGCAAAATATATTTGTACTCACCGCTTCTCATAATAAGAAGAGTTATAAGACCGATTACCCAAAAACCAATTCCCATACTACCAACATCCCCCGCAAAACATTTTGCTTTTTTTCTAAAGTTAAAAAGAGAAAAATGACACATGCGATAATTGGGTAAATGATAAAGCTTTCATCTGTAAACTGAGCAATATCTTTATTGATATAAGCTAAGGATAAGAGGGTAACAAGACTATACACTCCTGTCATACCATTAATCCCATCCATAAAGTTATAAGCATTGAGTGTCCCAATTATAATGACAAATAAAATTGGCCAAACCCAAAACGGTACCAAAACAAAAGCTTCTGTAAAGTATAGAAGTAGTATTACTGAAATCAAATGAACAGAAAGTCTGATTTTATTAGATAAAGTTTTGATATCATCAATAAAACTGATGGAACAAATTGCGAGGAGTCCCAAACCGAAAGACCAATAATGTTCAACAGCCATTTGTAGATTAAAACAGCAGAAAACAATAAATGCAATAGGAAAAATAATGCCTCCCCCTCTTAATGTAATTTGCGTATGAGCACTTCTGTGGTTAGGTTTATCTATTATATTATATTTATCTGCAATTCTGAAATATAGCAGTATTGAAATAAATAAAATGACAGTGACAAAAATGTATTCCATTATTTAGATTGAAAACTTTTGATTGTTTTTATTAATCCTTCTTCAGCTGAAACCGGAAGGTGAATTATATTTAATGCGTTTTTTATTTTTTTATTAGAAACTGCATAGCTTTCTGTTAATTTCTTTAATCTTTCTGAATTTAGGGGCATTTTTATTTTGTCCCCCAATTTTGCAACAGAGGAGATCAATCCTGCTGGTACATTCCATAATCTACATTTTATCCCAGAAACCTTACTTATAATTTTTATGAGCTGATTTGTAGAAATAAATTCATCGTCGGCAAAGTTATAGATTCCTGACTTAATATTTTTATTTTCAATAATTTGGAGTATTAAAAAATTAAGATTATCTATACTTAAAAACGAACGTTGATTATGAAAAGAAGCTAAAGGCCATGGAATTCCTTTCTCAACAATCTTATACAAAAGATTTAAATTTCCTTTATTTCCAGGACCATGAATCATACAAGGACGAATAATAAATAATCTTTTGCCTTCAGGTAATTCTTTAGATAATAAATATTGTTCTGCTAAAAGTTTTGATTTTCCATAAGGCGTCAGAGGATTGGATATATGATCTTCATCAAGAATTCCTTCAACAGTATCTGCCGAAGCCTTTACACTACTAAAGTATATAAAGTCTTTAATATCAGATTTCAAAAATTCATCAAATAACTTCTTCGTTAATTCTGTATTTATTTTAAAATACTCTTCATCTTCCGAAGTATTGGCTGTGTCATGAGCTTTTCCTGCCAGATGGATTAAGGCATCCATATTTGCGGTTAGTTTCCAATTATTTCTTAACGACAAGCCTGTGATATTACAGTTGTTCTCTTCTAAATATGTGGATAAATTTTGGCCTACAAAGCCGGAAATTCCAGTAATAATTACATTCATCTTAATAGCCTAAATTTGTATGAATATGATCCCAAATTTTTGTTTCTTCAAAATTTTGTCTAACAAAATCCCTTCCATTATCTCCATGCTGGCGTTTTACTTCAGAATTTTCAATATAAAATTCTATTTTTTCTATGATATCTGCAGGATCGTTTTCTATAAAAAGTCCAGTTTGATTTTCAATAATGGATTCTTCACACCCTGTCGCTTTGGTAATTAAAACAGGTAATTTCATTGAGGAAGCTTCCAAAGATACTGTAGGAAAACCTTCACGGTAAGTTGGTAATACAAAAATATCCATTATATTAAAATATGGAGCTGCATTCAATACAAATCCTGTATTTATGATATTGATGTCACTCTTTATAATTCTTTTTGATTCTTCGCTGATGGCATCTCTTTCCTCAATAGGTCCTACTAAAAGAAGTTTTAAGTGCTGATGCTTCTCCCTTAATATCTTCCAGGCATCAATGAGTTCATTAATTCCCTTATCTTTAACCAGCCTTCCAACATAACCGATTACAAAATCTTTATCAGTGATTCCCAACTCTTGTTTAATATCTGCAACTAAACTATTATTTTGCTTCTCAGGATTAAATTTATTTTCAGTATCTATTCCATTACAGGTTCCTATCCCCAAAATGATATTTTTAGATGGAGCATTTAAATGATCTTCTTCACTAATTTTCTTTACAGAATGGCTTACACAGACAACTTTACTTGCTAAATTTCCTGAAAGTCTATCAATATTCTTGAGCAACAGTCTTTTAAATCCTGTACTAGTTTCATAAATAATACCATGTCTAAAATAAACTCTATCCTGAACTCCTGCAAAAAAAGCAGCGATCATCGCTACCATCCCCCCTTGGGAGTGTGTCCTACGACAGTATCTATTTTATTCTTTTTGATGAATTTATAGATTTTATAAATTGCTTTTAAATCTGTTATCGGACTAATATTCCTTGTGACGTCTACAGAAAATGGTTTGTATTTGAGAGGATCCGCTAATTGAAAGAATTCATCAGATGGTGTACATCCAAGAAAATAGTCGTTATTTGTTTTTGTACGGAGATATTTAAATTGTTTTCCAAAAAAATGATTAATAACAAAAGAAACTGTTATTACGTGTAAAATTTTTTTATTCATTGTATTTTTATTCTGAAATTAAAACTTCTTCAATTTTAATTATATTTTATATATTATATTAAATCATACAAACCTTCTATATAAAGCAGTACTTGAAAAAAAAACAGGACTAAAAAATAAATAAAAATTCCCTTTTTTATTTTAAAATTAATCATATTTTCCTGAAGCAAACAAATCACAAACAAGATTTTAACAAAAAAGGAAACCCGTTCAAAAAAAGTCAAATAAATAAATGTAAAGTTCATTACAGCGGAGAGAATAAACAAAATCTTCAGCCAAATATTTTCTTTTTTATTTTTCAACTGATAATATAAAAAAATCAATGTAAATAAATACCAGCTCAACTTATAAAAGCTAACTAATATAATTTTGATATTATTTATTGACAATTTAAAATAATAATCCTTCTGAAAGGTATAATGTTGTAGTTTGCCAATTATAGGGATTGAACTATAGTTTGTAAATTTTTCGGATTGAAACGGGAGACAGATAATAGGCAAAAGAAATCCAATAAAAGAAATCCACCACAATAAATGAATTCTTCTTAATCTGAGCTTTAATAGTGCTAAAACGGGAAGATAAAAAAAGTACTGAAATGGACTAGCACAGAGACTAAAAAAATAAAACCTGATTTTAAATATTTTTGGTGAACCAATAAATATATCGCGCTATACAGTAAAGCAATACTATGCAGATTTCTAACGCCGGATAATAGGCCCGAAATGCTAATAGCTGTGATAATAAATATTTGAGCCCATATTGTATTTTTACCTGTTTTGTTTAGTATCTGATCACTTATTTTAAGTATAATAAAAACGGTAGAGTATGTAATTGCACCTAATAAAAAATTAACGGGAATACCTAGCTTAGAAAATATATATATATAAATTGGTAAAATATAATCAGGTAGATCCTTGAGGACATTCCAAAATTCACGGATCGGCATTTCTTTAACCCCGTTGTAAAAACCATAAAAACGGTGTAAATCATCATAAATCATCGGAGGATTAACAATCAGGACAGATGCCAAGGCAAAAATCCCCGGGATGAGATACAATAATGTATCATACAGTTTTTTTGATTTTCCTATTTCCATTTCAGACTATAAACTCGAATAAAGTTCAAGAGTACTTTGAATCATTTTTTTTATATCAAACTCATATGCTTTAGCAAAACCTCTCTCTGCAACTTTACTGTAATAATCTTTATCTTCCAAGGAAATAATTTTTGACTTTAGATCTTCTTCATTTCCTTTTTCAAATAGTATTCCTCCTCCATTTACAACCTGGGCTAAACCATCTACATTGGATGCAATCAAAGGAATACCACAAACCATACTTTCTACAGCAGCCAGACCAAAACCTTCTGCATGAGAGCTTAAAATGGCAATATCACACATTTTCAACAGTGAATAAACATCTGCTCTTATTCCCAAAAAATTAATTCTAATTTCTACTTTAAGATCTTTTGCCAAACCTTTAACAATCTCTCTCCTGTCGCCACCGTCTCCAACTAAAATCAGTTTATAATTATCCGGCAATAATGATAGCGTTCTGATAAGAGTATCCTGATCCTTATTTGGACGAAAACTTGCAACCATTATCAATAATCTGTCATTCTCCGAATATCCAAAATCTATTCTGTTTGCCTTTGGCGCATTTTTAATATCCTGTATATTGATACCATTTTCAATTACCACAAGTTTTTCTTCAGGAATATCCAGTTTTTCAATTAGTTTGCTTTTAACTCCCTGAGTAATGCAAATAATTTTATTATAAAAACTATATATGAATTTTTCAATTCTTTTGAATTTATTATTCTCTATCCTATTGTTCGAAGTACTATGTTCAGTAAAAATGAGCTTAACATTTTTATTTCCTATCATTTTTGCGATAGCCGCAAAATATTGAGCTGGGAACAGGTGGACGTGCACCACATCATATTTTGAGAGATATGGAATAATTTTTATGGCATATAATGGATGATAAAACCTATTCCCTAAAGAAAATATATTGCAGTATCCTCCGTCTTCCAGCTTCTTATAAAAAGGGGTTATTTCTCCATTGAGTAATAAAACATCAACTTGACAGCCCTCCTCTACAAGACCTGGAACTATTTCTGTTAATAGTTTTTCCGCACCTCCGGTACCTAAACCGTCTATTATGTGTAAAATTTTCATTAGGATTCTTTTATCAAAAAGTATAAACTCATAGGAAATCCTATTAAGGAAAATAATGGATTAACTTTTTTCCACTTATAAGAAAAAGATTTCTGGGAAAACCTGGCAAACCTCCAATAATTAATATTGGCTTTTATTTTTTGGATAAACGGAATAGGCATTTTTGAAAAATCCGAATAAAAAAGCAATGTATATTCTGGAGAATTCTTCCTTATTTTAAAATTATTATCTGTGAGCCCTCCTTCAAGGTACTCTCCTATATAAATAATATCAGAAAACCATAAGAATTTGTATTGTAATGCTACATTGTACCAAAGTACACCTTCTGTACAAAACTTTTCACCATCAATATAGGGAAAAGGATACTTTCTCAATACATCTGTCCTGATAATTTCTGCCATATCCCCTTGTATTTTCATTCTAAATCTAAAATCCAAAGCATTGGCATGAATATCATCATAACCATTTTGTGTTCCGATATACTGGGTTTTAGAGTACCCTCTTCTGCCAGATAATCCTGCGTAAAGCTCATTGTTCTCAATAAGCTTGTATTTATCAGCAATTACAGTGGTAGCATCTTCTGTTAAATAATCATCACTATCAACTATAAAGAACAATTTACCTTTAGCTAATAGAGCCCCTTGGTTAATAGCAATATGTTTGCCTGAATTAATTTGTTTATGATAATGGATTGAAATCTCCCTTTTCTCTGAAACTCTTCTACAATACTTTCGGTATTATCCGAAGAACCATCATCTACAATCACCCATTCAAAATTCTGTAGTTTTTGCTGGCATAAACTCTCATATAAGCGTTGAAGCAAATATCCTCTATTATATGTTGGAGTAAAAATAGTTAATAACATTATACGACAAATTTATTTTTAATATATTCTCCGGGGTTGTTATAGTTTAAAACTTTAGCATAATTTCCTACAGCAGTGGCATTTTCAGGAATATCTTTTGTCACTACACTTCCCGCACCAATAGTTGAATTTTTACCAATTTTAACATTTTCGATTATACAAACATTAGGACCAATATATACATTATCTCCAATCACAGCAGCATTTCCGTTATTTGCTCCAATACTTGTATATTGTGATAAGTTTACGTTATTCCCTATAATTGTAGTTGGATTAATAACTAATGGTCCGGAATGTCCTAAATAAAGACCATATCCTATTTGAGTTTTATGGCTTATATCTATTCTGTATTTAATTCTTTTAATATTTAGAACAACAAAACAAATTTTATGGAAAAAGGGATTATGATGTTGTGACAATCTGAGCCATACACAATAATTAAATCCTCTATTAACCATATACTGGATAATAAAAGATTTTAAAGATCCGCTTGCCGTGTACCGGTAAAGATCAGACTTAATATATTTAATTATTTGCTTTAACTTCATGTTATTTTGAATATTTACCTAATATTTCTACATTTTTGTTCAATTTCTCATTAGGAACAATATTTTTCTTATAAACGTTTGCTGAGTTATCAAACGACAATACCATTTCACTTATATCTAGGTTATTCCCAGAAATATCTATATTACTTCCATCATAAACATCCAGTCTTTTTCCTAATACTTTATTTGAAGTAAATACTATTCCTTTAACTCTTTCTTTATTACCTCTACCTTGCGCAACAGATAATGAAAGGCTTTTTGAAAAATCTGAAAAAGTATTGTTTGTCACATTTACATTACTACTTGTAATTTGTAATATATTCTGAGGAATAAAATAATCTTTCTCTATGGTTATCACATTATTCTTAATAATTGTTCCCGTATTTGTTTCATAACCAAGCATTAGTATAGGAGCTGAAGTATAAAGAATAGGCTTATTTTTTTATCCAGCTGTTTATTGGTAATTATATTAGAATCCACGATTTGCATATGGCCATTATTATTCCACAAAACAACACCGGAAGAATTTCCTATCAGGTAGTTTTTATAAATTGTTGCGGTACCATCAACAAGTTCTACATGAATAGCTCTGTCATACCCTGTAACAGTATTATTAGTTATTGTTCCATTTCCTGATTTACTACCTTCAATACAGATCCCTACCGTTCCAAGTCTTCGCGTCTCAAGAATATTATTAATCACTATATTATTTTTTATCAGATAACTTTTAACACCATTTAAATACATTCCATTACCATGATTATCAACATAATCATAAGGGTTTCCAGTAACATTTTCAAAGGTATTGTCGGATATATCTGTATAGTTATTGGAATATGCACCGATGCCCGAAGTTCCATAATGATTCCTAATGATCATATTTGTGACCTTAAATCTGTCTAATGTTTCACCTACAAAAGCCCACATGTCCGGATTATTTTTAACTTTTGTTTTGTAATTTAAGGCTGCATCTACAATTCCACCATCAATCTCAACATTGAACTTATTTACGGTTTTACTAGTGGGGTCCTGAGTTGATCTGAATCTGAAACCTTTGAAGTCATTGGCATAATGCAATACTGCTTCTTTATCCAATTTAATATTAAAGCTTTGATTTATCAGAAATATATAACTATGGTCATACACTCCTTTTCTTGTTCTTTTTTTATTATCCAGATAATAATTTCCTTTAGAAATATAAAGAGTCCCTCCATTTTTGCTGATATACTCTATGGCCGTATCAAAGCCAGCAGTATCATCTATTTGATCATCTCCTTTTACATTAAATGTATTAATATTAATGATCTTATCTTGTGCACATGACAAGATAAAACAGATTAAGAAAAAAAACAGGGAAAAACGTCTATATGTCATATTAAGAATCTTTAAAAAAATATGATTTATATGGAAGATAGCCTTCTCCGTTATCAAACACAAGCAATTCTCTTGCATATACAGCAAAACAATAAAATGCTAAAATCAACAATATTCCTATACTTATTGTTTTTTTATTAGGAATATATAATAATGAGGAAAGTATTACAATATATCCTATTACAAAATATCCTTTTAAACGAGCTATGAACGCAAAGTCATAGAAGGCAAAAGTAATCATTACAAAAAAAACATATAAATTGAAAAACAGATTGAAATATTTTATTTTACTCTCTATTCTGTGTCTGTTCATTAATATTATAAATAAAACCGGAATGATTTCTACAAAATTAAGAATATTTGCACCTACAGCTCCTTCTTCTTCCAGATAATCCGTAAGTTTTTCGGCACCAAAAGGTAAAAAACTAGAAATTTGCATACCTATCAATGTACCTATTTTAAGTGCTCCTAAAGCAATGGAAATAATGAGTAGAATAATTACTTTTTTGTTGTCAATCTTTATATTACAGAAAAAATAAATGACCAGAAACATTATAGCACTCGTATGAAAAAGAGAGGCAAGAATAACCATTAAGAAAAATTTCAAAAACTTTCTTTCTATTACAAACTTAATAGCGAGCCAACAAATTATCATTGCAATAATTTGCCTCTGTGCCGTAAAGAAATAATAAAGAAATCCTTTAGCAAAAAAATCATTAACAGTACTCCATATATGTTGGAATAACGGATGAAAATAAAGTAGAGTCCTATACTACATGTTATTCCCAGAAAAAGTAAAAATGTATTAAAGTCAGCACCCAGATAGTTAAAAACTGACATTAAAACAATATAACCTTTTTCCGTTGCCATCAATAGGAAATAATCCGGCGAAAAAACATCTGAAAAATCTTTATCAGTATTTTCATACATTAGTTCATAGACCATGTAATCCGAACCTCCGATATTAAATCTTGAACCAGCAAATATTCCGAGAATTATAAAAAAAATAAGGAAAGGAATTTTACTTGTATTTTCTTTTAAATAGCTATAAAATGACAGAAAAACTGAGAATAGATAAAGTATGATATATGCCGCCATTTTTTGAGTATTTCAGAAATTGTAAAGGATTGAAGTGTAATAAAAGATAAATTATTTTTTTAATTTGTTCATAAACAAGGTTAAACCTTCCTGAATATATTTTTCTTTTACAATTAATAGACAAACAAATATAGATAAAAAAAACATTATGGATTCTACCATAAATATCCATAGGTTAAATTCCAGATTGAGGTATTCTTTTACCCCAAACAATAATAAAAATGCGAAGGTAGAACTCAGTAAAATTTTAAGAATATTTTTATTGAAAAGTAATCCTTTTGGGAGTTGTTTTCTAACAAAAGCCAGCATAAATAGTATTGCTACAATTTCTGCTAAAACTTGTGTAACCGCTGCACCATTTTGCTGCCAATGCTTTATAGCATACAGATTAACAACGACACTAAAAGCAGCTGTTAATATAACCGCATAAGTATAGATCTTTTCTTTCTTTTGAATAAACAAAACAAGATATCCTAAGAAATATACTATACCTGCAATTAAACAAACAGGAGACAGCAATTTCATTGTCAGCACTGCTGGATAGAAATCATCTCCAGCCATTATACCTATTATTTCTTCTGAAAACAGGAAAAAGAAAAATGAGATAGGAAGAGAAAAAAGTAAAATTAAATTAAAAGATTTAATTAACGTTTCACTGTATAGTTCTTTTTGACTATCCCAAAAGGTCGATAATCTTGGAATAAGAACCAAACCAATTACTGAAATGAATGTTATGGTTAGTCTGATGAGCTTATTAGATGCAGCATAGTAGCCCAGATATTTATCTCCTGCTAAATGGCTGATAAGGAAACTATCTAACTGTAAGTAAATGTTTACAGATATTGCTGCTACAAAAATAGTCATCACAGGCTTAAGATGTCTTTTAAAATCTAAAGTCTTAAATGAAATTTCTTGAAACTGGATATTTCTATATAAAAAATAAAAATTAAAAACATTAGATCCACATACATATAGAATTGTAATGAATACATAAACAAGATAATCATCTTTGGTATGTATAAATAAATAAAGAATCGCTAATGCTATCAACCTTACAAAGACAAATCTTATAGTAATATACAGCTGATCCTCCATCCCCATAAAAAACCAGTCCGCACCTGCATTATTAAGTAAAATAATAATACTAAAAAGTAAAATCAGTGTTTTATAATCCGAAAAAAGATTAAATCCATATATGAGTGTAAAAAGTATAATGTATGAAATTAATGTGGTAACAAAGAGTATGGACAGAAGCTCTACAAGCGTTTGGGATAATTTTTTCTTATCATTTCTTTGTTTGGCTACTTCCCTCACCCCGTACATTGGAATTCCTAAGACAGAAAACATGATAAAATAATTAATAATGGTGTTAGCATATTCTACTTTACCAATTATTTCAGCCCCCAGAGTTTTATTTGCATGAGACATAATCAAAAGGCCAACAATAGCCGAGGTCATTATTCTAAATGCACTTAAACCATAGTTTAAAGCCAAACTTTTTTTTCCATCAATAGTATTGTATTTTGTGCATATAGTTATTATTAGCAAAAGCCAATAAAAATTTTATAGCCTTGCATCAACTAAACTTCTATCTATAAAAGCTTTTGTATCAAAAATTACAGTATTTTCTTTTTTCAATTTTTGAAGGTCAATTTTCAAAAATTCATTATGAGCTACGGCTATGATAATAAAATCATATTTTTTATCTTCGTTGAGATCAGACAACATTTCTATATCATATTCCTGCTTCACTTTTTCTTTATTTGCCCAGGGATCAAATATATCAACATGAATTCCATATTCAATTAACTCTTTATAAATATCCAGAACCTTACTATTCCTGATATCGGGGCAATTTTCTTTAAAAGTCATCCCCAGAATTAATGCATCTGAACCTTTAACTATTCCATCTTTAGCAATACGGAGTTTAACAACTTTTGAAGCTATAAATTTGGCAATAGAATCATTTACACGACGTCCTGATAAAATAACATCCGGATGATATCCTAGCTGTTCTGCCTTATGAGTTAAATAATAAGGATCAACAGAAATGCAATGACCTCCTACCAAGCCTGGTTTATACTTTAAAAAATTATACTTGGTCCCGGCAGCCTCCAAAACATCATTTGTATCAATACCAATTCTATCAAATATTAGGGCAAGCTCATTTACAAATGAAATATTTATATCTCTTTGAGCATTTTCTATGGCTTTAGAAGCTTCAGCCACTTTAATGCTTGGAGCCTTATAAGTTCCTGCTGTAATGATTTTTTTGTATAGATCATCTATCTGGTCTGCAATTGAAGATGTAGATCCAGAAGTAACTTTTTAACATTGGTAAGGGTATTAATTTTATCACCGGGATTAATTCTTTCCGGTGAATAGCCTACAAAAAAATCTTCATTAAATTTTAATCCTGAATATTCTTCTAATATTGGCACACACTCATCTTCTGTACAACCGGGAAAAACTGTTGATTCATAGATAATAATATCTCTTTTCTTTATAATTTTCCCCAGCATTTTTGACGCTGATATTAGTGGATGTAAATTCGGAGCATTGTATTTATCAATAGGTGTAGGTACTGTTACAATAAAAATATTACTCTCCGAGATTTCAGATATATCATCTGTTGCTTTATATCCTATCTTGCCTTGAGACTCTTTATACCTCTCCAGGCCATCATTGAGTTTACAAATATCAGCTTCAAAAGTAGTATCTTGACCCTTATTTAATTCTATTACCCTTTCAGAATTTATATCAAATCCAAGAACAGGATAATGATTGGCAAATTCTAGTGCTAAAGGCAAGCCAACATACCCTTGTCCAATGATAGCAATCTTATAGAGATCCATTTAGCCAAATATTTTTCTTATTTTTTGCAACCACGTTTTTTCTTCTACATTCGCATATCCATAACCATATTTATTACTATATCCTAAATTTTCGCTGCTTACATCATTTAGTACAAAACCTACATTCTTAATCTTGCCCTGATCAATATTACTGTTAGCAAACTCAATCAAAGCCTTTTCAGTATAGTTAGATCTTGATACATAAATTACAACATCTGCCAATTCTGCTATTAAGAAAGAATCAGTTACCAACATTAATGGTGCAGTATCCAGAATGATATAATCATACTTTGCTTTAAGTTCGTTCAGAAGCATTTCATATCTTCCATTTGACAATAATTCCGTAGGATTTGGTGGAATCATTCCTGAATAAATAACATCCAGATAAGGATTAAAGGTAGATACATGAACTATATCCTCTAATTTTGTATGATCTGAGTAAAGGTACTCAGTAAGACCGGCTAATCCTTTTCTGGCAGGATTATAACGCTGAAGCTGAGGGTTTCTGATATCAGAGCCTATAATAATTACTTTTTTCTTCGGGCTAGCCATTGTTAACGCCAGATTTACAGAGGCAAATGTCTTACCTTCTCCCTTAACAGTAGAGGTAACAAAAACTACTTTTGCATCTTTACTTTTAGGAAGCATGAAATTCATATTGGTAATAAGAATTCTAAATGCCTCCGCCATTGGCGTAATATCATTCATCTGGACAATATCCGAGTCACCTTTCTCTTTACTAGGCAGTTCTGCAATTACCGGTGCATGGGCTAGTTTTTCAAGGTCATGCTTGGTCTTCAGCTTATTGTTAAGTAATTCTTTTAAATAAATAAATATAAATGGTATAAGTAGTCCAATAACCAAAGAAGCTAACAAGATAATTCCTCTTTGCGGAGATATTGGAGCTCCATATGCATATGCTGCATCTATAATCCTTGCTTTTGGAGCAAAAACAGATTGTGTAATTGCTGTTTCCTCTCTTTTTTGAAGTAACAAAAGATAAAGATTTTCTTTTATTTGTTGTTGTCTCTCAATGCCTCTGAAGATTTTTTCTATAGAAGGTAATTTGGATATCTTTCCTGTTATCTTATTTTGTTCTCCTAAATACTGGCTTTTAGCAAGTTCCAATCCTGTTCTGTTCTTTTCCAAACTTTGTGCTATGGATGTACGCATAGAATTAATTTGTTTGGTAACATCAGCCACAACAGGGTTTTCAGGAGTAGCAGACTCTAATAATCTGTTTCTGTACAAAACCAGTTGATTGTAAGCTGAAATTCCTGCAACAGCATCAACATTATTCAATCCTACATTAGCTGGTAAAACCTGATAAGGCGCTTGTTTTGAAATAAAATTCACCAATGAATTTGTTAATTCCAATTGGGCATCTATTTCTAATTGTTTTGCCCGGGCTTCAGCAGAACTTTGCAAATCTATTTTTGCTTCAGTCTCTAGGTCAGTTAAATTATTTTGTGATTTAAAATTCTCTTTTTGACTTTCAACCTGTCCTAATTCAACAGAAAGTTTTTTGATCCTGTCCTCAATAAAATCCAGTGTTTTTTGAGATTCTTGGCTTTTATCTAAAATCGCATCATTATTATAGGCAACAATAAGACTATTAAGAATATCCTTCGCTTTATTTATTTCCGGATATTTTACGTTTAATTTGATAATAGTTGTTTCCTTATTAATTAAACCTGCACTAAAAAGGCCTTGTAAACTATTTACTTTTGCTTCTTTTGATGCAATATTCAATTCTAAATTATTATAATCTATTTTTTTGACTAAATTTTTATTAAATTTAGTATTCTTAATAATAATAATATTTGCAAAAGGTAATGATATTGTTCTTCCAAAACCCGTAACAATATCTTTTTTCAGATTTTCGGATGAAATTTTAAGCTCTTCTCCATGTATCTGAACTTTTATGACATTATTTGAATTAATGGGCTGTTTTTCATTAATTACCTTCACATAAATAGGAGACGTTTCCTTATATAATTCGACGCTTCTGATTCTTCCCTTAGCAATGATGTTTGTTTGAAGATTTTGGCTGTTCACTACAGCACTCATCAATCTTTTAGATTTGAATATTTCAATTTCATTAGTAATGCTGCTGGTCTTAAGCCCTCCGAATCCAGAGAAATCGGGTAAGAACCCTAGATTACTTGAACTTGGAGATGTATTTTTAGCATCTTTAATGAGTACTGTGGCCTGTGTATTATATATAGGTGTCATAAATTTAAGGGCAATATACCCTAGAATAACAGCTAATACAGCACTTATACAAAACCATATCCATCTTCTTGTGTATGGCTTAATGATTTCATTAATATCAATGTTAAAATTATTTTTTACTTCCGGATTTTGTGAAGACTTATTATCCATCAATTTCTTATTTCTTATTAAATAGACTTACTACTACTGCCACAGCCGTAACTGCTATAGAAATACCTGTTAAGATAAGTCCTGTATTAGGGTTTTGTTTTGCTGTAAGATCTTTAGTATTGTTCGAAGAAACTATAATAGCATCTCCTTGTTTCAGATTATAATAAGGCGAATTAATCAGATTAGCATCTTGTAAATTTACTCTACCATGAATGACTTGTCCGTTTTCTGTTCTTATAACCAGAACATCTTCTCTTTTTCCATATATGGTAAGATCTCCTGCCAGACCAAGTGCATTTAATATGGTAGCTTGCCCATTCGAAATTGTATAGTCCCCCTGTCTGTTTACTTCACCCAATACTGTTATTTTGAAATTCGCAAGTCTCATACTTACTGTAGGATTAACAACATATTGAGTCATTCTATCTCTTAGCTCATCTTTAAAACCGGTAAAAGTTTTGTTGGTTGTATTAATTTTCCCTAATACCGGAAAATCTATATCTCCATTAGCATCTACAATGTAGGTAGGCCCAGAAATAGTTACAGTACCTTGACTTGGAGTATTTCCTCCTGCAGTATTATTTGTCTGAATCATTTCTGAGGACGAATAATTTTGATTAAATGGCTTAACTACATCCATATCCTTCGCAGTTATCCAAATGACCAATTGATCCCCGGCTTGTATAGTAGAAACAGAATTTTTTGCTGACGATTCAATAGCCACTTTTTCTATATTCTGCATATAGTTTAAATCATTTGGCTTATTCTGATTCACCTTACATGAAACCAGTATCAGTGTTAGAAATATTGCTAATATTTTTCCCTTCATATCTTAAAATTGTACAAATATACATTTATATTTTTCTTTATTTATCTAAAGCCTCATAGATGGAATTATTACTTCTAAACTCAGGCACAATTGTTTTTAAAAGCTTCACTACATTCACTTTATCTTCCATTACAGAAGCATCTGTTATCAGATTGATCAGGGCTTCTATTTCTGAGAATGACATCGCAGGGTCTTTAGAAATCATGATTTTATCATTATGAGTAGGGAGTGTTTTTGCATTATCACTCAACAGCTCTTCATATAGCTTTTCTCCCGGTCGTAGGCCCGTATAAATAATTTTTATATCTATATTAGGTTCAAAACCGGATAATTTGATCATTCTTCTCGCCAGATCAAGGATTTTTACCGGTTCTCCCATATCAAAGACAAAAATTTCACCTCCCTGTCCCATTGTTCCTGCCTGTAAAACAAGTTCACAAGCTTCAGGAATGGTCATGAAGTATCTTACAATATCCGGATGGGTAATGGTCACAGGACCTCCTGCTTCTATCTGTCTTTTAAAGTGTGGAATAACGGAACCGTTTGATCCCAATACATTTCCAAACCTGGTTGTAATAAACTTGGTCGTATTCCCTTCTACATGATGTAAGGACTGAACAAACAGCTCAGCTGCTCTTTTGGAAGCTCCCATGACATTGGTAGGGTTTACAGCTTTATCCGTAGAGATCATCACAAAGCGATTTACTTTATAACGGCTTGATAAAATAGCAACATTTTTTGATCCTAGGACATTGACACGGATAGCTTCATTAGGATTTTCCTCAACTAAAGGGACATGCTTATATGCGGCAGCATGGTATACCATTGAAAAGTTATAAGTCTGGAATACCGGTTCAACACGGTGTATGTTAGAAACATCGGCTAAAACAAACTTAAACCTGATATGAGGAAATTTCTCTTTCATTTCAAGCTCAATATCATATAACGGAGTTTCCGCCTGATCCAGAACGACAATTAATGCAGGATTAAACTGGGCTACCTGTCTTACGATTTCGCTTCCGATAGATCCGGCACCACCCGTTACCAGTATATTTTTATTGAAGTGTCTGCTTTTAACCTCTTCGCTTTCAATTTTTATTGGTTTTCTGTTGAGAAGGTCTTCAATCTGAAGATTTCTGATGGCTCCTCCTAAATCGCTGTCTCTTAACTTTTGTACGGATGGAGCTTTGAATATATTCAAGTCTTTTTCTAAAAATAAATTCACCCACGAATTCATTTCATCTTTAGACATCATTTCTTTAACAATGATCACCCCATCAATAATAAGATCTTCTTTTGTAGCTTCCTCTATCCTTTTCTTCTCATAAATAGGTTTTCCCAATAACGAAGCTCTTTTGGAATCTGTTCTCTGCGTAAGAAAGCCCACTACCTGATAAGGCAGGCTTGGATTATCCAGAATAGCACGGGCTATAGCAATGGACTGTTCATCGATACCTAGAACTAAAATTCTTTTTTTCAGTGCACTTCTTCTATATTCCCGTACAATATGGAAAAACTCTTTCACATACAGCCTGAAAAGGAATAATCCCATAAAAGAAATAATGAAATAAAGTATAAGGAAAGGAGTAAGAATAAATTTCCCTCCGGTAGACCAGAAATAGATCAGATTTACCAATCCCACTACGGTCATGGTACAGAAACATGATATAAGCAGTTTAAAAAGGTCAATAAAAGTAGAGTGCCTTATAATTCCTGCATAGGTTTTGAATAAATACATGAAAATTGTATTTATCAAAATAATAAAACCGAAAACAATACTTTTATCTTCGTGATAAATGAATTCTTTCTGGGTAATTTTTTCTATAGTATAAGTGGAAAGAAATAAAGACATGACCAGAATAATAATATCTATTACAAGTATTATCCATCTGGGAAGATATCTTACGTCTGAGAGATTGACAACATTATCACCTCCAAATATCTTTTTTCTAATAGAGCTGTACATTGCCTTTGTTTGTGTTCATATTTAATAGGTTCAACCCTTTGTTTTATTAATACTCTTTTTTAAGAATGGATACAAAAATAAAATAAAATCCTATCTATCCGTAAATTTTAAAAACAAATTTAGGGAATTTCACTTTCTAAAACCTCAGAAATTCTATTTCTGCAATCATTCGTTAAATTGGTTCCTGACGGTAGACAAAGTCCTGTGTCAAAAAGCGTACCAGATAAATTATTTCCGAAAAATCTGCAATCCTTATACAGGGGTTGAAGATGCATTGGCTTCCATAGATATCTGGTTTCTATATTATTCTGTGAAAATTTACTCCTAAGCTCCTCCTTCGAAAGTCCGTTTTTCAGAATAACAGTATTGAGCCAGTAATTAGAATAAAAATCACTGTTTGGTGTGGAAAATAAATCAATATTTTCATTATTCTTCAACAGTTCGTGATAAAAATCATGATTTTTTCTCCTCGTGATGATTTTTTCTTCGAGTGTTTCCAATTGGCCTCTTCCAATTCCGGCCGCAATATTATCCATTCTGTAATTGTATCCTAATTCGGAATGGTTGTAAAATTCTTCGTTGTCTTTACCTTGTGTAGCAAGAAAAAGTGCTCTTTTCTTTACTTCTTCATTTCTTGAGATCAAAACTCCCCCACCCGCAGTAGTGATAATTTTGTTTCCGTTAAAACTTATAACAGAAAGATCTCCGAAAGTACCGCAAGGCCGGCCTTTATATTGACTGCCCAATGCTTCCGCACTGTCTTCAATTACAGGAATATCATATTTTTTTGAAATCTGGAGTATTTCTTCCGCTTTAAAAGGCATTCCATAAAGGCAAACTGCAATAATTGCTTTTGGTTTTTTTCCTTGCTGAATACAGTATTTCACTGCACCTTCCAAGGCATTTGGACAGATATTCCAGGTCTGATCTTCGCTATCAACAAATACCGGAACAGCTTTAAGGTAAAGAATAGGATTGGCAGAAGCCACAAAAGTAAAAGACTGGCAGATGACGAAATCTCCTTCCTCAACATTTAAGAGTCTAAGTGCAAGATGAATGGCCGCAGTTCCGGAAGATAAAGCCGTTACATGAGAATCGTATCCTAAATAGTTTTCCAGGCTATTTTCAAATTCATCAATATTGGAGCCGTATTGGGAAATCCAGTTGGTATCAAATGCGTTATGCACATATTTAAGCTCATTTCCCCCCATATGAGGAGGCGAAAGCCAAATCTTATCTTTTTTCAATTACTTATTTATGTTTCGCCAAAAGTATCACTTATTTTTTCATATTCAAAGCCCCGGCTCATTAAATATTTTATTGTTTTAGATTTTTTTGATATTCCTTCATCCCTTTCTGCCTTGAATAGTAGTCTTCAAAGATTTTTCTGATCATTTTTTCATAATCGGATTCATCTATTTCGTCGAAACAGCTGTTGATGAGTTTTTCAGAAATCTGTTTCTGCTTAAGGTGCATTTTGATTTTATTCCTGCCCCAATGCTTGATATAAAACTTTCCCCTGATATAGCTCCGTGTAAATCTTTCTTCGTTAAGATAGTTTTCTTTTAAAAGGTAGAGTATAATTTCATCTTTTGCCTCATCAATGAGCATAAATTCTCTCATTTTTTGCTCCACTTCTGCATGGCAACGATCCTGATAAACACAATAGTTGACCAGTTTCTGCTTTATTTCATCAAAGGTGAAAGATTTTTTCTCCATAATAGATATGAAAAAGAATGGACAGGCTGCCCATTCTTTATAATAATATTTTAATTCAGATTAATAGTTGAAAAGGGCTTTACCTTCCATCAGTTCATTGACTTTCTTTCTTACAGAGCCGATAACCTCTTCATTTTTGATGTTGTCTACCACTTCAGAGATAAATCCTGCAATGGTGTCCATATCATTTTCTTTAAGACCTCTTGTTGTGATAGCTGCAGTTCCCAATCTGATACCGGAAGTCGTGAACGGTGATTTGTCATCAAAAGGAACCATATTTTTATTACATGTGATATCTGCAAGTACCAGAGCCTTTTCCGTTTCTTTTCCGTTGACGTTCTTATTTCTAAGGTCGACCAACATTAAGTGGTTATCTGTACCTCCACTTACAATGTCGAAACCTCTATTGATCATAGCTTTTGATAATGCCTGCGCATTGGCTTTAACCTGTTTTGCATAGGTTTCAAACTGAACATCCAACGCTTCAGCGAAAGCAACAGCTTTACCGGCGATAACATGCTCAAGCGGTCCTCCCTGAATACCCGGGAAAACAGCACCATCCAGTACCTGGCTCATCATCTTCGTTTCTCCTTTCGGCGTTTTGTGGCCGTATGTGTTTTCGAAGTCTTTCCCCATCATGATCATTCCTCCTCTCGGACCTCTTAATGTTTTGTGAGTAGTGGTAGTTACAACGTGACAATGTTCGAATGGAGAATTCAATAATCCTTTTGCCACTAAACCTGCCGGGTGAGCAATATCTGCCCAAAGCGTAGCTCCTATTTCATCCGCAACCTCTCTGAATTTAGCATAATCAAGATCTCTTGAATAAGCGGAGAAACCTGCGATAAGCATTTTCGGTCTTTCTCTCAAAGCTACTTCTCTCATCTGGTCGTAATCGATAAGTCCTGTTTCTTTCTGAACACCGTAAGAAACCACCTGATACTGAATTCCTGAAAAATTCACAGATGAACCGTGAGTAAGATGCCCTCCCATTGAAAGGTCCATTCCCATAATTTTGTCTCCGGCTTTCAAAACGGCAAGGTAAATGGCAGCATTAGCCTGTGAACCTGAATGCGGCTGTACATTTACATAATCTACACCGAAAAGTTCTTTGGCTCTGTTAATGGCTAATGTTTCAACCTCATCTACTACTTCACATCCTCCGTAATATCTTTTTCCGGGATATCCTTCAGCATATTTGTTGGTCAGTACACTTCCCATTGCTTTCATCACGTTCTCAGAAACAAAGTTTTCTGATGCAATAAGCTCTAATCCATGGGATTGTCTTTGTCTTTCTTTTTCAATCAGGTCGAAAATAATGTCCATTTTACTTTTAGTTTTTGAAATTTTTCACCCCAAATGTACGGAATTTCCTGCTAGATTTTTGTATCAGAAAGTATGATTTTGGAACAAAATTCCAGATATCATTTATTTACCGATTTATTTATCATTGACAGGTTTTTTCATATCAGGTTGTATCTTTTTTTGAGGTATAAGCTTACCTTAACCAATAAAATTAACACCGGAACTTCTACCAAAGGGCCAATAACACCTACAAAAGCCTGAGACGAATGGATCCCAAAAACGGCAATACTAACGGCAATAGCCAATTCAAAATTATTTCCCGTAGCAGTAAAAGCTATTGAAATATTCTTATCGTAAGGAATTCCTATCATTTTATTTATCAAAAAGCTAATAAAAAACATCAATACAAAATAAATGATGAGTGGTACTGCAATTTTCACAACATCCATAGGCAGTTCCAATATTTTATCACCTTTTAAACTAAACATTAAGACGATGGTAAATAATAACGCATACAAAGTAATAGGCGAAATCCGGGGAATGAATTTTCGGTTGTACCATTCTTTTCCTTTGGATCTTATGAGAAAATAACGGGATAAAAAGCCTGCCAGAAAAGGTATTCCAAGATACATTAAAACACTTTCAGTCACGTCCCGGACCGGTACAGAGATATTAAAATTGCCCAATCCTAATTTTCGCGGAAGAATATTAATAAATAACCACACCAGAAAGCTATATGATATAATCTGAAAAATACTGTTTAAAGCAATCAGCAAAGCTGCATATTCCCGGTTTCCTTTTGCCAGATCATTCCAGACAACAACCATTGCAATACACCTCGCAAGACCTATCAGGATAAGCCCTATCATAAATTCCGGTTCGTTTTTAAGGAAGATAATGGCTAAAACGAACATTAAAACGGGTCCAATAACCCAGTTTAACAATAATGAAACAGATATAGCTTTTTTATCTTTAAGTACTTGTGGCAACAGACTATAATCTACTTTTGCAAGGGGCGGGTACATCATCAGGATCAGCCCGATAGCCAGAGGTATATTAGTAGTGCCGGAAGAAAGTGAATTTGCCAATACGGAAATACCAGGAAAAAAATGTCCCAGACCAATTCCTATTATCATTGCCAGGAAAATCCAAAGCGTCAAATACCTGTCTAGAAATTTTAATTTGGGTTTCATTTTTAATTACTAATTTTAGAAAAAACATAAAACATTTCAGCTCCGATTTGCAGACTTCTTTCTTTATATACGTCAGTTTGCAGAGGTGTATTATCTGAAACTTTCGGATCTTCAAATGTAATGGGAATACGTTTCTCTGCTCCTGGAATGAAAGGACAGCCTCCATCTGCCTGTGAGCAGGTCATGACTGCCGCAAAACCGGAATCCGGATTAAAAGCATCATCATACTTTTTAGAAAATCCAATAACTGGTAAAGCATTTTCAGAGTATTTTACCGCATATACAGGGTTTTTACCTTCGCTTAATTTCCAGATATAAAAACCGGATTCTATTAATGTTTCAGCAACTTTAGGAAATAAAGCAGTTGTTTCTGTCCCTCCGGAATAGCATTGTACATCAGAGATGTTAAAATAGGCCGATGCCGTTTGTGCCCATATCTGAGCCAAATGACTTCTCCGCGAGTTGTGAGTACAGATGAAATTAATATCTATTGGTTCCTGATTTAATTTTTTCTGTTTTACAAAATCTATTAATGGCTGCAGCACCGTTTTTCTTTCATCACTGATTTCCTGAACAAGAATCTGCTCTATATATTCTGACAATTTAGGATACATTTTCACTATTATAAAGTTAAAATTAACAGCAACCCGAGTCCGGTGTACAGCAAGAACTCTGGCCAGTCTTCAGCTGACTCAGATTTATTTTTTGCTTTTCCTGAGGAATTCCACAAGCTTCCTGAGCTAAACAGGCGGTCTGTTTATTTTTCAGAATAAAGTTTTTACCGTTAAATTCCAGATCATATTTCCCAATAGTCTGATCCTGGCATTCCACTTCAATTTCAAAGTCTCCGATTCCCAACTTCTCTTCAGACAAGTTAATGATATGTAATAGCTTTCCGGGTTTAAGACGATGGTCATAGTCATCTGCGTTCCAAAGCTGGAAATTGATCCGCTCTTCTTTTCTGATAGTCCCTCCACAGTCGATAAAATTTTTAGTTACGCTTCCTATTTCTGTGACGTGAAAGTGTTCCGGTACAAATTTCCCGTTTTCAAGCTGAAATTCAACATTATCCAGTGTAGGTAAAATGTTTTTGATATCCGATAGTTTCATAAATGATGTTTTAATTGTTATAATGCAATATTACGATAATAGAAGTCAAAAAAATTTTAACAACATTTCTGCTTTTTAACCGTCGAGATAATGTTTGAAAAGAAAACAGCTAAAATTTCAAAAGCCTTTTCATCAATACAGTAACATATAGAATTCCCTTCAATATTCCCTTTAATAAGACCTGCGTTCTTCAATTCTTTTAAATGCTGTGAGACGGTGGGTTGTGCAAGAGGAAGTTCATTGACAATATCACCGCAGATGCATTCATTGACTTTCAAAAGATATTCGATGATGGCAATTCTTGCAGGATGCCCCAAAGCTTTTGCAATGACTGCTATTTTATTCTGTTCATCCGCAAAGAAATCTGTTTTAGTAGCTCCCATGATGTTAATTATATCGCAATATTACGATAATAAATTTTCACAACAAAATATTAATAAAAAAATCCCCGCAGAAACTTCCGCAGGGACCGCACCAATTTATAATATAGAATTAAAACTCTTCATCTGCAAGCTCCTTGTTGACAATAGCTCCTGTAAAATTCCCCTGTGCGACAGCATTGGCAACAGATCTCATCATGGTTACATTATCTCCGCAGGCAAAAACACCGGGAATATTGGTTTTATGCATATCATCAATTTTAATAAATCCGTGTTCAGTAAGCTCACAACCCAGGTCTTCCGAGACATTGATATTCTGTTCAAACGGGATTTTAGCGTACAGGGCCTGTAAAGAAATTTCTTTTCCGCTTTTAAAGATTATTTTCCGGATGTAGCCTTTTTCATGCTCTATTTTTTCAATTTCATCTTCAACTAAACTGATATTATTATGAGCAAGTTTATTTTTCTGATCTTTTGAAAGCTTCGACTGCCCATTGCTGAATAAAAAAAGATCTTTGGTCAGGTTATAGACTATCTTTGAAAATTCGTAAGCCATGTCACCATCTGAAAGTATTCCTGTCACTTCATTTTTTACTTCATAACCGTGACAGTAGGGACAATGCAGTACTGAAATTCCCCAGCATTCCGCAAATCCCGGAATCTCCGGCATAATATCTTTTACTCCTGATGCCAGGATGAGCTTTTTAGCATAGAATTTTTCACCTGTGGAGGTTTCCGCTTCAAATCCTTCATCTGTTTTCTTTAAAGCTACTACAAGACCTTCATGAAATTTTACGGTATCATATGCTGCGACCTGTTCCCGGGCAAGATCAGAAATTTCCTTCGGCGCTTTCCCATCGTGAGTGATAAAGTTATGGGAGTGTGGAGTCTGCCTGTTGCATGGTTTACCGCTGTCAATAATCAGGGTGTTTCTTAATGATCTTCCCAGAGACATCCCTGCGGATAATCCTGCATAGCTCCCTCCTATAATGATGACATCAAAATTTTTCATTTAAGTGATAGTTGATGGTTAGTTAATAATTGATGATTGATGATTGATAATTGATAGCAAAGTGGACAATTCCGGTTTTGCTTATTCGTCTATTTGCTTTACAAAGATAAATAATATTTCATTAATGAAACAATGTTGCGTTAATATTTGCCAATATTATTTAATGTACATATTATAAACTCATTATAACTGAAACAGCTGATTTTAAACCTGTACAATTTAAAATCAGCTGCCATTTATTGATACCTGTGTTTCACTTCATTGATTTCATCCGCAATTCTTGGCCGGATATCAATTTTGGCTCCTTTGAAGCTGAAAACAGTGGTTCCTTTTTCCCGGGCAAATCTATTGACAATAGAATCTGCCGCTTTGGAGGTTTCAAAATAAGAACCTGTTTCTTTCAGTTCATTATCCTCAGTGGAAGCTTCTTTTACACGGATCAGGTTATCAAATTTTTTACTAAGATCAAACCAATTGAGATAATCTGCATTGAATGAGACCGCCCTTACTCCTTTTTTGGAATAGTAATTAATAGCTCCTGCCTGCCCATAATTATCACAAAGCACTAAAGTCCTGCCGCTTTGTGAAAGCAGCGAATATTCCTTATCAACTTTTTGGGCAAGCTCCTTCCATCCCTGCATATCTGCAAAATCCTGAGGCAGCGGATGGTCTTTACCATCTTCCCAGCGGAGCAAACCCATCTTTTCATATTTTTCGGGGTGGCTGACGATGTATTTGGGACTTTTATTGGGAAAAGCAAGGTTGTACAAAGGCAGAAACAGAAGAACAGGAATGAGGATAAAAACAGGTTTAAGATACCTTTTCCAGCCATTATCAAAGATGTGCGCCAGAAAAACAGCCCCGAATGCTATGAAAACCGGATAAAGTCCAACAGCGTAGTAATCTTTAGCCCTGAAAAATAAAAACAGGGCAATAGTGATGACATATGCCCAAAAGAAGGATCTGAATTTCTCAAACGGTTTATAAAACAGCAGCGCATAAAATCCTGCTATGATTACCAGTAACGAGCCTATAAAGAAAAGGATCTGGGATTTAAAAAAACGAACCGGTCAACATGAACCAATTGCCTTTCCGAAAGTTCTTTCATATGGGAAACAACCGGAAAATCAAATTTATACTGCCAGATCAGGTTAGGAAGCATAATCAATAAAGCTACCAATGCCGCTCCGTAAAGATGGGGCTGAAGAAAGATCTTTCTTTGCCGGGTCAGCAGAATGGCAGGGATCAGTCCAAGCACGGAAAAGGCTATATTATATTTATTCAGAAAACCTATTCCGAAGATTACTGCTGCACTATAAAGCCATTTTACTTTTTCTGAATTAAAATACAGGATCAGCATATAATACATAAGGGTCCACAGCAGGATTTCCAGGGAAGTAGGCTGAAAAAGCATATTGATCCTGAGAAGTACGGAAAGTAAAATACCCGTTGAGGCTAAGATTTGAGCATATAAGCTACCTTTAAGCTCTTCAATGATTTTCCATACGACAACAAGAGTCAGTGCTCCGAAAAGAGCCGGAAAGAATTTAACCCAGAATACGGATCCCCCGAGTATTTTAATGAGCCATGCCAGCCATGAATTCACGGGAGGAACGGAAAGGTATCCCCAGGCAAGATGGTTGGCCTGATCCAGATGGAGGTATTCGTCCCTGTGGAGCTCATATTCAGGGCTGATCAGGGAATATTGCAGGATAAATTTTGCAATCACAAAGAAAATGAGAAGGAGGTAGCTTTTCTTCATCAGTTATGATGTTGTACGGTTATTTTCTATTTTAAGACAATTTATTAAAAATATTCATTACATCGGTTCGTCAATAAAAAATCCCGGAAAAGTTTCCCGGGATCAGACAGTTTAAATATATAGTGATAGTTTACTATTTTTTCTTTTCTTTAAGTTCTTCTTTATCTTTATCGGAAGGGTTCCAGACTTTCACTTCAGAGTCTTTGGTAATTCCTGAAAGGATCTGTACGTTGATCCCGTCGCTGGCACCCAATTTTACATACACTTTTTTGAATTTTCCATCAGGCTGCTTCACTTCTACAAAAGGGGTGTCTTTGCCGTTTTTCTTTTCGTACTGAATCAGGGATTCGTCCAGCAGCAATGCATTTTTCTCAGATTTCAGCACAATTTCTCCGTTGGCAGAAAATCCTGCTCTGATGTATTCGTTGTTAGGATTGTTTACATCCCCTTCTACCGGGAATTTTATGGTTCCCAGATTATCTTTTCCTTTAGGGGCAATCATGGTCAGTTTTCCCGGGAATGTTTTGTTCTGAAGGGCTCCGATCACGATTTTCATATCCATTCCCTGTTTCAGTTTTCCGGCCTGTGCTTCGTCTATTTCTCCCTGGAAGATTAAAGAATTAAGGTCTGCAATGGAACAGATCGTCGTTCCTGCATTGAATGAGTTGGCTTCAATTACCTGGCTTCCTACTTTCACAGGAACCTCAAGAACGGTACCTGCTGCCTTGGAACGGATCTGCGTTGTTGCAAGACCCTGAAGTTCCGGAGTAGCTCCCGTTTTTACAATCTGTAATCTTTTTTGAGCGGTAGCCAACTGCTGATTGGCATTTTTAAGAGCCTGCTGTTGTGAAAACAGCTGCTGCTGAGAGTTTAAATACTCCTGCTTGGAAATAACCCCTTGCTTATATAGTTTTTCCTGCATGGCGAACTGCTTCTGCATGTTATCCACATTCATTTTAGCATTGCTGATCTGCAGCTGGGAATTCACTACTTCCTGCTGAGCATTGTTTACATCAGCAATATTAGGAATGATTCTCACGGTTGCAATCAGCTGTCCTGCTTCTACCTTATCTCCTTCATCTACCAGAATTTTATCAATGATCCCGGCAATATTCGGTTTGATCTCGATCTCTTCTTTTGGAATAATCTTTCCTGTAGCCATTACCTTGTCTTCCATATCCTGGTACTTTGGTTTTCTGGTCAGGAAAGCTTCACTCTGTTTAGAATTTGATTTCACGAGATACCCGATCCCGGAGAACAACGCCACTGCAAATAAAAGCCCTAGTACAATATAAATGGCTTTTTTCCAAGTGAATTTCTTTTTCATATATCTAGTTTATTTTTACTATTAAAAAAGTTATTAGTTTATTTAAATATTTAATGATTAAAAAATTTAAACATTAAAAAATCGGTCATCAATTTCAAATTTTCAAATTAACACATCATCATATCATCACATTACTCTGATCTCAATGCTTCAATCGGACGGATTTTTACTGCACGCTGTGCCGGAATCATCCCGATAATCAGGCCAAGGATCACCATCACAGCCATAGCCCCGAACACGTTTCCATAATTTACGGTCGGATTATAGAATGGAAAATCGTCCTGATTCTGGGTCACCATATTTAAAATGATGAGAACGAAAATTCCACACATGAATCCGAGAATTCCAGACGACAGGGTAATCACTACACTTTCAAGAAGAATCTGGTTTCTTACTTCAGCCGGCTTTGCTCCTAAAGCTCTTCGTATTCCGATTTCTTTGGTTCTTTCCTTTACGGTAATCAGAAGGATATTCGAGATGGCGATAACTCCTGCAAGAATGGTAAGCGTTCCTACGATGATTGTTAAAAGCTGCATTCCCGTAAGAAAACCTGTAAGTTTCTTAAATTCTTTTCCGAGATTGAAACTTCCGAAGGCATTGGTATCTTCCGGAGATACTTTATTTTTATTCTTCAAAACCTGTTTCACATCTTCTTCCACCCCGTTTACGTTGGCATTGGGTTTACTCACGATCGCAAACATGTCAATCTGTTCTCCCGCATTATACATTTTTGTATAGGTTGAAAGAGGGATAAAAGCAGTTCGGTCGTTTTCGAATCCACCTCCTTTTTTCACTCTGAAAACGCCGATTACATTAAAAAATAATCCTTTTATATTGACCTGCTTTCCAACGGGATCTTCTTTTTCTTGGCATCAAAAAAATTCTTATAGATCTCTTCTCCGATAACCACTACATTTTTGTTTCCCTGAACATCAGCATCATTAATGTAACGCCCGAAAATAAGTTTCTTTTCAGATATTTTATTTCCCACCGAATAATCTCCGGTAAGAGAATAGGTCCCGTTTTTACCATTTCTTGACATGGATTCGCCTGGTGTACCGGTAAAACTTCCTCTTGCATTTTGAGGTGAGATATAATCTATGGCGGTCACTTTTCTTTTCAGCATTTCCATATCGGATAGATTGAGGTGCACTTCTCTTCCCTTAGGAAATCCGTCATACGGAATGGAGGTTTTCTGAGCCCAAAGAAAAATGGAGTTGGTGGCGAATCCGGAAAATAATTTATCAAAACCGTTTTCCATCCCTTTTGCAGCCCCAAGAAGACTCACATACAAAAACATTCCCCAACCCACACCAATCATGGTAAGGAACGTCCGAAGCTTATTATTCCTCAGTGAATAATAAATTTCCTGCCACGTATCTTTTTTAAATAAAATGTTCACTTCTTTGAGTTATAAGTTTTATTATATTATAAATGATCATTGATGAATGATAAGTGATGTTTTGATTCGTTTTATCATTTCATCTTCGGATCAACCAATCCTCACATTAACACATCATCATTCCGTTCTCAGTGCCTCTATCGGTTTGATCCTTGAAGCTCTGTATGCCGGAACAAATCCTGCAATAAGCCCTGAACATATCAGTGCAATAAATGCCATAAAAATGGTCCCCCATCCCACACTAGGGTTTTTAATAAAATATTCTTCAAGGCTGTCTCCTATTAAGTTAAGTGCCAATACTCCTACGGCAACTCCAATAATTCCTGAAATTACTGTGATCACAACACTTTCCTGTACAATAAGGGCGACAATACTTCTTGGTTTGGCACCAATTGCCTTACGGACACCTATTTCCTTGGTTCTTTCTTTTACGATATATACCATGATGTTACTGATCCCGATAATTCCTGCCAGCAATGTTCCCAGCCCGATAAAACCTACAATAAGGGTAAGAACTGCCATAAACTGAAAGGTCTCGTTCATGTTCCGGGCATTATTCCAGACGCGGACCCCGTTTTCATCATCAGGAGCAACGTTTTTTCTTGCTTTTAACCTGTCTTTCAGCTCATCACCATATTTAATGGCTTCCTGAGGAGTCAGCTTTTCGTTGTAGGCAATAAATGTGGTAGATACTGTATCAGAACCCTTTTTCATTTGCTGAAGCGTTGTAATGGGAACCGTGATATGCCTTTCGTCCCAGTCGCCTCCATCATCGGAAAAAACACCTACTACCTTGAACATGGTTCCATTGATATTAAGGTCCTTCCCTACCGGGCTTCCGTTTTTGATCAGGTCACGCTGAACCATTCTTCCGATTACAGCTACATTCAGCTTTCTCTCAAGGTCCATTGGCGAAAGATAGCGTCCGTCAATCATCTTTCGGTTTTCAATAACCTGTTCTCCGGGCTCTGCACCGTTGATCTGGTAAGTTCCGCTTTCTTTCCCGTATTTCACCATTAAATTGGTGCTGTATCTTGGACTGGCATCCCCTACTTTTTCTTTGTCGGTATTGATCAGAAAATCATAGTCATCATTATCCATTGTGACTGTCCTGTCAGACTGAAGTCCTTTATACGCTATCGTGGTTTTACCCGTAAGTATCGTGATAAGATTCTGTGCATCTCTTGCAAAACCTTCGGTAAAGGCATTCTGAAGCCCTTTTCCTATTCCGAAAAGAACAACAAAAATAAACAGCCCCAAAGCTACCGTAAACCCCGAAAGCACTGTTCGCAATACATTACTGCGAATAGAACTGAATATTTCCTGCCAACGATCTAGGTCAAACATTTTTTATTGTATTAAAAGATTGAAAAATTAAAAGATTAAAAAAAAATCGAGCTCTAAATTTTCAAATTATCTCATTATCAAATTTTCAAATCAGCAAATTTTATAAAACAATCTGCTTAATAAACTCATCACTTTCTATGATGCCATCCTTCAGGATTACGTTTCTTTTCGTTTGGGCGGCTACATCAGGTTCGTGGGTTACCACAATGATGGTTCTTCCCTCATTATTGATATCCTGAAGAAGCTTCATAATATCATGTGTGGTTTTGGAATCCAGTGCTCCGGTTGGTTCATCCGCCAGAACGACTTTAGGATCTGTAATCAGAGCCCTTGCGATAGCTACTCTTTGCTTCTGCCCTCCGGAAAGCTCATTGGGAAGGTGGCCTGCCCATTGTCCGAGACCCACTTTTTCCAGGTATTCCAGTGCTTTTTGGTTACGCTCTTTTCTGGGAACATTCTGGTAGTATAAAGGAAGGGCTACATTTTCAAGAGCCGTTTTGTAGCTGATCAGGTTGAAAGACTGAAAAATAAAGCCCAGAAATTTGCTTCTGTACTCTGCAGCTTTCACTTCAGACAAATGCTCAATAGGAACCCCATCCAGCTCATAAGTCCCTGAATCTTTTTCATCCAGAATACCGATGATGTTAAGAAGCGTGGATTTTCCGGAACCGGAACTCCCCATAATAGAGACAAACTCGCCTTCGGAAATATTAAGATTAATCCCTTTCAGAACGTGCAGCTTGCTTTTTCCCGTATCGTATGATTTATGTAAATCCTGAATTACTAACATTAAGTGGTGCTTGTTTTATACCCAATAAGTAGATGATATTTTCAATTTGTTACAAGAACAATAATTTATTCGAATATTTTATTGTTTAACAAATTAAACCTTTATTAACAATACATTACACAAAAGCGTTTAACTGTAACTTGAATTTTTCATTTATTTTCTGCCTGTAACCCTCCGTAAGCCATTATCTGTGCTGGTTTCATGTAAATGTGGAAAACTTTTACAGTTAAAACTCAGCCAATTAGTATTTACCCCTTTCAAAATCGTTTCTTTTTTCGAACTTTGTCATTAGTTCTTTACAAGAAACCGACACCAGTCAATGTGAATATGTTTCAAACGTAAATACCAAACCTACAACAAGTTAAGCATTGCTTCAAAGTTATCCACAGTGATGCAGATTATTTAATTTTAAAGATATTTTAAATATGGGAATTTTTGATAAAAGAGTAAGTTACAAGCCATTTGAATACCCTGAGGTTCTTCAGTTTGTAGAGGCGATCAACAAATCGTTCTGGGTGCATTCGGAAGTGGATTTTACTGCAGATGTTCAGGATTTTCATTCGCAGTTGGAGCCACATGAAAAACATGCTGTGAAAAACGCACTTTTAGCGATTGCACAGATCGAGGTGTCTGTAAAGACATTCTGGGGAAACCTATACAACCACTTGCCAAAACCTGAACTTAACGGACTTGGAGCTACTTTTGCAGAATGTGAATTCCGTCATTCGGAAGCTTATTCCCGACTGTTAGAGGTTTTAGGATATAATGAAGAATTTAATTATGTTGTGGAAATTCCTGCCGTGAAAAAGAGAATTGACTTCCTGTCCAATGTCCTGAAGCACGCCAATTCCACTACGCCAAAAGAATACGTTTCTTCTCTTTTATTATTCAGCATCCTGATTGAAAACGTATCGCTTTTCTCACAATTTGCCATCATCCTTTCTTTCACAAGATTCAAAGGATTTATGAAGAATGTTTCCAATATCATTGCCTGGACTTCTGTAGACGAACAGATCCACGCCAATGCAGGAATCTATCTGATCAATAAAATCCGTGAAGAACAGCCGGATCTGTTAACAGATTCAGATATCGAAGACATCTACACATTGGTAGATCAGTCCATCGAGCTGGAAGGCGAAATCCTTGACTGGATCTTTGAGTTAGGAGAATTAAGTGTTTTCTCCAAAGAAGACCTTCTGAACTTTATGAAGTACCGTGTAGACGACAGCTTAAAGAAAATCAACATGGAAACCCGTTACAACGTTTCCCCTGAGCAATACCGTCCAATGAAATGGTTTGAAGAGGAAGTTTTTGCCAATTCTATGGATGATTTCTTCGCAAAAAGACCGGTAGATTACACGAAACACGACAAAAGTATTACAGCGAACGATTTGTTCTAAACAGGAAAAAGCGCGAGCGAAACGAGCGGCAAAACAGTTAGTATTAGCAAAATGCTATGCTGAGCTTGCCGGAGCATATTTAATAAATTCATTAAAATAGCTTAAAGTACAATAATGATCAATGTAATTGTAACCTACACCGTAAACCCTGAATACGTTTCAGAAAACAAAACCCATATTCAAAAGTTTCTGGAAGATTTCAAAAACCTGGATCAGGAAACATTTGAGTATAAGGTTTATGTAAAAGAAGACGGTGTTACTTTTTTACATTATTCAAATTATATCAATGAAGAAGTTCAGCATGAGGTTTTAAACACACCTTCTTTTAAAGAATTTCAGCGGTTAAGAGATGAAAGCGGCCTGAACGGTACGCACAAAGTGGAAATATTACAATCAATATAAAGCAACAAAATTCCGGAGCATAAACACGGTCCTGGAATTTGAAAATATAAACATCTATGGAAGAACAAAATTCAAATATATGGTGGCTCAATGAAGAGTCCGAGCAAATGCTGAACAGAGGCTATCTGTTAAAAGGAGAAACTGTAGACGGAGCCATCGACAGAATCACTACTGCTGCTGCCAAAAAATTATACAAGCCGGAATTACAGCCTGCTTTCAAAGAAATGATCACCAAAGGATGGATCAGCTTCTCCTCTCCTGTATGGGCAAATATGGGAACCCAGAGAGGTCTTCCAATTTCATGCTTCAACGTACACATTCCGGACAGCATTGAAGGCATTACCCACAAAATGGGTGAAGTGATCATGCAGACGAAAATCGGAGGTGGAACTTCAGGATATTTCGGGGAACTGAGAAACAGAGGAACTGCCGTAACGGATAACGGAAAATCTTCAGGAGCGGTTTCGTTCATGAAGTTATTCGATACCGCGATGGATGTAGTTTCACAGGGAGGGGTAAGAAGAGGGGCATTTGCCGCTTATCTGGATATCGACCACGGTGATATTGAAGAATTTTTATCCATTAAAGACATCGGAAGCCCGATCCAGAACTTATTTACAGGAATTTGTGTTCCTGATTACTGGATGCAGGATATGATCGATGGAGATATGGATAAGCGTAAGATCTGGGCAAGAGTTCTTGAAAGTCGTCAGCAGAAAGGTCTTCCATATATTTTCTTTACTGACAATGTAAACAGAAACAAACCACAGGTTTATAAAGATCTTGGAATGCCTGTTAATGCAAGTAACCTTTGCTCTGAAATCATGCTTCCTTCTACCAGAGAAGAATCTTTCATCTGCTGTCTGTCTTCCATGAACCTGGAACTGTATGACGAATGGAAAGATACAGACGCCGTAAAACTGGCTGTTTACTTCCTGGATGCTGTTTTAACTGAGTTTATCGAAAAAACGGAAGGAAACTATTACCTGCAGGGAGCAAGAAACTTCGCATTGCGTCACAGAGCCCTTGGATTGGGAGTTCTAGGATACCATTCTTATTTACAGAAAAACATGATACCTTTTGAGAGCTTTGAAGCCACTCAGTTCAATGCAAGGGCTTTCAGACATATCAAAGAACAGGCGGAAACAGCTTCAAGAGAGCTTGCCAACATCTATGGTGAACCGGAATTACTGAAAGGATACGGATTGAGAAATACCACAACAATGGCCATTGCTCCTACCACTTCAAGCTCTGCGATCTTGGGACAGACTTCCCTGGTATTGAGCCGTTTGCTTCCAACTATTATAAAGCAGGTCTTGCGAAAGGAAACTTTATGCGTAAGAACAAATATTTAGCAAAATTACTGGAAGAAAAAGGTCTTGACAACGAAGAAACATGGAGAACGATCATGCTTAACCACGGTTCTGTACAACACCTTAAAGAGCTTACAGACGAAGAGAAAGCAGTATTCAAAACGTTTAAAGAAATTTCCCCGATGGAAATTATCTCTCAGGCTGCTCAAAGACAGCAATATATTGATCAGGCTCAGTCTCTGAACCTACAGATTCCTTCTACAATGCCGGTAAAAGATGTAAATTACCTTTATATCGAAGCTTGGAAAAAAGGTGTAAAAACCCTTTATTACCAGAGAAGTTCATCTGTCTCTAAAGAAATGATGGTGAATTTTGTAACTTGTTCAGCTTGTGAAGCATAGGATTCATAAATAATAAACATCAACATAGTTAAAAGCACGCTTCTTTGCGTGCTTTTTTATGCCTATTTGAAATCTTAACAAACTTTTAACGTTTTAATTATAGAATTTAAAACTAATTGCAACCTTCCATTGACATTGGAAATATTGGGGTCCGATTCCCTAAGCAGTGAATCAAGTCCCTAAAATACAGGGTTTTAGTCAACATTATAAAGTAATTTTGTATAAATTTGCTGAAAATTTAATAATAAAATGTTTTTACAATAAATATTTAACTGCAAAACGATACAGCTATCAACAGTTAACATATTATTTAAAATTAAATTTTTTATAAAAAAAACACTAAATAAATCAACGTAATCTATTTCATGTTTTATTAAGAAACTGAAATACTAATAAAAAAAACACAACAAAACAATAAATACCAAATGAATGAATAAAAATAAAAACACAAAAAAACACTATTCAGAAATCACTAAATGATGAATTTTAATTTAAAACAAATATTTAAATTAAAAACCAAACACAAAAAAACTCGTATATAATATAAAATAAACAAAATACGAGTATTGAACAATTAATCTACTATTGGCAAGAAATTTGCTAATAGTACAAAACACAAAAAAAATTATTTCGAAAATGCACAAAATTATTACTTCAATTTTGGTAATGGCTTCTTGTTCCATTACTGCTCAGGTGGGCATTAATACTTCTAACCCCGACCCAAGCTCTGCCTTAGATATTACAAGCACTTCTAAAGGAATGCTTTTACCCAGAATCAGTAACCTTTCTTCCGTTACTAATCCTGCAACAGGACTGGTTATTTTTGATACAAACAGAAAATGTATCAGCCAGAATGTAGGAACTCCTGCTGCTCCGGACTGGGTATGTCTTTCGCCGTATGTAGCTAAATTTTTCTACATGCCAAGCGTAGTTTTTGATACAACTACCCCAGCAACGGGACAAACAAAAGATCTCTATACTCTGTATAAAAATCAATTCTCGAATGTACCCGCGAATGCAAGAAGCACATCAGCTCCGGCCACGATCCCGTTTTTCCCTAATGCAACGGATATACACTACTATGTAACGGGTTATGATTCTTCTGTTTTCAAGATAAACAGCATCAGCAACACGGGCGTATTAAATTATGACGTATTATCAAATGCTACTTCAGCATCTTTCATCAACATAGTATTTGTTGTAAAATAAGCAGTCATGAAAAAGAATTTTAAAGGGCTGTCTCTGATGAGCCTGTTTTTTGTTCTGCTTACCAACTTTGTGTATGCACAGACAGACAGTACAGAAGTAGCAAGTATTTATGGTTTTTATTCCTATTCAAGCTCACTTATGAACGCTTCTTCAGCACCTGAGCTTACGATACAGGGAAATGCCTCACATACCGCTACAGGGGTACAGCTTACTCCCGCCAGCTCAAGCCAGTTCGGGGGATTGTTTATCAACGGAAGGACTTTTACTTCAGTAAACGGTCTTCACGTAGAATTTGAATATGACATGAAAAATGGTACTCCACTGGGAGGTACTTACGGAGACGGTTTATCTTTTTTCCTTTATGACGGGGCAGTAACCAATCCTGTCATAGGAGCACCAGGCGCAGGTATCGGGTATTCCTATAACAGGGCGATGAACACGTATGCAAGTTTAAGAAAAGCAGGCTTAACAGGAGCTTACCTCGGGATAGCACTGGATGAGTTCGGAAATTTCAAATCCAAACGTTTCCAGGGAGATGCCAGAGTGAATGGTATTTCGGGAGTAACATGGGGACAGGCAACAAGCCATGTTACTTTAAGAGGAGCAAAAGGCGCAGTGATTAATTCAAATGGTTTGGGAGACGGGTTTACAGGGTATCCGGTTTTGGTTACCCGTACTACCTTAAGCAATACCGGAGCAGTGGGCCGAATCTTACAGGCCGACAGAAGCTATCTGGCAACGACCAACACCTTGCCTTCACTTTTTGACCTTAGAAACAATGCAGGAGAATTCAGAAAAGTATATCTTGACCTGATCCCGCATTTTGTAACGCCAACTACAACAGATGGGTTTGATATCAAAGTGGATATTCAGACTGCCCAGAATGGAACACCGATCAATGTAATCAATTATTACCATTATAAGACCTCGGTTCCATATACTGAAAATGCCAATCCGCAAGTAACTGATTTTGATACTTCCAATACGGAAGGAACTCCTACTGACCAAACTCTCAATGCAACGGTTCCGGCTGTTTTAAAGCTTGGCTTTGCAGCATCTACAGGAGCGGCATACCAGCAGCAGATCATCCGGAATGTAAAGCTTACCCTTCCTTATGCCGCCGTTACCAATGATGATGTAGCTTCTACCTGTAAGCTTCAACCGGTTAATATTCCGGTTTTCAATAATGATATTGCTTACAAAGGACCTATCAGCATTACCACTCCGCCAACGGGAAGCAGTGCCAATATAGATTATTCTACTTTCAGCTTTACCAAAACCAGCGATACGGATCTTACCCTGTACCGTAAAAAAGTAACTCCTCAGGGAACATGGACGTATAATAAATCTACCGGAATTGTTACCTTTAATCCTTCAAGCGGATTTACTGGAACTGCAACAATGACTTACTCAGTAAAAGGAAGAACTGTAAAAGATGCAAACGGAAAGATCATTGAACCTTATGGTGATACCGCTTACCGATCTGTTCCGGCTACCATCACAGTCAATTTAAAAACTACCGGATGTGTCTATTCTGTTATTTCAAACAAGATGGTAACGCAGGGAGTAAAATAAAATATATTCTGCCATAAAAGCAGTATAAAACCATAGAGATTTCTATGGTTTTTTTAATACGTAAAATCCTGCAGGTCAACTCATAAAAAAGGCCCGGAAAGAACATCCGGACCTCATGAAAGAATAATATAAAGTAAAATTAAAAATTATACCGAACTCCCAGCTGAGCCTGAAACCTTGATGCAAACTGATCAATAGTATAAGGCAGTCCGGGTTTTGTAAAATTATAGGTTGGATCTCCTGCAGAGGGTTGTCCTGCCGCAACATTTCCTACTTTCGTTAATCCTACGCTGGCTGTGGAATTAAAGGTATTGGGTACAAAATATACTTTTCCCCAGTCCTTATTCAACAGATTCGTAAGATTGATGATGCTTAATGAAATCTGGATATTGTTTTTAGATTTTTCACTCAGCCTTATTTCATCCATGATTCTGAAATCAGCCTGAATATTCCACGGAGTGTTATCTCCATTACGTTCTGTAAACTTTCCACGTCGTGAGCTTAAATATTTATTCCCGTTGACGAAATTTTCATAATCAGCGACCTGCTGCTGGGCGGTAACCACTATATTTCCTGATCCATCTTTTATAGGTACAATGTATTTTGCCGCTTCAGTTGCATCTTTAAAGATATAAGCCAATCCTGCAGCCTGACCTGTATTGGCAATCGTACTGTTTACAAATCCCCATGAGAAAGGATTTCCTGATTGTGCATTAAAGTATACATTGGCAGACAACCTGTTGGATTTTGAAACATTAAAGGCATACCCAAGATTGGCAACCACTCTGTTTTTAATGGCAAAATTGGATGTTGTCAGTTTAGGATCGTTAGGAGTCAGCGACTGATTCATCTGCCAGTTACTTTCCATCGAATTTCGGATACCGTTGGTAATATCTTTGGCATCACCATAAGTGTAAGCGGCAAAGAAATTAAACCCGAAGCTGTATGCTTTTGAAATCTGTGCTGTCACATTATACCGGTAGCCTTCTTTGGTATTGGACAGAAGATAGGCATTAGAAAAATTACTGTTGATGTTCGTTGTATAAACCGGCATTTCATGGTTTACATCATAGCTGAAATACGTTACATTATCCGTTTTATTCACCTGCTGGAACTTCAGATCATAAAGCACTTTGGTATAGATTCCTTCCAGGGTAAATTTATATCCTGCCAGTGTGTAATCCAAAGCTAATGAACTTCTCCACACTCTTGGCATTTTAAAATTGTTATCGATAAGATCCACCTGTACTTTGGAAGAATTCTGCCATTTCGGAAAATTACCGCCTATCAAAGGATCTCCGTTCGCTGCAAGCTGTGCTGCAGTAGGTGCATTATAATCATAGCTGCCAAAGCCAACCCCATCATTATAATAAGCATATCCAAGCCATGCAAAAGGTATTCTTCCCACAAAGATTCCGGAACCTCCTCTTACGACAACAGAACGGTCTTCCGTCACATCCCATGTAAATCCTAATCTTGGAGAAAGTGTCGGCTTAGTGAGATAATCATTATTAAGCTGGCTCAATGGGGTGTAGCTATAAGTATTTCCGTAATTAGGATCCGCTGGAGAGCTGGTTACCTTCGGACTCAAAAGAGGTTTATTGGGAAGATCGGTATAGTCTACTCTTACTCCTGGAGATAGCCTTAATTTTCCTAAATTGATTTCATCCTGAAAATATAAGGAAAGGAGATTTACTTTATACTGGGCATACGGATTATCAAAAATCGCCTGCCTGTTGTCTCCGTTAAATGGATATGTTCCCCTGATTCTCGAAGGATTGGAATTATAAAAATCGGCTAAACTTTTATAAGAAATTCTTCCGTTAAGGGCATTCACAAAACCATAATCAATATTATACAATTCATTGTGTGTTCCTAATAAGAAGGTGTGATTTCCTGTTTTATAAGTCAGGTTATCCGTAATCTCAAAAGTTTTCTGTCTCATGTTGAAAACAGTAGCTTCTCTATCGTTTCCTAATAAAATAGTTCCGCCGTTATAGGCAATTTCTACCTGTGGAAACATGGCATTGGAAGAGGTTGGATCTCTGTAGTCATGAATAGAAGAGTACCCAAGGACCAGATTATTGTTCCATTTATCATTAAAACGGCTCTTCAATTCCAGAGTGGTGGATGAAGAGTTGTTTTTCTGAATAAAATCCATACTGGAAAACCTGAAATTAGCTCCATCCCTTTCAAGATTTGAAGCCTGGGAAAATACTGTATTATTTTTAATAGATAAAGTATGTTTATCATTGATCTTCCAATCTAATTTATTGAAAAGCTTTGCACTTTCCGAGAAGTTGTTGTACTGATCAAAGCTTCCAACATTAAAGCTATATTTGTTGCGTACAAAATCAGAAATCTGCTGGGCAACCGTATTGTTTACCAAAGCATTGGGATCACCGGCGTTATAAAAAACAGGATCCGTCCGTTTGGTATATTCCAGATTACTGAATAAGAATACCTTATCCTTTACTACAGGCAGCCCTACTCTTCCCCGTAAATAAAATCTTCAAAAGAACTTGGCATTTTTGAATTGTCTCCCACTCTGTTTTTCCCTGTAATAGAAGCATTTCTTCCATACACATACATAGACCCCGTTACATCATTACTTCCGCTTCGGGTTACAGCATTGATACTCCCCCAAGAAAGTTCCCCAGCTTCACATCATAAGGGGCGATGTACACCTGAACATCCTGAATGGCATCCAAACTTATAGAATTGGACCGGGTACTGCTTCCGGGCATTCCCGAAGTTCCTGTCTGCCCTCCCAGAGACGGGCTGAAACCAATGGCATCATTATTAATAGATCCATCGATCGTTACGTTATTATACCTGAAATTGGTTCCGTTGAAAGAGTTATTCGCACTTTGCGGTACCAGTTTCGTAACATCCTGAATCCCCCTGTTGATATTGGGAAGTCCTGAAATCTGCGCCTGGCTGATCCCTACTCCATTTTTTACGCTTGTTCTTTTGGAAGTAATTTTAACTTCGTCAATGGTTTTTTCACCATTATTGATCTCCACTACCGGCAGATCATTATTACCTAATGAAAGCTGGACATTGGTATTGGAATAAACGACTTGTGAACCATCGGAGATCTCAATATTATACGGACCTCCCGGCTGAAGGTTATCCAGGCTAAACTGCCCCTTGCTGTTACTTTTAGTTTCAAAAGTACTGTTGGTAGGCACATGGGTTACTTTTACAGTAAGTTCCGAGCTGGTTCCTTTTAGCCTCCCAAAAATTTTGGAGGTTGTTTCCTGTGAAAATGCAAAGCCGAATGACAATAAAGCAAAAGCACAGATTAGTTTTTTTTTCATTTTTTTACTTCTTATTTCTAGGGCAAAATTAGATTCCTTGCTTATGAAGTAGGGTAACATACAGTTAACATTATGTAACACAAAGTTTAATATTTCCTTAAAAAAAATTAATGACATTCAATAATCATCTAATTCAGGAGTATTTTAAGCCTATTGAAATCAGCATACTCTGATTGTTAAAGACTTTTTATGATGTGAACACAATGTGAACAAGAATTATATTTCGGATTGTTTAAGAAATTGAGCATCACTTTTTTCAGAAAACCAACTCTGACACTTATATGCTTTTATCGTGTTTTTATTATGCTTCTAATAGATTATTTACTATATAGTTAAAAATAAAAATCACTTTTATAAAAATATTTATTAACTTTATACCGAGAAAAATACACACACATATGAGATTAAATTTTACATTACATCATTTCCCTCCCGTTTGTATTTAATAGAATACAGATAAGATTGACAGACTCGTTTCGTAAGTTTTTGATATTAGCTGTTGTAAAAGAAATACATAGAACATTATTGACCACAATGTTTGAATAATTTGTACTACGAATACTGAATTGTAAAACTTCTACACTTATTTATTATCTAAAAAATTTATACAACCTGTACATAAGTTAGTTCATCATATTTAACTGACTTCCAAATCTGAACAATTGTACAAATCCATTTCCATCATTTAACCTGAACAAAAAGTATTAATGCATTTTGAAATTCATTAATGCCTTTTCGGCCTATATAAAAATAAAGTTTTCAATTAAATACAAATAAACAACAATGAAAAAAAGCTTATTATTTGGGATTGTTATTTTCCCATTAATCTACTCAGCACAGGTAGGTATCAACACCTCTACTCCAGCTGCAACATTAGATGTTACTGCTAAAAATACAACAGGAACTACTACCAATGTAGATGGTTTGCTGATACCCCGTGTAGACAGACAAAGAGCGCAAAGTATGGCTTCTATTCCAACTTCAACCCTCATTTACGTGAATAGCATTGCAACAGGAACTCAAACAGGTACTGCAGTTAATATAAATGCAGTGGGATATTATTCATTCGACGGAACGGTCTGGGTAAAAATAAATACAGGAAATGATGTTAATATTTACAACTCAGACGGAACACTTACAGGAAACAGAACGGTTGAAATGGGAACCAACTTTTTAAGATTCCAGAATACTGCAACCGGTCCTTTTTTCAGAATTCTTCACACGGCTACTGATGGCCAGGCAACTCTTCAGGGAACCAACCGTGCCGCTATGACATGGTCTTCCAATGCTGCTTCTTTCCTTGATATTTTACAGGATGTAGGATCGGCAGCGCAAATTTCCATCAGAGGAACTTCTACCGGACTGTTTGTTGGTTCAGCTACAGGAAGTACGGCTCCAGTAAATCTTATGACCAATGGAACTACAGCCCTTACTGTTATCAACGGTGGTAATGTAGGAATAGGAACTACAACACCGAATGCCAATGCATTACTAGAATTAAGCTCAACATCAAGAGGTTTGCTATTGCCAAGATTAGCTTTGACTGCAACCAATAATGCTTCTCCGCTTTCCGCACATGTGGCAGGTATGGAGGTATACAATACGGCAACCAATACTTCATCTGCAGGCAATGAGGTTTATCCTGGCGAATATATCAATGACGGTGCTAAATGGGGCCGTTCATTAAGTACGAGTGATGTCAGTATACTTATCGGAGCAGATGGTACGGACGCTGTGGCTACATCACCGACGATAACAGTACCTAGTGGTTCTAATGTTGGTGTTAACACTAATTTAACTACGTTTAATTTTACCTTGACCAGACCTTCTTTAGTCACTTTTAGTGCCAATGTTTCAGCAAGTTTAACCACCACTACCGGAAGTGCAATAACAGATGGGGTACCAAGACTGTATCGTGTTTATTGGCAGTTTACAACAGTACCTGCAGGTTCTACAATAACTACAGGAACTGCCTATGGTCCGAGTTCCGGTATTTATACAGGAGCCAGCCCTTCAGGTGGAACAACAGGAAATATGAATACGACTCCCAATATGTCTCTTAAGCTAATTCCGGGTTCATACACTGTAGTTTTAACCGGACTATTAACAAATATTGTGAGCTCCTCCTATAACGGACAATTTGGAGTAGCCGCCAATGACAACGTAAGTATTGTTGCAATACCGATCAAATAAAATATTTATCACATTAATTTGATGGAACCGCAGAAATTTTCTGCGGTTTTGTTTTTATATTTGTTTATAAGTTTAATTTTAAAACTTCAGCTATGAAATTCGGCCAAGTAGAAGACCCGTCAAAAATAGATTTCACCCTTCCCAAAGATCATTCAAGAACTAAGGAAATTTTAAATCAGAATAAAAAAGGACTTGAAAATATCTCCATAGGATGTGCAAAATGGAATAAAACCGACCTGAAAGGATTTTATCCTAAGGGAACAAAAGACGAACTGACCTATTATGCCAAACAGTTTAATTCTATAGAACTGAATGCTACTTTTACGGAATGCCTACTCCTGAGCAGGTGGCTGTATGGAAAGAAAAAACACCTGACCATTTTAAATTCTTTCCAAAGATCACCAACACGGTTTCTCATTTCAGAAGACTGATCGACGTTACCGAACCGGTTACCCATTTTGCATCAGCTGTAATGAATTTTGATCAAAAACTGGGAATGGCTTTTTTACAGCTTCATGATAATTTCAAACCTAAAGATTATGACAGGCTGGAAAAATTCGTGAAAGACTGGCCCAAAGAAGTCCCGCTCGCTATTGAACTTCGCAATACAGAATGGTTTACCGATGAAGAGATCTTCAATACAACCTGTGAGCTTTTTGAAGCCCATCACATTACCAATATCATAGTGGATACTGCCGGAAGAAGGGATATGCTTCACATGCGGCTTACCACCCCCAATGCATTTATAAGATATGTAGGGGCCAACGCTGAGAGCGACTACGAAAGACTGGATGACTGGATGGAACGCCTTACAAAATGGAAAAAAGAAGGCCTTCAGAACGTCTATTTCTTTGTTCATCAGAACATTGAAAAAGCATCTCCGCTATTATCTGCCTATTTTATTAAAAAGATGAATGAAGAATGGAAAACAGATCTCCATATTCCGCAAATGGCTTCTGATAATAATGGAACACTATTCTAAAAGCAGGAAAATATACTCCACTTTGTAATAAAACGCGAAAAAAAACTGTTTTTGTGGGAAAAATTTAGTAATTTAGGATAGACTGCTGTTCATAACACAACATGCTGTTTTAAAATACAAATGCCATGGAAAAAGAAATCTGCACAATCAGCATTGCCAACAACTGGCTTGGTGATGAATACACATTCTATGAAGATCATAGAATAAAGAGAGTATACGACAATCACAGCCTTAGCGTCAACCGTACCGAGTGGCTGGAGCCTCACCAGATCAGTAAACAGAATAAGGATAAACTGGTCAAAAGCTGTCCTGAAGAGTTTAAGGAACAGATCATGCAGATCCTGGACTATCCTTAATGTAATATATGAGCAATGGGTAATGAGTAATGGATAATATTAAACTGTTGGTTTAAATAATTGCTTATTACCCATTACTTATTGCTTATTTTTTCTCAATAAAAGTACGAGATTCAGGAAGAGCAGAAGAAGGTCTAAAGTGACCCAGATTCCCAGCTTTGTATTTTCATAGTTATAGGCTTCCAGCTGCTTTTTTGCAGTTTCAGAAAGCTTTACACTTTGGTTGATATAATTCTGAACTTCTACAATCTGGTCTATATTTTTATTCGGGACTGCATGCTGGGAGAAATACACCATGTTTTTTTTCCCAAGATATCCTATAATCCAGTATTCATCGGATTTATCCATTTTGAGATATTCTATCCTGTAATATTCCGGACGAATTTTTCCGATATGCTTAGGCTCTAAATTCCCGTTTTTGGCAGTATCTACTTTGATGAGGTAAAAATCCAGTGTCTGGGGCAGTTTATTAACGACCTGAAGACCTACTGAATTGTCTACAAAACTTACCGCACTTTTTTTAATGAACCAATAGGTAAAGATGGATATAGAAAAAACAACCGTAAGGATCCGGAACAGTTTCGCCCATTTTGCTGCCTTTCCTGATTTTACTTTAAATAAAACCAAAGAAATAACACAAGCCCAGAAGATCACAAAAATGATAAATACCATACTGCAAAGATACTGATTTAAGATTTTTCAGAGGAAGGTTAATCCACATTCCATTCTTTATAGAACTGATCGAGGAATCCCAGCATATAATCGTGTCTTTCCCGGGCCAGCTCCTTCCCTTTCCGGGTATTCATCAGGTCTTTTAAAAGCAATAGTTTTTCATAAAAATGATTGATGGTGGTACCGTTGGATTTCTTGTATTCATCTTTGGACATATTCAGGCTTGGCTGAATTTCAGGATCGTACATCAGATTGTTCTTAAAGCCCCCGAAGTTGAACGTTCTTCCTATCCCAATAGCGCCAATCGCATCTATCCGGTCTGCATCCTGCACGATCTTAAGCTCAACGGGAAGTTCAACCGGCATTTCGCTTCTGTTTTTAAAAGAAATATTTTTAATGATAAACAATACCTTTTCTATTACCTCTTCCGGAACGTTCTGACTTTCCAGGAATTCTCCCGCTATTTTCGGAGCTATGGTTTCATCTCCGTTATGGAACTTAGGATCGGCAATATCGTGCAGCAAAGCCGAAAGTTCTACCACTTCCTGGTTGCAGTCTTCCGTTTCCGCTATTTTTTTTGACAATTTCCATACTCTTTCAATATGATACCAGTCGTGGCCTGCTTCAGCACCTTTTAATTTTTCTTTTACAAATTCTACGGTGTTTTCGATCGTACTTTTCATTTATCCGTCAGTTCGTTTAAAATAATGTTCCAGAGTTTCTTATTATAACTTCTAAAAAAATTGATGTGCCCGATTTCTTTTTTGTCGGATTCGGATGTTTTCACGAGCCTGTAGGAAGGCCTGAGGTTGGGATAAGTATCATTCAAAAGGCTTAATACTCCTTTTTCTGTCAGCCACAAATCATCTTCTGCCCGGATCACAAACACTTTCTGTGTCAATTTTTTAGAATAGTCATCAATTTTCTCCAACAGTCTGTTGGTTGATTTCCTGTTTAAAATTAAGGTTCTCCAGTCATATGCACAATTTTTTGGAAGACTTTCTCCCAATCCAAACCAATTTGCCGGGAAATAGCCTAATAACCTGGTGGTTAAAGGTTGAACAATTCCAAACCCGAGATAGGCTTCAACTTTGGTCCCCGGTTTTAAATTTCCGACAAATGCATTCTGGGTCCCTACGAAAATAAATTCATCAAACATGGTGGAATCTTCATTCATCCCAAGAATCAGTGCCCCAACCGAATGTCCCAGGCAGTATTTTTTATATTCCGGAAACTCTGTTTTGATATATTGGGTCAGAGTTTTATAATCTTCTGAACCCCAGATCCTCATAGAAGCTCTGAAGCCTTTCATTTTTTCCGGTTTTGAAAGCCCAATTCCCCTGTAATCATAGGTAATGACTGTAAATCCCTGTTCTGAAAAAAATTGGGCAAATGAAAAATAGACCTGCTGCTTTACCCCTGTTGCAGAATTAATCAGAAGCAGCTTGCCATTGCTTTTTTCAGGCCTGAAAAGGTGAACCGCCAGAGATACACGGTCTTTTGTAATAAGTTCCAGTTTTTCCATAGTGAAAAAGAAAAAATCCACTATAAAAGTGGAGATTTTACTTATCTTTTTATGTTAAGTTTGTAACTTTCGATATGTGGCAAATAGCTTTAGGAAAAGAAATCCGACATTCTCGGAAGTCCGGTCTGCGAACCTTTCCCTCCGGAAACTCTTGAAGAGACCTCATTGCCGAACTTTACGCAGTCTTCAATGGAGTTCCCGTGGCAGAGTGCAATAGCGAATCCTGAAGTAAAAGCATCCCCCATTCCCATTTTGTAAACGGTTTTATCTTTATCATTTCTGTAATACTTCATTTCCGTCCCGTCGAAATAGATCGTGGAATTAGTATCGTCCCTTACAAAAACCTTATTAAAATACTTTTTAAGGATCTCTTCTCTTTTTTCTTCTCCGAAAACCGTATGAAGCTCACTGCTTTTGGTAACGATAAAATCTACATTATCAATGATCTCTTCACTTATCCTCATTGCCGGTGAAGCGTAAAGACCTACTTTCTTACCATATTTCTTGGCTTTTCTTATAGTATATTCTACCACTTCCATCGCTACTTCAAGCTGAACGAGAATAAGATCCACACTCTGGAAATAACGGTCCGCATCTTCCACATGCTGTATATTAAGATGTTTGTTGGCTGCCGGAACTACTACAATCGCCGCGTTTCCGTTGCTGGTTGTCACGTATGCTGTTCCGGTAGACTCTGCATCCGTTTCATGGACAAAACCTACATTAACACCTTCCCCTACGAGGTTTCTCATGATCTGCTGACCAAGAGGATCCATCCCCACACATCCGATAAAATAAACGCTTGCCCCAAGTCTGGCCGCACCTACCGCCTGATTGGCCCCTTTACCGCCAAAATAGCTATCTGAATTAACGGCTAAAACCGTTTCATTGGAATGGGGAATTTTTTCAGTCTCTAAAACCAGATCGATTGAAGAGCTGCCTACAACAATAATTTTGGGTTGTTCTGATGAGAAGTTCATTGGTGTTTTATGTTAGTTTAATATAATATTCAGAAAACTAGGTTCCAAAAGTAACTAATTTAATTAACTTATTTCAATAAATTCTGTAATTATCTTCACAGGCTTGTGATTTTTGTCGTAACCGATATAACTGGCATAAAAACCTTCTCCATAACCTGTTTCAAAGGCGAAAATAGTTCCGGGATGTTCCTCTGACGGCTTCAGAAACGCGTACTGATCTATGGCTCCCTTTTCATCAAAAAAATATTCATGAAAAAATTCTTCATAGATCCCCATGAAATCTGCGCCTTTGCTATGGTATAGCTTTTTCTCAAGTTCATTAAGGCTGTTCTGGGTATCCACATCCATCAGGCATCCCATTCCACTTTCTACCGGATATCCAAAAACTTCTTCTTCCGCGAGGTCTTTCACATCCTGCCCTTCAGTGACAGCCATTTTCCATTCTTCAATGGCCTCGCTGCTGAAAATAACCTCTGCATAGGCTACACAGTTGCTTTCTCTTTCTTTATGCAGCAAAACAGAAAAATTCCCTTTCGGAAACTCTGTAGAAAACGGAAGCATATCATTCGTGATGAGAGGATCACAGGCTACCAGCTTTCCGCTTGAAAGATAGAGCTTCCCAACTTCAAAGCTTTCCAATAATGGGCTTTCCACGAAGTTTTTTGAGAATAGTTTTTTTATATTTTCCAGGTGTGTCATTTATTTTTTTGTTGTTTAAATTGTCGGGCAGAGCATAAACTTTCAGTTTATGCTCTGCCCGACACTCCGACAAACTTACTGTCTATCTTTTAAATTTACAAACTTTTCAGTTTCTCTTCCAAAATCGCAATTTTATCCTGAGCATCTTTTTGTTTCTGGCGTTCTACCTCTACAATTTCAGGTTTTGCATTGGCTACAAATTTCTCATTGGAAAGCTTTTTGTCAACAGAAATCAGGAATCCTTTTAAGTATTTTAATTCTTCTTCTGTTTTCTTTTTTCTTCTCCTAAATCCAGGTTTTCACTTAGAGGAATAGAAATTTCCGTTGCCCCAACAAGGAATGTAAAGCTCGGTTTATCTGTTTTTGTTCCAAAATGAATTTCAGAAACGTTTGCCAGTTTTTTAATGACAGATTCGTTTGGAAATTCTGATGCATTGGTATAGATCTCAGCAGCTTCTCTCGGAGAAATTCCCTTGGTCTGGCGATAATTTCTAACTCCGGAAATCACTTCTGACGCGGTCTCAAAGTTTTTAATGATATCTTCGTTAAATGTTCCTGCTTTTTTCTGCTGAGCAATAACCAAGGCTTCTTCAATTTTTCTTTCAGAGATCAATTGCCAGATTTCTTCTGACTGGAAAGGCATAAACGGATGAACCAACTTCATTAATTCTTCAAAAAGCTCAACTGTTTTATTATAGACTTCTTTAGAAATTCCTTCTCCGTAATTAGGTTTGATTGCTTCAAGGTACCAACCGCAAAAATCATCCCAAATCAGTTTATAAATTAAATGCAAAGCATCAGAAATTCTGAATTTTTCAAACTGATCATTGATCTCAATAATTGTTTTATTCAATTTATTTTCAAACCATTCGATCGCTTGATTTTCTGTTGAGTTGGCAGGTTTATCTTCATGATTCCAAAGATTGATCAATCTGAAGGCACTCCAGATCTTCGACATGAAATTTCTTCCCTGAAGCATTAAATCTTCATCAAAAAGAAGGTCATTTCCTGCTGCAGAGCTCAATAAAATCCCAACACGTACTCCGTCTGCACCGTATTTATCAATTAATTCAAGTGGATCGGGTGAGTTTCCTAAAGATTTTGACATCTTTCTTCTCTGCTTGTCTCTTACAATCCCGGTAAAATATACGTTTTTGAACGGAACTTCTTTTCTGTATTCCAGTCCGGCCATGATCATTCTGGCTACCCAGAAGAAAATAATATCCGGGCCTGTTACCAGATCAGAAGTCGGGTAATAATAGTTGATATCCTTATTTTCAGGATCAAGTAAACCGTCAAATACGGACATTGGCCACAACCATGAGGAGAACCAGGTATCAAGGGCATCTTCGTCCTGTTTCAGATCCGATGTTCCCAGATTAGGGTTTCCTGTTTTTTCCTTGGCTAATGTTAAAGCTTCTTCGATAGTTTCTGCAACTACAAAATCATTTTCCCCTTCTCCAAAATAGAATGCGGGGATCTGCTGCCCCCACCAAAGCTGGCGGGAAATATTCCAGTCACGGATGTTTTCCATCCAGTGTTTATAGGTATTCTTGAATTTTTCAGGATAAAATTTAACCTCATCATCCATTACCACATCCAAAGCAGGCTTAGCAATTTCAGACATTTTCAAGAACCACTGAACTGAAACTTTAGGTTCAATAACAGCCCCTGTTCTTTCCGAAGTTCCTACTTTATTAACGTAATCTTCTGCTTTTAACAAAAGATCATTTTCTTCCAGCTCTTTTGCAATCTGCTTTCTTACCTCAAACCTGTTTTTACCTGCATAATGTAAACCGTACTCATTCAGGTTTCCGTCATCATCCAGTGCATCAATCATTTTTAACTGATGTTTCTGACCGATTTCGTAGTCATTGATATCGTGAGCCGGCGTAATTTTCAAGGCACCTGTTCCGAATTCTATGTCTACATATTCGTCTTCGATAATTGGCACGACCCTGTTTACAATCGGTACAATTACATTCTTACCTTTAAGGTGGGCATATCTTTCATCATTAGGATTGATACACACTGCTGTATCCCCGAAAATAGTCTCAGGACGTGTAGTAGCTACGGAAAGGAATTCTTCCATACCTTCAATTTTATATTTAAGGAAATATAGTTTTCCGTTCTGCTCTTTGAATATTACCTCTTCATCGGAAATATTGGTCTTGGCTTCCGGATCCCAGTTGACCATTCTGTATCCTCTGTAGATTAATCCTTTATTGTACAGATCTACAAAGCTTTTGATTACCTGCTGCGAAAGCTTTTCCTCCATTGTGAAGCGGGTTCTGTCCCAGTCACATGAACAACCAAGTTTTTTCAGCTGCTCAAGAATAGTTCCTCCATATTTATCGGTCCATTCCCAGGCATGCTTTAAAAATTCTTCACGGGTAATATCTGATTTACTGACCCCTTCAGACTTCAGTTTAGCAACTACTTTGGCTTCAGTGGCAATTGAAGCGTGATCTGTGCCTGGAATCCAGCAGGCATTGAAGCCCTGCATTCTTGCACGGCGGACGAGAACATCTTGAATGGTATTGTTCAGCATATGTCCCATGTGTAATATCCCCGTTACGTTTGGCGGAGGAATTACCACAGTATATGGCGGTTTGTCATTAGGTTCCGAATGGAAGTATTTGTTCTCCATCCAGAAGTTGTACCATTTCTGTTCAGTTTCCTGTGGATTGTACTTTTCTGAAATCTGCATAAATTCTATTTCTTTTGCTTACAATTTGCAAAAATAGTCTAAAGAAAAAAATTTTAAGTATGAATTAAAATAATTTTTAACTTTGTTTCTCAAAATTTATCTAACAAACATATTAACATTCAAGAATATGAAAAAATTAATTGCAGGAATTGCATTATTTGGAACATTTGCACTGGCATCTGCACAAACCATTACGTTTGACAAAACGACTTTTGACTATGGTACTATTAAACCAAGTGCTGATGGTACAAGATTCTTTACTGTAACGAATACAGGTGACAAGCCTTTGATCCTTTCTAACGTAAAGCCTTCTTGTGGATGTACAACTCCTGAATTCAGCCAGGACCCGATCATGCCAGGAAAGTCTGCTAAAATTAAAGTAGGATACAACACTGCTATTAACGGACCTTTCAATAAAATGATCGAAGTTTTCTCTAATGACCCAGCTAACAGCAGAAGCGTAATTTACATCAAAGGTAATGTAGACGCTAACGCTCCTGAGCCTAAGCCATTAACCGCTGAAGAGCAGAAAGCAGCAGCAAAAGCTGAGAAGAAAGCCGCTAAACTTGCTAAAAAAGCAGCAGCAAAGTAATCTCTACTAAAAAATAAAAAAACCGTCTTCAATGAAGACGGTTTTTTTATTACATTTATATTGGGTTAGATAGTAGATGTCAGATGCTAGATGTCAGATGCTAGATGTTAGATACTATACGTCGAAATTTGGAATTTAGGTAAAATCTTTAATCTTTAATCTTTAATCTTTAATCTTTAATCTTTAATCTTTAATCTTTAATCTTTAATCTTTAATCTTTAATCTTTAATCTTTAATTAAATAAAAACACATGGACACCAACTTTTCAGATGACTTCCTGATTAAAGGAAAATTTTCAATAAAAAAACTTCAACAGAATATAAAGGAAAACTCACAAAAGAGGAAGGCGAACAGCTTTTAATTGCAGAAAAAGAAAAACTGCGTGAATTACAGGAAAAACTATATGCCGATGGGAGCCAGTCCCTTCTTGTCATTCTTCAGGCAATGGATGCAGCGGGAAAAGACAGCCTGATAGAGCATGTATTCGGAGGGGTAAATCCTCAGGGCTGTAATGTCACCAGTTTTAAAGCTCCAAGCACGAAGGAATATTCCCACGATTTCCTGTGGAGACATTACCTGGCTCTTCCCCAAAAAGGAATGATCGGAATCTTCAACCGCTCCCATTATGAAAGCGTACTGGTATGCAAGGTTCACCCTGAATACAACCTGAGTGAGAAAACATGGTCTTCTGTAAAGGATTTTGATGCAAAATTCTGGGAAAACAGGTATGAGAGTATCCGGAATTTCGAAAAACATCTTTCACAGAATGGAACTACTGTGGTTAAAATATTTTTAAATGTTTCCAAAGACGAGCAGAAGAAAAGACTTTTGGACAGGATCAACGAACAGGAGAAGAACTGGAAATTTTCTGCAGGAGATCTTCCTGAAAGAGCTCTTTTCCTGGAATATATGGACGCTTATGAAACCGCCATCAATGAAACAGCAAAAGATTATGCCCCGTGGTATGTACTTCCTGCAGACAATAAATGGTTCGCAAGAGTAGCCGCTATACAGATCATTATTGATACTCTGGAAAAGATGAACCTGAAGTATCCTCAACTTGGAGAAAAGGAGAAAAAAGAGCTTGCAGAAGCTAAAAAAACCCTTGAAAGTGAATAATACATAAGTGTAAATTATTACCTCGTAGCTAAATAGGATAAAATAAATTTAACATAGAAGACACTAAAAAGTGAATAAAATGTTGTTCATATTAGTTTTTTTCATAAATTTATCAAAAATTAATTTTTAACCCCTAATCATTAAACTTTAGCTATGAAAAAACATTTATTATTATCAGCAATTGCTGTAATAAGTATTATCTCGTGTAATAATGAGGGCGCAGCTGTAAATACTGTACAAAGCATGAAGACTCCTCAAATGGAAAACTTCGACAAAGCTTTCAAAAGTCTCGGCGACCCACAAAACAGACCTACTGAAGAAGAAAAGAAAAGAAATACTTCTGAATTAAGTGACAGAAGGAAAGCCCTCCTTGTGCCCGCATCTAAAGAACTTATTATTTCCTCAGGCGTTACAGAAGCCGAATTAATGAGAAAGACAGGCGGTGATATGAGCCAGATTATTGTATGGGCTACCAATATCTACATGCAGAAAAGTGATGAGATCCGTAAAAACTTAAAATCTGAGAAATAATCATGAAAAAGTTTTTACTGCTGCTCGGCTTATGCTTTATTTCTTCTGCATATGCCCAGGGTGGAATGCTGATCATTCAGAATTTCACCACCAATTACGACTTTCATGGAATAATTTATGCCAATAATTTTGCAGGAGGGTGCTACCCTTACGTTACTTCCAAAGTTCCTTATCCTGTAGTGGTACCGGCGGGTGCTACGGCAAAATACGAAAACTACAGAGACCAGTACACATCTTCCCCATTCCCGGTTTCTTCGTGGGAAGTTACACTCGCCTCAGGTTCTGCAGCTACAACAAGACCATGGAACCATTCCAGCCTGGTGCCCGGCGGTGTTATTTCCAATAATACAAGATGGTCTATGTCTAAATTCCAGATGTACCATGCCGGAACTTCTATCCCGGAAACTTTCTTCAACGGAGATATCGGAGATGCTGCCAATCCGTGCATCAGTGCTCCTGATTATATAGATTCATCACCTTACGGAAACTCCAAGTGGTTCACCATCACTTCAGGCGGAACAGTCTATACCTATCTTGTCATCCAATAAACCATTCACCTTATATTACTATGAAAAGAACAGCATTACTTTTATCAGCCCTGGCAGGAGTACTTTCCTTTGCCCAAAATTCTCCTCTGATTATACAAAACTACAGTGCCTATGATGCCGTCGGCAGGCTCCGTACCGGCACACCGGGAGTACCCGGCCCTTATATGTTTGCAGCTCCTAACTTCCCTTACGGAACTTACACTGTTCCTGCGGGAGCTATGACACAATATAATACATTCAGCACATCAGGTACAGCTTCTCTTCCTATTACGACATGGTACGTTACAGATCCTGTCAATCCTGCCAATAGCGGAACATACCCATACAATGATCCTTTTATTGCATCGGTAATGGACCCTTCCAATATTTGGGGCGGATTCCATTTCTGGCTGACAGATCCATCCTTGGGAACAGACACGTATGAGCTTGGGAATCCAGCTGTATATTCAGGATTTACCACTTCAGGAACGGGAGCTTTTTCGAGCGCAGACTGGTTTACCATAACCACACCTAGCGGCCCGACCACTTACCTGCAGATCTTTTAAAAAGAGGCAGCTGTTCTGCAGCTGTCTTTTTACATTATTGTTACAGTGAGCAACCGTTTTTTGCTCTCTGGGGATTTTCTGTGCCTAAATTCAAACCTATTTTAATCTTATTCTAAATATAATTAATCATGAAAAAAATTCTTTTATCGGCCATGGTAGCCGTAATTACATTAACATCGTGCAATAACGAAAACACTGCCGTCAATACGGTGGAAAGTATGAAAACCCCGCAGATGGAAAACTTTGACAAAGCTTTTAAAAGTCTTGGTGATCCGCAGAACAGACCTACTGAAGAGGAAAGAAAAAGAAATACGTCTGAGCTGAGCGACAGAAGAAAGGCTCTTCTGGTTCCGGCTTCCAAAGAACTGATCCTTTCTACAGGGGTTACAGAAGCTGAACTGACCAGAAAAACCAGCGGTGATATGAGCCAGATCATTGTCTGGGCTACCCAGATCTATATGCAGAAAAGCGATGAAATCCGTAAAAATATTAAATCTGATCAATAGTTTATGAAAAAGCTTTTAACAGTTATTGGACTGGCATTTCTATCATCTGCCTATGCACAGGGAGGACCTCTTGTCATTAATAACTATACATTTTATGATTTCCACACAAGAGTTACTGCGGCTAATTTGTCCACACCGGGATGCTATTTCTATGTGGCTTTAGACAATCCTGAACTTGTAATCTCCGGTGGTAATTCTGTCAGCTACAACAGTTATAATATTCCGGGTACGACCTGGAAAGTATCTACATCATCTACGGGAGCAACCCTGAGACCCGGAAGCCATCCAAGCCTTGTTTTGGGAGGGGCAATTTCCAACAATACCAAATGGGTAATGTCACAGTTTCAGTTTTACCAGACAGGAAACCCTTTATCTTCAGGTGCTGTGGGAGATGTGTCTTATACATGTAATCCTGTCCCTAATGTTTTTATTGCCCCTGAGGCACAGGTAGAATGGTTTACGATTACTTCCGGCACAACTACATCTACCTATATCCAGATATATTAATCAGTTTATCCAATTAAAATCCTATTCCTATGAGAAAACATTTTTTACTGGCAGCTTTTGCCTTATTCATGCTAACCTCATGCAATAATGAAGGCTCGGCCGTCAATACGGTGGAAAGCATGAAAACCCCGCAGATGGAAAACTTTGACAAAGCTTTTAAAAGTCTTGGTGATCCACAGAACAGACCTACCGAAGAGGAAAGAAAAAGAAATACTTCGGAACTGAGTGACAGAAGAAAGGCTCTTCTGGTTCCGGCTTCCAAAGAACTGATCCTTTCTACAGGGGTTACAGAAGCTGAGCTGACCAGAAAAACAGGCGGCGACATGAGCCAGATTATTGTCTGGGCTACCCAGATCTATATGCAGAAAAGCGATGAGATCAGAAAAAATATTAAATCCGATAAATAAAACTAACCATTAAAATTTATTAAAGTATGAAAAAATTAACTTTTATTCTAGGGATACTGACAGGAATAGGTATTTCTGCACAATCATCCTTAATGGTGATCAATAATTACAGCGCTTATGATGCTGAAGGCAGGTTTATGACGGTAGGCTCGGCCGGCATGGGATCGTCTCAACCTTATATGTACGCCCTTCCGAATCCTCCTTACTCCGTATATACTATTCCTGCAGGAGGGTATACGAAATACGAAAAATTCGATAACACAGGCGGTTCGAACCCTATTCCCATACCCGGATGGTATTATATTGATCCTTTAAACAGCTCCAACACCGGTAATTATCCGTACAATCATCCTATCATCACAGCAGTTACTCCTGTTGATGAGTGGATGGGCTTCGCTTTCAGGCTTACAGATACTACGGGATATACGTATGATACTTTTGAGGTAGGGGATCCTATTCTTTCCAACGGTTTCTTAAGCTCAAGCCAGACAGGGCCCAACACCACTGTTTCCGCAGACTGGTTTACGATCACAACACCGGGCGGACTGGTTACCTATTTCCAAATCTATTAATCCCTACACCATCAAAAGTTTAACATAATTAAAAATCTAACATTTAAGCACTTATGAAAAAACTATTCTTATCATCGGCCTTTGCCCTATTGACTCTGGCATCATGTAATAATGAAGGCACTGCCGTCAATACGGTGGAAACTATGAAAACCCCGCAGATGGAAAACTTCGACAAAGCTTTTAAAAGTCTTGGTGATCCCCAGAACAGACCTACCGAAGAGGAAAGAAAGAGAAATACTTCCGAACTGAGCGACAGAAGAAAAGCTCTTCTTGTTCCTGCATCCAAAGAATTAATCCTTTCCACCGGTGTTACGGAAGCTGAATTAATGAGAAAAACAGGCGGTGACATGAGCCGGATCATTGTGTGGGCCACCCAGATCTATATGCAGAAAAGTGATGAGATCCGTAAAAACATTAAATCTTAAAAATAACCATCATGAAAAAAGTATTAACATTACTGGGATTAGCGATCTTTTCTTTCGGTTTCTCACAAGGAGGAACTCTGATTGTGAACAATTACAGTATATACGAGTACCGCGGAGCATTAATTGCCAATAATTTTTCAGGAGGATGTTATCCTATTATCGGGACCAACAGCGGAGTCGTGATCCCTCCTGACTCTCATACAGGCAATGGCAATGCATTAATATATCCTAATTATAGAGATCAGTTCACCACTTCCCTGTATCCCATGCCTAACTGGACGGTTAACCTGGCTGCCACCAGCACCAGCGTAAGGCCATGGAACCACGCAAGTCTTATGCCCGGGGGTGCATTATCTTTTAATACAAAGTGGTCTGCCTCAAAATTTGAAATGTATGATCCGGCAACGTCCGCTTATGTTCCGGGATTTAGTACGACCGTGGCGGTTGCAGGGAACTCATGCTACATTGCACCAGATTATTTCGTAACCACAAGCGGAATGAACAGCGCAGAAATATTTACGATTACTACCGGTACTGGTTTAGTAGAAACTTACTTACAGATTTATTAAAACACCATCAAATTAAAATTTAACTATGAAAAGATATTTTTCCCGGCTGTATTTGCCGTTTTAAGTTTTGTGTCATGCTCTAATGAAGGTACTGCCGTCAATACGGTGGAAACTATGAAAACTCCACAGATGGAAAACTTCGACAAAGCTTTTAAAAGTCTTGGTGATCCGCAGAACAGACCTACCGAAGAGGAAAGAAAAAGAAATACTTCGGAACTGAGCGACAGAAGAAAAGCTCTTCTTGTTCCTGCATCTAAAGAATTAATCCTCTCCACAGGTGTTACGGAAGCTGAATTAATGAGAAAAACAGGCGGTGACATGAGCCAGATTATTGTTTGGGCTACCCAGATCTATATGCAGAAAAGCGATGAAATCCGTAAAAACATTAAATCTTAAAAATAACCATCATGAAAAAAGTATTAACATTACTGGGATTAGCGGTCTTTTCTTTCGGTTTCTCACAAGGAGGAACGCTTGTTGTAAATAACTATTCTCCATATGATTTTAAAGGATTCATTGTAGCTAATAATTTTGCCGGAGGGTGTTATCCTTATATCAGCTCCAACAATCCGGACATGGTAACAGTGCCCGCCAATTCTCATACAGGTAATGGCAATGCATTGATATACACCAATTACAGGGACCAATACACTTCTTCTTTGTACCCGATGACGGAATGGCACGTCAGCACATCATCTGCACCCGGTATAGTAAGATTATGGAACCATCCGGCCATCATGCCTGGCGGAGTCCTTTCAAACAATACAAAATGGGCCACTACCAAATTTGTAATGTACTATCCTGGAACAACCACTCTGGCTCCTGATAACTTTAACGGTGCCCTCACTCTTGCCGGCAACATAAACTGCTACAATGCCTCTGACAATATGACGACCTCAACAGGTAGCAATAGTGCAGAAATATTCACGCTGAGCAGCGGAGGAACTGTTTTCACGTACATCCAACTCTACTAAAATAATTTAATTATGAAAAAGATCTTAATGATATTGGGAACTGCAGTGGCTTCTTTTGCTTATTCACAGGGAACCATTATTGTGAACAACTATTCGAAATTTGATTTTTACGGATTTTTAATAGCTACCAATTCCACCTCCGGTTGTTATCCCCGTGTAGGAAATGACGGTGCAATTGTGGTTCCTGCTGAATCTCATATGGGAAACGGGCTTGAGCTTGTGTACAAGGATTATATGGGCCAATTCTCTTCTTCCCTGTATCCTACAGCTAACTGGGTAGTGACATTAAATCCTACTTCATCTTCAATCATGGCGTGGAATGATGTGAATCTTTCACCGGGCGGAACCATTGCAACCACCACAAAATGGTATGCCACGAAGTTTGATATGATGGACGCAGGAACAACAAATTCAAACACAGAAAATTTCCGGGCCAATATGAATATTGCCAACGCTTGCAATACCGGTATCAATGACTATTTCGTTACCCCTTCAGGAAACAACAGTGCGGAAATGTTTACCATCTCCGGTATTACCTACCTGCAGCTTTATTAATCTTAAATCATTTTAATACTACAAGCATGAAAAAAATAGTAACCATCCTTTCACTCGCATTGTTTTCATCAGCATTCTCCCAGAGCAGCCTGATGATTGTCAATAATTATTCTACCACTTATGATTTTCGGGGAAACATCAGTGCTCACAATTTCGCAGGAGGATGCTATCCGTATGTAACATCCAGTACACCCGCAACGATTACTGTTCCTGCCAATTCACATACAGGTAACGGACAGGAGCTTGCCTATAAAAATTTCAGAGACCAGTTTACCGGCTCATTGTATCCTACTACCAACTGGACAGTACAGCTGAATCCCACCACAACCCAGGTACGCGCCTGGAACCATGTAAGTATAGCACCCGGAGGAGTTATTGCTTCGAATGTAAAATGGGCTTCTTCACAGTTCCAGATGTATTTTGCAGGAACTTCAACGCCGGAACCGGCTTTCAGCGGGCTGATCGGAGAAACTCCTGATCCCTGTACAGGAGCTACAGGCTATATTTCAACGCCTTACGGGGACGCAGAGTGGTTCAATATTACTACGGGCAATGTAGATTATTCTTATTTACAAATTTATTAATCAAAAAAATCAAACCTAAATTCTAATTAATTATGAAAAAGCTTTTTTATCGGCAGCTTTTGCCGCTTTAACTCTGGTTTCATGTAACAATGAAGGAACTGCTGTCAATACTGTGGAAACTATGAAGACTCCACAAATGGAAAACTTCGACAAAGCATTTAAAAGTCTTGGTGATCCCCAAAACAGACCTACAGAAGAGGAAAGAAAGAGAAATACTTCCGAACTGAGTGACAGAAGAAAAGCACTTCTTGTTCCTGCATCCAAAGAATTAATCCTTTCCACAGGCGTTACGGAAGCTGAATTAATGAGAAAAACAGGCGGTGACATGAGCCAGATTATTGTTTGGGCTACCCAGATCTATATGCAGAAAAGTGACGAAATCCGTAAGAACATCAAATCTGATAAATAGGCTATGAAAAAAATCCTGTCAATATTAAGTATTGCAGCCTCCGTAGCTGCCTATGCACAAGGAACCCTTATTATCAACAATTATACGATTTATGATTACAGGGGAGATGTAATCGCACACAACTTGTTTGCCCCATGCTATCCTAGAGTGGTCAACAATACTCCTATCATAGTGCCTGCCAATTCCAATACGGGAACCGGAACCCAGCTCCAATATGATAACTTCAGAGATCAGTATACATCTTCGTTGTATCCGATGGCTGCATGGAGTGTTGCAACCTCTCCCAACACCACCAATGTAAGACCGTGGGACCACCCGGCTTTAGTTCCCGGAGGTACGTTTTCAAACAATACGAGATGGGGCATGTCTAAATTCGGAATGGTCTATGCCGGAACCAATAATAATGTTGTTGGTTTTAATGCCGATATAGCTATAGCGGGAAATCCATGTTATACTTATCCTGATTTTTTTACGACTCCAAGCGGAACTAACAGCGCAGAAATGTTTACCATTACCAGTGGGAGCAATGTAACCACATATCTTCAGCTTTATTAATCAAAATTCAACTTAAATTCTAATTAATTATGAAAAAACTTTTTTATCGGCAGCTTTTGCCGCTTTAACTCTGGTTTCATGTAACAATGAAGGAACCGCTGTCAATACCGTGGAAACTATGAAAACTCCACAAATGGAAAACTTCGACAAAGCTTTTAAAAGTCTTGGTGATTCGCAAAACAGACCTACCGAAGAGGAAAGAAAAAGAAATACTTCGGAACTAAGCGACAGAAGAAAGGCTCTTCTTGTTCCTGCATCCAAAGAATTAATCCTTTCCACAGGCGTTACGGAAGCTGAATTAATGAGAAAAACAGGTGGTGACATGAGCCAGATTATTGTTTGGGCTACCCAGGTCTATATGCAGAAAAGTGATGAGATCCGTAAAAACATTAAATCCGACAAATAATGAAAAAACTATTAACCATTTTAGGAATCACTGCAGCATCACTAGCATATTCCCAGGGAATGTTTATGCTCAATAATTATTCCCCTCACGATTATTATGGAAATCTCATGGCCATTAATTTCAGCGGCTGTATTCCGGCTGTCATCAACAATGACCCTGCTACAATTATTGTTCCTGCCAACTCACACATGGGAAATGGACTTGCCTGGAAGATCGATAATTACAGAGACCAGTTCGTCAGTTCCCTGTACCCTATTAATACCTGGCTTGTAACCCTTAGCTCATCGTCTTCAACCGTTAGAACATGGAACCATCCCAGCCTTATGCCCGGCGGTGTAATTGCCAGCAATACCAAGTGGGTAACTTCTAAGTTCTCCATGTATTATGCAGGAACCGGTAATCAAGTGCCGGGATTCAACACGAATCTGGGAGATGCTACCCCGAATACATGTGTCACCAGTGTGGATTATTTCTCCACTCCGTATGGCTCCGCAGAATGGTTTACCATTACAACAGGTACTGATACAACAACTTATCTACAAATTTATCCATGAAAAAAACAGCAGCTTTATTATTGGGTTTAGCAGGAATACTTTCTTCAGCCCAGACCTCTTCTTTTGTATTTAATAACTACAATGCCTATGATGCAGTAGGAAGACTGATGACCTGCAGCCCGACCCCGGGACTGATTAAATATATGTATGCCTCCCCAAACGGAACATTCGGGACCTACACGATGCCGGCAGGAATTTCTTCATCTTACGACTCTTTCGGGACTACCGGCCTGGCACCATTCCCTATGAACATGATGCAATGGAATGTGACCGATCCTACCAATACAAACAACAACGCATCATATCCTTACAATCATAATTTTATAACATCTACGATGTCAGCTATTAATGAATGGGCATCCTTCCATTTTGTGCTTCGTGACAGCGCAGGAAATGCCATTGATTCCTTTCTCGTAGGAGACCCTGCTGTTGCGATCAATGCGGGTGTAACGGCAAACGCCTATCAGATAGGAGCCAGCAGCGGGATAGAAGCAGAATGGTTTACCATTACCACATCCACTGGAAAGGTGACCTATTTCAGTATTTATCCATAGACAGAAAAAAGCGGAGACAAGTCTCCGCTTTTTTATTTTAAAAATACAACAAAAAAGAAAAAGGAGGAAAAATGGAGCAAAGTGGCTACGGTAGCGGGTTTTATTAAAATTGTTCTTTAAGCTTTCATGCAGAATAATGCATTAGAATGAAGCTACTGTGCAAAAGATAGGTTACTAAATCATTACCTGTTTTGAATTTAAGCTAAAACCGCTTTAGTAATACAGCACTCATCTGCGCTACCTTTCATACACAACTGTAACTCAACAGATTATAACTTAAAACATTAAAATCCTAGAGTTATGGAAACAACAAAAAGAAGCACTTTTAAGCTGCTATTTTATCTCAAAAAAAATGCTCCTAAGAAAAACGGGATGGTAACTGTTATGGCCAGAATTACCATCAATGGAGAAATCGCTCAATTTAGTACGAAGCTTGACATAAGCCCCGAAAACTGGGACTTAAAGTATGGAAGGGTAAGCGGTAAAAGTAAAGAAGCACTGACCCTTAATCAGAAGCTCGGACAAGTACGGCTGCGTACTGAAGAATGTTATACTGCTTTACTTGGTAAGCAAGGCAGGGTAAAAGCTGAAGAGCTAAAAAATATAGTGCTGGGCAATAACATCAACGACCCCTCTATCGTTGCATTTTTTACACAGTTCAACAAGAACTTTAAAAAAATGGTGGACAACGGAACCCGGTCGGCTTCTACTTATGATAAATATGGCACGCTGCTTAAACATTTGCAAGACTATATTGCCACTAAACACAAAAAAGGAGATATTCCATTTAGTGATATGACACCAGAGTTCATCCAGGACTTTGATTTCTACCTCAGGGGTGATGTTGGTTTAAAACACAACAGCATTTGGGTGTATATGATAGGGCTGACTACAGTCACCAAGCTGGCGATCAAACGCAAGCTGCTCAATCATAATCCTTTCGATGAATATGAAAACAGCTGTAAAGAAACAAACCGGGGATACCTACTTAAAAAGGAGGTAGAACAACTAATAGCTCACCAGCCATCCAATGAAAGGCTGGAACTGGTAAAAGACCTTTTTCTTTTCAGTTGTTTTACAGGGTTATGCTATATAGATATTAAACGGCTGACCAAAAGTAACATCCAGGATTTCTTTGATGGTAAAAGCTGGATAATCACCCGTAGGAAAAAAACGGTGACTACTTCCAATGTACCCTTGCTCGATATACCCAAACTGATCATAGAAAAATATGAGGGTGTCTCAAAAGATGACCGGATCTTTCCTATGTCCTGTAATACGTCATGCAACAAGAACCTGAGAAAGTTATTCGGTGAAATAGAATCCTTAAAGAACCGGTATTTTACTTTTCACAGCGCCCGTCATACATTTGCTACCCTCTTACTTACCGAAGGTGTTCCACTGGAAACTTTAGGCAAAATGATGGGACATAAAATACTTTCCACTACTCAGATCTATGCTAAAATCATCAATGAAAAAATAGGTAAAGACATGGAGAAGGCGGCTGATAAAATAAAGGGCATGACGCAATTTTACCAAAGCGCTTAACAAACCTCACTGCCCAACAAGAGGCCGTCTCAAAGTATTTGAGGCGGTTTTTTCATTTTCGCAGGAGCGAGTCGGTCGTTTTCAGGTTTTTATGTTGCTAGTTGGAGCCCTGTTTCTGTCAATACTTTTTCCATTCCTCTGATCATAACGCTCTAACGCCTTTGTTGTGTTTGCTAGTATCAAAAACAGCTTCTATATCGGCTGGACAATTCCCCGCCTCAATAATGTTCTATTCTAAGGCTACTGTACTCGTTACAGATATAGACATATACCAGCGCCCTGAGCAGCATACGCGGATTATTGTAACTGGTGGTACCGCGACCTTTATACTGGCTGCTAAATACCATCAATATTCAAATGATCGATTATAATATTGATGATCCATACCGCGTGTGTCTTTTCTACCAACTTTTTCAGGTCCGCAGGCGGTAGCATGGTCTGCTGCTGATTGTATATTTTAAAGATGACGTCTGATTTACCCATGCATTATTAAACGACAACGCAACAACAACTACAAGACTCAGCAGTTTATTTTTATCTATATCTGTGAACAACCACAAAAAAGAGGTGTCCTTTTGAGCCGCCCTCTCTATCTTTACATAATCATAATTACGGAACAGTATAACTACGCATACATAAAACCTTGTGACCTGAAGAGCATAGAGTGCTGTAACCAACTCCTTTTTCTACTAAAACTAAATTGAACATGAAATCCTTGATCACTTTTGTTGCGGCACTTCTCTTTGCACTCTGCTCACTTGCACAAACCAATTCAGCCAACTGGAATACGTTCCTGGCAAAACTTTCCGATCTCTCAACGCAGTATAATACCCATTACACGGCTAAAGAATACCAAAAAGCTGAATGGGTGCTGAAAGAAGTAATTTCGAATTTGGATAAATTACAACTATCGCCGACGGAACAGAAGAAAGTCGAGTCCAATATCAGAATGATAAAAGCAAATTCTTTTTATAACCTCGCCTGTGTACAATCATTACTGGGGCAGAAAAAGCTGGCAATTGCTAGTTTTGAAAACGCGATCAATTTTGGTTATACCGAATACCAGCATGTCAAAAAGGATACTGATCTCGACAACATCCGCAAAGAGAAAAAATTCATATTACTGTTCGGGCAATTAAAACAATACGACAAGCTGCTATTGCTTCAGCAGTCAGGCAGCTACCATACCGAGTACAAAGACTCATTGCCTGCATTTTACTACCAGTCCGCAGATCAATCCAACCTCAAAGAAATACGACGGTACTTCAACCTTGATTCCATTTCAGGTAATGGCGACGAAGTATCAAGACTCATTAATGTGATGCTCTTTGTAACCCGAGAAATCGCCTACGACGGCACCAATTGGGCACTATGTGAGTTTGATGCCATAGATTTTTACAACTACCATAAGACAACCGGAAGGGGTATTAATTGCCGCCATAAGGCTATGACTCTTAATGAAATGTACCTGGCGTTGGGTTTTAAATCGCGCTACGTGACTTGTATGCCCAAAGATGACAAGGATACTGACTGTCATGTTATCAATTGTGTTTATTCCGAAACACTGAATAAATGGCTTTGGATGGATGCGTCCCACGGTATTTATGTGATGGACGAACATGACAGTATCCTGAGTATAGAAGAGGTGAGAGACCGCCTGAAAAACAACAGTCCACTGAAGTTGAACAAAGAAACACAAGTAACCAAAGACTGGTACCTCGACTACTATATGGCCAAAAACCTTTATTGGATACAATGTACCAACCAGAGCCGGTTCAATAACGAAAGCAGGTACCGGCCGCTGGACAAAGAGTTGCAATTCGTCTCCCTTGTGCCGTCGGGATTTGATGAAACGCAAAACCATTACTTGAAGGGCAACACAATTACACACGATCCCGCTTATTTCTGGAAACTGCCACTTAAGAAAAATTAAAACATTTATGTTGATTTTCTATTGAGTGCTATCTCTGTCTCCTGTAAGGCTTGCAAGTAGAACGGCCCAATTGTAGGATGCAAAAAAGTTATTCAGCTGCTATCTGAAATTTAAACTAAAATGCTGAAAGCGCGATAAAGGTTGTCCATACAGACAACCCCTATTAACAGCACGATCAGCGACTGTTCATAACAAAGTAAGGCCTGATCACACAGGCTGCTGTCCATAGCCAGCTCATGCTGTGTATGAGACAGCTTTTTTATATATACTCTTAGGCTTATTTAAGCCAAATTATACAACTGTTGGCAATTATCCACCCAGGGCTTGTAATCCAGTATAAGTTTACGATTATCAAAACCCGTGAACAATGGAAATAGTGTTTTTTGAAAAGGTCCAATTTATTGCCTTCACCACAGCGCTGGCAGAGGTATCAGTATTAACCAAAGAACTGGTTCGGCCTTATGAATACCTTGGAAGACCTGTAAAATGGCTGGATGCGCAGGAAGTCTGTATCCTGCTTAATATAAGTAAACGTAGCCTCCAATCTTATAAAGACCGTGGCTTACTTGCTGCCAGTTGTATCAACAGGAAGAATTATTTTAAATACGAAGATGTTGCAGTACTTCTCCAATCCAAACCCAAAATGCATGAAAGAATTAAAAGAAAATAACGATGAAGGGCAGGCATACTTAGATACGCTAAACCAAATAAAAAAAGAACTCTTATTTATCAGGGAACACTACCGCCCGGTATTCAATGGTGAAATCTTTTTATCAGGTCCAGAGGTTTGCTCGCGACTGCATATCAGCAAGCGCACACTTCAACAGTACAGGGATGATCGGCTATTGCCTTATATTCAAATAGAAGGCAAAATACTATTTAAAGAATCAGATATCCTGAAACTGCTGAAAAGCAACTACAAAAGAAAATAAAAAATATTTTTCAAAATTTATATATATGTTTAATTTTGATCTTGGTGTTTTTCATAGGTTATTTAACAGCCGGAGTTTCCACTCTG